>NZ_SGWX01000001.1:2643398-3965098 GCF_004216535.1 Xylanimonas ulmi
TCCTCGACCACGATGGCGACCTGGATCAGCCCGCGCAGCGCGACGGGGTGGCTCATGCCCACGGCTCCCCCTCGACGACGACGTCCCGATGCGTGCGCGCCGACTCCTCGATCGCGAGGCCCAGCGCGTGGTCCTGGCAGGCCTGCGCGAGCGAGTACGGGCCTGCCGCCTCGCCGCGCGCCCAGGCGCCGACGGCCATCAGGTGGTCGGCGACCGCGAGGTCGTCCTCCGAGAGGCGGGAGCCGACCCAGGCGTTGCGCCACAGCACCTTGCCCTCGAACGAGGTGTGGACGACGTCGTTGCCCTCCAGGTTCATGTCCACGCCGGTGCGGCGGTACTCGATGCGTGAGGTGATCGGGTCCACGCCGTCCCAGCGCACGACGGTGTCGTCGACCATCTCGCCCAAGGTGCCCCGCACGACGATCCGGCGCGACAGCAGGGGGTTCCACCACTGCATGTTCATGAAGCTGTACACGCCGACCCGGCCGTCGCCGAAGTCAAGCGTGGCGTAGGTGCTGGTCTGCGCCTCGGGCTCGGGGTCGGCGGCCCAGCCGTCGAAGCCCAGCGGCAGCGTCATGCGGGTCTCGAAACTGCGGCCGGACACCACGGCCCGCTCCATGTCGAGGCCGAGGTAGGCCCGCATGAGCGACGTCGCGTGGTAGAGGTGGGTGGAGGCGACCTCGACCGACTGTGGCGCGCCGAGAGCCCCGGAGCGGACCACCGCCAGGCGTGAGGCGTGGCCGGGCATGAGCACGTACTGCTCTCCCACCTGGACCAACGCCTCATCTTCGATGCTGGTCCACAGGTCGCGCAGTCCGGCCAGGTCGGGTGCCGGCGGGGTCTCACCCATGACCTTGACGCCGCGTGCCGTCAGCTCCTTGAGCAGTCCCGGCATGGCGGGCCACGACACCGCCGCGATGACGAACTCGGGCTTGAGGGCCAGCAGCTCGTCGAGCGAGGTGACGGTGGCGACACCGTAGCGGCGGCGGACGTTCTCGGCCTCGGCCTCGTTGAGCGCCATGACGGCGACGGCCTCGAGCCGCGACGGGTCCGCCGCGGCCACCCGCAGGTGGAACTGCGCGCGCCAACCGGCGCCGATGACGGCGAAGCGGGTGGGGTTGCTCATCTGAGCTGTCCTTTCGATGGAGGGGGTCAGACCTGGCTCATGCCGCCGTCGACGGTGAGCTCGACGCCGGCGACGAAGCTCGCCTCGTCGCTCGCGAGGAACGTCACGGCCGCGGCGACCTCCTCGGGGCGCCCGATCCGGCGCAGCGGGACCTGTGCCGCGACGGCGGCCTCCACGTCCGCGGATCCGCCGGTGAACTGGTCGAACCCGGCGGTGCGGGTGGGGCCGGGGCTCACCGCGTTGGCGCGGATCCCCCGGTGTCCGAGCTCGGCCGTCAACGTGCGGGCGAGCGACCGCACGGCCGCCTTGCTCGCGTTGTAGACGGCGTGGCCCGGTCCGCCGTTCGTGCCGGCGATCGATGAGGTCAGCACGATGGACGCGCCGTCCGCGAGATGCGGTGCGAGCCGTTGGACGGTGAACAGCGCGCCGCGGAACGTGAGCCCCGCGACCGCGTCGAACTTCTCCGGCGTCAGGTCGGCGACGTCGGTGGCCTCGACGTCGCGTCCGGCGTTGACGTGCAGCACGTCGATCCGGCGGCCCGTGTCGGCCACGGCCTGCGCGAGGTCGTCCAGGTCGCCCAGGTCGGCGGCGTCGCCGACGACGCCGATGGCGCGCGGCCCCAGCTCGGCGATCGCCGCGTCGACCTCGGCGGCGAACGGGGAGGTGATGATGACGCTCGCCCCCTCGGCGACGAATCGGGTCGCGACCGCCTTGCCGATGCCCGCGGTGCCCGCGGTGACGACGGCGAGCTTGCCTTCGAGTAGACCCATCTGTGTCTCCTTGTGGTCGGGTGGGCGCGTCACTTCAGCGCGCCCGCGGCCAGGCCGCGTTCGAAGTACTTCTGCAGCGCCAGGTAGGCGCTGACCATGGGCAGCGCCGCGATGACGGCGGCGGCCAGGACTCCGGTCTGGTCGTTGGTGTACTGACTGATGAAGAACGACGGCAGCAGGGTCAGCACCTGCCTGTTCGGGTCGTTGAGCATCAGCAGGGGCAGCAGGTAGGCGTTCCACGCCGCGATGAGCGTGAGCACCACGATGGCGGCGGCGATCGGCCGGGTCAGGGGCAGCACGACCCGGCGGAACGCCTGCCAGATGGTGGCGCCGTCGACGCGGGCGGCCTCCAACAGCTCATTGGGGATTCCGTCGTAGAAGTTGCGGGCCAGCAGGGTCGCGAACGGGATCTGGAGCGCGGCGATCGGCAGGATCACCGCGATGAGCTGGTTGTACATGTCGAAGGTCGACGCGGTCACGAACAGCGGCGTCAAGAGCACGGCCTCGGGCATCGTCAGGGCCAGCAGCAGCGCCCAGAACCACAGCTCCTTGCCCGCGATCCTCAACTTGGAGAACCCGAACGCGGCGAGCATGGTGCACACGTACACGATGAGGATTGCGAACACCGAGACGATCACGGAGTTGCGCAGGTAGGTGAACAGCACCCCCGTCTCGAACACCTTGACGTAGTTGCCGAACCCGCGCCCGGCGAGCGAACCACGCACCATGGCGAAAAGCGGGAACAGGAAGGGCAGCGCCATCAGCGTGACGACGGCCTGGATGACGGCTTTCTGGAGCCTGGTACGGGCCTCGAACATCTCAGCGCCTCCCCTCGCGGCGGCTGCGCGCCGACATCGCGACACCGCAGGCCAGAGCCAGGACGAGGAGTGCGACGGAGATCGTCGCGGCGTAACCGAAGTTCTTCTCCTGCATCATCGTCTGGTAGATGTACGTGCCCAGGAACTGGGTGGCGCCGCCCAGGCCCGAGGGTGAGATCAAGTAGGGCCAGTCGAACGTCTTGAGGGCGCCGATGAGACCGAGGGTCGCCAGGGCGAGGGTCGTCCCGCGGCAGGCGGGCCAGACGATCGAGAACAGGGTGCGGACATTGCCCGCGCCATCCATGCGCGCCGCCTCCATGATCTCGGGCTCGATCTGCGACATGGCCGCGTAGAAGAGGATGAACGTCAGTCCCGTCCACTGCCAGATCGTCGCGAGCATGACGACGCCGAGCGCCGTGCGGGGGTCTGACAGCCACGTGTGCGTCAGTCCGTCCAGCCCCACCGCGGACAGGATGGAGTTGATGTCCCCGTTGTTCGCGAACATCGCACGGAAGACGGGCGCCATCGTCGCCGGGGCCAGCACGGTCGGCACGAAGATGACCACCTTGTACAGCCCGCGGAGCCGGACGGTGGAGTGCATCAGCGCGGCGAACACGAAGCCGATCAGCGTCTGCGTCGTGAACGTCACGACGTAGAACACGGCCGTGTTGCCGAGCGCGCGCCAGAACATCGAGTCCCCGAGGAGGGTCTGGAAGTTGCTGGCCCCGACCCATTCCGACGGGGTGAGGATGAAGCCGTTCCACCGCTGGGTGGACACGAACCCGGTGTAGCCGATCGAGAAGTAGATCAGGCCGACGACCACGACCATGGCCGGGACGATCCACGGGTAGCCGCTTGCGACATGTCTGAGCCCGTGGCGGCGTCGGGCGGGCGCCCAGGTCACTGTGCGTCGACGATCGACTGCCAGTGCGCCTGAGCGTCCGCGCCGCTCATGCGCCCCTCGGCGACCTCACCCAGCGTGTCGCGGAAGCCCGAGTTGAGCTCGGCCGAGACCGTGGCGAAGCGGGGCTGGGTGGCCGAGGCGGCCTGCTCGGTGTAGGCCGAGAGCACGTCGGCCTGGACCTGCGCGTCGGCCAGCTCGATCTGGTCCCACGCCGGGGTGACGCCGTTGAGGGCCGGGATGTTGTTGAGCGTGTTGGCCACGGCCTGCTGGCCGGCCTGCGAGGTCGCGAGCCAGACGGCGAACGTCGTGGCGGCGGCCTGGTTCGTCGAGCGGGCCGAGACGGCCAGGCCGTAGTCGGCGTCGCCGAACATGTTGCCGACATCGCCGGTGCCGGCGAGGTCTGGGAAGTCGATCGGGAGGATCGTCATCGGCTGCGGGTTCGAGACTCCCGCGGCCTCCTGCGCGGCGATGTTCGAGTCCACGACCGCGTACTGCGTGTACCAGGAGCCCATCATCACCATGGCGTAGTTGCCCGCGAAGAACTCGTTGTTCGCGTCCGGGTACTGCTGCAGTCCGGTCGCGCCGGGTTGCATGACGCCCTCGTCGAACAGCGACTTCCAGATCGCCAGGCCCTCGGCGAACTTCGCCCCCGACTCGCCGTCGGTGTACGACGCCTCACCGAGGGAGGCCTTCTGGTACAGACCCGGCTCGACGTTCTCCATGATCGCCTCGAACGTGTCCATGTTGAACGCGTGCTGGCCCGCGCCCTGGACGAAGCAGCCCTTGCCGCCCGCCTCGAACGCGGCGCAGACCGACGTCCACTCCTCCAGCGTGGTCGGAGGCTTCTGGCCGAACTCGTCGAAAAGGTCCTGGTTGATCCACAGGTTGCCGGAGTAGACGGCGCCCGCGGAGAGGCCGACGAGCTTGTCGTCGACGGTCAGACCCTCGACGCCGATCTCGGCGAGCTGATCGCGCCAGCCGTCCCCGAGGGCCTCCTGGACCGCCGGGGTGAGGTCGATCGCGCCGGCGCCGAACGTCTCGACCCCTCCGTTGGCCGAGCCTGGGGCGACGTTGAAGATGTCGGGCCCGTCCGACGACGTCAGCGCCGGGGAGAGCACCGAGTCGTAGCTGTCGATCGGCCGCGAGACGAAGGTGACCTCGATGTCGGGGTACTCCTCGTTGAACGCCGCGATCAGCTTCGCCGCGTTGGCCGCGTCGGGGGTCCAGCCCCACCACGTGACGCTGCCCTCGGTGGCGCTGCCCTCGGCTCCACCGCCCGGACCGCCGCATGCCCCCGCAAGGAGGCCGACAGCGGCGACCGCCGCGATGATGCCCGCCCTGCGTGCCAGAACCGTCGTCGTCGACGTACGCATCGTTGCTCCTTCTGCCCGCCCCGTGGGGCCGCTTGGACGCGAAAGTTTCTTTAATGCTTTCGCTGTCAGGTAGGTTAAGGTCCGTCAGTGGCGCCGTCAACGCGAGCGCCGAAACGTGTCGCCGATTGAGAGGGCAGCGAGATGGCGCAGGGGGCGTCCCCCACGGGGGCGAAGGAGCGGCGCGGCGTGACGATCGCCGAGGTCGCGCAGGCCGCGGGAGTCTCTGTGCCCACCGTGTCCAAGGTGCTCAACGGGCGCCCCGGGGTCTCCGCTGCGACGCGCAGACAGGTCGAGCAGGCGCTCGACGAGCAGGGCTACCAGCACCGACGCCCCTATCCCGGATCAGGCACGGGCCTGGTCGACTTCGTCATCAACGCCCTCGACACGCAGTGGGCCACCACCCTGCTGCGCGGCGCCCAGGCCGAGGTCGCACGGCTCGGCCTCGACCTCGTCGTGACGACGACGGCCACGCCGTCGGGCGGACGCACCTGGGTCGAGCACCTGTCGCGCCGCAGCTCCGAGGGCGTCATCCTCGTGGCCGCCGATGTGCACGTCGCCGCCGAGGAGGAGCTGTCGCGCTTGCGCATGCCCGTCGTGCTGCTGGACCCGATCGGCGCGTCGGCGCCGTCGCTGCCCACGATCGCCGCCACCAACTGGGCGGGCGGACGCGACGCGACCGAGCACCTCATCGCGCTCGGGCACACCCGCATCGCCGTCATCACCGGCCCCATCGTCGACGAGTCGCACCACGACCGGCTCGACGGCTACCGCAGCGCGCTGCAGCGCCACGGCCTGCCGGTCGACGCGGCGCTCGTGCGGCACGGGGACTCGCTGGTCAGCGGCGGCGTCGAGCACGGCCGCGCGCTGCTGAGCCTGCCCGAGCGCCCGACCGCCATCGTCTCCGGCTCCGACGAGCAGGCCTACGGCGTCTACCTCGCCGCCGCCGAGCTCGGGCTCAGCGTGCCGAAGGACGTCTCGGTCGTGGGGTTCGACGACGTCGACCTGTGCCAGTGGGTGACCCCCGCGCTGACGACGGTGCGCCAGCCGCTGCGCGAGATGGGCAGGGAGGCCGCGCGCATCGTCGTCGAGATGTCCCGCTCGGCGCTGGCGCCCACACAGCGCACCGAGTTGGCCACCAAGCTCATCGTGCGCCGCTCGACCGCGGCGCCTCAGGGTTGATCTGCGCGCCATTCGTGTGGCGGATAGGCCCGGCGTGATGGAAAGTTTCCTTTATGAGCAACGTCGCCGCCCTGACCTCAGACACGCGCTTCGCGCACCGGCGCACGCGCGCCACCGTGACCCTGACCGACGCTGACGGCCAGCCGCTGGGTGGGCGCGAGGTCACCGTCGAGCAGACGAAGCACGCGTTCTTGTTCGGCAACATCGGCTTCGACTTCATCGGACTCGCCAACGGCGAGCCTGAGACCCCGCTCTACTCACCGTTCGGCGGGTGCTCGGTCGAGACCGCGCGGCGCCTCGAGCCGCTCTGGCTCGACCTGTTCAACCAGGCCACTCTCCCCTTCTACTGGCGGGGCTTCGAACTCGAGGCGGGCCGACCGGACACCCGGCGCCTGCGCCGCACCGCCGAGTGGTTCGCCGCGCGGGGCGTAGCCGTCAAGGGACACCCGCTCCTGTGGCACACCATGGCCCCGCGCTGGCTCCTGGGCGAGGACGACAAGGAGGTCGCCCGCGACCTGCGCGCCCGGATCGAGCGTGAGGTCACGCACCTGGGCGACGTCGTGCCGACCTGGGACGCGATCAACGAAGCGGTGATCATGCCGGTGTTCGACCGCGAGGACAACGCCGTCACGCGCCTCGCCCAGCGCCTCGGCCGCGTGCCGATGGTCCGCCTCGCGTTCGACGCGGCGCGCCGGGCCAACCCCGACGTCACGCTGCTGATCAACGACTTCAACCTCTCGCCGGCCTACGAACGCCTCATCGAGGACGTGCTCGCGGCCGGGGTTCGGCTCGACGCGATCGGCCTGCAGTCCCACATGCACCAGGGCTACCGCGGCGAGGCGTTCTTCGACGACGTGCTCGCCCGCTTCGCGCGGTTCGGCCTGCCGCTGCACCTCACCGAGAACACGCTGCTGTCAGGTGACCCGATGCCGGCGCAGGTCACCGACCTCAACGACTACGTCGTCGACCACTGGCCGTCCACACCCAAGGGCGAGGAGCGCCAGGCCGAGCAGATCGTGCGGCACTATCAACAACTCGTCGCCCACCCCGCGGTCGCGTGCGTCAACTACTGGGGCATCACCGACGAGGGCGCGTGGCTCGGCGCCCCCAGCGGGCTCGTCCGCGCGGACGGCTCACCCAAGCCCGCCTACGACGCGCTGCGCGGCCTGATCAAGGGGGCCTGGTGGCTTCGCCCGACGACGGCGCGCACCGACGCGCTCGGCCGCGTCGTCGTCGACGCCTTCGCGGGCGACTATCGCCTCACGGTCGCGGACGCCGTCGTCGACCTGACCTTGCCCACCGGCGACCCCGCGCTCACGGTCAGCGCGGGAGGCGACCTCGAAGGGACCCGATCATGACCATCTGGCACGTCGCCGTCACCGGCCACGACGCCCACCGCGGCGACGAGGGCGCCCCGCTGCGCACCATCAACGCCGCCGCGGCCAGGGCCATGCCCGGGGACACCGTGCGGGTGCGCGAAGGCGTGTACCGCGAGGGGGTGCGCCCACCGCGCGGGGGCCTGAGCGACACGCGCCGCATCACCTTCGAGGCCGCCGCCGGTGAGAGCGTGCGGATCACCGGCGCCGAGGCGGTGACCGGCTGGACGCGCGCGGAGGGCGGCGTCTGGCGCACGCAGGCGCCCCACGCACTGTTCGGCGCGTTCAACCCCTTCGCGCAGGAGCTGTGGGGAGACTGGCTCATCGAGCGCGAGGGCCAGCGCGCGACGCGCGGCGCGGTGTACCTCGACGGCCGAGCGCTTCGGCAGGTCTACTCGCTCGCCGCGGTCGTGTCCCCCGAGCGGCGCGAGACCGTCGTCGACGCCTGGACCGACACGCCCCAGGTCGTCGAGGACCCCCGGTGGTCGCAGGCGGTCTGGTACGCCGAGGTGGGCGACGACGTCACGGTGATCTGGGCCAACTTCCTCGACGTCGACCCCCGTGAGGCCCTGACCGAGGTGAACGTGCGCCCCGCGGTGTTCTACCCCGAGCGGAGCCACATCGACTACATCACGGTGCGCGGGTTCGAGCTCGCGCAGGCCGCGACCCCGTGGGCCCCGCCGACCGCCGACCAGCCCGGCCTCGTCGGGCCCCACTGGGCCAAGGGCTGGGTGATCGAGGACAACACCATCCACGACTCGAAGTGCGCGGCCGTCTCGCTCGGCAAGGAGATCTCGACGGGGCACAACTTCGCGTCCGTCCGCGGCGACAAACCCGGCTACCAGTACCAACTCGAGTCCGTGTTCGAGGCGCTGGAGCAGGGCTGGTCCCGCGACCGCGTCGGCTCACACGTGGTGCGCCGCAACCACATCTACGACTGCGGCCAGAACGGCGTCGTCGGCCATCTGGGCGCGGTCTTCTCGACCATCGAGGACAACCACATCCACCACATCGGCGACGCGCGTGAGTTCGACGGCTTCGAGATCGCCGGGATCAAACTGCACGCCGCGATCGACGTGCGCGTCGTCGGCAACCGCGTCGACCACTGCACCCTCGGCACCTGGCTCGACTGGCAGGCTCAGGGCACGCGCGTCGCCCGCAACGTCTACCACTCCAACACCCGCGACCTGTTCGTCGAGGTCTCCCACGGCCCCTACCTGGTGGACCACAACGTGTTCGCCTCCCGCGTCGCGGTCGAGAACTTCTCCCAGGGCGGCGCCTATGTCAACAACCTCGTCAGCGGCGTCGTGCGCTGCGGGCAGGTCCTCGACCGCGTCACGCCCTACCACCGGCCCCACTCGACGGCGGTGCGCGGCTTCGCGAACATCCTCGGCGGCGACGACCGCTGGATCGGCAACCTGTTCACCGGCGCCGACGTCGCCGGCGCGCTCGGACCGCGCGCGATCTGGCGCGACGCCGCGCCCGCCGCCAGCGGCGCCAGCGCCTACGACGGCTGCCCGGCGGGCTGGGACGCCTACCTGGAGGCCGTCAACGCCGAGGAGGGTGACCACGAGCGGTTCGGCGCCAAACGGCAGGGCGTCTACATCCACGACAACACGTATGCCAACGGCGCCCGGCCCTTCGCGGGAGAGGTCGGCGCGCGCGTCGTGTCGGAGCCCGTCACCGTCACCGTCCTCGAACGTGAGGACGGGCTGTGGCTCGAGACGGACATACCCGATGCTGTCGCCGCGGGCGTCGTCGGCCTCGTCACCGCGGCGGACCTGCCCCGCGTCCGCTTCCCCGACGCCGACTTCGAGGACCCTGACGGCTCTGCGGCGGCGGCGGACCGCGACCTGGTCGGCGCGCCCAAGGCCGCGGGCGCGCGCTACCCCGCCGGGCCGCTCGCGCACCTGCCCGCCGGCAGGACGCGCATCCCGATCCATAGATGAGCGCACGGCGCCTCATCTCTCACCCCATATATCCCGCGCGCGTTCTGCCCACCCCCTAGAATCACGCGCATGGCATATCAGGGGACCCGTCACGCTTCCCCGGCGTTCAAAGTTCTCAATAACAACGTTATCGTCATCGTTGACGAGCGCGGCGATGAGCGCGTTCTCATGGGGCGCGGACTCGCTTTCGGGCTCAAACCCGGTGACGCCATCGACCACACCAAAGTCGCCAAGACATTTGTGCTCGCCCGCGGCGAGCAGGGCGAGCACGACCTGCGGGTCCTGACCCGGGCGCCCTACCGGCTGGTCGCCGCGGTGACGGCGGCGATCGACGAGGCCGAGCGGGCGCTCGGGCGAGCGCTCGGACGCCACCTGCCGCTCGCCGTCGTCGACCACCTGGAGTTCGTGCTCGAGCGGCTCGGCCAGGGGCTGCGGGTGCCGGCCACGATGCCGGAGCTACGGGTGTTGTACGGCCAGGAGTTTGCCGCCGCGACGCGCATGGTCGAGTCGATCTCGGCGTCGCTGGGCGCGCCGTTGCCCGACGAGGAGGTCGTCTTCCTCACGATGCACCTGGTCAACGCGACGCGAGGCTTCCCGGACGGGACGACGGCCCTGCTGTTCCGGCGAGTCCGCCACATCGTCGCGACGGTCGAGGCGGGGCTCGGGGTCGCCCTCGACGACGAGAGCCCCGACTACGCCCGGTTCGTGATGCACGTGCAGTTCCTGCTCCAGCGCCTGACCAACGACGCGATGCTGCGCAACGCCGACCTGTCCTTCGTCGAGTTCACGCGGCACTCCTACCCGCGTTCGGCGGCGATCGCCGAACACGTCAAGACCTACGTCTTCGGCGCGACGGGCTCCTCGCTCACGGACGAGGAGGTCATGTATATGACGGTCCATGTGGAACGTCTGGCACAACAGTCAGGTGACCGATCGGCCGCTTCGTGATAATGTCGCAAAGGCGAGCGAGAGGGCTCGCGGACGTCTGAGGATTGTTACCGCGCGGCGGGCAAAACCTGGGCTCACACCATCGGAACCGATGGTGGACGAGTCCGGGTTTTTTTGTTGCCCCCTGACATTCCTGGGCGTCTCGACTTCGGCATGCCGCAATGTCGCGGCAGAAGGCGAGTGAATCCAATGGACCACTCCAAGGCAGCCGCAGACGTCCTGGCGGGCGTCGGCGGGAGGGACAACGTGCAGTCGGTGGTGCACTGCGCGACGCGCCTGCGCTTCGTCCTGCGGGACGACGACAAGGCGGACGCCGAGGCGGTGCGCGCCGCGCCCGGGGTCATCACGACGGCGCGGGCGGGCGGCCAGTTCCAGGTCGTGATCGGCAACGAGGTGCCCGAGGTCTACCGGGAGCTGGAGCCCCTGATCGGCGCGGCGCCCGCGCAGGCCGCGCCCGTGGCCGGCGGCGGGCTCGTGGCGCGGTTCATCGCGATGGTCTCGGCGATCTTCCAGCCCATCCTGTGGGTGCTGGCGGCGTCCGGTCTGATCAAGGCGTGCCTCGCGCTCGCGCTGAACTACCAGTGGATCGACCCCGCCGGGACCAACTACGCCGTCCTGAACGGCATCTCGGACACGACGTTCTACTTCCTGCCCGTGCTCCTGGCGATCACCTCGGCCCGGTTCTTCCGCGCCAACGAGTTCACCGCGGTGGTCATCGCGGGAGCGCTGGTGCACCCGGCGATCATCGCGCTCTTCCCCGCGATCGGTGAGCCCACCGCGACTGCGCGATTCGCGGGCATCCCGATGACGCTGTTGGGCGCCTACTCGGGCAGCGTGATCCCGATCATCGTCGCGGTGTGGGTCCAAGGCCACGTGGAGCGTCCGCTCTACGCGCGCATCTGGGCGCCCGTGCGGCGGTTCCTGACCCCGATGATCGTGCTGCTGCTCGTCGTCCCGCTGACCCTCATCGTCGTCGGCCCGCTGGGCACCTACGCCGGCCTGGGCCTGTCCTCGGGCATCAACGCGGTCTTCGACACCGTGCCGCTGCTCGGCGGCGCGCTCATGGGCGGCCTGTGGCAGGTGCTCGTGGTCTTCGGCCTCCACTGGGGCCTGATCCCCGTCTTCATCAGCGAGCTCGGCACCACGGGCGTGACGGTCCTCGCGGCCCCGCTGTTCCCCGCGGTCTTCGCCCAGGCGTCCGCCGTGGCGGCCGTGTGGGTGCGCTCGCGCAGCGCGGCCCGCCGCCAGCTCGCGGCGCCCGCGACCCTGTCGGGCTTCGTGGCCGGCATCACCGAGCCCGCGATCTACGGCGTCAACCTGCCGCTCAAGCGGCCGTTCGCGTTCGGCCTGCTGGGCGGCGCCGTCGGCGGCGCCATCATCGCCGTCGGCGGGACCGCGTCCAACAACCCCGCGCCGCCGTCGGGCCTGAGCTTCTGGCCCTCGCTCGCGCCGCAGGGCGGCGTGGCCTGGGCGGTCACCGGGGCGCTCGTGGCCATCGTGATCCCGTTCGTGCTGACCGTCGCGTTCCTCAAGGAGCCCGCCGAGGAGTCGGCCGCAGCGCCCGAGGGGTCGGGCGGGGCCCGGCCCGCGCCGCGGCACTCCGGCGCCCACATGCGGGTCGCCAGCCCCCTCGACGGCACGGTCATCCCGCTGGGCCAGACGCCCGACCCGGTGTTCGCCGACGGCGCGCTGGGGCGCGGCGCGGCGGTCATCCCCCGCGCGGGCGCCGTCTTCGCGCCGTTCGACGGCACAGTGGTGACCATGTTCCCCACCCATCACGCGATCGGGCTGCGCAGCGTCGAGGGCGTCGAGCTGCTCATCCACGTCGGCATCGACACGGTCAAGCTCGGCGGCGAGCACCTGAGCCCCCGCGTCGACAGCGGCCAGGAGGTGCGCGCGGGTGACCTGCTGCTCGAGTTCGACGCCGCCGCGATCTCGGCGGCGGGCTACGACCTGACCACGCCCGTCGTGGTCACCAACACCGGGGTGTTCGGCGCCGTCGACGTGCTGGCGGCCGGGCCTGTCGCACACGGCGACCCGCTGCTGACGGTCGCGGCCTCACCCGCGCCCGTCGCAGCGCACGCCGGCGACGCCTCGGGGCAGGGCGACACGGGCGCGCGCCGTCGGACCACGCCATGAGCGCGCCACCGTTCCCCCCGGGCTTCCTGTGGGGCGGCGCGACGGCCGCGAACCAGATCGAGGGTGGATACGCCGCGGGCGGCAAGGGGCTCTCGGTGCAGGACGTGCTGCCGCACGGCCTGGCCGGCCCGCGCACCGCGGCGCCCACCCCCGACAACCTCAAGCTCGAGGCGATCGACTTCTACCACCGTTATGCGCAGGACATCGCGCTGTTCGCCGAGATGGGGTTCCGGGTGTTTCGACTCTCGATCGCGTGGAGCCGGATCTTCCCCCAGGGAGACGAGGCCGAGCCCAACGAGGAGGGGCTGGCGTTCTACGACCGCGTGCTCGACGAGCTGGAGCGGCACGGCATCGAGCCGCTGGTGACGATCTCCCACTACGAGACGCCGCTGCACCTCGCCGAGGCGTACGGCGGGTGGGCCAACCGCGAGCTGATCGGGCTGTACGAGCGCTATGCGCGCGTCCTGTTCGAGCGGTACGGCTCGCGCGTGCGCTACTGGCTCACGTTCAACGAGATCAACTCGCTGTTCCACGCGCCGTTCATGAGTGGCGGCATCATCGCGCCGCCTGAGCGCCTCACCGAGGGTCTCCTCTACCAGGCGATGCACCATGAGCTGGTGGCCAGCGCGTGCGCGACGCGGCTGGCGCGTGAGCTCGCGCCCGGCGCGCAGATCGGGTGCATGGTGCTGGCGATGCCGACCTACCCGCTCACGCCCGCGCCGCCCGACGTGCTCGCGGCGAGCGCCGCCGAGCACGCCAACCTGGTCTACGGCGACGTGCAGGTGCGCGGCGCCTACCCCGGGTACTTCCTGCGCACGCTGCGCGAGAAGGGCGTCGAGCTGGAGATCACCGACGAGGACCGCGAGGCGCTGGCGCACACCGTCGACTTCGTCTCGTTCAGCTACTACATGAGCGCGTGCGAGAGCGCGTCACCGGACCGGGCGCCGGGCGCCGGCAACATCATGGGCGGCATCCCCAACCCGACGCTGCCGGCGAGCGAGTGGGGCTGGCAGATCGACCCGGTGGGCCTGCGCCTGGTGCTCAACCAGTTCTGGGAGCGCTGGGGCAAGCCGCTGTTCGTCGTCGAGAATGGCTTGGGCGCGCGCGACGAGCTCGTCGAGGTCGACGGCGTGCGCACCGTGCGCGACGACTACCGGATCGCCTACCTCAACGACCACCTGGTGCAGGTGGGCGAGGCCATCGCCGACGGCGTCGAGGTGCTGGGCTACACGTCGTGGGGGTGCGTCGACCTCGTCAGCGCCAGCACGGCGCAGCTCAGCAAGCGCTACGGGTTCGTCTACGTCGACCGGAACGACGACGGCTCGGGCACGTTCGAGCGCTACCGCAAGAAGTCGTTCGACTGGTACGCCGAGGTCATCCGGACGGGCGGCGCGAACCTGCGCCGAGGGATCTCCAGCTGAGGGACTCCCAAGCGCGCGGCCCCCGGGGATCTCCCCCGGGGGCCGCGCGCTTGACCGCTGTCAGGGCTTAGGGCCGCCCGGCGTACGGCATCATCGTCGCGGACCACCGCACCGACCCCTCGCGGACCGCGGAGCCCACCGACGGCGCCTCGATCATGCGGCCGTTGCCCGTGTACATCGCCACGTGGTTGATCGTCGCGGGGTCCGAGATGTTGCTCGCGTAGAAGATCAGGTCGCCGGGCCGCATCTGGGAGTAGCTGATCTTGGCGACGCGCGTGTACTGGCTGCGCGACGTGCGCGTGATGTTCACGCCCACCGCTGACCACGCGGACGAGGTCAGGCCCGAGCAGTCGTACCCGGGGTTCCCGGTGCCGCCCCACTGGTACATCACGCCGATCTTGGTGCGCGCCCACTCGACGGCCGCCTGGCCCTGGGCCGCCGTGCCGACGCTCACGCCCGACGTCGGGGGCTGCGGGGGTTGGGGCGTCGGGGTCGGGGTCGGCGTCGGCGTCGGGGTCGGCGCGGGGGCCGGGGCGGTGGGCTGCGGGGTCGGCTGAGCCGGCTGGGTGGGCGCCGGCGCGGGCTGCGCGGGCGGCGTCGGCTGGCTGGGCTGCTGCGGCGTCGTCGGCGTCTGCGGACGTGAGACCTCCTGCGCCCCGCCGTCGGTCGACGGGCTCTGCTCGGCGAGTCGCGCCAGCCGCGCGGCCTCGGCCGCGGCCGCCGCGGCCGCCGCCTCACGCGCCTGCTGGCGCTGCCGCTCGAGCTCGACGGTCGTGTTGCGCAGTTGGGCCAGCCGCGTCACGAGCGCGTCGCGCTCCTGCTCGGCCGAGGCCGTGCGAGCCTCGAGCGCCGCCTGGGCGCTCTGCGCGGCGGCCAGCGCCCGCTGGGCGTCCGCGGCGGCGGACTCCTGCACGGCGCGCGCGGCGTCCCACCGGGCGCCGGCGGAGCTCGAGGCGGCGCGGGCGTTCGCGTGGGCCGCGAGGCTCGAGGCGGTCTTGCGGTCGATTGCGCGGCGCACGGCGCCGTCGGCGACGACGTCGCCCACGTCCTGGGCGCCGGTGACCGCTGACAGCGCGCCGAAGCCGTCACCGCGCGCGTCGACGCGGTACGCCTCGGCGAGCTGCGCGCGCGCCTCACGCTCGGCCTGGGCGGCCGCGTCGGCGTCGGCCTTGGCGGCCTCGGCGGCCGCGGTGGCCTCGTCCAGACGCTGCTGGGCTGCGACGTAGTCCTCACCCGCAGTCGCGACGGCGTCCTGCGCGGCGGTGAGCTCGGCGCGGATCGCGTCGAGCCGCTGCTCGGCGCCGGCGACGTCGAGCGCGGCGGCGGCAGCGGCCGAGCGCGCGGCGGCGACGTCGTCGTCCGACGGCGCGGTGGGCGCGCCGACGGCGCTCTGCCCGCCGAAAACGACGCCACACACCAGAGCGATACCCGCCGTCCGTCGCCAAAGCCTGCGCACGCGATCTCCCTTCGCCGCGCGCCCGGCCCCCGCCACCATGGGGCGAAGTGGAACTTCCGGACACGTCAGCACCTCAGAGTGCCCGCAATGGTCGGTCTGCGCACGTCGAATGGCACTCTTGGCGCGTTTGGCAAGCCGACACGCTGTCTCAAATCGACGTCTCAAATAGAGAGATCAGGGTTTCGCGCCACGCGGGCGGGGGCTACCGTCACTCGCATGACTCGCCGAATGTGCCGCTGACCGAGCGCACGTTCGCCTGCCCGGGAGCCTCCCGGCACCGCGTGCGCAGACGCTCGCCGCGGACCTCCCTCCGACGCAGCAGGCCCCCGCAGGGTGCCCCGCGGCCGCACTCAGCAGACTCCACCTGCATCCCGCCACACACGAGCCCGGAGAGCCCCCATGAGCACGCAGCCCCAGTGGTCGTTCGAGACCCGCCAGATCCACGCCGGCCAGACCCCCGACCCGGTGACGGGCGCCCGCGCCCTGCCCATCTACCAGACGACGTCGTACGTGTTCCCGAGCGCCCAGGTCGCCGCCGACCGGTTCGCCCTGAAGGACCTCGGCCCGATCTACACCCGCATCGGCAACCCCACGCAGGAGGCCATCGAGAACCGCCTCGCCAACCTTGAGGGCGGCGTCGGCGCACTGCTGGTCGCCTCGGGCTCAAGCGCGATCCACCTCGCGGTGCTCAACGTCGCCCAGGCGGGCGACCACATCGTCTCCTCCTCCTCGCTGTACGGCGGCACCTACAACCTGTTCCACTACACGCTGCCCAAGCTCGGCATCACCACGACGTTCGTGGACGACCCGCACGACCCTCAGCAGTGGCGCGACGCGGTGCGCCCCAACACCAAGCTGTTCTTCGGCGAGACGATCCCCAACCCCAAGTCCGACGTGCTCGACATCGAGGCCGTCGCGGGCGTCGCGCACGAGGTCGGCGTGCCCCTCATCGTCGACAACACGGTGCCCACGCCCTACCTGCTGCGCCCCATCGAGTTCGGCGCCGACGTCGTCGTGCACTCGGCGACCAAGTACCTGGGCGGGCACGGCTCGTCGATCGGCGGCGTCATCGTCGACGGCGGCACGTTCGACTACGCGCAGCACCCCGAGCGCTTCGCCAGCTTCAACGAGCCCGACCCCAGCTACCACGGCCTGGTCTACGCCCGCGACCTGGGCGTGGGCGGCGCGTTCGGCGTCAACCTGTCCTACATCCTCAAGGCGCGCGTGCAGCTGCTGCGCGACCTCGGCCCCGCCATCAGCCCGTTCAACGTGTTCCTGCTCGCCCAGGGCCTGGAGACGCTGTCGCTGCGCATCGAGCGCCACATCGCGAACGCGCAGAAGGTCGCGCAGTGGCTCGAGGCGCGTCAGGACGTGGGCGTGGTGCACTACGCGGGCCTGGAGTCCTCGCCGTACCACGCCGCGGCGCTCAAGTACGTGCCGCAGGGCGCCGGCGCGGTGCTCGCCTTCGAGCTCAACGTGGGCGACGACGCCGAGGGCGAGCGCGGGCGCGCCGCCGGCCAGGCGTTCGTCTCCGCGCTCGAACTGCACTCCAACGTCGCGAACATCGGCGACGTGCGCTCGCTGGTCATCCACCCCGCCTCGACCACGCACAGCCAGCTCTCCCCCGCCGAGCAGGCGCAGTCGGGTGTGACGCCGAGCCTCGTGCGCCTCGCGGTCGGCATCGAGAACATCGAGGACATCCTCGCCGACCTCGAGCTCGGGTTCACCGCCGCCAAGGCGCAGCTCGAGCCCGCGACGCCGTCGGCGTCCGGCACGGGGGCGTGAGACCCTGAGCCCCGTCACGGCCGGGCAGCCGGCCTCGCCCCGGACGTCGAGGACCACTCCCATCGCCTCCTTCGTGCCCCGTGAGCCCGCGCGCTTCGGCCCCCGGCCGACGACGCCGCCGGCCACCTCGCGCGCGCGGGTCAAGCCGCTGACGCCCGCCTCGGGCGCCTGGCGCCCGGGCGACGACCCGGGTCGGCGCCAGTTCGCCGACGTGGGCGGCCTCGAGCTCGAGGGCGGTGGCCTGCTGCCCGCCGTGACGCTGGCGTACGAGACCTACGGGACGCTCGACGCCGACGGGCGCAACGCCGTCCTGGTGCTGCACGCCCTGACGGGCGACTCGCACGTGGCCGGGCCCGCCGGGCCCGGCCACGTGACGGCCGGCTGGTGGGACGACATGGTCGGGCCGGGCCGCCCGATCGACACCGACAAGTACTTCGTCGTCGTGCCCAATGTGCTCGGCGGATGTCAGGGGTCCACGGGCCCCTCGTCGCCCGCGCCCGACGGACGGGCGTGGGGGGCGCGCTTCCCGCGCGTGACCACGCGCGACCAGGTCGCGGCCGAGATCCGCCTGGCCCGCGCGCTCGGCATCACGACCTGGCAGCTCGTGGCCGGGTCGTCCATGGGCGGCCTGCGGGCGCTCGAATGGGCCGTGATGGGCCCCGAGGCGGGCGTCGAGGTGCGCGGCCTGGCCGCCATCGCGACGTCGGCGCAGACGGGCGCCGACCAGATCGCCTGGTCGCACCCGCAGCTCGCGGCGATCCGCCTCGACCCGGGCTGGCACGGCGGCGACTACTACGACCAGCCCGACGGGCACGGCCCGCACGCGGGCCTGGCGGTCGCACGGCAGATCGCGCACACCACCTACCGCTCGGCGCAGGAGCTCGACACGCGGTTCGGGCGGCTGCCGCAGGGAGGCGAGGACCCGATGGTCGACGGCCGCTACGCGGTCCAGTCCTACCTCGACCACCACGGCGACAAGCTCGCGCGCCGGTTCGACGCGAACTCCTACATCGTGCTCACCGAGTCGATGAACACCCACGACCTGGGCCGCGACCGCGGCGGCGTCGAGCAGGCGCTGACCCAGATCACGGCGCGCACGCTGGTGGTCGCGGTCGACTCCGACCGGCTGTTCCCGCCCGCGCAGGCCGCGCGCATCGCCGCGTGGGTCCCGCAGGCCGACGACCTGCGGATCATCACCAGCCCCTACGGGCACGACGGGTTCCTCATCGAGTTCGACCAGCTCGGCCCGATCGTGCGCGACTTCCTGGAGGACCTCGACGTGGCGGAGCGGGTGCGGGCACAGGCCTGACGGTCACACACTGAAGGTGCGCGGGCTCACCCGATGAGTCCTGCGGCGCGGCGCCGTCTGACGTGACGACCCGCCCCTTCGCACGTGAGGACCAGGATGATGGCCAAGCTCAACCCGTACCTCAGCTTCAAGGACAACGCCCGCCAGGCCCTGGAGTTCTACCAGGCGGCGCTCGGCGGCGAGCTCGACATCATGACGTTCGGCGACATGCCCGACATGCCGGGCGTCCCCGAGGGCGAGCGGACGCTCGTCATGCACGGCCAGTTGGAGACGCCTTCCGGCCTGACGCTCATGGCCGCCGACGCCGGGACGATGATGCCGCACGTGCCCGCGACCGCGGGCGTCACCGTGGCCCTGACCGGCGGCCTGGACGACCTCGACTACATCACCGGCGTCTACGCGGCCCTGTCCGACGGCGCGAGCGACGTGCTGCCGTTCGAGGTCGCGCCGTGGGGCGACCACTACGGGCAGCTCACCGACAAGTTCGGCGTCTCCTGGATGTTCGACGCGGGAGCGGGCGAGCTCCCGCAGGGCTGAGGCGCTCCCGCGGGAGGCATGTCGGCGGGCCTCGTCGCGCCGGCGGGCCGAGGCGTGCCGGCAGGCTCGGGCGCGCCGAGGCCCACCGCACGCGCGGCGACAGCCTCGGGCACGGCGCCGCGCGCGTCGCCGTCGGGCACGGGGGCGCCCGCCACGCGCCGCAGCGGGATATGCCCGCCCCAGGCGCCGGCCGCGATGTCGTGCGGCTCGTCCCCGGGGCCGCCCGCGCGCGCCTTCATCGACGCCTCGTGCAGCGGCACCGCCAGGACGGCGGTCGCCGCGAGCTCCTTGCGGGTGGTGGGCCGCAGCGTCCGCGACCGCGCGGGGATCATGTGGTCGACGATGAGGTCGAGCGCGCGCGCCCGCTCGTCGGGGTCGGTGACCACGCGGGCCGGGCCGATGATCACCGCGGAGCGGAAGTCCATCGAGTGGTGGAACGCCGAGCGTCCCGCGACCAGCCCGTCGAGCTCGGTCACCGTGACGCACACGCTCGCCCCGCCCGCCGCGCCCAGCCAGCGCGCCGCGACCGAGCCGTGCGCGTACAGCGTGCCGCCCTCGTCGGGGCCGTCGAGGTCGACGCCGAACGCCACGGGCAGCACCACGGGGTGGTCGCCGACGCTCACGCCGAGGTGTGCGATCAGCGCGTCGTCGAGCAGCGCGTGCAGGGCGGCGCGGTCGGTGAGCATGCGTGTGCGCCCGCGCCCGACCGTGGTGCGCGGGGTGGGCGAAAGCGGGACGGCGGAGGTGGCGTGCGTGGACATGCGGCTACCCTCAGGCTCAGGTGGCCCGCAGTCACGGGCCACTTTCCGACCAGTTGAACAGGACACTTGGTGGCCACGCTCCCCGTCACCCTCGACCGCGACGCGCCCGGCGCGCTCGGCGTCCAGCTCGCGGGCCGGGTCCGCGACCTCATCGCCTCAGGCACGCTCGCGCGCGGCGACCGCCTGCCCAGCAGCCGGGCGCTGGCCGCCGACCTCCGGGTGAGCCGCTCGGTCACCGAGCAGGCCTACGAGCAGCTCGTCGCCGAGGGGTGGCTGACGGCCCGGCGCGGGTCGGGCACCACGGTCGCCGCCGACGCCGCGGCGCCCGCCGACGCTCCCGCCCCACGCCGCCCGGCGCCCGCGCCCGGACTGGTGCGCCTCGACGCCGGGACCCCGTGGATCGACCCCCGTCACGCGGTGGGCTGGCGCCGAGCCTGGCGCGAGGTCTCGGCCGCCACCGCCCCGCGCGGCTACGACGACCCGCGCGGCCTTCCCGCGCTGCGGGCCGCGCTGGCCGACCGCCTCGCCCACACGCGCGGGCTGTCGGTCGACCCCGACGAGGTGCGGATCACGCAGGGCACGTCCGCCGGCCTGCGACACCTGCTGCTCGCCCTGCCCGCCGGGCCCGTCGCGGTCGAGGACCCGGGCTACCGCGCGGCCGTCGCCACGGTGCGCGACCTGGGCCGCGAGGTGCGCGACCTGCCCGCGCTCGCCCCGGTGACCGACCTGACCGGCGCCGTGGCCGCCTACGTCACCCCCGCCCACCAGCACCCGCTCGGGCGCGTCATGCCCGCCGCCGACCGGCTCACGCTGCTCGACGCCGCGCGCCGCGCCGGCGCCGTCGTCGCCGAGGACGACTACGACTCCGAGTTCCGCTACGACGTCGCGCCCGTGCCCGCACTCGCGGCGCTCGACCGCGGGCGTGTGGCCTACCTCGGCACCGCGGCCAAGTCGGTCGCGCCCTCGCTGCGGCTCGGGTGGCTCGTGCCGCCGCCCGACCTGCTCGACGCGCTCGACGCCCGCCGCACGGTCACGCACGACTCCGCCGCCTGGCCCGTGCAGCGCGCCATGCTCGCCCTGCTGCGCGACGGGTACGTCGACAGGGTCGTGCGCACGGCCCGCCGCGTCTACGCCGAGCGCGCGCCGCGTGTGGCCGACGCGCTGTCCCCGTATGCCGAGCTCGCCGGGCCGCTCGCGGGCATGTACTCGACCTGGCTGCTGCCGCAGGCCGACGCGCTGCGCGCGCAGGAGTCGGCGCGCCGCGCCGGGTTCGCCGTCAACCTCCTGTCCGAGTACACGCGCACCTCCCAGGCCACCGGTCTGGTCGTCGGCTTCGGCGGCGTCACGGACGCCGAACTCGACCGCGCCCTCGCGGCCCTCGTGGACGGACTGCGCTGACGCGGGCGCGAGCGTCCCGGAGCGTCTTCTTCCGAGCCAGGGAAGCCGACACTGCGGGACGCTCGGCGGTACGTTGGCCGGATGCTCGCCGCTTACGCCGCCCAGTTGGTCCCTGACGCGCCCCTGGACGGGCTGGTGGTCGGCGAACGACCCGCGCCCGAGGCGCGTGAGAACTGGTCGGTCGTCGAGGTGCGCGCCGCGTCGCTCAACCATCACGACCTGTGGGCGCTGCGCGGCGTGGGCCTGCGCGCCGAGCAGACGCCCATGATCCTCGGCACCGACGCCGCGGGTGTGGCCCCCGACGGAACCGAGGTCGTCGTGCACGGCGTCATCGGCGCCGACGGCCACGGGGTGGGCCCCCGGGAGCCGCGCTCACTGCTGTCCGAGCGCTACCCCGGCACGCTCGCCCAGTACGTCAGCGTGCCGACCGCGAACCTGCTCCCCAAGCCCGCCGCGCTCACCTTCGCCGAGGCGGCCTGCCTGCCCACGGCGTACCTGACCGCCTACCGGATGCTGTTCTCGGTCGCCCGGCTCACGCCCGGGCAGTCGGTGCTCGTGCAGGGCGCCGGTGGTGGCGTGGCCACCGCCGCGATCGTGCTCGGCGCGGCCGCCGGGCTCGAGGTCACCGTCACCTCGCGCTCGGGCGCCAAGCGTGAGCGGGCGCTCGCGCTCGGCGCGGCCCACGCCGTCGAGACGGGCGCGCGCGTGCCCGCGCGCGTCGACGCCGTCGTCGAGTCGGTGGGCCAGGCGACGTGGGCGCACTCGGTGCGGTCGGTCAAGCCCGGCGGAACCATCGCCGTGTGCGGCGCGACCTCGGGCGACGCGCCGTCGGCCGAGCTGACGCGCGTCTTCTTCCAGGAGATCTCGGTGCGTGGCGTGACGATGGGCACGCGCGCCGAGCTCGCCGCGCTGCTCGCATTCTGCGCCCGCACCGGCGTGCGCCCGGTCATCGACTCCGAGCGCCCGCTGGCCCAGACGGCACAGGCGCTCGCGCGCATGGCGGCGGGCGAGCAGACCGGCAAACTCGTCATCGTGCCCTGACGATCGCGCCCTGACGGCCCACGCCGTCGCGGGTCCGGCGCTCAGGCGAAGCGGGCCCGGAACTCCTCGGTCAGCGTGCGGCCTGTGCCCGAGCCGAGGCGCCACACCGACCATCCCTGGGCGGCGGGCGAGCCTGAGACGGCGCTCGCGGCCGCGTCAGGGTGGCGGTAGCGGCCACCGTCCGCCAACTCGATCACGCCGTCAGGGTGCAGCGTCGCCTCGAACCGCTGTCCGCGGCGCGGGCGCTCCCACACCAGGCGCGTCGGGACGCCGAGGCTCACGGCGAGCGCGGCGAGGTCCGCGTCCACCTCCTCGTCGGCCGCGCTCGGCGACGTCGCGTCGCCCGGCTGCGGCTCGGGCGCCGGGGACTGCCACCACGGCTCGGGGGCCGGGGCCGGGCGCAGGCGCGGCGGCTCGAACGGGGCCTCCCAGCGCGCGCCCGAGGGCTCGTCCTGGCCGGGCGCGCCCGGCCAGTGGGGGTCGAGCGGACTGCTGATGACGGCGAACACCTCACCGAAGGCGATCGCCGCGCGATCCGGGTCCGAGGCCACGGACGCGGCGTGCCCGGCCGGCTCGGACAGCCACGCGTGCGCCGCCTCGGGCGGTGTCGGCGCGGCAGGCGCCTCGGACGACATCGGCGCGGGCGGCGGCGGCACGGGAGATGTCGGGGCGGGCGGCGGCGGCACGGGCGTCGTCGCGACCGGAGGGGTCACGGGCGCGGTGTCCGGCCGGGGCGCCGCGGCCGGCTCAGCCGTGCTCGGCGCCGGAGCGTCCGCAGCATGCGCCACCGGCACGGCGTTCGAGAACCGGTCGGTGCGTGACCGCCGCCGCACGGGACGGACGGCGGGCGTCGCCCGTTCGGGCGCGGGCGAGGCGGCGGGCGGCGACGTCGGAACCCCCGGCAGCGGCACGGGGTCGAGGCGGTCGGTCTGCTCGGCGCCCGCCCCGCCCTGCGGCGATCGGCTCAACGCGTCGGCGACCACCGCGACGTCCTCGGCGGTGGCCTGCGTCCCGGTGGCCGCCGGTGAGGCGATCACCGCGCTCGACGGCGCCTGCACGATCTGCGGGCGGTCGGGCGCCGAGGCCGGGTGGATCACGAGTGGGGAGACGTCGACGAACCGGCGCCCGTCGTTGCCGTGCACAACCCCGATCCGCAGCACCTCGACGGGCATGGACGGCTGCCGCAGGAAGTCGACCGCGTTGAGCACGCGCTCCTCGGCCTCCTGGCAGATCACGATCAGGCGGGCGCCGCCGCGTCCCGGCTGCGAGCGCCGCACCGGCACCGAGTCGTAGAACGTGGCCACGTCGCGCTGGAACTCCTGCGGCCCCGCGGGGTAGAGCGCGGCGAGCTGACCGCGGGTCATGCGCCCGGCGGCGCCGGCGTGGTCGAGCGCGCGGGACAGGGCGTCGTCGTCGAGGCGGGCCACCAACTCGACGACGACGGGGGCGCCGGACGCGTCGAGGGCCAGCAGGTGCGGCTCGTCGGGTCCGGAGCCCGGACACACGGGGAAGACCTGCTCACCGAGCAGGCCGTCGATGTGGGAGTCGACGACGCGGTGCGCGGTCGTCCCCACACCCGAGTCCGCGCCCTTGACGAGCTGCGGGCGGTCGCGTTCGACCTCGAAGAGCGGCAAACGTCCCCCCTCCGGATGTGTGGGTCCTCCAGTGCGTCGCGCGGGCTGCTCCCCGCGCGGCCGACCGCCACGCGGACGGCGCCGCCGCACACTTTACGCGCGTCCCAGTGTCCCCAGTTGTGCGCTCGCTCGCCCGGTCGCGCGAGAGCGCTCACCTGGCGCGCGCTGACACGCGCGGCCCCCGCGGCGTTCGCGCTCGTGCGCTCGCCGCCCGCGCTTCGGGGCGGCTCGTCCTCGCGGGGCGGGGCGAGCCGACCCCCGTCCTATCTGCGGCCCTCGTCGGCGGCGTCGGCGGCCAGACGCTCCTCGACGCGCGCGACCTTGGCGTCGAGCTGGCCGGTGAACCCGGGGCGGATGTCCGCCTTGAGGACCAGCGACACGCGGCGCCCACCGGCGCCGACCGCCTCGGTCGCGGCCTTGATGACGGGCATCACCTGGTCCCACTCGCCCTCGATCTCGGTGAACATCGACGTGGTCCGGTTGGGCAGCCCGGACTCGCGCACGACGCGCACGGCCTCGGCGACCTCGTCGGCGACGGACTCGCCCGCTCCGAGCGGGGCGACGGAAAACGCGAAGACAGCCATGCCCCCATCCTGCCCCGCTCCGGGGACCGCCATGCCCCACGCGGCGCGTAGGCTCGGCGCGTGGTTGTTCCTCGCGTGACCGTGTTGGCCGGTGGAGTGGGAGGCGCCCGTCTGGCGCACGGGATCGCGCTCGCCGGGGTGAGCCCCGACGTCGTGGTCAACGTGGGCGACGACACCGAGCTGCACGGCCTGTGGATCTCCCCTGACCTGGACACCGTGCTCTACACGCTCGCGGGCCTGAACGACGAGGAGCGCGGCTGGGGTCTGCGCGGTGAGACCTACGCGACGCTCACCCAGCTCGCGGCGCTCGGCGAGGACACCTGGTTCACGCTCGGCGACAAGGACCTGGCCACCCACATCGCGCGCACCGCGCGGCTGCGCGCCGGCGCCCCGCTCAGCGAGGTCACCGCGCAGCTCGCGGCGGCGCTCGGCGTCAACGCCCGCCTGCTGCCGGTGACCGACGACCGCGTCGCCACGCTCGTCGACACCCCCTCGGGGCGCCTGGCGTTCCAGGAGTACTTCGTGCGCCGCCGCCACGCCGACGCCGTGCTCAGCGTCGAGTTCGAGGGCATCGACGCCGCGCGCCCGGCCCCCGGGGTGCTCGACGCCGTCGCGGACGCCGATGTGGTCATCATCGCGCCGTCCAACCCGTTCCTGTCGGTGTTCCCGGTGCTGGGCGTCGCCGGCGTGCGCGAGGCCGTGCGCGCGACGGCGGCGCGGCGCGTCGCGGTGAGCCCCATCGTCGGCGGCCAGGCGATCAAGGGCCCCGCCGCGCAGATCCTGGAGACGCTGGGCCATGACGTCTCGGCGCTCGGCGTCGCCCGCCTGTACACGGGACTGGTCGACGTCATGGTGGTCGACGACACCGACGTCGCGCTCGCCCCCGCGATCCGCGACCTGGGCCTGGAGGTCGTGGTGACCGACACCATCATGGGCGGCCCGGCCGGCCGCGAGCGCCTGGCCCGCCAGGTGCTCGCCGTCGCGGGGCACGCGCTGCCGTGACAGCGCCGGCGGCGCCCGTCGTCGCGGTCGTGCCCCTGCGTGACGGCGTCAGCGGCAAGTCGCGGCTCGCGACGGCGCTCGCGCCCGCGCAGCGTCGCCGCCTCATCGTCACGCTCGCCCGGCACGTCGTGGCGACGCTCACCACGGACGGGCTGGTCAGCCGCGTCGTGGTCGTGACGGCCGACCCGCCGTTCGCGGCGCAGGCGCTCGCGGGGCTCGACACGGGCCGCGTCCCGGTCGCCGTGCTCCCCCAGCCGGAGACGCAGCCCGGGCTCAACGCCGCGCTCGACCTCGCGCGTGAGCGCATCCGGCGCGAGTCCCCGGGCGCGACGCTGCTCGTGGCGCACGCCGACCTGCCCTCGCTCACGTCCGACGACGTCGCGGCCGTGCTCGCCGCCGCGCGGGACGGCGCGCGAGACGGTGTAGGGGACGGCGCCCGGGCGGGCGCGGGAGTCGCGATCGCCACCGACCGGCACGACGCGGGCACCAACCTGCTCGCGCTGCCCGCCGACGCCCCGTTCGACTTCCAGTTCGGCGTCGGCTCGCGCGCGGCCCACGAGGCGCAGGCCGCGCGCCACGGGCTGCGCGCCGTCGTCGTGCGACGACCGGGCGCCGCCGCCGACCTCGACACCATCGACGACTGGGACGGCCTGCCGGCGACCACGCGGGCGCGGCTCGCCGGCTGACGCGCGCCGCCCACGCCGGGTCGGCGCCGCGGCCTCACCCTGCGGACGGACCGCCCGTCGTCTCCGTCGCGCGGAACTGCCCTCGGTGCACGACCTGCTCCAACGGCTTGCGCTCACGCCGCGCGGGCGACCCGGCCGCCCCCGGCTCCTGCGCGCGATGCCCGACGGCGACCACCCCCGTCGGCTCCCACTCCTCCGGCACGCCGAACTCGGCGTGGAACGCGGGCCGCTCGGGTCCGCCGATGCCGAAGAAGCACGCGCCCAGGCCCAGGTCGACGGCGGTCTGCAGCATGAGC
This sequence comes from Xylanimonas ulmi, assembly GCF_004216535.1. Taxonomy (NCBI): domain Bacteria; kingdom Bacillati; phylum Actinomycetota; class Actinomycetes; order Micrococcales; family Promicromonosporaceae; genus Xylanimonas; species Xylanimonas ulmi. The sequence goes on from NZ_SGWX01000001.1 coordinate 2,669,891, forward strand.
AGCGCCGCCATCCCGACGTCGACGTGCCAGTACGGCACGGGCCAGCGCGCCTCGTCGGCGGGCGTCCACGCGCCGGGCGTCGCGAGCCGGGCGCCCGCCTTGTCCCGCTCCGCGTAGCGGCGCAGGTAGGCCTGCTTCGACGCCATCGGCACCACGATCAACGGCGCCCTGCGCAGGCCCGCGCGCCAGCCGCTCAGGTCGCGCGCCGACGTCGTCGGGGTCGTCGCGGCCCAGAACCGCTCACGGTCGCCCGGCTCCTCCAGCACGAGGAACGCCCAGCCCTGCGTGAACCCCGCCGACGGGCCGCGCACGGCGTTGCCGAGCACGCGTTCGACCTGCTTGGGCGTCAGCGGCTCGTCGGTGAACGACCGCACCATGCGCCGTCGGCGCACGACGTCCTGGAACTCCATGCGCCCATCCTCGCAGCGCGCCGCAGCGCGCCGCAGCGGCTCGCAGCGCCCTGCGGCGCCGTCAGCGCGGGCCGGCGACCGGCGGGGCCGGCTCCACCGGGCGCCGCAGCGCCTCGACCACCACCGTGAACCCGAGCGAGTCGTACAGCGCGCGGGCCGCCGCGTTGCGCCCGAACACACTGAGCCCCAGCACGCGCACGCCCTCACCCCGGCACCACCGCGCCGCCGCGCCCACGGCGGCGCGACCCAGCCCGCGACCGCGCCAGTCGGGCTGCAGATACACGTCATAGGCGAACGCCGCCGACGGCGGACGCACCTCCAGCCACAGCGCGCCCACGCGGGCGCCCGCCTGCGACTCGACGACGTCGAGCAGCACGTGCCCGGCCGACGCGCGCCCCTGCGGCAGCAGGTCCTCGTAGTCCTTGCGCGAGTGGTCGAGCGCCTCGCCCCACGCCACGTGGTCGGTGCTGCGGATCTCGCGCGCGTACTCGTCCACGGCGGCGTCGAGGTAGGCGGCGAACGACGCGTCGGTCATGGGCCGCAGGGTCACCGGGGGGCCGTCCTCCGTGTCCACCGCGTCCGCGAGGTCGAGCGCCATGGTCTGGCTCACCACGGTGAACCCGCCCTGCGCGGCGAGCGCCGCCGTCGTCGGGGCCGCGACCATCCGGTCGAGGATGAGCGCGGTCGCGCTCGCGGCGCGCGCGTGGGCCTCCAGGAGCGCGAGCAGCCGGTCGGGCGGGGCGTCGGACTCGGCGTCGAGCACCAGCAGGTCGCGCTCCTGGCGCATGAGCCAGACCCAGCCGTCGTCGCCGTCGGAGTCCAGCACGCGCAGCAGCTGCGTGCCGCTGAGCCCCTCGGCGGGGGCGAGCTCGTCGACCGCCTCGCGCGCCTGCGCGGTGGCGGCGGCGTCGTCGGCCCACAACGGGGTGAACTGCCAGCGTCGACGACGCTCCACCTGCGCGGCGCGCCACGCGGCGTAGTCGGCGGCCGGGAACGGCAGCAGCTGGACAGTCACGCCCGGCAGACTACGTGCCATCGGGCGCAAGTTAGGCCTTCAACCGAATGTTGTCTGATCGCTGGCACTCAGATCCGCTCCGCGAGGACCTCGATCAGCGCCTTGCCCTCGACGCCCGCCAGGTGCACTGCCTGGGTGCGGCAGGAGAAGCCGTCGGCCAGGTACTGCGTGCCCTCCTCGGCCGCGCGCAGCGCCGGCAGCAGCGCGTTCTGCGCGACCGCGACCGAGACGTCGTAGTGCCCCTTCTGCATGCCGAAGTTGCCGGCGAGGCCGCAGCAGCCCGCCAGCACCTCGATGCTGGCGCCGCCGTCGCGCAGGAGCCGCTCGTCGGCCTGGTAGCCCATGACCGAGTGGTGGTGGCAGTGCGGCTGCACCACGGCCTTGAGGTCGCTCAGGTCGGGCATGCGCCACCCGGTCTCGGGCGCGGGCGCCGTCTCGGGCTCGGTCAGCAGCTCGGCGACCGTGCGCGTGGCGGCCGCGACCGCCGCGGCGCGCGGGTCGTCCGGGAACAGGTCGAGCAGGTCCGAGCGCAGCACGGCGGTGCACGACGGCTCCAGGCCGAGGATCGGGATGCCGTTGACCGCGTACGGCCCCAGCACCGACAGCAGGTTCGCCAGGCGGCGGCGGGCGCCGTCGAGCTGGCCCGTGGAGATCCAGGTCAGGCCGCAGCACGCCTCCTGGTCGGGCACGACGACGTCGTAGCCCGCCGCGGTCAGGACCTTCACCGCCGCCTGCGGCACCGAGGGCGCCATGGCGTCGCTGAACGAGTCGGTCCACAGCACGACCTGGGGGTGCTCCCCCGTGGCGGGCCGGCCCGGGCGCTGGCGGTGGCCCAGCCCCGGCACGCCCTGCGTGGCGTTGCCCCGCCGCCACCAGGTGTGGAACGGCACCTCGGCGAAGCGCATCATCTGACGGCGCGGGTCCATGCCGCCGAGCCACAGCATGGCCTGGGCGATCGGGCGCACGCCCAGCACCTTGTTGACCAGGGGCGCGAACGGGCCGATGAGCCGCGTCCAGCGCGGCAGCCACCCCAGCACGTAGTGGTCGACGGGGCGCAGGCGGCCCTTGTAGGTGCGGTGCAGCACCTCGGACTTGTACTGGGCCATGTCGACCCCGGCCGGGCAGTCGGCCGAGCACGCCTTGCAGCTCAGGCACAGGTCGAGCGACTGACGTACCTCGACGGCGTTGAGGCCGCCGATGAGCCGGCCGTTGACGGCGTCCTGCAGCACGCGGGCGCGCCCGCGCGTGACGTCCTTCTCGTCCTTCGTGGCCTGGTAGCTGGGGCACATGAACCCACCGGACGCGTGGTTGTCCGCGCGGCACTTGCCGACGCCGACGCAGCGGTGCACCGCCGTCGTCAGGTCGTGGTGGTCGTGCTGGAACGAGAAGCCGGCGTGGCCGGCCTTGCGCTCGACGCCGCGCAGCGACCCGCCCTCGCGCGCGCCGCCGTCGCGTGAGTCGATGGGGCGCGTCGACGGCACGGGGCGGGCCGCGGGGCGGCGCAGGTCGGCGTCGATCGCCGCGGGGCGCACCACGACACCCGGGTTGAGCACGTCCTGCGGGTCGAACAGCGCCTTGAACCGCGCGAGCAGCGCGATCGCCTCGGGGCTGTACATGAGCGGCAGCAGCTCGGAGCGGGCGCGCCCGTCGCCGTGCTCGCCCGACAGCGAGCCGCCGTAGCGGGCCACGAGCTCGGCCGCCTCGGTCATGAAGGTGCGCAGCACCGAGCCCGAGGCCTCCATCGGGATGTCGATGCGCAGGTGCACGCAGCCGTCGCCGAAGTGCCCGTAGGGCAGGCCGTCGACGCCGTAGCGCGCCATGAGCGCGTCCAGGTCGCGCAGGTAGGCGCCGAGCTTGTCGGGCGGCACCGCCGAGTCCTCCCAGCCGGGCCAGGCCTGCTCGCCCGCGGGGGTGCGCCCGGCCAGGCCCGCGCCGTCGGCCCGGATCTGCCACATCTTGGTGGCCTCGGGGCCCGCGGGGTGGATCTGGGAGGCGACCGCGGCGCTCGCCGCGACGATCGCCTCGGCGTGGCCCAGCGCCTCCTCCTGCGTGGCGCCCGAGACCTCGATCATGAGCCAGCCCGCGCCGTCGGGCAGCGGCGGGACGGCGTCGGCGCCGCGCGCCTTGCGCACGACGTCGACCAGGCGCGCGTCGAGCCCCTCGATCGCGAGCGCGGCACTGCCGTCCTCCTGCGAGCCGACCGCGAGCAGCGCGGGCACGTCGTCGGCGGCCGACGGCATGTCGGCGTAGCCGAGCACCACGAGCGTGGGCTTGCGCGGCAGCGGCACCAGCCGCAGCGTGGCGCCCAGCACCGTGACGCACGTGCCCTCGGTGCCCACGAGCGCTTTGGCGAGGTCGGAGCCGTTCTCGGGCAGCAGGTGCTCGAGCGAGTAGCCCGAGACCTGGCGGCCGAAGCGCCCGAACTGGGTGCGGATGAGCGCGAGGTTCTCGCGCACGAGCTCCTTGAGGCCCGGCACCTGTGGGAAGTCGGGGTCGCCCGCGCCCGCGGTGAAGCGGCGTCCGCGCCCGTCGACGACGTCGAGCGCCACCACGTTGTCGGCCGTGCGCCCGTAGGCGACCGCGTGCGGGCCGCACGCGTTGTTGCCGATCATGCCGCCGAGCGTGGCCCGGTTCTGCGTCGAGGGGTCGGGGCCGAAGCGCAGCCCGTGCGGCGCCGCGGCCTGTTGCAGGCTCGACATGACCGTGCCGGGCTCGACAGCGGCGGTGCGGGCCTCGGCGTCGACGCTCACGACCTGGTGGAGGTGGCGCGACAGGTCGATGACGGCGCCGGGGCCTACGGCGTTGCCGGCGACGGAGGTGCCGGCGCCGCGCGCGGTGACGGGAACCTTGAGCTCGCGCAGCACCTCCAGCGCCCCGACGAGCTCGTCGGGCGTGTGGGGGAACACGACGACGTCGGGCACCACGCGGTAGTTGGAGGCGTCGGTCGCGTACTCGGCGCGGCGCCGGGCGCCGGACTCGACGGCGCCGCGCACCACGACGGTGCGCAACGCGCCGGCGACGGCCTCACGCGCCGCGGCCGCGGCCCGCTCCGCCTCGATGAGGCGGCCCGCCCCCGGCGTGGGGGTGGCGGCTGGCTGGTTCTCGGTCACAGGGCTCGGTCCAGGCACGCGCCCGATTCTCGCACCGCGCACCGCCGTCGGGCGGCCCGCGGCACGCGGGAGCCCCACACCCGCCCCACCCGGGCCGGACGCACACCCGGGTGGGTGGGAGCGGGGGTCAGGCCTCGAAGGTGACGTCGAGGGTGATCTCGGCGACCCCGCTCAGGGCCTTGGAGACCGGGCAGTTCGCCTTGGCGCTCTGCGCCGCGGCCTCAAAGCCCGCGGCGTCGAGGCCCGAGGCGTAGCCCGTGACCGTGAGCGCGATGCGCGGGATGCGGAAGCCGCCCGCGGGGTCCGGCGCGAGCGTCACGTCGGCCGTGACCTCGACCTGCTCGGGCGTGCCGCCGGCCTGCGCGATCTCGGCCGAGAACTGCATCGCGAAGCACGACGTGTGGGCGGCCGCGATGAGCTCCTCGGGGCTCGTGACGCCCTCGGCATCGTCGGCCGCGCGGCGCGGGAACGAGACGTCGAACGTCGCCGCGCCCGAGCTGGACAGCTCGACCTGGCCGGAGCCCTGCTCGAGCGTGCCGTTCCAGGCGGTGCGTGCGGTACGGATAGGCATGGGGACCTGCTCTTTCGTGACGGAGTGGCGATGCGGCGCCGCCACACCGACGGCGCCACTGCCGAACGTATCCCCTCCGCCGCGGCGAAGGTCACCCCAGGGGCGCGGCGAAGTCGAGCGATCCGTCGACGACGGCGATCACCGACCAGGTGTAGCCCTCGGCGTTGCTGAGCTCGTAGGCGGGCAGGAACACCACCGCGCCCGAGTCGAGCCACATCTCGGTCAGGCCGAGCCGCGCGCCCGTGATCGTCACGTCGGTGACGGGCCACGGGATCGCCCCGGCCTGCGTGGGCGGCTCCGGGACCGTCGGCGCGGGCGCCGGCTCCTGAGCGGGCATGACGTCGCGCGCCAGCCCGTCGTCGACCAGCGGCATGATCGGCGACGACGCCCCGAACCGCGGGTCGCCGAGTCGGCGCACCGCCTCGGCCGGGCTCACGACGGCGTACTCGCCGAGCGCGACGACGTCCGCGAGCGCCCCGTCGAGCCACACCAGGCCGGCGTCGGAGACGGTCGCGCTCCACGTGTCATCCGTCAGCGTCCCGCCGACCACGCGCCGTGCGGTGGCCCACCGCGTGGCGTCCTCGCCCGACCGCGGCTCGACCCTGACCTCGAACTGCGCCGGGTCGAGCCCGAGCGAGCGCATCGCGTCGGCGAGCGCCGTGGCCGCGGTGGCGTCGTCGACCGACGTCGCCGGCGGCGTCGGGCACATGCCGTCCTCGGCCGCCTCGCACTGCCACGGGTCGAGCGACGGGTTCGTGTACCCGACCGTGGCGCGGCCGTCGCGCGCGACCCACACCTGGGGCCCCGAGCCGTCCTGGGACCCCACCGCCCACGACCACCCGTCGTCGCGCACCTGCCCCTCGACGCCGAACGCCTGCGCGACGCGCGCGGCGGTCTCGGCGCTGGCGGCCGCGCGGGCGTCGAACGCATAGGCCGCCGCGCTGCCGCCCTCCTGCGACAGGCCGGACTCGCGGAACGTGGTGCGACCGTAATAGCGCGCCCAGGCCTGGTCTCCGGCCGAGCTGACGGCGCTGTCGGCGGCCTGCTCGCGGCCCGCGCCGAGCCCCTGTGCGCCCGACTCGCCGGACGCGTCGGAGCGTGCGTCCGCGCCACCGGCGACCTGGGGCTGCGCCGACCCCGGCACGGCGAACCCGGCCGCCTCGGCCACGGCGCTCGCGTCCGAGGCCTCGCCCGAGCCTGTGCGCGCGCCCAGCGCGTACCCGCCGCCGCCCAGCACGACGGCGCCCGCGACGGCCGCGGCGACCAGGGTGGGGACGCGACGACGACGGCGCACGGCGAGCTCGTCGCCCGCCCCGGCCGCACCGTCGGACCCGGACGCACCGTCGGACCCGGACGCGCCGTCGGACCCGGCCGCGCCGGCGGGCGATCCATGCCCGCCGTCGGAGAGCTCAGGCCCGCTCGACGGCGCGTCGGCCCATGCCTCGACCTTCGCGCGCAGCACGCCGGGTCGCGCCGCCACGTGCGCCGCGGGGTCGGCCGCGACGAGACGGTCGAACGCGTCGCGGTCGGGCGCCTCCGGCTCCGGCAGGGCGCCGTCGGGGCTCTCGTTCACGGGGTCGTCGTTCATGGCCGTCTCCTTCGTCCTCGCGGGCGTCGGCCCGCACCCCTTCTGTGTCCTGGGGCGTCGTGGCCTTGCAGCGCGGCGCCCCACGACGCAGGACCACCGACGACGCAGGACCACCGACGCGGCAGGCCCGCCCACGCGGCGGGGCTACCGACCGCGCGCCGCCCGAGGGCCCGGCGCGTCGTCGGCGTCGGTCTCGTCCCACGCGACGCCGAGCCGCGCCCGCGCCCGCGACAGCGCGGCGTCGGCGCCGCCGCGCGAGAGGCCGAGCACGTCCGCGAGGTCGTCACCGCGCAGCCCGTCCCACGCGACCAGCAGGAGGATCTGCCGGTCGCGGGCCGACAGGCGCCCCAGGACGCGGCGCACCCGCTCGTCGTCGAGGGCGAGCTGCGACGGGTCGACGTCGTCCAGCGCCTCGGGCACGGCGGCGAGGGGGACGGCGCGCGCCTTGCGGCGGTGGTTGGCCAGCACGAACCCGGCCGTGCGGTACAGCCACGCGAGCTCGGCGCCGCGCGGCACGTCGTCGCGTCGCCGCCAGGCGGTCGCGAGCACCTCGGCGGCCAGGTCCTCGGCGGCGTCGGCGTGCGTGCCGCCGTCGGGCAGTCGCCGCACGAAGTAGCGGTGCAGGGCCGTCGCGTGCGCGGCGAAGAGCGCGTCGAACCAGGCCGCGTCGCGCCCGGCGGTGGTGGCGTCGTCGTTGCGGCCGTCGGCCTCACGGGACCGGTCCATGCCCTCACTGTGTCGTGACGGCGCCCTTCCTTGCACGCCGCCGTACGCCGGCTGGACACGGACGCACGCTGCGCGGCGCGGGATGCGCGGGTTTCATCCCTGGTTCACCCGTCACGGGCGCTGACCGCCCCCGTGCGCGCACCTAGCCTGAGCAGCGTGACGACCGAGCCGGGGCTGGCGCCGGGGCCCGTGGACGCCGCGCCCGGCGCCGCCGCCGGGCAGGCGGCGGACTCCCGGCTCCCCGCGCGCGCCCGCCGACGGCGGTGGCGACGCGCCGCGTCCATCGTGCTGGCGGCCCTCGTCCTGGCGGTCGCGGCCGCATCCCTGCTGGTGGCCCGCGACGCCCGCGACGCCCAGGCCGCGCTCGAGTCGGCCGCGGCGCGCGTGCCCGCGCTCCAGGCGGCGGTGGCCGCGAGCGGGGACCACGCGACGCTGACCGCGCAGCTCGACGGGCTCGCGCGCGACACCGCCACCGCGCGGGAGCGCACCAACGGGCCGCTGTGGTCGCTCGGCGCCCGCCTGCCCGTGCTCGGCCCCAACCTCGACGCGGTCGCCCGCGTCGCCGCGGCGCTCGACGACGTCGCCCGGGACGTCGCGCCCGTGCTCGCGGACGTGCGCACGGCCGTCGCGGCCACCGGGCACGCCGACGGCGCCGTCGACGTGGACGCCCTGCGCGAGATCGCCCCACGGGTCAGCGCGGCGCACACCACGATGGACGCGGTCACCACGAGCCTCTCCACGCTCGACACCACGCGGCTGCTCGCGCGGCTGGCCGAGCCGATCGAGACCCTGCGCACCCGCGTCCTCGACATGTCCGGCGCGGTCGCGACGGCCGACCGCGCCACCACCCTCCTGCCCGCGATGCTCGGCGCGGACGGACCGCGCACCTACCTCGTGCTCGCGCTGACCAACGCCGAGCTGCGCACGGGCGGCGGCATCGTCGGCGCCGTGGTCGAGCTGCGGGCCGAGGCGGGACGGGTCGAGGTGGTCCGCGAGATCGCCGGCAGCGACCTGCCCGTGTTCCCGACCCCCGTGGCCGAACTCGATCCGCAGACGGCCCAGATCTTCTCGGACCGACCCGCGCGGTTCGTCCAGGACCTGTCGATGACACCGGAGTTCCCCACGACGGCGGCGCTCGCGGCGCAGATGTGGGCGCAGTCCCAAGGCGAGCAGGTCGACGGCGTCCTGGCGACCGATCCGGTCGCGCTCGCCCGCATCCTGGCGGTCACGGGTCCGGTCGACGTGCCGTTGCCGCCCAGCCGCGCGGCGGCCCTCGGCGTCGCGAGCCTGTCGGTGAGCGCCGACAACGCCGTCCAGGTGCTCGAACACGAGGTGTACACCTCACTCGCGTTCGCGCCCGAGGAGGCCGACGCGTTCTTCGGCGCCCTCGTCACGCAGGCCGCAAGCCACCTCGAGTCGGACGCCAACGGCGCCGACCTGCTCGCCGCACTGGCCGCGAGCGCCTCCGAGCACCGTGTGCGGGTGTGGTCGGCGCACCCGTCCGAGCAGGCCGAGCTGTCCGGGACGGTGATCGCCGGGACGTTCCTGTCCTCACCGGCCGCGGCCGACGACGTCGGGGTGTTCTTCGACGACCCCGTGGTGGGCAAGATGAGCTGGTACCTCGACACCTCGATCACCCTGGTCACCTCACAGTGCACCGACCGGGGCCGCCTCGACACGATCGACGTCACGCTGACGTCCACCGCGCCGCCCGACGCCGCCACGCTGCCCTCGTACGTGGCGGGGCTGTGGACCAACCCGGTGCCCCCGGGCACGGTGCGGACCGTGCTGCGGGTCGCCGGCCCGCAGGGCGAGCCCACGCCGCGCTTTGAGCGCGACGGGCAGGGGTTCGGCATGGACACCCACCCGCTGGCGGGCCGGTCGATGGCGTCGGGCACCATCACGCTGGCCCCGGGGCAGTCCACGACGGTCCGCGTCACAGTGACCGCGTCGCCGGCCGCCGGTCGGGGCGAGGGGGCCCGGCCTGCGGGGAGCCTGTGGGTCTGGTCGACGCCGACGGCGCACGCGGGCGGCCTGCTGACCGCCACGGTGCCCCGGTGCGCGCCGTGACCACCGCTGTGACCGCACCGTGGACCGAGCCCGTCACCGCGGCTAACCACCGGGTGAAACTCCCGTTCACCTGTCGTTTCACCCCCGACGGGTGATTCGGCGCCGCACACCACGCGCCTAGCGTGGAGTTCGCAAAGACCCGAACCTCGATGGGGGTACAGCCGTGATTGCACGCTCGCGCGATGCCGCGCGCCGTCGCACTCGGGCGCGTGTCGGTGTGGCCGTAGCCGCGTCGTCAACGCTCGCGGCGCTGACGATCTTGATGGGGGGTGTGGCGAGCGCCGACCCCGCGGACCCGACGGACATCGTGTCCGACGCCCCCGCGGAGGTGGGCTACGAGCCCGACACACCGCCGACGCTCGACGTCACGGTGCTGACGCCCCTGTGCGACGGCGACGTGCCTTACCTCCAGTACGCGGTCGTGCCCACGGGCACGCCCAACACCACGGTGACGATCACGTGGGAGAACCCGTCCGGCGCCGACGTCGTCATGGCCGACCTGCCGTTGAGCGGCCGCGTGCTGTGGCCCGGCGCCGTCGTCGACGCCTCGGGCAAGGCCGCCGACTGGCCGGGATGGCATCAGGAGAACGGCGCCTGGGTCGAGGGCGACGAGTTCGACTGGGTCCGCCCCGCCGTCGACGTCGAGTTCAAGGTCAACCCCGAGGCGACCGTCTCTGTGGCCTACCCGCCGTCGTCGCCCCAGTGCGCCACCGACCCGCCCGGCGCGAACCCGCCCGGCACGACCCGCCTGGCCGCCCACTCAGTCGAAGCCGAGCAACTGCCTCGCACAGGCTCAGACGTGGCGCGCCTCGCGGCCATCGCCGTCGGCCTGCTCGCACTCGGCGCGACTGTCGTCGTGCTGACCCGACGTCGCCGCGCCTAAGGGACGCTGACGCGACGACGACGGCGACCCCGGTGGTGCGGTCCACCGGGGTCGCCGGCTCCGCCCGGACATCCGGTCAGGGCTGGCGGGCCCATGGCCGTTCTGCTCAGACGTCGACCAGGATAGTCACGGGCCCGTCGTTGACCAGTTCGACCGCCATGTCGTCGCCGAACGATCCCGTCGCGACCTGCACGCCGCGCCCGCGCAAACCGTCGACCACGGCGTCGACGAGCGGCTCGGCGACGGCCCGCGGCGCCGCCGCCGCCCAGGTGGGCCGGCGGCCCTTGCGGGTCTCGCCGTAGAGCGTGAACTGGCTGACCACCAGGACGGGCGCCGCCGCGTCGAGCACCGAACGCTCGTCGCGCAGGATGCGCAGCTCGGCGATCTTGCGCGCCAGGGTGTCGGCCTGGGCCGGGCCGTCGTCGTGCGTGACGCCCACGAGGGCGACAAGGCCCGGACGCTCGATGGCGCCGACGACCTGCCCGTCGACGCTCACGCTCGCGCGCGTGACGCGCTGCAGCACCGCCCTCATCCCAGCACCGCCCTCATCCCCAGCACCGGGCTCACGCCGCGCACGCGAACGTGACGCGCACCGACCCGACGGGCCTGCCGTGCCCGAGCACCGGCACGTCGCCCAGCGCGGCCAGCGCCGCCGCGTCCACGCCGGGGACGTCGAGCGCGCCCGCCGCGCGCAGCGCGGCGGCGAGGATCGCGGGCCGCGGCCGCGAGCCGCCGTCGAGCACCTTGAGGGCGAATGCGCCGCGGCCGCCGGGCAGCGCGCCCGCGTAGACGCCCTCGGCGCCGTCCTTGCACACCAGGCCGGGCACGGCGCGCATGGCGGCCGTGGCGTCGCGGCCCGTGCCCGCGACCATCTCGGGGTGGGCCGCCATGGCGCGGGCGACCCGCGCCTCGGGCGACTGGGCCGGCGCCGCGGCGATCTGGGCGAACGCGCGCGCGAGCCCGCGCAGCGAGGTCGACAGCAGCGGGGCGCCGCATCCGTCGACGGTGACGTGCGGCGCCGCGACGTCCCCGGTCAGCTCGGCGACGGCGGCGGCCACGGCCACCTGGAGCGGGTGGGTCGGGTCGAGGTAGGTCTCGGTGTCCCAGCCCTGGGCGACGCACGCCGCGAGCATCGCGGCGTGCTTGCCCGAGCAGTTCTGCGCCAGCGGCTCCGGTCCGCGCCCGGCGTCGTGCCAGGCCAGCGCGGCCGGTGGGTGCAGCGGGACGTCGGGCGTGTTGCGCAGCGCGTCGACGCCCAGGCCGACGCCCGCGAGGATCGCGCGCACACCGTCGAGGTGCGCCGGTTCGCCGTTGTGGCTCGACGCCGCCAGCGCCAGCAGCCGATCGTCACCGGGCGTGAAGCCGTGGCGCAGTGAGGCGACGGCCTGCACGGGCTTGAGCGAGGAGCGCGGGTAGATCACGGCGTCGGGGTCGCCGACCGCCAGCAGCGTGTCCCCGGCCGCGTCGAGGACGACGAGGTGGCCCAGGTGCGCCGACTCGACCAGGTCGCCGCGCACCACCTGCGCCAGCAGCCCGGCACGGGCCGTCACGTCGCCCACCGCTGGTGCGGCCGCACTCACCACGAGGGTCCCTGCGGCCCCCGCGGGCCGCGCGGCCCGCCGGCGCCGTAGGGCTTGATGGCCGGGCGCACGTCGTACCAGTACACGGCGGCCGGTCCGATCGCGATGATGTTGAGCACGATCTGGATCATGCCCAGCGCCCCGAGCACCGCGAACAGCAGCCCGGCGCCGAGGATGAGCATCCACTTGGTCTTGGTCGCCTTGCCCTCGGCCGTGTAGGCGCGTTCGGGCCGGCGGGCGCCGTCGGCGATCGCGACGACGGCGGCGACGAGCACCACGAGGGAGATGGTGAGGCCGACGAGGCCGCGGACGAGATCAAGCACGGGCCGAGCCTACGGGAACACCGTCAGGGCCTGCGCCCGCGCCGCAGCGGCGACGTGCTCGTCCCACGCCGCCACGACCGTCTCCGGGTGGGCGACGGCGAGCGCCGAGGCGACGTGCATCGCGTCCCCGGCGCGCAACGGCACGGCGGACGTCGTCAGCAGCGCGGCGGCGTCGCGCGCGACCTGCTCACCCACCTCGACCACGGCCAGCGAGGGCCACAGCCGCGCCCAGGCGTCGACGGCGCCCGCGTGCGTGGCGTCGTCGAGCAGTCCGGCGCGGTTGCCGGCCGCGAGCGCGGCGCGCACCTCGACGTCGGAGATCCGGCTGGTGACGGCGACGTCGGCGCGGTTGTACAGGGCCGAGGCGAGCGCCGAGCCGGACTCGCGCACGACGAGTTTGACCAGCGCCGACGCGTCGAAGTAGACCACTGCCATGCTCACGCCCTCCCGTCAGCGGCGGATGCGCCGCACGAGGCCCGAGACGGCGGCGCGGGCGCCGACCCCCGCACCCCCGACGGCCGCGGGCGCGGCGGCGACCGGCTCGGGCTCCTCGTGGACGGGACGTTGCGCCTGGGCGGGGGTGAGCAGGCCGTCGCGCACCAGACCCTGGACCAGGTCGGCGGCGGCGATGCCGGTCAGGCGCGCGACCGGGACGCCACGGTCGGTGATGATGACCTCGTCGCCGGCCCGCGCCTTCTCGATCCACGTCTTGAGCTCGGCGCGCAACGCGCTGACGGCGACCTCCATGGGACGCGACGCTACCGCCGTCCGATCCCGGGGACCAGGGCCTGCGGCGGTCACGTGCCCCCGATGTCCGTCATCCTGGCGCACGGGCGTCGCCCGAGGTGGGCAGGGTCACAGGTCGCCGAGCGCGGCGCGGGCCTCCTGCGGACCGGCCCCGGCGGCCTCGAGCACGTCGACCACGGGCGAGCGCAGCAGCACGACGAGCGCCCGCACACCCCAGTCGGAGGTCTCGTGCGGGTCGAGCGCTCCCGCGAGCTCGGTGAGCGTCGAGCGCGCGACGGCGGCGTCCTGACCGGTGGAGACGGCGGCGGCCAGCAGCCGCACCCCGGCCGCGAAGCGGTCGAGCAGGTCGGCCAGCACCGCGCGCTCTGGCGCGGAGGCGTGGCGCAGCTCGAAGGGCGCGCGCCGCACCAGCACGCGGACGGTGCGCATGGCCCGCTCGACGAGCACGGCCTGTGCGCCGAGGCGTTCGAGCTCGTCGCGGTGCACCCGGTTGATGCTCACGCGCGCCTGCTCGCTCGCGTGCTGCACACGCTCAAGCCACTCGGACAGCGCGGGGTCCGACGCGCGCGCCCGCACGAGCGCGGCGGCGAGCCCGTCGGCGTCGGCGGCCCGCACGGCGCCGGCGGCCAGCTCGACGACGGCGGCGAGCGCCGTCGTGGCGACGTTGCCGAGGGTGCGCAGCCCGCGGCGCGGGTCGGTCGGCGTCAGCAGGGCGACGGCGAGCGCGACGGCGCCGCCCACCATCGCGTCTCCCGCTCGCCCGAACGGCCCGCCGGTGAGCGAGGGCAGCCCGACGACGACGATGGCCTGCGTGCCGGCCTGCGCGGCGAGCACGGCGCCGCGGTCGACGAAGCGCGCGAGGACGGCCGCGACCACGAGCACGGTGCTCAGCTGCCACCAGCCCGAGCCGATGAGCTGCACCACCAGGTCGCCGACGGCCACCCCGACCGTCACGCCGAGCGCGACCTCGGCGATCTTGCGCACGTCCCGGTCGAAGGTGAAGCCCAGGCACGCCCAGGCGGCGATCGCGGCGAAGAACGGCTGCTCGTGGCCCAGCAGCCAGCCGCCGAGCAGGTAGGCGAGGCCCGCGGCGGCCGCGGCCTGGACGATGGGCCAGAACGAGGTGCGCACCCGCGAGACGCCCTGGCGGGCGCGGGCCCGCAGCACGAGGCGGCGCACCACGCGGCCCGCGAGCCGGGGTCGGCCGGGGTCGTCCACGGACGCGCTCGCGCTCATCAGCCGGGTTCGGTCGCGCTCAGAAGGTCCCGAGACCGTGGCGGTCCGGCGCGGACAGCCCCCGTGTGAGCGGCCCGGGCGACTGCGGCCGGTCGGCCGACACCCCCTCGCCGGGCACGACGGCCTCTTGCGCGGCGGCGACCTCGACGCTGGTGGACGCGACGTCGCCCACGACGACGAGCTCGGCGTCGACGGGCACGCTGCGGCGCACGACGGCGAGCCCGACGGGACCGAGCTCGTGGTGCCGGGCGATCGAGGTGAGCGCGCCGACCTCGCGACCGTCGAGCATCACCCGGGCGCCCGGCTCGGGCAGCACATGCCCCGAGCCGTCCAAGTGCAGGAACACCAGCCGGCGCGGCGGGCGGCCCAGGTTGTGCACGCGCGCCACGGTCTCCTGGCCGCGGTAGCAGCCCTTGTGCAGGTGGACGGCGGTGCGCAGCCAGTCGAGCTCGTGCGGGATGGTGCGGTGGTCGACCTCGCGCGCCAGGCGCGGGCGGTAGGCCTCGACGCGCAGCGCCTCGGTGGCCCACGTCCCGGCCAGGCGCCAGCCCGCGGCCTCCCGTTCGGCGACCTGCGCGGCGAGGTCGGCCCGTGGCACGAGGACGAGCCGCCACGGCCGGTCCGCCCCGGGGTGCTCGGACTCGGCGGGGCCGTAGCGGGTGCCGCCCGCTGCGACGCGCGGCCAGGTGTCCCACCAGGTCACGGGCTCGCCCGGGGCGCCCTCGGCGGCGACGGGCTCGCCGATCGCGGCCCAGTCGGCGGTGACGTCGGCGACCTCGACGCGGCGGGTGAAGCGCATGCGGTCGAGCCAGGCGGCGAGCGGCGCGGCGTCGTCGGCCTCGGTGAGCAGCCAGGTCGCCTCGCCGTCGTCGACCACGCCCGCGGCGTGCTCGATGTGCCCCTGGGGGCTGAGGACCAGCAGTTCGGTCGAGGCGCGCGGGGCGAGCGCCGCGAGGTCCTGCGAGGTGATGTCGTGCAGCCACTGGTGCCGGTCCTGGCCCGCGACGCGCACGACGCCCAGGTGCGACTGGTCGACGACGGCGCCGCCGCGCGCGAGCGCGCGCTGTTCGGCGACCGGGTCGCCGTAGTGCCAGGCGACCCCGGCGTCGGGGCCTGAGGCGGCGACGGCGCCGTGGCGCGCGAGCAGCGAGCTGGCGTAGGGGCGGGCGCCCTCAGTCATGCGGTCGCCCCTCTCGCGCCGGCGTCTCGACCCGGGCGAGCTGGGCGGAGGCGTAGGAGCGCAGCGGGTGGCCGAACGCCGCGAGGTCCTCGGCCCACAGCAGGGAGCCCTCGACCAATCCGTAGACGCGCTTGGCCGCGGTGACCTCGGAGGCCGTGGCGGTGCGCGCCACGAAGTCGGTGGCCAGGTCGATGCGGCCGTTGCCGACGACGCCGAGGAACAGGCTCAGGCGGCCCGAGGCGTCGGCCAGCAGCACCTCGAGCGCGTGGCTGGCCTCGTCGAGCCCCTCGGGGCGGTCGCTCGACACGCGCCAGTAGCCCGTCTCGGTCGACCAGACCGTGCCGTCGTCGGGGCCCGCCTCCAGGACGCGCACGGTCGACTCGTAGCGCAGGTAGGGGCCGCCGTCGTGGTCGAACACGACGTCGTTGACGAACGCGCGCTTGCCGACCGCGGGGTGCTCGATGACGCCTTCTCCGCGCCACCCGCCGACGAGCCACGCCAACGGATAGACCTCGGGCGCGAGGCCCTCGGGGAAAGCGAAGGGCATCAGCGCTGGCCCGCGAACAGCTTGTAGACGACGTAGCCGGCGAACCACGCGATCGCAACCGCCGTGATGACCAGCAGAGTGATGAAGAATGCCTCAAGACCGGCGTACATGGGGCGATCCTAGCCGCGTTCGCGCCGGGTGGATGCGGCGCGGCTCACGCTGACGCCGCCCCCGTGCGCAGGCGGCGGCCCAGCAGGTACAGCTCGCACCCGAGGCACAGGCCGACGACGGCGTTGAGCGCCGCGGCGATGAACGCCAGCGCGGCCGCGACGGGCACGGCCGCCCCGACGCCGACCAGGCCGAGCACGGCGCCGACGCCGGTGACGATCAGGCCGACGAGTTGCGCGAACCGCGGCGGGCGCGGGTCCTCAAGGTCGGCGGGCGGGGTGAGCCGGGGGCGCACGAGGGTGCGGAACACCCAGCCCTGCCAGGTGTGCTGCGCGCCGCGCGCGGCGCCGACGGCGAAGCTCAACGCGAGCACGATCAGCAGCACGAGCGCGGCGGTGCGCGTCGCCTCCCCGACGCCGAGGACCACGGCGACGGCGAGCAGCACGGCGGTGACGCCCGCGGCGAAGCGGGGTCCGCGCGGGTCGATTCCGGACACGGCCGCGGGGGCCAAGGGGGCGGGCTCAGGCTGGGACATCAGGGGCTCCTCGAAAGGTCTCAAGCGGGTGGGTGGGAGCGCCGGGCCGGGCGGGGCGGCGCTCGTACGGGCGCCGGCCGGCGCCGTCAGGGACACCTGGCGCCGTCAGGGACACCGGGTTTTTCAGGGACACAGGGCGAGTGCGGCGCGGGCCTGGGCGGGTGTCATGGCGCCGCTCGCGCGCGCGATCTCGACGCCGTCGGGGTCGAGCACCAGCACGGTCGGGGTGGTCAGCACGCGCAGCCGCGTGACGAGGTCGAGGTGCGCGTCGACGTCGAGCTCGTGGTGGGTGACGCCGTCCTCGGCCGCGGCCAGCGCGCGCAGCACGCGCGCCGTGGCCCGGCACGGGGCGCACACCTCGGCCGAGAGCTGGACGAACGTCACGCGCGCGCCGAGCGCGACGCCGAGCGCGGCCCACCGGTCGGCGGTGGCTGGGCCCGTGGTCGCCTCGGCGGGCGCGGTCACGCGCACGCGGCCTTGCCGGGTGCGCCACACGGCGCCGATCGCCGTGGTCACGGCCAGGAGCGCGACGAGCGCGAGGGCCTGAGGCACGTGAGCTCCTTCCGGGACGCGTTGGCCGCATCGGCGGCTGGCGCGGTATTGGAGTTGAAAGATCAATCTATAGAGTGACACCCGCTCGGCGATCAATGATCCCCCCTGCGTCCACATGCTCACCAACGCGCGTCCGCATGATGGGCGCCGGGGTCTCAGCGTCGACATCAGCCACACCACGTCATGGGGAGCCTCAGATGACCGACCTGCCGCTGCGCACCTGGAACGACCTCGTCATCCCTGCTCCGGGCCCCTATCACCTGGACGCCGAGCACATGCGCCTCGGCTTCAACGCGACCCACATGATGGTCAGCACCGTGCGCGGCGAGTTCACTCAGGGCGCAGCGCAGGTGTGGATCGCGGACGACCCGTTGGAGTCCTCGGCGAGCGCGACCCTCGAGTCGGCGTCGATCGACACCGACAACGCCGAGCGTGACGGGCACCTCAAGAGCGGCGACTTCCTCGACGCCGCCAACCACCCGACCATCACGTTCCGCTCGACGGGCATGACGTGGCAGCCGCAGGCCGACCCGATCTTCTCGTGGGCGCGCCTGAAGGGTCACGTGCCGGGACGCGCGAGCGTGCCCGCCGCGGCGACACGGCCCACCCCCCGGTTCCAGCTCCACGGCGACCTGACGATCCGCGTGACCACGCTGCCCGTGACGCTCGACGTCGAGTACGGGGGCGCGCGCCGCGACCTGTACGGCCGCGACATCTGGGGCTTCTCCGCGACCGCGCAGATCGACCGCGAGGCCTACGGGCTGCTGTGGAACGTGGCGTTGGAGGCCGGGGGCGTGCTGGTGGCCAAGACGGTGCGCCTGGAGCTGTCCGGCGAGTTCATCCGCTCGGACGGCGTCACGACCCGCGACTGACCGGGCCGCGCCTCAGCGGCCTCAGCCGCCTCAGCCCAGCAGCACGCGCCCGACGGCGAACACGAGCATTCCGCCGACGGCCACCGGCACGACGGCGGCCGCCAGGCCCGCGCGCACCCCGGTCACGCCCGGCAGCCGCGCGAACAGGATGCGCAGGGCGCCCACGCCCAGCCCGCTCACGACGCCGGCGACCAGCCCCGTCAGCGGCTCGACGTCGGGCACGACGGCGCCCACCCCCGCCCCGGCCACGGCCGCGAGCGCGACGGCCACCAGGGCGCCCCACCACCCGCGCGCGATCGGGAGCGCCGCGACCACCGCGGCGACCGCGATCGCGACGGCGGCCGTGACGACCAGCGCCGACCCGCCCACCGAGCGCTGCGCCGCGATCCACCCCGAGGCGGCGACTGCGACGAACGCGCCCGCGACCGAGCCGCTGACCGACTCCACCAGGCGCGGGCGCCCGTCGCGCCGCAGCATCTCGGCGAGGAACGCGAGCACGAGCGACATCGCGACGACGATCGGCAGGTGCCGCAGCACGGGCTCGCCCTGCGTGCGCCAGGCGACCGCGGCCGCGCCGAGGCCGGCGGCGACCACCACGATCGTCGCGCCACCTCTCGCGGGCGCCGCGGACAGCGCCGGCCACCCGACCCCGAGCAGCACGACGAGCACCACGGTCAGGGCGACCAGCGGGGCTGTTCCCAGGTACGCGGCGCTGGCGACGGCTGCGGCGAGGACGGCGGTCGTCACGGCGCGGGTGCTCAGGGTCACGGGAACGAGTATCCCGGACGGCCCCGCCGCCCGCGTCCACGGGTCGTGCATGACACACGCCGGACACACAGCCGGTGCACACTGCGCCATCAGAGGCACGCCCGATCTGTGTGGACGCACGCGCAGGGCGGTAGTTTGTCGACAGACCGACACCTGACGGAAACGATGGACCGAGAGGGACACGGATGGCAGAACTGTTGATCCTCACGCCTGTGACGGGCGGGTCGGTCGACGTGCTGCCCGCGCTCGGGCTCCTCTCGCACCACGTGCGCGTGCTCCCCATGGAGCCGTCCGCGCTGGTCGACGCCCCGGAGTCCGACGTCGTGCTGCTCGACGCGCGGCGCGACCTGGTCGCCGCGCGCACGACGTGCCGCCTGCTGCACGCGACCGGCCTCGACGTGCCGCTCGTGCTGGTGCTGACCGAGGGCGGCCTGACCGTCGTCACGCACGAGTGGGGCGCCGACGACCTGTTGCTGGAGCACGCCTCGCCCGCCGAGGTCGAGGCGCGGCTGCGCCTGGTGATGGAGCGGTC
Source organism: Xylanimonas ulmi (assembly GCF_004216535.1). Taxonomy (NCBI): domain Bacteria; kingdom Bacillati; phylum Actinomycetota; class Actinomycetes; order Micrococcales; family Promicromonosporaceae; genus Xylanimonas; species Xylanimonas ulmi. Next base: position 2,689,244 of record NZ_SGWX01000001.1, read on the forward strand.
CGCGCGCGGCGCCATCGACGACGGCCCCGAGGAGATCTCGGCGGGCGACCTCGCGATCGACGCCGGCGGCTACACGGCCCGGCTGCGCGGGCGGCCCATCGACCTCACCTACAAGGAGTTCGAGCTGCTCAAGTACCTGGTCCAGCACCCCGGGCGCGTGTTCACCCGCGCCCAACTCCTGCAGGAGGTGTGGGGCTACGACTACTACGGCGGCACGCGCACCGTCGACGTCCACGTGCGCCGCCTGCGCGCCAAGCTCGGCCCCGAGCACGACCAGCTCATCGGCACGGTGCGCAACGTCGGCTACCGCTTCGACCCGCCCAAGGAGCGCCCCAGCCACGAGGAGGGCGGCGTCGCGACCGCCGACGAGACGCCCGCCCCGACCCGAGCGGTCGGCTGATGTCGGAGGCGCGGGAGGTCGCGGACTACTCGTCCGCCCTGGTCGAGGGGCCTTGGCGGCACGAGTTCGTGCCCGCCAACGGGTCGCGGTTCCACGTCGCGCTGGCCGGGCCGGAGCGCACCGCGTCGGCGACCGCGCCGCTGGTCGTGCTGCTGCACAGCTTCGGGCAGTTCTGGTGGACCTGGCGCCACCAGATCACCGCGCTCGCCGAGGCCGGGTACTGCGTCGCCGCGATGGACCTGCGCGGGGTGGCGGCCTCCGACAAGCCTCCGTCCGGCTACGACACCCCGACGCGCACACGCGACGTCGCGGGCGTGGTGCGCTCGCTCGGGCACGACCGCGCGATCGTCGTCGGGCACGGCACGGGCGGATCGGTCGCCTGGTCGATGGCGGCGCTGCAGCCCGCCATGACCGCCGGCGTCGCCGCGCTCTCGTGCCCCCACCCCGCGCACGTGCACCTGTCGCTGGCGCAGCAGATCACGCCGCGCGCGCTGCGGCTGCTCGCGCTCGCGCAGGTGCCCACCCTGCCGGAGCGGCGCCTGCGCGACTCGGACGTGCTGGAGCGCTACTTCGCGCTGGGCGCCGCGCGGCCGCTCGACCCCGAGGCGGTCGAGTTGTACCGCACGGTGCTGCGCATCCCCTTCGCCGCACACTGCGCGGCCGAGTCGCTGCGCTGGATCGTGCGCTCGACGCCGCGCCTGGACGGGCGCCGGTTCACGGCCGCGGTGCGGCGCGTGCTGGGGGTGCCGACGCTCCAGGCCCACGGCGAGCTCGACCGCATCGTGCGCCGCGAGCGCGCCGACGCCGACGGCGCCGCATTCGCGCGCGACTTCCGCTTCGAGGTGGTCGACGGCGCCGGGCACTTCCTGGCGGAGGAGGCCCCCACGCAGGTCACCGACCTGCTGCTCGACTGGCTGCCCCGCGCCGCACGCTGACGGCCCCGCAGGGCTGCGGCGAGTCGCCTGCGCCGTCGTCAGCGCGGCGGCCCCTGCTTGACGAGTTTGGCCGCGGCGTCCGGCGCCGTCTCGCCCACGCCGTACGACGGGCACCACGCCGCGACCGGGCAGGCGCCGCACGCGGGCCGCTTGGCGTGGCAGACGCGCCGCCCGTGCCACACCACGTGGTGGCTGAGCATCGTCCAATCCCGCTTCGGGATCAGCTCGCCCACCTCGTGCTCGACCTTGACCGGGTCGTCCGACGTCGTCCAGCCGAAGCGGCGCGCGAGCCGCCCGAAGTGCGTGTCCACGGTGATGCCCGGCACGCCGAACGCGTTGCCGAGCACCACGTTGGCCGTCTTGCGTCCGACACCCGGCAACGTCACCAGATCATCGAGCCGCGGCGGCACCTCGCCGTCGAACCGCTCGACCAACGCCTGGCCGAGCCCGATCACGGCGCGCGTCTTGGCGCGGAAGAAGCCCAGCGGCTTGAGGATCTCCTCCAGCGCGGCGGGCTCGGCGCCGGCGTAGGCGGCCGCCGTCGGGTAGCGCGCGAACAGCACGGGCGTGGTCGCATTGACGCGCACATCGGTCGTCTGCGCGCTGAGCACCGTGGCGACGAGCAGTTCCAGCGGCGTCGCGAAGTCCAGCTCCGCGCGGGCGTCGGGGTAGGTGACCGCCAGCTCGCGGTCGATCCGGCGCGCGCGGCGCACCAGCGCCAGCCGCGACTCCCCCGTCGGCGTCGGCCCCGGCTCGGAGCCCTGCCCGCTCGCCCGCCGCGTCGTGGGCGGGTGCGCTGCGGGCTGCGTCGTGCGTTGCGTCATCGGCACGTCGGGCAGCGTACCCACACCCTCTGACACCGACCTGCACGGCACCGTCGGTCGCGCCCCGGACGCCACCTGGACCAGCAAAACCGCCGGTGTGAGGCAAACTTGATAACTGGAACACATTTCACCTGCGGGCGGGCTGTGCCACACCCCGCCCCCAAGAACGTGAGGAACCCCACGTGGACGACACCGTCGTGCTCTCCGCCCCCCTCTTCGCCGACATGGACGACGCGGAGTCGCGGACCCTGCTCGAGACCATGGTCCCGGTCGAGCTGTCGCGCAGCGACGTGCTCTTCCGTGAGGGTGAGCCGGGCGACCGGCTGTACGTGATCGCGCAGGGCAAGATCAAGCTGGGGCGCCGCTCCAGCGACGGGCGCGAGAACCTGCTGTCGGTGCTGGGCCCCGGTGAGATGTTCGGCGAGCTGTCCCTGTTCGACCCGGGCCCCCGCACGGCGACGGCGTCCTCGGTCGCCGACTCCGTGGTCTACGAGCTGCGCCACCAGGCGCTGGTCGCCTGGGTCAACCAGCACCCGCAGGTCGCCACGCACCTGCTCGGCGCGTTGGCCCGCCGCCTGCGCCGCACCAACGAGACCCTGGCCGACCTCGTGTTCTCCGACGTGCCCGGCCGCGTCGCCAAGGCGCTGCTCGACCTGTCGACGCGGTTCGGCGAGCCGTCCGAGGAGGGCGTGCGCGTCGCCCACGACCTCACGCAGGAGGAGCTCGCGCAACTCGTCGGCGCCTCGCGCGAGACCGTCAACAAGGCGCTCGCCGACTTCGCGGGGCGCGGGTGGGTGCGCCGCGAGGGCCGCGCCGTCGTCCTGCTCGACATCGACCGCTTGGAGCGGCGGGCGCGCTGAGGTCGGTTGCTCGGCCTCGCTCTGGCCTCTTGGCTGGGGCGCAGACGACAGGGGCCTTCGAGGCCCGGCCGCGTTCACGCGCCCCAGGGGGCGCTCCACTTCGGGAGTGCTACGGCCGGGCCTCGAAGGCCCCTGTCGTCAGCTTCGTTCCGGGCTCACGCGCCCCAAGGGGCGCTCCACGTCGGGAGTGCTACGGCCGGGCCTCGAAGGCCCCTGTCGTCTGCTTCGTTGTTCGGCGCGCCGTGGTCTGGGCGGCGCGGTGGCGCGGTGTCGGTTACTGCTTGAGCTCGATGAGGAGTTCGACCTCGACCGGGGAGTCCAGGGGCAGTACGGCGACGCCGACGGCGCTGCGGGCGTGCACGCCGGCGTCACCGAAGATCTCACCGAGCACCGTCGAGGCGCCGTTGATGACCCCCGGCTGCCCGGCGAACCCCGGGTCGGAGGCGACGAAGCCGACGACCTTGACGACGCGCGCGACGTCGTCGAGCGAGCCCACCAGCGACTTGACCGCGGCGAGGGCGTTGAGCGCGCACTGGCGGGCGTAGCCCGCCGCGTCCTCGGGGCTGACAAGGCCCTCGCCGACGCCGACCTTGCCCGTGGCGGGCAGGACGCCGTCGACGAACGGGAGCTGGCCCGAGGTGTAGACGTAGGCGCCGCTGCGCACGGCCGGGACGTACGCCGCGACGGGCGCGGCGACGTCGGGCAGCGTGACGCCCAACTCGGCGAGCCGGTCCTCGACGCTCATCAGCGCTCACCCGCCGGGCGCTTGAGGTAGGCCACCAGGCCCGTCCCATCCGGTCCAGGAACCACCTGCACCAGCTCCCAACCGTCGGCGCCCCATTGGTCGAGGATCGCCTTGGTGTTGTGGATCAGCAGGGGGATCGTCGCGTATTCCCACGTCGTGGCCATGCGCCCCAAGATAGTCGCGCGGCGGCGTCCCGAGCGCGGCGGGCACGCCGTCCGGCCACCCACCACGCCTTTCCACAGGACCTGCACACGTGATCGAGCGCCTGCGCGACGCCGTCCGGACCCCACCACGTACCCTGGCACGCATGGCAGGTGGAAGAGTCGCGAGCCCGCACGAGCCCCGAAGAATCACCCGGACGGTCCCCGCGACCCAACTGGTCGCGCTCCTGCTGGCCTTCGTGCTCCTGGCCACCGCGGGCGGCGTGCTCGCCGCCGGCCTCACCCTGCCGTTCGCGGCCGCAGCGAACACCGCGACCGACCAGACGATCACCCTGTTCGACGAGGTTCCCGACGAGCTCAAGCCCGGGCCGCTGTCCCAGGCCTCGACCGTCTACTCCGCCAACGGCGCCACGCTGGCCACCTTCTACGCGCAGAACCGCATCGTCGTGCCGCTGGCCGACGTCTCCGAGGTGATGCGCAACGCCGTCGTCGCGATCGAGGACCAGCGCTTCTACGAGCACGGCGGCGTCGACCCCCAGGGCATCCTGCGCGCCGCCGTCAACAACCTGCAGCGCGGCGCCAAGCAGGGCGCCTCGACACTCACGCAGCAGTACGTCAAGAACGTGCTCATCGACCAGGCCGAACAGTCGGGTGACCCGTTCGGCGTCATCGACGCCAACGAGGACACCAACGCGCGCAAGGTGCGCGAGATGAAGTACGCCATCGCGCTCGAGAAGTCGATGACCAAGGACGAGATCCTTCAGGGGTACCTCAACGTCGCGCAGTTCGGCGCCAACAGCATCTACGGCGTCGAGACCGCCGCGCGGTACTTCTTCAACAAGTCGGCCAAGGACCTCACGCTCGTCGAGGCGGCGACCATCGCCGGCATCACCAAGGCGCCGAGCAAGTTCGACCCGACCCGCAACCCCGACCTGGCCGAGGAGCGCCGCAACCTCGTGCTCAACAAGATGTGGCAGCTCGGCTACATCGAGACGCGCGACGAGTGGCAGGACGCCCGCAACACCCCCATCGCCGACACCCTGCACGTCACCCCGGTGCCCGTGGGATGCCAGGCCGCCGAGGGCTCCGCGTTCTTCTGCTCCTACGTGATCGCGACCATCATGAACAGCCCCGAGTTCGGTGAGACGCAGGACGACCGCCGCGAACTGCTCTACCGCGGCGGCCTCAAGATCACCACGACGCTCGACCCCGACAAGCAGGCCGCGGCCGCGCAGCAGGTCAGCGCCCACGTGCCCAACGGCAACACCGCCGGACTGGAGGCCGCGATCGTCTCGGTCGAGCCGGGCACCGGCAAGATCCTCGCGATGGCGCAGAACGTGCCGTACGACCCGAGCACCGACCCCGAGCCCGGCACCACGGCGGTCAACTACGCCGCCGACCCCGCCCATGGCGCGTCCAAGGGGTTCCAGCCCGGATCGAACTTCAAGCCGTTCGTGCTGGCCGAGTGGCTCAAGGAGGGCCACACCCTCAACGAGGTGGTCAGCGCGAACAAGGTCAAGCGCCTGCAGACCACGTGGCACGCGTCGTGCCGCGGCCCGTTCTCCAGCCGCCAGGCGGACGCGTGGGGGCCGGCGAACTCCGACGGCTCCGGCAGCGGCAGCATGTCGGTGCTCAAGGCCACCTACAACTCGGTCAACACCGCTTACGCGACCATGTCGACCCAGCTCGACCTGTGCAGCCTGCGCGACACCGCCTGGAGCATGGGCTTTAGGCCCACGACCAAGCCCGGGTCCGCCCCGGGCGAGGGCGCCAGCACGCTGTACAACCCCACCAAGGACGACATCTTCGTCACGCCGTCGATGATCATCGGCACGCAGACGACGTCGCCGCTCCAGCTCGCCTCCGCGTTCGCGACGCTCGCGAGCAACGGCACCTACTGCTCGCCGATCGCCATCACCGAGGTGGTCTCGCCCGACGGCACGCAACTGCCGGTGCCGTCGGCGAACTGCGACCCCAACGCCCTGCCGAGCAACATCGCCTCGACCGTCGTGTACGCCATGAAGAACGTCCTGACGATGGGCACCGCGCGCGGCAACGGCCTCGCGAACGGCCACATCGCCGCGGGCAAGACCGGCACCAACAACGAGTCCTCGCAGACGTGGTTCACCGGGTTCACGCCTCAGCTCGTCACCTCCGTGTGGGTCGGCGAGGCGACCGGCGAGGTCTCGCACCTCAACATCGACTTCAACGGCCGGCGCATCCGACCGCTGTACGGCAGCACGCTCGCCGCGCCGCTGTGGAAGGACTACATGGACCAGGCGCTCGCGAACGCGCCCGTCGTCGACTTCCCGGCCGCGGACCCCGCGCTGATCGGCACGCCGCCCGCGCCGCCCAAGCCCACCGAGCCGCCCGCCGAACCACAGGACGGCGCCGGTGACGGCGACGGGGCGGGCGCGAGCGCCGAGAGCAACTCGCTGACGAACTGGCTCGACGGGATCGGCGGCGCGAGCCACGGCGCCGGGCACGGCAACGGCAACGGAGGCGGACGCTGAACGCCCCAGCGGCGCGCCGGGCACTGGGCGTCGTCGCAGGAGTCCTCGCCACCGGCGCGGCCGGGCTGACCTACGCGTACGCCGAGACCAAGTTGTTCACGGTGCGGCACGTGAGCGTTCCCGTGCTGCCCGAGGGGCAACCCGACGTGCGTGTGCTGCACATCAGCGACCTGCATGTGACGCCGCGCCAACACCGCAAACTCGACTGGATCCGGTCGCTCGCCGACCTGCGCCCCGACCTCGTCATCGACACCGGCGACAACCTGGCCCACGTCGACGCCGTCGAGCCGCTGCTCGACGCGCTCGGCCCGCTGCTCGCGTCGGCGCCGGGCGCGTTCGTCATGGGCTCCAACGACTACTGGGCGCCCTCCCCCAAGAACCCCGCCCGCTATCTGCGACCCGACTCGCGCGGCCACCGCGGACAGCTCACGCCCCTGCCGTGGAACCGCCTCACCGCCGCCTTCACCGCCGCGGGGTGGAAAGACCTCGACAACCGGCGCGACGCCGTCGAGCTCGCCGACGGGCGCACGCTGACGTTCGTGGGCACCGACGACCCGCACATGGACCTCGACGTCATGCCGCCGCGACCGGCGGGCACCGGGCTGTCGGGCGTGACCGACGGTGTCGCTGTCGGCGCCGACGGCGCCGTGCTGCACGTGGGGGTGACGCACGCCCCCTACAAGCGGGTGCTCGACGACCTCCGCGCCGACGGAGCCGAACTCATCCTGGCCGGCCACACCCACGGCGGGCAGTTGCGCGTGCCCGGCTTCGGCGCGCTCGTGACCAACTGCGACCTCGACCGCCGTCGGGCCTCGGGACTGCACGGCTGGCCCGGGGCGCGCCCCGACTCCCCCGCCGGAGCCGGGTCCGTGTGGCTCCACGTCTCCGCCGGAGCAGGCACCTCGCCGTACACGCCCGTGCGCTTCGCCTGCCGCCCCGAGGCGACACTGCTCACGCTCACGGCCCACTGAGCGAACCGGTTTTCGTCCACGGCCCATGCTCGGCTATGCTGTGCAGGCTCCACCGCGCGGCTCGACCGTGCGGACCATGGAGTAGTCCATCGGGGTGTGGCGCAGCTTGGTAGCGCGCTTCGTTCGGGACGAAGAGGTCGCAGGTTCAAATCCTGTCACCCCGACCAGCCGAAAGGCCCTCTGACCAGCGGAAACGCTGGGTGATGAGGGCCTTTCGCGTTGCCGGGGAAGGTTCCCGGTGGGGGTGCTTCACGAACTGCTTCATTACGGATCCGAACCGACTCCTTCGTTGGGCGCTCCGCCGCCCGGCATGCGGAACAGCGGTTCCATGTGCCAGCCGGGGCCGACCTCGGCGACCGGGGCGAAATCGTTCATGAAGGTTGCTCCGGTCTGGAGTACGGGCCGCAGGTCGTGCCGGTAGATCAGTTCAGTCGTTGACGTGTCGGAGTGGCCCACGAGGTGCGAGATCTGCTCGACCGCTGCGCCGCCGGCGGACATCAGGGACACGAAGGAGTGTCGCAGCTCGCGCGGTGTCCACTCGGCCGGGCTGACGGACGGGACCAGCTTGAGCGCCGAGCGAAACCCTCTCCGGACGTTGGCGGCGTCGAGCGGGGTTCCGAGAGTCGTCGTGAACACGAACCCCGTCTCCTGCCATGCTGCGCCGGCCTTGACGCGGGCTGCCGACTGCTCTATGTGCCGTCGGTGCAGTGCCTCGGCCGCGAGGTCCGGCATCGCGAGGGTGCGACGGGATTTCTTGGTCTTGGTGTCCCCGGACTTGCGGACGGACCGCCAGACTTCGACGGTGACCGGGTTGGCGTCGAGGTTGACTCGGTCCCACGTCAGGGCGCGGATCTCCTCGGTGCGGACGCCCGAGAGCATCGAGACCACGATGTAGGCGTACATCCAGTGGCCCTTGGTGAGTCGCAGGACGTCGAGCGCCTGCTTCTCGGTGAGGGACTTGGACTTGCGCCCCGTTCTGCCGCGCGGCGGCTTCACGAGCTCGACGACATTGCGGTCCACCTGGTCGCGTGCCATCGCCCTCTTCACCGCGTTGTTCAGCGCGCCCTTCACCTCCGCGATGGTCCGCGTCGAATGCGTATCGACGAGCGACGCAAGGAGCTTCTCGACGTGCTTGACCGTCATCTTGCGCAGCAGAACCTGGCCGATGCCTGCCTCAATGTGGGCACTGACGTACTCGAGCTTCTTGACCGTGCTCTCGTCCACCTGGCCCTGGCCGTAGTGCAGCCAGTCCTTGACCGCGTCACCAACGGTGACCTTGTCCGCCCCGGGCGCGAGGCCACGCTCGTACTCACGCGCGAGCCGGCGCACCGCATCGATCGCCGCGGAGCGCGACTTCCCGTAGCCCGTCTTGCGGATCTCCTTGCCGCGATCGTCGTAGCCGACGACCCGGGTTGCGACGAACCGCTGACGCTTCTCGTTCCAGTAGACGCCTCCCTCCCCACGGGATCGGCGAGGAGTGCTCTTCTGGGCGGCGTTCTCCTTCACGCCGCACCGCCGAGCTTCGCGACGTACTCGCGCACCGCCTCGACCGGTACGAGCCGGCGGGTGCCGACCTTGACGGTGCGCAGCGCCCCGCAGCGGATCAGCTCGTAAACGACGGTTCGCCCGATGCGCAGGGCCTGGGCGGCTTCCTCGACCCGGTAGAGCACCGGGGTGATCTCACTCACGGTGAGCGACTCGTGCTTGGTCATTGCTCCTCCACGCTTCACGGCGATGCCCGAGGGAAGGTCCCTCGCCGTGGGAAAGCCCTCGGGGCGGGGGCGGAGTAACAGACCGAGGAACGGAGGCGGACGCGGGCGGCTCCGGGCGCGTCCACGCGGTGTTACTCCGAACCCCCGTCACGGGCTTTCCCCTCGCGAGGGGTCCTCCCTCACGTGCGGCGCAGAAGCGCCCACAGGAACGTCGCGCCGGCTGCGACGCGACCCCGAGAAGGGAAACCGGCCATGCACAAGGCGAACCGGCACACTCGCGCGGTCCCCGATCACCGTTGCGCGTCGTGCGACGACGTCGCCGTCGGCGTCATCACGTTCTTCACCGACGACGGCCCGGTCGCGTTCGTGGCGTGCCACGCCTGCGGCACCGACGCGCTGATCCACTCCCGCACCCGCGTGCGCTTCCGCTCGCACGCCACCCGGGCTGAGGTGTTCCGCGGTCTTCCTGGGAGCGCGGCGTGAACGGGCCAGGGCGGGAGACGGTCCACCGTCGTGACATCGACGGCGTCGAGTACGACGCCCCACTCGACGTTACGTGCCTTGACTGCGGCGACAGAGCCGCGGCCGACTTCGAGCACCACTACTACGGGTTGCCGTCCGGCTGGGAGGCCTACTCGCCCGAGCGCGGGTACCGCGGCGGTGTCGTCTGCGGGCCCTGCGTCGGGCGGGCGATCGACGACGTCCTCGACGCGCTCCGCACCGTGCCTGAGGACTTCATCTGGCAGCCGGGCGCGGGCATGGACGAAGGGATCGGACCGTGACCACCCCTGACGAGAGCATCGGCACCGAGCTGCTCGAGCGCGTCCAGGGGGTGCTCGCCCGCTACTGCGTCCTGCCCAGCCAGCACGCCTACGTCGCCGTGACCCTGTTCGCCGCCTACACGCACGCCGCCAACGCGTTCGACTTCGCCCCACGCCTCGTGCTGACCAGCCCGGAGAAACGGTCGGGCAAGACGCGGTGCATGGAGGTCGTCGCCCTCATGTCCCACAGACCGATGAAGACGGCGAACGCCTCGACCGCGGCCATCTACCGCTCGCTCGACACCCCGATCACGCTCCTGCTCGACGAGGCCGACACGGTGTTCGGCACGAAGATCAAGGCCGAGCAGAACGAGGACCTGCGCGGCATCCTCAACGCCGGCTTCCAGCGTGGCACGCCCGTCATCCGGTACGACGCCGGTCGTCGCGCCGTCGAACACCTGCCGACGTTCTCGCCTGTCGTGCTCGCCGCGATCGGTCGACTGCCGGACACGATCACCGACCGGGCGGTCAATATCCGGCTGCGACGACGCAAGCCCTCCGAGAACGTCGAGCCGTTCCGGCTCTCACGCGACGCCGACCCACTCAAGGCCCTCGGCTACGACGTCGGCACCTGGATCAGCGAGAACATCGACACCCTCAAGCTCGCCCAGCCCGACCTGCCCGTCGAGGATCGCGCCGCAGACCTGTGGGAGCCCCTCGTCGCCATCGCCGACCTCGCTGGCGGCCCGTGGCCCAGGCGGGCTCGCGCGGCCGCCGTCGCGCTGACGAAAGATGCCGCGGTCGTCGACGCCGATCACTCGGTCGGCCACGAACTGCTCACCGACATCCAGGCACTCCTCGACCGGCTGCCATCGGAGTGGATCACCACCGAGTCCCTGCGGACCAGCCTCATGGCCGTTCCGGACTCGCGCTGGCATGACGAGGGCCTCAGCGGTCGCAAGCTCGCCATCCTCCTGCGCAGGTACGGCATCGCCGTCGGGCGCAACCCCTCAACCCAGATGCGCGAGCGCGGCTACCGACGCTCGGACTTCACCGACGCGTTCGACCGCTACCTCCAACCCCCGCAGGAGTAGACCGCCGCCGCGACAGGGGACGACCACCCCCGAGGGTCCTTTCCGTCCGAGCCATCGGGCCTGGCCTGCGCGAACAGCGCCTGGACGCTTCCAGGACTTCGGACGCATTGAACCGTCCGACGAAAGAGCCAGGTCCGGCATCATCGCAGGCCACCCCACCCTCGGACGGTTCGGACACTTCCCCGCGCGACGGAGGCGCGCGGCAGAGACGTGCGACCGCGGGCCGCGCATTGCGGCGTCACGAGCCCATCGCCTCGCCACTTCGCCCGGTGGGGGCGATGTACCTGTCGAGGCACCCCTGAGGTTTCGGGCGAGGGAGGTGAACGATGGCGGCGAGGGCAGGGGCCAGGACAGGGCGCGGTAGGACGGGGCGCCGGGTCATCACGGCTGCCGTCGTCGGCGTCGCGCTCGCCATCGTCGCTCCGATCGCTGGCCTCATCCTCCTGGTCGCGGCTGTGGTGACGAACATCGTGGGTGTCGACTCCGGTGGGATGCAGACGGGCGGCACGGTCGTCTACGCCAACGAGGGGTCGACCTTCGTCGACACCAACCCACTCAGGAACGCCTGGGGCGGCTACCAGAACGGTCAGATCCTCGCCGCGAGCCTGTGCCCGATCGCGACGGCGACGGGCCAGCAGGCCACGTGTGACGCTGTCGCCGCGTTCGCGAACCTGAACGCCGCGTACAGGCAGACCTTCGGCCGCGACATCACGGTCACCGACTCCTACCGCTCCTACGCCGACCAGGTCGCCATCAAGGTGGCCAAGGGCAACCTCGCCGCCACTCCCGGGTACTCGAACCACGGCTGGGGCCTCGCCTTCGACCTCGGCGGCGGCATCGACGACTACGACTCCGAGCAGTACGCGTGGATGAAGGCGAACGGTTCCCGCTTCGCGTTCTTCCACCCGACCTGGGCAGAGCCAGAGTCCCCGGACTTCACGAAGGCCGAGCCCTGGCACTGGCAGTTCGTCCCCGCCGCCGCCCAGCTCGGCCCACCGACGAACAGCGCCGGAACCCCCGACAGCAACCGCGCTTTCGGACGCACGCTCGCCGACCAGAACAAGGGATGGACGGGCGACGAGTGGGCCTGCCTGGAGCAGCTCTGGACCGCCGAGTCCGGTTGGAACCACTACGCCGACAACCCGACGTCATCCGCCTACGGCATCCCGCAGGCCCTGCCCGGCTCGAAGATGGCCACCGCCGGCACCGACTGGGAGACCAACCCGCGCACCCAGATCATCTGGGGCCTCGACTACATCGCCGACCGCTACGGCACACCGTGCGAGGCGTGGGCCTTCTGGAACCGCCACAGCCCGCACTGGTACTGAGGAAGGAACCCAACGATGCACACCCGACGCCGATCCGCGAGGGCCTACGGGGTCGCCGCACTCCTCACGGTGAGCGCCATCCTCGCGGGGGCATTGTGGCTCGCCGCCCGGCCCGACGACGGCCCTGCCATCGCGCGTGCCCGACCGACGACGGGGTCCGCGCCGACGGCGACCACCCCGCCATCGTCGACCCCGGCGCCGTCGGGCATCCACCAGGCGGCGCGGGCTCGTCGGGAGGAGGCCGAGCGCCTCGCGTCCAACGCCGCCGATGCGGGGCGCGCTGACGGCAACGTCGCCACCGCGGCGCCGACGTCGGCGGCCCAGCCCGTCGACGACGCTGAAGTTGCCGCGGCACGCGGCTGGCTCGAGACCGCGCTGACGTGGCGTGAGGACGAGGCGCCGCTGGGGCCATGGGGGCGCGCCGTCGAGCGGGCCCACGCGCAGTGGGCCGCCGACCACGTCGAGCAGACGATCGTGCCGACAACGGCGCTGGAGCACATCGCCTCGAACGCATCCATCCACGCCGCGCTACCGCGCGTCGTGGCGATCACCGACAAGACCAACGCTGAGTGGGACGCACCGAACGTTGTCACGCTCGCCGCGGACGTCGTGTTCGGGACCGGCGTGGGCTGGACCCGCCCCGGCCTGCGGCTGCTCGCGACGTTCGAGGTCGCGGACGGCGAGGTCACCAGCGTGTTCATCGACGACGGGTACGTCATCTCGGACCCAGAGCTCCTGCCATGAGCGGGCGGGTCCTGCGAGGCGAAGACGTCACCGTGCCAGACCTGGACTTCGGGTGGCTCGACGGCGTCGGCACCCCGACCGCGGGCACCGCGCTGCGCGACATCGCCGGGACGGTGCTCGGGGTCGGGATCCTTCTCTGCGCGATCGCGTTCATCATCGGTGTCGCCGGGTGGGTCGCGGCTCACGCCTCGGGCGGGACGTTCGGCGGCAAACGGACATCGCTCTTCGCGGGCGGAGCCGGTGCCGCGCTTCTCGCGATGGTGCTCCTCGGTTCCCTTGCGGGCGCGACGGGCTGGGGCGCCGGTACCGTCGGCGAGTGGACGACGACGTTCCTGCCGCTGGGCGGATGAGCACCACCGCGGCGGCGCGCCGAGCGCGGCAGATCCGAGACGAGGTGCGCCCCCACGTCGTGCCGATCGCGTCGATCGCGGGCGTGACTGTCGCTTGGGCCGTGTGGGTCACCGGGTCGACCTGGGTCACGCCCGCGTTCGCCATCGCGGCCCTCGCTGGCGCCACGCTGGGTGTGATCGACGCGCGAACCCAGCGACTGCCGAACGCCATCGTGCACCCGGCCTTCGCCGCGGTCCTGGTGCTGCTCGGCATCGCGGCCGCCGGGACCGCCAAGTGGGAGAGCCTGGCCCGCGCGGCCCTGAGCGGCCTCGCCCTGAGCCTGGTCTACCTCACGATCAACCTCATCGACCCGTCGGGCCGAGGCCTCGGCCTGGGCGACGTGAAGCTCGCCGCGATCCTCGGACTCCTCGCCGGCTGGGTCTCATGGCAGGCCACGGCGTGGACGGGCGTGCTGCCATTCCTCCTCGGTGCGGTCGCGGCCGTCGCGATGATCGCGACCGGCCGAGGTGGTCGAGGCCGCACGCTCGCGTTCGGGCCGTACATGCTGATCGGCGCCGTCGTCGCGCTGACCTTGGCGATCAGGTAGTCCAGGCCTCAGACAAGTCCGACCCGCGAGTTATTTGCGTTCGGCGTACGCGGCTCCGACGCTACGACGTTCCCGTTCCGGTGAACCGGGTCGGCACGACACACGCCCCTCGCCCGAGGTGTCCGTCAAGCACCGCTCCGTCAAGCGCAGCCGTGTCCGGCGTGGCGAGCGGTGGCGTCGCGGCGTCGCTCTCGTTGCGGGACTCGCGACCGGGGTGACTGTGGCTCTGGTGGGTGTCTCGGGCGTCGCGGCGGCTGCGCAACCGCCGTCTTTGGGTCAGGACGGTGAGGTCGTCCTGGTCGACGAGTGGCACACCTCGTATCTGAATGCCGAAGAGTGGCAGATGCCGATCTCGCCTTATGTCCTGGCGGTCGCCGAGGACGGATCTGTGCTCGCGCACGGCATCGCCTCCGCAGGGGCGCCGGAGTACAGGGTCGTGCGTCTCGACGCGCGGACGGGCGAGACGTTGGCCACGTACGACACCGCAGACGCTGGCGGCGTTGACGCAGAAGGCGTCGTCGGTGGCGCCGTGGCTCTGGGTGGCCCGGTGGATGGTCAGGTGTGGGTGAGCTCGCCCCAGGGGCTGGATCGGTTCGCGTTCGACGGCGCCTTCGTGGAGCGTGTGACACCCCCCGACGGGCTACGGTTCGGCCCCCACTCGCCGGGGCTGGTGGCCGACTCCGGCGGGCGGATCTACGGACGCGGCTTCGGACCTGGGTCGCAGGGTGATGGCGCCATGGGCTTCATTGTCTTCGACCCGCCCACGGGCCAGTTCTCGTTCTTCGAGGATGACGGTTGCTTCGACGACTTACTCAGCCACAACATGATCATGACGCACGACGACACGCTCGCGACGGTCACCCGCTCGTGCGAGGACGGCGCGAGCATAGTGCTGGCGACGATACGGACGGACGGGACCGGGTACTCCGAGTTGCCGTTGGGCGAGCTCCACGACCCGTACGGCACTTTTGATCCCTTCTCGGTGGCGCAGGATGCGGACGGATCCCTGTACACAGTGGGCCGGTGGGACGGCGCCGTGCACCGGATCGAGGATGACGGCGAGCTGACCGAGGTGATCTCGCCCTCTGACTACGGCGTGCCGATCGACGAGGTTGGCAACGTCTTGGGCCTGTACGTGGACTCGGCCGCGGGGCGGATCTACGTCGGCTCACCCGCCCACTGGACGTCCGGGAATGCCGGCCTGGTGAGCGTCTTCCAGCGACTGGCCTCGCCAGACGTCCAGTGGTCGGCGCCGGTGTCGGCCAACACCTGTCAGGAGGTCTCGGTAGGCCCCGAGCGCGTCACGGGCACGCCCGACGTGACGTGGTACCAGCTCACGTCGGGTGTGCTGCCCGCCGGGCTCACGCTGGACCCCCGCACCGGCGTGATCTCTGGGGCGGCGACGCAGACCGGGACGTTCGAGGTGGGGGTGACGGCCTACAACGGGGTGAGCCCAGCGACGGCGACGACGACTTCGGACACCGTGACGGTCACAATCACAGTGACCCAGGCCCAGTTCGAGACGACTGGTGTCGCGCTCGTGGGCGTGCCTGAGGTCGGGCAGAGCCTGAGTGCGGACATCGGCGCCTGGGACCCGGCCCCGCAAGTGGGGGCCTACCAGTGGCTGCGCGACGACGAGCCGATCGAGGGCGCGACAGGCGTGCAGCACATGCTCACTGCCGAGGACCTCGACCATGCGGTGAGCGTGCGGGTGACGGGGACCACGGGCTGCTTGGCCCCGGCCACCGTGACAGCCGACTCGGTCATGGTCACGAGCCCGCCCGTCGAGCCGTCAGACCCGCCCGTCGAGCCGTCAGACCCGCCCGTCGAGCCGTCAGACCCGCCCGTCGAGCCCTCAGACCCGCCCGTCGAGCCGTCAGACCCGCCCGTCGAGCCCTCAGACCCGCCCGTCGAGCCGTCAGACCCGCCCGTCGAGCCGTCAGACCCGCCCGTCGAGCCCTCAGACCCGCCCGTCGAGCCGTCAGACCCGCCCGTCGAGCCCTCAGACCCGCCCGTCGAGCCGTCAGACCCGCCCGTCGAGCCGTCAGACCCGCCTGTCGAGCCGTCCACAGCCACTGCGCCGGTGGTCAGCTCTCTGCCGCTGACCGGGGCGCACACGGCCGCCGTCGGCGGTGCGGCGCTGGCGCTCCTGCTCGTGGGGTCGGGCGTCATCGCCGCCACGCGGGTTCAGCGACGTCACCGATGAGCCCAGCCGTGAGGCGGATGACCGCGCTCGGCAGGTCAGCGGCCGCCCTGGGCGCGCTCACGGCGGCCATCGTGGCCGTCGGCGCAGGCCCGCGCTGGTGGAGGCTGGACGATGGGCGACCTCTCAGGACGCCCATCGTCCAGCCGCGACGGCGCCGGGGCAGGGTCCGCCATCCGCGGACGTGAGCCTTGACCAGCAGATCGTGCGGTCCACCTGCAGAACACCGACGCGGCGCTCGTGCACGGCAATCTCGACAAGCCCGCCAACATGCACGCGGTCTACGCCGTGCACACGACCGAGTCCCCGTCGAACATGCGGGTGGGGTAGGCCTGTTCGTTGAACAGGTATGAAGCCGCAAGCACCCGTGAGGGAGACGACATGAGGCCGAGCCTGCCGCTGCGCCTGCGGATCACGCTGCGCGTGGTGGCCGCAGCCCATCGAACCGGAGAGCTGTTGATCGCCGCCTCCGAGGCCTGGCTGCTGCGGATCAAGGACCGCTACGAGGCGACCCGCGCCCGACAGGTCGTCAGGGCCCGCATCCGCGTCGAGCGGATCCTGCGAGACGCGCACAGACCCCACCCCGCCGCGCCGACGCGGCCAGGACGCTCCTCGCAGACGCACGCCCATCAGGCTGCGCGGCCAGCCGCGACTCGATGACCCCACACCGATCACCCACACCAACGACTGCCGGTAAGGACGTAGACCCCATGAACAGTGTCCTCGCGGAGTTCGACCGCATCGCCCGCGACACCGAGCACACCCGCTACCAGGACGCGGCGTCGCTGTGCGTGTACGCCCACACCTCGCTGACCCTGGCGCGCGAGGCCAGCCGCGCGGCCCGACGCGGCGACCCCGCCGGCCAACGCGTGCGCGTCGAGGGCATGCGCCGCGTGGACACCCAACTCGACATCACGGCACACCAGGCCCACCAGATGGACCCGGCCGCAGCCGCCGGCGTGCGGGCGGCGATCGCCAAGGCCGAGCGCGCCGCAGCCGCCGACAACCTCACCCAGTACGCGGCGTGCGCGCTCGAGGCCGCCGAGGAGATCTGGCGGTACTACGCCCGACGCATCAGCGAGACCCTCGCCACCGAGAACCTCGCGGCCAAACGCCCGACGCACACCGCGCTGGTGGGCGCATGAGCGCCGCCGCCACAGCCGAGCCAGACGTCCAGCTGCGGGTGCGCGTCCCGGCCCGCCTCGACATGCAGCTGCGCCTGTGGGCCGGACGCGAGGACGTGTCGGTGAACCAGTTCGCGCTCGACGCGCTCTACGCCCACATCGCCGACCTCACCTCCGGCGTCAGAGTCCGCGACGACGCCGTCGCGCTCACCCTCGACCGACTCGTCACCGCCGTGGAGAGGCTAGCCAGCCTGATGGCCGACGAAGTCGAGAGCCTCAGTGACGAACGATGAGAAAGACAGACGAATCGCCCACGACGAAGCCGTGACGCGACGTGACAAGGCGTTCGCGGCCGCCGATCGGGCGTGGGACGTGTACATGGCGCTCGGCCGGGACTGTGTGGCAGCAACCGACGCCGCTCATGCGGCGTCAGGCGGCCGCGAGGGGTGGTTGGAGTCCTGGCGAGCCACCGCGCAGTGGGCGCGACAGCTTGAGCAATCGCGCGCCGCACTCTCGACCTACCAAGCAGCGGTCCCCCGCGCCATCACGACCGCTGTCGGCACGCGTGAGGACCGACGAGGCCGCCAGGCTGTGGGGGCGCGGGGGACCTGCTCAGCTCCGTCGGTGACTGCCACAGAACACAGAACGACATTGATGCGCCGGGTCGCGCACGATCCGTATAGCGTCCAGAACCACACACGGTTAAGGGGCGGGTTCATGCGAGGAAGATGGACGGTCGGCGCGTCGGCTTTGGCTCTGGCGGCTCTGTTGGCGGCTGGTTGCGACGGCGTCAGTACGAGCGCCGGGCCCGAGTCCGTGGAAGAGGTGCCCCAGGCCGAGACAACCCAGGACGACGTGGCGCTGGACGCGGCGGCGTGCGGGGCCGTCTCCGACATCCAGACGATCGTGGCGAACGCAGACGTCGCCCTGAGCGAGGGCCGATTCACGGTCCAGGAGCAGCAGGGCTGGTACCAGCTCGCGACACGCGCACTCCACCGCATCCCGACAGGTGGCGACGGTGTCGTCAGCCAGGGGGTCGCCGCACTGCAGGAGGCCGTGCCAGAGATCGCCGCTGGTACCCAGGCCGAGACATTCGACATCACCACAGATGACTGGAACGCCGCCCTCGCCGAGCCCTGCGCAGCCGCAGGATCGGAGTTGTCCATCTCCATGTTCACGGGCGGCTGAGGCTCACGGCGTAAATGAGGCGGTGCCTCCGTATATGCGGGCGAACCGCTCATCGTCTCGAAGCAGTAATCACCACGGGCCCGCCGCCGTCAGGACTGGCGTTGTCACGTGCGGCCAGGTGGGTCTCCTCGCGAAAGCCAACCGTCAGAAGACCTCGGAGACTGTGAGTCTTGACGTGGCTGGTCCGGGACCAGCCACGTCAAGATGGCGCTGGCCGCATCCTCTGCCGTGACTCACATTCAGCGGCGCCCTTGGTCCGAATCACTCGGTGGTTCAGACTTGAGCGGCGCCAGATCGACGTCCTCAAAGGGCACGACCTCTTTGGGGCGCGTCCGTGCGATGAGGACCTCGTCGCACGTGACGCCTGAAATCTCCTTCGGTTGGCGCGGCCCGTCGTCGACCACGATGCGCCAACACGTCCCCAACGAGACGCGTGCTGAGTTGATGCCCGCCTCTGCGTACCCGTTTCCCTGGGAGTAGAAGGTCAGCTCGAGTGCGTTCCCCGTGGCGACCCCTGTGAGGGCGAGTGAGCTGTTGTGGTAGCTCAACCCACGGTCCGCATCCGCCTCACGAATGGCCTCACTGAGGTCCTTGTTCAGGAACATCGTGCTAGCACAGTCGGAGAGCTGCTCGGTCAAGGGTGCAGTGTCCGTGTCGGCTAGCAGCTCGCGGGCAGACTGCGTCACGCACTCAGCCACCGTCGTGATCTTCCTGGGCAGGCTCTTCCTAGCGAAGGCTTCAGCTCGTGGCCCCACTTCATCTAAGCCACAGCCCGCCATCGCGCCACCGAGCGTCACAGCAAGCACGGCTGCCGCGCATCGGCGGCTAGTGGTGAGCGAGAGCATTCTCAAGGGCCTGAGAGTAGAGGTCTGTGCCGATGCCGTTCGGGTGCACGGAGGTGCGCGAGACGAACTGACCGCTGACAAGGAACCCGAAGAATGACAGCAGGGGGTCTTCGCCAGGAGTGACCTTGAACTCGAGACCGTTGATGCCCGACACCCCGTCACCCGTGCAGAGGTTGTGCCCCGTGAATGACTCCTGGGTGTCGACGAAGAGTACCTCGGGTTCGTCCGCTCGGTTCGCTGCCTCGACCGTCTGACGGATCGTCTCGTTCATGGCGTCGGCGAAGTCGTTTAACCAACCTTGGTTCGACGTGTCGATGAGGATGCAGTTGGTGCCGCTCTCGAACAGTTTCGGGTAGCCGGTTACTGCGATGCGAGCGTTCGGAGCTCGTTCACGGACGAACTGGAGGACTGTTGTTAGCCGGTCCGGAAACTCATGCTCCAGGCGATGGTGGCCGGCGTCGATGGATGGCTCGGTATCGCCCGAAAGCACAGCTGTGGAGCAGTCCACGGCGAGTACTGTGAGGTATGCCTTGACGCACGAGCTGACGATGTCCGAGAAGCGCATGTCATTACCCCCGATCGACATCGTGACAAGCGTCGTGTTCTCGTCGAGGTACCCGGCGTCGAGTTGAGACACCATCCCGGCCTGACCGTAGGCACCGGACTGTTCCTCGTCGCTAGATGGGTTGTTGCCCTCGATACTGTGATGTGGGAGCAGGTTCTCGGACACTGCGCCAGAGCAGGCAAGGAAATGGAAATCCATGCCTACGTCGGCACGGTCACTCCTACTACCGATGGTTGCATCGTCCCCTGGCAACGTCGTCTTGCGAATCCAGGCGTTGGCCGATTGGTGGCACGCGTTTTTGCTCACGATGACGCTGCCGTTGTTGTCGCTCCACGGCTCGTATTCGCCTGCGCCTTCGCCGGAGCCGAACGAGTCTCCCAGTGCGACGACGAACTCGTCGGGTTTGCCCGGTAGGGCCTGGAAGCCCACGGCGTCCCAGGCGATGTTGTCCACCCCGTCGATGTCGAAAACTCCAGACTCCTCGTAGCGCTTGGTGGTGTCGTCGTCGACGAGACTGTTGGACAGTGAGACCGAAGGTTCGCCCTTCATCTGGAAGACGCCGAGGCTCACCCATTCGTTTGAGTACCGCCGCTGCGGGAGGTAGCGCGTCTGCGTCGTTCCGTCGCCCAGGTTCACGGTATAACCGGCCTGCTGCGTCCAGCCCGCGTAGTCGGGTAGGTGCACCCAGACACGAGTCCAGGTACCGGTCATGTCGGCTCCTCGGGTCCAGGTACCGGTGACGTGGGTATTGGGTTCCGTCTTGTCCCGCATGTGAGCGAACCAGAAATGACCGTTGAACCCTCCACCCTGCTGATGAAGGTCGACCTTTGCGGGATATCGCCCGTTCGCGTCTGCCTGCGCGAAGCTGAACTCGAACGAGCCCGCGGTTGTGCGGTGAGCGCACTCACCGCTCGTGCGCGCGTTGCGCTGCGTGGTGTCGTCAACCACGACAACACCAGTTGGGGGCGGACTGCAGTTGGCCAGGAAACTAGACCTCAAGGTTAGAGCCGGGAGCGAGTAGGCCATGCTGCTGGCCTCGGTGTCGTAACTGGAGGGGAAGCGTTCGAAGCCATGGCCGCACATATAGTCGCAGTCCACGCCGTCTCGCCACACGACCGGTGCGTTCCACCAGCACTCGTAGTAATGGTCTGTGCTGGTGCTCAACTGGCACGGCTCCGGCACGCCGGGGTCGCAGTCGTTGACCGCGGGGTCGCAGAATATGTGTGCGGGCGGAGTGGCGAGCGAACGGAGATCGTTGCCGTTCCACCAGGCAGTGCGAAAGGAGGACACGCGCTGCGAGACGTAACTGCGGCTTGTTGGGTCGGCGTATTGAGTCTCGACAAGCGAGGTGCCATACGCGGCCCACCCGATGATCTTCTCGGGGTATGGCCAGTATTGCGGGTTTGAAGCATCATTCTGCGTGCCTTCGAGGAACGGCGTCCGCGACACAGGATAGATGGTGTTGATGGGGTTGTTGAACCAACCGACGCCCCACGGCGTTCCGTCCTCGGTTGGCGGGTGGAACCCTGAATTGTAGGCCCAAGTGGTGAAGAACCAGTTCTCGATATAAGCCGAGCGGCCGTCGTTGATCAACATGCCCGCGTTGGCGAGCTCGTTCCACTTCTGTCCGAGCATTCGAACAGCCTTTGCAATGTTCGCCGTGTAGTCCAGGGCGATTGCGCGCTGTTGAGCGTATGGCAACGCCGTCTCGATAGGGCGCCCGGAGTCATCTGTCCGCTCGTACCCGGGCAGACGCATGCCGTCGGTGATCTGTCCGATCCCATACCCGCAGTCGGCCTGGCCGTAGTCGATCTCCCAGATCGACGCGGCATTGCGGTTGCCGTAGTACGAGCCAATCAGAGGATTTCCCGTGTTCCCGGGAGCGGTATATCGCGACGCCTGCCAGAGGTTCGACTCCTGCATCAGGACCCCGAGGACGATCTGCGGCGGGATGGTTCCGCCGCCCACGAGCGGCACCGGCGGGAACATCGCTTGCGGCGAGTACGACGCCATCCCGAGGTTCCGCCAGTTCGCCGGCCTAGTCTCCGTGAGCTCCCCCTTGACAGCACGGTCCACGGCCCACTCCACCTGGCGCGGCTTGGGCTGGTAGGCCTGGTTTACCGGGTCGTTACGCGGGATGGAGCACGAGCGCTCGTCCTCGACAGGATTGTGTGGGTCGCCGACTACCCCACGGCTGAGAGCACCGCTTCCCGGACCGGCTTGGACCTCAACCAGGCCCGCGGCCCGGCTGGATTGGCGAACCTCCCCGAGGTTCGCCTCATCCAGGGAGAAGGTGATCGACTCATCTGTCACTACGGCGGTTGCCACGATCTCTGGCTGAGTGTTGACGCCCACGACTGCGGAGCTCGTGGGATCGCCTGCGGGCTCAACCTCGGTCACTCCGGACGGCTTGATCGAGTCAACGACCAGGGCGCCGGTGGACGAGATCACCGCGTGCGGACCAGCCTGGGGGATCTGGTCGACACCCTCGACTCCGGTGAGGTCAGCGTCCACGTTCCCGCCGGTGAGGTGGAACCCTCCCTCCTGGGCCGACTGCACACGCCGAATACCTGCGCGTCGACGCCGGGCAGTTCGCCCCCCAACTCCTGGGCGTGTTCGACGACGGCGAGCCCAGCCTTGACGCCGTCGCCGAGGAGGCTCACGCCCTCGCGGAGCGCCTACGCGACGCGGCCATGCGCGACGGCGTCAACCTCGTTATCGACACTACCTTCACCGACGCAGACCAGGCTGTCGCCGTCGGCCGCCAGCTTGCCGACGCCGGCTACGTGATCGACGTCGTCGACATCCAGGCAGTAGAGACGACCGCGGCACTAGCCTATGCGCGCGACGCCGCGCAGCGCCTGGCTGCCGATGTCGATGCCGTTACGGGTTACCGGCGCTACGTGGTCAACCCAGAAGGCAATTCGGCGCTCAAGTCCGACCTCGCGCGCGCGACCGTCGGTGGGCCACTCGTCGACGCCGGCGCCGCACGCGCGCTGGCCACGGCACGCACCAACTCGTCTGGCCTCGCCGCGCGGCACGGTAATCGCGGCCTCGGTGACTGACCGCTCGCTTCGTCGATCCCCGGAGTATGCCCGCCTGGCAGATGATGCCCAGCAGTCCGGGTGTCGCGGCTGACGAGGTGGCTGCGCGCACGGTGTGCGCGACGGTTCGGTGCGGTTGATGCTCGGGGCGATTATCACCCGCGACCAGGGACGATTCACCCGCAATCCGGTCAGGTCGGTGCCAGGTCCAACTCTAGTGTCAACGCCCGGGTGCCGGCTTTGTCGCACCTGCGAGACCGACTGAAGTTCGACGACTGGAGCATGAGTGAGCGAGAACGACGCGCCGTCCCCCGGCTGGTATCCGGACCCGGTTGGCGGTGGAAACCAGCGCTGGTGGGATGGTTCGCAGTGGGGACCCGTCGGGCCCAGTGGGGCACCTGCGTCATCGCCCGTTCTGACGGACGCCCCGTCTGCCCCGACGATGGCCCCGCCGCCCTTCGCGCCGACCCCCGGTAGCGGGCCGGAAGGTCAGCCGCAGAAGACCAAAGACTCCGGGACGGCGTACCTGGTCCTTGCGATCCTCGCGCTCCTCCTCGCGCGGGTCCCCTTCATCGGCGTGTTGCTGACCGTGATGATGGTCGTCTTCGGCGTCGTCCTGTTTGTGCGCGGTGAGCGCGGCAAGAAGCTCATGATCGGCTTCGTGTGCGCGCTGCTCGGCGCTGCTCTCGCGTTCGGCGGCGGCAATGACAACCCCAAGGATGAGAGCGCCTCCAAGGCGCCGGCGGCGGCACCTGCCGCGCAGCCTGACACCTCGGCCGCTGCCGCAGAACCGGCCCCTTCCCCGACGCCGACGCCCGCTGCTGAGGCTCCCGCACCCGTCGCCGAAGCGCCCACACCGGCCGAGGACCCCTCCCCGTACGGCACGTACCCGCAGGCGGAAGCCGATTTTGTCGCGACCGTCACCGGGGCCAGCGACCAGTACGGGGCGGTCGAAACCGACCTTCAGCGGTCCGAGGTCGTCCGCAACCGCAACGCGACCGTCTGCTCGGCAACCGGTGGCAACGCCACGGACTGGGTCGGGGTCGTCTCCGACATCGGCGCCAACCGTGAGGGCAAGGCATGGGTGGAGATCGAACTCGCTCCCAACGTGCGCGTCCACACATGGAACAACGCCCTGTCTGACATCTCCGACGAGACGCTGATCGACCCGAGCGAGCCCATGTTCGGTGGCCTCGTCGCGATGACAAAGGATCAGAAGGTCGTGTTCTCCGGCAGCTTCGTGGCAGACGACTCCTCGTGCGTGAAGACGTCGAACATGACCGAGACGTTCGGCGCGCTGGACCCGCAGTTCGTCTTCAAGTTCAGCGACGTGCACGCCCAGTAGTCACTGCGCTCCGAAGACCAGCGCCCCGTACCTCGCGCCGAGGTGCGGGGCGTCCTGCGTCGTCGCGCCAGTGGCGCACACGTGCGGGGCATGAGGACTCAGCCCGACGATGCCGCACGCGCGGCTGCCCACGCCCGCGACGACCAGCGTTCGCCGCGAGCAGCCTTGTAGTCAGCGACACTGAGCGCGCGGAGTGCGGCGGGTCCGACGACCTGCTCATCCCGGAGCTGGGGAGCCGGGCGAACCGGAACGCCGTCGCGTCTACGGACACGGGCGCGGCGCTGGCTACGTCGCGCGTCCCGTGCCGCCTCCCTCGCACGGCTGGTGGGCGGCTGTCGGGGACGCGTTCCGGGCCACAGGCTCCGGCACGACGCGCGAGAGCGCCGCATTGCGCGACTGGGACTCACTCCCGCCCGAGGAGCTCAACCCCGGGAGCGTCCTTGTAGATCCCGTCTCCTGCGAGAACCGGGGCTCCGATCGCAATCGCTGTGGCTGCGATCCATCGATCACCGGTGTTGATCTTCTGACCGAGTGCGTGACCCATTCGTCGACAGTTCGCGGATAGGTCGGCGTACGCGACGATCACGTCCTCGGTCACCGGGACCGTTGTCGTGGCGTTGAGCTGAGCAACGATTCTCGCTCGTCTGGCTGCTCCAACGTCCTTGATCGCGAGTCCCATCAAGACCTCGGCGCGGGTCTGGGTGGCAACAACGATAGAGCGGCCCTGCAACAGGTGTCTCCAGCGTTCGTCGCGCGCGTCTGTTCGACGCGCTCGCGCGTACAGCACACTCCAGACGTCAGTGTCAAGCAGTACCCATCGCGCCTCGACCAAAAGTCACGCTTCCTTAACCGCGGTCAGGAACGACTCCCATTCGTTGTCGTCGAAGTGCGCCCCACCCTCCGGGTCGGGACCACGCTCGTCAGATGGAAGCTCCCACGTCGCGGCGTACGCTGGCAGCCATTCGGTCGGTACGGGGACGAGTTGCAGGCTCGGCGCCTCGATGGAAACGATCCTCCCCGACTTGTCACGGGTGGGTAGGCCCGTGGCAGACGTGCGCTGACCAACCATCTCGCGCGAAACGGCCTCAGCCTCGACGACGTGCTCCAGCGTGACACGGTTCCCCACGTCGTCGGCGATCCGGAGCCTGCTGGCGCGAAGGTCCACCATCTCAAGTCGACCAACGATCGTCGTCTCCTCGGAAGCGGTGGTCCGCGTGGGAACTCGCCAGATGCTCCGGTCGCACTCGGCGGGACGGAACTCGACACGAGCGCCGTCTCCCCGGGTGATCTGTACGAGTGGCGCCGCGCGCTGCAACGCGTCAAGTAGGCCGACGGCGCTCTCGCGTACGGGATCGGGTGAGTCCGCCGGGGGCGCATCGGTGCCCAGCGCCGCGACGATGTCCCAGAACTGGTTGCTGACCTGCTCCTCGAACGGCGTATCGAAGTCCAGGCGGTCGTGCACGCCATGGGTGATAGCGAGGACCGTACTCCCGCTCTTCACGCCCGACAGACGCAGCGCAGCGGCATCCTCCACGACTCTGGGGCCGCGCCCCGCTCCGTCGATGTCGGCGACCCACCGGCTGACCCTCGTTGAGAGGTCTTGCAGTCTTGCCGCGATTGCTGCCACGTCGGCGAGAGTGATCTCGCCCGAAGGCAGCGTCATCTCCCGCAACCTCAGCTCGTACTCCGCTGCCATCGGACCCACCTCCCTCAACGCCGAGAACCCTGAACGAGCGAGCATTCTTCCGCAGTCCTACGACGCAACCGAAACCTGCTGGACGCGATTGAACTCCGATCGCGACCTTCGCGCCCCTCGGAGCATGGGACTGGACACAGACGGGATCTAGGCTCAGCGTTCCATGCATGGCGGGTTCCAGAGCCGGTCTGGCACTTCGCGCATCCGCTCAGTCGCCGGGTGCGCGCCCGTCGGGCCGCCCTTGGGGAACGCCGACGACGACAGCGTGGCCTTCCATCGCAGGTCGGCCTCGTCGAGCGCCGGTTTCGTCTGTGTAGCCAACTCGGCGCGCAGAGCGTGCGGGTTGAGACCGGAGCGCTTGGCGATCGCCACGAGCGCGGTCAGGCGCGCGTTGTCCCCCGCGCGGTCGGCGTGCACGAGGATCGCTTCGGTCTCGACCGACCCTCCCCCGGACAGGAACAGCGCGGTGCCGGCTGCGGTGGCCAGCGCCGGCCGCATCGTCTCGGGCGCGCCCCGGTACACGCGCACGAGCGCGGCAGCGTGCTCAGCGTCGGCGGCCGCCGCGAGCATGACCGCGTCGCGCACCGCCTTGGGCCCTGAGATGGTCAGGTGAGCGAGCACAGCCATCTGGTTCGGGTCGTCGAGAGCGGGGCGGGTCAGTCTGTCGAGCGTGGCGGTGGCGACCTCGGCTCGGAACGACGGCGGGGAGGCCGAGAACAGTGCCCGGTCACGCTCTTTGATGTCCCCGAACGCGGGCGTGGGCGAGGGCTGGTAGCGGGCGACGAGTTCGTCACGGCTTGCGACCGGGGACGGTAGTCCCGCGAGCACGGTTTCGGCGCTCACGTCGGGCAGGTCCTGCGGAGTCGTCCACGCGTCAGCGCGGACCTGGACGCGCCAGGTGTTGTCGACCACGTGGGCGACGAGGGGGTCGGGGAGGGCGGAAGTGGCAAGCAGGGCGTCGCGCAGGAGCGCGGCGCGGTGCGCACCGTCGCGGCCGTACCCGACGAGCAGGAAGACCTTGTGCTCCGGGCTGGCCTTGGCCAGCCGGGCGACGTGCGCAGCGATGTGCTCGGCGAGGTCCTGATCACTGGCCACGGCTTGGTCCCATTCGGCGACGATGCGCGGTCCGGTGCGCCCGTCGCGGGCCATCCCGACGGCGACGACGTGGCGGTCGTTCATGACGTAGCCGAACTGCGCGGGGATCGAAGAGAGGAACTCTCCGATCGGCGAACCTGGCATCTCACTGCCCGGCCTCGACGTCGCCGCGCAGGGTGTCGACGGCATCCATGTCCAAACGAGCAGCGGGTCCGGCGCGCTCGACGTCGATCGGTACCAGGGTGTCCGCTTCGACGTCGGGGGTGACAGATGCGGACCGGAGTGCGGCAACCAAGACCGCTTCGATGGGCGAGGTGTTCGGGTCACTCATGGTGCGCTCCGACCAGGTCGAGTGCGGGCAGGGTCGCGGGCTCGGGCTCAGGTGCCACAGTGGCGACGGCCCTCTCCTGCGGCGGTGGGGCGGGAGTTGGTGGCGGCGTCGCCGCGCCACTGGCGCGTCGACGCCGCACCCGGGCCTTCTTCTCCGCTTCGGCGAAGCCGATGCGGCGCAGTTCGGCGACCTGCCATCCGGCGCGCAACGCCGCCTCCCACGCCTTGACGTCGGCGAGTTCGGCGGCGCTGATGTCCGCGGTGGCTTTCGCCTTGGCTGCCTCGACGTCGTGTGCGGACGACTCGCGCACGTCGGCCACGTTCTGCCTGGCCTCGGCCAGCACGCGCACCGCGTCCAGGCGCGCGTCGTGGGCGCGGCGCGCCGCTTCGAGTGCCTGCTTGGGTGTCGGGTTCTTCGCCATACCGGCCACGCTAGGAGCGCAGACCCGCGCAGCGCCGCGCAGCGCCGCATAGCCCCGGCTATGACCCCGCAGGGCACGTCGCCTGCGGAAACGCGCGGAGCAAGCTAGACGATCAGGTGACCTGATCGAGGCTTGCCCGCCGACGACGTCGGCGGTGGCGGCCACACTGGCCGCAGATCCCCGCACGAGGCGGGGTCGCTGCGCTGGCTTGAGGGGGTGCGACGTGGTCGATGAGGTCAACCTGTGGGCTCCGCCCGAGACCACGTCGTCGTGCAGCGAGCCAGCCTTGGTGAAGGCGGTAAGGGGCGCGCGTCGATAGCGCCTCCTGGGCGGACGACGTAAGCGCTACATCGTGCGCGTCTCCGACGCCGAAGAGGGTTACCTGCGCCGCCTCGCCCTGGCCCACCGGGTCTCGGTTCAACGTCTCCTGGTCGAGTCGACCATGGTCGCCGGGGCCGGGGAGTCACTGGCCGACCGGCGCGCCGTCATCGCGAACCTGTTCGGCCTGTACCGGCTGGCGGCGAACATCGCGAACAACGTCAACCAGATCGCCAAGGCCACCAACGCCACCGGCGAGGTCCAGGCCGAACTGGCCGCGACTCTCGATGCCGTGCGCCGAGTCGCGGTACGCATCGACGCCCAGATCGACGAGCTGAGCCTGTCGCAGCGGGGCGGTGGTTCCCGGTGATGCCCAACGTCACCCGCGGGACGCGCATGGCCGGACTGCTCGCCTACCTCGTGGGCCCGGGGCGAGCCAACGAGCACACCGAACCGCACCTGGTCGCCGGCGACGCGCCGATGCTGTCGTGGCACGACGACAACGAGCTCGACCACGACTCCGCGATGGCGATCGCCGCCTACCTCGACCGCCCCCGCACTGCGTACGACGTCGAGGTCACCGGCGGGCACGTGTGGCACTGCTCGCTGTCGCTACGCGCTGAGGAAGGACTACTGCCTGACGAACAGTGGGCCGCCATCGCGAGCGACTTCACCACCGCGATGGGCTTCGACGACAACGACGGGACCAAGGCGCCGTGCCGGTGGGTCGCGGTGCGGCACGGGGTGTCCAAGGCGGGCAACGACCACATCCACCTCGTGGTCAACCTCGTACGCGAAGACGGCACGAGAGCGTCCGTGCACCGCGACTTCGTGCGCGCCCAGCGTGCCGCCCGGGACCTGGAACAGCGCTACGGACTCGAGGAACTGGAGTCGGTCGTCGCCCAGCGTTCCACCCGCGGGTACAAGCCCGCCGAGCGCGAGGCCCACGTTCGACGCAGCGACGCGGCCGGACGCGGCAGCGCCTCCACCCTCGGGCCGCGCGAACGCCTCGCCCTCAAGGTCCGCGCCGCGGCGACCGCGAGCCTGGACGAGGCAGAGTTCGTCCGCCGCCTACGCCGCGAAGGAGTGCTCGTGCGCGCCCGCTACGCCGACCACGGCACCGACGTCGTAACCGGCTTTTCCGTCGCCCAACGCCCAAGGCGCGGCGAACGGCCCATCTGGTACGGCGGGCTCTCTCTGGCCCGCGACCTCACCCTGCCCCGGCTGCGCGCCGCGCACGGATGGCCCGACACCCCGAGCGCGGCCGACGCCGCCGTGGCCGAGTGGACCGCCGCCCGCCGCGGCAGACGCGTGGTCGCTCCAGGACGCGAGACCGCCACGCCGAGCGCCGCCGAGTGGCAGCGTCGCAGTGCCGACCTGGGCGACGTCGTCGACCAACTCTCCGCCGTCGACGTCGCCGACGCCGACAAGTGGGCGACCGTCGCCCGGTCGACCGCGGGGATGCTGGCGGCATGGTCGAACGCCACCGAGGCCGAGCCCGGCGACCTCGCCGCAGCCGCCGAAGCACTCTCCCGCGCCGCTCAGACGCACCGACCAACCCCGCCTATGCCGAAGGCTGGACGCGTGGGTATCGCCGGTGCCGCGATGGTCTTGGCCGCGGCCGCCCACAGCGGCCAAGGGCGCGTGGCGCAGGCGGTCATGATCCGCCAACTCATCCGCCTCGCCGAGGCGCTCACCCGTGCCGCAGCCGCGCAACAGCAGATGCGGCTGGCCCAGCAGCTGGCCGATGACACACGCGCACGGCTTGCCCGCGTCCACGCCGGACTGCCGACACCGGTCGACGTCGTCGCGACGCGTCGGCTCGACTTCGTCGGGCGCAACGGGACTGGCTGGGCAGCACCGCAGACCTCCCCGATCCCGCGCACGCTCCAACCACACCGCGCGCGCCCACGCGCAAGCGCCGTTCGCGCCGGGGCCGAACGCTGAGAAGGAGACGAAGATGACCGAGTCCGACGGCATGAACGAGGCCCTTGAAGGGCAGTTGCGGATCGCTATCACCGTCGCCGGGCAGATCGGCGAGTACATCGCCCGCGCCCGCGAGAGCGCACTACGCCGAGCACAAGCCGCAGGCGAGCACAACGCCCAGGAGCTCGCCACACGCCTGCACGCCGAACGCGCCGCGGCACGAGCAGAGTTGACCGCTATCGCCCAGGACGGGTGGTGGGAGCACGCCGCCACAGAGCAGGTCGTGCACGCGTGGCAGGTCGCGCGAGCATGGGCCGACGAAGACCCATCCACGCGCATGGCCGCGGAACGAGTCCGGGCCGAGATCTGGTCGCGCTACGGCATCGACGTCGATAGCACCGGGGCCAACCCCGCCGACGTGCGAGCCGCCCTCGAGCAGGCGGAAGCCGACCGCCAGAACGCAGAGGCGGAGCGCGGGCGAGCCGCCGCGGAGGAAACAGAGGCCGCGCTCCTGATGCGGCAGGCAGACGCGGAGGAACGCCGCGCACATGAGGCTGGGCCCGACTTCGAGCAGGCACTCGCCGCGGCTTCTGGGACACGTAATGATGCACACCTCGTCTACGACAGCGCGGAGCGTCGACAGCGCCTCGCCCGCGACCTTGAGGCAAAGGGCGTGGCACCCGACGTCGTCGACACGCACGTGCGCGCCGACATCAGCCAAGCCACCCTGTCTGAAGCCGCCGTGCCGTCTACCAAAGCTGTCAAGGCCAAGCGCTCGCACCGACGCGGACCCCTCGCAGCGCGCCCACCGGAACTCACACGCTAGGAAACTCGGGGCTCGCGGGTTCTGGCTGCGACGGGAACCCGGCCACGTCTGGCCCAGAGCGCCAATGGTTCATCCTCTCCGACAGGCGCGCGCACGCTTCTTGCGGCAGGTGTGTTGATACGTTTGGGGCCGTCTGAATAGATCGTCCAATGAACGGAGCCCCAGGATGACGCGGCCGAAGTCCGTCACCTTCTGGCGCCTCTGGGTGCTCTCGCAGGCGCAGCGACGCCCCCCGGGCGATACCAACTGGACGGCTCGGCTCGAGGCAATCGCGGCCCATACCCTCGACGAGCGCACCGTCGACGGGAAGATCTACGACCCCCGCGTCAGCGACGGCAAGGCGCTCCTCGGTATCCACGCTCCGCTCAAGCCGGACTTCATGACGACGATCGACCTCAAGACCAAGACGGTCTCGGATCTCATGAGCGATGACGATGACAGCGCCCCGTTCGCCAACTCCACTGCAGCGATGTTCCTACCGCCGGGCAACGTCGTTGCGGTGATCACAGGTAATCAGAGCTCGCCCAAGGCCCAGTCGGTCGAGAAGTTCCTGGAAGAACTCGTGCCGCTGCCCACCGGAGATCGATGGAAGATCGAACCTCTGATGGACCATGGCCAGCTCGTCAAGCTGCAGAAGGAGGCACAGGGCGCCGTGGCCTTCTCGTCGCGATTCAGCACGGCAGTGGATCTGCTGTCCCCTGAGTCGGAGGCGCCCGAGGGCATGGTCTCGTTCGCCGACAGGATTGCTTCTCGCGTCGGTGGGGACATCGAGGTAACCATCGAGATCAAGCTCACGCCCGAGAGTCGGAACAGGTCCACCTCGAAGCGCATGCTCGACCTCATCAAGGGTGACGTGCCACGTCTCGTGAGGGACCGTGGCAGCAAGACCAAGGCGACCGCCGTGCTGCCAGGTGGCGTCGAAGAGGAGCTTGAGCTTGTGGCACACCGCCTTGCCGCAACTGTCGACATCGATGAGACGGCGTCGGAGAGTCGAAGGTTCTCCGCCCTACTCGACTACCTCACGCGTGTCGGTGGCGAGATGGAAGGTAAGGTCCGAGAGCTACTCGAGGGGTGAGTCTGGTGCGTAGCCGTCGTCGCGTCGCTAATTTGCTTGCCGCCCACCCGAGCCCGGACCACCTGTTGCCGTCCGGCATCATGGTTGCGTGGTGGTTCGGCACGGGTCAGTACGTGCCCGTGAACCCAGACGCGCGCCTCGCGTTCTTCGCCGGCGTGGCAGTCGTGTCTGGCCTAGTGCTGGCGGCGGCAACGTTCGTCTGCGCGCTGACCTACCAGTCAGCGAACATCCTCATGGCAGGTGTTCGCCGTCGGTACTCGCGGGAGCTCAAGCGGAACTGGTCCTCAATCATCGTCTCAGCGTTCCTGACGGCGGTCGGCCCGATTGGCGCAATGCTCGTGGACGACGTTAGGCCTGCCATCGGCATCGGTGTCGCGCTGTACTGCATCGGATTGCTCGTTGCGCGGGCGGTTCGGTCGGTCTGGTGGCTCAACTACACGCTGTTCATGCAGGACATCGCCGAGAGCACTCCCGAGAAGTACGCGTTGCCGCCTGTCCGGACTGCTCACACGAGGCCGGAAGCGCACTGAAGCGTTCAGCGGGGGTCAACGCGGTGACGTCGGTTGGCACCGACGGATCGAGCACCGTCACGAAATCGAGATTCTCCCCAACGGGATGAGGACGGTCGCGAGTTTGTCCAACAGGGCAGGTTCGGCGGCCTCGAACCCGGGCCGTTGGTGGAGGCCGGCAACGTCCCACCTCAGTGAACCGCCAGTCTCGCGCTCGGTACCGGGCATCGTCGAGCGGATGAACGCAGGTGGCAGGGACGCCGGTCGAGTGCCGAGGCCCTCGACCCGAGCCCGCCGCATTCCCGGACCTGCGAGGTGCTGGGCCGCAAACTCAGGCGCGGCACTGCCTTGTACGCTCCATCGCCCATCACACCACGATCCCGGAGACCCCGACGAGGTGCCCCCAGCGTGCGACCCTCTCGGCGTCGGCCGCTGTGACAAGCGGCTGGTTCCCAACGGTCACGAGAACAAGGACCTCGCCGGTCCTGTGCGCGACTTCGCTCCACGCACCGTCGTCGTTCAACGGCGTCGTACCCGGCAATCGACGACGCGATCTGGCCGGACCGCTCCACCGAGGACAACCTCAACACCCGCAACACCGCGACGTCGAAGCTGCGGCGCTGGCTCGGCCAGGACGACGCCGGCGAGGACTACCTGTCCCGACATCACGCGGGAGCCGGCTACGGCTTAAGCCTCGCAGTGACGTCCGACGTTGATGACTGGCGTCGTCTGCTCGGAGGCGAGCCGCTCAAGGCGCCCACCGAGAACCTCGAAGCGGCCCTCACGCTGGTGCGCGGGACTCCGTTCGAGGGCACCCATCGGCGCCGATACGCGTGGGCGGAACCGATCCGGCAGCGCCTCACGTCCGAGATCGTCGACGCCTCCCATGCGCTCGCCAAGCGTCGCCTCATGGAGGGGCGCTGGCGGACGGCCGAGGGCGCCGTCGTCGTCGGGCTCCGCGTGGACCCGGCGCAGGAGGCGCTGTGGCGCCTCCGCATCCTCGCGTCCTACGAGTCGCGCAACCCTCAGGCAGTCGCCGAGGCCATTGACCGACTCCTCGCCATCACCGAGCGGCTCGAAGTCGACCTCGAGCCCGAGACCGAAGAGCTCTTGGCCGCGATCAAGCGGCCCGACACTGACACAGGCCGAGCGCTTGACCTGCACGCCCTCTAGGAGGAGGCCCCATGACCCGAACGGCACGCGTCAACGCTCTGGTCAGCGTCGTCGCGCTCACGGTGTCGCTCGCGCTGACCGGCTGCCAGTCGGACCTCGAGGGCCCACTCCGTCGCCGACTGCGACGACGCCGACGTGGACTCCCACGCCGAGTCCGACGCCGTCGCCGACCGAGACGGAGGAGACGCCTGAGGACGCGGCCGCAGCAGCGGCCGAGGAGGCCGTGCGCGCCTACTACGCGATGCTCGACGCGTCCCTCCAGAACCCCGAGACGTTCAACCCGGACGACCTCAAGCACGTCGCCATCACGACAGCGCTTGCCAGCGCGCAGAACCGGTTCAACGCCATCTGGGGTCAGCAGGGCCTCCGCCAGACCGGATCGACAGTTCTCACGGAGGTCGCTCTCACGAGCGTCGACTTGGCCCCCGCCGACGACATCCCGATCGTGGAGTTCCGGGTCTGCTGGAACACGAGCGGGCTCGACGTCCTCGACGCCGACGGGAACTCGGCCATCCCCGCCGACCACAACCCGCTGGGCGTCGAACGAGTCGGTGTCGCCAACTACGAGTACCCGACCGGCCCATGGCTGGTCGCGTTCACGGAGTTCAAGGAGGGCGAGACATGCTAAGACGCAGCGCGAGCGCCGTCGTTGTTGGTGGAGTCGTCGTCCTCGCCACCGCGGCACCCGCTTGGGCGGACCCACCGACCTGCGTCGAGGTCGACAACCTCACCGGCATCTGCACGCTCTTCACGAGCGGCGGCGCCCAGAGCGGCGGCGACACCGCGACGCCAGTCAGCGACGACACGCCCAACGGCGGGAGCATTCCAAGTCCCGTCATCGTCATCGACGGCCAGGACTGCATTCCCAGCGGCCTTGCCGACCCGCAGCCGAGCCAGGGCGATCCGGTGTGGAAAGGGCACACCGATGGGGCGATCTACTCCTGCACGACCAGCCCCGGGAGCCTGCTCGGGACTCAGTCGACCGTTCTCTTCTGGGCGGCGTCCCCGCCCGTAGCGCCGCCGCCGCCAGATCCCGAGGTGCTCGCCCAGCAGGCCGTCGCGTCGATGGGCCTCTCCGCGATCGACATCGGCATCGTGCCTGAGCCCGGGGCCGGAAGCGTCGGCGTCATCGGCCTGCCGACATGGATGTGGGCGCAGAACCCCGGGGAGTCGACCACGGGTCCGATCACGCGGACCGCGTCCGCCGGCGGCTTCACCGTCACAGCGACGGCGCGGCTGGACCAGATCGTCTGGACGATGGGCGACGGCGCGATCGTCACCTGCGTCGGCGGCGGCACGCCGTACGCGGACTCCTACGGGAAGTCGTCGTCACCGGACTGCGGCCACACGTACACCAGGCAAGGGCGCTACGCGGTGAGCGCGACCTCGTACTGGACGGTCGCCTGGTCCGGCGTCGGCGAGACGGGCACGATCCCGCTCGACTTCGTCAACACCACGCAGATCGCGATGGGTGAGGCGCAGGTCATCACGCAGTAGTACCGGGATGCCTTCGGGCTCGACGACGGTGGGCCCCGGCTCGGTGGTCTGGCACTGCGAGTGGCGGAGTTCGGCCGCCAGCGCGGTGACGCGCCCCTCAGCGGTGGGCGCAGAGGTCCGAGCCAGCGGCTGGGCACGCAACCCTACGGCGCCCGGTGACCGACAGCGGTTCAAGGGAGGCAGGGAACCCTGGACTGTGAGCACAGTCCCGATGGTTGGTCGCGACGGAGAAACCGTGGCTGGTGCCCAGGCGAGAGAGACACCGCGGCCACGAGGTGTGGCGGCAAGTTCTCGTCCTTGTGTGACCGTGACGGCGCGGCGACGTCCGTCTGCTCTCAGTACGAGATGCTGCACATGGCGAGCAGGATCATGGCGATGCTGGCGAAGCCGAGCACGATCCCCGCTGTCGCCATCCCGTCGCCGCGGTCTCCGGTCCGTCGGATCTCGGACTTCGCGATGAAGCCGAAGACGATGCCGAGGATGCCGCCGAGGATGCCGAAGACAAGCGCCAGGATCGCCCAGACATTCGTGCGGTCTGACTGGGGCGGCACGCGAGTCAACGGGGACTGAGATGGGGAAGGCGAGGCCGCGACTTCGTGCCGTGTCCCGACGTGGACATCGCGGTTGATGGTCCCGCACCGTGGGCACGCGATGTTGCGGCCATGGGGCATCGCGAGGCCAGCCGGGTCCTTGCCCAAGAAGGCTCTGCCTCTGGCAAGCGTTTCACTGCACTTTCCGCAGCGAGCACCGGCGGCGTTGACCCAGGAGTTGGCGAGCGGTTGGGCGAACGCGCGCGTGCCGGCGCCGCAGGCTCCGCACGTCATGCTCCGCCACGTCCCGTGGCCTTGCGGGCACTCGCGGGGCTCGCCGCTCGCGCCCTGCTCCGAGGCGGCGGGCGCCGACGCGCGCGCTTCGGTGACGGTGGTCGACGAGCCGCATTGCGAGCAGAACCGCGCTTCGGCCGCGACTTGGTGTCCGTTGGGGCATGAGCGCGCTCCGACGGCAATACCGCAGCGCGAGCAGAAACCGCCACCTTCGACTGTGAGATGCCCGTCTGTACACGTCATGCCAGCCTCCATGGGCTCAACTCTCACAGGCCGGGCCGATCACCGCGGCGCGCGCGGCGCTCATGGACTGGCGACCGCGCGTTCGAGAACCGCACAAGATGCTCTAGCAGCTGACGACGGCGAACGGCCCTGTCGACGTGTTGGTCGCGACAATCTCTCCGTTCACGAGGATCTCGCACGAGATCGACCCGGCGCCGGCCGAACCGCGCTGCGCGGTGACCGAACCACGCTCATGACGGGCAGGGCGCGAACTCCGCATCCACGTCTGCGACCAGGGAAGCGGCTCGCTCGTCGCCTGCTGGATCGACCACTCGTTCGGAGCGAACCACGTGACCGATCCGCGTGCGGAGTCACCGTGGACCCGGAGTGTGACCTCGTGCCGGACGTCCACTCCCACGTGGAAGCCCGCGGGGAGCCGCTCACCTGGCTCGCGGGACGTCGAGTAGACCACCCCAGACCGGGTGGACGACAGCCCGCTCGTGAACCCGGCTGTCACCATCTTGGCGTGCGCCTCATCTGCGGGCAGGCCGCGCACGTCAGGAACTGTCGCCGCCGGCCACTCAAGGTCGAAGGCGACGGTCGAGCCCTTCTCCACGACCCGCCCCGCGCGAAAACTCGGGTTGCTGACCGTCCACTGGGCCGTCTCGCGCTCCGACGTGTTGCTCGTCGAGAGTTCGAACCCGGAGGGCAGTTCGCCGTCGAACACGAACCGCTGACGGTGCGCGGACAGCCCGGCCGCCTCGATCGCCGCGGTCGCGTTCCGATACGTTGCCTGGCTCACCTCGGGCACGACCGTCACGGGGAGGATCGCTGTCAGGTCCACCTGCGAGCCGGCCGTCAGGGTCCCGGTGGCGACGTCGGAGTCGACCAGCCATGAGCCGTCCGCTCGCTCCGCCGCTATCTCGAAAGCCGCTCCGGTGAGGTCTGCGTCCTCGACGATGCCGAGACCGGCGACGGCTTGTCGAACCTCCTGCTCGTCCTCGAACGAAGCGGGGATCCCCACACCGTCGCCGTCCTCGACCACAGGGATCCGGGCGCCGGCGACGTTGGGGACGAGACCCGCGCCTCGCAGCAGCCCTATCGCGAGGTCGAGCGACCGTCCCTCAAGAACAGGCACCCTCACATCCACCAGCTCGACCTCGAGCACGACGGGAGACCTGCGCAAGAGCCGTGTGCCGGGCGCGGGGTACTGCCCGACCACGCTGGTGAAGTCCGCGAACTCTGCCGCGATTCCCTCCCCGCCCTCGACGTTCGAGATCCCGTGGGTGTACAGCAGCGCCTGGGCTGCGGGGAGCGTTTCATTGAGGAGGTCGGGGACCTCGGTGCGCATCGCGGCGAAAGCCCCGCCAGCTGTCAACGCGACAGCTGTCAACGCGACCCCGCCCTTGACGTACGTCGATCTTGACAGGGGAAGCGCGAAGCAGCGCTGCTTGGTCGGCATGGGTCAGGAGGCTAGGAACGCACGCTCCCAGGACCGGGTGCCTGTCGCCGTGCGCATGGGCCCGGGGCGCGCCGTCGCGCCCGCCGTCCGCGGCGGATCGCCGGCTGGCGTCCGGCGCTCGCCTAATGCCACCACGAGACACAGGGGAACACGGTTCTCCCTGCGCCTCCGCTCAAGGTGCAGATGCCGACCATGCTGTCGCGCTGCAGGCGATCAAGCGGCAATGCGAACCGCGCGATGGTCGTGAGTCCGGCCAACAGGCCGAGCGGTGAGGGTCGACACGCACGACATCGTCGTCGATGGACGGCAGGGCGGGCTCTCCGAAGGAGCGCGGCTCATGCCCGACGGCTGAGGCCCGGGGATCCAGCTTTGAACCTGCCGACGTCAAGGGTGGGCGGACGAAAGCCGCTCGCCGCACACTCCATCCCCCTGTGTCAACGGTCTCTGAAAACTGACCCCCTCCGGGTTCCCGAAAACTGACCCCTCTCGGCTGCGACTCGGGCAGGCTTGGTGCGTGGCTGAGGTCGAGCGTGTGTTCCCGTTCTCGCCTCGATCGTCGCGCAGCCTCCGGGTTGGTGACCTGATCGGGGTTCCCCTGGAAGACGGCTCCTGGGCGTGTCTTCAGGTCACCGTGCTTCTGCCTTCAGGACCGGGGTCTGCGTCGTCGTTCGTCGTCACGCCGTTGCCGTGGCGCGGCCAGTCACCGCCGGTCGAGGCCACGGTCGCCGGGGTGGTGCCCACCGAACACGGACTGACCCACATTGACCTGTTCCGCAAGGCGGGCCTGGCTGTGACGGGCTGGGCGCCGGTCGAAGGCGACTCAGCACCGCGCTACGACCAGGACGCACCGGTCGGAACTCGGCATCTCGTGTGGGGCTATCGAACCGCGATCCAGCGCGCCATGGATGCGGCTGGGAGCTCACCTGAGCGCTGAGAAAGCTTCCGCTCATTTCTCGCGGTCCTTGGCGAGGAGTTCGCGGCGGGCTCGGGTGCGGTAGGACTCGCCGGCGAGGGTGAGGACCTCGGCGTGGTGAACGAGGCGATCGATCATGGCGGCGGCGACGACTTCGTCGCCGAAGACCTCGCCCCACCGGCCGAACGGCAGGTTCGAGGTGACCATGATCGAGCCCTGTTCGTAGCGGGAGGCGACGAGCTGGAAGAACAGGTTCGCCGCGTCGGTATCGAACGGGATGTAGCCGACCTCGTCGACGATGATCAGCTTGTAGCGGCGGATCTTCTTCAGCTCGGCCTCCAGGTGCCCGGCGTGGTGGGCACGGGCGAGGCGGTCGATCCAGTTCGTCGCGGTATCGAACAGGACCGAGTAGCCAGACTGGGCGGCCTTGATGCCCAGGCCCACCGCGAGGTGCGTCTTCCCGATGCCGGGCGGGCCGAGCAGGATCACGTTCCCCGCCTTGGGCACGAACGTCGCGGTGGCCAGGTGCGCGAGGACGTCCTTGCGCAAGGACGGCAGGTGGTCGAGGTTGAAGTCCTCGAGTGTCTTGATCGCCGGGAAGTGCGCGGTGCGGATCCGCATGGTCGCCCCGGAGGCTTCCCGGTCGGCGACTTGCCGTTCGAGGACCGCGGCGAGGTACTCCTCGTGGGACCAGTTCGCCTCCCGTGCCTGGTCAGCCAGCGTTTCCCAGGTGCGTGAGATCGTGGGCGTCTTCAGGACCCTCGTCAGGTAGGCCAGCTTCGAGGCCAGCCCGTCAGGTCTCGTGGTCGTGGTGGTGGTCATCTCGTCCCTTCAGCGGTAGAACCCGCCCCGGAGTCGGGGCGGGGGTCGAAGTCCACGCCGAACAGGGCGTCGTACTCGGGCAGCGCCCGGATCGCCACGACGTGCCCGTCGGCGTGGGTGCGGGTCGCCCGGGACGCCTTACGGCGTTCGGCGAGGTCGTGGCGCAGCGCCTTGGCGATCTCCCGGTGCTCCGGGTCGGTGATCGTCAGCTCGCGCGCCCAGGAGCGGGTGTGGTCGGCCACGACCTGCCCGTCACACGTGACGATCACCTGGTCGGCGGTGGCGCGGATGTCGACGAACCTGCCGATCGCGCGCGGGTCCACGGAGTAGTCGTTGGAGTCGATCCGCACGTAGTAGTCCCGCCCGAGCCGAACCCGGTGCGTGAGCCCGATCATCGGCGCGATCGGCGGCAGGTCGACCATGGCGGCGAGGTCCTGCTGGAACAGGTCGATGGGGCGGGCGCGGATCACGCGCATGCGGCGCACGTTCGCTGTGGTCTCAAGCCAGTGGGCGAACTGGGTGTTGAAGTCCTGCGGGCTGGTGAACGTGCGCCCCGGCAGGAACGAGGTCTCGAAGTACTTGTTGCGCCGCTCGATCCCGCCCTTGAACTCCGGATCCACCGCCGGGGCCAGCGTGATGCTCACCCCGAGGGTCCCGGCGAACGAGGCCGCCTCCACGGTCGGCTTGCCGCGCCCGCCGATCGCGGCCTCCCGGTCCCAGACCAGCTGCCGGGGAGCCTTGCCCCACCCCCTGATCAGGTTCCACATCCCGGCCAGGATGTCTCCGCCCTTGCGGGTCGGGATCATCACGGCGGCGGTCATCTTCGAGAACCCGAGCGTCATCGCGAGCACGGGCAGGATCTCCTCCTGGCCGGGGCCGACGGGGATCTTGTAGTCCGGGAACCACAGGTCGCACTGGGCGATGTCCCCGGCCTCGTACTCGGTGCGGTCCGACGGATCCAACCCGACGTACTGCGGCCGCAACGTCGTCAACCGCTTCTTGAGCGGAGACATCGAGTGCGGCCAGTTGATCCGCGACGCGATCTCCGGTGCACTCATCCGCGGCGCATTCAGCAGCAGCGACCGGATCGCCGGCTCGTACGCGTCGACGACCGACCCGGTCTTGGCCCGCTCGTACTGCGGCGGACGATCAGAGGCCAACGCCGCGCGCACCGTGTTGCGTGCGATCCCGAGCCGGCGCGCGATCTCCTTGATCGCCACGCCCTCCGACCTGTGCAACCGGCGGATCTCCGCCCAGTTCTCCACGCTGATCACCCCCGAAGCATCAACCAGGGGGTCAGACTTCCCAGCCCCTCAAGGGGTCAGTTTTCGCGAGGCGTCAACACCCTGGAACCTTTGTGCCTATCGAGTTTCCCCGCCGTGTCGGCGGGGACCTCACGGCCGCAGGCCCGGCACGTCCTCGTTGCTCCGCGAAACCGCCGCTCTCGTTGTGCGCGGAGACGGGCTGCTTCTCGCTGAAGAAGCTCAGCGCAACGGTGTTCGCTAGCAAGCTCTCGATCGAAGACGGCACCACAGATGCAGCGACGCCGCACGGCGGACGTCGATGGGACTTCCGCAGGAACGGTGGGTGAGCCCAGCGGTTTCTAGTTGTTCGCCGGCTCGAGTCGGCCAGCGAAGGTGATGGCGAACGCGTTCAGTGCGGGCTTCCACCTGATCATCCAGCGTGCCCTGCCGCCCCCGGTCGGGTCCAGGGACCGGGTGACCAGGTAGAGGCACCGTAGCGCGGACGCCTCGTTGGGGAAGTGCCCGCGGGCGCGCACGGCCCGTCGGTACCGGGCGTTGATCGACTCGATCGCGTTCGTCGTGCAGATCACGCGGCGGATCTCCACGTCGTAGGCGAGGAAGGGCACGAACTCAGCCCACGCGTTCTCCCAGAGCTTCACGATGGCCGGGTAGCGCCCGCCCCACTCTTGTGTGAACTCCGCGAACCGCTCCCGAGCGGCGGCCTCCGTGGGCGCGGTGTAGACCGGCTTGAGCGCCTTGACGATGCCGTCGCGGTGTTGCCGGCCGGCGTAGCGGAACGAGTTGCGGATCAGGTGCACGACGCACTGCTGGACGATCGTGCGCTCCCACACGGTGGTGATCGCGTCGGGCAGGCCCTTGAGCCCGTCGCACACAGCGATCAGGACGTCGTCCACGCCGCGGTTCTTGATCTCGGTGAGGACCTGGAGCCAGAACCGTGCCCCTTCGGCGCCGTCACCGGCCCAGATCCCCAGGATGTCCCGCTCACCGTCCGTGGTGACGCCCATGACGACGTAGAAGGAGGTGTTACGCACCTGCCCGTCACGGACCTTGACGACGATCGCGTCGACGAAGATCACCGGGAAGACGCGGTCGAGCGGCCGGTTGGCCCACTCGGCCATCTCCCCAGACACCTTCTCCGCGATGCGGCCGATGGTGTCCTGGGAGACCTTCGCGCCGTACACATCGTCGAAATGCGCGGCGATCTCTCCGGTCGTCAGCCCACGCGCGGACAAAGACAAGACGAGCGCGTCGATACCGTCCAAACGGCGCTTGCGCTTGGGCACGACGACCGGCTCGAATGTGCCCTCCCGGTCCCGCGGGACCTCGATCTCGACCGGGCCGATCTCCGTGAGCACGGTCTTGGCGCGGGTGCCGTTGCGCATGTTCGTCCCCGCCGGGACGCCGCCGTGCTCGTGACCG
The DNA here is from genome assembly GCF_004216535.1 of Xylanimonas ulmi. Lineage (NCBI taxonomy): Bacteria > Bacillati > Actinomycetota > Actinomycetes > Micrococcales > Promicromonosporaceae > Xylanimonas > Xylanimonas ulmi. Next base: position 2,731,337 of record NZ_SGWX01000001.1, read on the forward strand.
AGGTGCTCGGTCATCTCGGCCTCCAACGCCGTCTGAAGCACCTGCCTGGTCAGCGAGGCGAGCAGCCCGCCGGGCCCAACCAGAGAGACTCCCTGGGACTTGGCCTGCGCGAGCAACTGCTGCGCGAGCTCGCGCTCATCGATGATCTCTCCGGTCACCTGATCGATCATCAGATCCGGGTCCTGCTCGACCGCCGCAGCGGTCATGGTCGTGTCTGTCACAGCCCTACCTCTCGGTCAGGCTGAGCCACCCACCGTTCCTGCGGAAGTCCCACGTCGATCGCGCGGGCGATCGTGGGGCCGAAAGCGCACGAACCGAGGAATCCTGTTGGGCGGGAGGCATTGCGCGCCTCTTCTCGGCCACCTTCTTCGTGCCGCTTTGAGACGGCCTAGTGGTGCCGCGAGAAGGCTTGGGAAACGCCCGGTCACGGTTGCGTGCGGGTGCGGGTGCGGGTGCGGAGCCACTCGTTGGCTCAGGATCCCGTTCGGGGGATGCGTCGATGATGAGAAGCGGTCCGGCGATGCGTCGTTCGGCATCGACGACGTCGCGCACGTCGTCGAGCGTTGCCGATGGTACGAACGCGGTCACCTTGGCGTGGAGCCACATGATCGTGCAGCCCGCGCCGACCAGCGCCCGCAATGCGCTGCTGCCATCATCGCGCCCGGATGCGACGCCAATCTCCGTCCGCAGGCGCAGTGTCGCTGCGAACCGCGCCTTGGCCGCTTCGCTCGGCAGGGTCGTTGGCTGAGGCATCGTCACTCCAGTCGTCGCTCCGTCTACAGCCAATCGTGAGCGCCTTAGGCCCTGCCGTAGCCCGTGTGGCGCTCATCCGCGGCGCAATGTGCGCACTCCGAGATCTGGTGACGTCATCCGCAGGGTGTTCGTTGGGACCAGGCTGGGCGTCAGCCCGGCGGGCAGGTCCGATTGCGACTACCTCTCGTGGCGCGCGGGTGGATCGTCATGTGGTGGTGCTCGAGGTGCCCGGCAATCAGACGCGACCTTTCAGTATTCGATGAGGCGTTGCGCCGACCGCGCGCTGCGGGACAGTGCTCGCGCTCTTTGCGATGGACTTGACACGCCCGGGATCACGGATTTGCGGCGGCGTGTCAGCGCGATTGTGCTGCACGTCTGCAACTCGGTCGTCGTCGAGGACTCAGGCAAGCGGGTCGCCGTCGTTCACGCCATTGTGGTTTCCGTACGCCATGCTTCGGCGAGCCTTGCGACCGCGCGTGAGCAGCGCATCTTGACCGCTGAGCGCGAGGCTCCAAGGCGTGTACTGGCCTCATCGAAGCCCCAACGCCGTTCGATCCCTGGTTGGTAGACGGTCGCGAGCATCTGACCGTCCTCGCGAGTGATGGTGCGTTGCTTAACGCCCCAGGCGATGACGGTGAGGAGGTCCGAGTCTGGGCTGATGGCGTCGATGCTGAGATGCTCGCCGTCGTCGACTATTTGGCGGCGGGCTTCGCGGTAGGTCGCGAAGTCGCCGGGCGGAGTGGCGTCGGCGTAGAGCGGCGTCGGGTCGAAAGGTACCGGCACATGTTCCGCGAGGTGCCGCGTGACGCGCTTGAGTGTCGAGGATGAGGTTCGCGGCGACACGCTCGAGACGCCGCTGGATGGGGTAGGCCGCCGCGACCTCGAGGAACTCTTCGAGGACGAGTTGGCGGGTCGACGCGGCCGAGTCGGGGTCACCGTTCGGGTGCTTGGCCTCGGTTCTCGCCGCGAGACGTGAGGGCCCCGGGAGCATTGCTTGGAGGAGTGTGCGGCTCGCGAGTGGTTCGTCGGCGGCGGCGAGCCGCAGGAGGGCGAGCAGGATGGCGTTCTTGTCGGCGTCGGCCGCTGCGTCGATGGCGTCGACGATGTCGCCCGGCCGCGAGAAGCCGGCGAGGGTTGGTTCGGCCTCGCCCCAGAGTTCCACGGTCTTCGAGGTCGCGGAGCGTCTGTGGAGGTGCACCCATTCCAGGGTGAGTTGCCGGTAGAGCGCGGAGGACGTCCCGGTGGGCGCCTCGTCGTGCTGCCGGAAGATCTTCTCGGCCTGGCTCATGGGCACCACCGAAACGACGATGTCTTGCCCGATGTCTTGCCCGAACGGGTTCTGTGGACGACTTCGCTTCGGGCGGCAGCCTGTGGACACGCACGGGTGCGGACGACTACAGCGAGAGCGCGCCGGCGGCGTCCATGCCCACGCGCGGTGGGTTGAGGTTCGACGGGTCGAGATCGGCAGGGTCGATCCGCGGCGTGGCTTCGACAGGCTCAACAACCGGGGGCTCCGTAAGCGCCTCCACGAACGTGTGGGCGCAGCGCAGCACCCGTGAGGCCGTGTCCTTGATGACTTGGGGGTCGCAGTCTGACCAGCCGGCGATGTACCCGATCGAGTAGGTCGAGGTATCAAGACCCAGCAAGCCCGCCGAGACGTAGGCAACGCTCTCCGCTTCGGTCTCCTTGATGCCGCGGTGGCGGACGTACTCGCCGTCGGCATCGTCGGCATGGAGAGCACTATGGGCTGCCTCGTGCAGACCCACCTGGCGAGCATGCCCGGCGCCAGGCGGTCGCCGATGACGATGCGCTTGCTGCCGTCCATCATCGTGTAGCCGTTGGTCTCGCCGGGGATCGGGTCGAGCGTCACGGTCCAGCCCTGGTCGGTGAGGTAGTCGACGACGGCGTCGAAGATGCCCTCGGGGTCCTCGCCCGTGAGCCGCTCAGCGATCACAGCCGTTGCCGCCTTCTCCGGGTCGACGATGTCGCATTGGCTGATGTCGAAGACCGGCACGGGGAAGTAGAGCATACGTCGCGTCTCGGCCTCTTCACCGAGCGCTGGGTCCTCGGCGACATCGGTGACGGCGCGCCCACCGAAGATCCGGATCGCGTGCTCGCCACGTCGAACCTGGTAGCCGCAGGCCTGCCACGTCCGGTAGCTGGCCACTGCGGTCGCATCCGGGCGTTGTGCCAGTATCGCCAAGACGTTCCCGATCGAGTACTTGTGCATGTGTTGCGAGAACTCGAGGAACCGTGTCCAGTTGGTCGAGTCGCGGAGCTTCTCGACCTCGGCTGCGATCGTCTCGTGGAGCGCCTCGGCCTCCGCGCGACGCTCCTCGGGCGACTTGGTGGTGCGAACCTTGCGAGCCACGGGTCACATCCCCATGTCGCGGGCGGCATGCGAAGCGTCGAGAAGAGTCAGTGGGTCGACGTCGTCGACGACGGGATCCTCCGCGAGCTCGAACGTCCATCCGAGGCGCCCGAGGTCGTAGGTGCCATCCGGAAGCGGGCTGACGTCATCGAACATGCCGGGACGGCCTCGACCGTCGAAGTACTCAACGCGGAGCACGTCTTCGCCGTCGACCCAGCCGCGGACGTAGTTGTCATCGAGGACGTCAAGCAGCTCCTCAAGCGTGGCGCGGTCGACGATGGGCGTGGCGAACCCGTTCCAAGTGTCGCCATAGCGGACGGCGTCGAACGTGGTGCTGTGGAACGCGGGGTGCGTGAACCTCGGGACCATTGCTCTCTCCTTGCCAGCGCGCGCGGTTGGGGTGTCGGACGGTGGGTCGGCTCATGCCGCCGGGCCCGACGGGTGAGGGGGCTCGGGGCCCCGGTCCGCGACGATGAGCTGGGCCACGTCGGCCGGGCTCTGCTCGCGCGTCTCGGCGATGGGGAGCCCGGTCGCGGCCGCGAGGTCGCGCCAGAGGCTGCCGCGGTGGTGATCGTCGAGGAACGCGCGGACATTGGGGTCGCCGTAGAGGTGGTCGCCGACCCCGAGCGCGGGCGTGGACGCGGGCACACCAGTGACGGTTATGCGCACCTGCGCCGCCTGGCCGTCGACGGGTGAGGGCAGCCAGCGGGCTTTGTTGCGCCGTTCCATGTGGGCGTGCAGCGCCTCATGGTTGTCGGCGATCCAGGTAGGGGCGAAGTCGACATCGAGCCCGCACGCGGCGGTGAGCAGCTCGTTGAGTCGCTCAGCGGTGAACTGCACGAGGGTGTCCACCGTGAACGCGTTCTCGGACGCTTTGGTCAGCGTCACTCGCGTGAACCCGGGGAGTTCGGGCAGGTCGAGGTCACGAAGGGTGGTCCTGTCCCCGACGTGCAGGTCGCGCGTGATCTCAGCCAGGCTGGGGCTCGCCGGCACGGCAGGCGGAAGCGTTGACGGAATGGCGATGCCGCGCGCGGAGAGATCCGTCAGAACGTCCGCCGACGGCGTCGGGGCGTCCGTGGCGACTCGCGCAAGCACCGGGTCGAGCGTCGCTGAACGGCGTGGTCGACGACGTTGTCCATCGCGTCGGTGAGGCGCACCCACACGGCCTGCGTCCACGCCTCTACCTGGTCCCTCTCGGTCAGGGTCAGGTAGTCCGCGTACCAGGAGTACTCCTCGCTGTACCGCTCTCCGTTCCAGGTTCCGCGCACGCTCAGTAGCGGGGAACTGCCCATCGACACGGTGAGATGAGTGACGCCGTCGCTCGTGCGACCGCCGGCAACGCTCGGCTTGCCGCGGTCGACGGGCCACGCCGGCAGCGGGACGTGGTGCCGGGCGCCGGTGTCGATGAGGGCCGCGGGCACGACGACGGCGTCGATCGCGAGTGCCGCGATCTCCTCCCCCGTGAGCTGTCGACGGCCGGGAAGGTGACGGGGCAGGTCGGGCAGGGCCGCCGTCGGGAATGCTTCTGCGACGGCCTCGTTGAGGTCGATCTCGGCTGCCACACGGAGGTCGAGACGGCCGATGCGCCCACCACGGTCGTTCTCCACGGTGACGAGCCATGGGTATGGCGGGACGGCCTCGCGCTTCTCGTAGTCGTACTCGAACTCGTCGGGTAGATCGGTGAGCGGGCCGTAGTGGAGGTCCATGAGGTTGTTCCACCGCACGGCCGTGTCGGCGGCACTTCCGAAGGAGTCGGCGGCGATGACCGCACCGTCGGCGCTGAGGATCGCACCGGGCGAATAGTCGCTGCCGTCCTGGTCGGACTCGTCCAGTTCGAGGAACACGGCCTCGGGGAACTCCGCGAGTATCGCGAGGGCCGCGGCCTTGGCGGTCGCCTGGTGGTAAAGCGCTTCGCCGATCGTCGTCGTGCGACGAAGCCGGTGCTGGGCCGCGTCCCGCAGCGTGCGGGTCACGTCGAAGGTCTCGACGCCGTCGTCGGTCGTTGTCACGACTCCTCCTGAGGGGACGGGAGCGGCGCGGGCCGCGCTGCTCGCTCACCTCTCTCATCGCCGTCACGGATCGAACTGCCTGGGCGATCGCCGCCCGGGTTCGCACGTCGAGCGCGATGTACCAGGTGGAGGAGGACGACGATGACCACGAAAACGCCCGACGACGGCGCTCGTTTGGAACGGGCCGTCGGCCGCAACGCCGAGGTCTATCGCGACGACCCAGGGCTTCGTGTCCTCGCGAACCAGTCGTCGTTGCGCGTCATCGCGGGGCAGGACACGCTCGGCGACGCCGGGGCCGGGTACAGCGATGCCGCCACACGGCTCGCACACGCCGAGGCGCGGCTCGTCGGAGCGCTCGCCGCGTTCGACGGGACGCTCCAGTCCCTCGCCGACGCGACCGGGCTCACCGTCGATGCCGTCTCCGGGGTGCTCCACCGCGACAAGCTCACCGTGCTGTCCAAGCCCGGTTGCGTGCAGTGCGACGCCACCGCCCGAGCGCTCACGAAGAAGGGCGTCGCGCTCGTCAAGGTCGACGTCTCCGACGACGCCGAAGCGCTCGAACTCGCCCGCGGGCTCGGGTACCTCCAAGTTCCCGTCGTCGTGACGCCCGACGGCGAGCACTGGTCAGGCTTCCGACCCGACCGCATCGCCGACCTCCCCGATCCGGAGCCGCCGTCGGCGTTGACCGCCGTCGTCGGGCCACGCCTGTGAACGACGCGGCTCTGTCCGCAGATCGCGAACCGCCATCCCCGAGCGACTCCGCCCGGTGCTTGCGTGACGCAGAACTCCCCCCGAGTCAAAGGACCCGCAATGATCGACGACCAGCACTTCCGCCTCTACGGCAAGGCCCGCTCGCACCTCGCGGCGCTCGAAGCGCTCGGCGCGCCCGAGGCCTACGGCTGGATCCTGCTCGCGCTCGACGAGATGTACGAGCCGGACGATCTCGCGCCCGCGGTGCCGCTCGCCACGACCGACCGGCGCGAGATCTTCAGCGGCGCCGTCGACGCGCTCACCGCGATCGCACGCCTCGACAACGTCGATCACCTCACGCTCATGCTCCTGGTCGCTGACCTCGAAGACGCGTGGGCCCTTGAGTCAGGCCGACGATGACGTACGGCGCCGTGACGAGAGACCTGCGCCACGCGCTCGCCGAGGTCATGCAGGTCCGACGACCGGAGACGGTCATCGGCGACTACCGGCGGCACGGGAACGAGGACGGGCCCGCCGGGCTGGAACCGCTACTTCGTCACGAGGCGTTGGTCGACGACATCCAGCGGTTCCGTGCCGTCGTGTTCCGCGCCACCGTGACGCTCGCACGGCATGCCGTGGCGAACGCCGACCACGCGCCCGGGCTCCGCCCGATGCTCAACCTGACCAGCCTGCTCGAGCGGTTCGAGTCAGTGGCCGCGATCCGCGAGGTCCCACGCACCGGGCAGACGCGCCTGACGCGGCCGCACAAGATCCCGCTCGTTGAGGCGTGGCGGCAGGCGGCGCTCGCCAGCGTCGCACTGGTGGAGCGCGAACTGCCCACTTTGCGCAACCTTGTCGGCATGCCCGGCATGGTCGCGTCACGCGACGCGGCCCAAATCGCGGTGGCGCTACTCCGGCTCGACGGACGCTACGAGAACCTCAAGGGCTGGAAGTCGTTCGGCGAGAAGCCGGGAGTCGACGAGGTCGTGGCGCTCTGGACGGCTGCTGACCTCGCGCGCGGGTGGCCCTACGGCGATCCCGCCCGCGAGAGCTACGGCACGGTGATCGACCAGATGGGCTACCGCCATCCGCTCTCGCTCTCGCCATCGCCCGCGGCGACGGTGCTGAACGAGATGCGGGCGAGCAACGCCCACCTCGATGGTCGACTGCCATCGGTGATGCTGCTGAGGTACGTGGCGAAGGGCCACCTCGCGATCAGCGAGCGTCTTCGCCGACTCGCGTTCGAGGCCGGTCAGATGACGAAGTCCGAGGAACTCCTCCAACGAGCCGGTGCCTACGGGATGATCGGCAAGGAGCTACTCAACGTCAACAGCGGCATCATGACCGACGACCTGCCTGCGGACGACCTCGCGCGCAACCACCTCCTGGCGTCAGCGAACGCGCTCCGCGACATCGGCGCCGTCACGAAAGCCGAGATGGCGGCGCTCACCGATGCCATGCTCGACGCCGACCGCATCGTGTCCGACATCTTGATCAAGGCGCTCCGCACCTCCTGGTTCTTCGAGGAGACGGACGAGCTCGGTTGGTACAACATCGGCGTGATCAAGAAGGGCTTCCGCCGATGGGAACCCATGACGCCGGCTGGGCACCCGGACCTGGTTGAGGTCGCGCGGTCGCTGGGACGAGATCAGCTGCCACTCGCCGCAGAGCCGTCCGGCGCCCGGGATCGGGCCTGGTTCGCTGGCGAGATCGAGCGCACCGAGATCGTGCCGCCGTCGGACGACGTCGCCCTCGACTCTCAGCACCCGCGACAACTCCTCCGCGACCTGCAAAGGCAGATCTACGAGCCTGGGTACGCCGAGGCCATGGCGGAACATGAGGCCATGTGGGCGGCGGAGCGTAGTAGTGGCGGGCACGAGTACGAGCCGCCCACTGCGGCGACCGGCACGGTAGGGCCAGGGCTGTGAACCTCGACGTGGTGACCAAGGCCGCGCGGACCGCGCTGGTGGTTTGCGGCGGCCTGTGGCTCGTCGGCCTGGGCGCGGGCGGAACCGTCATCGAGCGACTGGCCGCGTACCTGTTCATCTTCGTAGGTACGCCCGCGGCCCTGATCCTCATCGGGCGTGTGCCGGTTCACAAGGCACAGCCGACGGACTGGCACGAGAACGTGCCGCGCGTGATCGTCCTTTCGACCGCGGCGGTGGTGGCACTCCTCCTTGCGGGGCGGTCCGTTGGTGGCGCCCTGGGGGTGGTTGTCGTGAATTTTGCTGGCGTCGCACTCCTCGTTCTGGCGGTCGTTGGCTTCGTCGCCGCGGCCGGGTGGCTGGCGAAGACGAGGACGCGCTGACCGACGTCTCGGGCGTGCAAGAACGCCACTGGTCCAGCGGGTTCGTGCCTAGACGAGCGGGGTTGAGGCGCTGGCGGCGAGAAGCCGGTCAGCCTCACCGGCGATCCGCTCCAGCGCGTCGGCCCCTGACATCCGGTCTCGTTGAGATGCGAGGCCTTCGGCTCGTGCGGAAGCAATGTCGGCGAGGATCGCATCCAAGACAGGATCGACCGCACTCCAGAGCTGTTGACGTGCCTTGCTGACGATCTCGTCCGCGTTCGCCATTACCTCGGTCACGAGACGAGCGTGCAGCCGCTCGCTCGCTCGCTGCGCATCCAGGGCCGCTCGCTCCTCCTTGACGATGGCGAACGTGTCGACTGCGATGGGGATGACGAAGCCTGCCACACCGGCGGCTTTGCCGATCTTGTCGGCGATCTTGAGTGCCTGCCAGGGTTTGAACTTGTGGTCGAAGAAGTGTCCGACCTTGAGCACGATCTCGTGGCCTGGCGATCCCTTCAGACCTCTAAGGCCACCGCCCACGTTCTGAGCGCCCCCGACCCACCACTCCTTGCCCTTCTTGAGGAGGTCGGTGGCTTGGTTCCAGTTGAACGCGGGCCGGCTTGGCTGGGCACTCCGTCGGGGGCCGAAGGCGCCGATGCGGAGTCTTCCCGATCTGGCGTCAAAGGGCGTGGCGGCGTCGACGAGCGCGGCGGCGGCGGCCGTCTCGCCGGCCTCTTCGAGTTGCTGCTCGAGGATCACCATCTGCTGCTCGATGAGGCTCCGAACGGTTGCGGCCAAGGTGTCCGCGTGGCGATCGAGCGCTGCGACGCATGCCTGCTCGGCCTCGGGGAGGTCGCGATCCGCCTCAGCTTGTGTCTCGTAGTTCGTGACGCGGTCGACGAAGGCCGTGACGTCGGTGAGGCAGTCGGCCCGGAACCGCGTCGCTGCGCCCTCGAATGCCGATGTGATGCCGCCCTTCCGCTCGAGGATTGCCTTGCGGAGATCAGCCAGGACATGCAGGGCGTCGGCGTCGAGGCCGCTGTCCGCGAAGAGTGGCATCGCCTCGTCGCAGAGGGTGCGGACGAGGATGAGCGGTTGGCGGAGCCGGGCCAGGTCGCCTCGCTCGTAGGCGAGACCGTTGATGAGGCGGCGCAGTTCGTCAATGCCTGACTGTTGGCGTCGTAGATCTGCCGACGCGCCACCCTCCCGGCTCCGCAGATAGTCGACCGAGTCCACCTCGGCGAACGGGAGCGTGAACCCGACGGGGCCGAGAGCCTGCTCGACGAGCCGCGCCCGGCCGCCGGGCGGGCGCGGGACGGTGTTGACCTTCGTCATCACGACGATCATCTGCGCGTACTGGGCGCGGTCGATCGCGAGGAACCGGAGGTACTCGGCCGCCGCGTCGTCAAGCATCTCCGGCGGAACGACGAATAGAATGAGGTCCGAACCAGAGACGCCATCCGACGCACGCTCGTCATGCTCCTTCACGCCGGCCTGAACCCCGGGCGTGTCGACGAGGGTGACGACGTCATCCCACGGGTACTCGGACACCGTGTCCGTTTCCCGGTCGGGCGAGTCCTTCGGCGCGTGCACACCGTCGGTAAGCGCGGCGATTAGCTTGGACTTGCCAGCCGAGAACTGGCCCGTGAGGACGAGTTTGGTTGTCTCGCGAGGCTTGAGCACGGCTCGCGTCAGGATGCGGGCGGCTTCGCCTGCAGATGCCTCAGGCGCCGCCGACACTACGTCCCGAAACTGCCCCAGGAGTGTCGGCGCGGCGACGGCGAGATCGTGGACGTGGATTCCGGTCATGATGCGATCTCCTCTGCGGCATCTTGGGTGAGGCGCACGGCGTCGGCGCCGGAGTGCAGTTGGGCAAGGTCGCGCCACGTCGACAGCACCCCGTCCGGGACGGGTGAGCCGAGGTGGAGGTGGACGTTGTCCCGGGTGAGACTCGCCACCGTGATCTTGCCGTCGGTGGCGCCCCGTAGCACGTGGAAGGCAGTGATGCCGCGGCTCGACGACGACGGGACGGGCGTGAGCGTCTCGACGAGCCGCTCCGGCGGGTAGAGGATGGCTTCCGTCAGGTCATCGCCCGCGAGGTCGACGGCAATGCCGGCGCCCCGCAACCGGGTCGCGCGGGTCACGGCCCCGGCGAGGCGGCCACGACCCGCTTCGGCGAGTAGACCGCGCGTGAGGCGGAGGTCGAGCTCCGCGACGGTCTCCGAGAGGCTCGTCTGGATCCCGTAGACGACGCGCGTTGCCGCCTCGAACGCCTCGACCGACGCGGCTGCACGCTTGTCCTCGTCGGCGATGGCCCCGCGCCACGCCTCGATCTCGTTTGCCAGTTGTGTGTCGAGGCTGGCTTCGACGTCATCGAGGAGCGGGCCGAACTGGTCGGTTAGTTGACGTCGCCGCCTCGCGTGCACGTCCTTCTTGCTGCGGAACCAACTGTCCGCGATCTTGTTGATCCCGGATCTGAGCGCCTTGGCGCCGGACGCGAACCCGCCTACGAGTACACCGACGGCACCACCGATAGCGGCGCCGATCGCCGTGCCCGGTGGGCCGCCGATGAGGGTCCCGACTACTCCGCCGAGGGCGGCGCCGCCCTTCGCCCCGCCGAGCAGCGCGGCGACAGTGAGGCCTCCGTGGCCGATGATCTTCGCGGCAAGGTTCCACCGCGCACTACCGCCACCGTCCAGGCCTTCAAACTCGCGTGCTGCCGTTCGAGCCCACTCGGCGTCCGCGTCGGCGACGATCGACGAGAGGCTGGTACGCAGCCGATCGCGTGCTTGGGAGACGGTCGCCCGGACTTCGGCGTTGAGCGACGTGACCTCGTCGCGCCACAGGTCGTTGATCGTCGAGTCCTTGAGGTCGACGTCGAGTTGCGCGACCCACCGGCGTCGGGCCTCGACCGATCGTCGGATCGCGGTCTTCATCACGAGCGCTGCATCGTCGACCGCACGACCGGACTTCCTGCCGACGGCGACCCGCCGCCGCTCTGCAGCGACCTCCTGGGAAGCGGTCGTTGTCGCGAGTTGGTCAGCCAGTCCATGGGCGACGCTCAGCGGTACCCGGACGATGTCCGCGACGCGCACCAGACGCCGCTGGGTCGCTGTGGCGTCCTGCTCGGCGCGGATGAGGTCGACAAGGTCGACGACGCGGCTCGCCGACCTGAGCTGTTCAGCCTCCGTCGGGTCGTCGACCGCGAACTGTGCCTGGCAGGCGGCCTGGGCGTGGATCTTCGCGAGCCCGGCGTAGCGGCCCGCCGCGCGAGCTAGATAGCGCTCGATGGGTCGCATGTACTCCTCAACGTCGCCGCCGAAGATGCGCTCGGGCTCTTGGAGGAGGTCGATCCGGTTCAGCGGGTTGGTGACGTCGCTGCGGCAGTTGAGTGCGACAACTAGCGGCTTACCCAGGTCCGCGAGGCGCTCAAGCGCACGTCCCGTCTCTTCCTGGGCGGCCGTGGTGCTCTGGGTCCACAGCACCAGGTCCGCGTACTGCGCCTGGCGGAAAGCCTCCTCGCGGTCCTCGGGGGCGTCGAACGCAGCAACCCCCGGGACGTCGACGAGGACGACTGACTCGAGGCCTTCGACCGTAATCGGCCGCTCCATGCTGTCTCTGGAGAAGCGCGGCGCCCCGTCGCCGACGCGGGCGCCGTCGCCACCCGTGAGGTACTCGAACAGGCTCGACTTCCCGGCCATCGTGGAGCCCATCAGAACGACGCGAAACGGCTCAGCGACGTCGTCATGCGCGGCCTGCCGGGCACCGTCGTCAACGGCTGCGGCAGCAGCGATCAGCGCGTCGACGACAGGCGTGAGCGACTCGTTCGAGTCAATCCGTGCGGCAGCACCCGTCAGCAGGTCGGCCACCGACCGACCGGTGGAGACGACGTGCGCGCGCAGGTCGCTCGGTGACGACCTCTGGACGACCGGCTCAACGCCGCACAAGACCTCGCGTGCCCACTGCGGGCCGGGAGCGCGAGAGATCCCGTACAGCGCATTTGCCATGGACTGCCTCTCCCGCGAGCGTCGGATGTTCGTGCGGCCATTCAACACGGGCAGGATGTTCGGGTCAGGACGAGGCGCGGATTGCCTCGTTCCCTGCTTGCACAGCACGACACCGGAGTTGAGCTACCACGGTTCACCGCCACGTGCGGTGGGGTCATGTCGACGAGGGGCCTGCAGCGGCCGGCTACGCGCGCCGACTCACAGCGAAGGCCACGACAGCCTTCTAGGGCCTGTTTCGGAATGGGCTATCGGGCACATCACGATCCAGGGTGTAGTCCGGTTTGGGAGCTGCCGGTCTCTCGCGGGAGGCCGTCCTCGCCCGCTGGCGGCGGACGTCAGCGCCACGCGAGGTAATCGCGTCGACGGCGCACGTTGCTGCCCGAGGGACTCGGAGCCGTGATAGCGACCGGCCCAGCCCTCGCACCGTTCCCCGTGTTCACTACGCTGGTGTTCTGGGACGACGACCACATCTCTGCGCAGATGCTCGCCGCCCATCTCGCCCCGGACGTGGAAGCGGCCTCCCGGACACACGAGGTCATCGACCGGTCGGCACGGTGGATCGTCGAGGTCCTCGGGCTGGGGCACGGTGACCGGGTCCTGGACCTCGGCTGCGGCCCAGGTCTCTACGCCTGCCGGCTCGCGCACGGTGGTGTCGCGGTGCACGGGGTGGACGTCTCACGCCGGTCGGTGGCGCACGCTCGCCAGGTCGCGCGCGCCGAGGGCGGGTCTGTACGGTCTGCGGCTCTGGCGCACTTTAGGTGGTGGCTGCGGGCGGTTGAGGGTGGTTCGCCTGGTCTGTCATGATCTGCCGTGTTCGACGCGTCGGTGCTGGTCAGAGCGGTGTTCGCAGGGTTGGACGGGCTGGTCGTCCAAGACGTCGAGGAGGGTGACGACGGGCTCGTCGTCGCCGCGGTGACGTGTGGCGGGCCGGTCGCCTGCCCGGTCTGCGGGCGGCCATCGACGCGGTTGCATGCGTGGCATGAGCGCGCTCCGGCTGACCTGCCCGTCGCTGGGGTGCGGGTCGAGTTGAGGGTCCGAGTACGGCGCCTGGTCTGCCAGTCGCCGCACTGCCCGCGCAGGACGTTCCGTGAGCAGGTCCCGGGCGTGCTCGAGCGCTACCAACGGCGCACGGCCCGGCTGACCGTGGCCCTGGAGGCGGTGGTGACTGAGCTCGCCGGGCGGGCCTCGGCCCGGCTCGCGCCCGCGCTCGGCATGGGCCTGCGCCGAGACACCGCGCTGCGGGTCCTGCGCGCGATCGCGCTCCCCGCGCTGGTGGTGCCGCGGGTGCTGGGGATCGACGACTTCGCGCTGCGACGCGGGCAGGTCTACGCGACCGTCTTGATCGACGCGGACACCGGCCGCCGGATCGATGTCCTGCCCGGCCGCGACGCCGAGGTCGTCAAGGCGTGGCTGACCGACCATCGCGGGGTGCAGGTCGTCACCCGCGACGGGTCGACCACCTATGCCCAGGCCGTGCGCGACGTCCTGCCGGACGCGACACAGGTCGCCGACCGGTGGCACCTGTGGCACGGCCTGGGCGACGCCGTCGGCAAGGAGGTCGCCGCCCACTCGGCCTGCTGGGCCGCGACCACTGCGACAGGCATGCGCACGGGCCGTATCGCTGAGACCACCGCCCAGCGCTGGGCGCAGGTGCGTGACCTACGTGACGCCGGGGTCGGCCTGCTGGACTGCTCGCGGCGTCTGGGGATCGCGCTGAACACCGTCAAGCGGTACGACCGGGCCGCCAAACCCGAGCAGATCGCCCGCCCACCCCGGTACCGGGCCACCCTCGTCGACCCCTACCGCGACCACCTGCGCAGGCGGCGGCAAGCCGAGCCCGGAGTGAGCGTGCAGCAGCTCCTCGCCGAGATCCGTGCCCTGGGTTACACGGGCAGCCAGAACCTGCTCTACCGGTATCTGGGCCAGCACCGCCACCTCGACGAGCACTCCCACCTGTCCCCGCGGCGCGCGACCCGGCTCCTGCTGACTCGCCCCAGTACCTTGACCGAGCGGCAGACCGAACGCCTTCGGCAGCTCGTAGGCGCGTGCCCGGAGATGACCGCCCTGCACGACCTCGTCGGCGCGTTCGCCAGGCTGCTCGTCCCCGACGAGGCGAACAGCGACGCCCTGACCGCCTGGATCGACCAGGCCCGCGCGGCGCCGCTACCGCACGCCCACTCCTTCGTCCGCGGCCTGGAGCAAGACCGCGACGCCGTAGTCGCCGCGGTCACCCTGCCCCACCACAACGGACGTACCGAGGGCGTCAACACCCGCACCAAGATGCTCAAACGCCAGACGTACGGACGCGCCGGGTTCGACCTCCTCCGCCACCGCATCCTCCTGACAGCCTGAGCGTCACCACAGGCCACACCACCGAAAGTGCGCCAGCGCCGCTGGCTTTACAGACCCTCGCCTACAAGGGACGCAACGTCGTCGAGCGCTCCTTCGCCAGCTCAAGCAGTGGCTCGCACTGGCCACCCACGGCGGTGATCGTGTTGCAGACGTTGCACAACCTCTCGGACCGCGAGGCGGTGGACGCGCTCACGTTCGACCTGCGGTGGACGCGCGGCACCGAACGTGCGCAGACGCCGACTATGACCGCGCGGCCGACATACCCGTAGGCCGTACGCGTCGTCACCATTGAGGGGACGGTGACGTCCTCTCGCATGTCCTGGCGTCGGCGTAAGCGTCGGCGCGGCAGTCTCAACAAGGGGGCGTCTTGAACCTGAGAACTCGCACAACTTCCGGTCTCGCCGCGGTGGCGCTGCTGGCGTCGCTTTCGTCGTTGACTGCGTGCGCACAGCCGACGACACCAGCGCCGGTGGCGCCGCCGGCCGTCAAACCCACGAACACCGTCGAAGACGAGCCAGACCCCAGCGTTCAGGCGACACCCGAGCAGGACGACCCCGGCGTGCAGGACCTCGTCGTGGTCGAGTCCGCCTTCGGAGAACGCCTGGGGTACTGGTGGTCGTATGTAGTCGTGGAGAACCCGAACAACGGGATCTCGCTCGACGCGGGGCCTGACTCACCGATCGTCGTCGAGGCGCTGGACGAGACAGGGGGTGTTCTCGACTCGATCGTGGGATGGGACTCTTTCGCCCCCGGGCGCAAGGAGCTGGTCGCCCTGTTTCCCGACGTCGGCGAGGCGCAGGTCGCCTCGCTGAGGATCGACATTCCCGCGACATCACAGTTCAACGCCAGACCACCCTCGGAAGGTGAGGGCCGCGCCCAGGTGACGGCTGGCGAGGTGACTGAAGGCGTGTCGCCGGACGGCATGAAGACGCTGACCGCCCCCTTGCACAACGTCGCGGAAGAGGACCTGCCATTCGTCCTGGTGGCCCTGATCATCCGGACTTCCGACGGCAAGGTCACGCAAGTGTTCACGGACATGGTCGAAGAACTACCTGCCGGAGGCGTCACTACGTTCGACGTCGCCCTTCTCCCGGATGAGCAGGCTCCAGAGGGCTCGACGTTCGAGGTCGCGTTCCCCTAGATTCCAGTGACGGACACCCATGCGCAGCCCCGCCGGTTAGGGCTGGGACTCTGCGGCGGCAGCGTGGAACTCGGCTTTGTCTCAACGCCTCACTCACACGGCCCGTGCCTGCTCGACTCGCTCAGAGCCCGCGCGGATCGACTAGTCGTGCGAGGCCGCTGAGCCTCGCCAACGCCTCAGGGGTCTGAGGAACGTGGGCGAGCAGGTGCGGAGAGTGGACGATATAGGCCGCCCACTTGGCACGGGAGATCGCGACGTTGAGGCGGTTGCGATCGATAAGGAAGTCCATGCCACGTGGCACCTCACGCGCGTCAGAAGCGGCCATCGACACGATAGCGATGACGGCTTCCTGCCCCTGAAACTTGTCGACAGTTCCCACGGGGACGCCTCCGAGCCCCGCCGCCCGCAGGGCTTCCCGGACCGTGACACGCTGGGCGTTGTAGGGGGTGACGACGATGAAGTCGGACTCGACCAGCGGTCGGCCCGTATCGTCGCCATTGCTCCAGGTCGCGCCCAAGAGGCCGCGGATGATCCTCACGACGGCGGCGGCCTCCTCGGTCGAGGCCTGGATGTTCCCCCTGTGAGGCACCGGCACCGGGTGGCAGCCCGGAGCGTGCCCCGCAAGGTGCCGTGTGCTTGTGATGGTGTGCGCTTCGAGTTCGCCGTCGTAGGACAGGTGGGAGTCCACCTCGGTGAGCGCGGGTGACATGCGTCTGGTGAGGGCCAGGAAGTACCCGAGGTTGTTGGGGAGCACGGCTTCGCCGTCTGCGATCCATCCGAGGGCGGACTCGTCGATCGGCTCCGGATGTGACGCCTGGGAGACTTGCGGAAGCTGCTGCGGGTCGCCGAGGAACAGGATCCGCCTGGCCTCGCCCTGGGCGGCTGCGGTCATGGCAAGGCTGAACTGGCCAGCCTCATCGACGACGAGCAGATCCCATGGGGTGCCGCTGATGCTCCAAGCGGTCGCCCCATAGACGTAGCCGCGGCCCTCGTTCGCTGCGAGGAAGTCCTCTTCCGTGAATCCCTTCCATGTGTGGACGACGGTGTAGGGAAACTCGGGCTCGATCTCTCGGAACGCCTTCGCGTCGAGTTTCTCGCCGGTTCTCGGGTGCCGTGGCAAGTTCCCGGAGTTGTACTTCTTGCCGACACGGGCCTTGTCGAGGCCAGCGTCCAAGGTGACGGCCTCTAGGGCGTTCTCGATGACCTTATGGGACTGGGCGACGACCCCGACCCTCCAGCCGTAGTCCTCAACGAGGTGCTTGATGACGTGGGCGGCGGTGTAGGTCTTGCCGGTTCCAGGTGGGCCCTGGACCGCGAGATATGAGCCGTCAAGCTCCAGCAGGGACGTGACGATCGCCGCGACCGCGTCTGGCTCGCCGTTGTCGCGAACGACGACCTCTGCAAGCGTCCCTTCGGCGGAGCGAGGGGGGATGCGGCGCAGCACGTCGAGGATCGGATCGCTCTGCTCGTCGCTGAAGGCGCCGTCGTTGGCGTCAAGGTCGTCCAGGACGCGCGCAGCCCACTCCGAGATCGCGGCCTGGAGCGGGGCGGTCGACGGCGGCGGTCCTGGGACCACCGAGGCGGGCACATCGTCGTGGGGAGTCTGGCCCTCGGGCAGACTCTCGCGCACGATGATGCTGCCGTCGTCCTCGAGGCTCGAGACACTCCCGGAGAACGCTGGCGCGAGAAGCACGCTCGGGGACTTGCCGACCAGATGCTCAGACTCGGCCGGATAGAGAAGGAAGATCGCCTTGACGCCTGACGGGTCGCTTCCCCCGGCCCACGAGCCGGTCAGGCGCAGCTTCCGTCCTGTGCGGCCGCGGCTGTCGGTCTGCCACGGCTGTTCGACGGCGCCAGACTCGACTGTGAAGACGTTGCGGGCGGTGGCGAGCTCGTCGGGGACCAGGCTGCGCTTGGTAAAGAAGTCGCCCCACCAGATCCTGTTCTCGCGGTCGTGGAACTGGACCGCGCCAGCCACTAAGCCGGCTGCTCGCTGGTCGGCGGTGCGGTCGGGGTCGTTGAGATCGCCTGCCCACTTCCGCAGACTCTCAGCGAGGAGGGTCCGCTCGGCGGCTTCTGGGGTTGGCTCCTTGGCTGCGGCGTTCTCGGGGTCGTCCGTGATCTCGTCGATCGTCGTGGAACGTCGGCTTGAGCCGGCAGACACGCCGTGCTGCGCGGCGACCTCGAGCAGCCAGTCACGCAGGCGCAAAGTGGAGCGACAGTCGTACTCGTTGTAGTCGGCAATCTTGTCGAGCTCTGCCTGCCATCCGGCTGCGTCGCCGTCGTCGCGCCTCTCGGTCGCCGCCACGTATGCGTCCACAGACCCCAGGGCGTTGGTCACGCCCTCGTCGTCGCGGTAGTCGTCGCCCATGTACAGCGGCTCGAGCTTCTTGATGCTGTACGAGCGCGAGCCGACGCGCAGAGCACGCCGAACGATCGGGTACAGGTCAACGAGCACCTCCTGACGAAGGAGTTCGTTGACTTCGTCCTCGCCGGTCTCGTGGCGGACAGCCAACGACAGCAGGTGGGTCTTCTCGTACGCCGCGTAGTGGTAGATCCGCATGTCCGGGTGGGTGCGACGGCGTTCGGCGACGTGGTCGAGGAAGGCTCGCAGAGCGTCTCGCTCCTCGCGGAAGTTGTGCGCCCACAAGGCGTCGAACTTCGCGTTGTTGTCGACCCAACCGAACAGGTAGTCAAGACCCCACCTGCCGCCACCGCCCTCGTTGTAGAGCGGGTCGCCCTCGAAGTCGAAGAAGATATCGCCCTCGTCCGGCGTCGGGATCTTCCCGAGCACCTCGGGGGCGATAGCCTCGTACGGCGGGATCTGGGGTGAACCCGCCTGCGCCTCGAGTGACTCGGCGGCGATCTGGAGTCGGGCCTGCAGGCGGAGGTTCTCCAGGGTCGCCGCGCCAATGCCGGGCACGGCGCCTGCGGAGATCGCGAGATCGTCAATCGTCACGATGCCGGTGGCATGCAGGACGCGTCTCTGGTTGACGTTGAGATTCGCGACGAGCAGCACGTCCCGGGATGCCTGGATCTGCTCTTCGCACACTGGGCACCGGCCACACGCGGTGTACCGCCCATCGCCCCACTCAACCGACTCGGTCGCGGCCGAGACCTCGGCCCGTAGCTCCTCGATACGACGACGCCGAACCGCGTAGACCGGCTCAATGTCCAACAAGGCGTGAGTTGTCGTTGCGCCATCGCCCAGAACGAGATCGACGCTGTCGTCCACGGGGACGCCGAGTTCGCGCAGATGATCGGCGTAGGCGGCGACCTGCAGCAACGCACTGACTTTCGCGTGGCGGGCGAGTTTCGTGTCCTGGATGCGGTACCGACCGTCGGGTTGCCGCACAAGGAAGTCGGCGTACCCCGTGAACCCGTCGGTCAGGCACGCCGCTTGGACGATCACCGGAGCCTGGGCCGCGACCGCATCCAGTGTCGCGGCTCGTGCGTCCATCCGCGTGATGTTGGCCTTGGCACTAGGCCGGAGGATCTCTACGAGTCGGCGCCCGTGCTCGGCTCGGTACGCTTCCAGGACGCGCTCCTCGTGGGCGCTGCCGAGCGCTGAGGTCCGCTCCAGCATGGCGTCTGCGTCAACGTCAGGTTGAGATCCCTCCAACGCTCGAACATACGCGTACTCGCAATTGGCGGCGGCCACAAGTTGGCTCGCGCTCCATCGCTGGGGGATCTTCATTGAACCGGTCTCCTGCAGGGTTGGCTTCTCTACGCCCAACGGCGGGCGGCATGTCGCGACGGGTTGGGAATTATGCAATCTGGCCCCAGTCTCCTCGGAAATCGCGTTGAGTCCAGCGCATGGCGTGCGCGCACCTCAACTTTGGCGTGACGAATCGTCCTCCGCAATCGCGAGACACCCGCGAGTCGACGCCAGAACTCGGGTTGGCCGCATCCGACACTTGGCCCCATCCCGGCACCCGAAGAGCGTTAGCACACGTCACCGCGGCAACTACCACTCACGAATCCGCTCTCATAAATCGTTCTCTTCGCCGAGAAGACCACCCCCACCTGAAACGGGGGCGCGCGCGGGCAGACATAGCTCACGTCAACCACCGACCCAACCCCGCCCGCAAAGCGCACGCGCCAACGCGGTGATCAATCCGACCAACACTGCGCATCCTGGTGCCCCGGCGTGCGACAACATGACACGAGTTGGCCCAAAACCACTTGCGCCCGGACGGGATACTCGTTTCTGCGCGCGGCATCCAAATGATGGATCGGGGCCGTGGCGAGTGATGGTGACCAGATCGGCGGCGGTCGAGGCCGCCGAGGGCGCATGCGAGGCCGAGCCGAGAACGGGCGACTCTCCATGGCCGTCGGTGGCGTCTGGCAACCTCGCGCCTCCGACGGGAAGGACGCACGGTGACGAGAGCACCAGGCACGACGGCTCCGGGCATGGATGCCTGCGCGGAGCCCGCGGCGGCGTGCCGCGCGACTGGGACGGTGACACCACGAGCGCCGCGTTCGCGCGGTGGCGTGCCACTGAGGTCGCCCGGTTGGAGCGCGAACGGCGCGATCAGGTGCGGTTCCAGGCCGAGTTGCGCGCCCGACAGGCGGCGGAGCGGGCCGGGGCGATCACGCGTTGCGTAGACCTGCTGGTCGAGCCGCTCGCCGGCACGGTGTCCGACGACGTCGCGCAGACGCTCGCCCGCCGCCCCGTCGAGCGCCTGTTCACATGGGCCGACCGCGACGGCGACGCGTGCCGGGGCTGCCTCGGGTATGGCGACAGCCCGCGCGAGCGGGCGCATTTCGTCATCGGGCTCCTGCGCCAGCACACCGCCCCCGAGAGCCTTCAGTGAGGCAACCGCGACGGGACCTTTGCCCGGCCTCGGGACTGTGCCTGCCTCCCGCGTCGGGGCGGAGCCGCCACGCCCCCTCGGGTTGAACGGCGTGGGCGTGAGGCGAGCGGGCCAGTCGCCGCTTGCGCCGGCGAGCGCTTCGCACGTCGCGGCCTCGCGCTTGAGCTCACGCCGCGGTCCACGCACCAGGCACGCGCGACGTTGACGCGCCATCACTCCCCTTCGCCACGGCTCGAGTCTCGCGGGCTGCGAACGCCGCGACAGCGCCGCACCCCGGGCGGGACGACGCCGTCCCCCGGCGTGCCGGCGCCACGCGCCCGAGCACAGCGGTGAGAGCCGCCTGCCCGCGGCGACGCGCACGCGAGTGCGAGGCGGGCATCTCGGCGCGGTGCGGCGCCGCGCGCGCGTCCCTGGGGTGACCGCCCGCCTCTGAGCGCTGCGTGAGAGCGCCACGAGCTCACCCAACGTGCTGCGGCCTCCCCTGTGCGGCCCCGTGATCCCGCGGAGCGGTCGACGGCTCGCCATGCGCGCCCACATAGGGGGTAAGGCCACAGCACGTCGCGCGGTCTTGGCCCGTGTCAGGCACCGCGCACGGGCTCCGGTCCCCAGGACGGGCGAGTGCCCGCCTGGGCTGCCGGACCGACCTGATGAGGGAGCACGAGATGACCACGACACCCCTGGACCAGCCCGCCACTGTGACCGCGGCCCGGGCCGCTGACCTGCGACGAGACCTCCACCGACATGCCGACCGGTCGCCGGTCCCCTATGTCGATGGGTCGCCCGCCGACTGGCCGACACCTGTCGCTGGACGTGGCGGGCGCCCCATCCCACCAAGGGAGCACGACCAGACGACAGGAGCCACGATGCGCCGCCCCCGTTCCAACACCCCGACCGCCACAGGCCTCCCGGCCGCGCCTGCCGCGCCGGCGGGGGGTCTGGACCTCGAGGCGCTGTCCCTGCCTGGGTGTGAGGCCGACGCCGCCGCTCGCCCCGCCGCCCGCCCCGACCCGTTCGGGCTCATCTATCGGTTCTGGAGCGCGGACCAGCCGAGCAAGCCGGTGCGCTCCTGGGCGCACCTGCTGCAGTTGCTGGGGCTGCTCGGCCGCGACGGGGCGCACGCGTTCCTCGTCGTGGACCAGGTCGACGGGCCGCTTGCCGCGCAGGCTGTCGGGGACGCGGGCGCCGACCGGCTGCTGTGCGAGGTGCTGTTCCAGGCGGACTCAGTCGACCAGTACACGGCCGCCTACACCGACCGCGCCCCCGACGACGTCTTTGTGAGCACCGGGTTCGACCCCGGCCGAGGCCTGGCCCGCGGCGGGGTGGAGATGACGTCCGTGGACCGACTCGGCGTGCTGCGCCTGACCGCGGACCGCGCCCTGAGCGTCCTGGACACCGCCCGCACCTTCCGCGCCTGGTTCCAGGACGGGCAGGCGCCCGAGGGCATCCGCCTGGACAACGAGCTCGTCACCTGACGAGCCGCCGAGGGGCGGGGTCGGAGCAGACGCCGGTCACCACCCCACATACAGGGCAAGACCCCGACCGAGAGGCAGAGACCGATGACCCGCTCCACCGAAAACACCCGCTCCCCGCGTCGTCCGCAGCCGGGCGCTGACGGCCACGCCCCCGACGGCGGCTCTCTTGACGGCCACGGCCCAGCGGGCACACCTCGGGCGTCGTCCGCCGCGAACCCGGCGTCGGAACCGTCCGCGGGACGCCCGACGCCGGTCCTGCCCGCGGTGTGCCCCTCGACCTGGACGGGCATCGCCGCGATCGAGATGGCCGGCGCGCTGGAGGCGCTCGGAACGGTGTCCGTCCGCACCTGTGGGGAGGCGAACTACCGCGTCTACGCCCACGTCACCGCCGACGACGTGGTGCGGGTGGCAGTCATCGCCGACTCGCCCGTGGACGAGCACGGCTGCCACCTGCCTGTCAGCGCCGAACCGCCCATCCGGTACAAGGTCACGCACCTGCACGCCGGACGTCACGGCCGCCGCCGCGTGACGGCCTCACCCGACGAGGCCATGGCGGTGGCGCGCGCCTACGCCATCGCAGCGTGGGACCACGAGGCGTCGGACGGCACGGCAAGGGACACGCCACGATGAGCGGCGTCCCCGCAGGTGGGAGCGCCCCCAACGACGCCGGTCATCGGCGTCCTCGGAGCACCCGCGCATCCCCCCACAAGGGAAGGACGCACAGCGAGAGGGCGTGCTCCGAGAGCACGCAGCGAGCACCATCGCCCGCCCGCCGCTCCGCTGACCCGCAAGCCCGACCGACACCACTGACGCATCCGCCCGACACATCTGACTGACACGCCCGCCGTGCGGGCCCGACCGGCCAAGGAGGCCACCGTGACCGTCCACCCCCACACTCCCACCACCGCGTCTGTGACCAACGCCCGCCCCGTGGTGGTGCTGCGCGCGCTCGGCGACGTCGTCGAGGTTGACCTCGACGCACGCCGCGCCACCCAGGCCTTCCACCCCGCCTTGGCCCGCGTCGCACGCGTCCTGGCCACGCTCGACCCGGCCTGGTCCGACGACACCCCGCCCACCTGGCGCCACCCCGACGAGCACGGCGACCGCATCGACCCGCGCGTGCCGGGGACCCGCCGCTGCCGCCACCGCCTGCACCTGAACGCCACCCACGCCGCGACGGCGCGCGACACGCTCGAACAGGCCGGTTACGCCGTCGACATCCCCTCCCCGCTCGGGTCGCTGGCCACCGAGCCCCGCGACCCCGAGGAGCCGCACGTGACGCCCGGTGCCGCGCCAGGCGAGGTCGACCCGTTCGCACGCTGCGACGCGCCCATGCCCGCCCGCTACCACGACGAGGCCGGACGCTGCTGCGGCCAACGCGCCTACGTCGTGACCGCCCACCGCGTCACCGCCCCCCACGCAGGCGCCGACGACGCAGGGACCCTGGCGTGGTGCGCCCACCACTACCGCGAGATCGCCGCGCCGACCGCCCCCTACGTCGTCGCCGACTCCCGCCACCTGCTCACCCCGACCACCCCCTGACCGGCGTTACGCGGGGCTCCCACCCCACCGCGCCACGCGGGCAAGCGCCACACCCGACGAGCGACACACGAGAGGAAGCCCGATGAACGAGCACGAGCACCGGCACGAGTTCGGATACGACGACGGCCACCCCTACGAGTACGAATACGAGTACGAGGACGTCTACGGGCGCCAGGAAGCCCGCGAGGACGACCCGGCGGTCGCGCACGGCGCCCACCACGTCGTCGTCCCGCTGACCTCCGCCGAACGCGCGCTCCTGGAGGAGATCGCGGCCGGCTGGGGCGTGGACGTGCCCCTTGCGGCCGAGCGACTGCTGCTCCTGGCCGCCAACGTCTGCGACATCTCACCTGACGAGTTCTGACAGGAGACCCCATGCGCCACCGCGCCAACCCGCACGACCTCGACCCGTACGACCTCGACGACCACGACGGACTCGACTGGTCCGACATGGCCGACCTCGCCGACTGGAACCCAGAGCCCGAGACCACCTCCGAACTGACCGGCGACCCGCTCGACATGTGGCGCGAGCGGATGCGCGTGCGCCGCTGGGCGCCGTGAGAGCCACCCGCCGCGGCCCGACCCACCCTGACAGTGAGGACCCGATGAACGAGGACCCGATGAACCACCGAGACACCGTCGTCGTCGCCGGCGACTGGCACGGCAACACCTTGTGGGCCATGCGCGCCGTGGCCGCGACCGCCAAGGCCGGCTGCGACGTGCTGCTGCACCTGGGCGACTTCGGCATCTGGCCCGGCCCGTCCGGCGCCTCCTACCTGCGCAAGGTCGAGCGCGCGTGCGCCCAGCACGGGGTGACCATCCTCGTCACCCCCGGCAACCACGAGAACTGGGACCGCATCGACCGCACTGAGGCCACCGACCGCCACGACGGCTGGGGCGCCGTCAAGTGGCTCACCGACCACATCGCCGTCCTGCCACGCGGACACCGCCTCACCCTGGCCGGGACAGGCGGCGTCGAGCGCACCCTCGTCTCACTCGGCGGGGCGCCGTCCATCGACCTCCGCGACCGCACCCTCGGCAAGACCTGGTGGCTGCAGGAGGCCATCACCCCCGTCGACGTCGAGTCGGTGATCGCCGGCGGGACCGCCGACATCATGCTCACCCACGACACTCCCGAGCCAGCCACCCGCCGCGTCCAGCAGATCATCCGCGCCAACCCCGGCGGCTGGCCCGCCGACGTGCGCGAGTACTGCGCCGAGGGACGACGCCGCCTGACCCGCGCGTTCAACGCCGTCCGCCCCCGAGTCCTCCTGCACGGCCACTACCACCTACGCGACACGGACACCGTTATCGGTGACACCGACGGCGACCCGTTCACCTGCCGCATCGAGTCCCTCGGCATGGACGGGACCCCGCACCGCGCCTTCGACGGCCATCCCACCGACCACCAGGAGGGCGACGCCGTCCTGCTCGACGTCGCCACCGCCGCTGTGACCGACCTGCTCCTCTGAGCCCACCTCAACGAGACCACCGCCCCACTCCGAGACAGGACCACCCATGACCCACACCACGCTCCACCTGGTCACCGCTGAGCCAGGCGTGTACGCCGTCCACTCCACCTCACCCACGGTCTACCTGATCGACACCCGCCCTGGCCGCCCGTATGTGATGCGCGCCCGCGGCGGCGCCGGGGCGACGCGCTTCGTCGGCGACGGCGAGTGGTGGCCGCTGGTCGAGCTGATCAGCTACCCGGACCTGAGCGACCCGACCGCGATCGACCGCGAGGACTTCGTGCCCGACGTGGTGCGCGTCGGACGCCGCCACCGCTACACCTGGGACCCCGGCCTCCTGTTCGACGACCAGTGGCGGCTGGCCCGCGCCGCCGAACACGTCGACGGCCCGCTGTCCGCCGAGGACCTCGCCGCGCTGACGCCCACCGACTCGCCAACCGACCCGCCCGCGTCAGACCCGGAGGGTTCGATCACCCCATGAGCGCCACCCCCGCCCCGCCGCAGTCCCCGCACCCCACCGACGAGGCCCGCGCCCTGCTCGAGCTCGCCGTCGGAGCCCAGCAGGTCCACACCGAGGCACAGACCCACCTCGACCAGGCCGTCAAGGCCGCGGTCAAGGCCGGGGCCACCTGGGAGCAGGTCACACGCTGGCTCGGCGACATGACCGCCGACCACGCACGCGAGCGGTTCGAGCACACCGACGCCGCCGTCTACCTCGACGAGCACACCGTGATCCTCCTAGGCGCCTTCGCCGCACGACGCGGCATCCGCACCCTCAAAGAGGCGCTGACCGCTCTCCTCGACGAGGCCCCACCCGCCACGCCCGCCGTCGACGACACACGCGAGCCCGACGCCGTCGACCCCGACCGGACCGGCGACGACGAACACGACGCGTGAGCTCGAGCACCCCGAAAGGCACGACCATGCGACTGACCCACATCTGCGAGTCCTGCGGCCGCACGGAGGTCCTCGACGAGGAGCAGGCCCACAGCGACGGATGGGACTACCCACCCCGCATGGGCACCTTCGGCGTGATCTCCCCGCGCACCTGCCCGAACTGCGCCATCGACACCACCGTGTGGTGGGCGATCGCGGTCGAGCACACCACGGCCGCCAACCTCACCGACCATCAGCGCGCCGTCGTCGAACGCATCCTCTGCGAGCCCGCGACAATCCTCGCCGGCGACGCGCGGACTGACGATGCAGGGGCTTGAGACTCACCGGCCCTGCGTGCCGTGCGCTGCTCAGCGCCTATCGAGCGAGTTGCGCCTCAAGGAAGACGAGCATGCCCATGGCTGCGTCGAGCCGGCTCACGACAGCCTCCCTGGGAACCTCGTACTGGGGCGAATTCGCCGCCGCCTCGTACAGGTCGTCTGGGACGGCGCCGGTCGGCACACTCCACATCTCCCCCGTGGGCCCGGCGCTCAGAACGTAGGACGAGCGGGACAGGCCGCGATCCTCGCCGAGGAGAGCGACCTCGGCGGCGAGCAGGTCGTGGCGGCCGCTGCCGATCGCTTGCGCGTAGAAGCTCCCGTGCGCGCCGTCGACGATGAGGAAGGTGTGGCCCTCGTCGGTTCCGACGAGCTCGAGCAGTTCGTACAGGTGGGGCCAGTCGCGCAGGGGATGACGACCGTCACCGTCCTGCGTGAACGCGTACACGAGGCGGCCGGACACGTGCTCCATGCCGACGTCAGCCGTTCGGCCATCCGTCAAAGCGACCCGTGCGGCCCCATGCAACGCGCCCGCAGCGCGCGCCCTGCGGAGGTCGCCGAGTTCGTCAAGGCGGAACTGCACCTCATCGCCCTGGACCTGACCTACGCTCTCGCTTCCCACGCCGTACCTCCATCGCTCGGCTCCGCGGGGTCGTCGCCCGTCACGTCGGGGCGGCGGCCTCAACCCACCCCGAGGTGTGCCGACACTGACCGCGCCGCACGCATCAGCGTGGCGGAAGAACCGGTCCCAGGCGAGTGGACGCGTCAGCATGCGTCACTCGATGGCGCTCCCACGCGGGCCAGCGGCCGACGGCCGTGTGGGCGACCACGAGGCGGCGAGTTCAACCGGATTGCCCGCGCTTTGTGCCCTCGCGGTGGCGAGTCGCCGTCCGCGGAGCACCCGACGACCCCACCCCACACAAGCCGATGACCGCCCAGCACCCGCTGGACCCTTCAACCGAAAGGCGGTTCCCATGAACCCCTCCTCCCCACTGCTCGCCAGCCTCCTGCGCGGCGACGAGGTCGCGATCGCCCTCGGCGCCGTGATGGGCCTGGGCGCCCCGACCGACATCGCGACCGGCGAAGCCGTCGAGGTCCCCGATCAGCGCACCGACGACGGCCACTCGCCGTTCGTCTACCAGTTCACCGCCGACGGCGACAGGTACCACCGCCTGGGCGGCTGGGACGAGATCTGGGATCTGCTCGACCAGGTCGGTCGCGACGAGGACCACCGCTGGCTGATCGTGGCCCACGAGTCCCACAGCCACTTCGCCCAAGTCACCGGGTCGGGCCGACACGGTCTGCTCGGCATCGAGATCGGCCAAGCGCGCAACGGCGGCCCCGCCGACGTGTGGCACATGCTCCACCACGGGGACACCGGCGAGACGGCCTACGTCCCGGTCGGCGCCGTCCCCGACGACATCCTCACCAACGAGCAGTCGATGTGCGCCACCGCCCGCATGGAGTTCCCCGCGGGCTCGACCGGCCACGACCTCGACATCGCGATCGGCATGCATGTGTGGCTCACCAACGGCCCTGTCACCGAGGCGCTCATCACGGCCCACGGCCTGCGGTGATGAGCCGTCCGTCGGGGCCGGCGCGGCCGAAGACCCCAAAGACTCCTGTGGAGGCCTTGATGACCAAGACGAGCCTGGCGCTGCCCGACACGCGCGTGGCCGTGGCCGGTGACTGGCACGGCGACACATGGTGGGCCAAGCGCGCGCTCGACCGTCTCGACGACGCCGCGCCCGACGTGCGCACGGTCCTGCACGTCGGCGACCTCGGCGTCGGCCCCTGGCCCGGCGAGACGGCCCGTTCGGGGCACCGGTTCGGCGGGTTCGTCGCCGACCTCGACCGGGCGCTCGACCGGCGGGGCATGACGCTCTACCTCACCGCGGGAAACCACGACAACTGGGACGCCCTTGAGGCGGCCGCGACCGACGACCGCGGATTGCGCGCCCTCGGCGAACGCATCCGCTGCTTCCCGCGCCCGTATCGGCTCTCGATCGCCGGCAGGTCGTTCCTGTCGCTCGGCGGGGCCGCGTCGGTCGACCTGATGCGCCGCCGCCCGGGCAGGGACTGGTGGTTCGGCGAGCAGGTGACCGAGGCCCACGCACAGGCGGTCGAGGACGACGTCGCCGCCCGCGGCGTCGTCGACTACTGGCTCTCGCACGAGACGCCGGGGCCGGTCCCCGGCGGGCGCCTCAACCACCACGTGCGCGGGCTCGCGCCCGACATCGTCGCGTACAGCGACCACGTGCGATCCCAGGTCACACGCGGTTGGCTCGCCGCCCGCCCGAGCGTCGTCTTCCACGGCCACCACCACGCGCGCTACACGCTCGAGGTCACCGGCCAACCCAGTGCCGAGGACGCACCCACCGGTGAGCCGTTCACGTGCCGTATCGAGGGCCTGGGCAAGGAGGGCTCGGAGTACGCGACCAGCACCCCCGGCTACGACCACCCCGGCAACGTCGTCGTGCTCGACGTCGAGACCGCCGAGGTCACCGCGATCCACGGCGCATGACCGAGCGCCCCACCCCACCGGGACGCACGGGGCGGCCCGCTGACCGTGTCATGGGGCGCGCGACACGCGCCCGTCAGATCACGGCGCGGACCGCGCCACCTGACGCTCACGCCCCAGGGCGGGCGTGACAGTCAGTTCCGCACCGCGAGGCCTACTCAGAGAAGAGCAGCACATGTCCTTGTCCTCCCCCGTCGAGCTCCACCGGATCGACGAGCGGTTCAAAGCGATCGCCTTCGGCGCCCTCCACGGAGCGACCGAGCTCACGTCGCCCGACGGCGAGCGGATCCCGATCGACCAGACCGTGCTGGACCCGACGCCGGAGACCTTCCCCTTTTGCTTCGCGTTCCAGGGCGACGGCGACGACCGGTGGCACCTGCCAGGTTGGGGTCACCTGCTGTCGCTCGTGAGACGGGTGGGCGCCGACCAGCATCACGCGAGCCTGGTGGTGGAGTCGACGGTGAGCGACACCTACGCCGAGTTCACAGGCAGCGCTGAGCACGACGCCGTCGTCGTGCGCATCGGACAGGCCGCGCAGGACGGTGACGGCTTCCTGGAGTGGGACGTCCTGGCGACCAGCCCCGACGGCGGCGCGTTCCGACTGCCTGTCGGCGCGGTCGGCGATGACGTCCAGGCCGCTGTGCAGGGAGGCGACGTCGACTTCGTCTCTGTTCCGCGCGCGGCTGTCCTGCACGCCCTTGACGCCGCGGTCGGAGCGCACCTGTACCTGATCGCCGCGCCCCTCGCCGAGGACACGCTCGACACCATGGGACTCCTCTGAGATGGCCACATTCCTCTGGCACGACTACGAGACCTTCGGCACTGACGCGCGGTACGACCGTCCGGCGCAGTTCGCGGCCATCCGCACCGACCTCGACCTGAACGTCATCGGCGAGCCGATCGTCTGGTACTGCCACCCTCCAACAGACCGCCTCCCGCACCCGAAGGCGAGCCTCATCACCGGGCTCACGCCTCAGATGTGCCTGGACCGCGGCGTCCCGGAGTGCGAGTTCGCCGAGCGCATCCACGCGCTGATGTCCGAGCCTGACCAGATCGTCGTCGGGTACAACTCGCTGGACTTCGACGACGAGGTGTCACGGTTCCTGTTCTGGCGGAACCTACTCGACCCGTACCGGCGCGAGTGGGCCAACGGCAACAGCCGATGGGACCTGCTGCCCGTCCTCCAACTCGCCCACGCGCTGCGGACCGGCGGCGTTCAGTGGCCCGCCCGAGAGGACGGCCACACCTCGTTCCGGCTGGAAGACCTCGCACACGCGAACGGGCTTGAGCACGACGCGCATGACGCGCTCAGCGACGTCATGGCGACGATCGGCCTGGCACGACTGGCGCGGCAGGCTCACCCGGACCTGTGGGCGCACGCGCTGGGCCAGCGCACCAAGCAGACGGTCAGGCGCCAACTGGACCGGGCGTTGGTCGACCGTGCCCCGCTGCTGTACATCAACCCGTTCGCAGGAGCCGCACGCGGCTTCCTGTCCGCGATGGTTCCGCTCGCGTGGCACCCCACAGACGCAAACTGCCTCGTCGCCTGGGACCTGCGGACTGACCCGTCGGAGTTGGCGGACCGGTCGACCGACGAGATTCGCACCAGGCTCTTCACCAAGAGCGCGGACCTGCCCGAAGGGGTGACCCGCCCGGGCCTGGTGACGATCAAGGTCAACCGGTGTCCGATCATCCTGCCCCTGACCGGCGACGAGCGGTGGGCCGCCGCCCAGCGATGGGGCATGGATCCGGCTGCGATCGAACGCCATCGCGCACGCCTTCCCGTCGGCGGCGGGCGACTGGATGAGAGGCTCCGCGCGATCTACGCAAGGCGCACCGACGCGAGCGACGCCACCGCGCCCGACGTCGACACGACGCTGTACGGCACCTTCGTCGAGAGTGCCGACCGCAGGCGGCTGGACGTGGTCCGCGCCGACCCGGGGCGGCAGGCGTCGGGGTTCGACCATCCGGACCTTTCTGACCTCGTCCGGCGGTACCGGGCGCGCCACGCGCCCGCGACTCTCACCGCGCACGACCTGTCGCAGTGGGAACAGACGCGCCGTCGGCACATCGTCGACGGCACGCCCGCGACACCCTCGTACTCCGAGTACCTAGCCACGATCGACGATCTCGCCGCAGAGCATGACGACGAGCGCAGCGCCGCGATCCTCCACGACCTGCGCGACTGGGGAGGCGAGCTCGCCGCCTCGGCGGCGCCAGCCAACGCCTGAGTCGGCACCCGACCTCACGCCGACGGCGGCGGCCCGCCGCGTCGCCGGTATGACCCGAGGTCCGCGAATCGGACCCGCGGCTGGGGCGGCCGTTCGCCGATGAGCGCGTCCGTCTCCGCGGCGACACCGGCGGGCAGGATGTCCACCGGTGCGGGCGCGTCCGCCCGTTCACAGCCCTCGTCGTCGAACACGGCGTCCACGGCGAGGGCCAGGCGGCGCACCGCCTCCTCGAAGGTCGGCGCGGACACGTCCAGGCGCGGGTCGTAGTAGTGCTGCCGGTACGCGCCCTCGACCGTGTAGGCGCCGTCGTTGTCGTAGCGGTGCTGGTCGGGCACGTGCCCGCCCGTCTCAAGCTCGACCACGACCGTCCCGTCGGCCGACAGGCGCGGCTGGACCTCGACATGGCGCATGTGCCCGCCGGTGCGCCACCGCCAGAACTGCGCGTCGGTCCAGTCCTCACGTCCGGGGTCGCTCGCGGTGTCCCGCACCCAGAACGCCGGGTGGGAGTCGACCCACGCGAACGCGTTGAGGAACGACGGTTCCGCCCGCCACCGCGCGTCGCGCTCGGCGAACTGCCGCCAGGCGTCAGCCAGAACGGCGACACGATCCGCATCAGTGATGCCGAACAGCAGACGTGTGCCCCCACCCTGGGACGGCACGAACGCCATCGGGGAACGCCGGCCCACGCCCAGCCCGCCGTAGCGTCGGGCGACCTCGTCGGAGAGCATCACATCGACGTCCTCGACCGCGTCGTACGACGCCTCCAACTCCGCACCGAGCAGACGGCGCGCGCCGTCGGGCGCGACGCCCCAGAACTCCTCCCCGTCCGCGCCGTCGACGACGTCGAGCAGCAGCGGCGCCACGACGTCGGGCAGCAACGGCTCCAACCACCGCGGGACCGGAAACCGCCCCGGCCACGTCTCCTCACTCATGCGCGCATCCTTCCCGCACCCGACTTGACCACCGACCACACACCCACCGACGCCGCACCCGGCTGCGCCCAGCGTCTCAGTACCACTCGACGCTCTGCGCGTACCCGCCGACCGACCCGGGCTCCTGGCAGTGGGCGACCATGACCGCGATCGCCTCCGCCCGCGAGAGCAGGCTCTGGTCGCCGTGGGCCAGGTCCGACAGCGGGATCCGCCCGTCCGGATGGGCCTGGGTGACCTGCACCGCGTACTCGCGGCCCAGGCACATCGCCTGGGCGTAGAAGTAGCCCGGACCGGGTGGCCGGTCCAGTGTGCCGACCGTCAGCCACCCATCCACCGAGAACGGCAGCAGGTCCGCAATCTGCGTCAACGACTCCAGGCGCCCCTCGACCACCTCCTCACCCGCGAGCCCACGCGCCCAACGCAATGGCCGCACCAGGTCTGGCAAGGGCTCATCGAGCGCTGCCACGAGGGCGAGGAACTCCGCTGCGGTTGGAGTCAGGGTGCTCGGGGTGGTCGTGCTGGGGGTGAGGGTGCTGGGCATCGTGAGCCTTCCGGATCTCGGTGGGGCGAAGCTGCCCCATGCCCCCTGTGTGGGAAGGGCCCCGCATCTGCTCCGAGACGCCGAAACCTCGGCGCGAGACCACCAATCGCGCCTCGTCGCTGGATCACACGCGCACCCCTTCCCACCCATGCCTTGGAGGCACTGGCCGCACCAGGGCCCTCGGGCGTGGAACAGGCCGCCTCCGCACCCCCACATGGAGAGCGAGGTCCACTGACCCCGACCCACGACGAGAGGAACCAGACCATGACCGACCGACACACCGACGACGGCTCCGGGAGCCTCCCCGCGCCCGGCCCCTTCCCGCGCCAGCAGGTGCGCGTGCTGTTCGTCACCACCGACGCGGTCATTCCGCCGCAGGCGGCCACCGCCGATGTCGACCGCCTCCACCATGAGGCCATCGCCTCGGCCGGCGGGTGGGAGCCCCTCGGACACCACCGGGCGCGGCGCGGCTGGCGGCAGCGCCTGGGCTCGCACGTCGTCTGCTACGACGTCGCCGCCGTCATCGGCATGAGCCCCGACGACGAGCGTGTCGAGGCGATCCGCGCCACCATCTGCGCGTACAACGACAAGCGCGGCTACCACTACCTCGACATGAGCGACGGGGAGCGGTTGGGTGACGCGCTCGCCTTCGCCGTGTCCGACGACGTCGCCAGGATCGCCGACGGCGGCTACGACACTGCCGCGGTCACCGTCATCACCCAGGGCGACCGCGACGTCGTCGACGACGTCCACGCCCGCCTGACGTACCTGCGCCCCCACATCACCGTCACCGCCCTACTCACCGATCCCATCCTCGGCCTGGCCGACCGCGGCATGCCCATGCCGCCGCAGTTCGCCGCCCTGGACACCGAACTCGACAACCGCATCGGCCCCATCGACCCCCGAGCCCCCCGCTGGCGTCGACCCTGGCGACGAGGCGGCGAGGCCACACCTCCCCCAGGCCTGCTCGGCGACCACAGCCCCCACGACTGACAGGACGACCACCATCCCCACGATCTACGCCATCCCCGACCTGCACGGATGCCTGACCGCGCTCCACGCCGCGCTCAATCGTGTCAATCTCGACGGCGACCCCGGCGCGCGGGTCGTGTTCCTCGGCGACTACATCGACCGAGGCCCCGACAGCCTCGGCGTCCTGACCACCGTCCGGGGCCTCGCCCTGCGACACCCCGAGCGCGTCGTCGCGCTTCTGGGCAACCATGAGACCGACTTCCTTGAGTGGATCGACGGTGACGACGATGACCTCGACTGGCTCCTGGCGGACCTCGACGTCGGGCTGCGCACCGTCCACTCGTTCCTCGGCGCCGCACCGGGCGATGACACGGCACGCGCACTCGAGAGCGACCGTCACGACGTCGATGCGCTGGCGTCGCTGAACGCCGCCGTCAAGGCGGCCCTCACCGCGCGGCATGGCGCCGTGATCGCGTGGCTGCGCGGGCGCCCGCTCGTCCACGAGACCGACGACCAGATCTTCGTCCACGCCGGGATCGACGAGGCCGCCGGCGAGAGCTGGCGCCTGTCCACGCCTGAGCATGTCCTTGTCTCGAAGTTCCCCGCCACCACAGGGCGGTTCGTCAAGACGATCGTCGCCGGGCACATCGCGACCTCGACCCTGAACCTGGACGGCGGGCACGCCGTCCACTTCGATGGCGCGAGCCACTACTACCTCGACGGCGGCGTCGAGCACACCGGACGCCTCAACATGCTCCGGTTCGACACGACGACCAAGACCTACAGCGCCTTTCATGTCTGACGCGAGGGCGTGCTCGACGGATGGTGGTCGGCCAGCCGCGCGCTACACCGTCTGCCCTCCACGGTGCGCCGTGTCGAGCGACGACATCACGGCGGTCCACCTCGTCGATCTCATCGATCCGGTGTGGGCGGTTGGGCCGTCGACCCACCAGCTCGACGGGGTGGAACCTGCCGGTCCCGTAGCTCGGAGCACATGGCGACCCCACCACACAGGGGTACCGCACCCCCGACCGGAGGGAACCAGCATGGACACCATCAACGACTTCTCCCCCAACCCGTGGCTGGTCTCGCGCGTCGACGTCACCACGAGCGACGGCGGCCAGTGGGCCTTCGTCCGCACCGGCCCCACGGACGGCGACGACCCTGGCCTCGTCGAGGTCACCGGCGGCGGCAACACCTACCTGCTGACGAAGGTGGAGACCGACTGGTCCCACGACACCAGGGCCCGCGGCCTGGTCAGGCCGCTGCTCGGCGCAGGACGAACCTCCGTCCTGTCCGTCGAGCCCGCCGCTGCGGGCCACGGCGCGGACGACGGCACGCGCGTCGGAGGCACACAGACGCTCGTCCTGGAGGTCGCGTCTGTGGCGACGACGTTCGCGGACGGCCTGGTCGGTGTCACAGGCCGCATCGACGCCGCGGATGGCTGGTGGCCCGGCGACCGGCCCGGTCCTCGACGTGATCGGCCCGTGCGGCGGCGCCACCGTGCGTGCGGATCTTCGGGAGGACCGGTTCTGCGCCGCCATCAGGGCCGCCGCAGCCGAGGCGGACGGCACCTGCGAGACCTGCGGAACCAACGAGGCCGTGGCGCTGCGCGACACCGGGTGGTGGCAGACGCTCTGCGACGCCTGCGATGCCGCCCCCACCAGGGCGCGCAAGGCCCGCTGAGCACGCCCGCGCTGAGGCCCTGGACCAGATCACAACCCCACCCCACATCAGTCACGACAGCACGACCCGCCTCTACCCCGCATTGGAGACAGACCCATGAACGAACCGCACCAGCCAGCCCGCCCGGACGTCGAGCCCACGTTCGGGCGCGGCCCGAACCGCGTGTCGGTCCCCCTGACCGACGTCGAACGCGGCGTCCTCGAGGAGATCGCCGCAACCTGGGGCGTGTCCGTCCCCGTCGCAGCCCGACGGCTGCTCCTCCTGGCCGCCAACGTCTGCGTACCGTCGCCCGGACGCTGACCCCGCCGCCGTCATCCACTGTCAGCACCGAGAGGAATCCTGCGCCCATGACCACCAAACCCGTCCCACGCGCTCCCGAGCCGTTCCCCGACGAGTCCGCCCGCGCGCTGCTCGAACTCGCCGTCGGCGCCCAACAGGTCCACCAAGAGGCCGAAATCCACCTCGCCCAGGTGGTCAAGGCCGCCGTCAAGGCTGGGGCGACATGGGAGCACGTCGCCCACTGGCTCGGCGCCATGACCGCCGACCAGGCACGCGAGAGGTTCGAGAACGCCGACTGCGCGGTATGCCTGGACGACCAGGCGGTGATCGCCCTGTCCGGCGTCGCACAACGCCACGGCCTCACCACCCTGGGCGAGGCGGCCACCCTCGTCCTTCATTGGGCCGTCGAGAACCTCGACAGGACGACGGCGCACGACGGCGGCGAGACCACTCCAGCGTCGGCCGTCGAGGCCGCCGCGGATGACGACGGCGAGGAAACCGATGACCACTGACGACGCGCACGCCCGCTGGCGTGCCGCAGAGATCGCCCGACGCGAGGCATGGCGCCTCGCGTCCGACCGCACTCTCGAGAGACTCCGCCGGGAGCGCGACGCGAAGCAGGCGGCGGCGCGCGCCCGGTACACCGACGACCTCGCCGCAGCCTTCGCCGACCACCTCACGGGCGACGCCGGCGCGGACGCGCACACGCTCGCACACCTCGCGGTCGAGCGGCTCTTCCTGCCCGCCGACGAGAGCGGAGCGCCCTGCGACTGCTCCTGCCACCCCCGCCTGCCCGAAGGGCTCCACGACTTCGGCTTCGCGTGCCGATGCCGAGGCGCCTCGGCGACGACGCCTGCCCGCACCCTGGGCGGCGCCCGCGCCACGTGGCCGACGCTGCCCGTGGACGAGGCCGCCCGCGCGCGAGCGGCAGATGAGGCGCAGGACCTGGCGGCATGGCTCGCCACGCAACCCGACGTCGTCGTGACCGAGCACGGCGGCGCCGCGCCCGAGCAATGGACCGGCGCCATCGCGGGCCGCCGCTTCTACTTCCGGGAACGGTGGGAGCACTGGACGCTCGACCTCGACGTCCACC
This sequence comes from Xylanimonas ulmi, assembly GCF_004216535.1. Lineage (NCBI taxonomy): Bacteria > Bacillati > Actinomycetota > Actinomycetes > Micrococcales > Promicromonosporaceae > Xylanimonas > Xylanimonas ulmi. Next base: position 2,767,713 of record NZ_SGWX01000001.1, read on the forward strand.
CCGTGCCCTCCCTCGCCTTCCGCGGGGTGGACCCCGACGGCGTCGGCATCTACGAGGACGACACGATCGACGAGGGCACCGAGATCGCCGGCGGCTCCGCCGGCTGCCCCGGCTACGGCCAAACCCCACGCGAACGCGCCGAGTTCATCGTCGGCCTCCTCCGCCGACACATCACCGGCGAGGACGCCGAGGACACCATCAACCAGCCGACCCCCGAGGAGAGCCAGTGACAACCTTCTACACCGCCGACCTGCACCTCGGGCACGCCAACCTCCTGACGCTCTCCGCTGCCCGCGGCGCCCAGTTCGCCGCCGTCGAGCAGATGGACGCCGCGCTCATCGAACGCTGGAACGAGACCGTCGCCCCGGACGACACCGTGTGGGTGCTCGGCGACGTCGACATGCACGGCAAGCCCACCAACCTCGCGAAGGTCACGCAGCTGCACGGCACCAAGATCCTCATCGCCGGCAACCACGACGCCTGCTGGGCCGGGATGCGCGGCGGCTGGGCCCACCGCAAGGCGTACCTCGACGCGGGGTTCGACGCCGTGCTCGACTTCGCCGTCACCACCCTGCCGTCGACGAAGAAGAACGCACAGCACCCCCGCGTGATGCTGTCCCACTTCCCCTACGACGGCGACCACGCCGACACCGACCGGTACGAGGCGTTCCGCCTGCGCGACCGCGGGATCCCCTTGCTGCACGGCCACGTCCACGAGGCGTACCGCGAGCGCAAGTCCAGGCGCGGCACCTGGGGCGTCAACGTCGGCGTCGACTGGTGGGACTACCGCCCAGTCCACGAGCGCACCCTCGCCGCGCACCTCGACGACCTGCGCCGCGGTCCAGCAAGCCGCTGAGAGTTCGGGCGTCCACACGAGCGCGTCAGGACCGCGGCTCGGTGTGCACCACTCAGGCAGGTACTGCCAGGACCTGCCTCGGGGGCGTGGGAGCGCCTAGCGTGGAGGACCATGAGCCACGACGATCACCGGGCCGAGGTCCGCGAGTTCCTCAGCTCGCGGCGGGCACGCGTCGCGCCCGAGCAGGCGGGGCTGGCGGCCTACGGCGGCAACCGGCGCGTCAAGGGACTGCGGCGCGAGGAGGTCGCGATGCTGGCCGGCGTCTCGGTCGACTACTACGTGCGCCTGGAGCGCGGGAACCTCTCGGGCGCCTCCGACGGCGTGCTCGACTCGCTGGCCGGCGCGCTGCAGCTCGACGAGGCCGAGCGGGAGCATCTCTTCAGCCTGGCGCGAGCCGCCGGGCCGGCGCGTCGGCGGACGCACGCGAGGACGGGCGCGGTGCGTCCCGCGGTCCAGCAGATGCTCGACGCCATCGGCGACGCGCCCGCCTGGGTGTGCAACGGCCGGCACGACATCCTCGCGAGCAACCGCATGGGCCGGGCGCTGTACGCGCCGGTGTTCGCGGACCCGCGGCGCCCGGCGAACACGACCCGGTTCATCTACCTGGACCCGGCGGCGCGGGACTTCTTCGTCGACTGGGAGCGGGTCGCGAACGACGCCGCGGCGATGCTGCGCCTTGAGGCCGGCCGCAACCCGCACGACCGGGAGCTGATCCAGCTCGTGGGCGAGCTGTCGACGCGCAGCGAGCTCTTCCGCGGGCGCTGGGCGTCGCACGACGTGGTGTTCCACCGCAGTGGCCGCAAGCGGCTGCGGCACCCGGTCGTGGGGCAGCTCGACCTGAGTTTCGAGTCCATGAAGCTGCCGTCGGAGCCCGTGCTGTACCTCAACGTCTACACCGCGCCCGCGGGGTCGCCCACCGCTGACGCCCTGAGGCTCCTGAGCTCCTGGGCAGCGACCCAGGACGCCGAACAGCTGCCCGAGCCAGACCGTGCCGGCGCCGAGAGCCGAGGAGAGGCATGAGCACCTGGACCCCGGACGAGCTCGACCGCATCGGGCGAGCGACAGAGCTGGAGGTCGCGCCGCGCCGTCCGGGCGGGAGCCAGCGCCCGTACACCACAATCTGGCACGTGACCCTCGGCGGCGACCTCTACATCCGCTCGGCGCGCGGCCCGGCCAACGGCTGGTTCCGGCGCGCGCGGACGGCCGGCAGGCCGAGACCGCGCAGCCAGTCGGTGACGGAAGGCTCAACCTCACGGGCCTCTTCGCCCCGGACGGCCAGCCCGTCGGTGACCGCGGAGGCGGGACACATCTCGACGTACTCGTCCCGCACCCTGCCCATGCCACTGCCGGCGTGGGTGACGAACGGGTGGACCGTCGTACCGTTCAGGCCGGCGCCCTCGACGAAGGTGCGCATGATCATCGGCGCACGCACGTTCCACACCGGGCCGCCGAGCAGCACGGCGTCGTAGCCGGCGAGGTCGGGCAGCGGGTTCGCGATGGCGGGGCGGGCGTCGTCCTGCTGCTCGCGCACGTTGCGGTCGACGGTCTGCTCGTAGTCCTCGGGGTAGGGGTTGGCGGCCTCGATCTCGTAGACGTCGAGGTCCGCACCGTCGACGATCCGCTCGATCGTCGCGGCGACCACCTTGGTGTTGCCCACGTCGAGCATCGTCCGGTCGCCGTGGTGGTAGTTCTCCCCAGCCCGCGAGAAGTAGGCCAGGAGCACGCGCGACGACGTCGGCTCAGCGGGCCGCGGCGACGTCGTCGGGCCGGGTGAGGCGGGCCCCGACGACGAGGGCGCCGTCGAGGTCGCGGTGTCGGGCCCAGGTGGGGAGCAGGCCGCCGCCAGCAACACCCCGCCGATGGCCAGGCCTGCCCGCAGTACGGTGCGGCGGTCGACCGCCACGGCCGGCTCCGCCAGCCCGCGCATCACGCCTCGGGGATCTCGCGGCCGAAGGTCCCCAGCGTGATGGCATCCGGTTCCGGCCCGCGGCGCACACCGGTGTCCAGCGCGTCGATCGCCGCCAGCTCGTCGCCGGTGAGCTCGAAGTCGAAGACGTCGAAGTTCTCGGCGATGCGGGCCGGCTTGGTGGACTTGGGGATGGCCGAACGACCCTGCTGCAGGTGCCAGCGCAGCATGACCTGCGCGGCGCTCTTGTCGTGCTCCTTCGCGATGGCGACGATCGTCGGGTCGTCGAAGGTGCGCGAGCCGGCCCCGCGGTAGGCGGTGATGCCACCGATGGGCGACCACGCCTGGGAGAGGACCTGGTGGGCGGCGTTCGCCGCCAGCACGTCGGACTGGCGGAAGTAGGGGTGGACCTCGATCTGGTTGACGGCCGGCACCACGCTCGTCTCGGCCAGCAGGCGCTCCAGGTGGGTGCGCATGAAGTTGGAGACGCCGATGGCCCGGACCTTGCCGTCGGCCTGCAGTTGCTCCAGCGCCCGGTAGGCCTCGACCGTGAGGTCGAACCGGGACGGCAGGGCCTGGTGCAGGATCAGCAGGTCGATCTGCTCCAGGCCCAGCTTGCCGGCGGACTTGTCGAACGCGTGCAGCGTGGCGTCGTAGCCGTAGTCGCTGATCCAGACCTTGGTCTCGACGAAGACGTCGGACCGGTCCACGCCCGAGCGGCGGATCGCCTCGCCGACCTCACGCTCGTTGCCGTAGGCGGCGGCGGTGTCGATGTGCCGGTAGCCGACGCGCAGCGCCTCGGTGACCGCGTCGAGCGTCTCCTCGGGCGTGGTCTGGAAGACGCCGAAGCCCAGGGCGGGCAGCTCGACGCCGATGTTCAGGGTCCGGGTGGGAACGGTCATGCCTTCACCGTACGAACCACCGGGCCCGCGAGGCAGGCACTGTCGGTACCCCCTGCGTCAAGGGGGTACTGACAGTGACTCCCGCCGACGGGGCACAGCCCGCAACCTGGTCAGATGCGAGCAACGTTCATGTACGGCGCCGGTGACGTCCGTGTCGAGGAGACCGCCGAACCGAAGATCCTGCAGCCCACCGACGCGATCGTGCGGATCGTGCTGTCCTGCGTCTGCGGGTCCGACCTGCACGCCTACCACGGGTCGGGCACCCGCTCCGGGGTCGCGGCGATGGGGCACGAGTTTCTGGGCGTGGTCGAGGAGACGGGAGCCGACGTCGCCGCCGTCCGCAAGGGCGACCTCGTCGTCGCCCCCTTCGTGTGGGCGGACAACACGTGCGACTTCTGCCGCGAGGGCCTGCACACCTCCTGCCGCCACGGCGGGTCCTGGGGCGTGGGCGACGTCGGTGGCGGGCAGGCTGAGGCCGTGCGTGTCCCGCAGGCCGACGGCACCCTGGTCAAGCTGCCCGTCGGGCTGGACTCCGAGCTGCTGCCGGACCTGCTGACCCTGTCGGACGTGATGTGCACCGGCTACCACGCCGCGACCAAGGGGCGCGTGAGCACGGACACGACGGTCACGGTGATCGGCGACGGCGCGGTCGGCCTGTCCGCCGTCCTGTCGGCGAAGCTGCTCGGCGCCCGGCGCATCATCCTCATGGGCCGCCACACCGCACGCACCGACCTGGGCGTCGAGTTCGGCGCGACCGACGTCGTGCCCGAGCGCGGCGAGGAGGGCGTCGAGCGGGTCAAGGAGCTCACGGGCGGGGACGGCACCCACGTCGTCCTGGAGTGCGTGGGCCTGACCCCCGCCTACGACCAGGCATTCGGCGTCGTGCGCGCCGGCGGCGTCGTCTCCCGCGTGGGCGTGCCGCAGTACCAGGACGCGAACGTGGGGTTCGGGCGCATGTTCTTCCGCAACGTCACCCTCACCGGCGGCGTCGCGCCCGCCCGGGCGTACATCGAGGAGCTCCTGCCCAAGGTCCTGGACGGGACCATCCACCCGGGCAAGGTCTTCGACCGCACCGTCTCCCTCGATGACGTGCCCGCCGGCTACCAGGCGATGAACGACCGCGAGGCGCTGAAGGTGCTGGTGCGGCCCTGAACGAGCGGACGCACGAGGACAGGCACCGCATCACCAGCACGAAGGAGAACCGCATGACCACCTGGCTGGTCACCGGGGCGTCAAGGCCCTGACGAGAGCGCGCTTCCAGGCCACGGGCACTGCTTGCGCCAGCCTCGCCGAACGCCGCTGCCCTCTTGCCGCGTGGGCCGACCCTGCGGGACCCTCAGGGCTGGCGCCAGTACGTCGTGGCGCGTCCCGGACCGCCGATCTGCTCGACCCGGCCGGCGTCGCGTAGGGCGCGCAGGGTCTTGCGGAGCGCGGGAGCGGCTTTCCCTGTGCGTTCAGCGAGGTCGTTGATCGTCGCCGGCGTGGCGCCCAGCGCGTCGAGAATTGCCTGCGCGGCGGGCGTGACGGTCGCGTCCGGTCCTGTTGTGACAGCCGTGTCCGTCGAGCTCGTCGCTGCGTGCAGGATGGCGGTGAAGGCGATGCCTTCGTCGATGAACTGGGGTGCGACGACGCGTGCGTCCGTGGGCGTGCGGGCGTAGCGGCAGATCTCGACGAGTCGGCCGTTGCGCGCCGAAGTCGCATCGGGCTGACCTAGCTGGCGCTGCTCGGTCGAGCCGCACCTGCAGGGCGAGCCGTGGGCGGGGCCCAGGTCAGATCAGGTGGCCCATGAACAGCGCCACGAAGGAGAAGTAGATCGCCAGCCCGGAGATGTCCTTGATCGACGTGACGATCGGGGCCGCACCCGAGGCGTGATCGGTGCCGATCTTGATGAGGAACCACGGCACCAGGAAGCCGAGCATCGCGGAGAGCGTCATCGTGGTGATGAGCGCACCGCCGACGGCCAGGCCGAGGTACAGGTCCTGCTGCCAGACGCCGGCCACGAGGCCGCCGGCGAGGCCCACGAGCGTGCCGAGGGTGACGCCCACGGCGGCCTCCTTGAGGAACGGCCTCCGGAACGTCTTGATATCGATGTGGCCGAGCGCGACCGCCCGGGCGAAGACGGTCGAGGACTGCGTGCCGACCGACCCTCCCATGTCCATGATCAGCGGGATGAAGAACGCGACCACGATGACCGACTCGAGCGTCTCCTCGAATCCCTCCACGATGCCGCCGGCGACCATGCCCCCCACCAGCGTGATGGCGAGGAACGGAAGGCGGGACCTCATGATCGACCAGAGACTGCCGTGCGTCATCTGCTCGGAGCGCGACACCTCCGTCTGGCTGGTCCTGACGTCGGCCAGGCCGGCCGCCTTGTACATATCCTCAGTGGTCTCGTCGTCTATGACGTCGATCGCGTCGTCCACCGTCACGATGCCGACGAGCCGGGTGTCCGCGTCAACGACCGGGATCGCGATGAGGTCCAGGTCGGCCATCTGACGGGCGACCCGCTCCTGGTCGGCGTCGGTGCGCACGAAGATCGGGGGCTGGGACATGATCGTCGACACCAGGGAAGTCGGCGCCGCGACGAGCAGCTCGCGCAGCGAGATCGCCCCTTCAAGCCGGCCCGAGTGCCCGACGACGTACAGGGTGTAGATCGTCTCGGCGTCGTGAGCCTGGGCCCGGACGGCGTCGATGGCCTCGGCGGCGGTCAGGCTGCGCTCGAGGGCGATGTAGGCGGTCGTCATGATGCGACCGGCGGTGTCCTTCTCGAAGGCGGCCGCGTCGAAGGCTGCGGCGTCGGTGGCGGGCGCGACCGGCTGGACGGTGGTGACGGCGAGGGACATGGGAGTCTCCTGGTCTGTGCGTGAGGAGGAGGCGTCTGGGGCAGCTCCGGGTACGCCAAGTCCTTCTCAGAAAGGCATGACACGGCGGTACGGGAATGCGCCTCAAAAATGGCGGGAGTCGGCGCCGAATCACGAAGGAATGCGCGAGATCGCGATGCTTCGCACATCCTGGGAGGCGAGACCGGCACAGGGTCTGAAGGCGGGGTAGATAGGCGCCCCGTCAGTTCACAGGACCCGGGGCGGGAAAGGGCGGCACACCCCGCAACGGCGCGCGGGGGTTAGTGCGCGCGCGAGAGGAGGGGCGAGCTCTTGCGACTATGACCGCAACTCATGGCTGCCCACCTCCTCAGGTTTCGGCGCTCCTTCGCGGAGGCCCGTGCTCATTCCGCAAGAACCGTACTATGGCGCGGCGAAACACGATGTCGCATCGACGGAGCGCGCCACCCCGCGGTGCGCGGGGGCGACACGTTCGGGCCTCTCGCTCAGCGCGGCAGGGCGGGCAGTGAGCGTGGCCGCGAGGCGCCTCGCGCCGACGACGCGCGACTCACGCGCAGGGATCGGACCGTGGGGGCCATGCGAGTCGTCACCATCGACGCCACCGGGAACGCAGGGACCGCGCCCCTGGCGCGCTCGCCGAAGAGCCGCATCCCCGGGACGATCGACCGGACCACGTTCGGCCTCTACCTCGCGGACCTCCTCGCGGGTGAGACGGCGGGGCTCGAGGGCGTCGCCCCGCGTGCCGGCAGTTCCGGAGCTCACGGTGCGGCGCTTGCGGAGCTTCTGCCTTGTGCGGCTCCTCGCCGATCCAGACACTGGGGCCGCGTTCGCCGCGGGTACCGACTCGATGACACGTTGCGAGGACGACGCCGTCCGGGTCGCGCTCGGCGGCTTCCCTTTGGCGCTCGCGGCGCCCACCGACCGCGCCCACGGGCGCTGGATCGACGACGACGTACGCCTCACTCTTAAACGAGACGTCCAAGAGCTGTCGACGGTACGGCAGGCCCACACGCTGCCACTCATTGAAGCGCGCGGGCGTCTCGTCCCGCCTCCTACGCCTGACTCCTGAGAGACTCGCTCGCCGCGAGCCCGCTGCGCTGACCGAGTTCGGTCACGCCTTGGAGACCTTCGTCGTCGGGGAGCACCTCAAGGAAGCCCGTTGGACCGACGGCGTCGTCGGCCGCGAGCGCGGGCCTCGACAAACCCCGACACAACGCTGTCGCCCCGGCTTGCGATCGTGGGGCCATGACCACCACGCGACTGTCCGCGCACGATTTGATCGACGGCTGGGGCCGGCTCTGGAACGGCGAACTCGGCCTCGCCCCCTGGCTTGTCACCGACGACTTCACGATCCGATTCGGCAACCCCGCCCTCGCCGCCGACGCCGACGCGCTACGCGGCCCCGAGGCGCTGGCCGAGTTCATCGGCGCCTTCCGCGCGGGGCGGGACGGCCTGCGCTACGCCACCACGGTCGAGCGCTCTGGGCCGGGCCACGCCGTGTGCGTCTGGCGGGCCGACGACGACGCCGCGGGCGTGCGCGTCGGCGGCATCGACGTCTTCGACCTGGGCGACGACGGGCGGGCGGCCCACGTCTGGTCGGTCACCGCGGGCCGGCCGCTGGCCTGACCGTGGCCGCCTGTCACCGGCCGCTGGCAGCCTGGTGCGGGTGAAGCGGTCCGAGCGACTCCACGCCGTCGTCGACCACCTGCGCGCCCGAGCGCCGCGGCCGGTGTCCGCCGAGCGGCTCGCGGGCGAGTTCGGCGTCTCGCGCAGGACGATCGAGCGGGACCTGGCCGCACTTCGCGCGGCCGGTGTTCCGCTCTACGCGGTCGACGGTCGGTCCGGCGGGCACTGCGTGGTCGCGGACTACTCGCTGCCGCCGCTCAACTTCCGCGCCGACGAGGCGCTGGCCGCCGCCGTCGCGCTCGACCTGCTCACCGGGTCGCCGTTCGAGGCGGCCGCCCGCCGCGCACGCGACCGCATCCTCGCGGCGGCGCCGGACGCGGTTCGCGCGGAGGTGTCCGCGGGCGTGGTCCCGGTCGACGCCGTCTTGCGGCCACGACGAGTCCCACCAACCCCTGGCGTGGCCTTGCTGCCAGGCGCGATCGCCAGACGCGAGGTCGTGCGTCTTCGGTACCGCGCGGCCGTGCGCGACGTCGAACCGCTGCGGCTCCTGCACGGTGACGGGTTCTGGTACCTGGTGGCGTGGTCCCGGCCGGGCGGAGGCGTGCGCGGGTTCCGGACCGACCGGATCGAGGCCGTCGAGCTCACGGGTGAGCGGTTCGTCGCCCTGCACCACGACGACGTCGACGCCGACCTGTCCAGATGGGACCGCGTCCCCGTCGGCCGGTGAGGGCGGCTGGCTGCGGGGAGACGGCCCGCAGTCCCGGTCGACCGGAGTTGCGGCGGCACGAGAGAGCACCGGGGCGATGATCACGCGCGTCGCGGCCGTGACTCAGTGGGCCTCGTCGCGAGCGGCGATGGTCGCCGCCAGGCCGTCGAGGATGCATCGCAGGCCGAAGGCGAACCCGTCGTTGTCATGTGGGCCGAAGGCGCCGTCCGCGGCGGCCTCGGCCAGGGCCGGGAAGTCGGTCGCGTGCTCACGGAGCGTCTCGTGGAGCCCTGCGGCCAGGCGGGCGCCGTCGTCGGCTGCGATGCCGGCCTCGGCCTGCACCGCGGTGCGCAGGTGCCCGACGATCACCAGGGCGGCGTCCACCTGCTCCGGACCGGTGAGCCCGGTGCCGCGCAGCGTGGCCACGGCTCGCTCTATCCAGCTCAGTTCGTGGGGCCCGAGGGGTCGCGCCTGCAGGGTGGCCGACGCCAGCCAGGGGTGACGGCGGAAGACGGTGTGCAGGTCGATCGCCCAGGCGTGCAGCGCCAGCCGCCACTCCTCGGGCCTGTCGCCGGCCGGCGCCGCGCCCATCGCGGCGTCGATCATGAGTGTGACCAGCTCCGGGCGCCCTGGGACGTACCGATACAGCGACATCGCGGTGAACCCGAAGCGGTCTGCCAGGCGCTGCATCGTGACCGTCGCCAGCCCGTCGGCGTCGGCGATCTCGACTGCCGCGCCCACGATCTGCTCCACCGTGAGCTGGGGCCGCGGGCCGCGACCGCGCGGCGCCTTGCGCCCCCAGAGCACATCCATCAAGGTCGCCCTTTCCGTTGCTCGACGCTCCCACCGTGTGTAGCGTCCACCTTACTGATTATCTGACAAACAGTAAGGGGATGCGTCATGGGCACGCTGACAGGCAACGTGGCGCTGGTCACCGGCGGCTCGCGGGGAATCGGCCGTGCGATCTGTCTCGGCCTGGCCGCCGAGGGCGCGCTGGTCGCCGTGCACTACGCCGAGGACGACGCCGCCGCCAAGGAGGTGGTCACCGACATCGAGCAGGCGGGCGGGTCCGCCCTCCCCGTTCGCGGCAGGTTCGGCGACGACGGCGACGTCGACACGGTGATCTCCGCCTTGGAGGCGGGGCTGCGCGAACGCCTGGGTCGACCCCGCCTCGACATCCTCGTCAACAACGCGGCCATCAGCGAGTCCGCTGGCGGCATCGACGGCGAGACCCCCGAGGCGTTCGACCGGCTGTTCGCCGTGAACGTTCGGGCGCCGTTCTTCCTGATCCAACGGGCGCTGCCGCTCATGAGCGCCGGTGGGCGCATCATCAACATCGGCTCGGGCGCCACCCGCATCGCCCTGCCCGGCGAGCTGGCCTACGCGATGACCAAGGCGGCGATGGAGAACCTGACCCGTAACGCCGCCAACGACCTAGGAGCGCGCGGCATCACCATCAACATGGTCTCCCCCGGTCCCACGCGCACCGAACGCATGGCCGCCTTCCTCGACCATCCCCAGGCCCAGGCCGCGGTGGCCGCGAACCAGGCGATCGAGCGGGTCGGCACACCGCAGGACGTCGCCGACGTCGTCACGTTCCTGGCCTCTGACGCCAGTGGGTGGTTGACGGCGAACGTCCTCGACGCAACCGGCGGCAGCTACCTCGGCCCCAAGCGACTCGGCTGAGGCCACAGCCCAGAGACACGGACCCGAGCCGGGTCAGACGCGCGCCGCGTGCGGGTCGCTGGCGTTGAGGCGCGCGAGGGTCGCGTCGTAGACACCGCGCTCCCGCGCGAACCGGAGGAAGCCCACACCCTCGACCAGGATCTCGTGCGCGTCCGGCTGGGCCTCGAGCAGGTCCATCACCTCGTCGGCGAACGCGTCGAGCGGCTGCGCGATGGGGCTGTCCTCCTGTCCCGGCATGAGCGTGGTGCGCACCGCCGGCGGCACCAGTTCGATCACCTGCACCCCGGCCGGCTCGAGTTGGAGCCGAATGCCCTCCGAGAGCTGGTGGATCGCGGCCTTGGTCGCGTTGTAGGTCGGCGTGACGCGCAGCGGCACGTGCGCCAGTCCGCTCGAGACGGTCACGAACACGGCTCCGGGGCGCGTGCGCAGGTGCTCGACGAATGCCGCGACGAGGCGGATCGGGCCGTGCAGGTTGGTGGTCACGGTGCGCTCGGCGGTGGCCAGGAAGTCGGGGCCGGTCCAGTCCTCGGCCTGCATGATGCCCGCCATGGCGACGACGACGTTCAGATCGGGGTGGTCGGCCAGCACCTGCGTGGCGGCGGTCTGGATCGAGTCCCCGTCCGCGGTGTCGATCCGGACGGCGTCGAGTCCGGAGTGCTCGGCGACGATGCGCTCGAGCCGCTCGGTGCGCCGCCCGCCGACGATCACGGTGTTGCCCCTCGCCTGCAGCCGCAGGGCCAAAGCCAGCCCGATGCCGCTGGTGGCGCCGGGGATGAAGACGGTGTTGCCGGTGATGTTCATGCCTCCACCCTGCGGCCGCCCCGCCGCGCGCGGGAGAGGACCCCTCATCGGGGGACCGGCGATCCCTGCCTGGGCGCTCGCGGCGGGCGTCGTCGGCGGCGGACCATGGGGGCATGGAGCGGATGGACAGGGCAGGCCTCGCGGACTTCCTGCGGCGGCGGCGTGAGGCGGTGCGACCCGCCGACGTCGGGCTGCCGGTCGGCGCCCGACGACGCACCGCGGGGCTGCGGCGCGAGGAGGTCGCGGCGCTGGCCGCGATGAGCGCCGACTACTACACGCGCCTTGAGCAGCGACGCGGGCCGCAGCCCAGCGAGCAGATGCTCGGCTCGCTCGCACGGGCGCTGCGCCTGTCCGACGACGAACGCGACCACCTGTTCCGGCTCGCGGGCCGCGCGGCGCCCGACCGCACGGTGGTGAGCGGCCACGTGTCGGCGGCTCTGCTGCGCGTGCTCGACCGGCTCGGCGACACCCCGGCGCTGATCCTGTCGGCGCTCGGGGAGACGCTCGTGGCCAACGAGCCCGCGACGGCGCTGTTCGGCGACAGGACGGCGTACACGGGGCTGATGCGCAGCGAGGTCTACCGCTGGTTCGTGCGGCCCGGCGAGCAGGAGCTCTACCCGGCCCGCGACCGCGAGCGCCAGGGGCGCGCCCAGGTCGCGAACCTGCGGGTGGCCTTCGACCTGTACGGGCCCGACTCGCGTGCGGGCGAGCTGGTGCGGGCGCTGCGGCGCGAGAGCCCCGACTTCGCCGCGCTGTGGGACCGGCACGAGGTCGCGCGCCGGTTCGAGGACCACAAGGTGCTCGTGCACCCGGAGCTGGGCGAGCTTGAGGTCGACTGCACGGTGCTGTTCACCGAGGACCAGTCGCAGTGCCTGCTGGTGCTGACCGCGCCGCCGCGCACCGAGGCCGCGGACAAGCTCGCGCTGCTGCGCGTGATCGGCACACAGGCGCTGGCGCCCGAGCGAGCCGCTGGTTCGTAACGCCCAGGAAACCGGGTGGCGGCTTGCGGGAGACATGCCGTCCCTACCGTGGCCACGACCTCGCAGCCCGCGACGGGCTCCGAGGAAGTGCGAGCGAAGGGATCGAGATTGCCGCAACGGCTTCGTCGCCACCGAGGCGTCCTGGGAGTCCTGGGCTGTGTCGCGCTCGTCGCCGGGCTCGTGGGGTGCACCAGCCACGACGATCCCTTCGCCTCGGCTCAGGCCGTCATCCGTGTGGGCGCATTGCCGACCGCCGCGCCGACGCATCTGGGCGAGACCTTCGACCCCCTGTCCGACGCCGAGTACGGCTACGTCCGATCCCTCGCCTCCTCCGCGTCGGGCGTCCCTGGCACGGCTCGCGACGTGACCGGTGGCCAGGGGCCGGAGGTCATCACGATCGACCCCGATCTGAGCGCGACCGAGGGTAGGCACGCGACAGCCCTGCTCTACGACTACGCCGCCGACGTCCTGTACACCGTCCACGTCGATCTCCGGACGGGCAGCGCGCGGGTCGAGACCTCCGAGGGCTCCCAGCCCCCACCGAACGCTCGCGAGACCCGGCGCGCCACCGAGATCCTCCTCGCCTCGCCGGTCGGCCAACCCTGGCGAGACGCGTACGCCGCCGGCACGGGAGAGGAGCTGACCTCCGCCGACCAGCTCGAGGTGCTCGGCGGTGCACACGTGCCCCCGGCCCCCGGCGGCGCCGACGACGCCTGCTCCACGCACCGGTGCGCGCGCCTGCAGATCACCACGGACGACGGCCTGCGCCTGACCGCGACCAACCCGGTGGTGGACCTCTCCGCCGGCGCCGCCATCGAGCAAGACTGACAAAGGAGGGCCATGACCCATCAAGCGACCCCGCGCCGGGCTCGGCGCATCGGAGCGATCATCGGCGCGGCTGTGACGGCGTCGCTCGTCGTCGCCGGTTTGGCTGTGTGCGCGCAAGGCGCGCAGGGCGCGGGCGCCGCGGCGTCGGCCGTGGGCGTGCCCGACCTCGGCTGCTCCGACCCGCAGGCCATCGTCAAGACGTTCGAGTCCGGCTCCTCGTGGGCATTCTGCGCCGTCAGCGAGTCCCAGCGCGGCACGGTGCTCAAGAACGTCTGGTTCAAGGCCGCGCAGGACGCCGCCTTCATCAAGGTGCTCGACGAGCTCGCCCTCGGCCAGCTCAACGTCCCCTACGACCACGGTGGCGAGGTCTGGAACGACGTGACCACCTACGGATTCGGCAAGCTCTTCCTGCAGTCGCTGTCCGCGCAGGACTGCCCCGCGACGCGGCAGACCGTCAAGGACGGGTCGCTCTACACCATCCCGGTCGAGCAGACCTGGGAGGCCGACGACGAGACGTGGACCGCGGCGGGAAGCCGCACGATCCCCGGCATCTGCGTCACCGACGTCTCCTCGCCGCTCGGCGCGCGCTCACACGAGCAGACCTGGGGCGACTGGTCGGACAACGCGCTGTACTCCGAGCCGACCCAAGGCCTGCAGGTGTACTCGGTCTCGAAGGTCGACTGGTACGAGTACGTCCAGAAGTTCACGCTCTCCGACAACGGCTCGATCGAGGTGTCCCTGGGCGCCACCGGTGACATCTCCCCGAACGACTTCGTCTCGGCGGCGGGCGACCGCTACGAGGCGCCGGAGTGCGACGACACAGAGGTCTACGACTTGCCCGACACGGACGCGTCCGAGGATCTGGCCTGCACCTCACCGGACGCGATGGGCAGTGGCGCCGCCGCGGGGTGGCCGCTGGGCACGGGCGCGTCGGACTTCGCCGCGAACCACTGGCACAACGCCATCTGGAAGGTCGACTTCGGCATCGACGGCTCCACCAGCGGCCAGGTCGCCACCCGCTACACGTCGCAGTTCGTCGGTGACAACACCCTGGTGCCCGGCGAGTACGGCGAGCCGAACGTCGAGTCGAAGGTCATGGAGCTGGCCGGGACGCCGATCACGACCGAGGCCTCCTTCGGCGGAGGGTCACACGCCCCGGACGCCGCGACGACGTACTACACGGTCAGCAACCCGGACAGCCTGAACGCCGACGGGCACGCCCGCGGCTACGACTTCGTCTTCGGCAACATCCAGACGTACGACGCCAACCCGGTCACCTCTCCGCTGATCACGTTCTCCCAGGCCAACCCCTGCGAGGTCTACGCCAGCTACAACGTCGCCACTGGCGACTGCGCGGCGTCGGCGGGCAAGTCGCTGGTTGACTACGTGTCCGACGCGCAACCCCTGACCGACCCGGTCGCGTGGGTCAACGTCGGGTTCCACCACGTCGTCCGCGACGAGGACCAGTCCCCGATGCCCACGCACTGGCAGGCGTTCACGCTCTACCCGCGTGACTTCACCGCGACCGCGCCGGTCCACCCGGACAACCGTGCGTGCGTCAACGGCGACGTCGGCGCCACCATGCACGCGGTGTGCGTGACCCCGCAGGCCACGAGCAAGCCGCGCCTCTCGCAGGCCGGCAGCACGATCACGGCGTCGCCGGGCACGTGGGCGCCCGAGATCATGACGTCGACCATCGACGACGCCGACTCGCTCGTCGACGCCGACCCGGACACCGAGGGCGACCAGCCGTTCGTGCCCGAGCAGGTGAGCGCCTACCGCTTCACCTACCAGTGGCTCGTCAACGGCAAACCGCACGGCGAGCCCACCGAGGAGAACACCCTCAAGGTCACCAAGGCGCTCGCGGGCGCCAAGGTCAGCGTCACGGTGACGGCCCAGCCCGACACCGCCCCCGGGCAGCAACTGCCCGGAGGCTCGATCGGGACGGCGACCTCGACGCCGATCCGAGCGAAGTGACCCTGGCGCCTGGCCCGCGGGGCGCTCGCCCCGCGGGCCAGGCGCCGTCGTGCCCGACCATCTGGAGGATCTTGACCGTGCGGACCGGAGCCGTAGCCTCTCTCGCAATCGTGTGCGCGTTGGCCCTCAGCGCCTGTGGGCTTCCGATGGAGCACACCGCGGGGATGGACCATGCCACGCACTCCATGGCCTCGCCGTCGGGCCCGACGGCGACGCCGAGCCCCGCTGCGACGGGCGGCGGCTTCGGGTTCCAGGCGTTCGACCCGGGCTCCGTGCGCAGCGGGCCAGCCGACGTGCTGCCCACCGACGTCGACCTCGCGTTCGCCGTGCGGATGATCCCCCACCATCGGGCCGCTGTGGAGATGGCCCAGATGCTGCTCACGGTGGACGGGCTCGACCCGCAGATCCGTGAGCTCGGGGAGTGGGTCGAGCGCGACCAGCAGCGCGAGATCGACCTGATGACCGAGTGGCTGGACGCGTGGGACACGGCGTACCCCGAGCTCGACGCCTGGCGCCCCGCGGACGAGGCGATGGCGGCGGTCGGCGACGGCATGGGGCCCATGCCGCACGACGACGGCCCTATGGACATGAGTCCCGGGGCCGCGACGCACGACTTTCTCGTGGGGATGATCCCCCACCACCAAGGGGCGATCGCGATGGCGCGGGTCGCCGTCGACCAGGGGGACAACGCCTTCGTCGACGCGCTCGCCCACCACGTCATCACCGAGCAGGGCGTCGAGATCGACGCGATGCGCGCCCTGCTGACGCGGTTCGGCTGAACGGGCCACCCGGGCAGTGCGCGCGCGGCCGCGCTCCGCTCAGCGCTCGGACCATCGCCGCAGCGCCGATCAGATCGGCCGCCTCAGCGGATGCGCAGCTCGTAGAGGCGGGCGGTCGTGGCCAGGCCCGCGTCGAACGCCTTGGTCTGCCCCGTGGCGCGGAACCCGAACGACTCCCAGAACGGAACGGCGCCCGGAGCGTTGGTGTCCACGATGGCGAGCCGCAGCGTGCGAACCTCGGGCCAGGCACGACGCACGTGGTCTTCGGCCAGCAGGTAGGCCGCGCGCCCGTACCCGCGGCCCTGTCGACGGCCGTCGACCATGAGCAGCCCGATGAAGGCGACGTCGGGCGCCGGATACCCGCGCACCAGGTCGACCAGCGCGACAAGCCCTTGCCCGTCGCGCGGGCTCGCATCGTCGAAGAACCCCAGCACGGCCTTCGCGTCAGCTCCGACGCCCGGGGGCCGCGCGGCGAACAGGCGCTCGCCGTCGGATGGTGCGGGCGCGGCGCCGGTGACCCGTTCGCTGTAGCCCGGGTCCCAAACGAGCAGCGCCTGCGCGAGCGGAGCGTCCTGGGCGCTCAGCTCTCTGACGCGCAGGGGCGCCGGGGTGCGGTGGCGCCGAGTGACCGTCTCAAGGTTGCGCTGTGCCAGGAGTCTGTGTCCGGTGTCCGTCATTGCGGACGAGCGGACCCGCATCGCCTCCAGGTTCCGCGCCACGGCGTCGCGCGTGGCGTCGGGCGCCGTCGCGTCGGGACGCGAGGTGACGGCTGGGGCCCGCTCGCCGACGGCGCTGGGAGCACTCCTCAGGGCGCCGCGGGCCGTCACGGCGGGCCAGGTCCGCGACGCCCCTCTCGCCGTGCGCGAGCCGACGGCGACCGGCCGCGCCGGCTGCGGTTCGGCCTGGGGCCAGGCGACGACGAGATACTCCTCAACCGGATCCTCGACGACGTGGTCATAGCGCCGGTCCCTGCCCCGGGCGTGGACACGCAGCCGGTACCAGCCCGGGCCGAAGGCGTCGAGCCGCTCCTGCCCGGCTGCGGCCCGCCCGCCGGGGTCGGCGACGGTGACAGGCCCAGGCCGGAGAACTGACCTGCTGCCCGCGAGCACACTCACCTCGGCCACGTCCTCCCACCCGGGATCGGGGTCCTCGGCAGGGTGGGGGCGCGCGCTGAGGGCAACCCGAACGGGCCCGCACGCCACCCCGGTCAGAATCCGCAGCGGACCGCGCACCAGGCCGGCGACGAGGCCGCCCACCACGTCCGACGTCGCCCCGGGCGCCGCTGAGGCGCCGACGACCTCCACGCAGTGCTCGTCGGCCCGCACCACCCCGTCGTCCGTCATGGCCCTCACCCTGCCGCGCCAAGGCGACCTGGACAACACTCACCCACCCCGGCGCCCTGCCGCTGCACGCATGCGACCGCGTGGGGACGCGCGTCATGCCCCGCGCCGGAGCGGCAAGGCCGGACCGGGCAGCGCTCACGCGCGGGTAGGCTCGGTGGGTGACTGGAGCCGAATTACGACCGAGCATCTACCGCGTCTCTGACGGCTTGTCGATGACCTGGGGTGACGCCATGCGGGCCTGGGCTCCGGTCGCCGCCGAGGCTCTGGAGGCGGCCGCGGCCGCGAACACACGCCTCACGCAGGACGACCTGGTGCGCACCGTGCAGGAGCGCTCGGGGGTCGTCACCGGTCAGCCGCACGGCACCTGGCTGCCCCGCCTCCTGGCCAAGGTCGACACCACCGCCGGGGAGCAGTTGTCGCGGTTCTGCCTGGGGGCGTCGGGATCGTCGGGCACGCGCGCGGCCGGGACGTCGAGCACGCGGTCCCCCCGCGCCCGGGCCACCAGCCCCCGACCAGCGGCCACGCGGGCCACGAGCACGCGGACGTCGCGCTCCACGCGCGAGGAGCCCACCCCCGTTTTCTGCCCCTCGTGCTTCACCCAGCTCCCGGCGACGGGCGTGTGCGACTGCCAGTAGGGCTCAGCGCAGCACGCGGTACACCACGGACTCGTACGGGCGCAGCCACGCCAGCGGCGTCCCGTGCGAGCCGACGACGGGCTCCAGCCTCGCGTGTCGCCGCGGCGTCGGCTGCGGGCGGTCGGTGAGGTTGCACTCCACGAGGTACGCCTCGCCGTCCAGCGCGCGCACGTACCCGAGATAGCCCCGCCGCCGGGCCTCGACGAAGCGGACGTCGCCGTAGACCAGCGCCGGGGTGGCGCGGCGCAGCGCGATCAACCGTCGATGGAACGCGAGCACCGAGTCGTCGTCGGCGGCCTGGTCGCGCACGTTGCAGAACCGGTGGTCGCCGTCGCCCTCGATCCAGGGGACGGCGCCCTCGACCCCGCAGAAGCCGCCGTGCTCGTCCGGCGTCCACTGCATCGGGGTGCGCGCGTGGTCGCGCGTGCCGGCGAGCACGGTCGCGAACGCGGCCTGCGGCGTCTGCCCGTCGGCGAGCAGCGAGTCGTAGAGGTTCAGGCTCTCGACGTCGCGCACCTGCGAGATGTCGGTGAAGCGCTGGTTCACCATGCCGATCTCCTGGCCCTGGAACAGGAACGGCGTGCCGCGGCTGGTGAGCTGGATGGTCGCCAGGAGCTTGGCCAGCGCCTCGCGGTGGGCCGGGTCGGGGTTGACCTTCGAGATCATGCGCGGGTTGTCGTGGTTGTCGTAGAACAGCGACATCCAGCACGACGACGGGTAGTCCCGCGTCCAGCGCATCAGGTACGCCTTGAGGTAGTTCAGGTCGTACCGGTAGTCGTCGAACCGTGTGTGGCCGGGCGTCTCCAGGTGGTCGAAGGAGAACACCATGTCGAGCTCGCGGCGGTAGGCGGCCGTCAGCAACGTGGCCTGCTCCAGCCCGACGCCGGGCGTCTCCCCCACGCTGAACGCGTCGAACGGCTCGAACGCCGCGGCACGCAGCTCGCGCAGGAACTCGTGCAGGCGGGGGCCGTAGACGTAGTTCTCCACACCGGTGAACCCCATCAGGGCGCCGATGGTGGGGTCGCCCGGCGGCAGGCCGGGCTGCTTGGAGATGTAGTTGATGACGTCGAGGCGGAAGCCGTCGACGCCCTTGGCCAGCCACCAGCGGACCATCTGCGCGATGTCGGCGCGCAGGTCCGGGTTCTCCCAGTTGAGGTCCATCTGCTTGCCGGAGAACAGGTGCAGGGCGTACTGCCCGTCCGGGACCCGCCTCCACGCCGAGCCGGAGAAGAACGAGGTCCAGTTGTTGGGCGGCCCGCCGTCGACGCCGTCGCGGAAGACGTAGTAGTCGCGGTACGGCGACGTCGGGTCCGCGAGCGCCGCCTGGAACCAGGGGTGCTCGTCGGAGGTGTGGTTGACCACCAGGTCCATGATCAGGCGCATGCCGCGCGCGTGGACCTGCGCCAGGAGCTCGTCGAAGTCCGCCATGTCACCGAACTCGGCCATGATCGCGCGGTAGTCGCGGATGTCGTAGCCGTTGTCGTCGTTCGGGGAGTCGTAGATGGGCGAGAGCCACAGGGCGTCGACGCCGAGGTCGCGCAGGTGGTCGAGCCGCTGGATGACGCCGCGCAGGTCGCCGACGCCGTCGCCGTCGGAGTCCTGGAAGCTGCGCGGGTACACCTGGTAGAAGACGGCCTCCTTCCACCATGCGCGGGGCCCGGGCCCGTGGTCCTCGTAGCGGGACGGCTCGGAGTTCAGCAGTCGCAGCAACGCCTCGAAGAACGACGGCGGCGCCACGCGCCGGGCGAGGGTGGCGAGGGTCGAGAGCCGCAGGCGCGAGACCACGGGATTGGTCAGCCACCGCGGCGACCGCCCGACCTGGAGGAGGACCTTGTCGAGCGCGTCGTGGCCGACGGGGTGGGCGTAGACCTCGCCGAGCGTGCTGCGCATGGTGAGGGTCACGGCGCCACCGGCGCCGAGCGCTGGCCCTCGCGCGCGGCCAGGTCGGCGCGGACGGCGGCGTAGGCCGTCTCGTCGATGCGGTACCAACGGTGGAACACCAGGTAGCCGCCGACGACGCACACCAGCGGCAGCGCGAGCATCGCGCCCTTGAAGCCGAGGAGGGGCGCACCCTCGAGCAGGTCGCCCACCGCGCGGTCATTGAGGCCGGTGAGGATCGCGGTCAGCCCGACGACGCCGGTCGCGGCGGCCCCGCCGGCCTTGTAGATGAAGGGCTGCAGCGAGAACGTCACCGAGTCGTTGCGCTTGCCGAGCTTCCAGTGGCCGTAGTCCACCGTGTCGGCCAGGAACAGCAGCATGAGGAGTTGGATGGCGGCCTGCCCCACGAAGATGAGCACGCCGGCCACCCCGATGACGGCCATGGTGCCGGTCGGGGCGACGAAGAACAGCACATACCCGGCCACGACGAGGACCGTCGCCCACAGGTACAGCCGTTTGCGGCGCATGCGCGCCGAGACCTTGGGGAACAGCAGGAGCGAGGCGATCTGCGAGACGCCCAGCACGATCGCGAAGATCGAGAACATCGCCTCGTCGCCGTAGACGAACTGGAAGTAGAACAGGCCGAACGACGTCGTGGTCGTGTACCCGATCATGAACAGGCCCATCGCCACGGCGACGCACAGGAGCTGGTCGTTGCGGCCGATGGCGCGGACGAAGTCCCGGAAAGACGTCCGCTCGCGCTGGTGCTCGGGCCCCTGCGGCTCGCGGACGCCGAGCAGCGTGACGGCCTGCCCGGCCCACAGCACGGCGACGACGAGGACCGCGAACAGGAGCCAGCCGCGTCGCTCGTCGTCGCCGCCCAGCGCGGAGGTGATCGGCACGATCCCGGCGACCACGAAGAACACGCCCACGAGGGAGAAGATGCGGGCCTTGGCGCCGATGCTCTCCCGCTCCCTGAGGTCGGTGGAGAGCTCGGGGACGTACGACCAGTAGGCGATGTCGTTGAGCGAGTAGCTGACCGACCACAGGAAGAACAGCGCCGCGAACGCCGCGACCCGGGCGGCGCCGTGGAGGCCGGGGTCGACGAAGATCAGGACGGTCAGCAGGCCGCTGAGCAGCGCTCCGCCGAGGATCCACGGCTTGTGCTTGCCCCACCGGGTGCGCGTGTTGTCGACCACCACGCCCATGAGCGGGTCGGTGACGGCATCGAGCACGCGCAGGCCGACGACGACGCCCGTGGTCCAGGCCAGCTCCCGGGTGGTCAGGCCGGCGACGTTCGTCAGGTACACGATCAGGAACATGCTGATGAGCGTGTACAGCATGTCCCGCCCGATCGTGCCGACGCCGAACGTCCAGCGGTTGCGGCGGTAGTCACTCATCGATGAGCTCCACGACGTAGAGGTTTGAGCCGAAGTCGCCCAGCAGGCGGGTCTGCTCGTTGTAGTGGCTGCCGACGAACTGGTTGTGCAGCAACACGCCGGAGGCGAGCATCGCGCCACTCGCGTCGTACCGTTCGACGTCGTCGGGCACGTTGCGGACCTTCCCGGCGGTGCGCATGACCAGGCCGTCCGGGTTGAGCTCGACGGGCAGGATGTGCTTGACGAGCTCGCCGAACCGGCGCAGGGGCAGGTACTGGGGCCGTGTCTCGATCCGGTACCGCTCGGTGGGCGCCAGCCCGATGACGCGGAGGCGGTCGAAGCCCTCGGACGCCTGGGCCAGGGTCTGGAAGTACCCGGTCACGGCGCTCGCGCCGTCGCGCGCCACGACCTGCCACTGGACCTTGTTGCCCTTGGGCACGCGCACCCGCGAGAACCGCCCGAACTGCAGGGTGCGGCGGTGGCGCCGGTAGAAGTCGACCTGCTCGCGCAACTCCTTGAGCTCCAGGCGTCCCAGGTATTTCAGGTCCAGCTCGTAGCCGAGCACCCCGAACGCGGCGACGTTGAAGCGGGTGCTCAGCGGCGTCGCGCGCAGCGTCTGCTGGTGCGGGGCGCCGGAGACGTGGGCTGCCCAGGTGGACGGCGGGTACAGGTAGGACAGGCCTTCTTGGATCTTGAGGCGCTCGACGGGGTCGGTGTCGTCGGACGCCCAGATCTGCGGGGAGAAGCACAGCATCCCCAGGTCGAACCGGTTGCCTCCCGAGGAGCACGACTCGAGCAGGATGTGCGGGCGCGGCTCGAAGATCTCCCGCAGCACCCGGTACAGGCCGCGCACGTACCGGTGGTGGAACTCGCCCTGGTGGGTCAGCGTCGGCGAGTACGCGTCGCTGACGTGCCGGTTCATGTCCCACTTGACGTAGGTGATGTCGGCCGAGTCGAGCACGCGGCCCACGGACTCGATGATGTGGTCCTGCACCTTCGGGTTGCACAGGTCCAGCACGAGCTGGTTGCGCCCGCGTGTGGTGCGCCGCCCCGGGGTCCGCACCGCCCAGTCGGGGTGCTCGCGGAACAGGTCGGAGTCCTCATTGACCATCTCGGGCTCGAACCAGAGCCCGAAGTCCAGGCCGAGGCGCTTGAGCCTGGTCGCGAACCGGTCGAGTCCACCGGGCAGCTTGCGGCGGTTGACCTCGTAGTCGCCGAGTCCGGCGCTGTCGCTGTCACGCGCCCCGAACCAGCCGTCGTCGAGCACGAACAGCTCGACGCCGATCGCCTTCGCGCGCTTGGCCAGATCGAGCAGCGTCGACTCGGTGAACGAGAAGAAGTGCGCCTCCCAGTTGTTGAGGAGGACGGGCCGCTCCCGGTCCCGCCAGGGTCCGCGCACCACGTGACGGCCCACGAAGTCGTGGAAGTGGTGACTGGCCCCGTTGAGCCCGCGGTCGCTGACCGTGAGCACCATCTCGGGGGTCTCGAACGCCTCCCCCGGCTCCAGCACCCACTCAAAGCGGTCGGGGTGGATGCCGACGCCCACGCGCGCGAGGTCGTGGTTGCTCAGCTCGACGACGCCGAGGTGGTTGCCGCTGTAGATCAGGTTGACCCCGAACACCCAACCGTCGTCCTGCGTCGCGGTCGACTCGGCCAGCAGGAACCCCGGGTTGTGCCGGTTCGAGCTCGCCCCGGTCGTCGAGCCGTTGAGGTGCGTCCCATACGTCAGTGGCCGCACATGCCGGTGGGCCTCCTTGATCCAGCCGCCGTCGAAGGTGTGCAGCTCCAGGTCGCGGTTCGGCAGGTCGACCATGCCGCTGAGCAGCCGACGCAGCGTCAGCCGGTCCGATCCGGCGTTGCGCAGCACCGCCCGCCTGGTCACGACGTCGGCCGCCTCGAAGACGGTCCAGTACAGGTCCAACTCGACGCCGGTGGCCTCGTCGGCCAGGGTGACGCGCAGCGTCTGGTCGCCGTCGTACGCCGAGGGCAGCGTGTCGATCGGGACGCAGCCGGCCACCACCTCGTGGCCCACATAGGTGAAATCGGAGGCGAAGACGCCGTCCGGCATACGCGCCTCGACGGGGCTGAAGCGGTAGTCGCCATACCCCTGGCCGGACCACTCCAACGGCAGGGTGTCGAGCGAGTACAGCGGGTCGCCCGGGTCGTAGTCGACCGAGGCGCCCAGCACGGCGGTGCGCTTGAGCGCGACCGGCTCGGCGTCTCCCGCCGGCAGCCGCGGGCCGTAGTACAGGTGCTCCAGGTGCCCGAACGGCGTGCGCCGGAGCCAATAGCTCGTCGTGGCCGTGTCGAGCCGAAAGTCGTCCCCGGTGACGGCGATGGGCATCCTGACCTCCGCGCGAGCTGCTGGTCGGCCCGCGCGCGGGCCACGTCTGCGCATTCTCGACGCCGCCGGGGGCACCTGCCCAGCAGCGACACCCTCCTGCTCGCTCGGCGGGCGCGGCACGCGCCACGGCGGCGCCTGGCAGGCGGCGCGGCGACCGGGCCTCCGATGGCCCGACTCACTCGGGGGCCCAGGGGTGAGGCCTCACGTGTGCGGCCTCAACCCCGAATGACGACGGGCGTCCCGAGCGGCAACCCGTCCAGTACGGCGAAGTCCTCCGGCCGGAGGCGGACACAGCCGTCGGAGAGCGCGCGACCGACCGTCGCCCCGTGATGCGGGTCGGCGTGCAGGGCCGTCGCCGCGAACCCCGAGCCGGCGTACGAGTCGATCACCTCCGACTGGAGGCTGGTTAGGTACGTGTGCCCGGCGTCGGACGTGACGATCTCGCTGATCTGACCGAGGCCGGAGGGGGTCGGCGCGCCTTGTCGCCCGACGCCGACCGGAATCGTGGTCGTCACTCCGTCCCGGGTGAGGGTGAGCTCGCGGTCGGCAAGGCTGACGACGACGCGGGCGGGCGCCTCGGCGAGGCTCACCTGCGAGGCGCGGACCCACGTGGCGTACCCGTTGACACGTGCCGGGTTCTGCGACGGCAGCGCGCCGCGGCCGTATGGCGTCAGCACCTGGACCCACCCGGTCTCGAGGTCCGTGACGTACCACCCGGCCACGTCGAGACCCGCCGTCGCCGAGAGGGCGACGACGACGTCGCCGCCCGGCGCCGTGTGGCCGGCCGTGAGCGCGGCGATCGGGGTGGCGATGAGGCGACGCCCCTCCCCCTCCACGCGAGGGAGGCCGGCGGGCAGGATGACGTCCACGTCCGGACGGGGCAGGGTCGTGAGATCAGCGTCGACCTCGGCCGACGGCGGGGCCGACCCGTCGGGGAGGCGGACTCCCGGCTCAGGGACGGCGCAGGCGACCGAGGCGGCGGCCAGCGCGACCGCCACGAGCATTCCGCGCACGCGCGCACGAGCGGTGCTCAACGGCATCTCCTTCGGGAGCGGGACGGGCCATGCGTCACCCCGTGACAGGGACGAATCGCGGCGCCCTCGGACTGGTGGACCGCTCCGCCGCCGTCGCAGCGTCCGGTGGCGTCGGGGGCGCGGGCGCCGCGAACGCCACCGGAGGGCCTGACGGCGCCCGAGCTCCGGAGGCTCCGGGCGTCGACGACGGCGCGGGGCTCGCGTCCGGACGCGGCGTCGGGAGCGCGGACATCGAGTCCCCGCCCGATGCGGGGCGGGTGTTCTTCGGAAAGGCACGCACGGTGTGGAGCCAGGCGGCCCCTGCGGGGTCCGTCATGGGAAGCGCCACGAGGAACCCCTCCGCCCGGGCCCCCCTGGGCGCCCCCGTCTCGGCGACGAAGTACAGCCCCGTGCTCAGATGGGCGAAGGTCACGGCGCCGGCCGAGCCGGTGGTCCGCACGACCGGCACGCCGAGGCTCAACCGCGGCACGTCGGCCACGGTGACGTCCTCGGCCGCGAGCCAGCCCGCCGTCGTGGCCAGGTCGATCGCCCGGCCGACGTCGTCGGCGAGCACCTGTCGGACCGTGAACGTGGCACCGGCAGCGGTGGTCACCCCCGCCCTCGACTTGGTGACGACCAGCGTGCTCGTCGCACCAGGGTCCGGCAGAGCCGGGGGCGCAGCGACGGCGGGCAGCGACACGACCACGGCGAGCGCCGCGGCCATCAGGCTGGCTATCGCTGCGCGCATGCGGGGGCGGATCATCGACGGTCTCCCTCGTGATGTGGGCCGCGCGGCCCGCGGGGCGGCACAACGCGCAGGAGGCCGAGCCACCCCACCGCCGCGGCCGCGGCGATCGCCGCGGCCCATGTGACGGCCCACCAGGGGAAGCCCAGGTGGGTCGGAACGACCGCCGCGTGAGGCGCGCCCACCGCCGGCGCGTCGGTCCGGGATCCGCGCACGAGCAGGCGGTGGGAGTTGACGCCGATCGGCGTGCAGGTCAGCAGAGTGACGTAGTCCTCGCCATGCACGATCGGGTACTGAGAGTTGTCACTCGGCGCGACGACATCGATGCGGTCCACGTCATAGGTCAGCGTCTGCCCGGCCGCGGTAACGGTGAATCGGTCCCCGATCTCGACCTGGAGCAGGTCGTCGAACATGCGCGCGGAGCGTAGCCCGGAGTGCGCGGCGAGAACGGCGTGCGTCGTCGGACCACCCACAGGCAGCGACGTGCCGTACAGGTGCCCGGCGCCGCGGCTCATCGCGGCGTCGTCGGTTCCGGGGTAGATCGGCAGGGTGACCGCGATCGCGGGGATGGACACCTGCCCGACGACGTCCCCCGACGCGGTGCGCAGCAGCGCCAGGTACGCGGCGTCGGGATGGTCACCCACGTCCGCCCGCCCGGCGGCCAGCCTCCGGTTGTACTCACGGGCAGCGGTGAGCATGGCGGTCTGCTCGCCGGAGCTCAGGCTCGTCATCGCCTGCGCGTACGCCAGCGTCTGCGCGGTCTGGGCACGCCGGGCGAGCCAGTCTCCCGCAGCCGGGTACAGGATGAGGCCGGAGCCGACCGCGACGATCACCACGAGGGAGACGAACCGGAGCCGCATCGGGCTGAACCTCCGCGAGTTGGGAGACGACGGGGACGTCCGGGTGGGCGCGGACCGCACCGCGCCCACCCGGAGACGCTCAGGCCTGAGCGGACTGGCGGCGCCTGCGGGCCAGGACACCCCCGGACGAGACGAGCACCACGACTCCCGCGACTGTCAGGGCGACGGCGCCCGCGCCGCCCGTGAGCGGGAGGTGCGGCTTGAGCACGTTGACGACCTCAATCGGGGCCCCGTCGCCGACCTGACCGGTGACCTTGACCGGCACGGGCTCCGCGAGCAGCGAGTACCCCGAGGGCGCGGTGGTCTCCACCAACCAGTACAGACGCTCCACGGGCGCCGCTGACTCCGTGGGCTCAGACGTGGGCTCCGTGGGCGCGGCGCCGAGCGGCACACCATTCCCGTAGTCCGAGTAGCGCAGCCCGTCGATGGACGCGCTGCCGTCCTCATCGGTCGTGACCGCGCTTCCCAGCAGGAAGACACCGTTCAGCGCATCCTCCTGGGTGGCGGCGACATTGAACTGCGCGCCCTTGAGCAGGTTGCCATTCTGATCGCTCTTGACCAGGAGGAAGCCGCCCCACTTGGTCTCGACCTCGCCCGAGTCGACATGCGCACCCCGCGTCGTGGTGGCGGTGACGATGTCCAACCCGGCGGAGTTGCCGATCTCGCCTGACCTCTCGACGCGGGTGGTGATCTTCACCGTCACCTGGAGGTCGCTCGTCCCCTCATTGAGCTTGTCGGTATTGAGCTTGTCGATGCCCGACGGCGTGAACGCGACCGTCACCTTGCCCGTGTCCTCGTCATGGGACACTTCGCAATCGTTCTGACCCAACGTTTGCGTTCCCAGCTGGACTTCGGCCGTCACGTAGGCGAGGTTCTCGCTGAGCACATCGGTGATTGTGTAGCCATCGTCGAGCAGACCACTCTTCGGGATGTCCGCGGTGATCGTCCAGACGACTTCGTCGCCCAGCACGAAGGCGCGGGAGTCGTCGACGGTCTTCGTGACCAGGACCGTGTCGTTCTTGGGGTAGGCGTGGACCTCGTAGAGCCAGCCGGTGCCCTCCGGGTTCGTCATCGGAAGGAAGACGAGGAAGGGGTCCGCCGCGACAACGCCCAGCGGCGTCGTGGTCTCTTGCACGACGTACACGCCCAGATCGAGGTCGTCGAAGGTGGCGGCCCTCCCGTTCCGAGTAGACGAGGCGACCGGAGCGCCGCTGGCCTGCTGCGACTGAACGCGGTTGAGAGCCTCTTCGATCGTGAGCTTCGCGCCAGCCTCCCAGCCCGCCGTGGTGGTCAGGACGATGCCGGGGACCGGTGCGACGGTGAACTCGACCCCGTCGATCGCCGTCGACTCGTCGAGGCCAGGCGTCAGCTCTGCGCCGTCGCCGGGCGTGTCCGACACGAGGGGCGAGGCGTGCTTGTGGATGACCAACGTGCCCCGTCTGCCTGCGTCGGGCAGGGGTAGAGACGCGGGGTCGGGCGAGGTGTCACGGGGCGCGGACCTGCTGAGGCGGTGGCCGGCGTCACTCGTGGCGGCCCCAGCAGGCGACGCCAGTGCCGCCCCCGCGAGGGTGACTGCCAGCGCGGCCAAGGCGGCGGCGAGGCGGCGGAGGTCGCCGTGGGTCGTGGTGGTCATGACGGTGCTCTCTCTGTCGGGTGGAACGTGTGGGTGTGGCGGGTCTCAGTCCGGGCGACTGACGTTGCGCTGGGGCGTCCTCGCAGCGGGCAGGCGACGGCGCCGGCCGCACAGGGCCCCGGCGGACAGGAGCAGCGCGATGACCGCCGCCCCGTTGAGGGCCTCGGCCCCGGGGCCCCCGGCCGCCGGCAACGCAGGAGGCTCCGGTGGCGCGATGGCGGGCGCGTAGACATAGGTGATGACGCCGTCGACCGTCGCGACACCCTGCTCGGGCAGTGATCCGTCAGCGACCCGCACGACGACGTGTTCGGGCACCTCGATCGGGGAGGCCGAGTACGTCTCACCGGTGACGCCGTCGTAGATGGTCGCCGTACTCGCGACGGGGCCGCCCTCGCGGTCGACGTAGCGGGCGATGATCGTCGCGTACGCGGGGATGCTCACACTCGACTTGTCGCTGACGCGCCCCTGCTCGTCGTGCGACGCGTAGTCCCCGGTGGCGACGGCCGTGTTGTCCACCGAGCCGTCGCCGACCTCGCTCGCGGGAACCACACGGCTCCCGATGAAGGTGACCTCCTCCCCCGGCGCGAGTGTGACGGGGTCGGCCTCCAGGTGAACGCCGACGACGACGTCGCTCACCGTCACGTTCGTGAGCGGCACCGTGCCGGAGTTCGTCACCCGGAACTCGTACGGGATCGTCTCTCCGACACGGGCCCCCGCCGCCGCGGTCGACTTCTCCAACCGCAGGGCCGGCCCTGCCACGTCGATGGTCGGCTCGGTGGAGCCCAGGACCAGCCCGAACCGGTCCAGCCCGGCAAGCGGGTCCGGCCACGCGCCGACCTCGACCCCGACGACGTCGACCGTGACCGTGCACGAGCCCATGCCGGCGCCGAGCGCTCCACGCACGGCGACGTGGCCGTCGGTGGTCTCGGCCTGCGCCGACACGCAGGTGGAGCGAACCTCGGCGCCCGGCGCGAGCCTGACGCCGGCGGGCAGCGCGTCGGCGAACGACCACCCCGTCTTGGCCTGGAGGTCCGAGGTGTTCGTGATCGTGAAGGTGAGGGTGCTCGTCTCGCCGAGCACGATCTCGTCGTGACCGAACTGCGCGTCGATGCGCGGGGTGACGTCGAGAATGGTCGGCAGGTCGAAGGCGCCGTCGTTTCCCGAGCTGTAGGCGGTCGCGTTGGCGATCCTCAGTCCGACGATCGTCCGTCCCGAGGCCAGGAGCTGGGGCTCCGGGGCGACGACCCTGGAGATGTAGACCCTCCCGACCGTTGGGTTGTCGGCGAAGGCCGGATGAGGCCCGTTGTGGGGGACGAAACCGGGGACACCGCCGGAGACGACGCCCTGCGTCGGGCAGGGCCTGAGGTTCTCGCCGACGACCAGCGGCGTGCCGTCGTCGAGGATCAGCGTGAATGACTGCAGCGGGTCGTACCAGTTGTTGGTGGAGTCGGCCGAGCAGTGCATCGCGGCGAAATACGCCGAGGCCGTGTAGAAGTGACCCGCCTCGGTGACCGGCCGCCCCGTGAAGTCAGCGGAGAACTGGACGCCCGCGGCTTGCGATCCGCCATTCGTCTCGCTGGCCACCGCGTTATTGAGTGCCGCGGACGCCTTGGTCTGGCCCTGGGCCTGGCCGAGGACGTACGCCATGTACCGCAGGAAGTACCAGGCCGGGCGCGGCGTGCCGCCCTGGTCCACGCCACCGGTGTCGCCGCAAGCGTCGGTCCCTGGCGACCGGGACTTGCTGTTGAGGATGTAGCCGTTGCACTTGCCCGCCCCCGGCAGCCACGCGGGTTCGGCCGTGTACGCCTTCTCAAGGCCCGACCCGGTGTAGGAGGCCAGCGAGGTCCACGCGAGGCCCTCCCCGTCGACGAGCGGAGCCCCCGAGGAGAAGTCCTCCTGGTAGACCAGCACGGGGTCGGCCGGGACGCCCGGAGCCAGGTCGGCGGCGACCGCCTCCGTGACCGACAGCCCGGCGGCCGCGACTCCCAGTGCCATCAGCACCGTCGCCGCGCAGACCGCCGCCGGACGGCACACGCCGGCGCGTGCCTCCGTCGCTCGGGTCATGCTGGCCATCGACCCCTCCTGGTGGGTGGTGCGTGCGCGAGCCTCCAGGGCTCACCTCGGTGGCGCCGACGGCCCATGTCCGTCGGCGCGGGCCGTCGGCGCCCTCCCCGCGAGTGGGGAGAGCGCCGACGGGTCGGGTGAGGTCAGCCGCGCCGCCGGCGTCGGCTACCGACGACGAGCCAGGTCCCGCACCCGACGAGGGCGACCAGCGCGCCGAGGCTTGCCGCGACCTCTGCGCCCGTGCGCGGCAGCGCGCGGATCACACGCGTCACGACGTCCGGCGCCTCAGGCGGGACGGTCACCGGGTGCTCGGTCCGGGCGGACGCGCCCGGCACCTCGCCGCCCGTGGGCAGCGTGCCCGTCAGGGCCGCGACGTTCTCCAGCGTCGCGTCTGCGCCGCCGTCGACCACCGTGACCTGGTAGGTCACCCTCACCACCTGGCCAGGCTCCAGCGGACCCGTCCAGGTCAGCGTGCCACCGTCGATCGTGGGCTCCGGGATGTCATCGACTCCGTCGATGGACGCGTCGAGCGAGCCCGAGACGAGCCGCGCGTGGCGCAGGACCCCCGACAGGTCGTCGGTGATGGTCGCCGGGAGGAGCGCCACCGGACCCGTGTTCGACCCCGTGAGCGTGAAGGTCACCGTGGCGCCCACCGGCACCGCGGTCCCCGACGCCGGGTCGGCGGTCTTCGCGAACTCGTACCCCGGAGTCGGATGCTCGGTGACGACGTCAGGTGACGGCGCCGGGGAGCCGGACGGCGGCGTCGAACTCGACGTCGCATGGTTGGTGAGCGTCACGCCCCAGGCGTCGTCGTGGACGCGCACCTGGTAGGCCACCCGCACGACCTGCCCGGGCTCGAGCGCCCCGGACCAGGTCAGGTTGGCGCCGTCGACCCGCGGCGCGGGAACGGAGCCCACACCCTCGATGGTGGCCACAGGCGCGCCGACCAGGTCGGCGTACGCGAGCACCTTCGACAGGTCGTCGGCGATCCGCACCGGGTCCAGGGTCACCGCGCCCGTGTTCGTCCCCGTGAGCGTGTAGTCGACCGTCTGCCCGGGCATGACTGCCGTGCCGGACGCCGGCTGCGCCTCCTTCGTGAACAGGTAGCCGCGCACCTCGTGGGTGGTCTCCTCCTCCGGCGTCCCGATCGGCGTTTCGGAGTCGGGCGGGGTGACCTCGCTGAAGGCGACGTTCCGCAGGACCTCACCCTCGCTTCCGTCCGCGACGACCACCGTGTAGCTCACCTCGACGATCTGGCCGGCTTGAAGGCTTCCGGTCCAGGTCAACGACGTTCCGGACAGCACCGGAGCGGACGCGGCCGTCGCCCCGTCGATGGCGGCGGTCAGCGACCCGTCCACCAGCGTCGCGTACGCCAACACCTGCGTGAGGTCGTCGGTGATGGTCACCGGGTCCAGGGCCGTCTGCCCGAAGTTGGCTCCGGTGAGGGTGTAGGTGACGCGATCGCCCACCTGGACGGTGTCGCCCGTGCCCGGGCTCGCGGTCTTCTCGAAGGCGTAGCCGGGCGTCGCGTGATCGGTCGACACCTCGTCCGTGGACATCGGGTCACCGCGCGACGGTGTAGTCGTCGCCGACGCGAGGTTCACCAGCGTCACGCCCCAGGCGTCGGCCTTGACGGTCACCTCGTAGGTGATGACCACCGTCTGCTCCGGGCCGACCGATCCGGTCCAGGTCAGGACGTCGGCGACCAGCGTCGGCGCCGCGACCGGGACCCCACTGACGGTCGCCGTGATCGAGCCGACGAGATCCGCGTGAGCGAGCAGGCCAGACAGGTCGTCAGTGACCGTCACCGAGCTGGTCACGCCGCCGGCGTTGGTCCCCGTCAGCGTGTAGGCCACCGTGTCCCCCGGCAGCACGACGCTGCCAGAGGCCGGGCTCGCCTCCTTGGCGAGGTCGAAGGCCGGCCCCGCGGGAGTGACGTGCCGAGTCTCCTCTCGGGGCGCCGTGATCCGGTCGCCCTCCTCGGGGGTCGCCGTGGAGTCGGCGGTGTTGGTGAGCTCCACGCCCCAGGCGCCGTCGTCGACGCGCACCTGGTAGGTGATCGTCACGGACTCGCCCGCGGGGACCGTACCGGTCCACGCGACGGTCGCGTCGCTCACGGCGAACCTGCCCACCTCGACCTGGGACCCATCGGGCCCGAGCGTCACGACGACCATGCCCGCGGCGCTGGCGTGCGCGAGCACACCAGACAGGTCGTCGTCGACCGTCACCAACAGCGGCACGTCGCCCGTGTTGGCCCCGGTGAGCGTGTACGTCACGAGGTCGCCGGGCAGGACCTCGGCGCCCGTCGGCGGCTCGGCCTCCTTGGTGAACACATATCCCGCTGACATGTACCCGGGGACCCGCGTGTACACGTAGGTGATGACGCCGTCAGACTCGGCGACGCCCTCCTGTGGCAGCGATCCGTCCTTGACCTTCGAGAAGGTGTAGCCGGGCACGTCGAGCGGCGACGACGCGTAGTCCTCGCCCATCTTGTCGTCGTAGACCAGCGTGGGATCGTGGACCGGCCTGCCGTACTCGTCGACGTACTCCGCGGTGATGGTGACGTACGCCGGGATCGAGACGGCCGACTCGTCCGTCACCGTGTGCTCCTGGTAGACGCCGGTGGCGGTGGCTGAGTTGTCGACCGAGTAGTCGCTCACCTCGTCCCCGGGGATCACCCAGGTCCCGGTGAACGTGTGCTTCTCCCCGGGCGCCAGGGTGACCGGGTCCCCCTGCACCTGCACGTCGCCGTTGTCGTCGACCACGGTGACGTCGGTGAGCTCCACCGTGCCGGTGTTGGTCACCTCGAACGCGTAGGTGATCTCCTCACCGACGCGCGCCTGGGTCGCCTCGGTCGACTTCACCAGAGTCAGCGCGGGCCGCACCACGTCGATGCTCGGATCGGTGTTGCCTTTGACCAGGCCGTGCCGGTCGAGCCCGTCGAGCGGGTCCGGCCACGTTCCGACCTCGGTCCCGACGACGTCCACAGTGACCGTGCAGAAGGCCTCTCCCTGGGGCAGGTCGCCCGTGACCGTCAGCGTCCCGGAGTTCCCGGACTCCAGGTCGACGGCCTCGCACGTGGTCCGCATGTTCGGGTCGCCCGCCAACCGGACGCCGTCGGGCAGACCGTCGGTGAACGACCACCGCTCCTTGGCGTCCAGATCGGAGGTGTTGGTGATCGTGAAGGTGAGGGTGCTCTCCTCGTCCAACACGATCTCGGCGTCGCCAAACTCGGCGTCGATGCGCGGGGTCACGTCGAAGATGGTCGGAAGGTCGAACGCGAGGTCGTTGCCGAGGCTCTTGTTCGTCGCGTTGGCGATCTCCAGCCCGACGATCGTGTTGCCCTCGGTCAGCAGCACCGGCTTCGGGGCGACGACCTTGGAGACGTAGACGCTTCCCACGTTGTTGTTCGCTGCGACCGTGGGGTGCTTCGCGTTGTACGGGTTGAAGCCGGCGATGCCGAACGCGGAGTCGCACGGGTTGAGGTCCACTCCGACGAGCTTCCGCGACCCGTCTTCGAGGATCAGTGTGAACGACTGCTTCGGGTCGTTCCAGCCGAGAGCGGAGTCAGCACGGCAGTGCATCGCGGCGAAGTACGCCGAGGCGGTGTAGTAGTGCCCCGCCTGCGTCGTCAGCCCGCCGCCGAAGTCTGCGGCCAACTGCACGCCCGCGGGCTGCGGGTCTCCACCGTTGGTCTCGCTGGCCACCGCGTTGTTCGCCAGCGCGCCCTCATGCGCCTGCCCCTGGGCGAGCCCGAGGGCGTAGGCCATGTACCGGAGGTAGAACCATGCGGCGTGCTGCACCGCGCCGCTTCCGCCGTTCTTGTCCAGGCCGCCGTTCGCAACGCAGCCCGGGTCCGAAGGCTGGGCTGACTCGGCGTTGAGGATGTGCCCGTTGCAGGCTTTCCATCCAGGCAGCCACGCCTCAGCCGCCGTGTACGGCGCCGCGAGGCCCAGACCGGTGTAGGCCGCCAGCGAGACCGAGTTGACGTCCGGGCCGACCTTCGGCGTCCCGGAGGAGAAGTCCTCCTGATAGATGAGCGCTGGGTCGTGAGGAACCCCGGGCCGCAGGTCTGGCGGGACCTGCGGAACGGAGTCCGCCATCGGCGCCTG
This sequence comes from Xylanimonas ulmi, assembly GCF_004216535.1. NCBI lineage: Bacteria > Bacillati > Actinomycetota > Actinomycetes > Micrococcales > Promicromonosporaceae > Xylanimonas > Xylanimonas ulmi. The sequence continues at coordinate 2,801,606 of NZ_SGWX01000001.1, forward strand.
CGCCGTCGCCGCGATCGCCGACCCGACCGCTGGAGCGACCAGCGACGCGACCGCGACGGCGAGGGCGCTGACCCAGGCGGCTAGTCTGCGCTGGACCTCGGCTCTGCGACGCGCAGGCGGGCTTCCGTGCCCCGACCTGAGACTCCGGCGTGTTCCGGGCGATGAGTTGGAGGACATGGCGCGACTCCCCGTGCCTGCCCGGTCGTCGAGCACTCGCTGACGCCGGGGTACCGACATTTGCCTCGCTGGACACCACGACGACCCGTCCATGACGGGCCATGGCGCTATGTGCTGCGTCACACGGCCCAGCGACCACGGTGACGCCCGAGACTCATTGGCCTCGCGAGCAGGTCGCGGCGGCTCTCTCCTGGTCTGCCGCGGCTGATTGCCACGCGTCGGCGAAGGCGCTGCTCGCCCGGTGTCGCAGCGCGCTCACGGCGTTCGGCGAGATGCCCAGGATCGGGGCGACATCGCGCGGTGTGAGCCCCTCGACCCCGGTGAGCCACAGCACCTCGCGCCACTGCGGCCGCAGCGACGCGAATATGGTCCTGACCTGGAGCCGGTCGGCGCACTCGTCGTCGAGCGCCACCTCGGAGCCCACGACCTCGGCCAAGTCCTCCACAGGATCGCGGATGACCGCCAGACGGTCCCGATCCCGGTGCCAGTTCATGCTGACGCAGCGCACGGTGGCGTACAGATACGGCCCGAACCCCTCGCTGGGCCCGGCGCCTGCGCAGATCGCGTGGAGGATGCGGACGAATGCCTCGGCGGCGAGGTCCTCAGCCTCGAAACGGTCGGTGATGTGGTGGGCCATGCAGACCGCAGCGTGCGACCACCGCCTCCACAGTTCGCCCATCGCCTCGTCGTCGCCCCGCCGGACACGCTCCACGAGTTCGACGTCCGTCAGGGCCACCCCGGGCGGGGGGTCGTCGACGGGGACCAGCCCAGAGTCCACCAACATGAGTGACTCGCCTTCTGCCTCCAGGGCCGGGCAGCCCGAGATGTGTGCGCGCAGCACCGTGTCGCCCATGACACGGTCACGATGCGTCGAACCCGCGCGACTCTGCGACGGGTGTGCGTGACGCGTATGAGGGGGCCGGGCCGACTGCTGGTCGCGCCCCACCCTGTTCTGTGACGGTTGCGGCGGGTGTTCGCCTGAGACCCAGCATCGGGCGGCGTCACGCGCGACGCGGCGCATGGCGCGCGCTGCCCTAGGGACTTCCCCAGGGGCGCGCGGGCTCTCGGTGCGTCGGCAGGAGGTGTCGAGGGCGCGACGCCAGATCGCCCGCGCTCTCAGGGGGACGGGCGCACTCGGCCGTCAGGAGATCACCAAGCGCGCGATCCGCCCGGCGGCGTCGGTCTCGTACGCGAAGTCGAGGTCGGCGACGCCGCCCGGGAAGTCGCCCTCCAGTCGCGCGTACACGTGGCCGACGACGTGTCCCGTCACCGTGATGGTGTAGGTGTACGCCGTCGACGTGCCCCGCAGCCACGCCTCGATCGCGTCACGGCCCGTCATGGTGCGCCCCTCGTCGCGGACCACGGCGCCCTCGGCGAACGCGTCCAGCAGCTGCGGCGTCGGCGAGCCGGTGTGACGGTCGAGGAAGACGCGCATGCTCGCCGGGACGTCGGGGTGCGGGCGGGTCGTGTCGTGGCTCATGGGCGCTCCTTGAGTAACTTCTACTATCGCAGTCACTGTATGCTCGACCGCAGACCCGCGCAACGAGCGAGACCATCGACCCGGGCGCGATCGGGGCCCGGGCGGTCAAGGAAGGAGCGGGGCGATGGTCGCCAAGATCCGGATCGAGGACCGTGGCTGCCCGCTGTCCGCCGCGCTCTCCTACGTCGGCGAGTGGTGGACGATCCTGATCCTGCACGACTGCTTCGACGGCTACTCGCGCTTCGACGAGTTCCAGTCGAATATCGGCCTGTCGTCCAGCGTGCTCACCTCACGCCTGACCACGCTCGTCGAGCGCGGCGTCCTGGAGCGGAGCCTCTACCAAACCAAGCCCGCCCGCTACGAGTACGTGCTCACCGACCTCGGCCGGTCACTACGCCCCGTGCTCGTGGCGATGGCCGCGTGGCGCAACGCCCAACTGGCGGCGCAGGACCGGCAGATGATCCTGGTCGACACCCGCACCGGGCGCGAGGTTGAGCCGCAGGTCATCGACCCCGTCAGCGGCGACCGCGTCGACGCGGAGCACTTCGCCTTCACGGCCGGCCCCGCGGCGAGCGACGCCATGCGACGCCGGTACACAGACCACGACGGCTCCGCCCGCCCCGAGCACGCCGTACCGTGACGCCTGCCACACCTTCGCCCGCACTCGACGTGCCCCCTCGCGCGGGCGCCGCCGGTGCGGGCAGGATCGTCGGGAACCGCCCCACCGCTCCACGCCTTCGGAGGCCTGTATGACCGCGGAACCGATCGTCGTCGTCGGTGGCGGGCTCGCCGCCGCCCGTGCCGTCTCGACGCTGCGCGAGGAGGGCTACGACGGCGACCTGGTCATCGTGACGAGCGAGCCGCACCTGCCCTACGAGCGCCCCCCGCTGTCCAAGGACTACCTGCGCGGGCATGGCGAGCGCGGCGCCATGTTCCCCTTCGACGACGACTGGTACCGCAGCCACGACGTCGAGGTGCGCACGCACGCCACCGCCGTCGGACTCGCGCCCGACGACCACCGCGTCACGCTCGCCGACGGGAGCACGCTGCCGTTCGGGAAGCTCCTGCTCGCCACCGGCTCGACGCCGCGCACGCTGCCCATCCCCGGCGTCGACCTGCGCGGGGTGCACCTGCTGCGCACGCTCGACGACGCCGACCGGCTCGCCGGGGTGCTGTTGCGCTCGGCGCTCGACGGCGTCGACGGCACAGGTCCGCGCGAGGGCGCCGTGAGCGTCGCGGTCATCGGCGACGGGTGGATCGGACTCGAGGTCGCGGCCTCGGCGCGGCAGCTCGGGCTGGAGGTGACCGTCATCGGCCGGTCCGCGCACCCCCTCAGCCGCGTCCTCGGCCCCGAGATGGGCGAGGTCTACGCGCGGGCGCACGAGCGGCACGGGGTGCGGCTGCGGCGGCGCGCCGACGTCGTCGGGCTCACCGGGCAGGGCGGGCGCGTGACCGGCGTCGACCTGGCCGACGGCTCGCACGTCGATGCCGAGGCCGTCGTCATCGGCGTGGGCGCCTCACCCAACGTGGGACTCGCCGCGAGCGCCGGACTGTCGCTACGCCCGGCCGCCGAGGGGGGCGGCGTCGTCGTCGACGCGACCCTGCGCACCACCCACCCGGACATCTGGGCGGCCGGTGACATCGCGTCGATCCCGTCGGCGACGTACGGCCGGCCGCTGCGCGTCGAGCACTGGGCGCGCGCCAACGACTCGGGCCCGCACGCGGCGCGCGCGATGCTCGGCGCGGGCGACGCCTACGACGTCCTGCCGTACTTCTACTCCGACCAGTACGACCTGGGCATGGAGTACACGGGGTTCGTCGACGGGCCGGGCGGCTACGACGAGGTCGTGGTCAGCGGCTCGGTCGACGACGGCGAGGCCTTCGCCTTCTGGCTGCGCGGCGGCGCCGTCCAGGCCGGCATGGGCCTGAACGTCTGGGACCGCATGCCCGAGGTCGAGCGCATGATCCGCGCAGCAACCCCACCGACCCGCGCGGCGCTGACGTCGTTCGTCTGACGTCGAGCGTCCCGGAACGTCGGCATCCGGGACCGGGAAGCCGACGTTCCGGGACGCTCGAACGGCGCCCGCGGGGGTCCTGTGGATGAGGGGCGGGCGGGGGTGGCGAGACGGGGTTGAGTGTTCCACGTGCCGCGCGCGGCGTGTACGACACGGGCGACGCCGGCCCCGGTGACCGCTATGACCAGCGCCGACAACGGGCGGCGCTGCTCGGCCCGCTCGCGTTTCCCGGCGCCGTCGCCGTCGGTGTGAGCGCGCTCATCCTGCACGGCGTGGCCGGGGCGCCCACCGAGGCGCCGCCGGAGGTCACCCTCCCGGACGGCTCGTCACGGATCGGCGGCGGCCCGGTCCTCGTCCGCCGCCTACCGCTCAGACGCTGGAACATCATCGACGGCATCCCGGTCGCGACGGTCGAGGACGCGCTCGCGCAGGCGGTGCCGCGACTCGGGCAACGGCACGCGCTCGCACTCCTCGACTCGGCACTGCACCAAGGGCTGATCACGCAGGACGGCGTCGCTCGCGCACACGCCGCGGCGGCGGGTCGGCGTGGCGTGGCGCGCACCCACGCGTGGTGGGGGTGGGCCGACGCGCGTGCCGAGTCGCCCGCCGAGAGCTGGGCGCGGGCCGGGTGCCTCCGCCTCGGCATCGCGCCTGACGTCCTCCAGCTCCCCGTCGTCGGGTCGGGTGGCCGAGTCGTCGCGCGCGTCGACCTCGCGTGGCTCCTGAGCGACGGCGGTTGGCTGCTCGTCGAGGTCGACGGGCGCGACGTCCACTCCACGCCCGAGGCGCAGTTCCGCGACCGCAGACGGCAGAACCTGCTCGACACTCGCCGCACGGTGCTGCGACGGTTCACCGGCCGTGAGGCCTGGAACGGCGAGCTGGCCGCCGCCGTCGCGCGCGACCTGCGCGCAGCGTCTTGGCGCCCCCGTCCGCAGACCCGCCCCCTCGCCCTCCACCTCGACGGCTGAGCACGTGCTGGCGAGCGTCCCGCAACGTCAGCCATGGGGACCCGGAGGCCGACATTGCGGGACGTTCGTCAGCGGATCGTCGAGCGGCGCGCGCGGACCGACGTCGCCAGCTCGCGCAGCAGGCCCTCGGTGGTGTCCCAGTCCATGCACTTGTCCGTGACCGACTGGCCGTAGACGAGCGTGTCGAGCGGGCCGGGCGCCTGCGCTCCCCCGACCAGGAAGCTCTCCATCATCAGGCCTGTGATGCCGTGCTCGCCCTGTGCCAGCCGCTCGGCGATCTCGCGCACGACGGCGGCCTGGCGCACATGGTCCTTGCCCGAGTTGCCGTGCGAGGCGTCGACGATGACACCGGCCTCGACCGCGCCGCCCAGCCCCGAGCGCGCCGCGACATCGAGCGCCGCCGCGACGTCCTGCGGCGAGTAGTTGGGCCCGCCGCGCCCCCCGCGCAGGATGACGTGGCAGTCGGGGTTGCCGGCCGTCTCGACGGCGGCCGCGCGGCCCTCGGAGTCGGCGCCGAAGAACGTGTGCTCGCTCGCCGCGGTGACGCAGCCGTCGACGGCGATCTGCACGTCGCCGTCGGTCGCGTTCTTGAACCCGACGGGCATCGACAGGCCCGACGCGAGCTGGCGGTGCACCTGCGACTCGGCGTTGCGGGCGCCGATCGCGCCCCAGGTCACGGCGTCGGCGATGTACTGCGGGCTGGTGGGCTCGAGGAACTCGGTCGCGGCGGGCACTCCGGCGTCGAGCACGCCGAGCAGCACCTCGCGCGCCAGGCGCAGGCCGTGGCGCACGTCGTGAGTGCCGTCCAAGTGCGGGTCGTTGATGAGGCCCTTCCACCCCACAGTGGTGCGCGGCTTCTCGAAGTAGACGCGCATGACGACGACGAGGTCGTCGGCGAGCTCCCGCGCCAGCGGCGCCAGGCGCGCGGCGTAGTCGAGCGCCGCCGCGGGGTCGTGCACCGAGCACGGGCCGACGATCGCGAGCAGGCGGTCGTCCTCGCCGCGCAGCACGTCACGCACCTCACGGCGCGACGTCGTGACGAGGTCGCTGCGCTCGGTGCCCAGCGGCTGCGCCAGACGCACGGCGCGCGGGGCGGGCAGCGCGTCGAGCGCGCGGATGCGCAGGTCGGAGGTCTCGGCCAACAGCTCAGCCTTCCGCAGGTCGGACGCGTCGGTCGCGCCCGGGGCGTCGGCAAGGCTATCGCTGGTGACGGTCTGGCTCATCGTCATGAGTGCGTGGCTCCTGGATTCCGGGTCGGGCGGGGCGCTTGTCGTGACCGGCCCTCCCGCATGCCCGGGTGATCCCGAGCGGCGACCGGAGCGCCTCGTCTCACGACGAAGGCCCTCGACGCCGCGCGTCGAAGGCCTGTGCTGGCTCCGGTGGGTTCGTTGGTCAGGCGTTCGCCCGCCACGCTCCACACGGAGCCGGCGTAAAGCGCCAATACCAACGGGTGTTCACGACGTCGACGGTACGCCACGCCTGCGCGCGGGCCAAACCCGTGTCCACGATGCGAGTCACACGATCAGCGCGGGGCGCGGCCCTCACGCGCGGGGCGCGGCCCTCAAGCGCGGAACACGGCGGCCCCGCCGCCCGCCTCGAACGCGTCCAGGAGCGCGAGCCGCTCGCGCGTCGACGGCTGCAGGTCGGCGGGCAGCGCGTCGCGCGCGAACCAGCCGACGGCGAGGTTCTCGTCGTCGCCCACGTGCGCCGCGGCCGCGGCCTGCGGGGAGGCCGGGCGCGCGGTGAACAGCAGGTCGAGGTACACCGACCGGTCGCCGTTCGCGTACTCGATCTCGTCGGTGGTCGACACGGCCGCGAGCGCCTCGACGACGACGGCGACGCCCGCCTCCTCGGCGACCTCGCGCGCGACCGCGATCCCGGGCTCCTCACCGGGGTCGACAAAGCCGCTGATCAGGGCCCACAGCCCCGAGTCCACGCGCTGGGCGAGCAGCAGCAGCCCGTCGTCGTCGCGCACGACGGCGGTCACGCCGGGCAGCCAGAGCAGGTCGGCGCCCACGCGCTCGCGCAGCCCCGCGACGTAGGGAGGGATCGGCATGAGCCTGAGCCTAAGCGTCCGGCGGGCGCGGGGCCCGACGCCGCGGCGACGGCGCGGGTCCACGGGGGACCCGCGCCGTCGGGCTCAGCGCGCCGTCTCGTCCCCCACGGCGGGCAGTGGAGTCGCGGCGTCGGGGTAGGAGGCCTGCGCGCCCGCGCCGGTCACGGCGTAGGCGCCCACCCGTGCGGCGAACCGCGCCGCGTCGACGAGGCCCACCCCGGCGGCGAGCCGCTGCACGAGCGCGCCGACGAACGCGTCACCCGCGCCCGTGGTGTCGAGGGCCGACACGCGCGGGGCGGGGATGGCGACGACGTCGGGCGGCCCCGCCTGCGCCGTCGCGCACGGCGTGGCGACGAGCGCGCCGACGGCGCCGAGCGTGACCACGACCGAGCGCACCCCGGCCCGGACCAGCGCCGCCGCGACGTCCTGGAGGTCACCCGCGTCGGGCGGCGCGCCCAGGAGCGCCAGGGCGCCGCGGGCCTCGTGCTCGTTGACCACGAGCGGGTCCGCGAGGCGCAGCACGTCCGGGTCGAGGTCGACCACGGGCGCGAGGTTGAGCACCACGCGGGCGGCGGCGGCGCGGGCGGCGGCCTCGACCCCGGACGTGGGGATCTCCCCCTGGAGCAGCACCACGTCGGCGGACGCGATGGCCGCGGCGTTCGCGGCCACCGCGGCGTCGTCGACCGCGGCGTTGGCCCCGGGGACGACCACGATGGTGTTCTCGCCGTCGGCCGAGACCGTGATGAGCGCGAGCCCGGTCGGGCCGGCGACCACGCGCAGCCCGGACAGGTCGATCCCGCTGGTGCGCAGCGTGCTCGTGGCGACGTCGGCGAACTCGTCGTCGCCGACCGCGCCGACGAACGCCACTCGCGCGCCCAGCCGGGCCGCCGCGACCGCCTGGTTGGCGCCCTTCCCGCCCGCGAGCACGGCCATCGACTGACCGGCGACGGTCTGCCCGGGGGCCGGATGCGCGGTCACGCGTGTGACGAGGTCTGCGTTGACCGAGCCGACCACGACGACGCTCATGTCGCCTCCTCCTGGCCGTCCGGCGCCCACCGCGCGCCCAGGAGCACGTCGAGCACACGGCGCATGACCTCCTCGCCGTCGGCGCAGACCGCGGCACGCGCGTTGGGCTGACCCTTGCGCGGCACGCGGAACTCGCAGACGGTCTCACCGCGGGTGTGCGTCCCGTGCAGTTCGACGGCCATACGCACATCCTGCAACTCGAACAGCTGCGGCCATGCGAGGTAGGCGGCGGCCGTGGGGTCGTGCAGTGCCATGGGGCGCGGGGTGACCTTGTCGATCATGCGCAGGTAGAACCCGACGTGATCCGCCAGCAGCGCCGCGTGCGGCTGGCCCGAGGCGCGCAACGCGTCCTCCTCGGCGGTCCGGATCGGCACCTGGCGGGTCACGTTGAGCCCGAACATCTCGATCGGGATGCCCGAGCGCAGCACGGCGTCGAGCGACTCCGGGTCCGCGAAGGTGTTGAACTCGGCCGCCGCGGTGTGGTTGCCCGTCGTGGCCGACCCGCCCATGAACACCAGACGCTCGACGCGGTCGGCGAGGTCCGGGCGCAGGTTGAGCGCCATGGCGATGTTGGTCAGCGGCCCTGTCCCCAGGATCGTCAGGGGGCCCGCCTCAAGTGCGCGCACCAGCGCGCTGATCGCGTCGAGCGGCTCGACCGTGCGCCGGGCGGCGGGCGGGAACGCGCGGCCCACGGTGCCCATCGCGGCCCCGCCGAGCAGGTCCTCGATGGTCTGGGGGTCCTGCGCGAGCGGTTTGGCGGCGCCGCGGTAGACGGGCGCCTCGATCCCGAACGCCTCGACGACGGCGAGGGTGTTGGCGGTGGTGTTCTCCAGGCTCGTGTTCCCGACGACGGTCGAGATCCCCACGAGGTGGTAGTCCGTCGCGCGCGAGACCACGATCATGGCCAGCGCGTCGTCGAACCCGGTGTCACAGTCCATCCACAGGCGTCTCATCTCACGCCCCCACGATGAACCAGGTCATGACCATGGACATGACGATCCCCACGGCCATCGGCACGCACGTGCGCGCGATGAGCTGGCCGACCGACACCTTGACCGCGCCGCACACGATGAGCACGACCGCGGCGACGGGCGACATCGCGCGCGTGAGGTTGCCGACGAACTGCATGGGCAGGATGAGCAGCGCGCCGTTGACGCCGGTCGCCTCCGCGACCTTGGGGGCGATCTCGACGAGCGAGTAGAACGGCGCCACACCACCGGTCAACAGCGCGAGCAGCAGCATCGCGCCGGCGAACCCGAGGAAGAGCACGAGCGCGACCGAGTCGAGGTGGGCGACGGCGTCGGACAGCGCGGACACCACGCCGATCTGGATGATGCCCTCGACCAGCACGTTGGCCGCGACCACCAGGGCGACGACGACGCCGAACCCGGTGCCCATGCCCTTGAAGAACACCATGATGTCCTCCAGGCGGGCGCGGACCGAGCGGCGACGGATCATCTCGGCCGTCGCGGCGATGAGCACCGAGAGCAGGGTGACCGGGATGAGCTCGGCGCTCAGGTCGATCGAGGTGAACTGGCGCAGCAGGAACGGGATGAGCACGAACAGCAGCGGCAGCACGGGCAGGATGGCGTACCACGACGGCGCCGACGGCGCCTGCTCCTGGCTGGCGTTCCCGGCCATCACGTCGACGACGCCGAAGTCACCGCCGCGGGCGGCCGTGCGCCGGTCCATGTAGCGCTGCCAGAAGTAGTGCGCGACGCCCATCACGATGAGCGTGGGGATCGAGATCAGGGCGTGCATGCCGAACACATAGTGGTCGAGCGCGATGCCGAGGCGCTCGGCGGCGATGATGTTGTCGGCGCCGAGCGGGGTCGGCATGATCGTCGCCGTCGTCGCGATGACCGCGGCGGCGGTGATGGGCTTGATGCCCGCGCCCACCATGGCGGGCAGCAGCGTCGCGATGAGCAGCACGGCGAGCGCTGACGCGGACGGCACCGCGAGCGACATGAGGTTGCCGACCCAGAACACGAGCGGCACCAGCAGGTAGGTGACCTTGATCTTGAGCAGTGGTCTGGTCAGGATCGTCGTGGCCATCTGGTTCGCCCCGATGTGCGACATGTAGGCCGAGAACCCGAACAGCACCATGATGATCATGCCGATTCCGGCGGTGGTGCGGGACAGGATCGCGGCGACGTACCCGAACTGATCGAGCCAGGCGTTGCCCGTCGCGGCGATCTCGTACGAGCCCGTGCCGGTGTGACCGAGCACGGGCGCGACCATGAGGATGAGCAGGCCGCCCGCGAACAGGGCGACTGTCGCGTTGACCTTCTTGTGCATGAGCACGCCGACCAGCAGGATGCCGGAGACGGCGAGGAGACTTTCGAGAATCACTTCGGCCCTTTCGTGTAACCGATTCCATGACGAGCGCACGACGCCGCGCCAGGTCGGAAACCTGTCTTGACGCGGGGGAACGCCTCCGTCAGGGGAGGCGCGTCATGCGGCGGGCCCGGTGGACTCACGCACCACCAGGGCGGACTCGAGCACGACGGACGACGCAGGGCGGCCGGCGAGGATATCGAGGATGATGTCGACCGCGAGCGAGCCCATGCGCGCCGGGTCGTGAGTGATGACGGTCAGCGCGGGGCGCAGCCAGCGATACGCGGCGACGTCGTCGTACCCGATCACCGACAGATCGCGCCCGACGGCGATGCCCCGTTCGCGCAGCACGTCGAGCACCCCGAAGGTCATCAGCGAGTCAGCCGCGAGGATGGCCGTCGGAGCGTCGGGCAGGTCGAGCAGCGCCGCGGCGCCGCGGGCGCCGCTGTCCGCCTGGAAGTCGCCCGTCGCGACCAGCTCCGGGTCGCTGTCGAGGCCGCACTCGGCGACCGCGGCGCGGTAGGCGTCCAGCCGCTCGCGCCCGGTCGAGGTCTGCGGCGGCCCGGCGACGATGCCCACGCGTCGATGCCCGAGGTCGGCGAGGTGTGACACCGCCGCGGCGACGCCCGCGCCGTTGTCGGACGTGACGGAAGGCACGTCGACGCCGTCGATGGTCCGGTCGACGAAGACGATGGGGACCCCGAGTGCGAGCAGCTCCCCGAGCGACCCGCCGCCGTCTCCCTGCGGGGCGACGATCATCCCCGCCACGCGATGGGAGTACAGCAGATCGAGGTAGTGGTCCTGCTGCTCGGTCGACTCGTTCGCGTTGCCGAGGAGCGTCGCGAGCCCGGCCGCGAGGGCCTGCCGCTCGGCGCTCTGGGCGATGTCGGCGAAGAACGGGTTGCGGATGTCGGAGACGAGCAGGCCGAGCGTGTCCGCGTGCGGCTTGCGCAGCGAGCGCGCCTGGGCGTTGAGCCGGTAGCCGAGCGCCGACGCCGCCTCGGTGACCCGCCGGCGTGAGCTCTCCGACGTGGCGGGATGCCCGGAGAGCACGCGCGACGCGGTGCCGACCGAGACGCCGGCGGCCGCGGCGACGTCACGGATCTTGACGACCACGGCGTCCTCCTTCGCACTCAGCCCGGCTCGGTCGCGCCGTGGAACCGATTCAACGTAGCAACTCCGCCGACGCCCAACGGCCGTGCGGCACGATCCGAGCCCCGTTCGGCGCGCTTCGGCGCCATCGCACCCGAAGGGGGGCCGCCATCGACTCCTCCGGCGCGAGCCTGACTCCCACCAGGGACCGACCGTGCCGTAATCTCAGGGGTGCCTCGATAGCTCAGTTGGCAGAGCAGCGGACTTTTAATCCGCGGGTCCAGGGTTCGAGCCCCTGTCGGGGCACAAAGATGCAGGTCAGAGCGTTGCGCGATCGAGCCAACGTCCCACGATCAGACTCTTGCCAGACAAAGCCCGCGAGAGTCGGCCTCGCACGCCGTCGGAGTGAACGCCTCCGTAGCGCCCGCGCCGTCGCGGTGCCACGATGTGCGCGTGCCCTCCCCGGTGATCCCCCAGGTCGTCGCGCACCGCGGCAACAGCGCGGTCGCGCCCCAGAACACCCTTGCCGCCTTCGAGTGCGCGTGGCGCGCCGACGCCGCGATGATCGAGTGCGACATCCAACTCTCGTCCGACGGCGCCATCGTCGTCATCCACGACGAGACGGTCGACGACACGACCGACGGCCGCGGCGAGGTCGCCGAGATGTCGCTCACCGACCTGCGCGCGCTCGACGCGGGCGGATGGTTCGCGCCAGCCTTCGCGGGCGAGCGCATCCCCACGCTCGGCGAGGTCCTCACCCTCCTGGGCGACCGCCCCGGCACGGGCCTGCTGCTGGAGCTCAAGGGCGTCTGGTCGACCGCCGACGCCGCGCGCGTCACCGCAGCCATCGACTCCGCCGGCCTGGGGTCGCGCACGATCGTGCAGTCGTTCTACCCCGAGACGGTGATCGCGCTGCGCGAGGCCGCGCCCCACCTGCGCCGCGGCTGGCTCATCGAGCAGCGCCACGAGCCGCTCGCCGACCTGTGCGCCCAACTCGACGTCATGACGTGCAACCCGGACGTCGACCTGGTGCTGGCCGACGACAGCCTGGTGCCGCTGCTGCACGACGCCGGGCTGCAGGTGATGGTGTGGACCGCCGACGACGTCGCGCAGTGGGAGGCGCTCGTGGCCGCGGGGGTCGACGCGATCATCACCGACCGGCCCGACCGCCTCGCGGGCTGGCTCGCGGGCCGGTTCGCCGCCTAAGGCGTCACTACTCAGCGCCACCCTCAAGATCACCTCGCGCCACCCGGGTGTGGCGCGCCGCCACTCAGACGGTCCTCTCGCCCTCCCCTAGTCGTCCCGCGCCCTGCCCTCGGTCACTACGCGCCAGTGGTTTGGTCAGACCACTCACGCCACGACCGAGGAGCCGTCTTGCCTCAGTGCCACCCGACCCGTGCCTCGCTGCGCCAGCCGACCACGCGCGCACGCCGCGTCCCGCGCCGCCGCGCCATGACGACCGGCCTCGCCACGGCCGCCGTCGCCGCGCTCACCGCCACGACGGTGGTCCCCGAGTCCCTCCCCGCCGCGCCGGCCCAGGCCCAGCGCGCCGCCGACACAATCGACGCCCACGCCGTCACCATCTCGGGGACCGCGCCCACGCCGTCGCCCGAGGCCGTCGTGGTCACCGCGGCGCCGCAGACCACGCCCGAGGTCGAGGCGGCCGTCGCCCAGGCGTCAGGCGTGCTGGTCAAGGCCGAGCACGTCGCCGCCGAGAGCGCCGACGCGCCCGCCGAGGACGTCGAGGAGATCGCCCAGACCACCGCCGTCGTGCGCGAGCTGCTGCGGCGCGCCGCGCCCGAGTCCCCGTCGGACGCCGCCGCGGCCGCGCAGGACGCCGCCGAGGCGGCGCTCACCCAGGCCGCCCCCTCGGTCGAGCCCACGGACCTGCCCGAGCCCGCCGACGCGACCGCCGCCCCCGCGCAGGCCGAGAATGCCCCCGAGACGGCCTCCACCACCCGCACGCCGAGCGAGGCCGTCATCGCGGCCGCGGACGCGGCGGTGACCGCGGCGGCCGACGCGGCCGACGTCGCGCTCGGTCCCGCGCTGGCCGTCGCGGCCGCCCTGACCCAGCAGTCCGAGACGCTGAAGGGGCTCATCGAGACCGGATCGTCAACCGTTGTGGTGACGCCCGCGCCGCCGACGGCGGAGCAGATCGCGGCGGAGAAGGCCGCCGAGGCCGCGGCCGACGCCGCCCACCTGGCCGAGCTGGCCGCCTCGGCGGCCGGGTACGGCAACGGGCAGATCCCGGCGAGCGTGCTGCGCGAGCTGCCGTGGGCGCCGGGCGAGTCGCTGCGCGCCGACGCGGCGGTCCAGCTCGAACGCCTGAACGAGGCGTTCTTCGCACGGTTCGGCACGCACCTCGACGTCGTCGACTCCTACCGCTCGTACGCGGCGCAGGTCGCGACCAAGCGCGCCCGCGGGTTCTGGGCCGCCGTCCCGGGCACCTCGAACCACGGGTGGGGCGTGGCGGTGGACCTCGGCGGGAGCGTCGCGCGCTTCGGCGGCGAGGGCTACGCGTGGCTGGCCGAGCACGCCGCGGCCTTCGGCTGGGTCAACCCGGACTGGGCCCGGCCCGGCGGCAGCAAGCCCGAGCCGTGGCACTGGGAGTACACGGGTTGAGCGGACGGTGCGGACAAAGCGCGCGTCGCCCGCCCCGGTCCCCGCTAGCCTGTCAGCCATGCGCGTTCTGGTCGCCGGTGGTGCCGGCTACATCGGGTCCCACACGGTCCTCGCCCTTCTCGCCGCCGGGCACGACGTCGTCGTCGTCGACAGCTTCGCCAACGCGAAGCCGGCGGTGGTGGGGCGCCTCGAAGAGCTGTCCGGGCTCCCGATCCCGGTGCACAGGTTCGACCTGACCGACGCCGAGCGCACCGACGCGCTCTTCGAGGCCGAGCACTTCGACGCCGTCATCCACTTCGCGGGGCTCAAGGCGGTCGGCGAGTCGGTCGCCAAGCCGGCCCTGTACTACCGCAACAACGTCGACAGCACGCTCTCGCTGGTCGAGGCGATGGCCCGCCACGACGTGCGCCGGTTCGTGTTCTCGTCCTCAGCCACCGTGTACGGCGAGAAGGCGCCCGTGCCGTACCGCGAGGACTGGGAGTACCTGGAGTCCACCAACCCCTACGGCCAGACCAAGGTGATGATCGAGCGGATCCTCACCGACGTCGCCGCGGTCAACCCGGCGTGGCGGGTGGCGCTGCTGCGCTACTTCAACCCGGTCGGGGCGCACGCGTCGGGCCGCATCGGCGAGGACCCGTCGGGCATCCCCAACAACCTCATGCCGTTCCTGTCCCAGGTCGCGGTGGGCCGCCGCGAGCGCCTGACGGTGCACGGCGACGACTACCCGACGGCCGACGGCACCGGCGAGCGCGACTACATCCACGTCGAGGACCTCGCCACGGGGCACGTGGCCGCGCTCGACCACCTCGACGCGATGTCGACGCCGGTCCGGGCGTTCAACCTCGGCACCGGCACGGGCACCTCGGTGCTGGCGCTGCTGCGCGCGTTCGAGCGCGCCGTGGGCCGCGAGCTGCCCTACACGGTCGGCCCGCGCCGCGACGGCGACCTGCCCGCCTCGTACGCCGACCCGACACGCGCCCACGTCGAGCTGGGCTGGCGCGCGACGCGCACCATCGACGACATGTGCGCCGACAGCTGGCGCTGGCAGTCCCAGAACCCCACGGGCTACCCCGAGGCCTGAGGCCGCCCGTCCACGCGGCAGTTCGTCGTCAACTCGTGCGCTCGGGCTGCCGCGCTGACGACGAACTGCCGCGTTGACGCGGTGACGCGGTGGCCCTCAGTGCGCGAGCGCCATGAGGGCCACGGCGCCGGCCCCGGCAAGCGCCTCGGCGCGGGCCAGGGCGCCAGGGCCGAGCCCCGTGGCGCGCCTGACCGCGCCGGGCGTGTGGTCCAGGGCGCGGTATGGCTGGGGAATGCGGCCCGGCGCATGGTCTGAGGCCCGGGGTGGCTCGGGGACGCGGCGGAGGGTCAGCGCGACTCCCGCGACGACGACGGCCGTCGCCCCGGCCAAGGCGACCGTGGTCAGTGGATCGGCCGCCAGGTCGCCGAGGCTTCCGAGGCTCCCGGAGTGGCCCGCGTGACCCGCGTGACCCGCCAGGCCACTGGCGCGCCCGCCAGCGCCCGCGCCCGGGGCGACGCCACCGAGCCCGCCGGCGCCCGCGAGCGTCAGCGCGGCCATGACCAACAGGCAGGACACGTGCAGCAGGTGCAGCGGCCGGCACGCGCTGTCGAGGTCCCGGCCGACCGCCGCGGCGACGACGCCCGCGCCGAGCATCGCCGCCGCCCAGAACGGCGCGGGCAGCCCGCCCGGCAGCACCGCGAGGTCGGCCATGGCCAGGGTCATGAGCGCGCCGGTCGCCACGGCGATGACCCGGCCCGTCCCGGCGGGGCGGCGGGCGGCGCACGCCACCGTCACCGCCGCCGGGACCAGCGCCACCACGTGCAGCCCGTGCATGTCAGCCGTGGTGGTGCGGGCAGGGGCCGTCGCCGTGGGCGCCGCCGCAGCACTGCCCGGCCAGCGCCCCACCAGGAGTCTCGCCAGGCGCCCCGGTCGAGGCGAGCGACGACGCGCAGTGCGACGACGTCGAGGCGGGCACGTTGAGTGTGGGGTTGCGGTCGAAGAACCCATAGGGCTTGAGCGTGAACTTCGCGTAGTCGACGGGCATGACGGGCCAGTCCTCCGGGCGCGGGAAGTGCGTGAGACCGAACGTGTGCCATAGGACGACGTCGGCGCCCTCAAGTGAGCGGTCGGCCGCCTGGAAGGCCGGCAGCCCGCCCCCGCCCGCGTGCTGGTTGACGTGGGTGCCCGCGGCGTAGCGCTCGTCGTCGGCGAACTGGGTGACCCACACGTGCTTGGTCGCGAACGCGGCGCGCGCGGCGATCGAGGACTCGGGCGCCGCCATGAGGGTCGGCGTCTCCTGCGGGTAGAGCGCGTAGGCGGTGGGCCGGCCGAGGGCGTTGACGCGCTCGGTCGAGCTGATGTGCCAGGTGCGGCCCACGGCGCCGTCGGCCAGGCGCGCAGCCTGTGACTCCGAGGCCAGGCGCGTGCGCCGCGAGGTGAACGCGTTGCCCCACGGGTTGGCGCCGCTGACCGGCAGGCGCACGGCGTCGACCTCGTCGACGGCGTTGGCCGTGCCGTCGACGTCGAGGTCGAGCCGGGCGGAGAACAGGTGCTGGTGGTAGGGGGCGCCCAGGCCCGGCGCCACCTCGGAGGCGAACGGGTACGGCTGCCCGTCGGCGCCCGCGCCCGGGTAGGCCGAGGAGAACAGGAATCCGGTGAGCTTGGCCTCGCACTCGATGGTGCCGTCGAGGTACAGGTACCAGTAGAAGCCGTAGTCGTAGTTGCCCACCGTGGTGAAGAACGAGATGACCATGCGCCGCTGGCGGCGGGTCTCGTTGACGCCCGTGAAGATGTCGGAGTGCTTCCACAGCACCCCGAAGTCCTCCTCGTGCATGCAGACGCCGTTCTTGACCACGCGCGGCGCGCCCGACTCGTCGGCGAGCGTGACGTCGAGGTAGTGGATCTCGCCCAGGCAGTCGCAGCCCAGCTCGAGCGAGTTCACGTAGCGGCCGAACAGGTACTCGCCCGTGTCGAAGTAGTTCTGCCAGTAGCGCGTGGGCGACGGGTCGGCGTAGGGCACGACCATCTCGGAGATCGAGGCACGGTAGACGACCGGGCGCTGCTCGTCGCCGTCGGCGATCGACATGCGGTGCAGCACCAGGCCCTCGCGCGCGTCGAACGCCACGCGCAGGCGCCAGCCCTCCCACGTGACCTCGCCGTCGTCGGACACCTGGAAGCTGGCGCCCTGGGGCTGGGTGATCTCGATGGGCTTGAGCGTGGTGCGCGGCGGGCCGGCGAGCGCGGGGTCGGTGTAGTTGCCGTGCTCGGCCGGCACGGGCATGCGCGCGTGGTCGATGACGCGGGTGACCTCGCCCGTGGTGAGGTTCACGTAGGCGACCAGCCCGTCGACCGGGTGGGCCCAGGGGTGGTCGGCCTCGTGGTCCATGCGGAAGCCGAACACGCGCGCCATGCGCTTGCCGACCTCGTCCTCGTGGCCGAAGGAGCCGGCCGACAGCGGCACGGTCACGACCTGCTCCGGGGTCAGGCCGCGCGCGGCCAGGGCCGCGACCCACTCGGGCGAGGCGGCCACGATCCCGGGCACCAGCTCGAACTCGGCGTCGAGGATGGGCAGCTGGCCCACCTGTGCGGTGTCGAGCCGTTCGACCGAGACGAGGTCGCCGCGCGTCACGTCGACGACGGCGTCGTGCTGGACGCCCGTGGCGAGCTCGAGGAGCTGCACGCGCACCTGGCGGGTGGGCAGGTCGCCGTCGCCCGACTCCCAGGCGAGCACCTGGGCCTTGGGCGCCTCGAGCAGCCCGACGTAGACGAACTTGGTGGTCTCGCGCACCAGGCCGGCGTCGGCGACGATCGCGGCGGCGGCCGTGATCTCGTCGGCCGCGAGCGTGGCGAGCGGGTGGGGGGCGGTCAGGGTGGGGGTCGTGGCGGTCATCGTGGTCCTCTCAGGCGATGGCGTCGGTGATGCGGGCGTAGGTCTGGGGGCGCCGACGGCGCAGCACGGTCGCCTGCGCCCAGCCGACCGCGGGCAGCGCCACGACCAGGGCGAGCAGCACGCCCGACACGACGCCGAAGCGCTGGGCGCCGGCGGCGTCGACGTCGCCGACCAGCAGGGGGAAGTTCGCGACGATCGCCGCGGCCGCCCCGGCGAGCCCGAGCAGGCCCAGCGCGGGGGCGACGAGGGTGTGCCAGGGGCGGGCGTCGACCCGCGTGCGGCGGAACCACACGATGACGGCCAGCGAGGTGACGGCCATGAGGATCGTGATGGCGAGCGTGGCCACCCCGGCGAACCACGTGAAGACCTGGAGCACCGGGTCGAGCCCCAGCGCCGCGAACACGACCACGAGCGCGACCGCCGTCGTCGTCTGGACCAGCGAGGACGCCGACGGCGACAGGTGCCGCGGGTGCACCGCGCCCACCGCCGCGGGCAGCAGGCCCGCGTTCGACAGGGTGTGCTGGTAGCGCGTGATGACGTTGTGGAAGCTGAGCACGCAGGCGAACATGCTGGTCACCAGCAGCACCTGGACGACGACCTGGCCCGCCGTGCCGAGGTACTTGGCCGCGGTCGCCACGATCATGCCGCCCGGGTCGGCCGCGGCGACGTCGAGCACGTGGTCTGGACCCCACGCCATGACCAGGCCCCACGAGGCGAGCGTGTAGAAGACGGCGACGCCGATCACGGCGGCGTAGGTGGCGCGCGGGATGGTGCGCTCGGGGTCGCGGGCCTCGTCACGGAAGATCGCCGTCGCCTCGAAGCCGATGAACGCGGCGATGGCGAACATGAGGCCGATCGCGGGCGAGCCCGACAGCACCGCGGACGGCGCGAACGGCGCGGCGGACAGACCCTCGTTCCCGCCTGTGATCAGCACCCCGGCCACGATCGCGAGCACGATCCCGACCTCGCCCACCAGCAGCGCGCCCAGCACCTTCGAGGACAGGTCGATGTGGCGGTAGCCCAGCACGCCCACGACGGCGACGATCGCCAGCGCCCACGCCCACCAGGGCAGCGTCGGCAGCCCGAGCCCGGCGAGCGTGCCCGACATGATGAACCCGATGTACCCGTACACGGACACCTGGATGGTCGTGTAGGTCAGCAGCGCGAGGTACGCGGCGGCCAGCCCGGGGCGGCGCCCGAGCCCGTACCCGACGAACGAGAAGAACGCCCCCGGCCGCGGCACGACGCGCGTCATGGCCGCGAGGCCGACCGAGAACAGCAGCAGGATCACGCCGGACAGCGCGTACAGCGCCGGGAACCCGACGCCGTTGCCGAGCAGGATGCCGAGCGGGGCGGCCCCGCCGACGACGGTCAGCGGCGCCGCGGCCGCGACGACCATGAACACGATGGCGACCGGGCCGAGCCGCCCGGTCAGGGCGCGTGGCCCGGCGGCGGGCGGGGCGGCCGGCGCGGGGCCGGCGGTCGAGGTGGGGGCGGTCATCGGACCTCCTGGGTGGGGCGCTGCGCGCAGCGGCGGGTCGTGGCGTGACCAGGGTCGTGGGCCGCGGTTGCCCCGCCGTCTCGGCCCCGTAAACCCTGGCGGCGTGTGTGTGAGACACGTGCGCGCGCCCGTCTCGTTCGCGGTCACATCGCCGAAACACAAGCCGGGGCCCGGCGCAACGAGCCCCCGGTACGGTCGCGCGCGTGAGATCCCGCCCCGTCGTCGCCGTCCGCTCCCCCGTGCACGGTCTGGCGCGGCGCTCGCTGCCCGCGCTCGACGTGCTCGCCCAGCCCGTGTCCGCGGTCGCCCCGGCCGCCGCGGCGACGACGCTGCCGCTGCTCGTCGCGACGGTCGCGGGCGGCGGGTCGGTGCTGGCCTCGGTGACGATCGCGCTGGCGCTCGCGGGCGCGGTGGCCGCGTGCGTCAACCAGTTCACGCGCCGCATCGCCGCGACCGGCTCGCTCTACACGTTCGTGGTGCGCGGGCTGGGACCGCGCGCCGGGGTCGTCACCGGCGTCGCGATGCTGCTCGGGTACGGGTTCATCACGATGTTCGCGCTGGCCGGGGGCGGCTGGTACGCCCAGCTCCTGCTCGCCCGCGCGTGGCCCTCGCTCGCGCACGACGGCGCCGCGGGCGACCTGCCGGCGCTGGTCGTCGTCGTAGGGCTGGGCGCCGTGGCGTGGTGGGTGCTGCGCCGCGGCATCCGGCGCTCGGCGCGCGTCGCGCTCGTGGCCGAGGTCGTCTCGATGACGCTCATCGGGGCGCTCGTGGTCGCGCTGCTGGTCACCGCGGGCCCGCCGTCCGCGAGCGCCCTGACCCCGCACACCTCGCCCGGCGACGTCGCGGTGGGCGCCGTCGTCGCGCTGACGGCGTTCGTCGGCTTCGAGAGCGCGGCCACGCTGGGCGCCGAGGCGCGCCGCCCGTTCCGCACCGTCCCGCGGGCGATCATCTGGACGGCCCTCGGCGCGGGGGTGCTCTATCTGGGCGCCGCCGCGGCCCAGCTCGTCGGCTACGCCCAGGTGGGCCTGGACCTGGCCGCGGGCGTCTCGCCCTCCGACGAGCTCACCGCGGCCTTCGGGGTCGGCTGGGCCGGGCCGGTGCTCGACGTCGGCGTGGTGGCCTCGTTCCTCGCCTGCGCGATCGCCTCCAGCACGGCGCTCGTGCGCGTGCTGTTCACCATGGCGCGCGAGGGTCTGGTCCCGAGCGCGCTCGGGCGCGCGCACCCCGAGCACGGCACGCCGTCGACGGCGCTCGCGATCGCGCTGCCCGTGCTGACCGCGGCGCCCGTCGTCGCGGTCATGGCCGGCGCCCGCCTGTGGCCCACGATGCAGGCGCTGCTCGTGGTCTCGGCCGGTGGGTACGTGACCGCGTACGCGCTCGTGTGCGCGGCGGTGCCGGCGTTCCTCGTGCGCGTCGGGGAGGTGACGCGCCCGGCCGTGGTGCTCGCCGGGGTGACGGCGACGGCGCTGGGTGGCGCTCTCCTGGCCACGCTGGCGCTCCAGACCGGCGCCGCCCGGCGCGCGGGCGCGGCGCTGTTCGTGGCGCTGCTGCTCGCGGGCGCCGCGATGGGGCTGGGGCGCCTGCGCCGTCGTCCACACCTGCGCGCGCGGCTCGGGGTGCATGACGAGCCCGTCGTCGCCGACCTGCTGGGCGCGTCTGCCTGGACGCCCCCGCCGGGCACGCCCACCAACCCGGGCACACCGGGCTCGCCCCGGACGCCCGCCGTCGATGGCGAGGCCGCCTGATGGGCCGCCCGATCTTCGCCCGCCCCGACGCGGCTGCGCGTCTCCTGGGCGCGACCCCACCGGCCGAGGACGAGGTACGGGGCCGTCAGCCGCGCGTCGTGCGCCATGCCCTCCAGGTGCTCGAGTGCGTCGCGGCGTCGGGGGGTGGGATCACCGCGCAGGAGGTCTCGGCGGCGCTCGGCCTCTCACGCGCCACCACCTACCGGCTGGTGCAGGTGTTGGTCGAGGACGAGTATCTGGTGCGCTTGCCCGATTTGCGCGGGTTCGCGCTGGGCAGCCGGGTCGCGGCGCTCGCGAGCGCGCCGCCCCCGCCCGCGCGCCCGCCCCGCGCCGCGCGCGAGGTGTTGGCGCGCCTGCGCGCGGGCCTGCGCGGCGGCGTCCACCTGGTGCGGCTCGACGGCCAGGGGCCGGTCGTGGGCGACGAGGACCCGGACTTCCCCTTGGCGGCGGACGCCGACGTGCGCGGGCTGCTCGACGGCGTCTGCGCCGACCTGGCCGCAGCCGCAGGCGACGCGGCGCGCTCCGCCGGCGACGTCGCGCGCACCGCAGACACAGCCGTCGCGCGCACCGCGGGCACAACCGACGTCGCGCGCACCGTGGGCGCGTGGACGGCGCTGGCCGCCGCCGTCGTCGACGAGGACGGCGCCCCGGTCGCGGCGCTTGTCGCGCTCGCCCCCGCCGACCGCCTCCCCGACCCGGATGCGGCGGCCGAGCGCCTGCGCGCGGCGGCGGACGACCTGGGGCCGCTGCTCGCGTGAGGCTCAGTCCCAGCCGAGTTCGTGCAGCCGCTCGTCGTCGATGCCGAAGTGGTGGGCGATCTCGTGGACCACGGTGATCGCGACCTCATCGACGACGTCCTCGCGCGTCTCGCAGATGGCCAGGGTCGGGTTGCGGAAGATCGTGATGCGGTCGGGCAGGGCGCCCGCGGCCCACGACAGGTCACGCTCGGTGAGCGGGACGCCCTCGTAGAGGCCGAGCAGTTCGGGGTCGGAGGCCGGGGCGTCGTCCTCGACCAGCACGACGACGTTGTCCATGACCGCGGTCAGGTCCGCCGGCACCAAGTCGAGCGCGTCCGACACGGCGTCTTCGAAGTCGGCGCGCGAGAACTCCATCCCCCCATCCTCCCCCAGGTAAGATCGACGCGTCCTGCCCCCATCGTCTAGCGGCCTAGGACCCCGCCCTTTCACGGCGGTAGCACGGGTTCGAATCCCGTTGGGGGTACCAAGGGAGTGTCTTCGCGCAGGTCAGGGGCCGATTTAGAGTTTGGCTCGCTCGTGGGGTACGCTTCTACCCGGCCCAAGCGAGGAGATCGCGAAGGCCAAGGCCCTGTAGCGCAGTTGGTTAGCGCGCCGCCCTGTCACGGCGGAGGTCGCGGGTTCAAGTCCCGTCAGGGTCGCGCATGCGGCGCCCGGTGTCGGCAACGGCCACCGGGCGTTGGTGTCCAAGGCTCTGTAGCTCAGTTGGTAGAGCGCACGACTGAAAATCGTGAGGTCAGGGGATCGACGCCCCTCGGAGCCACCCAGGTCGCCGCGCCACCGCGGCCGCTCGTCAAGCCCCCCGATCCGCACGGATCCGGGGGCTTTGTCGTTCCCGGCACTCCCGCAGCGCCGACGTTGTCGGCTGGGATTGCCGCGACCAGCGTGAACGGGTTGAGTGTGACCATGGATGACCGGGACGACTCCCCCACCCTCGGCAGGCTCGTCGAGCAACTCTCCGAGCAGACCACCCGGCTCGTGCGCGCGGAGATCGCTCTCGCGAAGGCGGAGATGTCCGCCAAGGCCAAGGCCTCCGGGATCGGCGTCGGGCTCATCGCGTGCGCGGGCGTCATCGTGGCCTATGCGATCGGCGTGCTCATCTGGTCCGCCGTCCTCGGCCTGGGCGAGGCGTGGCCGCTGTGGCTGTCGGCGCTGGTCATCAGCGTCGTCATGCTGCTGGCGGCGGGCGGGCTCGTCGCAGGCGGCGTCAGACTGCTTCAGCGGGCCGCCAAGCGCCCCGAGTCGATCGACCGGGTGAGGTCGGACATCGACACGGTCCGCAGCCACCTCGCCACTGCGTCCCACAAGGAGGACCAGCCGTGACTGCGGACCAGCTCCCCCAGCCCGCCGACGGCTCGGCCCCCGGCACGGGCGCGGCCCCCACGGGCAAGGCGCCCACCACGGCCGACCTTCAGGCCGAGGTCGCGCGCACCCGCGCCGAGCTCGGCGCGACGCTCGACGCATTGTCCACGCGCCTGTCCCCCGCCTATCAGGCGAACCGGCTCAAGGACTCGACCCAGCAGGCCGCCACCGACGCGGCGGCGTTCCTCACCGGCAGCGGGCTGCCACAGGACGACGCGCGCCGCGCACGCAACGCCAAGGCGCTACTCGTCGGCGCGGCCGCCGTGGCCGTGACGGTCGCGATCGCCGTCGCACGTCGCGTGCGGCGCTGACGGACCTGTCAACGGACGCCTCATCATGAGACGTCCGTCACAGTGTCACCTCGCGGCGCATCGCTGTCACCTGCGGTCCGCCGGGGAAGCCTCCCGGATCGGCAGCCCCGCCGCGACGACGCCTACTGCACCTGGGTCTCGGCGTCCTCCGACGCAGCGCCCAGCAACGCGCGCACCTCGGCCTCCTTGTATCGCCGGTGACCGCCGAGCGTGCGGATCGACGAGAGCTTGCCCGCCTTGGCCCAGCGCGTCACCGTCTTGGGGTCGACCCGGAAAAGGCTCGCGACCTCGGCCGGCGTAAGCAGAACCTCGGACTCTCCGTGGATCGACATCCGGTACCTCCCTGTCGCAGCAACTGATGACGGGGCTCCATGGCGAGCCCGCGACGCGCGTACGACCGCGTTCACTCATTGTCGCCCCATGGCCGATATGTGCGACTTGGGGGTGGATGAAAACGTCTCATCCACCCCACCGCGTGACACTCCGTCTCGCCGCGGGAGACCGGTTCCGGACGCCGGAGTGGAGAGAATGCCTGGCGCTCATGTACCGTTGGACCTTGAACAGACACGCACTTGATCCGGGGCCGCACGTCTGAGACGTTGCCGCCCCGCTCCACGTTGAGGGGGAGCCATGGGCCGCGGCCGTCAGAAGGCGAAGCAGACCAAGGTTGCTCGCGAGCTGAAGTACTTCAGCCCTGCGACGAACTACCACGCGCTGGAGCAGGAGTTGCGAGGCAGCGGGCACACCGACGTCGCGACCGAGGACCGGTACTCCGCGCATACGGAGGACTACGACAACCCCTCGGCGTGGGACGACGACGAGCGCTGACCCCAGCGCCTCACCGCACGTGACGAAGGGCCGGACGGCTGTGCCGTCCGGCCCTCGTGCGTCTGCGGTGGTGGTTTCGGGTGGTCAGAAGCGGTAGTCGCCCACCAGGCGCACCGCGCCGCCGTCGACGCCCTTGGTGCCGGCGACCAGGTTCGCCGCCGCGTCGTCCGCGCCGAGCTCGGCGACCGTCCCCAGCTCCCACGCCGGCACACCCAGCGCGGCCAGCCGCGCGAGCACGGCGTCGACGCCGTCAGGACCGACCACCGCGACCATGCCGACGCCCAGGTTGAGCGTGCCCTCCAGGTCGGCGGTGGGCACCTGGCCCAGCGCGCGCACCAGCCCGAAGACGGGCGGCGCCTGCCAGGTCGAGCGGTCGACCGTGGCCACGAGCCCCGTGGGCAGCACGCGCGCGAGGTTGGCGGCCAGACCGCCGCCGGTGACGTGCGTGAAGGCGTGGATCGCGGCGCCGGCCGCGGCCGTCTCGTTGTGCTCCAGGAGCGCGAGGATGTCGGAGGCGTACACGCGCGTGGGCTCCAGCAGCTCCTCGCCGAGCGTGCGGCCGAGGTCGTCGACGTGCCGGTCGAGCGACCAGCCCGCGTGCTTGACGACGGCGCGCACCAGCGAGTAGCCGTTGCTGTGCAGGCCCGAGGAGGCCATGGCGATGAGCACGTCGCCCGCGCGCACACGGTCGGGACCCAGCACGCGGTCGGCCTCGACGATGCCGGTCACGGCGCCGGCGACGTCGTACTCGTCGGGCGCGAGCAGTCCGGGGTGCTCGGCGGTCTCGCCGCCGACCAGCGCCGCGCCCGCGACCTCGCACGCCTGGGCGATGCCGCGCACGATGTCGGCGACGCGCTCGGGGACCACCTTGCCCGTGGCGATGTAGTCGGTCATGAACAGCGGCTTGGCGCCCACCACGACGATGTCGTCGATGACCATGCCGACCAGGTCGAACCCGATGGTGTCGTGCTTGTCGAGCGCCTGGGCGATGGCGACCTTGGTGCCGACGCCGTCGGTCGAGGTCGCCAGCAGCGGCGCGCGGTACTCCTTGAACGCCGACAGGTCGTACAGGCCGGCGAAGCCGCCCACACCGCCGAGCACCGCGGGGCCGTGCGTGCGGCGCACGGCGTCCTTCATGAGCTCGACGGCCTTGTCGCCCGCCTCGGTGTCGACGCCGGCGGCGGCGTAGGTCAGGCCTTCGGTGGTCACTCAGTCTCCCTGCGTTCGATGGTCGCGCTCACGGGTGGGCCAGGGCGCTCGCGCCGCCCACGGCGACCGAGAGCGAGCGAAGCCCGTCCTCGGGGGCGCCGAGCGGCAGCTCCTCCTGCTCCAGCAGGTGCTTGCCGAGCTGGTCCTCGGGCGGCAGCTCGATCGGGTACTTGCCCGTGAAGCACGCGGCGCACAGCTGCGAGGCGGGCTGCTGGGTCGCGGCGATCATGCCGTCGAGCGAGATGTAGCCGAGCGAGTCGGCGCCGAGCGACTGGCCGATCTCCTCGGTGGTCAGCCCGTTGGCGATGAGCTCGGCGCGCGAGGCGAAGTCGATGCCGTAGAAGCACGGCCACGTCACGGGCGGGGACGAGATGCGCACGTGCACCTCGGCGGCCCCGGCCTCGCGCAGCATGCGCACGAGCGCGCGCTGGGTGTTGCCGCGCACGATCGAGTCGTCGACGACGACGAGCCGCTTGCCGCGGATGACCTCGCGCAGCGGGTTGAGCTTGAGCCGGATGCCGAGCTGGCGCAGCGTGTCCGAGGGCTGGATGAAGGTGCGGCCCACGTAGGCGTTCTTGGTCAGGCCCTGGCCGAACGGGATGCCCGACTCCTGCGCGTACCCGACCGCGGCCGGGGTGCCCGACTCGGGAGTCGGGATGACCAAGTCGGCCTCGACGGGGTGCTCCTTGGCGAGCGTGCGGCCCATCTCGACGCGCGCCGAGTGCACCGAGCGGCCGGCGATGACGGTGTCCGGGCGGGCCAGGTACACGTACTCGAAGACGCACCCGGCGCGCTGCGGCTCGGCGAACTTGCGCGAGCGCAGGCCGTCGCCGTCGATCATGATGAGCTCGCCCGGCTCGACCTCGCGCACGTAGCTCGCCCCGACGATGTCGAGCGCCGGCGTCTCGGACGCCACGACCCAGCCGCGCGCCAGGCGCCCCAGCACGAGCGGGCGCACACCCTGCGGATCGCGCGCGGCGTACAGGGTGCGCTCGTCCATGAAGACGAGCGAGAACGCGCCGCGCAGGCGCGGCAGCACCTCGAGCGCGGTCGCCTCGAGCGTGTGGTCGGGGTCGCCCGCCAGCAGCGCGGTGACCAGCGCGGTGTCGGTGGTGTTGCCGCGCGCGAGCTCGCCGCGGCGCTGCGCGCCGTAGCGCTCGGCGACCAGGTTCACGAGCTCGGCCGAGTTGGTGAGGTTGCCGTTGTGCCCGAGGGCCACGGTGCCCGACGCCGTCGCGCCGAGCGTCGGCTGGGCGTTCTCCCAGGTGACGCCGCCCGTCGTCGAGTAACGGCAGTGCCCGACGGCGATGTGGCCGTGCAGGGCGTCGAGCGCGGTCTCGTCGAAGACCTGCGAGACCAGGCCCATGTCCTTGTAGACGAGGATCTGCTCACCGTTCGAGGTCGCGATGCCCGCCGACTCCTGGCCGCGGTGCTGCAGCGCGTAGAGCCCGAAGTAGGCGAGCTTGGCGACCTCCTCGCCCGGGGCCCAGACCCCGAAGACGCCGCAGGCGTCTTGGGGGCCCTTCTCGCCGGGCATCAGGTCATGGTTGAGGCGACCGTCAGGGCGCAGAGGCATGCCCCAAGTATCACACGGAGCGCTTGGCGTCCCGCCGTCGGATGCTCCGGCGGTCGACGACGCTCGCCGCCAGTCCGGCGATCAGCGTGGTCAGCGCGGTGGCGCCCATCACCGTCACGGTGAGCCACACGCCGGGCTTGCTGAGCGCCTGGTCGCGCGCCGGGTCGAATGTCGCGAGCATGTACAGCCCGACCGCCAGGCCCAGCACGAGCCCGGCGACGACACCGACGACGAAGAACCCCTTGTAGCGCGGCGCGCGGCGCACGTGCGCGGGGTCGATGACGGCGCGGACCTCGACGTCGTCGGCCTCGGGGATGTCCGGTTCGGGGGTGGTGCTCACCAGGCCAGGGTATCGGCGCGCGGGCCCGGCCCTGTCACGCCCGAGGCCGGGCCCCTCCGTGGGAGGGACCCGGCCTCGGTCTGACACGTCAGGCCTCGACGTCAGGCGATGGCGCCCAGGTCGACCCAGGGGCCGAACGGCGTGGCCCCCGGCTCCTGGTTGCGCGTCCACCACTGGGCCCGCCACAGGTGGCCGTCGTGCGCCACCGTCTCGTTGCCCGTGTAGACCCACGAGTCGGTCCACTCCAGGACCGTGCCCTGCGAGGTCTGCACCTCGGCCCCGACCTCCATCCACGAGCCCCACGGCGAGGCGTCGGGCGCCGCGCCCTGGGTCCACCACTGCGCCTGGTAGACGGCACCCTGGTAGGTCACCCGCTCGCCGCCCGTGTAGACGGCGCTCGGCGAGAACGCCGGGTACTGCGGCGCCGCGGCCTCGACGGTCAGCGGCAGCAGCGTCGTCGTGCCCGACGGCGCGGACACCACCTTGAGCGCGTACTCGCCGGCGGCGGTGTCCGCCGGGATCGTGACCGCGACGTCGGCGCCGCCCGCGGTCACGGGCGCCTCGCCCAGGTCGACGCCCTCGGCCGAGGTGTCGTCGGCCGGCACGAGCGAGACCGCGGCCGCCGTGTTGACCGGCGAGCCCAGCGAGGTGAGGTCGAGCCCGCTGAGCGACGCCGAGGCCGTCGCGCCCGCGGCGACCGTCGCGGGCAGCTCGCCCACCACGGTCCGGGTGCGGGCGAAGGACGGCGTCAGCGGCGAGTTCGCCTGGATGTAGTCGATCCAGGCGTCCCGGTCGACCAGGCCCGAGTCGCGCACGTCGGTCGCCTGCGTGAACGCGCGGAAGTTGTCGCCGCCCGTGCCCAGGAAGTTGAACGTGGCCACCCGGAACGTGTCGGTGGGCTTGACCAGCGTGCCGTTGACGTAGACCGCCAGCACGTTGTCACCGGGGGTCGCGTTGGGGTCGGCCGTGCGGGCCACCCAGGTGACGTTGTCGGACAGGCCGAGGGCCAGGTACGGGCGCGAGGGTCGCGTGCCGTCCGGGTTGGTCTGCCACTGCTGCTCCAGGACCTGCGTGAGCTGGGCGCCGGTGAGCGTCAGCGTCCAGAGGTTGTTGACGAACGGCAGCACCGCGTTGGCCTCGGCGTAGGTGATGACGCCGTCCTCACCGACCTGCAGGTCGGCGCGCAGGCCACCCGGGTTGACGACGCCGATCTGGGCGCCGCCGCGCTCGGGCGAGGCGAGCGAGTCGCGCAGCGCGTTGCCGACCAGGTTGCCGAGCGTGGACTCCGAGGCGCGGTCGTCACGCGTGCCGCCCGTCCAGACGCCGTCCGAGACCGCGCCGCCCGCGAACGCGGTCGTGATGTCGGCCGTGACCTTGCCCACCGGCTGCGAGCCGATCACGTCGGCCTGGGCGAGCGCCGCGTCGACGATGGTCTTGACCTGCGCGACGCGCGGGTAGGCCGCCACCAGCTCGTCGGCCGGTGTCGTCGTGCGGGCGACGTTCTCGACCGTGTAGTCGGTGACCTCGAACGTCTCGGGGTCGATCGTCAGCGACGTGTGGCCCACGAACTCGCCGTAGTTGCCCGTCTGGATGATCGGGCGCGTGCGGTCGGTGCCCGTGATGGGCGCGTCCCACGCGTACTGCTTGTGGGTGTGGCCCGTGAGGATGGCCGCCACGCGCGGGTCGGTGTCGGTGACCACGTGTGCGAACGGCCCACCCGCCGCCACCTCTTGCTCGAGCGTCGCGCCGTCGGGCGTGCCCGCCGAGGCGCCGTCGTGCACGAGCGCGATGACGACGTCGGCCTCGCCGTTGGCGGGGTCGCCGTCCTTGAGCTGGGCCGTGACGCGGTTGAGCGCCTCGACCGGGTCGCCGAAGTCGAGTCCGGCCACGCCCGCGGGCGTGACCAGCGTCGGGGTCTCCTGCGTCACGACGCCGACGAAGCCGACCTCCACGCCCGCGACGTCCTCGACGTCGTACTCGGGCAGCGCGGGCGTCGTCGTGCCCTTGGTGTAGACGTTGGCGCCGAGGTAGGGGAAGTCCGCGGTGTCGGCCACGCGGCCGGTCAGGTCAGCGAAGCCCTGGTCGAACTCGTGGTTGCCGACCGCGCTGACCGACAGGCCCAGAGCGTTGAGCACGTCGAGCGTCGGGGTGTCCTGCTGCAGCGCCGAGGCGAACAGCGAGGCGCCGATGTTGTCGCCCGCCGAGACGAAGACCGTGCCGTCCGGGTTCTGGGCGCGCAGCTGCTCGACCGTGCCCGCGACGTTGACGGTGTTGGCGTCGATCCGGCCGTGGAAGTCGTTGAGGTTGACGATGTCCAGGTCGATCGGGCCGTTCGCGTCGCCCTCACCCTTGGCCAGGCCCACGATGACGGGGTCGTGGTCGGAGGACGCGTACACGTCGGGCGCGTAGAACAGCGTGCCGTGGTAGTTGTACCGGCTGTACTGCAGCGCGACGGACTCCTCGGCGTTGATCTCCCAGACGTCCGCGCCCTGCGCGCGCGCCAGGGCGGGGCCGTTGAGCAGCACGTGGTCGAGCGACCCCGACAGGCCCGAGAAGGAGTACGACCACTGGTTGGTCGCCAGGTGCGAGGCGGCGTCGGTGTAGCCCGCCGCGTAGAGCACCTGCAGCGGGTCCTCCTGCGTGTAGGAGTTGAAGTCGCCGATGAGCGCGACCGACTCGTCCGGGTCGGTCACCGTGGCGAGCCAGTCGCGCAGCGCGGTGGCCTGACGCACACGCGACTCGGTCGAGGCGCCCTGGCCGTCGCCCGTGTCGGCGTCGCCCGGCCACGGGCCCGCCGAGCCCTTCGACTTGAGGTGGTTGACGACGACGAACAGCGGGTCGCCGCCGCCCACGGGGGCGAACTCCTGGCCGATCGGCTCGCGCGCGTTGTCGAACGCCTGGCCCACGGCCGACTGGTCGCCCAGCGCGCGCGAGTCGCCCACACGCTCGACGGAGGCCGGCTTGTAGATGAGCGCGTTGGTGATGACGTCCATGTCGGACGCCGGGGGCAGGTCCGCCGACGACGGCACGAAGGCCCACACCTGGCCGCCCGCGGCGGCGTTGAGGGCGTCGACCAGCGTGGCCAGCGCCTCGTCGTGCGGCTCGCCCAGCGCGGCCGAGTTCTCGATCTCCAGCAGGCCGACGACGTCGGCGTCGAGCGCGTTGATGGCCGCGACGATCTTGTCCTGCTGGCGCTGGAGGCTCGCCGCGTCCCACGCCCCGCGCGGGCCGTTGCCCGGGCAGGAGTTGACGGCGATCGGGGCGCCCGTGCGGTCGGCGTAGTACGAGCAGCCGCCGAAGTCCGCGCCCAGCGTGGTGAAGTAGTTGAGCACGTTGAACGTGCCGACCTTGAGGTCCCCGCCGACGTTCTGCGGGGCCGTGGTGCGGGTGTTCTCGAAGGCGACCGGCTTGGCGCCGTCGGCCGTGACCTGGCGCGTCGGGTCGAGCTTCCACACGTCGTTGCGGTAGTCGACGATGACCGGCTCGGTGAACGTGACCGCCGCGCCCACGCGCACCGGCTCGGTCAGCGAGACGTACGGCGGCGTGAGGCCGCTGTTGGCCGACGACAGGAAGTTGGTCGTGGCGCCGTCGTCGAGCACGACGCCGCGGGCGGCGTTGTCGGCCTCGACCGCGGCGGCCTCGGGCGTGCCCGGTCGGGCGACGTCGGTCGGCTGCAGGAGCGGCGTGTCGCCCGCGGCGAGCCCGACCTCCGAGTACTGGTTGGCCGTGTAGGTGTTCGAGACCGTGAACTGGCCCGGCGCGTAGAGCATCGACTCGAGCGACTCGCGCTGGGGGCCGGCGGCCGGCCAGTCGACGCTCGCCGGGGTGACGGGGGCGGCGTCGGGCAGGACCGTGAGGCTCTGGGCGCTGTCGACCGAGAGCTCGGTGAGCCCGTGGTATTCGCTCACGGTGCCCGTGACCTGGACGGTCTGGCCGATCTGGACGGCGCGGACGGTCGAGGGCGAGTAGACGAAGAGCGCGTCGGAGGCCGTGTGCGTCGCCAGGTCGATCGCCCCGCCCGTGCCGGGGGTCTGGACGACGTAGCCGTCGAGCCCACCGGTCGGGTAGGCGGCCGTGATCACACCCGAGGTGGTGACCGTCTGGCCCACGAGCGGCGAGGCGTCCCCCGCGCCCTGGATCTGGGCGATCGTGTGGGTGTCCTGACCCGGCGTGGGGTCCGTCGGGTCGGTCGGGTCGGTCGGGTCCGTGGGGTCCGTGGGGTCCGTCCCGCTGTCGCCGCTGTTCGACGGCGTCGGCGCGCCCGCCACGAAGTCGGCGCCGTTGACGCCCGTGTTGGCGTGGCCCGTGCGCGCGATCGAGGTGGCGTTGCTGGTCGCCGGCGCGGCGGTGGCGCCCGCCCAGGCGTTGACGCCGCTGCCCCAGCCGACCAGGTCGACGACGTCGGGCAGCGCCGCGCACGCGGCCCCGGCGCAGTTGATGCGGGTCGTGCCCTGCACGAGCGCGACCTTCGCGCCCGTGCCGGACATCGCGATCGTGCCGGTCACGTCGGCCGCGGGCAGCGCGGGCAGCGCGGTATTGGCGCCGAGCGCCTCGCCCACCAGGAAGGAGCCGTGCGCGGGGATGGTGCCGGTCAGGTTGGTCTGGGCGCCGTTCGCCCACGTGCCGCCCGACGAGGCGTACTGGATGGACCAGCCGTCCAGGGTGACGGGTTGGTCGGTCGTGTTCCACAGCTCGATGAAGTCCTGGTTGAGCGGGGCGCCGCTGTTGCCGCCGCCGCCGTAGACCTCGTCGATGACGACGGGCGACTGGGGGGAGACGCTTGCGGCGGCGGGCGCCGCGAGCGCCAGGGTGGTGGGGAAGGCGATCGACGCGGACAGCAGCGCGGCGAGGCCGCCCCTGCGTCGTCGTCCTGCCGGGGACGTGATGGTCACACTGGCTCCTTGATGGATGCGCTGGTAGCGGAGTCACGCAATCAGGCGCAGGTGAACTCGCGGTAACCACCACGTCACGGGCCGGCGTCCACAGAACAACGTCGACAGGGTGACCGGGCTCACACTGCGAGGGGAACCGTAGCGGCCAGGGCGGAGCCTGGCACGTCGGCCCCCCGGCGTGCCCGAGGCTCAGCGGTCCCGGGCCGCCTGCAACGGGAGCAGCCCCGACAGGTCCGCGCGCTCCCCCGACGCCCGCACGCGGCCGTCGGCGACGGCGTCGTCCCAGGTCACTCGGCCCGTGACGAGGCCCAGCCACGTCTCGACGTCGGTCTCCACGACGTTGGGCGGGGTGCCGCGCGTGTGCCGCGGCCCGGGCACCGCCTGGACGGCGCCGGCCGGAGGCACGCGCACCTCGACGGCGTTCCCGGGCGCGACGTCGGCGAGCTCCTCCAGCGTGAAGCGCACCGCCGTCGTCGTCTCTCGCCTCGCGGCCTCGCCGCGCAGCCAGGCGCCGACGGCAGCGCGGCCTGCGGCCGGGTCGGTGCGGCGGCGTGGGGGCATGACGCGACCCTACGCGGCGCTACAGCGTGAACCGGACCCGTCGGTCCGGGATCGACGCCTCGGTCAGCGTCACGCGCGCACGCTCACCCAGCGGCAGGTTCTCGCCGTCGACCCGCGCCCGCACGGCCGGGTCGCGCAACACCACCTCGCCACGCGTCGCGGGGCGGCCCTCGCGCTCCACGACGTCGACCACGACGGCGTCGAACCGCTGGCCCACACGCGGGCCGAGCAGCGCCGCCTCGACGATGTCGACGCACGAGCGCGCGAAGGACGAGGCGACGCGGCCGGTCGCGGCCATCGTCTGCGGCAGGCGCGGCAACGCGTCGACGACCCAGCGCGGCACGTCCCGACCCGCCGAGTGGGCCAGGCACACCTCGGCGCCGTAGCGGTCGACCAGGCGGCGCAGCGGCGCGGTGACGTGCGCGTACTCGGACGCGATCGCCGCGTGGCGCGAGACGCCGTCGACCGCGGGTGAGCCGGCGTCGGGCAGGCGCACCGGCACGCCGTCCGGGCCCGGGACGCCGAACGCGAGGTAGCCGGCGCCGCGGAACAGCGTGGTGGCCTCGTTGAGGAACGCGGCGTGCGCCGGGCGACGCGACTCGAGGCGGGTCAGCAGATCGGGGTACGGCAGGTCATACGGCCAGTCGATGCCGAGCGCGTCGGCGGTGCGGTGCAGCCGCGCGAGGTCGCGCGGGTCCGCGGGCGGCAGCGTGCGAAAGACGCCGACGCCGACCTCGCGCATCATGCGGGCCGCGGCGATGCCCGCGAGCAGCGAGATCTGCGCGTTCCAGCCCTCGACGGGCAGTGTGCGGCGGAAGGTCAGCCCGAACGACCCGTCGCGACGTTGCGCGACCTCCTGCTCCGGCACGTCGAGCGAGACGCCGCCGCGGTCGCGCTCACGCGCCTGACGCAGGCGGCCGACGTCGGCGAGGAGCTGGAGCGACTCGGGAGCGGTGCCGTCGTCGAGCGCGGACTGCGCCTCGCCGTAGGTGAGGCGGGCGCGCGAGCGCACCAGGGCGCGCGCGACGCTCGCCGAGGTGATCTCGCCGTGCGGGTCGAGGCCGATGGTCCACAGCACGGCCGGGCGGTCCTGCGACGGCAGCAGGCTCGCCGCGCCCTCGGACAGCACTGGCGGGTGCAGCGGCGTGCGCGTGTCGGGACCGTAGACCGTGGTGCCGCGGCGGTTGACCTCACGGTCGAGCGCGCTGCCGGGAGTGACGAACGCCGCGACGTCGGCGATGGCGTAGCGCACGATGTACCCGTCGCCCGAGGAGGCGACGTGCACGGCCTGATCGAGGTCCATCGAGCCGGGCGGGTCGATGGTGACGAAGTCGACGTCACGGCGATCCTGCCGGTCGCGCGTGATGTCGCGCTGGGCCGCGGCCCGGGCTTCGTCGATGACATCGGGGGTGAACATGGCGGGCAGGCCGATCTCGGCTCGCAACGCTGCGAGCGCGGCCCGCACCTCGGCGGACGTAGTGGAGGCGAGGCTGAGGTGACGCGTGGGCACGCCTCGACACTAGGGCCGGGCAGCCACGACGGCGCGGCGACGCGGCGAAGTCCCAGCCCCGGGGTGCGCCGAGTGCCGCGCTCGCCCGCCCCAGAGTCGTCGCGTTAGCATGGTCAGACCACATCGCTCGACCTGTCCCCGCCCCATCCCCGCCATTGCGCCACGCCCGAGAAGCCAGAGGCCGTCGTGTCCGAAGTCCTGACCACCCACAGCACTGTGTCGCCGACCGCCGTCGTCGATGAGATGGTCACCACCGGGGCCTACAAGGCGGCCCGACCCGCTCGCAAGATCATGGTCCAGGCGATCCTCGCCTCGTTCGTGTTCGGGGCCGTGACCCTGCTGGCCGGGACGGTCGCGACGCAGACCGGCGTCAACTTCACCGGCGCCCTCGTGTTCCCGATGGCGCTGGTCATCGTCATCCTGCTCGGGCTGGAGCTCGTGACCTCGACCATGGGGCTCGTGCCGCTCGCGTGGTGGCGGGGCCAGGCCCGCGGCGTCGACGTCTTTCGGGCCATCGGCTGGGCGCTGTTGGGCCACATCATCGGCTGCGGCATCTTCGCGTTCGTCGCCTGGGCGACCATCACCGAGATGGGCCACGACCTCGATGCGCCCGTCGCCGTGTGGATCCGCGGCCTGGCCGAGCACAAGACCCACGGCTACCAGGCGCTGGGCGTCGGCGCCGGCCTGAGCCTGGTGTTCCTGCGCGCGGTGCTGTGCAACTGGCTGGTGTCGCTCGGCGCCGTCATGGGCATGACCTCGCGCACCACGGGCGGCAAGATCGCCGCCATCTGGCTGCCCATCACCCTGTTCTTCGGGCTCCAGTGGGAGCACTCGGTGGTCAACCTGTTCGTCATCCCCGCGGCGATGCTCATGGGCGCCGACATCACGTTCGCCGACTGGTGGCTGTGGAACGAGATCCCCGTGATCCTCGGCAACCTCGTGGGCGCCGCGACCCTCACCGGGGCCGGTCTGTGGCTCGCCCACCACGGGTCGATGCCTTGGAGGCGGCGCGAGGTCGCCCCGCGCGTGCGCCACTGAGCCGCCGTCCGGCAGCGTGCCGGTTTCGGATGGTGAGACGTTCTCCCTCCTCAGTGGACGTTCCCCCGCTCAGGCCCTGAACTGACCCCAGGTCACGAGCCCGAGCGACGCGGCCCCACTCCCGGGGCGCGCAGCGATCCCACGGTCGTTCGCTCCGGGGTCTGACCTGGCCGCCGGCCGCCCCCACGGGCGAGTCGCCGCGCGGCGAGCGTGCGACCGAGGAGCCCACGATGCCATCGCTCTCGCCTCTCACGACCCCGGTCGTGATCGTCTCCGGAAACCCCCGCGCCGCTTCCCGCACCCTCGCGGTGGCGCAGACCCTCGCCGCACGCCTGACGGCGCGCCTGGATATCGGCGCCGTCGGCGCCGACGACGTGGCGATCGACGTCATCGAGTTGTCCGACCTCGCGCACGAGCTGTTCGCGGCCGAGCGCCCCGCGGCCGACGCCGCCTTGCGCCGCCTGGCCTCGGCGCCGCTGGCCGTCGTGGCCACGCCCGTCTACAAGGCCTCCTACACCGGCCTGCTCAAGGCCTTCCTCGACCTGTACGGGCCCGACGGGCTGGCCGGCGTCGTCGTCGTGCCCGTCGTCGTCTCGGGCAACCCCGCGCATGCGCTCGCCGGTGAGGCGCACCTGCGGCCCGTGCTCGTGGAGTTGGGGGCCATCGTGCCGACGCGCACCTTCGCGGTGACCGAGGCGCAGCTCGCCGACCTCGACGCCGTCACCGATGCGTGGGTCACCCGTCACCTGTCCGCCCTCGCCCGAACGCTCGGCACGCCCGAGCCGGGCGCCTCCCGCCCGCTCGTGGAGGTCGCGCGATGACCGCCGAGGACCTGGCCCCACTCGAACTGCTGCTCGCCGAACAGGACGAGCCGCAACTGACCCCGGGTGCGTTCAAGGACGTCTTCCGTCGGCACCCGGCGGGCGTCGCCGTCGTCGCGCTGGAGCACGAGGGGCGTCCGGTCGGCTTCACCGCGACCTCCGTCATCTCGGTGTCGGCCGACCCGCCCCTGCTGGCGTTCTCGCTCGCGTCGTCCTCGTCGTCATGGCCCGCGGTCTCACAGGCGCGCACGCTCGCCGTCTCGTTCCTCGCCGACGACCAGGACGACGTCTCGGCCCGCTTCGCGACCAGCGGCATCGACCGCTTCGCCGCGGGCGGCTGGACCGCCCTGCCGACGGGCGAGCCAGTCATCGACCACGCCGTGTCGTGGGTGCGCGCCCGCATCGTCCAGCGCACGCCGGTCGGCGACAGCTACTTGGTCTCGCTGCGGGCGCTTGAGTCGGGGACGTCGGACGCCTCCCCGCTCGTCTACCGTGACCGCGCGTACTACCGCCTGCGCCCCTAATCTGGGTCCCGCAGAGCCTGCCACCCCACCCATCGGTCGGGTGTGGTTTGGTCACTGTGTGGTCGCGGCACCCTTGAGGGCTCGGGATCCCGCGTCGAGCACCTCGACGATGCGGTCGACGTCATACACCGACCCACCCCACATCCCGCCCGAGACGGCCTGCAGCGCCGCCCACAGACGAGTGTCGTCGGGCAGCAACGGGTGCGGACGCATCTGGGGGTGCGGGTTGCGGGCAGCGAGGATCGCGGCCCCCTCATCAGCGGTCACCGGAGCGTCCGAGCCGCCGAGGAAGTCGATGGAACCGACGAGACTGCGGGTGTCGATCCGGATCTCGATCAAGTCACCGTCCCGCAGTTTGGAGATCGGACCGCCAGCAAGTGCCTCGGGGCCGACGTGACCGATGCAGGCTCCCGTCGAGACTCCGGAGAACCGTGCATCCGTGATCAGGGAGATCTGCTTGCCGTAGCTGACGTACTTGAGCGCGTTGGTCACCTGGAAGGTCTCCTCCATTCCGGTGCCGCGAGGCCCCCCGCCGAGGATGACCATGATGTCGCCAGGCTTGACGGACTGGGTCTTGATCGCGGCGATGGCGTCGGCTTCGGCCGTGAACACGCGCGCGGGGCCGTTGTGAAGGAACACGCCGTCGGCGCCGATTCGGGACGGGTCGATGGCGGTGGACTTCACGACGGAGCCCTCCGGAGCGATGTTCCCGGTCGGGAACGTCACGGTTGAGGTGAGACCGCGGGAAGCTGCCGTCTTCGGTGACATGACGATGTCCTCAGCCACCTTGCCCTCCTGCGCACGGAGCGTCTCCTGGAAGCGGATCCGGCGCTCCGAAGTCTCCCACCACTCCAGAACGTCACCGAGAGGGTCGCCCGTGGCGGTGAGCGCGTCGAGGTGCAGCACCCCAAAGTCACGCAAGCGCAGCATTACTTCGGGGACACCTCCCGCGAGGAACATGTGCGCGGTGGGGTGCATGACAGGCCCGTTGGGCAGCACCGAAACGATGCGCGGTACTCGCGCGTTGACCCGCTGCCAATCCTCGACCGTTGGACGACGCAGCCCTGCCTGATGAGCGATCGCCGGAACATGAAGCAGCAGGTTTGTCGACCCGCCAACGGCGGCATGCACCACCATGGCGTTCTCGACCGACTTGTCCGTGAGGATGTCCGACGTCGTCAGACCGCGCGCATGCATCGCGAGCACCGCACGGGCGGCGGCCCGTGCGCCGTCGACCCACACCGGCTCACCGGACGGGGCGAGCGCCGTGTGCGGCAGCGCGAGGCCGAGCGCCTCGGCTACGACCTGGCTGGTCGCAGCCGTGCCCATGAAGTGGCAACCACCACCTGGCGAGGCGCAGGCCCGACATCCGAGGGTCGCCGCATCATCGAGAGTGAGTTCGTTGTTGGAGAAGCGGGCGCCGATTGACTGAATTGCCGCGAGGTCCTCACCCTCGGTGGGCGGCAGGGTGGAGCCTCCGGGAATCAGCACCGTCGGATACTCGCGTTGTGAGGCGAGTGCCATCATTGTTGCAGGCAGCCCTTTGTCACACGTGGCTACACCGAGGATGGCACGGCGACGAGGAAGGGAGCGGATGAGGCGACGCATGGTCTGCGAGCCGTCGTTTCGGTACGGCAGCGAGTCGAACATGCCCTCCGTGCCCTGCGAGCGGCCGTCGCACTGATCAGAGACAAACGTGGCGAACGGCATGCCGCCGAGCTTGGCAACTTGCTCGGCGGCAGCCCGGACCTGCGTCTCCAGTTCGAAATGACCTGAGTGCAGCCCCAGTGCGACAGGTGAGCCGTCGGGGTTGCGTACCCCACCCATGGTCGAGACGATCATGACCTGCGGGCCAAGCATGTTGGCGGTGTCCCAGCCCATTCCGGCAGACTGGGTGAGGCCGAAGATGTCGCCGGACGGCCGATCCCGAAGCATCTGCTGGCTGAGGGGCAGTCGTCCCTGCGGGCCCGGCGCGTTTGACCGGATCGAGTAGATTGACTCGTCTGAGTCGAGTAGAGCGTCGTACATCATCGGACCATCTCCTCCACATCGGCGAGAACACCGGCGATCTGCGCGGCCTGGGCACTACTCGCCTGAAGCAGAGGCGCCGCGGAGTGCGTCTCCATGGCCACGCCGCGCTGCACCATGGCCTCCTTGAGGATCGGGACGAACGGCGAACCGAAGGAGTACAGGGCCATGAGGCGATCGACGACGCGTTGCGTCTCGGCGATGCGGGCCGCTTCTCCGGCGCGAACCGCCGCGGCATAGGCGGCGCAAACCTCCGGGTAGATGTTCGAGAGTCCGCCGACCGCGCCAGCGCCGCCAGAGGCGACGACGTGGGCAAGGTTCTCGTCGAACCCGGCGAAGACGCGGAAGCCTGGGGAGCGGGGCAGCACCGTCGTGATTATGGCGCGCGTGTGGCCGACATCCGAGACCGTGTCCTTGTAGCCCACCACGTTGTCATGCCGTGCAGCGAGGCGGGCCGTCACGCCCGGGGAAATCGTGTACCCGGTGCGCGCTGGATAGTTGTAGAGGTACAGGTCGCCGTCGATCGCCTCGGCGACCTTGTCGAAGTACGCCTCGACAGCCGCTTCTTCAATCGCGAAGTACCAGGGACCAACCACCATCACGGCGTCCGCGCCCGCGGCGAGTGCGTAGTTTGATAGCTCGACCGTCTCGTCAAGGCGCATGCACGCCGTACCAACGATCAACTCGACCCGCCCTGCGACATGGTCGGTCGCCAAGTCTATTAGCTGCGCCTTGGCCTCTGCCGTCATCGAGGCGAACTCGCCGGTGCTGCCGAGGACGACCAGACCGTCGACGCCCCCCTGTACGCAGTGATCGATCACGGCCTTGTTGGCCGCGACGTCGATCTCACCGCCGGCGTCGAAGGCCGTGATGGTCGGCGTGAGGAATTGTGCTGTTTCCACGCGGTGCATTGGGACGCTCCTCCGTCGGTCCTCGGGGACCGTTACTACGGGACTGAGTGGTGAGTGCGAGTTAGGCGAACCTGGAGTGACGAGGAGCTCGCGTCGTGATCACGCCGCGCCGCACCTCGGCACGGAGCAGGTGCGCACCGCCGGTTAACCGGTGCGCGCCCTGCTCCGACCGGTTCACTGCCTGAGCGTGTTGCGCAGTGCGGCCTCTGCCCGCTCAAGAGCATCAGCGGCCGGGACGCCGGACTCGAGGATGCTGTCAAGGATCTCGGAGTTCATCACGGCGATGACCTCGGGCCACGAATGGGTCCGCTGCGAAGCGAGCAGCCCGACCGAGCCCCTCATCTCGAGCAGCGCGTCGAACGGGTTGTTGTAGAAGTACTGCACAAAGCGGTTGTCCGGGTTGTGGGTCACCGCCTCGTCCGACCAGACGCTGGTGTTGACCGGATCGAAGCCGAGCAGCTCCCAGACGCGAACATTCGCTTGCTCTGACAGCTTGGCGAAGGCGACGAACTCGGCTGCCAGCTCGCGGTGCTCGGAGGCGAGCGGAACCGCGGTTCCGGTGCCACCGCCACCGATCGTCACGACGTCGGAGCCGGGCAGGGTGGGCGGAACCGCAACAGCAATCTGCCCTGCGAGGTCAGGCATGTAGTTGATGAAGCGTGAGCCGAACCACACGGGCATGATCACTGCACCGAAGTCGCCGTTGGCGATCGCGGCGAAGCCCTCCTCGGAGTCGGGAGTACCACCTGGAATGATGCCGAGCACGCCCGTCGCGTGCATCTCCTGCAGCATCTCAAAGGCAGCGACGACCTCTGGCGTAGTCAGCTTGAGGATGCCCTCGTCGTCTGTGTAGTCGGCCTCGTGCTGACCAACGAGCAGATGGTGCGTGAACCCGCCCGAGGTCCCAGCGCTGCCCAAATGCGCTCCCGTCTCTGCGTGGAGTTTGACCCCTGCATCACGGAAGTCGTCCCATGTCTCGATAGCAGTCCAGTCGACTCCAGCGGACTCGAGCAGCGGCACGTTGTAGAACGCCACGGTGGCGCCCACGTGGGTAGGGAGCCCTAGCAACATGCCGCCGTGGGTGTACAGGTCGAGCCGCGCCTGCACGAGGTCGTCGAGGTACGGCTCAGCGTAGGGAGCCAGGTCGTACAGAACCTGGGTGCCGATAGTGAAGTTCGGAAACCGCATAACCTCGATGTCAACGATGTCCGGAATCTGCTGGCCTGCCGTGAAGGCCATCTGGAGTTGGTTGTGCATCTCCTGGAGAGGAAGCACGCGCGGCTCGAGGACGATCCCCCGATCGGGGTTCCTGGCATTCCAGGCCGTCGCCATCTCCTGGTAAAAGTCGGCGTGCAAGGCGTTGAAGACCAAGAGGTCCAACGTCGTCGCACCCCCGTCGCCCGCGGTAGCGCCCGCGGCGGGCGCGTCGCCTGCCGCAGGGCCGCAGGCCGAGAGCGCGGCAGCTATCACCGCGGCGGCAGCCGCGGCCATCATCGGTCGCTTCGTCATCCTCATGTCGTTGTCCGTCTCCTTCGACGTATCGGGTCGAGTGCTCGACCTGGCTGCCCCGGTGAGGATCACAGGGGGAGATCGTTGTTGTGGCGTGGGAGATCCACGACCTCGGAAGGCGCGACGAACCGCCGAGCCGCTGACGACCGTCTCCGGCCCATGGAAGAGATGCGCTTAGGCCGGGGTGAGGCGGATCATCGTCCACGAGACCGCCGCCAGTTCGCCCGTCACGTGCCCGGCCGCCAGCGCGATCGACTCATTCGGGGTGGGCACGACCGAATGGCTGTCCTCCGCCGTCGCCTTCCAATAGGGGTCGTCACTCGACATGGTCAGCGCCTCCGCAATCGCCAGACTCGGGAACGCCGTCAGATCGACGTCGAGGGCGACCCGCTCTCCAACGGAGCGGTTGACCACGAAGACCACTACCTGCCCGGTCGCGGGCTCGTGAGTCGCGACCCCATCCACGGTACGCACCTCACCGAACTGCTTCGTCTCATGCGTGGGCGACTCGACGGCGACCTGCAGGACCTGACCCTTGGCATGTTCTGCCGTGAGAGCGAACGGGTGGAAGATCGTCTGCTTCCAGGCCCGTCCGCCCTTGTTCGCCGGCTCAGTCATGATCGGCGCGATGGCGTTGACAAGCTGCGCCTGGGAGGCGGCGTGCACACGGTCCGTGTGTTTGAGCAACGTGACGAGCAGGTTGCCAACGACGACGGCGTCTGCGACTGAGTATTGGTCCTCGAGGAGCGCCGGGGCGATCGGGAAGTCGTCACCCGATGGCGGTACAGACGGCGTTGCCTTCTGGTACCACACGTTCCACTCGTCGAATGAGACGTTGATCCGCTTCTCGTGCTTTCCGGCCGCACGAACGGCGTCCGCTGTGGCCACAACCGAACGAATGAACCGATCCATCTTTTCGGCCGAGGCGAGGAACGAGGCAAGGTCCCCATTCTCCTCGAAGTAGTACTCGTGCGCCGATATGTAGTCGACATGCTCGTACGCTTCCTCAAGGACGGCGTGCTCCCACGCGCCAAAGGTCTTCATCGATGAGTTTGACGAGCCACAGGCGACCAACTCAACGTCTGGATACATGCGCCTCATGGCACGGGCTGTCTCGGTAGCGATCCGCGCGTACTCCTGGGGCGTCTTGTGTCCCGTCTGCCATGGGCCGTCCATCTCGTTACCCAGGCACCACAACTTCACGCGGTAGGGCTCCTCCGCGCCATTCTTTCGACGCCGGTCGGACAAATCAGTGCCACGGGGAAGGTTGCAGTACTCCAGAAGATTCACGGCCTCCGTCATGCCGCGCGTGCCAAGGTTGACGGCCATCATCGGCTCGACGTCGACCCTCGCGCACCATCTCATGAACTCATCGACGCCCACCCAGTTTGGCTCGGTCGAGTGCCAAGCCAGGTCGACACGGACCGGCCGCTCCGCGCGGGGACCAATGCCGTCCTCCCAAGCATAGCCGGATACAAAGTTCCCGCCCGGGTAGCGCACCGTGGTGACGCCAAGCTCCTTGACGAGCTCCATAACGTCCCCGCGAAATCCATCCGCGTCCGCACTGCGGTGCTCAGGCTCG
Organism: Xylanimonas ulmi; assembly: GCF_004216535.1. NCBI lineage: Bacteria > Bacillati > Actinomycetota > Actinomycetes > Micrococcales > Promicromonosporaceae > Xylanimonas > Xylanimonas ulmi. The sequence continues at coordinate 2,844,293 of NZ_SGWX01000001.1, forward strand.
TAGATTCCCGTGTATACGCACCGCCCCAAGTGCTCGACGAAGGAGCCGAAAGTCCGCGCCCGCACGGGACCGACGACGAAGGCAGGACTGACTGACATTGTCGATTTTCGCATCATTGTCCTCGAAGTGATTAGTTGGGTGTTTCGAGCGCAACGCGGACGATCCGACGCGCGCCTGCGTTTCGACTCGACCTACCCCTTGACGGCACCGGCAGTCATTCCGGTGACAAAGAAACGCTGGAAGGCCAAGAACAGGACGAGAATCGGAATCAGAGAGAAGAACGCGCCCACGATAAGGAGGTCGTAGTTGTTGCCGTGTGGCGTCAGTAGTGTGTTGAGACCGATCGGGAGCGTGAAGTTGCTCGGCGAGCGCAGCACAAGGAGCGGCCAGAGGAAATTGTTCCACGAGAGCATCCCGTTCAGGATCGCCATAGCCGCCATTGCAGGAGTCATGAGCGGGAGCACAAGACGGAAAAAGATCCCGTACTCGCTGACCCCATCGACGCGACCCGCCTCGATAATCTCATCCGGGATGCCCAAGAGGTACTGCCGGAAGAAGAATATCGTCATTGCCCGCGCCACCCACGGGAGGATGATTGCAGCGTAGTTGTCCGAAAGCCCGAAGGCGTGCATCTGAGTGAACAGCGGCAGCATCAGCATTTCGAAGGGAACCGTCATGAGAACGACGACGCAGATGAAGAGCGGCGTTTTGAACCGGAACTCATACTTCGCAAATCCATACGCCACGAAGGCCGAGACTAGCAGTGTCGTGACCACTTGTACGACCGTCAACCCAATGGAGTTGGCGAACCAACGGAAAAAGTCACCCGAGTCCGTGAACAGCATGATGTAGTTGTACAGGCCCGCCTGATCCCAGTCGATCGAAAGGTTCAAGCCGTGTCGCATGAGGGCCGTACCATCCTGAAATGTCCCGACAAAGATCGCCCAGAAGGGAATCAGTGTGACCGCAGAGATTAAAAGGAGGAGAAGGCTCATCGCCGAGTTGCCGATCCACCGCTTCCGCCGCGGAGCGGTCCCGAGGGCCGACGAATGCGCTAGCTCCGGCCGCACATCCTTCTGCAGAGGGATACTCATGCTCGCTTCTCCTTCTTGAAGAACCCAGTGAGCGTGAGCTGGGTGAGATTGATAATCAGAACGAGAGCGAGCAGGACCACACCGACCGCCGAGGCGAACCCGAGGTCGTTACGCTCAATACCCAAGCGATAGAGGTAGCCGATGATCGTCAGACCTATGTTCTGGGGCGAGTTGTTCCCACCCCAGAGCATGAAACTCTCCAGGAACATCGAGAGTCCGCCGAACACCGAAATGGTGACGACGAAGATGATCGTCGGCTTGACCTGAGGCAGTGTCACGTGAACGAACGTCTGCCACTTGGAGGCGCCATCGATCGCGGCCGCCTCGTAGTACTCGGCAGGGATCGACTGAAGCCCGGCGAGGAAGTACATCATATTGACCCCTGTCCAGCGCCACAGTGCCAGCACGAGCAGTGCGACGAGGCCCGTCATATCATTGCGCAGCCAGCGTTCGGGGTCGAGGCCGAAGACTCCGAGCATCTGGTTCATGAGTGCGTCCTCACCCTCCGCGAACATCAGGCGGAAAATGATGCCGGCGACGACCACGGAAGTCAGGGCTGGCGTGAACATCGATGCCTTGAAGAATGCTTTGATTCTCGGCGACCCGAGTTTCGAGTTTACCGCGAGGGCCAACAGGAGAGGTATCGGAATGAGGATCACGAGGGTCGCCAGCATGTAGCGAACCGAGTTCCACAGCGCGCGCCAGAAGATTGGGTCGTTCCACATCCGGAGGTAATTCTCGACGCCGACCGGTTCGATGTACCCGGGGACGATGTGCTGGGTGCTCATCACGATTGAGCGGCCGATCGGGTAGATCCAAAAGATGGCCAGCGTGAGAATGAATGGAAAGACGAAGCCGTACGGCGCGACCTTGGGCGAAAAGACCATGGATCTGAACGGACCGTCGGGCCTCTTCTTCGTCAATCGCGTTGGTCGTTTTCCGTGCAACCGCGCGAGCACAGACGTGGTCATCCTCGAACCTCCTGGCCGTGGAGTCGCTCGCCTTCGCGACCCGTTCCTACAGCGGTGTAGATGGTGCTGGCACGAGCGTATGAACGTCGGCTTCCGCGTCGACACAGGTGGCGCAGCCGGCGAGGACTTGTGGCGCGTTTTGAACGTCGATGTGGTCGGTCACAGCGATTGCGTCCCCTCCGACGTCAGCGCCGGGCGGTGTCACGCGATGTCGCAGCGCACCTACGTCACGCGGACTCTCGGCGGACGAGCGTGTGACGCACGACCACTGTCTGCGCGGGGGTTGTCTCACCGTCGATCCGTGCGGCGAGGAGTCGAACAGCCTCGTTCGCGATCTGCTCTCTGCCAGGGTCAACCGAAGTGAGCCGGGGGTCGGATGACTCGCTCTCGCTGATGTTGTCGAACCCAATGACGGCGACGTCTCCGGGCACGACCAGACTGCGCCTGTGTATAGCGTGCATCGCGCCCAATGCGAGGGCGTCGTTCATAGCGAAGACGCCGTCGAGCGGGACTCCTTGGTCGAGTAGGTCCGACATCAGCCTGGCCCCCTCCTTGTGTACCCACCGGTCTGTCTCTGCGATGAGGAGCGGATTGAGTTCAAGGCCCGCCTCTGCCAACCCCGCACGGAGGCCGGCGAGCCGGAGGACCGATGAACCGGCCGTCTCCTCCGCCCGGGTTCCGATCACTGCTATGTCACGGCATCCGCGCTCGGCTAGATGCAGCGCGGCGGCCCTCGCGCCCGCGAAGTTGTCCATGGTGACGTGATCGACCGGCGCGCCGAAGACACGCTCCCCCAGAAGCACCAGTGGGTATCCGACGTCCAGCAACGCCGGTGCGTCCGGGTTCATAGCGATAGGCGAGAACAGCAGGCCGTCCGTAAGTCGCCGCCCCTTCGCGCGGAGCACCTCGAGTTCCCGTTGGCCGCGCTCGCCGGTCTGCTCGATGACCAGCTTTCGTCCGAGTTGCTCAGCGGCGCCCATCACCGAGTAGGCAAGCTCGGCGAAGTACGGGATCCGCAGATCAGGGAGCACGAGCCCGATCAGCCCGGTGCGGCCCTGGGCAAGGTTTCGGGCGCTGATGTTCGGGTGGAAGTCGAGCTGCTGGATGGCGAACTCGACCTTCGCACGAGTCTCGGGACGGATATAGGGGTAGTTGTTGATGACGTTCGAGACGGTCTTCAAAGACACGCCGGCAAGCGCGGCGACCTCACGCATCGTGACGGCCATCAAGAGCCACCTTTCACCATTGATGTCCCCGCTCAGAAGATGACGCGCGGGCGATCACACGACCGCTGGCTGCGCCATTGCGGAGATGGCCATGCCAACGACGAGAAAGATGCAGACGACTACCCCGACTCCTCCAATGAGGAAGCCCGCAGTGGCAGCACCGCGCCCTGGCGCGCCGGTGACACCTGTGCGGCGCGCCCCGAGTACCCCGAGCACAACCGCGATCGGGGACAGGACCGCGAACGCCAGATGCAGCACCATGAACCCCACCAAGCCCGCGGCCGCGAGGACGACAGACGCCACCGCGTACCGGTCAAGGCGATCGCCGGCGGGCCCGATAGCGTCGCCTAAGGCCAGGGCCTCCGTGTGAACTGCCATGTCAACCACTCTTCATCGATCGGTCCAGGGGAAGGGGCCCATTCTCCCGCACACTTTCGGCACCCGGGGGCTCTTGACGCGCCGCGAACTCGACCCCGGCACGGGCGCGCAGGGCGTGCGCTTTGGCGTGCAGGTATGCCCGTCACCCACCCCACCTCAAAGCCCCGTCGCTCGCTACCCCACGGACTCGCGATGCTTGAGCGCGAGCGCCTCGTAGTGCACGGCGTTGCTGGCCACCCGCTCCTTGCCCGCGGCGTCGAGCTCGCCGCGGTCCTTCGCCGGAACCCCGACCGCGAGGTGCCCTGCGGGGATCTCCTGGCCCTCGCGCACCAGGGCGCCTGCCGCGACGAAGGCGCCCTCGCCGATCACCGACCCGTTGAGCAGCGTCGCGCCCATCCCGATCAGGCTGCCGTCGCCCACGGTGGCGCCGTGGACGATCGCGCCGTGCCCGACGCCGACGCCGGCGCCGATGCGTGTCGGGACGCCGTCGTCGGTGTGCACCACGCAGTTGTCCTGCAGGTTCGATCCTGCGCCGAGCACGATCTCGTCCATGTCGCCGCGCAGCACCGCGCCGTAGAAGACGCTTGCGCGAGGGCCGATCGTGACCCGTCCGATCACCGTCGCGGTCGGCGCGAGCCATGCGGTCGGGTCGATCTGCGGAGTGTGGCCGTCAAAGGGAAGCACCGTCGCCATGCTCGGGACCCTACCGGCGCCGGCCGCGCGGGCGCAGAGGCCAGCGCTTCGGCCGCGCTCGGACTCCGCTCAAGCCGGCTGAAGTGCGCCCGCTCGGGCCGGGCGGCGCGCGCCGGACGGGTGTCCCACGCCGGCGCCCTCCCGGGTCGCGACGGCGGACTGCCTGGCCGCCCGGCCCGCCGCAGCAGGCTGCCCGGCCGCCGGACCCACGGCGGCGGGCTGCGGCGCGGCGGCCGCCAGCGCCAGGCGTTCGCGCAGCGTGCCGGCTCGCGCCTCGGCGGGCCGCAGCCCCCGCTCCTCGAGCTCGGGGACCAGTCCGGTCACAATGGCGGTGAGGTCCGCGTCGAGCGCGGCGGGCCGCAGCACAAACCCGTCGACGACCCCGGCCCCGGCCCACTCCGACACGAGTCGCGCGAGGTCGTGCGGCGTCCCGGCGACGACGACGGCGCCGCCACCGGCGTCGGGCCCCTCCAGGTCGCGGACCATCGCCAGGCGCGCCTGGGCGCTGGCGTCCTGCTCGGCGAGCACGACGAAGACCTCGGCCAGCACGCGCACCTGCCCCGGGTCGCGTCCCGCGGCGACGATGGCGTCGCGCAGGGCCGCGCGCAACGCGACCACGCCTGCGCGATCCGGTGCGACGAGGCGCACGACGTCGGCTGTGGTCGCGGCCAGCCGCACATCGGCCGCGTCCCTGACGCGGACGCTGATGGGCGGGCGTCCCTGCGGGAGCGCACGCGCGGGCGTCGGGCGGCGCACGGCGAACCGGACGCCGTCGTGGTCCACGCTCCGGCGGCCCTCGGGGTCGAGCCCCGCCAGCTCGCCTCCGCCGCCGTGCTGCCAGTGCGCGGCCGTGCGGCGCGCGGCGACGGCGGCGAACCCGACGATGCGCTCGTCGGCGTCGGGCGCGAGCCCGACCTGCCAGGCGGCGAGGCCGCCACTGGCGCGCTCGACGCCCGCGATCGCCGACGCGACCTGCGCGGGGTCGAGGTGCAGCGCGTCGACGCCGACGACGAATCCGGCGCCAGGCGCGAGCGGCGCCACCCGCGCGGCGGCGACCGCGGCGTCAAGGCGCCCGATGACGCGGCCGCGGCCGGGGTGGAGCAGGAAGGTCTCGTCGAGCACGACCAGGTCGAGGCGACCCCGGTCCGCGGTGCGCACGAGGCGCACGAAGCGCTCGCCGTCGAACGGGAGCGCGGCGAACCCGCCACGGGCCCGGTGCGCTCCAGGGCGCGCGCCGGCGGCGGTGAGGTCGATCCCGAGGATGACGTGCGGGCGGTCGGCGCGCAGGGCGCGGGGGCCGTCGGGCAGGGCGGGGGCAGGCTGATACGACACGTGGGGCTCCGATCGTGGGCGCAGCCCGTTCCCGCGTCGTGGCGCGGGGGCGTCGGGCTACCAAAGAGCGAGGAACCGCCGTCGGCGGCGAGGGCTTGAGGCCGGTGTGGATCGAGGCTGTGCGGGCTAGCGCCCGCGGGCCGCGTGCGCGGCGTCGCTGGTCAGCGACAACAGCAGCGAGTCTGGCTCCGACGCATGGTTCCTCCTCTGGCCCGCAAGGGGCTCGCGCGTTGTGCGCCGCGAACACGACGCCACCTGGTCCTCACCCGGGGCACCCACCCACGCGGGGGTTGCCGTCCGACGAGCCGGGGCTTGACGTCGGAGCTCATGACCCGAGACCCCCAGGGGGCCTCGACACGCAGGACATTACGGAGCGCCTTCGACCAGAGCAACGGGGGTTTCATATCGCGAGACGCGGATTTGAGACGCAGGGAGTGACGCGGGATTCCGGCGCTCGCGGGCCGTCAAGTATCTTGATGTCGAGAAAACCCGCCCCGCTGTCACGAGCAGCGGCCCAGCACCAGGGAGCGACGCCGCCCATGGCCGGACAGTCCACGATCATCTACACCCACACCGACGAGGCCCCGCTGCTGGCGACGTACTCGTTCCTGCCGATCGTCCAGGCGTTCGCCAGGCAGGCCGGCGTGGCGATTGAGACCCGCGACATCTCGGTCGCCGCGCGCATCCTCGCGCAGTTCCCCGAGCGCCTGAAGCCCGAGCAGCGCGTCGACGACGCGCTCGCCGAGCTCGGCCGCCTCGCCGAGGACCCGAGCGCCAACATCATCAAGCTGCCCAACATCTCGGCATCGGCGCCCCAGCTCAAGGCGGCGATCGCCGAGCTGCGGGCCCAGGGCTTCGACGTGCCCGACTACCCCGAGTCGCCCGAGACCGCCGAGGACAAGGACGTGCGCGCCCGCTACGACCGCGTCAAGGGCTCGGCCGTCAACCCCGTGCTGCGCCAGGGCAACTCCGACCGCCGCGCGCCCGCCTCGGTCAAGGCCTACGCCAAGGCGCACCCGCACCGCATGGGCGCCTGGTCGCCGTCGTCGAAGACCAACGTCGCGACCATGGCCCACGGCGACTTCTTCCACAACGAGAAGTCCGTCGTCATCCCCGCCGACGACACCCTCACCATCCGCCTCGTCGCCGAGGACGGCTCGGTGACGGTGCTCAAGAACGGCCTCGCGGTGCTCGCGGGCGAGGTCGTCGACGGCACGTTCCTGTCGGTGCGCGCGCTGCGCGCCTTCCTGACCGAGCAGATCGCCCAGGCCAAGGCCGACGGCGTCCTGTTCTCCGCGCACCTCAAGGCCACGATGATGAAGGTCAGCGACCCGATCATCTTCGGGCACGTGGTGCAGGCGTTCCTGCCCGCAGTGTTCGAGCAGTTCGGCGACCAGCTGCGCGCCGCGGGCGTCTCCCCCAACGACGGCCTCGCCGCGCTGCTCGCGGCCACGCAGTCGCTGCCCGACGGCGAGGCCATCCGCGCCGCCGTCGCGCGCGGGCTCGCCGACGGCCCCGCGCTCGCGATGGTCAACTCCGACAAGGGCATCACCAACCTGCACGTGCCCTCCGACGTCATCATCGACGCGTCGATGCCCGCCATGATCCGCGGCGGCGGCAAGATGTGGGGCCCCGACGGCGCCGAGCACGACACGCTCGCCGTCATCCCCGACTCGTCCTACGCGGGCGTCTACCAGGCCGCGATCGACGACTGCCGCGCGAACGGCGCGCTCGACCCCGCGACCATCGGCACCGTGCCCAACGTCGGCCTCATGGCCAAGGCCGCCGAGGAGTACGGCTCGCACGACAAGACCTTCGAGATCCCGGTCGCCGGCACGGTCGAGGTCGTGGCGTCCTCGGGCGAGGTCCTGCTCTCGCACGACGTCGAGGCGGGCGACATCTGGCGCGCCTGCCAGACCAAGGACGCCCCGATCCGCGACTGGGTCGCCCTGGCCGTGCGCCGCGCGCGCCTGTCGAACACCCCCGCGGTGTTCTGGCTCGACGCCACGCGCGCGCACGACGCGACCCTCATCGGCAAGTTGGAGCAATACCTGCCGGAGCACGACACCGAGGGCCTGGAGATCCACGTCATGGCCCCCGCCGAGGCCACGGCGTTCTCGTTCGCGCGCATGCGTGCGGGCCTCGACACCATCTCCGTCACGGGCAACGTGCTGCGCGACTACAACACCGACCTGTTCCCGATCCTCGAGGTCGGCACGTCGGCGAAGATGCTCTCGATCGTGCCGCTCATGAGAGGCGGCGGCCTGTTCGAGACGGGCGCGGGCGGCTCGGCGCCCAAGCACGTGCAGCAGCTCGTCGCCGAGGACTACCTGCGCTGGGACTCGCTCGGCGAGTTCTTCGCGCTCGCGGCCTCGTTCGAGCACCTGGCCCAGACCACCGGCAACCCGCGCGCCCAGGTGCTCGCCGACACGCTCGACCGCGCGACCGGCACGTTCCTCGACGAGGACCGCTCCCCCGGCCGCAAGCTGGGCACGATCGACAACCGCGGCTCGCACTTCTACCTGGCCCTGTACTGGGCCCGCGAGCTGGCCGCGCAGCAGGACGACGCCGAGCTCGCCGCAGCGTTCACCCCGCTCGCCGAGGCGCTGGGCGCCCACGAGGGCACGATCGTCGCCGAGCTGCTCGCGGTCCAGGGCAAGCCCGCCGACATCGGCGGCTACTACCGCCCCGATGCGGCCCTGACGACGGCTGTCATGCGCCCGAGCGCCACGTTCAACCAGGTGCTCGCGACCCTCTGAGCCGTCGTCGGCCCCGCTCCTCGCGGGGCGGGGCCGACGGGGGTGGTCCGGGGCCATCGGGTCTCGGACCCTCGAGTCCGGGGCGCCAGGTCCGGCGCTACCAGGTCCAGCCGCGCGAGGCGAGCTCCAGCTCCTCGCGCAGGCGCTCGGCCTCCGAGGTGCGCGCGGTCGCCTCGCCCGGCCCCTCGACCGGCAGCCCGGCCCGGCGGCACGCCTCGGCCAGCAGCGCGTCATAGGCGGCCTGGGCGGCGCGTGTGTGGTGGGCGGCCGCGAACGCGTTGCTCGCCGCGAGCGCCTGGATCTCGTGGGCGATCTCCCCGAGGCGGATCTGCAGTGTCAGGGTGTCGATCGGGTCGCCCTCGATCGAGCGCCGGGCGGCGGCCCGACGGCGGCGCCACTCGCGCACGGCGACATGCGTCAGCACGGCGGCGCCCGCCAGCGTCCACGCGGCGACCGTGCCGAGGATCATCGCGAGCTGCCACGTCATCGCGCCCTCCACGTCCACTGTAGGAGCGCCGCCGCGCTCGCGCGCGCACGCGGGCCAAAGGCGTGGTGTGATCGGCCCACCGGGGGTCATGATGTGCCCATGCCGACCTTCCGGAGGCCGGTGGGCGCCCTGCTCGCCGCGACCCTCCTGCTCGCGCTCGCCGCCTGCGGCGGGTCGCCGACGGCGGCACCCTCCGACGCGGCGATCGCGCCCGGCGCCTCGGGCACGGTCGCGCTCGACGACCGCCCGTTCCACCTCACCGTCCCGGCCGACTACGACCCCGACACCCCCGCGCCGCTGGTCGTCGGGCTGCACGGCTACACGTCCTCCGGGAGCGAGCTCGGCTCCTACTTCGGGCTCGACGCGCTCGCCGACCAGCGGGGGTACCTGCTCGCGCTCCCCGACGGCGCCGTCGACGGCTCGGGCAACCCGTTCTGGAACGCGACCACCGCGTGCTGCGACTTCGCCGACACCGGGGTCGACGACTCGGGCTACCTCGCGGACCTCATCACCACGGTGGAGAGCCAGTACGCGGTCGACCCGGCGCGCGTGTACGTCGTCGGGCACTCCAACGGCGGGTTCATGGCGTTGCGCATGGCGTGCGAGCACGCCGACCTGGTCACCGCCGTCGTCTCGGTCGCCGGCGAGATGACCGACGATCCGTCGTCGTGCGCGCCGAGCGCGCCCGTGAGCGTGCTGCAGGTGCAGGGCGACGCCGACGAGACCATCGCCTACGGCGGGGGCGACAACGGGCCCGGGCGCACCTACCCCGGAGCCGAGAGGACCGTGGGCGACTGGCGGGACCTCGACGGGTGCGCCGCCACCCCGCAGGCCGGGGACCCGCTGGACCTAGAGGCCACGATCGACGGCGCCGAGACGACCACGCAGACGTGGTCCTCGTGCCAGGACGGCGCCGAGGTCGCACTGTGGACCATCGTCGGCGGCCGCCACGTCCCGACGTGGTCGCCCGACTTCGCCCCCACGGTGCTCGACTGGCTGCTGGCCCACCCCCGCGCGGCGTAGCCCCGCGCGGCGTAGCCCCCGCGCGACCTAGCCCCAACGTGACTGGCGACCTGGGGAAACACGCGAGATTGTGGGGATTGCCGTCGGTGACTGTCCGTGCTGTCGGGGCCTGGGGGATGCCGTAGACACCCACTGAGGCGCCCAGGCTTTGTGCAGCGGTCAGCCCCAAGGTATTACGGGCCGAGGAGGGCGAGCGGGACGACGGCGATGCCGTCTCGGCGGCGGTATGCGTAGGGTCCCGTGTTGATGACGACGGCGTCCTGCACGAGTTCGCCCATCTGCTCCTTGAGCCAGAGCAGGTGCTTGACGTCCGAGTCGTTGATCGTGTCGGACAGCTTGACTTCCAGGGCGACGACCCGTCGGTCGTTCGTCTCCACGATGATGTCGACTTCACGGTCTCCGTTCTTGGTACGCAGGTGGCCGACTCGTGCGTCCATCGCCTCGGCGTAGGTGCGCACAGATTGAACGGCGAGCGACTCGAACAGTGCACCGAGCCAGGTGCCCGCGCTCGGAGACGGCACGGCACCTTCGCCGAGCAGCAGTCCCTGGGCGCCGATGCCGACCATGCGCGCCGCCAACGCCGGGTCGACGAGGTGGTGCTTGGGAGAGACGGTCAGTCGCTTGAGCGGCGCGAGTGCCGGAGTCCATGCCTCGACCGGGTCGAGGATGAACAGTCGCTTGAGATGCTCCCGGTAGCCGTCGACCGTGGCGCGCGCGGGCTTGTCAGGGTCCCCGGCGGTCGCGGCATTGAGGATCTTCGTGTACTCGGTCGTCGATGCGGACGCGGCGCCATAGGCCTTGAGCCAGGACATCAATGCCGAGGGCCGGCGCACAGTGACCCCGTTCTCCTGGAGGTCCCTGTCAACGATGCGGTCCAGGTATCCGTCGAGCTGACGGTCGCGGAACCGATCTGGGGCATCGCGGATCCCGGGGAACCCCGACCGGAGGATCTCGCCGACGTAGTCGTGGACGGCGCGCTTGGTGGAGCCTTCTATCGCCGCGCCCCCGGCATGCAACTGCTTCAAGGACACTGTCGGGATCTCGAAGTTGCGCTCGGCCAGTGACATCGGGCGCATCAATAGCCGGACGATCCGACCTGCCCCGCTGTGGATGCGCGTGCCCGGGGCGACATCGGCGGAGCCCGCCAGCAAGAACCTGCCGTACTCGCGCGGGGCGTCATCGACGGCCGTGCGCACCCTGTCCCAGACCTGCGGCTCCAGCTGCCACTCATCGATGAGGACCGGCGGCGTGGCCTGGGCCACGAGGTCGTAGTTCCCCCGGACGGCCTCGCGCGTCCGGGGATCAGAGATCGTGAGGACCGTCTTTGCCCGCCGACTGGCGGTGGCGGTTTTCCCGACCCCCTTCGCGCCTTCGAGGGCGATGGCCACGAGTCCAGCTCGTGCCTCGTCCAGGAAGTCGTCAACCACACGTCTTTGGTAGGTCACCTGGCGAACTTAGCATCTTGACGGCCTTGAGCTAGGCAGATCGTCAGCATCCTACTAGGCGTTTGGTCGTCGCTTGGCTAGGCGTCTTGTCACGCCTCGGCAAGGTCTAGCCCCAACGCCAGCCCGGCGTTGGGGCTAGCCCGGCGCGACGCCTGGGAGGCCCGGGCGGGCTCAGGCGGGCTCAGGCGAACAGGCGCGGAAGGGTGGTCTCGTGGGCCTCGCGGGCCTCGGCGAGCGGGATGGAGACCTCGTCGACGGTGACCGACTCGCCGCCGGTCGTGCCGATCGCCAGGACAGGGACGCCCGCGGCCTCGGCGGCGGCGACGAGCTCGGCCTCGCGGGCCGGGTCGAGCGCGACCAGCGCGCGCGCCGTTGTCTCGCTGAACAGCGCGGCGAACGGACTGACGCCGTCACGCTCGACGACGCCCGCGACCGAGGCGGTCACGCCCACGCCGTAGCGCAGCGACGACTCCGCCAGCGCCTGCATCAGGCCGCCCTCGGACAGGTCGTGCGCCGCGGCCGCCAGTCCCGCGCGGCGGGCGCCGATGAGCACCGAGGCCAGCGCGCGCTCGGCGGCCAGGTCGACACGCGGCGGCACACCGCCCAGGTGGCCGTGCTCGACGTCGGCCCAGGCCGACCCGTCGAGCTCGTCGGCCGTCGCGCCCAGCAGCAGCACGCGCAGGCCCGGCGCGCGCCAGCCCGACGGCACCGCGGTGCGCACGTCGTCGAGCACCCCCAGCACGCCCACGACGGGCGTGGGGTGGATGGCCGAGTCGACCAGGCCGGGGGCGCCCGTCTCGTTGTAGAGCGAGACGTTGCCGCCCGTCACGGGCACCTCGAGCGCCTGGCACGCGTCGGCCAGGCCCTCGATCGCCTCGACGAGCTGCCACATCGAGTCCGGGTTCTCGGGCGAGCCGAAGTTGAGGCAGTCGGTCACCGCCAGGGGCGTGGCCCCCGCCACGGCCACGTTGCGGTACGCCTCGGCGAGCGCGAGCTGGGCGCCGGTGCGCGGGTCGAGCTTGGCGTAGCGCCCGTTGGCGTCGGTCGCGAGCGCGACACCCAGGTTCGTCGTCTCGTCGACGCGGACCACCCCGCCGTCGTCGGGCTGGGCGAGCGCGGTGTTGCCCTGCACGAACCGGTCGTACTGGTCGGTGACCCACGCCTTGGAGGCCAGGTTGGGCGAGGCCAGCAGGCGCAGCGCCGTCGCGCGCAGCTCGGCGGGCGACGTCGGACGGGCCAGGGCGGCGCTCGTGTCGGCGACCAGCGCGTCCTGCCAGGCCGGGCGCGCGTACGGGCGGTCGTAGACCGGGCCCTCGTGCGCGACGGTCTTGGGGTCGACGTCGACGATGCGCTGGCCGTGGTGGTCGATGGTCAGGCGGCCGGAGTCGTTGACCTCGCCGACCACGGAGGTCTCGACGTCCCACTTGGAGGTGATCGCGAGGAACTCCTCCAGCTTCTCGGGCCGGACGACCGCCATCATGCGCTCCTGCGACTCCGACATGAGGATCTCGCCGGCGTTGAGCGTGGGGTCGCGCAGCAGCACGTCGTCGAGGAAGACGTGCATGCCACCCTCACCGTTGGACGCGAGCTCGGAGGTGGCGCACGAGATGCCCGCGGCGCCCAGGTCCTGGATGCCCTCGACGACCTTGGCCGCGAAGAGCTCCAGGCAGCACTCGATGAGCACCTTCTCCATGAAGGGGTCGCCCACCTGCACCGACGGGCGCTTGGCGGGCACGCCGTCCTCGAACGTCTCGGACGCGAGGATCGAGGCGCCGCCGATGCCGTCGCCGCCCGTGCGGGCGCCGAACAGGATGACCTTGTTGCCGACGCCGCTCGCGTTGGCCAGGTGGATGTCGTCGTGGCGCAGCACACCCACGCACAGCGCGTTGACCAGCGGGTTGCCCTGGTAGGAGGCGTCGAACACGAGTTCGCCGCCGATGTTGGGCAGGCCCAGGCTGTTGCCGTAGCCGCCGACGCCGGAGACCACGCCGTGCACCACACGGGCCGTGTCGGGGTGCTCGACGTCGCCGAAGCGCAGCTGGTCCATGACCGCGACGGGCCGGGCGCCCATCGAGATGATGTCGCGCACGATGCCGCCCACACCGGTCGCGGCTCCCTGGTACGGCTCGACGAACGAGGGATGGTTGTGCGACTCGACCTTAAAGGTCACCGCCCAGCCGTCGCCGATGTCGACCACACCGGCGTTCTCGCCGATGCCGACGAGCAGGTGCTCACGCATGGCGTCGGTGACGCGCTCACCGAACCGGCGCAGGTGGACCTTGGAGGACTTGTAGGAGCAGTGCTCGCTCCACATGACCGAGTACATCGCGAGCTCGGCGGCCGTGGGGCGCCGGCCCAGGATGTCGCGGATGCGCTGGTACTCGTCGGGCTTGAGGCCGAGCTCCGCGAACGGCTGCGCCTCGTCGGGCGTGGCCGCGGCGTTCTCCACGGTGTCGAGAGTCGGGCGGGCGGTGGAGGCGGCGGTCATCAAGCTCCTCGAGGTCGCACGTTGCCAGGGCCGGGTGAGCTCCGCGGCGCGTGTGTGCGGCGGTTCCGGCGTCGGCCATGGCGGGTGTGGTGCGCGAGACGCGCGCGCACAGTCTATCCGCGCGGTGCGCGCGCACGGCCCCACAGTCGCCACCGGTCTCCCAGCGCCAAGCCCCGCGCCGGCCCGCGCGAGAGCCGATCCTGTGGCTGTGGCGGGCGTTGGGGCGCTCGGCCACCGGGAGGTGTGTGCGTGATGGCGATACCGGACGGGGTGTGCTGGGGGCTCAGCGATGAGGGCTCGCCGGGCTGGCTCGTGACCCACACGCGGTTGCCCGGCGTGCCGTGGCGCGTGCGCCTGCCCGCGCCGATGCCCGCGGCCTGGGTGCCGCACCTGCTGCTGACGGCGTTCGGGCTCGCGCTCGTGACCTGGATCGGCATGACGTCCTGCGGCCACGGCCTGCTGGTCGCACTGGCCGCGGCGGGCGTGGCCGCGTGGGCGCCCGGGTGCCTGCTACGCCCGTTCGCGCGGGTGCGGCTGCGCCGCGAGGCCTTCTCGGTGCTCTCGGCGCTCTACGAGCGGCCCGACTCCGACGGCGCCGACGGCGCGGGACCCGACGCCCAAGCGCCCCACCACCCATGACACCCGCTGCGGATGCGCGCGTGGCCCGACCGTCGTCCTATGGGGGAAGGGGGAAGGAGTCATGCGCATGAGGTCTGTGTTGCTGACAGGGGTCGGGATCGCACTCGTGGACGGGACGCTCCTGGGCGTCGCCCTCGGCTACGGGCAGTGGGGCGCCGCGGCGGCCGCGCTCGCCGTGGGGCTCGTCGCCGCCGTCGTCCTGGCCTGGCTGACGCCCGTCGGCGCCGCGGCGCCGACGACGGTCACGGTCACGCTCGCCGGGGCCCCGGCGTCCGCGCCGGTGGACGACGACGCCGAAGTGAGACCCGACGCCGAGGTGAGGCCCGACGCCAGGGCGGGCGCCGCGGCCGGCGGGTCCGCTGCGCCGGCGCCGCGTCAGACACCGGCGCAGCCGACACCGGGGCAGGTGGCACCGGGGCAGGCGGCGCCCGAGCCGGCCTACCCGGCCCCCGCCGCGGCCTGAGCCGTCAGCGCGGGCCCGAGCCGTCAGCGCGGGCCCGAGCCGTCAGCGCGCGCGGGCCTTGAACGCCTTCTCGGGCGTGGGCGCCGCACCCGAGGCGCGCTGCGCCTCGTGGTAGGCGCGCGCCTCGTCCTGGCGCTCGCGCTCGGCGCCGGTCGCGATGGCGGCGCGCAGGTGGTCGTCGCCCAGTCCCCACGCGTCGACCAGGTCGAGCACGTGCGGGCGCAGCCGCCGCAGCAGCGTGTGCAGCTCGGACTCCACGGCGCGGGCGCGCGCGCCCGACAGGCGCCCGTGGGCCAGGAACCACCCGAGGTCGCGCTCGATGACGCTCAGCGCGTACACGTCTCGCAGCACGCCGAGCACGGCGCGCGTGCCGACGTCCTTGGTCGCCTCGACGGCCGCGGTGAACGCGTCCCAGCGCACCAGCTCGGCGTGCGAGCGGGCCGCGTCGATGAGCGCGACCTGGTGGCGGTCGAAGATCGCCTGCCCCGTGGCCGGGTCGGCCTTGCGCGCGGGCCGCAGCCCGAGGGTCACGGCCGCGACCTTGGCCTCCACGCGCTCGGTGAGCAGCGCGCGCTGGGCGTCGGCGTCAAAGTGCGCGCCCCGGGTGGGCGGGGCGACGACGTCGGCCACGGCCTGCGCGGCGCGGCGCAGCGGCGCCTTGTGCAGCGCGGCGTCGGCGACCTGGCCGAGCACGAACCGGGCCTTGCCCGGGGCCGTGGCGACCTGCGCGCCGAGCGACGCGGCGTAGTCGCCCACCAGCCGCTTGCCCACGAGCTGCAGCAGCACCGTGTTGTCGCCCTCGAAGGTCGCGTACACGTCGAGGTCGGCGCGCAGGCTCGTGATCCGGTTCTCGGTGAGGAAGCCCGCTCCCCCGCACGCCTCGCGGCACTCCTGCAGCGTCGTGAGCGCGAACTCGGTCGACGTCGCCTTGAGCGCCGCCGCCATGGTCTCCAGGTCCTGACGCTGCTCGGGGGTGTCGCCGCGCCCGCTGAACACGTCGTCGAACAGGTCGAGCAGTCGCTCGTGCGCGTAGTGCAGCGCGTAAGTCTCCGCGATGCGCGGGATCAGCCGACGCCGGTGCGTGGCGTAGTCGAGCAGCACGACCTCCTCGTCCGGGCTCGCGCTGGCGAACTGCCGGCGCTCGGCCGCGTAACGCGTGGCGATGGCCAGGCCGATGCGCGAAGCGACGCCCGCGGCGCCGTCGAGCGAGACGCGGCCCTGCACCAGCGCGCCGAGCATCGTGAAGAAGCGGCGTCCGGGGCTGTCGATCGGTGAGGTGTACGTGCCGTCGGCGGCGACCTGGCCGTAGCGGGCCAGCAGGTCGGCGCGCGGGACGCGCACATGGTCGAACCAGAGGCGCCCGTTGTCGACGCCGCGCAGGCCGCCCTTGAGGCCGTCGTCGTCACCGCCGACGCCCGGCAGGAAGTGGCCCTCCGCGTCACGGATCGGCACGTAGAAGCAGTGCACGCCGTAGTCGACGCCGCCGGTGATGAGCCGCGCGAACACGGTCGCGGCCGTCGCGTGCAGCGCCGCGTTGCCGAGGTAGTCCTTCCACGCCGCGCGGAACGGCGTGTGGATCACGAACTCCTCGGTGTCCGGGTCGTAGGTCGCGGTGGTGCCGATGGCGGCGACGTCGGAGCCGTGGCCGGTCTCGGTCATGGCGAACGAGCCGGGCACCGACAGGTCCATGGCGCCGGGCAGCAGGCGGTCCTGCTGCTCGGGCGTGCCCAGGTGCAGGATCGCGGCGGCGAAAAGCCCCCACTGGACGCCCGCCTTGATCTGCAGCGACGGGTCGCCGCTGACGAACTCCTCGAACCCGGCCAGGTTGGCGCCGTGCGCGTCGCGTCCGCCCAGCCGCTCGGGGAACGCGAGCCACGACTGGTGCTGCGGGTCGGCGGCCATGAGGCGGCACTGACCCAGCACGCGCTCGCGGTGCTCGGCCGTCGTGAGCGACTCGTCCTTCCAGAACTCGGGCTGGGCGGCGCGGGCTCGCGCGGCGGCGCGCCACTGCGGCCAGCGTCCCAGCAGCGCGTCGTGCAGCGCGGCGACGTCGACGTGCGGCCCGCGGGGGTGGCTCGCGGGCTCCTGCTCGGCCAGGTCGGTCGTGGGCTCGACGAGCTCGTCCACAGCGCTCGGCTCGGTCGTGGTGGTCATTCTCGGTTCCCCTCAGTGTCGTGGTGGTGGGGGTGGGCGCCGACGGCGACGCCGGCGGGTTCGCGGTGCAGCACCCCGACGGGGCCCTGCCAGAGCCAGAGCGCGACGTGCTCGGTGAGCGCCTCGCGCGTCATCGCCGTCGCGCCCTGTTCGCGGTGGGCCAGCCACCACTCCCCGGCGCCTCGGACGAAGCCGACGGCTCCGGCGGCCCAGGCCGCGGCGACGTCGTCGGACACGCCGGCGAGCTCGGCGAACGGCCCCGCGACGATCTCGATGACCGAGTCCAGGTAGGCCGACAGGGGCGCGTCGAGCGTCCCGACGGCGCCGGGCGGTCGGTCGTCGGCGGGCTCGACGCCGGAGATCGAGGTGCGCGTGACGAACCAGTACACGTGCGGCGAGTGCTCGATCATCTCGAGGTAGACGCGCACCATGGCCCGCAGTCCGCCGATGGGCGTGGGGGCCTCCTGCGCGGCGCGGGCGAGCGCGTCGTGCATGTCGGCCACGACGGCCGACGAGACCGCCAGCCGCAGCCCCGCCTTGTCCTCGAAGTACCGGTAGACGATCGACTTCGAGGTCCCCGCCGCGGCGGCGATCTCCTCCATCGAGACGCCCGGCCCCGCGCGGTGCACGGCCTTGCGCGCGGCGGCGACGAGTTCGGCGCGCCGGGCCGCGCGGTGGTCCTCCCACCGGGTCGAACGCCCGTCGTGGTCACGCGTCATCGCGGCCTCCTGTGATCCGGCTCACGCGACGAACAGTATCAGGTACTGTGAGTCCTACGTCACAGTCGCCCGGTCACGAGGGGCGGCGAGACGATCGACGAGGATCATCGTGGGTGGCGGCGTCCGCGCCGCACGCCCCAGACAGAAGGACGAGGGCAGTGGCCACACGACCCACCACCACCTCCACCCCGCCCGGCGTGCGCGACGCCGTCGTCGTGGGTGGCAACCGCATCCCGTTCTCGCGAGCCGGGCGCCGCTACGCCGACGCCTCCAACCAGGAGATGCTCACCGCGGCCATCGAGGGCCTCGTGGCCCGGTTCGGCCTGCAGGGCGAGCGGCTGGGCGAGGTCGCGGGCGGCGCCGTGCTCAAGCACTCACGCGACTTCAACCTGGTGCGCGAGTGCGTGCTGGGCTCCTCGCTCTCGCCGCAGACCCCGGCCTACGACGTCCAGCAGGCGTGCGCGACGGGCCTGGAGGCCGCGATCGCCGTGACCAACAAGATCCGGCTCGGGCAGATCGACTCGGCCATCGCGGGCGGCACGGACACGGTGTCCGACGCGCCCATCGCCGTCGGCGAAGGGCTGCGCCGCGCGCTGCTCGAGGCCTCGCACGCCAAGACCCTCCAGGGGCGCCTCAAGGCGCTCGCCAAGCTGCGCCCGGCCGACCTCAAGCCGCTGACGCCGTCGACCGACGAGCCGCGCACCGGCCTGTCGATGGGCGAGCACCAGGCCGTGACCACCGCCCGCTGGGGCGTGACGCGCGAGGCGCAGGACGAGGTCGCGCTGGCCTCGCACCGCAACCTGGCGGCCGCGTGGGACGCGGGCTTCTTCGACGACCTGGTCACCCCGTTCCGCGGCCTGACGCGCGACGACAACCTGCGCGCCGACACCTCGCTCGAGAAGCTCGCCGCGCTGGCGCCGGTGTTCGGCAAGGCGCTGGCCGGGGCGGGCGAGGCCACCATGACGGCCGGCAACTCGACGCCGTTGACCGACGGCGCCTCGGCGGTCCTGTTCGCCTCGCGCGAGTGGGCGACCGAGCACGACCTGCCGGTCCTGGCCCGGTTCGTCGACGCCGAGACCGCCGCGGTCGACTTCGTGCACGGCCAGGAGGGCCTGCTCATGGCCCCCGCGCACGCCGCGCCGCGCCTGCTGGCCCGCAACGGGCTCACGCTCGACGACATCGACTTCTTCGAGATCCACGAGGCCTTCGCCTCGACCGTGCTGACCACGCTCGCCGCGTGGGAGGACGACGAGTACTGCCGCACCGAGCTCGGGCTGACGGGTCCGCTCGGCAAGGTCGACCGCGCGCGCATCAACGTCAACGGCTCCTCGCTGGCCGCGGGCCACCCGTTCGCCGCGACCGGCGGGCGCATCCTGGCCACCGCGGCCAAGGTCGTCGCCCAGCGCGCGGCCGAGACCGGCGCCCCGGCGCGGGCGCTCATCTCGATCTGCGCGGCGGGCGGGCTCGGCGCGACGGCCATCCTCGAGTCGGCGTGACGTCGGCCTCGACGGGAATCAGGGGAGCCATCGATGACTGACGCATACACCCGGGCCGTCAACACCGGCCTGACCAAGACCATCGCCATGCGGCTCGGTCTGCCGCGCCCGGCCCTGCTTCGCCGGCACAAGCCGGGCGCCCCGCTCACGGTGGGACCCGTGCTGCTCGTCTCCGACGCCGCGAGCGCCGCCGACGCCGACGCCGTCGGCAAGGCTCTGACCGGCTGGAGCCTGCGCGTGGCGCGCACCCCCGAGGAGCTCGCCGACGGCGAGCGCTGGGGCGCGATCGTGCTCGTGCTGACCGAGACGGCCCGACCCGCGGACGCCTCGCCCGCGGTGCTCTCGCTGCCGGGGGCGCTCAAGCGCCTGGCCCCCAGCGGGCGGGTGGTGACCCTCTCGCGCGGCGCCGAGCCGGGCGACGCGCCCGCGCTCGCCGCGGTCCGCCAGGGCGTGGACGGGTTCGTCCGCTCGCTCGCCAAGGAGCTGCGCGCCGGGGCGACGGGCAACGGCGTGGTGCTGACCGGAGGCGTCGACGCCGCGCACCCCTCGGTCGCGGCGACGCTGCGGTTCCTCCTGTCGGCCAAGAGCGCCTACGTGGACGGGCAGCTGCTCGCGGTGGGTCCGGCGGACGTCGCCGACGTCGCGTCCGAGCGCACCTGGGAGCGCCCGCTGGCCGACCAGGTCGCCGTCGTCACGGGCGCCGCGCGCGGCATCGGCTCGGCCATCGCCCGCACGCTCGCGCGCGACGGCGCCACCGTGGTGTGCGTCGACGTGCCCGCGGCGGGTGAGGGCCTGGCCCGCACCGCCAACGCAGTGCGCGGCACCGCGCTGCAGCTCGACGTCACCGCGCCCGACGCCGGGCAGCGCATCCTCGAACACGCGCTCGCGCGGCACGGGCGGCTCGACGTCGTCGTGCACAACGCCGGGATCACGCGCGACAAGCTGCTGGCCAACATGGACGCCGCCCGCTGGGACTCGGTGGTCGCGGTCAACGTCGAGTCGCAGCTGCGGATCAACGAGGCGCTGGTGGAGGCCGCGCGCGACGGGCGGATCGCGGGGCCGCGCATCGTGTCGCTCGCCTCGACCAGCGGCATCGCGGGCAACCGCGGGCAGACCAACTACGCGTTCACCAAGGCCGGCGTCATCGGGCACACCGCGGCGACCGCCGGGCTGCTGGCCGCGCACGGCGGCACGGCCAACGCCGTGGCGCCGGGGTTCATCGAGACCGAGATGACCCGGCACATCCCGTTCGCGACCCGGCAGGTCGCCCGGCGGCTGTCCTCGCTGCTGCAGGGCGGCGAGCCGGTCGACGTCGCCGAGGCCATCGCGTTCCTCGCCTCGCCGCTCGCGGCGGGCGTGAGCGGGCAGACCCTGCGGGTGTGCGGGCAGAACCTGGTGGGCCGGTGAGCGCGACGCAGGCCGGTGACGAGCCGGTCGCGCCGGCGCCGGGCGCCGAGCCCCCGGGGCTCGACGTCGAGACGCTCCCCGCGCTGCCGGGCCTCGTGGGCCTGTACGCGCGCGGCGCCGCGGCGTCGGGCCGCATCGCGGCGGGGCGGGCGCTGCCCACCCTGCCCGGGCGGCCTGCGGCCCCGGCCGAGAGCGGGCCGCTGACGCTGCCGCGCACGGCCTACCGCGTGGCGCACGTCGAGACCGACGCCCTGCGCACGCACCTGCGCGACTACCAGCGGCTGCTGCACGAGCCCGGCTCGGACGCGCTGCCGAGCGGGTACCTGCACGTGCTGGCCTTCCCGCTCGCGACCGCGGTCATGGTGCGCGGCGACTTCCCGCTGCCGCTGCTGGGCATGGTGCACCTGGCCAACGACGCGTCGCTGCTGCGCCGCGTCGTGCTGGGCGACGTGCTGGAGGTCCGGGCGTGGGCGCAGGGGCTGCGGCCGCACCGCCGCGGGGTGCAGGTCGACCTCGTCGCACAGGTGTGGGTCGAGGACCCGGGCGGCGCGAGCGCGCTCGCGTGGCAGGGGGTCTCGACCTATCTGGCCAAGGGCTTCGACCCGGGCTCGGCGGGAGAGCCCGCCCCGAGCGCCGTCGAGGCCGACGGCGAGGCCGAGGTGCCGCGGGGCGCGTGGGCGCCCCCGTTGCCCACGGGCCGCTGGGCGCTGCCCGGCGGGACCGGCCGGGCGTACGCGGCCATCTCCGGCGACCGCAACCCCATCCACCTGTCGGCGCTGTCGGCCAAGGCGTTCGGTTTCCGTCAGGCGATCGCGCACGGCATGTACACGGCCGCCCGGGCGCTGGCCGAGGTCGGCCCCTCTCGCGGGGACACCTACCGCTGGACGGTCGAGTTCGCGGCTCCGGTGCTGCTGCCGGGCACGGTCGACGTGTCGATCACCCCGGCGGATGCGGGGCACGACTACGTGGGGTGGAGCTCGACGCGACGCACCCGGCACTTCGCCGGTCAGGTCACGCCACTGTGACGCAGGGCGCGCGGGGGTTCGGCCCAGGACGCCGCAGACGGCAGACTGGACCTGCCCCCGCCGCACTGCCACCGGAGTCGTGATGACCGCCCTGCACGAGCGCACCGCCGTCGAGCTGCGGGAGTTGCTGCTCGCCGAGTCGGTGTCCCCCGCCGAGCTCGTCGAGCACTACCTGGGCCGCGTCGCCGAGCGCGACGCCACGCTCGGCGCGTTCGCGACGCTCACGCCCGACCTGGCTCGCGCCCGCGCCGCCGACCTGCGCCGCGAGCGCGAGCGGGGCGACGCCGTCGGTGAGCCGGGCGACTCCAGCGACGTCGTCGACGACGAGGTGCTGTGGGGCCTGCCGTGCGCCGACAAGGACCTGTGGGATCGGGCGGGCGTGCCCACCGGCTTCGGCTCACGCGCGTTCGCCGGCGCGCACCAGTACGTGCCGCAGGTCAGCGGCGACGTCGTCGCGCAGCTCGACGCGGTCGGCGCGGTGAGCCTGGGCAAGACGGCGACGCCCGAGTTCGGGCTGCCCGCCACGACCGAGCCCCTGGCCGGCCGGCCCACGCGCAACCCGTGGGACCCGACGCGCACCGCGGGCGGGTCGAGCGGCGGCGCGGCCGCCGCCGTCGCGGCCGGGCTGCTGCCGTTCGCACCCGGGTCCGACGGCGGCGGGTCGATCCGCATCCCGGCCGCGGCGTGCGGCGTCGTCGGGCTCAAGCCGAGCCGCGGCCTGCTGGCCGCGGGCGGCGGCCTCGACTCACCGGGCGGTCTCGTGGTCAACGGGCCGATCGCACGCACCACCGCCGACGCCGCGCTGCTGCTCGAAGGCCTCATCACGCGCACGCCCGACGGCGCCGCGGCCCACCCCTACGCGCTGCGCCAGCCCGTCGGCCCGCGCTGGTCCTACCTCGCGGCGGCGCTCGACGGGCAGGTGCCGCGGTTCGGCGCCGCGGAGGCGGCCGGATGCGCCGGACAGGGCAGGTTCCGCCTCGCCGTCAGCGCGTTCAGCGCGTGGGACGGCTTCTACGACATCACCCCGGCGCCCGAGGCCGTCGCCGCGCACGAGGCCGGCGTCGCCGCGCTCGCGGGCCTCGGCCACGACATCGAGTCCGTCGCCTGGGAGCCCGACGCCGCCTACGCCCCAGCGTTCCGCACACTGTGGATGGCGGGCGCGGCGGCCGTGCCGATCGAGGACCCGGCGCGCCTGGCACTGCTCGAGCCCCTGACACAGTGGCTCGTGGGAGTCGGGCGCAAGGTCACCGCCCGCGAATTGGTCGAGGCGCTGCGCGCGCTGAGCGCGTTCGAGCGCGCGACCGTCACGCGGCTGGCGCCGTACGACGCCGTGGTGCTGCCGGCCCTCGGCATGGCGCCGCCCGAGCTGGGCTGGCTCGACGCCCAGGACCCCGAGCGCAACTTCGAGCAGCAGTGCCAGCTCACGCCCTACACGTCGATGGTCAACGTGGCGGGGCTGCCCGCGATCACCGTGCCCACGGTGTGGACCGAGCCGACCGCCACGGCGCCCGCCGGCCTGCCGATGGGGGTCCAGCTCGTCGGGCGCCCCGGCGGCGAGCACACACTGCTCGCGCTCGCAGCCCAGCTCGAGTCGCAGCTGCGCTGGCCCGAGCGCCGCCCGCCGGTCTGGTAGCGCTCAGCTCGGCAGCATCGCCGTCATCCGGGCGCCGCCGCCCTCGTCCGGACCCAGCTCGAGCCAGCCGCCGCGCAGCGCGAGGCGTTCGTGGATGCGGGCGAGGCCGTGCAGCTCGGGCGGGCTCGCGCCCAGCCCCACGCCGTCGTCGACCACCTCGACGACCAGGGCGCGCGCGCCCGAGCGCGTGGCTCCCAGCCGCAGCCGCACGTCGATGCGCCGCGCGCCCCCGTGCCGCAGCGCAT
Source organism: Xylanimonas ulmi (assembly GCF_004216535.1). Classification (NCBI taxonomy): domain Bacteria; kingdom Bacillati; phylum Actinomycetota; class Actinomycetes; order Micrococcales; family Promicromonosporaceae; genus Xylanimonas; species Xylanimonas ulmi. The sequence continues at coordinate 2,867,970 of NZ_SGWX01000001.1, forward strand.
TGGTCAACGCCTCCTCGATCGCGCCCACGATGAGCAGGCGGTCGGCGGTGCTCAGTGTGGTGCTCGGCCCCGACAGCAGCACCACCGCCTCGTCGTCGACCTCGAGCGTGGGCAGGACCGAGACCGGGATGCGCTCCAGGAGCAGCAACACCGCCATGTCGATCCCGATGTCGGCGCCCGCCGGAAACAGGGCGTGGCTCAAGCGGCGCACGTCGGTCTCGCGCACCTCGTCCAGGTCGTGCAGGACGCGCGCGATCCGCTCGGCGCGCTCGGACTGACCGCAGCGGTCGAGCTCCTCCGCGATGGCCCGCAACTCGGCCTCCAGCACCACCAGCCGGTGCTGGAGCGAGCCGTGCAACTCGCGCGAGACCTCGCGCCGCACCCGCACCTCCTCCTCCTCCAGCGCCGTCAGGACGGCCGCGAAACGCCGTTCGAGCTGCCCGGTGGTCCGCGCCAGGTCGCGCACGCGGCGCGCCAGGTCGGCGACGGCGAGCCCGGCGGCGGCCGCACACGCCACCAGCGCAGCGAACCAGGCGACCTCGACCACGAGCCACGCGTCCAGGACCAGCGGCGCCTGGTACAGGGCCGCCAGGATCGCGACCCGCCCGACGGCCGCCCCCACCGCGACCAGCAGCACCGGGGAGACGCGCTCACGCGGTGGACGGTCGACCAGCCGCAGGCCCACCACGGCGCCCGCGGCCAGCAGCGCCGGGGCGCCGTGCGCGGCGGTCGCCTGAACGGCGCCCAGGCCCGGCTCGAACGCGTTCGCCGGCACGCCGAGGAGCTCCGCCGCTGGATAGAGCAGCAGGCGCCCCCCGGCCAGCACGGCCAGTCCGACCAGGGACCACGCGACCCACGGGACGCCGGCCGGCGGCGGCCACGCGCCACGCCGCACGCGCACCGCCGCCCTCACACGCTCGTCCCCGAGTCGCGCAAGAACGCCAGGACGGCCGCGACGCGCGGGTTGGCGCGATGGTCGTTGACCCCGAGGATCCGGTAGATCGACCCCAGGTGGTACTCGACGCCCTTGCGCGTGAGTCCGAGCCGTTCGGCCACCGCCTGGTTGGACAGACCCTCCACGACCAGGCGCAGCACGTCGAGCTGGCTCTCGGACAGCGTCGACAGCACCGTGCCGTCACGCGGCTGCGAGGCGTGGGCGACCGCCGGGTCGATCACGACGCGGCCCTGCGCCGTGGCGCGGATCGCGCGTGCGAGCCCGTCCGCGGTCAACGACGACCGCTTCGACAGATAGCTCCACGGTTGGGCCGTGGGATGGTGCGCCTGACGGGCCAGCGCCAGCATGGCGAACGAGGACAGCAGCAGGACACGCAACTCGGGGTCGCGGCGTTGGAGCACCGACGACAGCGCGATGCCGTTGCCGTCCGGAAGGTTGATGTCCGAGACGAGGATGTCGGCCGCCCCGGGGTGATAGCCCCGCCGCGCCTCGAGCGCCGAGGCCCACGACTCGACGACCCGCACCCCGGGGGCCCGCTCGATCTCGCGCTCCAGGAGCGCCCGCATGAGGTCTTCGTCCTCGACGAGGCACACGCGCACGTCGCTGCCGCCCGTCGGCGCGCGGGTGGCCGCGGGGCCCGTGTCGTCGGGGCTGAGGTCGGAGCGCATCTGCGGATTCCTTGCGGGTCCAGAAGTCGTGTCGGTCGCGTGCCGCGGACGCCGACGCCCTCCCGCCGAGACGTGCCTCTCTGCACATAGGGAGTCCAACACCAGCGCCGCACGGTCGCCGACGACTGGCCGACACAGCCACCGCGCCAGGCGCGTTCTGCCTGGACGTGTCCATGACGCTGCGCTCGCGACACGGTGGCGCCCAGACCGCCGGGTGTGGCGTCGCGGGGCGGCCGTGCGGGGTGTCAGTACGTCGCGCAGCCGAACGCGTCGGTGGTCGGCGCCGCGGTCGCCAGCAGGCCGTCCAGGCCCAGGCCCGCCGGGACCGGGCGCGGGTCGTCCACCACGGCCCACAGGCCGTCGACGACGTCGTACTGCGCCTGGGGTCCGTCGGCCACGAGCGCGCGCACCGCGGCGATCAGGCGCTCGACGTCGGAGCCCGGCGTGCCCACCCCCACCGAGGCGCGCACGGCGCCCGCGTCGAAGCCCAGGCGGCCCAGCAGCGGGTGCGCGCAGAACCGTCCGTCGCGCACGCCGATCCCGTGCTCGGCCGACAGGTACGCGGCCACCAGTCCCGGGTCGTAGCCCGCGACCGTGAAGGTCACGACCCCGACCGGGTCGACGGCGTCGTCCCAGACGCGCACCACCCGCACGCGGTCGATCGCCTCAAGCCCCGCGACGAGCCGCGCGCGCAGGGCCGACTCGTGCGTGCGCAGGGCCTCGGGGTCGACGCCGCGCAACGCCCGCGCGGCGGCCGCGAGCGCCACCGCGCCGATCACGTTGGGCGACCCTGCCTCGTGGCGGGCCGGGCCATCGAGCCAGGTGGTCTCGTAGACACGCACGCGCCGCACGGCGCCGCCGCCCGCGAGGTAGGCCGGCGCCGCGTCGAGCCAGTCGCGGCGGCCCACGAGCGCGCCCGCGCCGTAGGGCGCGTACGCCTTGTGCCCTGAGAGCGCGACGTAGTCGACGCCGCTGTGCGCAAGCGAGAACGCGCGGTGCGGCACGAGTTGGGCGCCGTCGAGCGCGACGCGGGCCCCCGCGGCGTGCGCGGCCGCGACGACGTCGGCGACGGGCAGCGCCTCGCCCGTGACGTTGGAGGCGCCCGTGAGCGCGACCAGCGCGTACGGCGCCTGCGCGGCGGCGGCGTCGGTGAGCTCGGCGCGCAACGCGTCGAGCGTCGCCGCGATCGAACCGCGGCCGGCGAGCACTGTCGCGTCGGCGCTGCGCTGCCACGGCAGCAGGTTGGCGTGGTGCTCGATGTCGAGCACCAGCACGCGGCCGGGCCGCCCGGTGAGCGGGTCGGCGGGCACGGCGCCCGCGAGCAGGTTGAGCGCGTCGGTGGTGTTGCGGGTCACGACGACGACGTCGTCGGCGCGCGCCCCGACGAAGGCGCCGATGGTGGCGCGGGACTGCTCGTACAGCGCCGTGGACACCTGCGACAGGTATCCGGCGCCGCGGTGCACCGAGGCGTACAGCGGCAGCACACGCGCCACGTGCGCGGCGACGGCCTCGAGCGCGGGCGCCGAGGCCGCGACGTCGAGGTTGGCGTAGGGCGCCTCGCGCCCGTCGACCAGGGGGACGAGCGTGTCGGCGCCGACGACGGGCAGCACCGGGGCGAGGTCGTCGACCCGGGCCGGCGGAACGGCGCCGGCCGCCGGTCGGTGGTCGGTCACGGTGGTCATGGGAGGTCTCCTCTCGCGCTTGCCGCGCGGTCAGCGCGCGGCCGGGTCGTCACCCGGGGCACCCCGCCGTGAGGGGAGGGTTGCCGGCCAGCGAGCCGGGGCTTGGCGCTGGCGCTCTTGACCTGGTCGACAGCCTCGGGGCGCCACGGCACGCGCGTCAATCGCTGACGCCGCGCATCTCGCGATACGGGACGGCGTGTTCCGCGGCGATACGATCAGCCCGACCATCCCGAGCGGCCGAGTGACGTGGCACGTCGACGCCGCAGCAACCCTCGAACGCAGGGTGCTCCCGCCACGAACGATGGAGGAGGACCCATGAGCGACATCACCGTGGCGCCGGCCGAGGGCTACGCCGGCGACATCACTCCCGCCGACGCCTGGACGCTGCTGACCACCGACCCCGACGCCGTCCTGGTCGACGTGCGCACCCGCCGCGAGTGGGAGCAGATCGGCGTGCCCGACGTCGCCGCCACGGGTCGGCGCGCGGTCTTCACGCAGTGGGTGCTCGACGACGGGACGCCCAACCCGGCGTTCCTGACCGACCTGCAGGCGGCGCTCGCCGACGCCGCCTCGACCGACCCCAAGCTCGTGTTCCTGTGCCGCTCGGGCCAGCGGTCGGTCGCGGCGGCGCGCGTCGCCACGGCCGCGGGCGTCGCGCCGTCGTACAACGTGCTGCAGGGCTTCGAGGGCGCGCCCGGGCCCGACGGCGTCCGCAACGTCGAGGGGTGGAAGGCCGCCGCGCTGCCGTGGCGCGAGACCCTCTCCGACGGCGCCCCCGCAGGCGCCGCCCGGTGAGCGCCCACCCGGTCTTCACCGGCCCGGGCGCGGACGGCGTCGCGCTGGGCGGATCGGGCCGCGGCCCGCTGCCGGCCTCGGCCCGCCTGCGCACGCTCGCGGTGCGCGGCGCCCACCACCGCACCGAGTTCCACGAGACGGCCGAGCCCGTCTTCCTCACCCAGGGCTACGTCTACGACAGCGCCGCCGACGCCGAGGCCGCGTTCGCGGGCGAGCAGCAGCGCTTCGTCTACTCGCGCTACGGCAACCCCACCGTGCACACCTTCGAGGAGCGCCTGCGGCTGATCGAGGGCCCCGAGGCCGAGGCGTGCTACGCGACGGCGTCGGGCATGAGCGCCGTGTTCACCACGCTCGCGGCGCTCGTGCGCAGCGGGTCGCGCATCGTCTCGGCGCGCGCGCTGTTCGGCTCGACCACCGTCATCTACGAGGAGATCCTCGCGAAATGGGGCGTGCGCGTCGACTACGTCGACGGGCACGTGCTGTCGCAGTGGCAGGAGGCGCTCTCGCGGCCGGCCGACGTCGTGTTCTTCGAGACGCCGTCCAACCCCATGCAGGACCTGGTCGACGTGCGCCGCGTGGCCGAGCTGGCGCACGCGGCGGGAGCCGTCGTCGTCGTCGACAACGTGTTCGCGACGCCTGTGCTGCAAAAGCCGCTGCGGCTGGGCGCCGACGTCGTCGTCTACTCGGCGACCAAGCACATCGACGGGCAGGGGCGCGTGCTGGGCGGGGCCATCCTCGGCTCGCGCGAGTTCCTCGAGGGGCCCGTGCAGACGCTCATCCGCAACACCGGCCCGTCGCTGTCCGCGTTCAACGCGTGGGTGCTGCTCAAGGGCCTGGAGACCCTCGACCTGCGCGTGCGCGCGCAGAACGACGCCGCGCTGCACGTCGCGCTGGCGCTCGACGGGCTCGACGGCCTGAGCGCGGTGCGCTACCCGTTCCTCGCCTCACACCCGCAGCACGACCTCGCCGTCGCGCAGCAGGCGGGTGGCGGGACCGTGGTGACGTTCGACCTGGCCGTGCCCGCGGGCCTCGACCCGGTCGAGGCCAAGCGGCGCACGTTCCGGTTCCTCGACGCCCTGCGGATCGTCGACATCTCGAACAACCTGGGCGACGCCAAGTCGATGGTCACGCACCCGGCGACGACGACGCACCGCAAGCTCGGCCCGCAGGGCCGCGCGGCGGTCGGCATCGCGGAGACGACGGTGCGGCTGTCGGTGGGGTTGGAGGACCCGGCCGACATCGTCGACGACGTCGAGCAGGCGCTCGCGGCGGTCTGAGGTCAGGCCAGGCGGAACGGGCGGCCCACGGCCAGACGGGTCAGGCTCGCGCACACCTTGTCGGTCAGCAGCGCGCGCACGCGGTAAGCCCCGGCGGTCACGCCCGCCAGCGGCAGACGGGCGCGCCACTCACCGTGGTGCCAGCCCGACTCGACGAGGCCGGTCGCCACGACCACGCCCTCGGCGTCGTCACGCACGAGCATGACGACCAGCTCACGGCCCTGGTCGTGCGTGCCGAGCCCGAGCTCGCCCGAGGCCACGAGGTGGCCGTCCGAGCCGAGGTCACCGCGCACCTCGTGGCGGCCGTCGACGTGGACGAAGCCGTCGACGAACTCCTCGACGGTGACCCACTCGGTGGCCTGGGCGGTGTTGAACCAGGCGTCGGTGATCCGACCGGTGACGGGGCGGACGCCCGCGTGGCGCATCGACAGCGCCCCGTCCTCGAACTCGACGGACCACAGGCCGTTCTCGACCTTGCCCGTGCGCGCGACTCCGGCCACACAGACCTCGACGTCTGCGTCCTGAACCTGCGAGCCGTAGGCGCGTCCCGTCACGGCAAAGCCGTCGAACGTCGTCAGCCGACGCGGGCATGTGATCAACTCGAGCCGGGGGGCGCGGTACCGACCGGCGTCGGCCGTCGTCGCCGCTGCCTGGGGTCGGTCGATGAGCGTCATTGGTGCACCTTCCTGCACGATTCCCTAAGGGGGGCGACCTATCGTGCGACCGAACCTCGGGCGTGTGCGGTTCGTGCGAGCAAACTGAGTATCGGCGCGCACCCGGTAGAGTGGTGGCGCGGCGAGAGGGAGCGCTCCGCCGCACGCGCGGACATCGCCCATCGATGCACGCGCCAGATCATGCGGCTCGCCCCGGCTCGGTGAGTAGCGTGGTTCCCGGCGCCGGGAGCCTCCGGCCCGTTCGACCTGGGAGATCGAGTGACCGACGGCTTCATCGCCCGTCCCCCGCGGCCCTCGGCGCCCGCGCAGGCGCACGGCTACGCCGAACGCATGGAGCGGATGGTGGCCATGGCCGCCGCCGAGGCCGCCGAAGCCGTGAGCGACGCCCGCGCAAAGGCCGCCCAGCTCCTGGCCGACGCCCGCCGCGACGCCGACGTCACCATCTCCGAGGCCCAGGTTCAGGCGACGACGATGATCGCCTCGGCCCGCGCGGAGGCCGAGCGCGTGCTCGCCGAGGGCCGCGACGACGCCGAGGCGACGCGCCGTGAGGCCGTCTCCGCAGCCGAGGCCCTGACGCGTGAGACCTCCCAGTCCGCGGGCGACGAGCGCCGTCGGGCCGAGCACGACGCCCGCACCACCATCGCCGAGGCGCAGGAGAAGGCGCACCGCCTCGTGGAGGAGGCCCGCACGCAGGCCGCGCGCGTCGAGGCGCGCGCGCAGGCGCTGCGTGACGAGGCCGACGCCGTGCGCGCCAAGGCGCTCGCCGAGGCCGAGGAGACTCGCCGCGAGGCGCACGCCGACGCCGAGGAGAAGACGACGGCGGCCTCCGCGCACGCCGCGAGCCTTGTCGCCGAGGCCCAGGCCGAGGTCGCGCGCGTGCGCGCCGAGGCGGAGCGCAGCACACGCGAGCTCGTCCAGCGCCGCGACCAGATCGCGGTCCAGCTCGAAGCCCTGCGCCGCTCGCTCGGACTCGGCGCAGCGCGTCCCTCCACCGGCGCGACGGACGGAGGCGACCAGTGAGACCCTGGCGACGTTCGCAGCCCGACGAGACGCCCGCCGGCGCCTCGCGCCCCTGGTGGGAGAAGACCCCCGAGGCCGAGCAGGCGGCCACGGAGCAAGCGGCCATGCAGCAGGCGGCCATGGAGCCCGAGTTCGACACGGTCGCCCAGACGGACCAGCCCGCGGCGCCCCCCGTGGGCCCGGCCGCGACGGCGCCGCAGCGCCGCACCGTGCTGGGCGCGCTGCCGCCCTCGTACCAGCCCACCGCCTACTGGCCCGCCGCGCCCGACGCGGCGGCGCCCGTCGTCGCCGGTGTGCCGACGTCGTTCGAGCCCGTCGCCGGGCCACCTGTCACCAAGTCCACCGATCCCGAGGAGTCGCCCGTGTCGCAGGGCACCGACGGGGGCGCCCCCGTCGAGGACGTCGTGCCCGAGCCGCAGGGCCTTGCGGAGCCTGCCGACGCCGGGGAGGTCGGAGCCGAGTCCGCCCCCGCGGTGGACGGACCCGTGCGGGACGAAGCCGCGGATGTGGTCGACGACGCGGTCGATGACATCACGGCCGATGACATCACGGCCGAGGGGGGCGTCGACGACGGGGTCGTTGACGACGGGGTCGTTAACGCTGCGGACGACGGTGGGGTCGCGGGCACGGTGGACGACGCGCATGACGGGGTGGACGAAACAGTGGACGACGCGGCGCGCCCCGTGGCGCACGACGCGCTGACCGGACCGATCCCGGACGACGTCGAGCCCGTCGAGGGCTTCGCCGCCTTCGACGCCGACGCTCTCGCGACCCTGCCGCAGCCCACGCCGGAACTGCCCGACGAGCAGGCCGCAGACCAGACCTCCGGATCCCCCGAGGATGAGCCAGCCCCGATGGCGCCGATCGGCGTCGGGTTCGGCGAGCGCATCGAGCGTCTCATCGCGGCCGCGGTCACCGAAGCCGAGAACACGCGGGCCGACGCCGACCAGGAGGCGGCCCAACTGCTCCAGACCGCACGCCTCGACGCCGAGCACACCCTCGCCGCCGCACAGCGGCAGGCCTCCGAGCTGGTCGCGGCCGCGCAGCGCCGGTGCGAGGACGAGCTCGCGGCCTCGCGCCAGACGCGAGAGGAGGCCGACAAGGTCCTGGCCGACGCCCGTCAGGAGGCTGACGAGGTGCGCCGCCGCGTCCGCGCCGAGGTCTCCGAGCTGCGCTCGGAGATCGACCAGCACGCCCAGGCGATGCTGGCGCGCACGCACGAGGAGACGGGGCGCACCCTCGCCGCGGCGCGCGCCGAGCTCGACGAGCTCGCGGCCCGCAAGACCGAGTTGGAGGGGCAGCTCTCCGCGATCCGCTCGCTGCTCTCCGACGCCGTCGTGGCGCCGTTGCCGAACGAGGTCAGCGGGTTCCTCAGCGAGGCGTCGCTGGACGCGCCGGACGATGACGCTCCGGTCGAGGACGCCCTGGTGCAGGAGGCGCCACCGGAGGACCAGGCGCCGCAGGACGGCAACGACGGCGACGTTCCCGACGACCACGAGTCCGACGGCGAGTCCGACGGCGGCGCGACCGAGCCCGCGGACGGGTCCGCAGAGGCCGCTGGCGCCGCTGAGGCCTCCGAGGCCGCTGGCGCTGAGGCCGCCGAGGGAGAGCCTGCGCGCACGGCCCCGTAGCCCGCGGTTGTCGGCGTCGCGGTCGTTGGCGTCCCGGTCGGGCGGGTGTCGCGTCGGCCCGTCCTCACGCGGGGACCGTGACCACCTGGTGACACCTTGCGCCGCGCCAGACGCCACCCGGGCAGGGCGGCCAAGGGCGTGCGCCGAGACTCGTGCGCATGTTCGCGATCCCCCTCGGATCCCCTGAGCGTCGCCGGGCTCGTGCACGCCGCTCGAGGCGCCCACCGCGCGCTGTGCGGCGCTCGCGGGCGGTGGTCTACATCGCCGACCACGCCGCCGACCCCACGCTGACCCCCGAAGGGGTGGCCGCCGGGCTCGGCATCTCGCCACGTGCGCTGCGGCGCGTCCTGGGCCACACGGCGCTCGACGCCGCGGGCTACATCGCGCACGCGCGCCTCGACCTGGCCCTGGAGACGCTGCGCGACCCGCGGCTGGCGCACCTGAGCCTGAGCGTTGTCGCCGCGCGGGCCGGGTACGCCTGCGCGGCAGACCTGTTGCGCGCCGTCCGTGCGGCGACCGGCCTGACGCCCGAGGCCTACCGCGCCCAGGTGCTCGACGGACCGCGGCGGGGCGACGATCCCACGCGTGGTGAGAGCCCGCGGCGCGGCGAGAGCCAGCGCGGCGAGAGCCAGCGCGGCGACGGGCCACGCCGCGCGGCGCGCCCGCCGGCATGAGCGACGGCGTGACCGAAGCTGTGACCGAAGCTGTGGCCGACGCGGTGACCGCCGCCGTGACCACCCCGCCCGGCTCGGGACCGGCGACCGGTCCCGCCAGCGGCCGGGACTGTGGTCACCGACCCGCAGGACCTTGTGCCCCGTCCCACGCCATCGGGCCACGAGCGGGTGACGCCGGGGAGCAGGATGGGGCGGTGAGCACGCGCCAGGTCCCGCTGTACTACTACTCGTCGGCCTCCGGGATGGTGCGTCTGTTCGCCGAGCGCGTCTGCGCCGACTCGGGGCGCCAGGCGCTCGACCTGGGCGAGCGCGCCGTGCGCCGCTCGGTCCCCGACGGGCCGTGGGTGCTGATCACGCCGTCGTACAAGACGGGCAACCCTGACAACGACACGATCCCTGAGGCCGTGCGCCGCTTCCTGGCCGACCCGGTCACCCGCCGCCGCCTCGCGGGAGTGATCGGCTCAGGCAACCGCAACTTCGGGCGCCACTACCAGGCCGCGGCCCGCCAGATCGCCGCGGCCTCGGGCCGGCCCATGCTGCTGGAGGTCGAGTTGCAGGGCACGCGCTGGGACGTCGAGGACGCCCGGCGCCTGCTCGGCGAGCTCGACGCGACGCTCGCCCAGCGAGTCGTCGCCGACCCGGACCCAGCCGGCCAGCGGCGCGCGGGACACCAAGACCACGAGGGCCACGAGCCAAGCCCTGACCGATCGTCGGGCGCACACCCTCCCGCTGGCGCGGCTCACCCCGGCTAGCCTCGACAACGATTCGACCCGAGGAGCGATCCCTTGCCCGCAGCCCCGCACCCGGCGCCGACGATCGGCGCCGTCCGGCATGAGAACTTCGCCTATCAGCGCGCCCCGATGATCGTGTACTGGGAGCTGACGACGGCGTGCGGTCTGGCGTGCCGCCACTGCCGCGCCGAGGCGGTGCTCACGGCCCCGCCCGGGGAGCTGACGACCGAGCAGGCGCTCACGGTGCTCGACCAGATCACCGAGTTCGGCGACCCGCTGCCGCACGTGGTCATGACGGGCGGTGACCCGCTGCGTCGCGCGGACCTCGACGAGCTCATCACCGCCGCGACCGCGCGCGGCATCGGCGTCTCGCTGGCGCCCGCGGTGACCCCGCTGCTGACCCGCGAGCGGATGGAGGCGCTGAAGGCGTTGGGCGTCCAGGCCATCTCGTTGAGCCTCGACGGGTCGACGTCGGCACTGCACGACGGCGTCCGGCAGGTGCCCGGCACCTACGAGGCGACGCTCGCGGCGCTCGACGACGCCGCCGAGGTGGGTCTGCCCGTGCAGGTCAACACGCTGGTCACGGCCGACACGCTGACCGACATGCCTGCGGTCTACGAGTTGCTCAGCTCCCGCACGCTCATGACGTGGAGCCTGTTCTTCCTCATCTCGACCGGTCGCGGCACGGCGCTGCGCGAGCCGTCGCCGGGTGACGCCGAGCGGCTCATGCGCTGGCTGGGCGGCATCGCGAAGGACGCGCCGTTCGTGGTGCGCACCACCGAGGCGACGCACTACCGCCGCATCGCCGCCGCGCGCCTGGAGAAGGCCGGGCGCACCGCGCAGGAGATCGAGGCGATGCCGATGGCCCGCGGGTTCGGCATCCGCGACGGCAACGGCATCGTGTTCGTCTCGCACACGGGCGACGTGACGCCGTCGGGCTTCCTGCCGCTCGCCGTCGGCAACGTCAAGGAGTCCTCGCTCGCCGACCTGTACCGCGACGAGCCGACCCTGCGCGCGCTGCGCGACCCCGAGGGCTTCAAGGGCCGCTGCGGCGAGTGCGAGTACCACCTGTGGTGCGGCGGCTCGCGCGCCCGCGCCTACGCCCACACGGGCGACCCGCTGGAGTCGGACCCGCTGTGCCCCTACCAGCCGGGAACCCGCACGACGGCGTTGACCGCGACGCTGTAGCCGCTAGCGTGGGGGCGTGCCGACGTCCCTGACCTCGTTCGCCCAGGTGCTGCGCGCCGAGAACCCGGGGCCGATGACGCTCGACGGCACGCGCTCGTACCTCCTGCGCGCCAGGAACGACGGCGTGGGGCACGACGGCGCGGGCCTGGGCGTCGTCGTCGACCCGGGGCCGCTCGATGACGCCCACCTGCGGGCGCTCGCGGGCGCGGGCCCGGTCGGGCTCATCCTGGTCACGCACCGGCACCCCGACCACACAGCGGGCAGCGAGCGGCTGCGCGAGCTGACGGGGGCGCCCGTGCGCGGAGCCGACCCGGCCCACTGCCATGGCGGCGAGCCGCTGCGCGACGGCGAGACGATCGCCGTCGGCGCGCTGCGCGTCGAGGTGATCGCGACGCCGGGCCACACCGCCGACTCGGTGTGCCTGCGGGCCGCAGCGGACGGGGCCGATCCGGTGGTCCTCACGGGTGACACCGTGCTGGGCAGCGGCACCACGGTCATCGCCAACCCCGACGGCTCGCTGGCCGCCTACCTCGCGAGCCTCGACCGCCTCGAACGGGTCGCGACGGCGTCGGATGGTGGCACGCTGCGCGGCCTGCCCGGGCACGGCCCGGTGGTCGAGGACCTCACGGCCACGGTGCGCGCGTACCGCGCTCACCGACTCCAGCGCCTGGGCCAGGTGCGCGAGGCGCTGGTGGAACTGGGCGAGGACGCGACGGCCGACGACGTCGTCGCGCGCGTCTACGCGCACGTGCCGCCGCCCGTGCGGGCGGCGGCACGCCAGTCGGTCGAGGCCCAGCTCGCCTATCTGCGCGCGGACGGCTGATCCGCTGTCAGGCGGCGACGCGCCTCAGGCGGCGACGAGCGCGCTGAGCACCGACGTGAAGAAGCCGAGGCCGTCGACTCCCTGACGCGCGCCCGCGGCCGCGTCCGGCCCGAAGCCGGGCTCGACCGCGTGCTCGGGGTGCGGCATGAGGCCCACGACGTTGCCGCGCTCGTTGGTGATGCCGGCGATGTTGCGGCGCGAGCCGTTCGGGTTCCAGCCGTCGTAGCGGAACACCACACGGCCGGTGTCCTCCAACTCGTCGAGCGTGCGCTCGTCGGCGACGAACTGGCCGTCCTGGTTCTTGAGCGGCACCGTGATGCGCTGGCCCGCCGCGTACTGGTTGGTCCAGGCGGTCGAGGCGTTCTCGACCACGAGCGTCTGCTCGCGGCAGATGAAGTGCAGGTGGTCGTTCTTGACCATCGAGCCGGGCAGCAGGTGCGCCTCGGTGAGGATCTGGAAGCCGTTGCAGATGCCGAGCACGGGCATGCCGCCGCGCGCGGCGTCCGCGACCGACGTCATGGCCGCGGCGAAGCGGCTGATGGCGCCCGCGCGCAGGTAGTCGCCGTAGGAGAAGCCGCCGGGGATGACGACGGCGTCGACGCCGTGCAGGTCGGCGTCGGCGTGCCACAGGGCGACCGGGGTCGCCCCCGCCAGGCGCACGGCGCGCTGCGCGTCGCGGTCGTCGAGCGTGCCGGGGAACGTGATGACGCCGATGCGGGCGCCGGCCGCGCCGACCATCAGGCCGAGACCTCGGCCTCGAAGACGTTGACGACGTCCTCGATGATCGGGTTGCTGAGCATGGTCTCGGCCGCCTGCCGCGCGGCGGCGAGGATCTCCGGCGTCACATCGCCCTCGACCTCGAGCTCGAACCGCTTGCCCTGGCGCACGCCGACGAACTGGGTGAATCCCAGGCGGGGCAGCGCCCCGACGACGGCCTTGCCCTGGGGGTCCAGGATCTCGGGCTTGGGCATGACCTCGACGACGACGCGTCCCACGGGGGCTCCTTCACGTTGGGTCACCGTCGCTCCGGGATCCCTCCCCGGCCTGCGGCAGGATCCGGGGTGAGCGGGAGCACGACGGCGGGGTTCCGCGCGCCAGTCTAGCGGCCGACGGCCCGGGCCCGGCACGCGGCAGCGCCTGACCGGTAGGCCATCAGCGGGCGCCGCCGCGCGCGCTCACGCCGGGAGCATGGTCGCGACGTCGAACGCCTGGGACGTGATCCCGTAGGAGTGCATGAGGTCGGCGATGACCTGCAGGCCCGCGGCGTCGAGCTGCGACTCCCAGAGCGGCAACTCCACGGCCTCGACGACCGCGGCGTCCACCTCGGTGTAACTCGGCACGAGCTCGACGAGCCGCGCGCGGTTGTCGCTCAGGTCCTCGACCGAGTGGGCGAGCGCCGTGCGGAACGCCTCGATCGTCTCCGGGTTCTTGGTGGCGAACTCTCGGGTCGAGACCCACCCGGCGACGGGCATCGACGCGCTCGCGCCCGCGAAGAGGTCCCCGATCTTGCGCAGGCCGGACGCCTGCGCGCTGGCCTGGAACGGCTCGACCTGCCAGATGGCGTCGACGTCGCCCCGGATCAGGGCGGCCTGCATGGCCGGGAACGGCATCTCCAGCAGCGTGACGTCCGAGGGGTCCACGCCCACCTCCTCGACCTGCCGCGTGATCGCGATGGTGCCGATGTTCTGCAGGTTGTTGACCGCGAACGACGCGCCCGCGAGGTCGGCGACCGACTGGATCGGGGACTCGTCCGCGACGAAGACGCCGTGGTCGGACCCGCCGAGGTCGTTGCCGGCGACGAACACGATGGGCAGGCCGCGCTCGGCCGCGAGGAGGGCGGAGGTGTAGTTCGTGTACACGACGTCGTACTCGCCCGCGACGAGCGCCGGGATGGCCTCGGCTCCCCCGCCGGTGACCACGAGCTCGACGTCGAGGCCCTCGCGCGCGAAGAGCCCGGACTCGGCGGCGTTGACGGCCGTGGCGGTATGGACGAGCGGGAAGTAGCCGACGGTGAGGGCGGCGGCCTCGTCGGGGGGCGTGGTGGACGGGTCGGCGTCCGGGGTGGCCTCGCCGCCCGAGCACGCGGCGAGGGGCACGGCGAGGCAGACGGCGAGCGACGCGGTGAGCGCCGCCGCGGGGCGACGGCGCCACGGGCGGGTGCGGCGGGAGATCTCGGCCATGGTGGGCTCCTTCGGGTCGACGTGCTCCGGGCTCGGGGACGTGCGGGGCGCCGCGGTCAGGCGGGGGTCACGGCGACCGGCATGGACGCGTAGGCGCGCAGCGTGTTGTTGAGGTGACGGACCGGCTCTCCGATGGGCTCGATCCGCCGCACCCGGCGGGCGAGCGCCGACAGGACGCAGGCGGCCTCCAGGCGGGCGACGTGCTGGCCGACACAGTGGTGGACGCCCATCCCGAACCCGACATGGCCCGACGGGTCCCGGTCGAGGTCGAACGCGTCGGGGCGCTCCCACCGTCGCGGGTCGCGGTTGGCGGCGCCGAGGAACATCAGGATCTTGTGGCCCGCGGGGATCGTGACGTCCGCGACCGCGACGTCGGTGGTCGCCGTGCGGAAGAAGGTCTGGACCGGGCTGGCCCAGCGGACCGCTTCGTCGAACGCGACGCGCACACGGCCCGGCTCGCGGCGCAGCGCGTCCCACTGGTCGGGGGCAGAGAGGAAGGCGTGCGTCACCGCGGCGATGCCGAGCACCGTCGTGTCGACGCCGGCCGACAGGAGCGATCGAACGATCAGCGGAGCCTGCTCGTGGGTGATATCACCCCGGTCCGCCGCCTGCCAGATCTGCGCGCCGAACCCGCCGGGCCGCAGCGCCTCGCGCGCGCACTGGGCGTTGACCCAGGCGCTGACCTCCGCAATGCGGGCCTTACCGCGCTCGACGAGGTGGTTGGGGGGCCCGAAGGCGTTGAAGAGGTGGTCGCCGTACGGCAGGAGGTTCTCCCGCCCCTCGCGGCGCACGCCGACAGCGTCGGGGAATACCCGCAGCGGGAACGCCTCGGCCAGGTCCGTGACGGCGTCGAAGGTCCCCCGCGCCACCAGGCTCTCGACCAGGTCCTCCGCCTCCGCCTCCCACCGGTCGCGCAGTCGGCGCAGTGCCCGCGGCGTCAGGATCGGCTCGAGCACGTGACGCGGGGCGTCGTGGTGCGGCGGGTCCGTCTCGAGCAGGAGGCTCGGCGGGCGCCAGGGCGCCTGAGTGCGGAAGTTGCTCAGGCCCACGCCCGCCGACGACTCGAAGCGCTGCCAGTCGACGAGCGCGGCGTGGACCTGCTCGTACCGGCCCATGGCGTACACGTCGTAGCGGTCGAGGTGGACGACGGGTCCGGCCTCCCGCAGGGCGTGGTGGAACGGCGCAGGCTCGGCCAGGATCTCGTCGCCGAACGGGTCCTCGTGGCTGGTCGGGAGCGTGTGGGCGCTGGTCGTGGACATCGCGGCCTCCTCAGGCGTCGATGACGAGCCGGTCGCTCGCCGATCGCGAGACACAGGGGTAGAAGCAGTCCCCACGCTCGCGCTCGGCGTCGTCGAGGAGCGAGTCACGGTGGTCGGGCGTCCCGGAGATGACACCGGTCTCGCAGGTGCCGCAGATCCCCTGCCGGCACGAGGACAGGATGGGCACGCCAGCCGCCGCAACGGCGTCGAGCACACTGGTGTCCGGATCGACCCGCACCGTGCGGCCGGACCGCGCGAGTTCGAGCGTGAACGGCGTGCCGCGCAGCGGCGGGGGCAGCGTGCCAGCGGCGAAGCGCTCCAGGCGCAGGCGCCCGGCGGGCAGGTCGGCGCACGCCGCGCGCACCGCGTCCAGGAGCGGCGCCGGGCCGCAGCAGTAGACCTTGGCCCCCGGCGGCTGCCGCGCGATGACGCTCAGGTCCAGCAGGCCGCGCTCGTCCTGCGGGCACAGCTCGACGCGGTCGCCCCAGCGGGCCAAGCGGTCGGCGAAGGCCATCGACGCGCGGGTGCGCCCGCCGTACAGCAGCCGCCAGGGCGTGCCGAGCCGCTCGGCCTGCTCGAGCATGGGCAGGATGGGCGTGACGCCGATGCCACCGGCGATGAAGAGGTAGTGGTCGGCGGGCACGAGCGCGAAGTTGTTGCGCGGACCGCCGAGGTCCACGAGGTCGCCCTCGCGCAGCCGCTCGTGGACGTACGCCGAGCCGCCGCGACTGAGCGGCTCGCGCAGGACGGCGACCTCATAGGTCGAGGAGTCCCAGCGGTCTCCGCACAGCGAGTACTGGCGCGTGAGCCCGGCGAAGGTCAGGTCGATGTGCGAGCCCGGCGTCCAGTCCGGCAGCCGGGTCCCGCCCGGCGCGCTGAGCGCCAGGCGGCAGACGCCGTCGGCGAGCGCCTCCTTGCGCACGACCTCGAGCCGGACCTTTCCCGACTGCGGCACGGGGGCGGTCAGCGGAGCGGCGACGATCGGCATGCGTTGGAGGATGGGGCGTGATCGCTGCCCGCGACTACCGCGTTCCCATTGAATGGGCACAGAGAAGTGATCTGCGCCACATCAGTCGATGGTGACGCGCCCGCCGAGGGCGCGTCCGAGGCCGCGTGCCGCCGTGCGCAGCACGCCGACGCTCGCGCGCGCCTCGTCGTCGTTCGGCACGACCACCGCCAAGGCCGCCACAACGCGCCCGCGGGGGTCGCGCACGGGGACGGCGACCCCCGTGGCGGCCGGGTCGATGAACCCCGCGGTCAGCGCGTAGTCCTGGTGCCGGACCTGGGCCAGCATCCGGCGCAGCGCGGCCGGGTCGGTCACCGTGGCGTCAGTGTAGGCGCGCAGGGGCGCCGCCAGGACGGCCTCCTGCACCGCCGTGGGCCCATTGGCCAGCAGCACGAGCCCGGCGGACGAGGCGTGCAGCGGCAGGCGCCCCGCGACCCGGGTGATGTTGATGACGGCCCCGCGCGCGGAGAGCCGCTCGACGAACAGGACCTCACGGCCGTCGCGGACGCCGAGCTGCGTGTGCTGGCCGATGACCGTCTGGAGATCCTCCATGAACGGCATGGCCACCTCGCGCAGCGCGAGCGCGGGCGACGCGCGCGCGGCCAGCTCCCACATGCGCACCCCCACGCGGATCCGGCGCGAGCCGTCGCGGTGCAGCAGGCCGAAGGTCACGAGCTGCCCGACGAGGCGCGACGCCGTCGAGCGCGGCAGCCGCGCGCGCTCGGCCAGCTCCTGCGTCGTCAACGAGACGGCTCCGGCGTCGAAGGCCTCCAGAACTCGCACGATCCGCGCCACCATCGAGTCCCCGGACGGTGACCGCGCCATTGCGATCCTCCCTTCCCCGTGGGCGACGAGCCTGTCACCGATGGGGTCCGGAAGGGAAGGAGCCCTCGCGCAAGCGCCTCCGAGGCGGTTCGGTCCGGGTCAGCGCAGCGCGGTTCCCGTCAGCCGCTCGTAGGCCTCCAGGTAGCGCTCGCGCGTGCGGGCCACGACGTCGGCGGGCAGCGCAGGCGGCGGGGTGTCGGCGGCGCGGTCCCAGCCCGAGACCGGGGACGTGAGCCAGTCGCGCACGAACTGCTTGTCGAAGCTCGGCTGGGCGTGGCCCGGCTCCCACTCGTCGGCGGGCCAGAAGCGCGACGAGTCGGGCGTCAGGACCTCGTCGCCCAGCACGACGCCGAGCGCGCCCGGGTCGGCCGGGTCCGCGCCCGCCGCGACGCCGAACTCGAACTTGGTGTCGGCCAGGATGACGCCGCGCTCGCGCGCGATGCTCTCGGCGCGCGCGTACACGGCGAGCGTCAGGTCGCGCAGCGTGGCCGCGGCCCGCTCCCCCACCGTCTCGACGACGGCCGAGAACGGCACGTTCTCGTCGTGCTCGCCCAGCTCGGCCTTGGTGGCCGGGGTGAAGATCGGCTCGGGCAGCCGCGAGCCGTCGACCAGCCCCGCGGGCAGCGCGATGCCCGTGACCGAGCCCGAGGCCTGGTACTCGGCGAGCCCCGAGCCCGTGAGGTAGCCGCGGGCCACGCACTCGACCGGGTACATCTCCAGGCGTCGGCAGATCATCGCGCGCCCGGCGACGACGTCGGGCACCAGGCCGTCGAACGGCTCCGCGCTCGCCTCGACCGAGACGACGTGATGCGGCACGAGGTCGGCGAGCTGCTCGAACCACCACAGGCTCAACTGCGTGAGCACCACGCCCTTGTCGGGGATGCCAGGGCGCAGCACATGGTCGTAGGCGCTGACCCGGTCGGATGCGACGACGAGCACGACGTCGCCGAGCGGGTGCGCGCCGCCCAGGGCAGGCAGGTCGGGCTCGTACAGGTCACGGACCTTGCCCGAGTAGACGTGGCGCCACCCGGGCAGGTCGAGGGCGCCGCCCTCGAAAGCGTCGTTCACCAGGTTCCTCTCAGAGCGTCGGGACGGTGATCTCGTCGCGGGCCGCCCGCAGGGCGATGTCCGTGCGGTGCTGCGAGCCGTCGAGCCCCACGAGCGCGACACCGGCGTACGCCCGCTCCCGCGCGGCGTCGAGCGAGTCACCCTCGGCGATCACCGAGAGCACGCGTCCGCCCGAGGCCACCAGCGTCCCGTCCTCGGTCAGGCTGGTGCCCGCGTGCAGCACGTGGACGCCGTCGAGCGCCTCGGCGTCGCCGATGCCCGTGATCGGGTCGCCGCCGCGCACCGCGCCCGGGTAGCCGTGCGCCGCGACGACGACGTTGACCACGGGCGCAGGCGACCAGCGCAGCGGGGGCAGCTCGTCCAGCGTGCCGGTCGCCGAGGCGAGCAGCAGCGCCGACAGCGGCGTGCGCAGCCGGGCGAGCACGACCTGCGTCTCGGGGTCGCCGAAGCGCGCGTTGAACTCGACGACGCGCGTGCCGCGCGAGGTGAGCGCCAAGCCCACGTAGAGCACCCCCGAGAAGGGCGTGCCGCGCTGGGCCATCTCGTCGACCGTGGGCTGCGCGACGCGGGCGACGACCTCGTCCACGAGGCCCGCCGGCGCCCAGTCCAGTGGCGAGTAGGCGCCCATGCCGCCGGTGTTGGGGCCCTGGTCGCGGTCGAAGATCCGCTTGAAGTCCTGGGCCGGCGCCAGGGGCACGACGTGCGTGCCGTCGCAGATGACGAAGAGTGAGACCTCGGGCCCGTCGAGGTACTCCTCGATCACGACCCGGCCGTCCGCGCCGCGCGCTGCCAGCGCCTCGCGCGCATGCTCCAGCGCGGCGTCGCGGTCGTCGGTCACGATGACGCCCTTGCCCGCGGCGAGCCCGTCGTCCTTGACGACGTAGGGGGCGCCGAACGCGTCGAGCGCCGCGGCGACCTCCTCGACCGTGACGCACACATGCGCCATCGCCGTCGGCACGCCCGCGACGGCCATGACCTCCTTGGCGAACGACTTCGAGCCCTCCAGCCGCGCGGCCGCCGCCGTCGGACCGAACACGGGGATGCCCGCGGCGGCGACGGCGTCGGCGACCCCCGCGACCAGCGGAGCCTCGGGCCCGACGACGACGAGCTCGGCGCCGAGCGAGCGCGCCAGCGCCACCACGGCGGCGCCGTCGTTCGGGTCGACGTCGTGGAGCCTCGCCTCGCGTGCGATGCCCGGGTTGCCGGGGGCGGCGTGCAACTCGTGCGCTCCGTCGTCGGCCATCGAGCCAGGGGCGGCGCCCCGCTCGGTGGCGAGGGCGTGGACGATGGCGTGCTCGCGGGCGCCGGACCCGACGACGAGGATCTTCACGTCGGCAGTCTACGGAGCCGGGCGGTCGGCCCGGAGCGCGACGACGGCGGGTGACCGGGGACGAACCCCGGCCACCCGCCGTCGTGCGAGGCGCCCAACCCCCGATGGGCGAGCCCCTCAAGGCATCGCGGTCGCTTCGTGGACCGAGGTCAGTGACCCATGTCCATGACGATGCGGCCGTCGATCTTGGCGGCCTCCATGTCGTCGAAGATGTCGTTGACCTCGTCGAGCGGCTGCACCTTGTAGGTCGGCTTGATGAGGCCGCGAGCGAAGAAGTCGATCGCCTCCTCCATGTCCTTGCGGGTGCCGACGAGCGAGCCGCGGACCGTCAGGCCGAACAGCACCGTCGAGAAGATGTCGAGCGGGAACGCCTCCGGGGGCAGACCCACGAGCGAGACGGTGCCACCCGAGCGCAGCGCGCCGACCGCAGCCGGGAACGCCTTGCCGTTGACGGCGGTGACCAGGCCGCCGTGCGTGCCGCCGCCGGTGACCTCCTTGATCTTGGCGACGAGGTCGTCGCCCTCGGTGATCGCGTTGAACGCGTACTCGGCGCCGTGCTTCTTGGCGAGCTCGGACTTGGCGTCGTCGACGTCGACGGTCACCACACGCATGCCCATCGCGACCGCGTACTGCACGGCGATGTGGCCCAGGCCGCCGACACCCGAGATCAGGACCCACTGGCCCGGCTTGACCTCGGCCTCCTTGAGGCCCTTGTAGACGGTGACGCCGGCGCACAGGATGGGCGCGACAGCGGCGAGGTCGACAGTCTTGGGGATGTGCGGGGCGAACTTCGCGTCGACCAGCATGTACTGGCCGAACGAGCCGTTCTTGGTGTAGCCGCCGTACTGCGCGCTCGGGCACAGCGTCTCGCGACCCGTCTGGCACCACTCACAGTGGCCACAGGCGCTCCACAGCCACGCGTTGCCGGCCCAGTCGCCGACCTCGAGCTCGGTGACGCCCTCGCCGATCGCGACGACCTCGCCCGCACCCTCGTGACCCGGGATGAACGGCGGCGTCGGCTTGACCGGCCAGTCGCCGTGCGCGGCGTGCAGGTCCGTGTGGCAGACGCCCGAGTACAAGGTCTTGATGAGAACCTCGCCCGGCCCCGGCGTGGGGATCGGCAAGTCCTGGATCTCCAGGGGCGCCTTGAACTCAGTGACGACTGCTGCCTTCATGGTTTCCGTCATGGATTCGCTCTCCTTCGAACCGGAGGCCGGCACCGGGGGTGTGGTGCCGCCGGACCTCTCTGCGGCAAGAGTCGCATCGTGGGACGCAACGTTCATTGAGGTCGGCGCGTTGCGCGCAAGCCCTTGGCGCGTTGCCTCAAACCTTGCCGTGATCAGCCTCTCCGTTGGGACGGACATTCGCACGTCGGAGCGAATCGACGTGCGTCCGACCAGGTCAGCGCGAGTGGATCAGGTCGTGAACGCCGATGATCTCATCGCGGCGGGGCCCCACTCCGACGGCCGAGATGCGCGTGCCGGACACTTCTTCGAGATAGCGCAGATAAGCCTGAGCGTTTGCTGGCAGATCCTCGATAGCGCGCGCCCCTGAGATGTCCTCCCACCACCCTGGAAGCTCCTCGTAGATCGGCTTGGCGTGGTGGAACGCGCTCTGGTCGTCGGGCATCTCGTCGAAGCGCTCGCCGTCGACGTCGTAGGCGACGCACACGGGCACCTTGTCCAGTCCCGTGAGCACGTCGAGCTTGGTGACCACCAGGTCCGTCAGGCCGTTGACGCGCGAGGCGTAGCGCGCGATGACGGCGTCGTACCAGCCGGTGCGGCGCGCGCGGCCGGTCGTCACGCCGTACTCGCCACCCGTCTTGCGCAGGTACTCACCCGAGTCGTCGAACAGCTCGGTGGGGAACGGGCCCTCGCCCACGCGCGTGGTGTAGGCCTTGATGACGCCGATGACGGAGTCGATGCGGGTGGGGCCGACGCCCGAGCCGGTCACGGCGCCGCCGGCGGTCGCCGACGACGACGTCACGAACGGGTAGGTGCCGTGGTCGATGTCGAGCATCGTGGCCTGGCCGGCCTCGAACAGCAGCGTCTTGCCCGCGTCGAGCGCCTGGTTGAGCACCAGCGGGGTGTTGGCGACCATCGGCTTGAGCCGGTCGGCGTACGCCAGCAGCTCCTCGGTGACGGCGTCGACGTCGACCGCGCGGCGGTTGTACATCTTGACCAGCAGGTGGTTCTTCTGGTTGACCGAGCCCTCGATCTTGTCGTGCAGGATCTTGGGGTCGAACAGGTCGGCGATGCGGATGCCCAGGCGGTTGATCTTGTCCGCGTACGCGGGGCCGATGCCGCGCCCGGTCGTGCCGATCCGGCGGCTGCCGAGGAACCGCTCGGTCACCTTGTCGAGGGTGCGGTGGAAGGAGGTGATGACGTGCGCCTGGCTGCTGACCAGCAGGCGTGAGACGTCGACGCCGCGCGAGATGAGCGCGTCGAGCTCCTCGAACAGCACCTCGATGTCGACGACGACGCCGTTGCCGATCACCGGGACGACGCCCGGCGACAGGATGCCCGAGGGCAACAGGTGCAGGGCGTACTTCTCGTCACCGATCACCACCGTGTGACCGGCGTTGTTGCCGCCGTTGAACTTGACGACATAGTCGACCCTGGACCCGAGCAGGTCCGTCGCCTTGCCCTTGCCCTCATCGCCCCACTGGGCACCGACAAGCACGACCGCTGGCATGGGGATCCTCTCCCTTGGATGAACGACGCCACGGGCAGTACGGTCAACGAACACCGTTGCGCCGGGCCGCAGGGCAGTTTACCCGTGGTTGACCATCAGGCCCGGGCGAAGTGACGTACTCTCGGCTGCATGATCGAGATCGCGACGTCGTCGACGACGACGACCCTCGTGATCACCGGTGACCTGGACCTCGCCGAGCGTGACCAGTTCCCCGAGATCGCCTCGCGCGTCGTGGGCCTGCGACGCCAACTGCTCGTCATCGATATGTGCCATGTGACGTTCATGGACTCCACCGGCGCGGCGTTCCTCATCTCGCTCGCCGACTCGGGCCGCAAGCGCGGCGGCGCCACCGTGCTGCGCGGCGCCGACGAGCGCGACCTGTTCGTCCTTGAGGTGTGCGGCGCGCTCGAGATGTTCCGCATCGACCGCGATCACACCTGCGAGGGGGCGACGCCCGGCCCCGAGGGCTTCATCCGCCCCCAGGCCCAGACGCCCCCGACCGACGGCGCCGCCACGCTCCCGCAGCGGCGCCGCTCGGCCTCGTCCTGACTGACGCGAGCCGTCACTGACCCGCGGGGTCACTGCTCTTCGGGGTCACTGCCCTTCGGGGTCACTGCGGCGACGGCGCGCGGCGAGCCAGAGGCCGGCCCCCGTGAGCGTCAGCAGCGCTGCGGCGACCGCGCCCAGGAGCAGCGCGTCCGAGCCGGTGGCGGCGAGCCTGTCGCGCGGCCCGACGGACGCCCGGCTCGAAGCGGCGCTCGGGCTCGGGCTGGGGCTCGGGCTGGCGCTCGGGCGGGTGGGGCGCGCGCCGGCTGGGACGCCAGGGCGCGCCCGGCTCGGCGTGGGCTGCGCGGCCGCGCTGGCCGAGGGAGCGGGCGTGGGCGTGGGCGCGACGGTGGGCGCGGCCGTGGCTGACGGGGTGGGCGTCGGCGCGACGGCGTTCGGCGTCGGCGTCGGCGTCGGCGCGACGGCGTTCGGCGTCGGCGTCGGCGTCGGCGCGACGGCGTTCGGCGTCGGCGTCGGCGTGACGGCGGTGGCCGACGGCGTCGGCGTCGGCGTGACGGCGTCGGGATCGGCGCCGCTCGTGGGTGCGTCGTTCGTGGGTGCGTCGTTCAGGGCGAGCGCGAACAGCGTGACGCCCTCGCCCACGACGGGCGATCCTTCGGGCAGCGTGAGGCTCGCCAGGGCGCGGCCCGTGAGCGGGATGCGCTGCGCGAACACCGCGGCGTCGCCGTCGACCAGCCGTGAGTCGTCCACCGGGCCATGGTCGCTCGGCAGGAACGCCGTGGACCTGATCAGGTGCTGGCGCGCCACGGCGAGCGTGGCGACGTCGTCGCGCGACACGCGCCCGGCGTCCCACAGCGGCAGGTCGATGGTGACCTCCTGGCTCGTGCCGTCCTGGTAGGTGACGGTCGCGGTGCGGGGCTTGGCCTCGCCGGTCGAGAAGCCCACGACGAGGAGCGAGCGCCCCTCGCCGCTCAGGGCGATGGTCTGCCCCGCGGCCTTGACCGAGTCGGGCGTGCCGACCGGGCGCGGGTGCCAGTCGACCTGCGCGCCGAACGCGGTGGCCTTGGCGCCGGTGTCGAGTCCCGCGGCCGCGAGCGCCTCACGTGAGAACGCGCGGAAGTCGGTCGTGATGGCCGCGTTGCGGCGGTTGCCGGCGCCGGCGACCGACGTCACGTTGACGGCCTGCTCGAACGTGGGCGCCTCGGGCGCGACGCCCGGGCCCTGGTCGGCGCCGATATTCGGCGTCGCGGGGATCGGCGCGCCAAAGAAGTCGCGCTCCGCTGGGCCGACGACCTCGGCGCCTGCGACCTGGGCGCCCGCGCCGAGCAGCGGCGAGCCGGCGCGCAGCCGGTAGCCGGGCAGGTCACGGGACGTCTGGCCGCTGCCGAGCGCGACGAGCCCGGGGTCGCCGAGCACCGCGCCGGTCTCACCGGCCGGGGGTGTGATGCCGCCCCAGTAGGCGTTGTGGGAGTACACGGCGCCGCTCGTGCGCAGGCTCCCGCCTGGGGAGACGACGATGTTGTTGGTGAACTCGCGCGGGCCCTTCATGTCGTCCTCGAAGGGTCGCGTCGTGCACACGAAGGTGTTGTTGTACACCAGGTGCTTGCCCGTGCCGCTGCTCGCGCCGGCGAGCCGGCAGTCGTCCTGTGCGATGTTGTAGCGCAGCACGACGTCGGTCTTGGTCGCCCCACCCGAGCACCCGCCGACGCAGTTGAGGTAGAAGCCGCCGGAGTTGCCGAACGAGTAGTTGTACTGGAACAGGCACGTGCCGGTGTTCTTGATGTCGCAGTCCCAGGCGGTCGAGTCGTACTTCGACCACGAGCTGTTGCCCACCACGTTGAACTGGAAGGTGGGGTCATCGGAGTTGAAGGGCCACATGCCGGCGAAGTTGCCGCCCCTGAAGGGGTACTTGCCCTGCCCGAGGCCGATGGCCACGTTGTGCTCGATGAGCGGAGCGGCCGAGTTGTGCACCACGACGGCGTCGCCGCCGATGTCGCGCAGGTCGTTGTGGGCGATGTGGACGGCGGTGTTGCGGTCCGTGGACGTGTCGGGGGCCGAGATCTTGATCGCGCCGCCGCCCGCGTCCTTGACGCGGTTGCCGGTGATGGTCACGCCGTGGAACGGCCCCTTGCCGTCACCGCGGACCACGATGGCGCCCGACTGCACGTAGGGCTGCATGTCGGGCGCGTCCTTCTTGGTCGCCCCGCCGACGTCCTCGACGAGGTTGTCGGTGATGACGACGCCGGAGCGCGCCACGCCGTCGGTCGTCTCGTACAGGATGCCGGTGCGGCGCACCGTGGGCTCACCTGGGTTGACCACGCGCATGCCCCGCACGGTCCAGTGGCTGACATTGGTGAAGCGCAGCGCCGCGAGCGCGCCGTCGCCGTTGACCGTCGCGGGCTCGTTCCCGGGACCGTAAGGGCTCACCACGATGGGCGCGACGTCCGCTCCCGAGCCTTTCGGCGCGAACGTCCCGTGGCACTCGACGCCGCGGCGGAACCGCACCGAGTCCCCCGGCCCGAAGGACGCGACGGCGTTGAGCTGGTCGATCGAGCTCAGCGGCGAGGCCTCCCCTCCGTCTCCCGGCGTCGGCGCCGAGCAGTCCACGAAGTGCGCGCGCCCCGAGACGGCGACGACCCTCGCCTCCAGCGAGCCGCGCGCGGTGGCGCCGAACTTCGCCGGGGCCGAGGCGGTGACCGCGAGCGCCCCGGCGGGCGCGTCGCTCGGCACGACCCAGCTCACGATCGCCCGGCCCGCGTGGTCGGCCGTGGCGTGCGCCTCGGCGTCGCCGAACCGCACGGTGACCTGCGCGAGCGGCGTCGCGCCGTCGACGACGATCGAGACGGCGCTGCCCGGCGCGAGGTGGGCGAGGTCGACGCCCTTGGGCGTGAGGCGCAGCGGCGGCGCCTCGAACGTGTCGGAGCAGACGAACCGCAGGTCGGCCCAGTCCGCGTGGTCGTTGCCGGGGCCCTCGGGTCCGGCCTCGACGCGCAGTTCGACCTTGCCGACGCCGCGCAGGTCCACGTTGAGGGGGGCCGCGCTGTCGGTGCCCTTGCGCGCGACGCGGAAGGCCTCCGCATCATCGAGCACGACGACGAAGTCGACGCGGCCCTTGGGGCTCTGGCTGTCGTCGATGCCCACCTCGCCGAGCAGTTGCGTGCACCGATGCCCCACGTCATAGACGATCGACGAGGGGGCGTGCACGCCGAGCCCCTTCGCGTACTTCGTGCCCCGGATCGAGATCGGCCCGCGGTCGGGGTCAGGCACGGCTCTGGCTCCGTTGTTGTGGTCGAGCTCGACCGGACCCCACCCGTTGTCGTCCTCCACCCAGGCGACGTCGCTGGCGTAGTGCGTCCCAGCCGTCAGGGCGCCAGTGGGGCCGTCCGCGGCGGCCGCGGGGCCTGCGAACGCCACGAGCGACGCGCTGGCCACGAGGCTCAGGGTGCTGACAACACCCGGGAGGGCAAGGGACGTGGCTTTACGCCATCGGATGCTCACGCGCGTCTCTCCTTGGGTCACCGGTGACTGGTTGGTCACTCCACTGGTGACCGGCGCCGGACCCCCAGGGTGGCGAATCGGCGGCGCACGGACACGCAAACGAGCACACTCGCACCGCAAACGAACACCAGGGACACGCAGGCCGCGCTGCGCGGCCGCCGCGCTACTTGATCTTGGCCCAGACGAGCTTGCCCGACCCCGCCGGGCGCCAACCCCAGTCGGCGAGCCGCTCGACGATCTGCATACCGAACCCGCCCACCCGGTTGGGGTGGCCGTCGGTGGTCACCGGCGGCGCCGGGTTGGCGTCCTCGACCTCGATGCGCAGGCCGTCGCCCGTGTCGAACAGGCGCAGCGAGATGTGCCCCCAGCCGTGCAGCACGCCGTTGGCGACCAGCTCGGACACCACCAGCTCGGCCGAGGCCGACTCGGGCAGCCCCCACGCCTGACACGAGCGCAGCACCGCGTGGCGTGCGCGCCCGATCGACGCGGGCTCGCTGGGCAGCAGCCACCGCCGCGAGCGCGGGCTCAGGCTCGGCGTCGTCGCGTCGGCCACCGGGTCGGGCAGCCGCACGACGACGATCGCGACGTCGTCCTCGGGCGCGTCGGCCAGGCGCGACAGCAGCTCCTCGCCCACCCCCGCGGCGTCGCGCGCGGTGATGCGCGCCGAGGTCTCGACCAGCGCCTCCAGGCCCACCTTGAGCGAGCGGTCGCGCCGCTCGATGAGGCCGTCGGTGTAGAACAGCAGCACGTCGCCCGGGTAGAGCACCTCGGTGGTGGTGCGCCGCTCGACGAACCCGAAGCCCACGAGCGACCCCCCGCCGCCGTCGAGCTGGCGCACCGTGCCGCCCCGCAGCAGCAGCGGCGGCAGGTGCCCGGCGCGCGTGTACTCCATGTCCCACGACTCGTCCGCGCTCACCTCCCCCGGCACGTCGCTCTCCTCGGGCGCCCGGCGGCGCAGCGTCGCGTACACCAGGCTCGCCGAGCGCGGGATGCGCATGCCCTGCACGAGCATGTCGACCCGGTCGAGCACCACCGACGGCGTCGTGAGCTCGTAGGCGTAGGAGCGCACCACCGAACGCAGCTGGCCCATCGCGGCCGCGGCCTCGACGTCGTGCCCCACGACGTCGCCGATCACCAGACCGACCGTCGAGCCGTCGATGTCGAGCACGTCGTACCAGTCGCCGCCCACCTGGGCGTGCTCGGCGTTGGGGGCGTAATAGGTCCACACGTCGAGCCCGGTCACGTCGGCCTGCTCGGGCAGCATCGCCCGCTGCAGCGCCTCGGCGAGGTGGTGCTCGCGCGCGTACAGGCGCGCGTTGTCGATCGCGGTGCCCGCGCGGCGCGCGACGACCTCGACGACGGTGCGCACGTCGTCGGGCTCACTCAGCACGCTCGCCGTCGTCGCCCCGGCGCCCGCTTCGTCACCGTTCCAGGTGACCAACAGGCCCAGCACCTGACGGCGACCGCCCACGGCGTGCACGACGACGGAGCCGGGCCGCACGCCCGTCTCGTCGAGCACGCGGCGCACCAGGTCGCGGCGCAGCCAGCCCGAGGCGGAGTACGGCGCGTACTCGACGTCGAGGCGCAGCAACACGGGGCCGTCAACCAGACCGTCGAGCAGATCCTGCACGGCGTCGACGGTCTCGCGCGCGCCGTGCGCGCTCGGGGCCGGGTCGAGCGGGTCGGCGTCGCTGCCGCCGACATAACGCGCGTGACGTCGCCCGCGGCCCCCGGGCGGGGCGGCCATGTCGATGCCGTCGGCGTGCAGCAGGCCGTCGTCGTTGAGGTAGAACGCCGCCCACGGCACCACCGAGCGCAGCAGTTCGGCGATGTCACGCAGCGCGTAGGGGTACTCCAGGTCGCCCAGCAGCTCGGTGGTCTGCGCGATGAGGTCGAGGTCGGCGCGCTGGCGACGCTCGACCGCGAGCGTCTGCAACTGGGCCGAGCGCTCGTCGACGTACGCCGACACATCGACGCTGGTGCCCAGGAAGTGCGTGACCGTGCCGAGCACATCACGCCGTGGGGTGAACGTCACATGCGACCAATACGTGGCCCCATCAGCGCGGAGACACTGCATCGTGAAGGTGCCGCCCTCGCCCGAGGCGAGCGCCGGGGCGGCCAGCGCGGCATCCGACGGCTCGACCAGGACATGCTCGAGCGGACCCAGCGACGCGCGTCCCGGGACGGGCGGCGGCGCGGCGACCCCGGCCGTCAGACCGGTCTTCGCCGTGAACGCGTCGTTGACCCACACCAGCGGCAGGCCGTCCTCGTACGCGCCCGTGACGAACATGCACAATGACGTCCCCGCGACCATCTCGGCGAACAGGTCTGGGGACGGTGCGACGTGCTGTCCGGCCAATCCCGCCATATCCTCCTCCGCCTGCCGGTGCGACACGGGACAGATGGTGTCCCTGCTGGTCGCTTAACCGTAATGTGGTCCCCGACAGCACGCGAGGCCGGGCAGTCGAAAGGAGCACCGTGCGGGACACATCGAACCCGAAGCCAACGACGCTCGGCGAAGAGGGTGGGCACGACGGCGTGCCCGAGTTCGGAGACCCCGCGAGCGTCCACCTCATCGTCGGCACATCTCGCGCGCGAATCGTGCTGTCCGGAGAGATCGACGCCGACATCGGGCCCGAGCTCGGCGAGGCCACGGCAGAGGCCGAGGCCACGGGCCTGCCCGTCGAGATCGACGCCCACCACATCACGTTCATGGACTCCTCGGGCGTCGCGTTCCTCGCGCGGCTCGGCTCGCGCATGCCCCACAAGGTGCGCATCCTGCGCGCCCCGCCCACGGTGAAGTTCCTGCTGGAGGTCACCCGGATCGGCGAGCTCCTGGAGATCGTCGACGAGGACGAAGGCCTGGACTGAGATTCACCCGCTGCGCGCCCCACGCGCCGCCGGACCACAACGCAGAACCCTCCGCCCACCGGGGTTGTCCCACGGTGGGCGGAGGGTTCTGAGCGTCGTCGGCGCGTTCGCGCCGGCGGCTGTGCCCTGCGAGTGGGCTCAGCGCATCTTGTTGCCGGCGCTGCGCAGCTGCTGGCTCGCCTCGATGATGCGCTGGGCCATGCCGGCCTCGGCCAGCTTGCCCCAGGCGCGCGGGTCGTAGGCCTTCTTGTTGCCGACCTCGCCGTCGACCTTCAGGACGCCGTCGTAGTTGGTGAAGAAGTGGCCGGCGACCGGACGCGAGTACGCGTACTGCGTGTCGGTGTCGATGTTCATCTTGATGACGCCGTTGTCGACCGCCTCGGCGATCTCCTCGGCGGTCGAGCCCGAGCCGCCGTGGAAGACGAGGTCGAACGGGTTGGCCTTGCCGATCTCGTCGCCGACGGCCTTCTGGATGTCCGCGAGGATCGACGGGCGCAGCTTGACGGCGCCCGGCTTGTACACGCCGTGCACGTTGCCGAAGGTCAGCGCGGTCAGGTAGCGGCCCTTCTCGCCGGCGCCGAGAGCCTTGACGGTCGCGAGGCCGTCCTCAGCGGTCGTGTAGAGCTTCTCGTTGATCTCGGCGACGTGGCCGTCCTCCTCGCCACCGACGACGCCGACCTCGATCTCGAGGATGGTGCGCGCGGCCTGCGAGAGCTCGAGCAGCTCGGCGGCGATGACGAGGTTCTCGTCCAGCGGGATGTCCGAGCCGTCGAACATGTGCGACTGGAACGTCGGGTTCAGGCCCTTCTTGACCTGCTCGGCCTCGAGCGCCAGCAGCGGGCGGACCCAGGACTCCAGGTTCTTCTTGACGCAGTGGTCAGTGTGCAGCGCGATGTTGACCGAGTAGTTCTTCGCGACCTCGGTGGCGTACGCGGCAAGGGCGAGCGAGCCCGTGATGCGGTCCTTGATGGTCGAGCCCGACGCGTACTCGGCGCCGCCCACAGAGACCTGGATGATGCCGTCCGACTCGGCCTCCGCGAAGCCCTGGATGGCGGCGGTGACGGTCGAGGACGACGTGATGTTGACCGCGGGGTAGGCGAACTTGCCGGCCTTCGCCCGGTCGATCATCTCGGCGTAGATCTCAGGGGTTGCGATGGGCATCGTTGATACTCCAAGCAGATGTGGGGGATGTTCCTTGGGCATCCTCCCACGCCTGTGGCCTGACCGTCATGCGGGCGGTCGCGCGCACGCGGTGCGACGGCGCGGACGGCACCAGTCGGCGGGCCATGACAACGCGCGCGACAGGAGTCACCACGGCTTTGCTGGTCTGGCTCACGAATCCAGCCCGCGCCTGCCTTCAAGACCTGCGAACGCCCGCGGACTCACGCTCTCGCGCGACACCCCCGGACCGAGGCGCGCCAAACAAGGGACAATATCCGGTTCTCTGGATACTCTCGTCTTGTGCCGTTGACGGGGATGTTGATGTCTCGAGCGGGCCTCGCGGCCGCCCGGCTCGCTGACGCGCTCAGTGGACTTAACACGGGAGACCGCGTCCCGCGGGTCCAGGACCTGGCAGGGCAGTTCGGCTGCGGCAGGGGCACTGTGCAAGCGGCGTTCGGACTGCTCGAAAACGCGGGCGCACTGCGACTCGTCGCACGCGGCCACCTAGGCACGTTCGTTGACGCGATCGACCACCGAGTGCTGTGGCAACTGTCGGGCGATCGCTCCGTCTCGCTCGCCATGCCCTTGCCCTACACCCCTCGGTACGAGGGGCTTGCGACCGGGCTGGCCGCAGGGTTCGAGGCCACGGGCGTCCCGCTCACGCTGGCGTTTATGCGCGGCTCGGCAGCCCGCCTCCGGTCTCTGCGCGAGGGGCGGTCGGACTACGTGCTGCTCTCGTCACTCGCCATGTCGACAGAGGAGGACCTGGAGGTCGTGCGCGACTTCGGGGACGGCAGCTACGTCGCGTCCCACGTCACGGTGCTCGCCGAGGGCAAGCAGGTCACCGACCCTGACTTGCGGATCGCCGTCGACCGTTCGTCGGCCGACGTGGTTACCCTCGTGCGCCGCGTGTTCGGCGACGTGCCGGCCGATCGTCTCGTGGACGTCTCCTACAACCACCTCGACCACGGGTTCCGCGCGAAGACCATCGACGCAACGGTGTGGAACGCCGATGAGATCCGCCGCCACATCTCGGCCCCGATCACCACCCTGCCGCTCCCCGCGGCACTCGACTCGTCAGACACACGCGCTGTCATAGTCCGGGTCCGATCCGACGTCTCGGTGCCCGTCGCCGTGCTCGACGCGTTCACGAACCCAGTTGTCGTCCAACTCGCTCACGACGTCGTCGCGGGCAACGCCATCCCGTCCTACTGAAGGAGCACCGCTATGAACCACGAGCTTCGTCAGCGCCTCGACGCCTTCCGGGCGACAGACTCCATCCCCTCGCGGGCTGTCGACTTCGTCGAACGCGAACTCGCCATGATCGACCCGCAGGCGACGCTCGACGACGAGCAAGCCGGCCTGTTCGTCTCACACGCGGTGATGGCGGTGACACGCCTAGCCCAGGGCGACGACACCGTGACCGCGCCCGACGAGAACGTCTACGCCGAGGTGGTCTCAAAAGACCCTTCGACGCCGATCACGGCCCAACGCATGGCCGATCGCGTGGCCGAGGAGTTCCGACGACCTCTGCCGGACGCGGAGGTCAAGTTCCTGACCATTCACATCGCCCTGCTGAACCACCACCTGACAAGGGAGTCGTCATGAGAATCATCGCCGGAGGCGTGGGCAAGGCGCAGGTCGCTGACGCCCTCAGGTCAATGCTCCGCCCACACGACACCATCACCGTCAGCAGCGACATGGACGCGGCGCTTAAGCTGCGCACCGGCGACGCCGACTACTACCTCGGCACGTGTCACACCGGCGCGGGCGCCAGCCTCGGCGTCCTCGTTGGACTCCTCGGCGCCGACAAATGCCACACCTTCGGCCGCGCCGCACTCACCGCAGAGGACATCGAGGCCCAACTCTCCGCAGGCAAGGTCGCCTTCGGGTTCTCGGTGGACCAGATCGACGACGCCGTCCCGGCCCTGTGGGCGGCCCTCCTCAAGGAAGAGAAGGTCTGATGTTCGCACTACTCGCTGCCGCCAACGAAGCCAGCGGCGTGCACTTCGCCACCTGGCAGTCCATCACCGTCATGATCGTCACTGCCGTCGCAGCCGTCATGGCCCACAAGGCCCTGGCCGTGTTCAACGACGGCGCGCGCCCCTTCATGCTCGACTTCATCGGCGGCAAGACCACCCGCCCCGCAACCGCGACCGTCGTGTTCGGCCTATCGGCCGGGTTCATTTTCGGCTTCGGCGCCCCTCTCGCGCTGTCGACCGGAGTGCTCAACCCGTGGCTGCTCTTCCTGCCCGCCGAGATCCTCGGTCTCGTCGCTCCGACGTGGTGGCTCGCCGCCGCCGCGGGTCTGGGCTGGGGAGCGATCTCCGCGTGGGGTCTGTCATCGATCAACAACCTCTCCGCAAACCTTCCGGTCGACTTCATCTCGGCCCTCGGCGAGCTCGGGACTCCGATCCTGTGGCTGTTCGCGATCTTCCCGGCGCTAGCGGTGGCGCGTCAGTTCGGCCGCACCAAGGGCCTGATCACGTTCGGCGTCCAGATCGCCGCGACGGTCGCCACCATGAAGCTCTGGCCGAACATCTTCGCCGCCTCCATTGCCATGGCCGCGGGCGTGGTCATGCTCGTCGCATTCGCTGTCACGAAGGACCGCAGCGAACGCAGCGCCGAGGCCGTCGCCCTCGCGAGCATGAGCGACGCAGAGCGAGCCGCCCATGCTGGGAATAAGGCCGTTGCCGCTGCGGCCGTCGACCAACTCTTCGGCCCGAACGCCGCCCGCCTACGCAAGTACCTGCCGTGGTTTGCCGTGCTCGGCGCAGCGGTGGCCGTCCTTTCCGCCACCGGGATCTTCGCCGGCGGCGAGGCGACCTCGTTCCTTGTCGCAGATCGCCAGTTCGTCGAGGCCGCGCAAGTCGACTTCTGGCGTGCGTTCGGGTTCATCCCGTTGATCGCAACGACGGCGTTGGCCTCCGGCGCGTACGCCATGGCCGGTCTGACGTTCGTCTACCCGGTCGGATACTTGATCGGTCACTTCATCGGCAACCCCGCGTTGGCCCTAGTCGTGGCAGCGATCGCAGGTGCGCTGGTGTTCAGCGTCGAGGTCTTCGCCCTCTCCGGCCTTGGCAAGTGGATGCAGCGCTGGCCGTCGATTCGAGAGTCGGCGGACCACATACGAAACGCCATCAACGAGGCCCTCCAAGCGGC
Source organism: Xylanimonas ulmi (assembly GCF_004216535.1). Lineage (NCBI taxonomy): Bacteria > Bacillati > Actinomycetota > Actinomycetes > Micrococcales > Promicromonosporaceae > Xylanimonas > Xylanimonas ulmi. The sequence continues at coordinate 2,901,649 of NZ_SGWX01000001.1, forward strand.
GATCCTCGTCGGCTCGCTCATGGTTGCCCTGTCGATGGGTGGCGGCCTAGGGGCGCTGCTCGTCGGTGGACTGTACCTACTCAACGAGGCGCTCGGCCGCCCAGTCATCCGTATGGCCGCCGGCCCCGCCGCAATCCTTGTCTCCGGCGTGTTGCTCAACCTCCTGCACTGGGTGGGTCTGTTCACCCCGGTCGCGTAAGCGGCAGGAGGCTCACGACCATGATCCAGTCCGTCCTTGGCCCGATCGACCCCCACAGCGTGCGCGGGGCCGTACTGCCGCACGAGCACCTCGCGATCGACCTGAGAGTCGAGTTCGACAGCGAGGCTGTACTCAGCGACGACGACACCCCCGCCGTCGCCACTGAACTCGCCGACGCCTCGGCCCGGTTCGGCCTCGCACTCGTCATCGACCAGACCGCGCGAGGCATGGGTCGCGACATCGCCGCGTTGCGGCGGATTGCGACGACGTCGGGAGTACCCGTGGTCGCCAGCACCGGGTGGTACTACGAGCGGTTCCACCCGGCCGCCGAGCCGGGCGATGACGTCGGACGCGCGACGGCACTGCTGATCAGCGACCTGACCGAGGGAGTCGACGGAACGGATGTCCTCGCCGGTGTCATCGGCGAGATCGGCACGCACGGGCAGACCCCGAGCGCGCCCGAGAGGGTGAGCCTCCTGGCAGCCGGTCGCGCGGCGGCGGCCACGGCGCGACCGGTCTCGACCCATGCCCACCTGGGCACGGGTGCCCGAGCCCAGCTTGACTTGCTCGCATCGACGGGTGTCGACCTGAGCCGGGTCAGCATCGGCCACCAAGACCTGACGACAGACGCCGCCCAACATGCCGCGATCGCCGACGCGGGGGCGTACATCGCATTCGACACAATCGGAAAAGAGTCCTACCAGCCCGACGACGTCCGCCTGCGCCTGGTGCTCGACCTCCTCGAGCAGGGCCGAGAGCGAAACCTGCTGCTCAGCAACGACATCTCTCGACGCAGTTACCTCCGCGTCGCAGGCGGCAAGGGATACTCCCACACCCTGGGCAGGTTCGCCGCACGGCTGCGCGCCGCTGGCATCGATAAGCACACCCTTGATCAACTCTTCCGACGCAACGCGTTGCGCTGGCTCACCGGAGTAGACGTCGACGGCGCCGCGGCGCCAATCCCCTCCCCCTGCGAGGAGGCCCTGTGATGACCTTAGTCCGCCCCACTCTCCCGGTGACAACCCCCCTGCCGCACCTCGACGCCGAGGGCGCGTTTGCCCTCCAACAGCGCATTGTCGCCGCCATTTGCGACGAACTGCCTGGCGACGAACTGTTCCGCGCAGACGTCGGCGTCAAGCTCGGCTTAGGACGCCCCCACACGACGGCGCGCGTCGAGCGGGTCCTCGCGCGCACGTTCGACGCCGAGGACGCCTGTCTGGTGCAGGGAGCCGGGACCGGCGCGATCCGCGCCGCGTTGTCCGCTGGTCCCTGGCGCGACGGCCAGCGCCGTTTGCTCGCGCACGACGCCCCGGACTACTCGACAACAGCGACGACCTTCCGCGATGGCCTCGTTGAGGCGGTGCGGGTCGACCTCAACGACCCCGAGGCGGTGGACGCAGCCTTGAAGGCCCCTGACTCGCCCGCCTGGGTATACATCCAGCACACCCGGCAGCGTCTTGCGGACAGCTTCGACCCGATCGCCGTCGTCGAACGAGCCCATGCGCTCGGCAAGCGCGTGATCGTCGACGAGAACTACGCGGCTGTCCGCACACCACGGCTCGGGGTGCAGGTAGGCGCAGCAGCGTCGACCTTTTCCTTGTTCAAGTTGCACGGTCCCGAGGGAGTGGGCGTCGTCGTCGGGGACGCCGACCTATGCGACGCCGCTCACGCCGCCAATTACTCTGGCGGCGGGCAGGTCCAAGGCCCGCAGGCCGTCGCCGCGCTCCAGTCCCTCGTCTCGGCACCCCTGAATTGGGCGCGGCAGTCGAAGGAGGTCCACCGGCTCGCCAGACTGCTCCGCGACGGCGCCGTGCACGGGATCGCCGACGCCGTCGTCGCGAACGTCCAGGACCTGTGTGTCGTGGCGCTGCTCGACACGCCAGTCGCGGACGACGTGCGCGCGCGGGCCTCCCGGTACGGCGCTGCGCCCTACCCTGTGGGGTCCAACTCGCGGTATGAGATCGCACCCATGATCTATCGCCTCTCGTCGTCGACCCTCGACGCACAGCCCGAACTGCGCGAATGGACCCTGCGGATCAACCCGATGCGCGCTGGTGCCGACCTCACGGCTGACATCTTGAGCCGCGCACTGCGAGGCTGAGCGTCGTGTTCCTCGACACCACACTGCGCCGCAATCCCCACCTCATCGAGGCCGCGCAGGCACTGCACGCCGACGGCCTGATTGAACCCGACACATACGTGATCGACGTCGACACCGTGTCCGCCAATGCCCGCGCACTTGCGGCGACCGCCACTGCACACGGACTCGTTCCCTGGGCTGTCATCAAGCAGATTGGCCGCAACCCACTCGTCACCCGGGCGATCACCCAGCATCTCCCGCTTGGCACGGCTATCGACGTGCGCGAGGCACGGGCGCTGCTCGCCGGCGGCGCGCACCTTGGAAACGTCGGGCACCTCGTCCAGATCCCACGCAAGGCGCTGCCTGAGATCCTCGCCGCAGGCGCAGACCATGTCACGGTGTACGACGTCTCAAACCTCCGAGCGGTCGACGCCGCAGCCCGCAGCCTGGGCATCGTCCAGCCGATCATCGCTCGCATCGCCGGACATGCCTCCGATTCCTACCCTGGGCAGGAGGGCGGGTTCGCGCCCTGCGACATGGCCCGTCTCCTTGAGACCACCGAGAGCCTCGCGCACACCCGACTGGTTGGCGTCACAGGTTTCCCCTGCGTCGTGTTCGACCCCGCCCTCGGCAGGCCGCGCGTCACTGCCACGCTTGACGCAGTGCTGCGCGCCGCAGAGGTGATCCGCGGCGCCGGAGTCGAACCCGTCATCAGTCTGCCCAGCCATTCGAGTTGCTCGACCGTCCCGCTGGTCGCGGCGGCGGGCGGCACACACATCGAACCCGGTCATGCGCTGACGGGGTCGACACCCGAGCACGCCGTGCGTGACGACCTCCTTGAGCGGCCCGCGATGGTCTATGTGTCGGAGGTCGGGCAGGAGTCGCCGCGACCCCAGGTCATCGGCGGTGGCTTCTACGCCCGCGGTGGCGCTCGCAACGCACTGCTCGGGAGCGCCGACTCCGCGCGGCGGATCGCCCTGCTGCCCGATCCCCCGGAGAACATCGACTACTACCGTCGCCTGGACCCCTCTTCTGCTGACGTCTCTCCGCGTTTGGGCGAGACGGCCGTCATGGCGTTCCGGACGCAGATCTTCGTGACCAGGTCGCACGTCGCCGTCGTCTCTGGCATCGCCGCGGGCTCACCCCATGTCGACGGAGTCTTCACCGCCCTGGGCGAGGTGGTCGCGGCATGACGGCCACGATCCTGGTGCTCGACGGCTTCGGGGTCGGTGCCATGCCCGACGCGGGCGAGATCCGGTCTGCCGACTCCCGCGCGGACACGTTTGGCTCGCTGTCCCTCTGGGCGGGCGCGCGCGACCGGTCCGCGCTGCGGGTACCCCACCTCGCTGCGCTTGGCCTCGCGACGCTGCGCCCCGACCTCGGGCTGGGGTCTGCGGCGCTGACACTCCCGCGTGTCGCGCGGCGCGCCGCGCTCGGCTACCCCGGAGCCGATACGTTCGCCGGACACCAGACGATGATGGGGGCCGACATGTCCCACGTCGTACTGCGGCGTCTCGAGGAGAGCCTCGACGAGGTGCGCGCGGCGCTCCACGCCGCCGGGCATCGCACCGCGTTGCTCGACGGCGGACCCGTCATCGTCGTCGACGACGAACTGCTGGTCCATGACAACTTGGAGGCGGACCCAGGCCTGATCTGGAACGTCTCGGCTCGACTCGACTACATGCCCTGGGAGTCGATCCTTCACGTCGCCTCCGCGGTGCGCTCGGTCGCTCCCGTGGCGCGCGTCATCGCCGTCGGCGGCTACTCGTCAGAGCCGCTGCCCGCGGCCGTCCGCCCCGGCGCCTTCGGCGTCGTCGGCCTGGACACACCTGCTTCTGGCTTCTATCGCAATGGCGGCCTGCGGGTGCAGCACTTCGGCGCGGACATAGACCACCGCCATCAACTCCCTGAGGTCACCGCCCGCGCGGGTCTGCCGGTCACCCTCATCGGCAAAGCTGCGGACATCCTCGCGACGGATGCAGACGTCGTGCGCCTCCCCGGGGTCTCGACCGAGAGAGTCCTCGCAGACGCGGTGCGCGCGGCTCACAGCGGCGGCCTCGTCGTCGCCAACGTCCAGCAGACCGACCTGGCAGGACACCAGCAGGACCCGGCCCGGTTCATCGAACTCCTTGAACAGGTTGACGCGACTATCCCCAACCTGCTCGACGCCCTGGGGCCAGGTGACCTTCTTGTCGTCGTCGCGGACCACGGCAACGACCCACTCATCGGGCACGCTCATCACACGCGCGAGTACGTCCCGGTGCTGGCCGCCAGCGGCGGCCGACATCGGGCCGACTGCGCGAACGGTGCGATGCGCGGGGTCGATCTGGAGTCGCTCGCCGACGTCGGCGCGTCGGTCGCTGCTCACCTCGGCCTCGACCCGAATGATCTCGCACACGGCTCCCCAACCGACCTTCTCGCGCTCGGCGGGGCGACTCATCGGTGAGAGCGCGCATTCGCTGGGACCGACGTCGCAGCGCCGGTGGCCGGTGTTGCACCTGACGGCGGTTGGCCGCGCTGCGCGGTCTGGACGTCAGTCTGCGCTCTGATCGTCAATCCGATCTGACGACCAGAGCGCAGACTGACGACTAGACCGGGCCCGGAGCCGGTCCAGGCGGGCCGGAGCAGTTAGGGGTGGGGGTGGTGGCGTAGCGCCCAGGCGTACATGGCGATGGCGCCCGCCGCGCCCGCGTTGAGCGAGCGCGTCGACCCGTGCTGCGTGATGTGCACGACGACGTCGCACGCGGCCTGCATCGCGGGCGTCAGGCCCGTGGACTCCTGGCCGAGCACCAGCACGCAGCGCGCGGGCAGCGCGTAGGCCTCGATGGGCTGCGAGCCCGGCACGTTGTCGACCCCGACCAGCGGCAGTCCCGCGGCGCCGGCCCACGCGGCGAGCGCGTCGGCGTCCGGATGGTGGTGGACGTGCAGATAGCGGTCGGTCACCATCGCGCCGCGACGGTTCCACCGCCGTCGGCCGACGATGTGGACACCCGCGACGTTGTAGGCGTTGGCGGTGCGCACGACCGACCCGATGTTGAGGTCGTGCGCCCAGTTCTCGATGGCGACGTGCAGCGCGAACTCGGGGTCGCGGCGCGCGTCGAGGTCGGCGACGATCGCCGCGACCGACCAGTAGCGGTACCGGTCGACGACGTTGCGCCGGTCGCCGAGCTCCAGCAGCTCGGGGTCCCACTGCGGGCCGTCGGGCAGCTCGCCCAGCCACGGGCCGACGCCCACGGCCCGCTCCCGCTCCCCGTCGTCGAGCGCCTCCCGGTGGTTGAGCCTGTCGAAACCACCCGACGGCCCATGCGGGGTGGTTTCGACAGGCTCAACCACCGGGGCCGGGTCAACCACCGGGGCCGGGTCAACGGCCGGGTCAGGCAAGGTCGGTCCTCAGGGCTGCCGCCGCCGCGCGGGCGCGCTCACGGGCCTGGGCGACGTCGGCGCCGCGCGCGAGCGTGACCGCGACGCGGCGCCGGCCGTCGACGCGCGGCTTGCCGAACAGCCGCACCTGCGCCGTCGGGACCGCCAGCGCCTGGTCCACGCCCAAGAACACCGGCACGCCCGACCCCTCGGCGAGCACCGCGCACGAGGCCGCCGCCTCCTGCCCGGGCCCGCCCACAGGCGACGGCGCGGCGACCGGCAACCCGAGCACCGCGCGCGCGTGCAGCGCGAACTCGCTGACGTCCTGGCCCACGAGCGTGACCAGGCCGGTGTCGTGCGGGCGCGGGCTGACCTCGGAGAACAGCACGTCGTCGCCCACCACGAACAGCTCGACGCCGAACAGCCCCCAACCGCCGAGCGCCTCGGTCACGCGCGCCGCGACCTCCTGGGCGCGGGCCAGCACGTCCGGACGCATCGGCGCGGGCTGCCACGACTCGCGGTAGTCGCCGTCGGCCTGCACGTGCCCCACGGGCGGGCAGAACACGGTCGCGTCCCGCCCGTCGGCGCCCCGGTGACGCACCGTGAGCAGGGTGATCTCGTCGTCGAACTCGACGAAGCCCTCGACGATGACGCGCACTGCGTCGTCGGGCCCGTGCGCTGCGGCGCGGCCCCCGGTCTGCGCGTACGCCCACGCCGCCGCGACGTCGTCGGGCGTGCGCAGCACCGACTGGCCCTTGCCCGAGGAGGACATGACGGGCTTGACGACGCACGGCAGCCCGAGCGCGTCGACGGCGGCGCGCAGGTCGTCGAGCGTGTCGACGAACCGGTAGGGCGAGGTCGCCAGCCCGAGCTCCTCGGCGGCCAGGCGGCGGATGCCCTCGCGGTCCATGGTCAGGCGGGTGGCGCGCGCCGTCGGGACGACGCGCACTCCCGTCGCCTCGACGTCGGCGAGCACGTGCGTGGCGATCGCCTCGATCTCGGGCACGACGACGTGGGGGCGCTCGGCGTCGAGCACGGCGCGCAGCGCGTCGCCGTCGAGCATGTCGACGACGTGGGCGCGGTGCGCGACCTGCATGGCCGGGGCGTTGGCGTAGCGGTCGACGGCGATCACCTCGGCGCCCAGGCGCTGCAGCTCGATCGCCACCTCCTTGCCGAGCTCGCCGGCGCCCAGCAGCAGCACGCGCGTGGCGTGCTCGGACAACGGCGTTCCGATCGCGGCCGGTGTGGAACCTGTGGAGAACGGGGCGGGCGGGGTGGGACGAGCGCTCATGCACGCATCCTCCCGCACTACCCTCGCCCTCATGCTCACCGCGTTCGCTGACGCCCTGCCCACGTTCGCGGCATCGCTTCCCGCCGGCCCGGCGCACACGCTCGCCCCGGGCTGGATGGACCCCTCGACACTCATCACCGGGTTCCTGACGGACTACGGCAGCTGGGCGATCCTCGCGATCGCGCTCGTGGTCTTCGTCGAGACGGGGCTGCTGTTCCCGATCCTGCCGGGCGACTCGCTGCTGTTCATGGCGGGCGCGTTCACCGCGCAGCACGCCATGCGGCTGCCGCTGCCGGTCGTCATGCTGACGCTGTTCGTCGCCGCGGTGCTCGGCAACTCGACCGGGTACACGCTCGGACGGACGTTCGGCGCGCGCCTGTTCGACCGCCCGGACTCGCGGGTGTTCAAGCGCCGGTACATCGACCAGACCCAGCGGTACTTCGACGCCTACGGCGGGCGCACCATCACGATCGCGCAGTTCGTGCCCATCGTGCGCACCTACGCGCCCGTGGCCTCGGGCATCGGGCGGATGCCGTTCCGGCACTTCATCGCCTTCAACGCGCTCGGCGCGGCGCTGTGGGCCGCCGGGATCACGTTCGTGGGCTATCTGCTGGGCAACATCGCGTTCGTCAAGGACCACGTCGAGGCCCTGGTGCTGCTCATCGTCGCGGTGTCGGTCGTGCCCATGGCGGTCGAGGTGCTGCGCGAGCGGCGCAAGCTCGCGCGCGCCGCGTCCCCGGCGCTGGCCGCCGGCGGACCGGCGCCGTCGGGCGAGGGCGCGGCCAGCGACGCGATCGCGGTCCCCGTCGGCGCCACGGTCGCCGCGCAGGGCGCGGCGGCGGGTACCTTCGACGACGACGGCGCGCGGCCGCGGCACGCGCGCTGACCCTGCGACTTCTGGAGACACCGATGACCCGCACGATCGAGTCGTGGCTCACCGATATGGACGGCGTCCTGGTGCACGAGGGGCACGCCATCCCAGGCGCCCCCGAGTTCATCACCGCGCTGCGCGACGCCGGCCGGCCGTTCCTGGTGCTGACCAACAACTCCATCTTCACGCCGCGTGACCTGCGCGCCCGGCTGCACACCAGCGGCATCGACCTGCCGGAGGAGTGCATCTGGACCTCCGCGCTGGCCACGGCCCAGTTCCTGCGCGACCAGGTGCCGAACGGCTCGGCGTACGCCATCGGTGAGGCGGGCCTGACGACGGCGCTGTACGAGGCGGGCTACACGCTCACCGAGGCCGACCCCGACTACGTCGTGCTGGGCGAGACCCGCACGTACTCGTTCGAGGCGATCACCAAGGCGATCCGGCTCATCCAGGGCGGGGCGCGCTTCATCGCGACCAACCCGGACACCACGGGGCCGTCGCTGGAGGGGCCGCTGCCCGCGACGGGCGCCGTGGCCGCGCTCATCACTGCGGCCACGGGGCGCAAGCCCTACTACGTGGGCAAACCCAACCCGATGATGTTCCGCTCGGCGCTCAACCGCATCGACGCGCACTCCGAGGTCACGGCCATGATCGGCGACCGCATGGACACCGACGTCGTCGCGGGCATCGAGGCGGGGCTGGCCACGTTCCTGGTGCTGACGGGCTCGACCCGCACCGAGGACGTCAACAAGTACCCGTTCCGCCCGTCCCGGGTGGTCGACTCGATCGCGGACCTCATCGAGCTGGTGTAGCCCCGCCTGGTGTAGCCCGCTCAGGGCAGCGCGAGCGCAATCGCGCCCAGCGCCACCGTCGCGGCGACCTCGCCCAGGCCGAGCGCCTTCGCCGAGGCCCGCCGCGTCGACAGGGCCCACGCGCGCGCCGTCATCGCGGCGAGGAACGCGACGGCCCACCACCACGCCGGGTCGCGCGCCAGCGCCACGGGCACGGCCGCGACGGTCACCGCGGCGTGGTACCCGATCGACGCGAGCGCATACGCCCGCACGCCCCGCTCGCGGATCATCGACTTGACGTAGAGCACCGTGCCGAACAGGTAGGCGAACGCCAGCGCCGCGAGCAGCCCGATCGGGGCGTCGGCGCGTGCCAGCGCCCGCCAGACCGGGCCGCCGTCCCGGCCCGCCGTGTACGCCACGAGTGTCATGATCGACGCCGCGGCCACCAGGGCGCCGCCCGCCAGCACCGACCGCTCGGTGCGCCGCGCGGCCGCCCACAGCCCGAGCGCCAGGAACGGCGCGAACACCGGCGCCCAGGCGATCAGCCGCCAGTCGAGGGCGAGCACGGTCAGCCCGAGCGCGGCCGTGGCGCCGCCGTAGGTCCACATCGCCGGCAGGTACCGCGGCCGGCGGCGCGACTTGAGCCACAGCCCCAGCGCGAAGTAGGCGAAGTAGCCCACGAACCAGAGCGCGAGCAGCGGCACGAGCACCGGCCGGAGGGCGCCGTCCGCGGCGCCACGCGCGACGCCGACCAGGAACGGCAGCGCGAGCATCGCCCACGCCCCGTGCTGGTTGGGGACCCACCCTCCCGAGCGCACAGACACCTCAGGAGCATAGGGGGCGGGCGCTCGCCGGCCGGGGCGTCGGTCGCCTCAGGTGAGGCGCGGTGTCGGGTGCGGCGAGGCCCGGGTGCGCCGTCAGGCGAGGCCGACGTCCTGGAGGCCGAAGAGCGGGTGGTAGGGCACGCCCAGCGCCTCGATCTTCTCCCCCGCGCCCGTCGCGCGGTCGACGATCGTGGCCACCGCGACCACCTCGGCGCCCGCCGCGCGGCACGCCTCGATCGCGGTGATGGGGCTGCCGCCCGTCGTCGTCGTGTCCTCGACGACCACGACGCGACGGCCCGCGACGTCGGGGCCCTCGATCTGGCGCTGCATCCCGTGCGCCTTGGCCTCCTTGCGCACCACGAACGCGTCGAGGTCCTGCCCGCGCGAGGCCGCGGCGTGCAGCAGCGCGTCAGCGATCGGGTCGGCGCCGAGCGTCAGACCGCCGACGGCGTCGATCTCCGCCGTGCCGAACCCGAGCTCCTCCAGGTGGTCGAGCATGACGTGCCCGACGAGCGGGGCCGCCCGGTGGTGCAGCGTGATGCGGCGCAGGTCCACGTAGTAGTCGGCCTCCTTGCCGGAGGACAGCGTCACCTTGCCGTGCACGATCGCGAGGTCCTTGATGAGCTCCAGGAGCTGCTCGCGGGGGGTCGGGGAGAACACGGGAGTCGCAGAGTCGGTCACGACCACCAGGGTACGGGCGCCCCACACCCCGCCCGGTGCTTGTGCCCGCCGGAACCACCCCACCCCGATGGTTGAGCCCGTCGAAACCACCCCACCCCGGCGGGTCAGCGGTACTTGCCGACCGCGCGCACCACCCCGCGCGGCGCGACGCGCAGCAGCGCCGAGGCGGCCTTGTAGCGCAGCGACGGCGTCGAGAGCACGACGCCGCGGCGCACGTCCGCGAGCGCGTCCGCGACCACCCGGGGCGCGTCGAGCCACGCGATCTCGGGCACGCCCGACATGTCCGCGTGCGCCCGCGCGTGGAACTCGGTGTGCGTGAACCCCGGAGACAGGAGCGTCGCGGTCACGCCCGTGCCGCGCAGCTCGGAGGCCAGACCCTCGGTGAAGGTGCGCACCCAGGCCTTGGCGGCCGCGTAGGTGCCGCTCGCGGTGAGCGCGGCGACCGACCCGACGTTGAGGATCGCGCCGCGCCCGCGGCGGGTCATCTGCCCCGCGGCGGCGCGCGAGAGGACCAGCACGGCCCGCACCATGACGTCGAGCGCGCGCACCTCGACGTCGAGGTCCCCGTCGACGAACCGCTGGCTCGTGCCGAACCCGGCGTTGTTGACCAGCAGGCCCACCGGACGGCGGGTCTCGCCGTCCTCGTCGCCCGTGACGGCCAGCCGCTCGGCGACGCGGGTGACGTCCTCGGCCACGGCGAGGTCGGCGCGGATCACCTCGACGTCCACGCCGGCGGCCGCGCGGATCTGCGCGGCGACGTCGTCGAGACGCTGCCCGTCCCGCGCGACCAGCACGAGGTGGTGACGGGCCGTGGCGAGCTGCCAGGCGAACTCCAGTCCGAGTCCGGCGGTGGCGCCGGTGACGAGCGCGGTTCCCATGGGCCCACCCTAGGTCGCAGGTGGGCGCCTGCGCGCGCGCCTGGCTGGGCGACGTCGCAGGTGACTGCGCGTCGCGCCCAGCGGCTCAGACCCGCTCGCGCTTCGGCTCGGCGTGCGCGCCGGCCACCTCGGCGCTGACGCGCCGCTCGCGGCGGCGCAGCCACAGTCCGGCCAGCACGACGACGACGATGGCCCCGTAGGCGAGGGCCGCGAACGGCCGCGACACCAGGTAGGTCAGGTCGCCCTGGCTGATGGCGAGCGAGCGGCGCAGCCGGTCCTCGGCCATCGGCCCCAGGATCATGCCGACCACCATGGGCGCCACCGGATACCCGAAGCGGCGCATGAACAACCCGAGCACCCCGATGCCCAGCAGCAGCAGCACATCCACGGGCGCGAAGTTCACGGCGTAGGAGCCCAGGGCGCCGAACAGCAGGATGCCCGAGTACAGGTAGTGCCGCGGGATCTGCAGGATGCGCACCCACATGCCCACCAGGGGCAGGTTGAGCACGACGAGCATGACGTTGCCGATATACAGCGAGGCGATGAGCGCCCACACCAGCGCCGACTGGTTGGTCAGCAGCAGCGGGCCCGGCTGGATCCCGTAGGACTGGAACGCGGCGATGATGATGGCGGCGGTCGCCGTCGTCGGCAGGCCGAGGGTCAGCAGCGGGACGAGCACGCCCGCCGCGGCCGCGTTGTTCGCGGCCTCGGGCCCCGCCACGCCCTCGATCGCGCCCTTGCCGAACTGCTTCGCGCGGGGGCCGGCGACGCGCCGCTCGGCGGCGTACGACAGGAAGGTGGCCACGTCGGCGCCGCCCGCGGGGATGGTGCCCACGGGGAACCCGATGGCGGTTCCGCGCAGCCAGGGCCGCCACGAGCGCCGCCAGTCCTCGCGCCGCATCCAGGTGCGCCAGCCCTTCTCGATCGGGATGACGCGCACGGGTCCGTGCCGCAGCCGCGAGGCGATGTGTAGCGCCTCCCCCACCGCGAACAGGCCGACCGCCACGACGACGACGTCGACGCCGTCGGCGAGGTTGGGCACACCGAAGGTGAAGCGCTGCTGGCCGGTGAGCGTGTCTGTGCCGACCAGGCCCAGGAACAGCCCGAGCGCCAACGCCGCGATGCCGCGGGAGACCGACGAGCCCAGCAGCGCCCCCACGGTGATGAACGCGACGACCATCAGAGCCAGGTAGTCGGGCTCGCCGAGCCGCACGGCCCAGCGCGCCACGACCGGGGCGAGGAACGTCAGCGCGACCGTGGCGATCGAGCCCGCCACGAACGACCCGATGGCGGCCGTGGCCAGCGCGGCGGCGCCGCGCCCGGCCAGCGCCATCTTGTGGCCCTCGAGCGCGGTGACGATCGAGGCGGACTCACCCGGCGTGTTGAGCAGGATCGACGTCGTCGACCCGCCGTACATGCCCCCGTAGTAGATGCCGGCGAACACGATGAGCGCCGCCGCCGGGTCGAGCGAGTACGTCAGCGGCAACAGCAGCGCGATGGTCATCGCGGGGCCGATGCCGGGCAGCACACCGACGGCGGTGCCCACGAACACGCCGAACAGCGCGTACAGCAGGTACATGGGGTGCAGCACGGTCGAGAAGCCCTCGATCAGCGCGGAGAGGTCACCCATGGAAGAGACCGACTCCCCTCAGCAACGGTCCGGGAGGCAGGCTCAGGCCGAGCATGCCGCCGAACACCAGTTGGATGGCCAGGGCCAGGGCGACGGCGATCAGCACGGCCTTCCACCACGGCCGGGCGCCGAGCGTCACCGCCGCCCCGGCGAACAGCAGCGACCCCGCCACGGGCCACCCGGCGACGTTGATGACCAGGATGTGCGCGACGAACACGCCCACGAGGATCACCACCGTGCGCCAGTCGGTCCGCACGGCCATGTCGACGTCCTCGCCGCCCTCCTCCTCGCCGAGCCGCCCCCGCAGCGCCTGCGCGGCCACCACGGCGCCGGCGACGAGCATGAGCGCGCCCACAAGGAACGGGAAGGCGCGCGGCCCGAGCGTGTTGGCCGACCCCGGCACCACGATCCGGCGCGCGTCCAGGAGCACGAACCCTCCCGCCAGGGCGATCACCCCCGAGAAGCCGAGCTCGCCCAGGCGCCGGCCGCGCGATCGGCGCCGTTGCGCCGTCGCGACGGACAGGTCCGAGCTCACTTGACGAGCCCGATGTCCTTGAGCACGCCCTGGATCTCGGTGATGTTGCCCGCGAGATAGGTGTCGAACTCGTCGCCCGCGAGGAACGCGTCGGCCCAGCCCTTCTCCTCCAGCGTGCCGCGCCACGACGGCGACTGCGCGAGGCCGGTCACCAGCTCGATGAGCCGGTCACGCTGCGCGTCGTCGACCGACCCGGGCGCCACGACGCCGCGCCAGTTGGTCAGCTCGACGTCGTACCCCGACTCGATCAGGGTCGGGACGTCGGGCAGCAGCGCGTCGCGCTCGGCGCCCGAGACGGCCAGCGCCCGCAGCGCGCCCGCGTTGACCTGCTCCGCGTACTCGCTGATGCCTGAGACGCCCGCGTCGACGTTGTTGCCCAGCAACGCCGCGAGCGACTCGCCGCCGCCCGAGTAGGCGACGTAGTTGAGTGTGTCGCCCACGGCCTCAGGCGTGACGCCGGCGGCCTTGAGGACCAGCGCGGCCAGGATGTGGTCGGTGCCGCCGGCTGAGCCGCCCGTGACCGTCACGGCCTTGCCGCGCGCCACGACGTCGTCGACCAGGTCCCCGATCGTCTCGTAGGGCGAGTCCGCCGGGACGACGATGACCTCTTGCTCCTCGGTGAGCCGGGCGATGGGTGTGGTGTCCTCGATCCGGGCCTGCGCCTGGTTGGTCTCGACGGCGCCGACCATGACCAGGCCCATGACCAGCAGCGTGTTCGGGTCGTTCGACGCGGCGATGTTCGCCAGGCCGACGGTGCCGCCGGCCCCGCCGACGTTGGAGACCGACACGCTCGCGGCGAGGTCCTCGGCCTCCAGCCCCGCCTGCATGGCCCGTCCGGTCTGGTCCCAGCCCCCGCCCGGGTCGGCGGGGACGACGATGCTGAGTTTCGTGATCGCTCCGGCGTCGTCCGACTCCCCCGACGCCCCCTGGTCGCCCGACGACAACGCCGAGCAGCCCGCGAGCGCGACCCCGAGGCCGATGGCAAGCGGCGCGGATACGGCCGCGCGGACGGTCCTGACCTGGCGCATGACTCCTCCTCGAGTCCCGGGCCGGGCGTCGTCGCCACGGCCGTACGGGCACGCTAGGCGGCCCCCGCACGCCGCTCGGGCTTACGGTCGTAAGGGACGTTCTGGTCATTGTGGTGACGGCAAGACTCACCACCCCGCTGTGGTGTGAGCCACACTGGGGCATGGTCCGGGCGACGTCGCTGCGCGTGCAGCTCCTGCTGCTGCAGGTCGCGATCGTGCTCGCGCTCATCTGCACGACCGGCGTCGTCGCCTCCTGGGTCCAGGAGCGCCAGCTGCGCGGCGCCTACCTCGACCGCATGACCGGGGTCGCCCAGTCGGTGGCCCGGCTCCCCTCGGTCGTCGACGCCCTCGACGACGCCGACCCCTCGGCCACGATCCAGCCGATCGCCGAGGTGATCCGTCGCGCGTCGGACGTCACCTACGTCGTGGTCGCCGACACCGACGGCATCCGCCACTCCCATCCCGACCCGACGCGCATCGGCGAGCGCGTCTCGACCGACCCGGCGCCCGCGCTCGCCGGGCAGGTGTGGACCGGCACGCAGACCGGCACCCTGGGGACCTCGTGGCGGGTCAAGGTGCCCATCTACGGCACGGCCGACGACGACGCCGCGTCCGCGCCCGTCGTCGGCGTGGCCAGCGTCGGCATCCTGGAGAGTGAGCTGCGCCGCGACCTGCGGGCGGGACTGGGTCCGCTCTTCGGCGCGCTCGCCGCCTCGGCCGCGGTCGGCGTCGTGGCGGCCGTCTGGGTCACCCAACTCGTGCGGCGGCGCTTCTTCCGGCTGGAGCCCGCGCAGGTCCAAGCCCTGATGCGCGACCTCGACGGCGCGCGCGGGCTGACGGCGGCGCTGCGGGCCCAGGCGCACGAGTTCGCCAACACGCTCCACGTCGTCTCGGGCCTGCTCGACCTGGGCCGCGGTGAGGACGCCATGCGCCTGATCGAGCGCGAGACTCGCGACCAGACCGCCCCGGCCCCGCCGGTGCCTCCCGGGGTGCGGGCGCCCGAGATCGCCGCGGTGCTGCGGGTCAAGGCCCGCATCGCCGCGGCGCACGGCATCGCGCTCGTCGTCGACGAGTCCTCGGACGTGTCGGGGCTGGGCGACGACCCCACCCCGCACGACGCGGACCACTACGCCGACCTGCTGACCGTGCTCGGCAACCTGGTCGAGAACGCCGCCGAGGCGGTCGGTCCGGGCGGGCATGTGTCCGTACGCGTCACCGACACCGCCGTCGTGGTGGACGACGACGGGCCGGGCATCCCGCGCGGCGCGCGCCGCGAGGTGTTCGAGGACGGCGTGAGCACCAAGCCGCCGACGCCCGAGCGGCCCGCGCGCGGCGTCGGGCTCGCCCTCGTGCGCCGCGCCACGGACCGCTGGGGCGGGCGCGTGATCATCACGACGTCGCCGCTGCGCGGGGCCCGGGTGGCGGTCACCCTGCCCTGGCGCCCGCCCCCGGCCCCACCCGCGCAGACGCCCGCGCAGACGCCCGCACCGTCGAGCGCGGCGCGGGCGGCGCGGGCGCGGGCCGCGGACCGGTGACCGCAGCCCCCGGGCGGCGCGAGAGCGCACCGCTGCGCGTGCTCGTGGTCGAGGACGACCCCGCGGTCGCCGACCTGCACCGCCGGTACGTCGACAGCCACCCCCGGTTCGCCGTGGTCGGCGCGGCCGCCACGGGATCCGAGACACTGCGCCTGGCCGCCGCACTGCGCCCCGACGTCGTCCTGCTCGACGTGCACCTGCCCGACGGCGACGGACTCGACGTCCTGACCCGGCTGCGGACACTGCCCGGGCCGCCCGCCGACGTCGTGGCGGCCACGGCGGCGAGCGAGGCCGACGCGGTGCGCCGCGCGATGGCGGGCGGCGTCGCGCACTACCTCGTCAAGCCCTTTACCGCCGCCGCGCTGCGCGAGCGGCTCGACGCCGTCTGGGCGGCGCGCGAGCGGCTGCGGCAGACCGCGCACGACCTGGGACAGGACGAGGTCGACCGCCTGCTCGCCCGCGGGGGCCCACCCGCGGCCGGGCTGCCCAAGGGGATCCAGGCGCGGTCGCTCACCCGCGTCGAGGCGGCGCTGGGCGAGGTCGCGCCCGGGTCCGCGGGGCTCTCGTCATCGCAGGTCGCGGCCGCGGTCGGTATGTCGCGGGTCTCGGCGCGGCGCTACCTGGAGCACCTCGTGGACGCCGGGCGCGCCGAGGTCGAGCCCCGCTACGGCGCGACGGGCCGACCCGAGAACGTGTACCGCACACGGTGACCCGGTCAGCGGGTCGCCCCGGCTCCCGCCACGGTCGGGGTCGCCGCCTGAAGCCGCCGCGTGTACTCGTGCCGCGGGTGCGACCAGACCTCCTCGGTGGGGCCCTGCTCGACGATCTCCCCGGCGCGCATGACGGCGACGCGGTCGCACAGGTGCCGCACCACCGCCAGGTCGTGCGAGACGAGCACCAGCGTCAGGCCGCGCTCGTCGGCGAGCCGCCCCAGCAGGTCGAGCACCTGGGCTCGCACCGACACGTCGAGCGCGCTGACCGGCTCGTCGGCCACCAGCACGCGCGGGCGGCACACCAACGCCCGCGCGATCGAGATGCGCTGGCGCTCGCCGCCCGAGAACTGGTGCGGGTAGCGCTCGCCCGCGTCGTCAGGCAGGCCGACCGCGTCGAGCATCTCGCGCACCAGCTCGCGGCGACCGGCGCGCGTGGCGGCCTGCGGCAGCGAGCGCCGGTTGGCGGGGTTGAGCAGCGGCTCGGCGACGATGTCGGCGACCGACATGCGCGGGTCGAGCGAGCCCATGGGGTCCTGGAGCACGAGTTGCAGGTCGCTGCGCACGCGGGCCACCTCGCGCGCCGAGGCGAGCGCGACCTGCCCGGGCCGGGCGCCCGGTCCCGCCAGCCGCACGCCCGCGACCTCGACCGCGCCCGACGTCGGCGCGGACAGGCCGGCCAGCAGCCGCAGCGTCGTCGTCTTGCCCGAACCCGACTCGCCAACGAGGCCGAACCGCTCGCCCGCGGCGACCTCGAACGAGACGCCGCGCAGCGCGTCGACGGTCTGCGGCGGGCGGCCGCGGCGCCAGGCGGTCAGGCCGTACAGCGCCGACCCGCGCGCGCGCACGTAGGTCTTGGTGACGTCGCGGAACGCGATGACGCCGCCCCCGGTGGTTGAGCCTGCGGTGGTTGAGCCTGTCGAAACCACCACCCCCAGCTGCGGGGTTTCGACAATGGTTTCGACAGGCTCAACCAGCGGGGGGCGGGTTTCGACGGGCTCAACCGGCGGGGTCGGCGGGCGGCGCGGCGGGAGCTGCGACGCCTCCAGCAGGCGGCGCGTGTACTCGTGCCGGGGCGCCGCGAAGACCTGCTCGGTCGTGCCGCCCTCGACGATCCGCCCGTCCTTCATCACCAGCACCCGCTCGCACACGCGCGCGACCACCGCCAGGTCGTGGGTGATGAACAGCAGCCCGGTGCCACGGCGCGCCACCAGTTCGCCCATGAGCTCAAGCACCTGCGCCTGCACGGTGACGTCGAGCGCCGTCGTCGGCTCGTCGGCGACCAGCAGTGCCGGGTCGTTGGCCAGCGCCATGGCGATCATGACGCGCTGGCGCTGCCCTCCCGAGAGCTGGTGCGGGTAGGCGCGCGCAGCCGCCGGTGGGTCGGGCAGGCCGACCTCGCCCAGCAGGTCGACGGCGCGACGACGCGCCGCGGCCGAGCGCGCGCGCCCGGCGCCGCCGTCGTGCAGCGTGACGACCTCGGCGACCTGCGCGCCCACGCGCGCGAGCGGGTCGAGCGCCGTCATCGGCTCCTGGAACACCATCGACATGAGCGAGCCGCGCAGCGGCGCCAGGCGGCGGTCGGAGCGGGCGAGCAGGTCACGCTCGCCCGAGACGTCGACGGCGCCCGTCGCGGTGAGGTTGTCGGGCAACAGGCCCAGCACCGACAGCGCCGTGAGCGACTTGCCGCTGCCCGACTCGCCGATGAGGCCCACGCGCTCGCCCGCGGCGACCGTCAGGCTGACGCCCTCGATGAGCGTGCGGTGGCGGGTGCGCACGGTGAGGTCCGCGACCCGCAGGGCGGGCGGGGGCGTCATCGGGTCCCCTTGAGGCGCGGGTCGAGCACGTCGCGCAGCCCGTCGCCCAGCAGGTTGAAGCCCAGCACCGCGACCGCGATGGCGAGGCCGGGGGCCAGCGCGAGGTTGTCGTGCACGCCCAGGTACTGCTGCGACTCCTGGAGCATGCGCCCCCACGACGGGGTCGGCGGCGCCGTGCCGAGCCCGAGGAACGACAGCGCCGCCTCGGCGAGCACCGCGAGGCCGAAGTTCACCGAGCACTGGACCACGACGATGCCCGCCAGGTTGGGCAGCACGTGCCGCCACGCGATCGCCCACGCCGAGCGGTTCGCGGCACGCGCCGCGAGCACGTAGTCGGTGCGCATGATCTGCAGCGTCCCCGACCGCGCGACGCGCGCGAACGCGGGGATGGCACCGATGCCGAGCGCCACCATCGCCGTCGTCGTCCCCGTGCCGAACGCGGCGCCGAGGATGATCGCGAGCAGCAGGCCGGGGAAGGCGAGCAGCACGTCCGAGGCGCGCATGAGCGCCGCGCCCGGCGCCCCGCCGCGCATGCCCGCCACGATGCCGACGGGCACCCCGATAGCGGCGGCGATGCCCACGGCGACCACGCCGACATAGAGCGTGATGCGCGCGCCCGCCATGAGCTGCGAGACGACGTCGCGGCCGAACCGGTCGGTGCCGAGCCAGTGCGCGGCGCTCGGCCCTTGCAGGCGGGCGGCGGGCACGGCCCGCACGGGGTCGTACGGCGTCCACACCAGCGAGACGACGGCGAGCGAGACGACGGCGAGCACCAGCGCCGCGCCGATGATCAGTTGCGGGTGCACGCCCGGGCGCCGCCGCGGGCCGACGGCGGCGACGGCGTCGGGCAAGGGCACGCCCGCGGGCAGGGCGCTCATCGGGCGCCCCCCTCGGCGCGCAGGCGCGGATCGAGCGCGGTGTAGAGCAGGTCGACCACGAAGTTGACCACCACCACGAGCGCGACCAGCACCACGACGATCGACTGCACCGCCAGCAGGTCGCGCTGCTGCACCGAGTCGACCAGCAGCGAGCCGAGGCCCGGCACCACGAACACGCGCTCGACGACGACGGCGCCCACGAGCATCGCGGCCAGTTGCACGCCCACGACGGTGACGACCGGCACACCCGCGTTGCGCAGGCCGTGGCGCACCAGCGCGCCGGCCCGCGTGTGCCCCGCCGCCCGCGCGGTGCGCAGGAAGTCCTCGCGCATGACCTCGAGCACGGCCGAGCGCACGTAGCGTGTGATGACCGCGGCCTGCACGGTGCCGAGCGCGACCGCGGGCAGGATCGCCCGCCGCAGGAACTCGACGGGATCGACGGCCGGCGGCGTCCAGCCGCCCGCGGGCAGCCACCCGGCGTGCACCGCGACGAGCGAGACCAGCAGCACGCCGACCAGGAAGTTCGGCACCGCGACGCCCACCTGCGACGCCCCCGCGATGACCGTCCCCCACACCGAGCGGTGCGTCACGGCCGCGAGCGTGCCCAGCGGGATCGCGACGACCAGCGCGAGCAGCATGCCCAGGCCCACGAGGATGAGCGTGACCTGCACGCGGTCGGCGATGAGCGTCGTCAGGTCGTTGCCCGTGACGAACGACGTGCCGAAGTCGCCGCGCAGCATCCCGCCGACCCACTCGCCGTACTGCGCGAGCAGCGGACGGTCCGTGCCGTGCTCGGCGCGCCAGCGGGCCAGCGCGTCAGGCGTCGCGTTGACGCCGAGCGCCACCACGGCCGCGTCGCCCGGCAGCACACGCAGCACCACGAACACCAGCGCGCTGGCCAGCGCGAGCGTCGCGAGGAACTGGCCCGCGAGCCAGCCGACCTGTCGCCTCACGAGGACCATCGTGCCGTCGTCGGCGACGATCCCGCCTGGTCAGCGTCGCCCGCCGCGGGTTCCCGGCTCGTGGGCGGCGCCGGGATCGTGGGGCGCGGCGGGGTCAGGAGGCCCACGCGAGGGTGGTCAGGTCCATCGACTCGGTGACCGCGTTCGCCTTGACGCCCGTGAGCCCCTTGTCGGCGACGATGAGGGTCGGCGCCAGGTAGAGCACGACGCCGCCCGCGTCGTCGACGATCTGCCGCGCCACCTGGCGCATGCCGGCGACGTACTCGTCGCCCGTCCCGGCGTCGGCCTGCGCCGCGAGGGGCGCGATGACCGAGTCGTCGTAGCCGAGGTAGTAGTCGCGCTGGAACACCGTCAGAAGGTCGTGGGCCTCGGAGTGCTGGATGACCGACATCTGGAAGTCGTGGCGCGTGAAAACCTTGTCGAGCCAGACGGCGGGGAACTCGTCGGTCGTGATGGTCGCGGTGACCCCGACCTCGGCGAGCTGGGACGCGATGAGCTCGGCCGCCGTCGTCGCGTAGGCGAGGTTGGGCACGTCGAACGTGACGCGCAGACCCTCCTGGCCGGCCTCGGCGAGCAGGGCCCGGGCCTTGTCCGGGTCGTACGGGTACACGCCCGTCAGGTCCTCGTAATACGGGTCGGTCGGGGTGACCATGGCGCCGACCAGCGTGCCGTACCCCGCCGAGGCGGTGTCCATGACGGCCTGGCGGTCGATGGCGTAGGCGAACGCGCGGCGCACGCGCACGTCGTCGAACGGGGCGGCGCGGTTGTTGAACGACAGCAGCACGTCGCCCGTCGAGGTGCCCTCGATGACCTGGAGGCTCGCGTTGCCCGCGAGCTGGCGCACCTGGTCACCCGAGGCGGAGTTGAACAGCATGTCGACGTCGCCCGCGCGCAGCGCGTTGACCGCGGCCGTGGTGTCGGTGAGGTAGCGGACCGTGACCGTGCGCAGGCGCGCGGCCCCACCCCAGTAGTCCTCGCGGCCGGTCAGCGTGATGCGGTCGCCCTGGGTGACCTTCGTGACCTCGTAGGGTCCGGTGCCGACGGCGGTGGTCTTGAGGTCGAAGTCGAGGTCGGCGGGGAAGATCGCGCCCACCGACGTGCCGAGGTCGAACAGCCACGCGTTGGAGGGCTGCTTGAGGGTGACCCGCACGGTCGCGTCGTCAACCTTCTCCGTCGAGGCGACGACGTCCATCTTGCCCTTGATGGCGTTGAGCCAGTCGGCGCCCACCCGGTCGAACGAGGCCACGACGTCGTCGGCCGTGAACGGGCGCCCGTCGGAGAACGTGACGCCCTGGCGCAGATGGAACGTGTACTGCGTGCGGTCGTCGGACACGTCCCAACCGGTGGCCAGCAGCGGCACGAGCGAGCCGTCCTGGTCGACCTTGACGAGCGTCTCGTACACGTTGTTCATCAGGAGCTGCGGGATGGCGGCGCCCGAGGTCGTGGTGAAGTCGAGGTTGACCGGCTCGGCGCCGACGGCGATGGTCACGTCGGTGCGCGCGCCCGGGCTGCCGGTCGGGTGCTGCGCGGTGCTGCCCGCGCTGCAGCCGGCGACCACGGCCAGCGCGACCGCGGTGAGCACGGCGACGACGGCGTGCGGTCGGCGCTGAGGCAGGCGTGGCATGAGGCTCCTTCGGGTGCGGACCCTGGGACTGAGTATCAGGGCCCGGATATCGGATGACGCTAGAGCCCCGCGGGTTGGCGATGCAAGCACACGCCGCTGACCTGCGACGACGTCGGCGCCGTGGCACGGAGCGCTCGACCGCACGGATGGTTCGGCGTCTCAGGATCGGTGCGACTGCGTCTCACGATCTCTGGCGGGGTCAACGGGCGTCATCGACCCTGGGCCACTGGCTACAGTGGCGGCGTGCGCCTCGCCACCTGGAACGTCAACTCCGTCCGCGCCCGCGCCGACCGCGTCGTCGCCTTCCTCGAACGCTCGCAGGTCGACGTGCTCGCGGTCCAGGAGACCAAGTGCCGCGACGACCAGTTCCCGTACCTGGCGTTCGAGGCGGCCGGGTACGAGGTCGCGCACGTCGGGTTCTCGCAGTGGAACGGCGTCGCGGTCATCTCGCGCGTCGGGATCGACGACGTCGCCACGGCGTTCGTCGGCCAGCCCGGGTTCGCCAAGGGCGCCGCGGACGCCGACGCGACGGGCGAGGACGCCCCGGACCCCGTGCACGAGGCGCGCGCGCTCGGCGCGACCTGCGGCGGCGTGCGCGTCTGGTCGCTCTACGTGCCCAACGGGCGGGGGCTGGACGACCCGCACTACGCCTACAAGCTCGCCTGGCTGGAGGCGCTGCGCGCGCAGGCGGCCGGATGGCTCACGGCCGACCCCGCGGCCCAGGTCGCGCTCGTGGGCGACTGGAACGTCGCCCCGCTCGACACCGACGTGTGGGACATGGAGCCGTTCACCGGGGCCACACACGTCTCGGCGCCCGAGCGGGCCGCGTTCGCCGCGTTCGCCGACGCCGGGTACCGCGAGGTCTCCCGCGAGCACCTGCCGGCCGAGCACACCTACACCTACTGGGACTACAAGCAGCTCGCGTTCCCCAAGAACAAGGGCATGCGCATCGACTTCGCCTGGGCCTCCCCCGCCCTGGCCGACCGGGTGACCACGGTGCGCATCGACCGCGACGAGCGCAAAGGCAAGGGCGCCAGCGACCACGTCCCCGTCATCCTCGACCTCGCCTGAGCCCCGCTACCCGCCTCGCAGCGGCAGTTTGTCGTCGGCTCGTGCGCTCGAGCGCACGAGCCGACGACAAACTGCCGAACGGAGGGCGGGGATTCGTGATGGGGTGCCGGTATGAGAGCAGCACGGTTGCATGGCGTCGGGGATCTGCGGGTGGCACAGGAGGCGGAGCCCTCACCCGGAGACGGTGAGGTGCTGGTGCGTGTGGGCGCCGTCGGGCTGTGCGGCTCCGACCTGCACTGGTTCGCCGACGGCGGCATCGGCGACGCGACACTGTCACGCCCTCTCGTGCTGGGGCACGAGTTCGGCGGCGTCATCGCCTCCGGCCCGCGCGCCGGCGAGCGCGTCGCCGTCGACCCGGCCGTGCCGTGCGGGGCGTGCGAGCTGTGCGCCGACGGCCACGGCAACCTGTGCCCGCAGGTGAGGTTCGCGGGGCACGGCGTCACCGACGGCGCGCTGCGCGAGGTCCTCGCCTGGCCCGAGCACCGGGCGCACCCCGTCCCGGACACGCTCGACGACGCCGACGTCGCCATGCTGGAGCCGCTCGGCGTCGCGATCCACGCCGTCGACCTGTCCCACCCGCGCGTCGGCGGCACGGTCGCCGTCGTGGGCTGCGGGCCCATCGGGCTGTGCGCGCTGCAGGTGGCGCGCGCCGCCGGGGCGACCCACGCCGTCGCCGTCGAGCCCCTCGCCCACCGCCGCGAGGTCGCCGCGCGCTGGGCCGACGTCGTGCTCGACCCGGCCGCCGACGGGTTCGACGCCGCGCTGCGCGAGGCCGTGGGCCCGCTGGGCGCGCACACCGTCATCGAGTGCGCGGGCAACGACGACGCCGTCGCGATCAGCGTCGAGGCGGCCCGGCCGGGCGCGACCGTGGTGCTCGCGGGCATCCCCGACGACGACCACACCGCGTTCCCGGCGGCTAACGCCCGCCGCAAGGGCCTGACGTTCCGCATGGCGCGGCGCATGAAGGAGGTCTACCCGCGCGCGATCGACCTGGTCACGAGCGGGCGCGTCGACGTGCGCTCGCTCGTCTCGCACCGCTTCGCGCTCGACGACGCGCCGCGCGCCTTCGAGGTCGCCGTGGCCCGCGAGGGCCTCAAGGTCGTGGTGACCCCCGGTGGTTGAGCCCGTCGAAACCACCCACCCAGTGCCCGACCCCGTCGAAACCACGTCGCCCCCGTGGGTCATCGCGGTCGACTGCTCCACGACCGCGGCCAAGGCCGTCGTCGTCGACGCCGCCGGGGCCGTGGTCGCCTCCGCCGCATCCCCGCTGACCACGTCGACGCCCGCCCCGGGCTTCCACGAGCAGGACGCGACCGCGTGGTTCGAGGCGACCGCCGCCGCGGTGCGCTCCGCGGTCGGCGCCCTGGGCGACGCCGACCGCGCGCGCATCGGCGCCATGGCGGTCACCCACCAGCGCGAGTCGTTCGTGTTGCTCGACGACGACGGCGCCCCGCTGCGGCCCGCGATCCTGTGGGTCGACTCGCGGGCCGCCGAGCAGATCGCCCGGATCGGGTCGCGTCCGCTGCCCGACGGCCGCTCGGTGCACGAGGTCTCGGGCAAGCCGCCCGACACCACCCCCGCGATCTACAAGCTCGCCTGGCTCGCCGAGCATGAGCCCGGCGTCGTCGCGCGCGCCGCCCACCTCGCCGACGTGCAGGCCTACCTGGCGCTGCGCCTGGCGGGGCGGCTGGCCACGAGCCACGCGTCGGCCGACACGCTCGGCCTGTTCGACCTCGCCCACCTCACCTGGTCCCCCGCCCTGCTGTCCGCGGCCGGTCTGCGCGCGGACGAGCGTCCCGCAATGTCGGCCAACGCGGCGGTTTCAACGACTTTGCGGGACGCTCGTCCGCGCGCCGGACTCGGGCTGCCCGAGTTGGTGGCCGCGGGGGAGGTCATCGCGGACCTGCGGCCCGACGTCGCCGCGGCCCTCGGACTGCCCCGGCCCGTGCCGCTGGTCGCGGGGATCGGGGACGGCCAGTCGGCCGGGATCGCCCTCGGCGTCGCCGAGCCGGGCGTCGCGTACCTCAACCTGGGCACCTCGATGGTGTGCGGCGTCGAGGTCGCCGAGTACCGCACCAGCCCGGCGTACCGGACGCTCGCCGGCACGCGACCGGGCACGTTCGTCCTGGAGACGGTGCTCAACGCGGCCGCGTACGTGGCCGACTGGGTCACCACCTTCGCCGGCCTCGACCACCAGACGCTCACGGCCCGTGCGACGGCGATCGCCCCCGGCGCCGAGGGCCTGCTGGTCCTGCCCTACTGGAACGCCGCGCAGACGCCGCACTGGGACCCGCTCGCGCGCGGCGCCGTCGTCGGCTGGCACGGGCGGCACACCACCGCGCACCTGTACCGGGCGGTGCTGGAGGGCGTCGCGTTCGAGCTGCGGCTCCAGCTCGACCTGCTGGAGCGGGACACGGGCGCGCGCGTGGGTGAGCTGCGGGCGGTCGGCGGTGGGGCGCGCTCGCCGCTGTGGGCGCAGGTCGTCGCCGACGTCACGGGCCGCACGGTGCGCGTGTGCGCGGACGGCGAGGTGAGCGCCGCGGGGGCGGCGATCCAGGCGCAGGCCCGGTTGAGGACCGGCGCAGTGACGGGCGCCAGCCGCTTCGTCACCGAGGGCCGCGACGTCACGCCCGACGCCGACGCCCGGGCCGCCTACGATCCCCTCTTCGCGGCCTACCGCACCCTCTACCCCGCCCTGCGCGCCACCTTCGCCCTCGCCGCGCCGACCGCCCCCTCCGCATAGGGACGCGGAAGGGGCGGTCGGCGGCGGTCAGGACCCGGGAGTGGTCAGCGTCAGGCCGCCGGTGTCGATCTCGTCGGGGCGGTCGACGCGCACCGTCGAGCCGTCGTGGACCTCGCCCGCGAGCAGCATGCGGGCCAGGCGGTCGCCGATCTCGCGCTGCACCAGGCGGCGCAGCGGGCGCGCGCCGTACGCCGGGTCGAAGCCCTCCAACGCCAGCCACTCGCGAGCCGCGGGGGTCACGTCGAGCTGGATGCGCCGGTCCGCGAGCCGCGCCGCGAACGCCCGCACCTGCAGGTCCACGATCTGCCCGAGCTCGTCGAGCGACAGCGCGTCGAACACCACGACGTCGTCGAGCCGGTTGAGGAACTCGGGCTTGAACGACGCCCGGACGGTGGTCATCACGGCCTCGCGCTTGGCGTCGTCGGACAGGGTCGGGTCCACGAGGAACTGCGAGCCGAGGTTCGAGGTCAGCACCAGGATGACGTTGCGGAAGTCGACGGTGCGGCCCTGGCCGTCGGTCAGGCGTCCGTCGTCGAGCACCTGCAGCAGGATGTCGAAGACCTCGGGGTGGGCCTTCTCGACCTCGTCGAGCAGCACCACCGAGTACGGCCGGCGCCGCACGGCCTCGGTGAGCTGGCCGCCCTCCTCGTAGCCGACGTACCCGGGGGGCGCCCCGACCAATCGTGCGACCGAGTGCTTCTCGCCGTACTCGGACATGTCGATGCGCACCATGGCGCGCTCGTCGTCGAACAGGAAGTCCGCGAGCGCCTTGGCGAGCTCGGTCTTGCCGACGCCCGTGGGCCCGAGGAACAGGAACGACCCGGTGGGGCGGTCGGGGTCGGCGACGCCGGCGCGCGAGCGCCGCACCGCGTCGGAGACGGCGGCGACGGCGGCCTTCTGCCCGATGAGGCGTGCGCCGATGACGGTCTCCATCGACAGCAGCTTCTCGGTCTCGCCCTGCAGCAGCCGCCCGGCGGGGATGCCGGTCCAGGCGGCCACGACCTCGGCGATCTCGTCGGCGCCAACCTTGTCGGCGATCATGGGCGCCTGCTCGGCGACGCCCTCGGTGGCGCCCTCTCGCGCCTCGGCGTCGGCGAGCTCCTTCTCGACGGCGGGGATCTCGCCGTACTGGATGCGCGCGGCGCCCTCCAGGTCGCCGTCGCGCAGCTTGCGCTCGGCGTCGACGCGCAGCTCGTCGAGGTGCGCGCGCAGGTCGCCGACGCGGTTGTGGCCGGCCTTCTCGGCCTCCCACCGGGCGGTCAGCGCGGCGAGGGCCTCGCGCTTGTCGGCGAGCTCGGCGCGCAAGCGCTCGAGCCGCTCGACGGAGGCGGCGTCGCGCTCGGCCACGCCGCGGACGCCCGCGGCGGAGCGCGGCGACTCGTGGGCTGAGTCGGCCGACTCCGACAGCACGACCTCCTCCATCTCCAGGCGGGTGACGGCGCGCTGCAGCTCGTCGATCTCGATGGGCGAGGAGTCGAGCTCCATGCGCAGCCGCGAGGCGGCCTCGTCGACCAGGTCGATCGCCTTGTCGGGGAGCTGGCGCCCGGAGATGTACCGGTCGCTGAGGGTCGCGGCGGCCACGAGCGCCGAGTCGGCGATGGTGACCTTGTGGTGCGCCTCGTAGCGCTCCTTGAGCCCGCGCAGGATCGCGACAGTGTCTTCGACCGACGGCTCGCCCACGAAGACCTGCTGGAAGCGCCGCTCGAGCGCCGGGTCCTTCTCGATGTGCTCGCGGTACTCGTCGAGCGTGGTCGCGCCGACCATGCGCAGCTCGCCGCGGGCCAGCATGGGCTTGAGCATGTTGCCCGCGTCCATGGCGCCCTCGCCGCCCGCGCCCGCGCCGACGACGGTGTGCAGCTCGTCGATGAAGGTCACGACCTCGCCGTCGGACGACTGGATCTCCTCGAGCACGGCCTTGAGCCGCTCCTCGAACTCGCCGCGGTACTTGGCGCCGGCGACCATGCTCGCCAGGTCGAGGGAGACCAGGCGCTTGCCGCGCAGCGAGTCGGGCACGTCGCCCGCGACGATGCGCTGCGCCAGGCCCTCGACCACCGCCGTCTTGCCGACGCCGGGCTCGCCGATGAGCACGGGGTTGTTCTTGGTGCGCCGCGACAGCACCTGGATGACGCGGCGGATCTCGGCGTCACGCCCGATGACGGGGTCGAGCTTGCCGTCGCGCGCGCGCTGCGTCAGGTCGGTCCCGTACTGCTCGAGCGCCTTGTAGGTGCCCTCCGGGTTGGGGCTGGTCACGCGCGCGGATCCGCGCACGACGGGCAGCGCGCCGCGCAGCGCGTCGGGCGTGGCTCCGGCGGCGGTGAGCGCCTGGGCGGCCGGCGACTGCCCGGCCGCGATGGCGATGAGCAGGTGCTCGGTGGACACGTACTCGTCGCCGAGGCCCTGGGCCTCCTTCTGCGCGTTCTCCAGCACGACGGCGGTGGCGCGGCTCGCGCTCGGCTGCGCCGTCGTCGTGCCGCTGGCCTGCGGGAGCGCGACAAGCGCGGCGCGCACGGCGCGGCCGATCTCCTGAGCGTTCGCGCCGACGGCGTCGAGCAGGCCGACCGCGACGCCGCCTTGCTGGGCGAGCAGTGCGGCGAGCAGGTGGACGGGTTCGAGTTGGGGGTTGCCCGCCGCGGACGCCGACTGGACGGCGTCACCGAGGGCCTGCTGGGACATGGTCGTGAACTTGGTGTCCATAGGTGCTCCGTACTGGGTGACAAGGTGCCTGACGAGGGAACCGGCCCAAAGTTGAGTCTATTCCACTCAACTTCTGGGGCAAGCCCTCCAGGCGCTCGACGGCGCCGTCACTCCTGCGGCACGAAGTGCTCCGAGAGCTCGAACGTCCCCGACGTCTCGACGATCACGGCGCGCATCGCCGTCGTCGCCCAGGTCTGGTGGACCTCGCCGACCTCCCAGACGATGAGCGTCCCGGGCCCGACCGACCGCCGCGGGCCGTCGGCCACCGCGACGTGGCCGCTTCCCTCGACCACGGCGAACGCCTGCGCGAGCGGGGCGGCGTGCGCGCCGATCGTGCCACCGGCGTCGATCCGCGCGAACGTCACACGCGTCGAACCGTCGGTGACGGCGGGCAGGAAGTCCATCGCGACGCCCGCGCTCTCGAACCGGAGCAAGGGCGCTGCGGGCAGCGTGAGGATCCTCATCGCCCCACGCTAGGCGCACCGTCGCGCACTGGTGCGCGCGACGGTGGGCCGCGTTCGGTCAGGGCCGAGCGCGCCACCGCCAGGCCACATCGCGCGCCGCCGTCGGGCAGCATGGGGCCATGCACAGCCGCAGCGACGACACCGGTGTCGAGGGCCCCGAGGCCACCGGCGACGACACCTCCCCCGCGTGGCGCCCCGACCTCCTGGGCGACGGCTTCGAGCGGCGCACGCTCCACCTGCCCGACGGGGCGCAGGTCACCTTGGTGCGCCTGACCCCCTCGCTCACCGACGACGACGGGGCCGCCCGCCGCGTCGCGGTGCTGTACGTGCACGGCTTCGTCGACTACTTCTTCCACCCCCACCTGGCGCGGGCCCTCGCCGACCCGGGCGCACTGGCGGGAGGCGACCCGGCTGGCGTGCGCGGCTACGCGTTCTACGCCGTCGACCTGCGCGGGCATGGGCGCTCGCTCGCCGCGCACACCGCGGCGGGCGGCGACCCGAACCTCGTCGCCGACATCGCGCTGCACGCCCGCGACCTTGACGCCGCCGCCGCGGCGATCCGGGCCGCAGGCCACGAGAGGCTCGTCGTGCTGGGCCACTCGACGGGTGGCCTGATCGCGACGCTGTGGGCGGCCGCGCGGCCGGGCCGCGCCGACGCGCTGGTGCTCAACAGCCCGTGGTTCGACCTCAACGAGCCGTGGCTGCTGCGCGGGCCCGGGACGCGCGTGATCGACGCCGTCGCCCGCGTCGCGCCGCGGCTGCCCGTCGGTGGGCTGGCCGAGCACTACGGGCGCGCGCTGCACGTGGTGACCGGCGGCGAGTGGGACTACGACCTCGCGTGGAAGCCGCACGCCGGGTTCCCGGTGCGGGCCGGGTGGTTCCGCTCGGTGCGCGCGGCGCAGGGGCGCGTGCGGCGCGGAGTCGATGTCGGCGTGCCCACGCTGGTGCTGGCCTCGGCCCGCTCGGGACCGAGCCGGCGCGCGCACGACGCGCTGTTGACCACGGACTCGGTGCTCGACGTCGGGCACATCCGCCGCGCCGCCCAGCGCATCGGGTCGGACGTGCTGTTCGTGCCGGTCGAGGGCGGCGCGCACGACCTGGCGCTGTCGCCGCGCGCCGGGCGCGAGGAGTATCTGCGCGCGGTCACCGCGTGGCTCGCGGCGCGGGCGCCCGCCTGACGGGCTGGGCCATCGCCGCCATCGGGGTCGTGGCCGGCGCCGTGATGGACGGTGTGGGGCTGCGGGCCAACCGCGCGCACCGCCCACGATGTCCGATTTCCGCTAGCCCAGGCCGCGGGCCGCGCGTCAGGATGCTGGCATGGCCACCGTCAGCACCGACCCCTTCGCCGAGCGCTACCGCGCGATCGCCGCGCGCGACGCCCGGTTCGACGGCCAGTTCTTCACGGCGGTCCGCACGACGCGCGTCTACTGCCGCCCGTCGTGCCCGGCGCGCACCCCCAAGCCCGAGAACGTCACGTTCTACCTCACCCCGGCCGCCGCGCACGAGGCCGGGTACCGCGCGTGCAAACGCTGCCTGCCCGAGGCCGCGCCCGGCTCACCCGCCTGGAACCTGCGGCGCGACCTGGCCGGACGCGCGATGCGCCTGGTGGCCGACGGCGTCGTCGACCGCGAGGGGGTCGGCGGGCTCGCCCGGCGGCTCGGCTACAGCCCGCGGCAGGTGCAGCGCCTGCTCGTGGCGGAACTGGGCGCGGGCCCGCTCGCCCTCGCCCGCGCCCAGCGGGCGCAGACGGCGCGGGCGCTGCTCGTCGGCGCCGACCTTCCGCTCGCGGACGTCGCCTTCGCGGCCGGATTCGGGTCGATCCGCCAGTTCAACGAGACGATCCACGAGGTCTTCGCCACCACCCCCGGAGCGCTGCGCGCGTCGGCCGCGCGCGTCCATCGGGCGCGGACACACGGGACCGCCGCTGGCGCACACCCCCGGGTGACCGCCGCCGGGTGGACGCACGAGCCTGCTCGCACGTCCGCGCCCGCCGCGTCCACGACACCCGAGCCTGGTCCTCCGTCTGAGCCCGTCGCGCCCGTCGCGACCGACCCAGCCTCGCTCGATCCGGTGCGGCTCACGCTCCGGCTGCCCGTGCGCGCGCCGTTCGACGCCCCGGGGATCTTCTCCTTCCTGGCCGTCCGCGCGGTCGCGGGCGTGGAGTGCGCCTCGTCCGACGACGACGGCGCGCTGCGCTATGCGCGCACGCTCGCGCTCCCCCACGGGCCCGCCGCGGTCGAGGTCACGGCTACGCCGGACGGGTCCGGCGTGGGCTGGAGCCTGCGGCTGCGCGTCGAGCTCACCTCGCTCGCCGACGTCGCCACCGCCGTCACGCGAGTTCGACGGCTGTTCGACCTCGACGCCGACCCGGTCGCCGTCGACACGGCGCTCGCCGCCGACGCCGCGCTCGCGCCGCTGGTCGCCGCGACCCCCGGCATCCGCGTGCCGGGCGCCGTCGACCCGCACGAGCTCGTGGTCCGCGCGATCGTCGGCCAGCAGATCTCCGTGGCCGCGGCGCGCACGCACCTGGGACGCCTCGCGGCCCGGCTCGGAACGCCGTACCGATCCGGGTTCGACGGGTTGACGACACTCTTCCCCACACCCGCCGCGATCGCGGCAGACGTGCCCGTCCCCGTGCCCGGCAGCGACCAGGCCGCCGACCCCGCGCGCCCGCTGCGACTGCCCGCGCGCGGCGTGGCCGCCGTCGTCGGCGCGGCCACGGCGCTGGCCGACGGGAGCCTCACGGTCGACGTCGGCGCCGACGCCGACGAGTTGCGCAGCGCGCTCGTCGCCCTCCCCGGCGTCGGGCCGTGGACCGCCGCCTACGTCGCCATGCGTGTGTTGGGCGACCCGGACGCGTGGCTTGAGGGCGACGTCGCGCTGCTCGCCGGGGCGAGCGCGCTCGGCCTCGCGCCGCCGCCCGACCTGCCGGCGGGGCGCCGCCATCGCGACCTGGCCGCCCGCGCCGCCGCCTGGGCGCCGTGGCGCTCGTACGCGGCGATGCGCCTGTGGCAGGCCGCGGCGCCCTGACCGGCCCTGCCCTGCCCTCCCCTGACCGGACCATCGAGAGGAACCCTCATGCCTGCCGCACGCTCCGCCACCCTCGCCACCCCCGACGGCCCCTTCACCGTGGTCGTCGACGGTGACGCGGTGATCGCGTCCGGGTGGACCGACGACGTCGCCGCGCTGGTCGCGCTCGTGCACCCGTCGCTCCGGCCGGTCGCGGTCACGCCCGACGCTCCCCCAGCGAGCGCACCACCCCAGGTCTCGGGGTCCGGTCTCGCGGCCCCCGCCCTCACTGACGCCGTGCTGTGCGAGGCGGTCGCCGCGGTCGAGGGGTACTACGCCGGGCGCCTCGACGCGCCCAGCGCCGTGCCGGTGCGCCAGCGGTCGGGCGAGTTCCGCCAGCACGCGTGGGACGTGTTGCGCGGTGTGCGGCCGGGTGAGGTCGTGACCTACACCCAGTACGCGCTGCGGTCCGGGCGGCCCGCGGCGGTGCGCGCGGCGGCTGGCGCCTGCGCGATGAACGCGGCCGCGCTGTTCGTGCCGTGCCACCGCGTGCTGCGCACGGACGGAACCCTGGGCGGGTTTCGCTACGGCTTGTCGGTCAAGGAGTCATTGCTCGCGCGCGAGGGCTCGCGGTAGCGCCCGAGGGGGCGCGACAGGTCGTCGACCTCCAGGTCCTGGGAGCGCACCTTGCCCGTGCGGAAGCCCGCACGTCCGACCATGTGCGCCGCGACCGGGCTCGTCAGCAGTTGGAACACCACGACCAACGCCAGCAGCGTCAGCGCGGTGGCGCTGCGCAGCCGCAACGCGACCGCCGTCAGCAAGAGGATCAGGCCGAGCACCTGCGGCTTGGTCACCGCATGCATTCGCGCGAGCAGGTTGGCGAACCGCAGCACGCCGACACCTGCGGAGAACGTCAGGAACGCGCCCAACAGCAGGCAGACCGCCGCGGCGATGTCGGCCAACGCGGTCCAGAACCCCGGTTCGACGTGGGTCATCGCGACTCGTCCCCTCTCGGCGCGCGCGACGGATCGTCCCGCGATGTGTCGGGCTGCGGGCCGTCGGAGGATGGTGGGACGGACGCGGCGTCGTCGGCGCCCGTGGGGCGTGCGCCGCCCGCGCGGCGGCGCGGCGCGTCGAGCGCGTCGAGGGCGGCCTGACGGGCGGCGTCCTCGGCGGCGACCTCCTCGGCCGTGCGGATGCGGCCCTCGCCCTCGGGCTCGACGGCGGCGAACCGCGCGATCGTCACCGAGCCCACGAACCCGACGAGCGAGAGCACCACGAGGATCGGGATCGACTCGGTGCGCCGCGACCACGCGGCCTCGACCGCGACGGCGCCGACGATCGTCGTCGTCAGCAGGTCGAAGGCGACCGTGCGGTCGAGCATCGACGGGCCGCGCTCAACCCGGACGAGCGCGAGGGCGGCGGCGGCGGCGATCATCGCGGTCGCCACGATCACGACGACGATCATGGCCGCTCCTCGGGACGGGGGGCGTCGGGGCTCGGCGCCTGCCCGGACACGGTCTCGCCCGAACCGGCGGGGACAGGGGGCGCCGCGAGGCCGGCGCGGGCCAGGTCGGCCCGCGAGGCGAAGGCGCGCAGGACGCGCTCCTCAAGGTGCAGGGTCTGCTCGCGGACCGCGTCGGGGCCACCCGCCGCGTCCAGGTCGAGCACGTGCAGGTACAGCGTCGCCGTCCGCGTGTCGGCCTCGACCACGAGCGATCCGGGCACCAGCGACGACAGCTCGGCCGTCATCGCGAAGAACACGTCCGGCGCCGGGCGCAGCGGCACCGCCACGACGCCCCCGCGTGGGGAGGTTCCGGGCCGCAGCGCCGTCCACGCCACCTGGAACGAGGCCACCACGAGGTCCGCGGCGAACCGCGCCCCCAGGATGACCGCGCGCCACGGGCGCAGTGCGGCGCGCACGCCCACGGGTGGCAGCGGCAGCAGCGCCACGACGACCAGGCCCGCCAGCAGGCCCGCGAGGAACGTCCCCCAGGTGATCGACCCCCACAGCGCCATCCACAGCACCCCCAGCAGCAGGACCGACGGCCACTGGGCGGCCACGCGGCGCAGCCGGTTGCGGCGGGTCGGTGTCAGGTGCGGCATCAGCCCCCCACCTCCGCGGTCTTGGCCTCGGAGCCGAGGTCGGCCGACTCGCCGACGCCCCGCTCGCCGCCTCCGGGGAACACGGCCTCGATGTAGCCCCGCGTGCCGACCAGAGTGCTGGCGGCCCGCTGCGCGTACCCGTACACGGGCCCCGCGAACACCGTGAGCGCGAGGCCGAACGCCACCAGCGCCGCCGTGGGCGCCACCATGCCACGCGGCAGTCGCGTCTCCTCGCGCACGGTCGGCTCCAGGTCCTCGGGCGCCGTCTGCCAGAACGCCTTGTTCCACGCCTTGACCAGCGCGTACAGCGTCAGCAGCGAGGTCACGACCGACCCGACCACGAGCGTCCACGCCAGCGGCGTGCCGCTGCGCACACCCGCCTCCAACAGGCCCACCTTGCCCAGGAACCCGGACAGGGGCGGGATGCCCGCGAGGTTCATCGCGGGGATGAAGAACAGGACCGCCAGCCCCGGCGCGACGCGCGCGAGACCGCCGAGCCGGTCGAGCGACGTCGTGCCTCCGCGCCGCTCGACCAGGCCCACCACGAGGAACAGCGTGGTCTGCACGGTGATGTGGTGCACGACGTAGAAGATCGCCGCGGCCGTCCCGGCCGTCCCGGCGATCGAGACGCCGAAGATCATGAACCCGATGTGGCTGACCAGGGTGAATGACAGCAGACGTTTGATGTCGTCCTGCGCGACGGCGCCGAGGATGCCCACGAGCATCGTCAGCAGCGCGAGCACCATGAGCACCTGGTCCACGCGCACGGAGCCCGCGCCCGACGCCGGGAACAGCAGCGTCTGGGTGCGGATGATCGCGTAGACGCCCACCTTGGTCAGCAAGCCCGCGAACACCGCCGTGACGGGCGCGGGCGCCGTCGGGTAGGAGTCCGGCAGCCACGCCGACAGCGGGAAGATCGCGGCCTTGATGCCGAACCCGAGCAGCAGCAGGAGTTGGATGCCCAGGCGCACGGCCGGGTCGACGTCGGGCAGCCGCTCGGCGACCTGCGCGAGGTTGACCGTGCCCGTGGCCGCGTAGACCAGCCCGACCGCGGTGAGGAACACGATCGAGCTGAGCAGCGCGACGACGACGTACACGCTGCCGACCCGGATCCGGTCCCCCGTGCCGCCGAGCGTGAGCAGCACGTAGGAGGCCGCGAGCAGCACCTCGAACCCGACGTAGAGGTTGAACAGGTCGCCCGCGAGGAACGCGCCGCCCACGCCCGCGGCGAGCACCAGGAACGTCGGGTGGTAGATCGCGACGGGCAGCAGGTCGCGGCGGTCGGCTTCGTCGGGGTCGCCGCTGCCGCCGTCGGCGGCGCGCGGCTCGCCGGGCACGCCCTCACCCACCATGTCGACGTCGTCGCTGCCGTCGGCGACGCCCTGGGCCATCGAGTACAGCAGCACGCACAGCAGGACGACGCCGCTGACCAGCAGCATGAGCGCGGCGAGCCGGTCGGCGACCAGGTTGATGCCCACGGGCACGGCCCAGTCGCCGATGACGGCGACGACGGGGCCGGAGTCGGCCGCCACGACGAGCACGGCCGCCGTGACGACGACGACGCTGAGTGCGACGACCGAGATGACGCGCTGGACGCGCGCGTAACGGTGCAGCGCGAGCGTGAGCCCGGCCGCGAGCAGCGGGACGAGCGCCGGCAGCGGCAGCAGCGAGGCCGCGGACCATGTCACGGGCGCTCACCCCCGCGCGAGCCGGGCGCGTCGTCGGCAGGGCCGTCGGGCGGGCCGTCGGCAGACCCGCCGGGCGCCTCGCCGGCCGCCGTCAGGCTCTCCTCGATGTCGTCGTGGATCTCGGCCGCCTCCTCGTCGAGCGTCTCACCGGTCTCGGCCGCGTCGACGTCGGCGTACGCCGCCTCGTTGCGCGCGGCACGGCGGGCGATGCGGCGGTCCTCGTCGTCGTCCTGGACCTCGTCGTGGCCGTTGAGCTGCCAGGACCGATACGCCATGGCCAGCACGAACGCGGTCAGCGCGAGCGTGATGACGATCGAGGTCAGCACCATGGCCTGGGCGAGCGGGTCGCTGAGCCGCACGGCGGGGTCGGCGTTGCCCACGATGGGCGCGGCGCCCGCGCGCCCGCCCGCGATGAGCAGCGCGAGGTTCGCGCCGTTGCCCACCAGCACGAACCCGAGCAGCACGCGCGTCAGCGAGCGTTCGAGCAGCAGGTAGACGCCGACGGCGAACAGCACGCCGACCGCCACGACCAGCGCGGCCGAGGGGACGTTGTCGAGCACGATCATCCGGCCCTCACCGCCCCCACACCGCGCCGCGGCCTGCGGCCCCGGCGCCGCCCTCGATCTCGCCCTGGTGGTCGATCTCGGCGCCGAGGGAGCGCAGGATGTCGAGCACCAGGCCGATGACGACCAGGAACACCCCCAGGTCGAAGACCAGCGACGTCACCACGTGCACCGACCCGAAGACCGGCAGGTGCAGGTCCACGATGAAGCTCTCCAGCGCGTGCTGCCCGGCCAGCAGGGTCACGAGCCCGACGCCGGCCGACAGCACCAGGCCCGTGCCCAGCACGCGGCCGGGGTGCACGGGCGCGGCCTCGCCCAACTCGTACCGCCCGCCGGCGAGGTAGCGCACGGCCAGGGCCAGGCCCACCACGAGCCCCGCGGCGAACCCGCCGCCGGGCGCGTTGTGCCCTCGGAACAGCAGGAACAGGGCGAAGACGATCATGGCGTGGAAGACGACGCGCGTGACCACCTCGAACATGATGGAGCGCCGCTCCGGGGCCAGGGTGGGGCCCGCGACGATCCACGTGGTCGAGCGCGCGATGGGCGCCGTGCCCGACGCCGTGCCCGACGCCGTGCCCGACGCCGTGCGCGGGCGCAGCGCGCGCGCGTCGTCGCGCAGGCGTGGCACGCGGCCCGAGCGCTGGCGCAGGAACACGAGCGAGGCCACGCCGGTCGCGGCGACCAGCAGGACCGAGATCTCGCCCACGGTGTCCCAGGCGCGCACGTCGACCAGGGTCACGTTGACGACATTGCGCCCCCCGCCCCAGGTGACCGCCTCGGACGGGAAGTCGACCGAGATGGGCAGGTGCGTGCGGGCCAGGGGCGCGGCGGTGACCAGCAGCATCATCACGAGCCCGACCCCCACCCCGATCGCGAGCCGCACCCAGCGGCTCGCGGCCAGCGGCCGGTTGGAGAAGTATCCGGGCAGCCGCCGCAGCACCAGCACCATGACCACGAGCGTCACGGTCTCGGTCAGCACCTGGGTCAGCGCGAGGTCCGGCGCCCCATGCAGCAGGAACAGCACGGCGTTGCCGTACCCGGTGACCCCGACGAGGAACACGGCCTTGAGACGGCGTCGGGCGCGGGCGGCGAGCACCGCCGCCGCGGCGATGACCGCCACGACGACGAGTTGCACGGGTCGGTCAAAAGGCACCAGGGTCAGCGGCCCGAGCGTGAACGCGTCGGCTCGCCCGACGGCGTCCTGCGTGCCGGGCAGCGTGGCCCCGCGCAGCCCCCAGGCGAGCGCGACGCCGGGGCCCGCGATGAGGACCAGCAGGATCACGCCGAGGTAGAACGGCAGCGAGCCGCGCTGGGTCTGGCCGGTGACGTCGGCGGCGAAGTCGTCGAGGCGGCGCATCGTGCGCCGGTAGACGAGGTCGGCGCCCAGCGGGGACCACAGCCGCTCTTGCAGGCGCTCGATCCGCTCGCGCTGCCAGAACGCGGCCGCCCCGAGCGCGAGCACCCCGAGGGTCACGAAGACCGTCGGCGTCAGGCCCGCCCACAGCGTCAGGTGCCCCGGCTCGCCCGTCGGGTAGGTGTCCGCGTGCGGCGCCAACAGGCGGTCGCCGACCTGTGGCGCCAGCGCGACCACGAGGCCCAGCACCGCGAGCACAAACGGCGGCGCGGCCAGCAGCAGCGGGGGGCGGCGCACCACACCCGAGGCGGGCGGCGCCACGATCGAGCCCGCGGCGGGCGTCGCGGCGGCCGGGCTCGCGGCGGCCGGGCTCGCGGCGGCCGGGCTCGCCGTCGTCGCCGCCGGCGTCATCCCGCCCTCGACCGAGATCGTCCCCAGGGACACGGGCTCGACCATCTGCACCACGGGCGTCACCTTCGCGCGGCGCCCGAACGCGCCCCAGGCGAACCGCAGCCCGTAGGCGACGGTCAGCGCCGAGCCGAGCGCGACGACGACGGTCAGGACCTTGCCGAGCGGGTCGTCGCCGTGCGCCCACGCCTCGAGCGCGGCCTCCTTGGCCACGTACCCGGCGAACGGCGGCAGGCCGATCATCGACGCCGTCGCGAGGATGCCCGCGGCGGCCGTGAGCGGCAGCTGGCGTGCGAGCCCGGCCAGTCGCCGCAGGTCGCGCGTGCCGGTCGCGGCGTCGACCACGCCGACCACGAGGAACAGGGACGCCTTGAACATCGCGTGCGCCCCGAGCAGGGCGAGCCCGGCCAGCGCTGCGCCGCGCGTGCCGTAGCCCAGCAGCAGCACGAGCAGGCCGAGCTGCGACACCGTGCCGAAGGCGAGCACGAGTTTGAGGTCGTGCTGACGCAGGGCGCGGTATCCGCCCAGCAGCAGCGTCGCCGAGCCGACGACCACCACCACCCACCGCCAGGCGGCCAGGCCTGAGAACGCGGGCGCGAACCGCCCCACCAGGTAGATGCCCGCCTTGACCATCGCGGCCGCGTGCAGGTACGCC
Organism: Xylanimonas ulmi; assembly: GCF_004216535.1. Classification (NCBI taxonomy): domain Bacteria; kingdom Bacillati; phylum Actinomycetota; class Actinomycetes; order Micrococcales; family Promicromonosporaceae; genus Xylanimonas; species Xylanimonas ulmi. The sequence continues at coordinate 2,940,098 of NZ_SGWX01000001.1, forward strand.
GACACCGGCGTGGGGGCGGCCATCGCCGCCGGCAGCCAGAAGTGCGCCGGCACCTGTGCGGACTTGGTCATGGCCCCGGCCAGCAGGCACAGCGCGGCCACGACGGCGGGCGCCCCGGTGGGCGGGTCGGCCAGCACCTCGGACACGCGCCACGTGTCGGCCGCGACCCCCAGCACGACGATCCCGACCAGCATCGTCAGGCCGCCCGCGGTCGTGACGACGATCGCCTGCATGGCCGCGCGCCGCGAGGCCTTGCGCTCCGCGTGATGGCCGATCAGCAGGTAGGAGAAGACCGTCGTCAGCTCCCAGAACACGAACATGAGCAGCAGGTCGTCCGCGGTGACCAGACCGGCCATGGCGCCCGCGAACGCGACCAGCACGCCCGCGAACTTGGACATGCCGACCGCGCCGCGCGCGAAGTACGCGCTGCAGTACAGCAGCACGAGCGCCCCCACGGCGCCCACCACGAGCAGCATGAGCCACGACAGGGTGTCGAGCCGGAAGTCGAGCGCGAGGCCGAGGGAGGGCACCCACTCCAGGCGTTCGGTCGGGCCGTCGCCGCGGACCACCGCCCCGGTCTGCGACAGCGCGTACCCGGCGGCCGCGGCGGGACCGCTGGCCAGCACCCAGAAGGCCCTGCGCCCGAGCCACGCGACGAGTGCGGACGCGGCCAGAGCCAGCAGCAGATGGACGCAGACGATGATCAGCACGGGCGCCTACAGGTCGTCCGGGTCGACAAGGAAGTCCGACTCGTCGGCGATCTCGCCTCCCGCGGCGTCCCAGAGCGCGCGGGCCACACGCGCGACGAGCTCGGCGGCGCGCTTGCGCGCGACCAGGTGGCTGTGCGGCGGGCGCTCGCGGTTGGCCTCGATGAGGTCCGGTGGGTCCCAGTGCACGCGGTAGGAGACGCAGCCGCCGCGCGTCCAGGGCAGATCGCGCAGCAGGGGCGGGACGGTCTCGGCGCCGATGACCTCGACCGCGAGGTAGCCGTCGTGCCCGAGGTCGACGACGACGCCGAACCCGTCGAGCACGTGCGGCTCCTGGAGCGCGGCGATGTCCCAGTCGTCGGCCGCGGCGTGCAGACGCCGACGCTCCTGCGGGTCCATGGTGTCGCCCGGGTACAGCGGCAGCTCCGCGATGCCGGGCGGCGGGCCTTGGTACGGCGCGCCCTCGGTCGCGAGCACCGCGCGCGGGTGCACGCTCTGGATCACGCGGTGGCACGCCTGCGGGTCGAGCCACACGTCGGAGTAGAGCGTCAGGTCGACGGCCGAGGCCGGGTCGGGGGTCAGGACGACGCCGGCGCCGACACGCGCCGCGGCGGCCGGGGCCGGGTCGTCCCACATGCCGGCGACGTCGAGCCGCACCGCCCCGCCGAGGCGGCGGCAGGCGGCGATCAGCCATGTGATGACGCGGTCCTCCTCGCGGTTGGGCACGCCCGCGGGGAACGCCCGCGCGATCCCGTCCTTGTCGCCGCCCTCGGCCGGGGGCGGGTCGGGCCACCGCTCGCGCGGGCACACGACGTCGAACACCATCGCGGTCCCGGAGGGCAGACCGGCGTCGAAGCCGCGGCCGGCGGGGGCATAGGGGCCGGTCAGGGTCGTGTGCCGACTCACGCGCAGCACCCCGGGCTCGCCTGGTCCGGCCATGCGCCCCATGGGCACGTCGGCGCCGGGAAGGTCGCGTGGCACGACCTCCCACCGGGTGGTCGCGAACCGTGACAGGGCCAGCACCTCGACCTCGTCGACCTCGACATCGGCGGGGAGCGCGAGCAGGTGGCGGGCCTCGTGGCCGCGTGTCACGGTGCGGGGGAGGGCGGGGTAGGCCGCGGTGTCACCGGCGGTCTGGCCCATGCGTCGCAGCTCCTTCCGTGAGGGCAGGGGCGCAAAACGTTGTCTCGCGCCTTCGTGGCGCGACCGAGCGTAGCGGCGCCTGGGCGTTTGCCCTCCCTCGCTGCGCACAGGAGGCTGAGTGCTCACCCCGCTCCCTCCCTCGGGCTCACACCGCGGTCCGGTGGAAGCTCTGCCACGATCGGCTCGCCGTCGGGCCCCGCTGACCCTGGTAGCGCGAGCCGTATTGCGAGGCGCCGTACGGGTGCTCGGCCGGGCTCGACAGCCGGAAGAAGCACGTCTGGCCGATCTTCATGCCCGGCCAGAGCATGATCGGCAGCGTGGCGACATTGCTCAGCTCCAGCGTGACGTGGCCGCTGAAGCCCGGGTCGATGAAGCCCGCCGTGCTGTGCGTCAGCAGGCCCAGCCGCCCGAGGCTCGACTTGCCCTCCAGGCGGGCCGCGACGTCGTCGGGCAGCGTGATCGACTCGTACGTCGAGCCGAGCACGAACTCGCCCGGGTGCAGCACGAACGGCTCGTCGCCTGTGACCTCGACCAGGCGAGTCAGGTCGGGCTGCTCCTGGGACGGGTCGATGTAGGGGTACTTGTGGTTGTCGAACAGCCGGAAGTAGCGGTCCAGGCGCACGTCGATGCTCGACGGCTGGAGCATGCCCGGCTCGTACGGGTCCAAGACGACGCGACCTGCGTCGAGCTCGGCGCGGATGTCACGGTCGGAGAGCAGCACGGAGCCACCGTAACGGCCCGCCGCCGAAGGCGCGGAACGGGGTCGCTATGAGACGCCGGTTCGGCCGCGGCGCCCGCAATGGGTATGATCGCACCCGCACGCACCGATGACCGGTGCGGCTGCGCGGGTGTAGTTCAATGGTAGAACTTCAGCTTCCCAAGCTGACAGCGCGGGTTCGATTCCCGTCACCCGCTCCAGCGCCTCAGGGCCCGGCCGTCATGGCCGGGCCCTTGTGCGTGGGCGCAGGCGCACATCAGGCATGGTCGGCGCCCGCAGCGGGCCGCCGTCGTACCCGCGCACCTGCCCGAAGCGCCGCGACGGCGCCCCCGCGGTGTACTGGGTGGCCACCCCGGCGGCGTCGGCGGGGTCGTCGGCGACCTGGGCCATCCACTCGTCGCGCGCCCGCGCGACGTCGTCGTGCGAGCGGCCGACGAAGTTCCACCACATGACGATGTCCTCGCCGAACGGAACTCCACCCAGCAGCACCGCACGTGCGGGACTCGGCCCCGCCTCGATGACGAGGCGCCGCTGGCCCGGGCCGACGTAGCCGAGCTGGTCGCGCGGCACGGCCATGCCCTGCAGCCGCACCTGGCCCGCGTCGGTGAGCACGGCGTGCTCGAAGTCCGGGTCGGCGTCGAGCGTGAGGCGCGCGCCCGGGGCGAGGTCGACCTGCGCGCCGACGAGCGGGGTGTACGCGGTGGCGGGTGAGGCCAGGCGGGCGCCGCCCACGGTGAGCGCGCCGAGGAACACCTGCACCCGCGCGCCGTCCGCCTGCGCGACGGGCAGGTCCGCGTGGTGCTCGAAGTGCGGCGCGGCGCCGAGCGCCGACGCGGGCAGCGCCGTCCACAGCTGCACGCCGTGCAGCACCGGTGGGCGGCCGGCCTGGGGCGACTCCTCGGAGTGCGAGATGCCGACGCCGGCCGTCATGAGGTTGAGCTCGCCGGGACGCACCGCCACGAGCGACCCGACCGAGTCGCGGTGCAGGATCTCGCCCTCGAACAGCCATGTCACGGTCTGCAGGCCCGTGTGGGGGTGGGGCGCCACCTGCATGCCGGCGGACTGCGAGACGTCGTCGGGTCCGAAGTGGTCGCAGAAGCACCACGCCCCGACCAACGACCGCGCGCGCTGCGGGATGGTGCGGCGCACCGTCATCGAGCGCGTGCCGCCCAGCGGCACCTGCCGCGCGGTGAGCAACTCGACGCCGTCGCCCGACACCCCCGCCACACAGACCTGTTCCTCGGGGCGCGCGTCGAGGTTGCTCATGACACGACACTATCGACGTGGGGCCGGACGCGGGATCTGGCGGCGGGCCCCCCTGCGGTGGACGCGGTGGCGCCCGGCCGGGCATGGCCGAGGCCCCCCGGGAACGCCGGGGGGCCTCGGAGTCCTCCGCGGACCCTGGCCAGGGGTGGACACCGATCGCCAGGGGCGCCGCGCGTCGACGACGCGGCTCCGGCGGCCGTCGGGCAGAGGGCCGGTCCTCGCGAGGGACCCCCCGACCCGTTCACCACGGCCCTCCGGACGCGGGTGGTCTTCCGGCCCCGCTCGGACACCTGCGTCGTCACCCGCAGCCCGCACCGCGGTACGGGATGGTCCGTCGTTCTCCGGTTGACCGTGTCTCTGGGCGACGGCAAGCCCCGCCGAATCGGGTGGGGTGGACCGTCGCCATGGAGACCAGTAGCCACGATTCAAGCCCCCTGACCGCGGCCGTGCAAGGGGGCCGGGCGCGGTCTGTGACCCTGTGGATAGTCCCACAACGTCGTCCACAGGCTATGCCGCGGAATCCCCACACCGTCCACAGCCCTGGGGACAAAAGATGTGGACGCCGGGTGAACGAAGAGCGTCCGACGACGGCGCCCGTCGCGTCGCGGGGCCACCCCGAGGCGGGTCCACCGGCGCCGCGACGGCCGCGGAGCGCGACGACGGACGAGTGTCGCCTTTGCGGCAGTCGGAGAGCGGATCTCGGATCTTGTGGTACGCGAACCGCATGATCACGCGGCGAAAGCGGCCACGAAGCGCCCGCGCGGCGCTCGCCGCGCCCGCCCGGGTTCCCGCCCCTCGAACGCCCTCCCGCCGGCGCCGCGCCCCTGACGCGCCCCCATCGCGCCCTCACGGCGCACGCCGGTGTGCTATGTGGACGCCCGGTGGATAACAGTTTGCGCAGGTGAGTCCCGCTGTCGGCGCCTATCCACACAACCCTGTGGACACAGCCTGTGGATACTCGCCGGACCCGTCCACCGCCGCCCGCGCGTGGCCTGGCCTCAGACCCAGGCGCGCGCCTGGTGGTGGCGCCCCTCGACGCGCGCGGCCAGTTCGGCGCCCGTCGCGACGAACCCGCCGTCGTCGACCAGGACGCCCGCGATGCGCGCCTGCAGCGCCGTCGCCAGCCGCGCCACGATGGTGGACATCCGTCCGCGGGCGATCAGGTGCAGCCCCGAGGGGTGCTCGGTCCGCAGTTCGTCGGGGTCCTGCGGGATCCATGACAGGTGGTAGGCGAACGGGCCGTACGCCCGCCACTCAAGCACCCCCAGGGCGCGCGGCACGCGGTCGACGTGCGCGACGCGCACCCGCAGGTCGCCGTCGTAGGAGGTGCGCGCGCGGATGGCGTAGGAGAGCGAGCCGTCGGCGCTCGTCGCGCGCTCCTCGGGCTCGGCGGTCGCGACCAGGCCGCGCACCTGGCCGAGCAGGTCGGCGGGATCGAGCGCGTGGGCCGAGTACAGCGACAGGTCGACCGCGGCGCCCGGGTCTGGGGCGAGCGGCGTGCGGCCGTCGACCAGCACCGCCCCGCCGAGCTTGCGGGCCACCGCGACGGCCCACCGCACCACGCGCAGCTCCTCGCCCTCGGGCAGGCCCGCGGCGAAGGCCCGGCTCAGGCCGTCACGGTCGTCGTACGTCGCCGGCCGCTGCGTGCGCTCGGCGCGGACCGGGTCGACGGGCGCGATGGTCCATGCGCGAAAGCCGTGCTGCGCGGCGCGCGCGCCCAGCGCCGCGGCGCGGTCGGCGTCGACGGGGAACGGTCCCGTCAGCGTGTGCCGCTCCCCCAACCGCAGCACACCGGGCTCAGGGTCAGGGTCGACGTCAGGCGTCGCGCCCCGGAACCGCGCGCCGCGCGGGCGCGGCGCCGGCGGACCGGACGGCTCGCGCAGCCAGGCGGCGTCCGAGAACCACGCCGCGGCGAGGCCGGGCATCGCGGCGTGCGGGGCCTGCGCCGTGGAGTCTGCGAGATCGGGGACGACGAGCGTGTGGTCGGCCGCGCGCTCGGGTGGCGCGGCGGCCTCGGGCTGTGGCATGCGGGGAACGGTAGCGCCCACGCCGACGGCGCGGAACCTCTCCCCGCCGCAGCGGGCGCCCTACGCGCCGACGTCGTGCAGGTGGTGGACCACGTCGTGCAGGAAGTACTGCCCGAGCGTGCGGACGGTGAACCGCGACCCGTTGGAGCGCCGCCCGGGGCGTTCGAGCCGCTGCGGCCCGACGGCGTCGAACCGCGCGGCGATCGCCTCGCCGTCGGCCGCCAGCCCGCGCGTGACCTCGGCCGGGTCCTGGCTCGCGTAGTCGGCCTCGACGGCGGCGGCGTCCTGGTCCCAGTTGGCGAACGTCGGATCGTCGTGCGCGAGCATCGCGGCCAGGCGGGAGTCGAAGACCCGGAACACGTCGCGCACGTGCGCGGCGTACTCGAGCGGCGACCAGACGCCGGGGGCCGGACGCGTGCGCACATCCTGGCGTGTGAGCACCGCGGACCAGCGCGGGAGCGTCGCGCGCACCGCGTCGCCCACGCCCAGTGGGTCCGCCGCGGCCGCGTCGAAGCCGCACTCGGGGCAGGGGCGCTCCAGGACCCAGGTCCAGTCCTTGGTGTCGGGATCGATCTCGGGATCGATCTCGGGCACGGTCTCGTCGTTGCGCATCCTCGCAGCGTACGGCCACTTTCCGGGCGAATAACCCGTACTGACAGTCTCACCCTATGATGTCAGCATGCCCAAGATCATCGGGAAGAGCCTGCACGAACACCGCCAGATGACCCGGCAACGGCTCTTCACCGCACTCTCGACGCTCATGGCCGAGCGCGGGTTCGACACCATCACGCTCGCCGACATCGCCGCGACGGCCGGGGTGGGACGCACCGCGGTGTACAACCACTTCCCGGACAAGGAGGCGCTGCTGCTGGGCTTCATCACCCACGAGACCGAGGAGTACGCCCGCCGCCTCGAGCGCGCGCTCGACGGCGTCGACGAGCCGGTCGAGCAGCTGCGCACCTACATCCGCCAGCAGGCCCAGCTCTCGCGCATGTTCCACCTGGCCCCCGGGCCCGACCTGCGCACCGTGCTGTCGCGGCCGACGCTGCAGCGGCTGCGTGAGCACGCCGAGATCGTCGAGTCGATCCTGCGCCGCATCCTCACCGAGGGGATCCGCACGGGAGAGTTCCCCGACCAGGACATCGACCCGACCGTGCAACTCGTCAACGCCTGCCTGTCGGGCCGGCTGATCCCCGAGGAGCCGGTCGCGCGCGAGCGCGCCGTGCGCGCCGCCGAACGGTTCGTGCTGCGTGCGGTGGGCGCCCGCGAGGCCGCGGCCTGAGGCTCAGCTCGCCAGGCGCGAGCGCAGCTCCGACGGCGTCGAGCCCGTCGCGGCCTGGACCGCGCGGCGCAGGGCCAGCGCGCTGCCGTACCCGCACAGCTCGGCCACGTCCTCCAGCGTGACGGCCGCGTAGCGCGGGTCGTGCAGGCGCGAGAGCGCCGAGCGCAGCCGCTCGTGCGCGATCCACCCGCACACCGTGCGCTCCTCGCCCTCGAACAGGCGGTGCAGCGTGCGCGTCGAGACGCCGAAGTGCTCGGCGATGGCCGCGGGCGTCAGGTCGCGCTCGGAGTGGTGGGCGGCGATGTACTGCACGACGCGCGAGCGCTCGACCTGCTCGAGCAGCGCCGTCGAGCGCGTCTCGGGTCGGCAGGTCGCCACGGCGCCGACGAGCTGTTCGACGACGCGCACGGTCTCGGCGCGCACCTCGGGCACCACGCCCGGGCGGCACAGCAGCTCGCGCAACGCCGACGCCGTCGCGCTCGGCAGCACCGTCTCGGGGCCCCACACGGTCAGCGGCGCGTCGTCGAACGTGCCCCGCATCGCGGTGCGCTCCACGGCCACGTCGACCTCGATGAGCAGCGCGCCGGGCGAGGAGACCTCCAGCGGGCGCCAGCCCACGGCGAGCGCCGCGGAGCGGGGGCCGAGCACCTCGATGGTGCCCGCCGTCTTGAGCGAGACCTCGCCGTCGAGCACGACGACCAGGCGCACCGCGCGCCATGGGTGCCCGAAGTTGTCACCCGCGATGCGCGTGGTGATGGGGCCGAGCTGGACCAGCGAGACCAGATACGCGCCGAATCGAGCCGAACGCCGTCGTTCCGACTGCACGGATGCCATGGGATGCGCCTAACCCGCGACCACAGGCAGGGGCGAGTCGCCCGCGCGCGATGACCCGAGCGGGTCGCGCGTGATCGTCCGGCGTCGGCACGTCGTGTGCGTCGCGTCCACGGAGTCCTCCCTGATATCAGACGGGCAGAACCGGCGGCTGGCGTCGGCCCGGGCGGTCGGCGCCCACGCGCACGGGGGGATGTCGCGCGGGCGCCGGCCCTTCGCGGCGTGACCGGCGCGGGGCGGCGAGGGGACGGTGCCGCCCGGGCTTGAGGATCGCTCCCTACCGCGGTCCCTCAACAATCGGGGCCTGGCCAGGCCGCTTGAGGCCATTGGCGCTGCCTGCTCTACCGCGTGGCACTGAGTGGTCCTGTGGGTGACGATGTGCTCCATGACGCCGCACGGAACCCTGCACGTCGACGTGCGCGACGACGCCGTCAAGCACCTTCTCGCCGGCACGAGCGTCGACTTGCAGGGATTGCCCGGCTCGGGGCGCTCCGTGCTCGCACGCGCCGTCGCCGCGGAGCTGGAGGACGCGGGCTGGCAGGTGATCCACGCCCACGGGGTCCTCGCGTTGCGCGACCGCCCGCTGGAGGCGCTGTCGGTCGCCGGACTCGTCGCCCGCCAGGGCGGTGGCCCCCAGGCGCCGACGACGGCGGTGTCCGCCGCGGTGCAGGGCATCACCTCCGCGGTGCGCGGCGGCAGCACCCTGCTCGTCGTCGACGACGTCGACGACCTCGACGAGATCTCCGCGGGAGCGATCGCGGCGGCCCACGCGATGTCCGCGTTCCCCCTGCTGACCACGTCCCGCCCCGCCCCGCGCGTGCTGCGCGCGCCCACCCGCGTCCCGGCGGCCGTGCTGCCGGGGGTCTCGCTGCAGGTCCCGCCGCTGGGCTACGTCGACACCCAGACGCTGCTCATCGAGGCGTTGGGCGGGCCGATCGAGTCGGCCGCGGTCAGCCGGGTGTTCTCCGGATCGGGCGGCCTGCCCGGGCTGAGCCTCGCGCTGGCCACCAGCGCCCGACTGCACGGCTCGCTGCGCCGGGTCGACGGCGTCTGGTCCGCGGGGCCCGAGCTGTGGTCGCCCGAGATGGTGCGCTCGGTCGACCCGCTGCTGGCGCGCCTGAGCCCCGAGGGCGTCGACGGGCTGCACACGCTCGCCCTGGCCGGGACCATCGACGTGACGATGGCGCGTCGCCTCATGCCGTGGGACGTGCTGGAGGAGCTCGACGGGTACCGCCTGCTGCGCTTCGTGCCGCGCGACGACAAGATGCTCGTCAGCCTGTTCCCGCCCGCGATCGTCGAGTTCTTCCGCCACCAGGGGGTCGGGGCGCGGCACCTGCGCGTCGACGAGGCCGTGACGAGCGCCTTCGGCGGGGTCAAGGTGCAGCAGCCGCCGCTCGGCACGGCGCCGTGGCGGCTGGTGGGCGCCGCCGACGCGGGACGGTCCCGCGTGGCGCTCGAACGCGCCGGTGAGGCCGACGTCATCGTCAACCGCCTCCTGCAGGAGCACTGGCACCGCGAGCTGCTGGTGCGTCGCACCGAGTGGGAGGACAACCCCACGCCGCGCACGGCGGCCGTGCTGCTGCGCACCATGCTCGTGACCGGCGCCGACGCCGAGTCGGTGCTCGCGGTGCGCGAGGCCACGCCGCGCACGGGCGACTCACGCGAGCTCGTCGCCTTCGACGACTGGTACGCGCTGTTTCTGGGCGCCGTCGAGCACAACCTCGAATGGGTGCACGCGGTGCTCGAACAGGCGCGTGAGGAGGCCGACGAGTGGGTCCAGCTCGTCGACGGCATCGAGGCCTTCATCGTGCTGCTGGTCGACCACGCGCCCGACCCCGACGAGCTGCCCGCGGCCGCCGACATCGCCACGGCCCCCGTCGACACACGCGAGATCGTGGGCACCGTGCGCGCCGAGCTGCTGCTCGCGCAGGGGCGCTCGGCCGAGGCGCTCGAGGTCATCGACGGGCTGGGCCAGGTGACCTCGACGTTCGCCCTCGCCCGCGTCACCGCCCGCCCCTGGGCGCTGATGCTCGAGGCGCGCCTCGACGAGGCGCTCGCCGAGGCCCAGGACCTGCTCGCCGAGGCCCGCCGTGAGCACGACGTCGAGGGGATCGTCGGCGCCGCGTACGTCGCCGCGCAGGTGCTCACGCTGCGCGGGCGCGCCGGGGAGCTGCGCACCCTGCTCGGGTCGGTGCTGTCCTCGGGGGTGCTGCCCGCGCTCGAACGCCCGCAGCATGTCGCGCTGCTGTCGATGGCCGCGGGCCTGGCGGCCGACGAGGGCCGCGGCACGACGGCGCGCACCCTCGCGCAGCAGGCCCTGGCGCTGCGCACCGGCCCCGGCCCGTTCCCGCTGGGCTCGCCGACGCTCGCGATCGCCCGGCTCGACGGCGCCGACCTGCCGCCGATCCAGGCGCGCGCCTTGGCCGCCGAGCGCCTGTGGTCCGAGGCCGAGACGCTGCTCGAGGCCGGCTACGCGATGTCGGGGTACGTGTGCGGCATGCTCGCCGTCGTCGAGGAGCCGACGCCGCTGCGTGGCTCCGTGCTAGCCGACGTGGCCGCCGAGATGCCGGCGCCGCTCGTGCGCCAGTTCGACAGGTTCGTCGCCGCGCTGTGCGACGGCGACCCCGAGGCGCTCGTCGCGGTCGGCGACCGGCACGCCGACGCCGGCCTGGTGTGGACCGCGACGGCCGCCTACACCGCCGGGCTGTCGGCGCTGCGCGCGTCAGGCGCCGCGGCGCGCGCCGCCGAGGTGCACGAGGAGGCCAGACGGCGTCTGGAGGCGTGGGGCGCGGAGGCCGCCGCGGGCATGCGCTCGGCCGCCGAGGGCGCCGAGCTCACCGCGCGCGAGGACGAGATCGCGCGCCTGGCGGCGTCGGGCATGACGAACCAGGACATCGCCCGCCGCCTGCTCATCTCGGTCCGCACCGTCGAGAACCACCTGCACCGGGTCTTCCGCAAGCTGGGCGTCGACAACCGCGCCGACATGAGCCGCGTGCTGTCGGTCTGAGCGCGCGGTCTGACCGCGCCGCCTGACCGCGCCGCCCGCTGACGCGACGAACCCCCCGCCCGCTCACGGGGTCACCGTGGCGGTCGGGGGGTTCGGGGATCTCGCGTGTTACGCGGTCCAGCCGGTCAGGGCCTCCTGGCGCAGCGCCGAGGGCGTGCGGCCCGTGGCGGCCTGCACCGCGCGGCGCAGGGCGAGGGCGGAGCCGAAGCCGGTCAGGACGGCGAGCTCGTCGAGCGAGGTGCCGGCGTAGCGCGGGTCGCGCAGGCGCAGCAGCACCTGGTCGACGCGCTTGGCCTGCACGAGCTGCGAGACGGACATCTTCTCGCCCTCGAACAGGCGCTGCAGCGAGCGCTTCGACATGCCCAGGTGTGCGGCGAGCGTCGTCGGGCCGAGCTGCGGGTCGGCGTAGTGCGTCGCGATGTAGCGCACCACGTGCATGCGCTGGCTGCGGCGGTTCCAGTCGCCGCCGCTCGGGACGGCGAGCGTCGAGACGGTGCCCGAGTAGAGCGACTCGAGCGAGTCGGTCACCTGGGCGCGCACCGCGGGGGTGAGCGTCTCCACGTCCTGGCGCAGCAGGTCGAGCGCGAACGCGGCCAGCGCGGACAGCAGCGCCGTCTCCGAGCCGCCGACGACGAACGGGGCGGTCTCGGGCAGACCGACCAGCGCGTCGTGGTCCACGGGCACGTCCACCACGACGACGCGGGCGGGCGCGGCGGCGGTGTAGCTGACAGGCGCCCAGCCGAGCACGAGGGCGCCGTCGCGGCGGCGCAGCGTGGCCTGCTCGCCGTGCAGGGCGTCACCGGTGCGCAGCACGACCTCGCCGTCGAGCACGACGACCATGCGCAGCGTCTTGACGTCGTGGCCGAAGTTGTCGGCGGCGGGCTCGAAGCGCAGCGGGCCGTGCACCATGTAGGTGACGTCGAACGAGCCGAAGCGGGCGGTGCGCGTCTGCAGGTGGAACGACTCGGGGCGCGCCGTGACCGGCACGAGCGAGCCGAGCTGGGCGAGGTCCTCATCGCCCTTCCACTCACGCACGCTGACCGCGGCGCCGGGCTCGGGCTCGAAGGGGCACCCCGTGGTGAGGCGCGTGGGGCGGTGCGTGCGGGGGGCGGGCGCGGCGAGGGCCGAGCGACGGGACATCGGTCGGGCCATCGGGGTGCTGAGCGTCATGGGGGTCGTCCTCCTCGTGTCGCCACGACCCTCGGCGCTGGACCGGGCACCCCGGCGCGCATCGTCGGCCACCTGAGTGCTCGATGCGGTCGATGTGAGTACGTCGCGGCCATAAACCCGTGCGGAACGCGCCTGGTCCGACGTCGAAGTCGCAGCAGCCTCCATCACGTCAGCCCTGCCCCCGGCCGCCGGGGGCGGCGACGGCCCACCGCAGGGCGCGCAGCAGCGCACCCCGGGAGGGACACACGAGGTCGGGCAGGCCGAACGCGTAGACGATGTCGCCGAGCGTCAGGCCGAGCGGCGACGGCGCGGCCATCCCGGGCAGGTAGGCCATGGTCCCGGGCAGAAGGCCGCGCGCGACCTCCATCTCGCGCACCTGCTCCCACAGCTCCTGCGTCGGCTGGTCGAGCAGCTCGAACAGCGCACACCGCAGCCCGCAGTCGTCTCCGGCCTCGGGGTCGAGCGTCGCTCGTGCGGCGCAGACGGCGTCGAGCACCTCGGCGATCTCCAGGAGGGTCGAGCGGTCGGCCGCCAGGACGCCTCCCCGGTGGCTGCGGTGGGTGTGTTTCATGCGCGCTCCCGGCCTCGCCCCCAGCCCTACGTGGGGGACCCTCCACCGTCTGCCCGGGCATACTGCCCCAGCGCGCCTGTGGCACTATCCGAACGACATCGTGGCGCTGAGAAACCGTTCTCGACGCGCTCGTCTCACCATGCGTCGGCGGGTAGGTGTCGGCGCTCGGGCGCCGGCGGCCGATACGGCGTCGGAACGGCCGCCAGATAGGAGCGCGCGAACCTCAGCGCGGCCTCCAGGTCGCCGTGCCGTTCGTGCGCCGATCGGTCGCGCCGTGTCGAGATCTCGACGACGACGTCGCCGCGCCAGCCGCGCGCGGCGAGCTCGACGAGCACCTCGGCGCAGTCCATCGAGCCGCGCCCCGGGACCAGGTGCTCGTCACGCGGCACGCCCGTGCCGTCGGCGAGGTGCAGGTGGCGCAGCCGGTCGCCGAAGGTCGCGACGAGCTCCATCCCCGACTGGTGGGCCACGGCGGCGTGCGACAGGTCGAGCGTCACGGAGTCGTAGTCGTGCTCGGTCGCGTCCCAGCCGGGCAGATAGGCGACGTAGTGCCGGTCGCTGCGTGAGCGCGCCTTCCACGGGTACATGTTCTCGACGGCGAGCGTCACGCCCGTGGTCGCCTCCAGCTCACGCACCTGGTCCTGGAAGCCGCGCGCGTAGCGGTACTGCCAGCGGAACGGGGGGTGTACGACGACGGCGCCGGCGCCCAGCTCGCGCGCCATGTCGACGGTGCGGCGCAGTTTGAGCGCCGGGTCGCGGCCCCACACGCCCTGGCTGACGAGCAGGGTCGGGGCGTGCAGGCTGCGGATGGGCATGGCGTGGTGCGCCGACAGGCGCGCGAGCACCGCCGGATCCTGGGTGGCGGGATCGGACCACACCATGACCTCGACGCCGTCGTAGCCCAGCTCGGCCGCGGACTCGAACGCGTAGGCGACCCGTCGCGGGTACACCGAGGCGGTCGACAGCGTCACCGGGATGGCCGGGTCCATATCTCGACGATACGTGTCGGCGCGCGCGGGCGACGGGTGGGCCGTCGCTGCCCGCCGGGTGCGCGACGTGCGCGGGCCTGCGAGTACCGTTCGCCTGATCGCTTCGTCACGGGGCGCACTTCGGGGGAGGGAAAACGATGCACACGCCGCTCGTGGTCTGTGCCCCCGTCGCCGGGACCGTCGTGGCCGTCACCGACGTCCCCGACCCGGTGTTCTCGGCCGGGCTCGTCGGTCCGGGCACGGCCATCGCGCCCGACCCGTCCCGGGGCGCCGACGTCGTCTCCCCCATCGACGGGCGCGTCGTCAAGCTGCGCCCGCACGCGTTCGTGGTCGCCGCCGACGACGGCCGGTCGGTGCTGGTGCACCTGGGGATCGACACCGTCGAACTGCGCGGCGCCGGGTTCGTGGCCCACGCCGCCGAGGGCGACCGGGTCGTGGCCGGACAGCCCGTCACGTCCTGGGACCCGACGGCGGTGCGCGACGGCGGACGCTCGCCCCTGGTGCCCGTGGTCGCGCTCGACGCGGACCCCGCCTCGCTCACCGGCCTGCCCGGCCCGGGGTCGGCCGTGACGACGTCCGACGTGCTCTTCACGATCGGATGACACCCGCGCGCAGGTGATCTTCGCCGCCCCGCGCCGACCGCACCCGCCCGCAACCCGCGCCGTAGGCTGGCGCGCATGGTGCGCGCGGTGGTGTTCGACGTCGGCGAGACCCTGATCGACGAGACCCGGATCTGGACCCGCTGGGCCGCGCGGCTCGGCGTGCCGGCCCTGACGTTCCACGCCATGCTCGGCGCGTGCGCGGCGCTCGACCTGCCGCACCAGGCCGCCTTCGACCTGGTGCGACCGGGCCTCGACCTGGCCGCCGAGGAGGCCGCGTGGGCGGCCGCGGACCCCGACGGCCTGCGCAACGGGTTCGACGCCGAGGACCTGTACCCCGACGTCGTGCCCGCGCTGACCGCACTGCGCGCCGCGGGGCTGCGGCTCGTGATCGCCGGCAACCAGCCCCCGCACGCGCTGACCGCGCTGCGCGCGATGGACCTGCCCGTCGACGCGATCCGCAACTCGGCCGAGCTCGGGGTCGAGAAGCCCGACCCGGCGTTCTTCGCGGCGGTCGCCGACCTGGCGGGCGTCGACGCCTCCGAGATCGCCTACGTCGGCGACCGCGTCGACAACGACGTGCTGCCGGCCGCCGACGCGGGCATGGTCCCCGTGCTGCTGCGCCGCGGCCCGTGGGGGTACCTGCATGCGCACCGCCCGCAGGCCGCGCGAGCCCACGTCGTCGACTCGCTGCTCGACCTGCCGGGGCTGTTCGCAACGCCAGGCGCCCACATCGCGCCAGGATCAGGGGCCGTGGCGCGCCATGTGGCCGAACGGACCGGGCCGTCGACCGGCGCCCCCGGGACGGCTCCCGCCTAGTCTGAGCGACATGACCGCACCGGGGCGCGTAGTCGACATCCACGTGGTCGCCGACTCGACGGGCGACACCGGGGCGCGCGTCGCCCGCGCGGTCCAGGCGCAGTACCCCGACCTTGAGGTCGTCGTCGTGCGCCACCCCCGCATCCACGACGCCGCGGGGGTCGACGACGCGATCGCCGCGCTGCGCGAGGCGCCCGGCGCCGCCGTCGTGTTCTGCACCGTCGTCGACATCACGCTGCACGACCGCGTCGAGGCCGCCTGCCGCGAGCTCGCGGTGCCGTTCGCCGACCTCATGGCGCCCGCGCTCGACGCCGTCATCGCCCGCACCGGCCGGCACCCCGCACGCATGGTGCAGCCGGTGGGCCTCGCCGCCGACTACTTCGAGCGCATCCACGCCATGGAGTTCGCCGTCGCCAACGACGACGGGAACCTGACCGACTCGCTGACCGAGGCCGAGATCGTGCTGGTCGGAGCCTCGCGCACGGGCAAGACGCCGCTGTCGATGTACCTGGGCTACCTCGGCTACCGCACCGCCAACGTGCCGCTGGTGACCGGGGTGGCGCCGCCGCCCGAGCTGTTCGAGGCCGACCCGTGGAAGGTCGTCGGCCTGACGATCGACCCCGAACGGCTGCTCGCCATCCGGCGCCGACGCGTGGACCTCATGGGCGCGGGCGGCCTGCCCGTGGCCGGGGCCCAGGGCGGGCGCCTGGGCGGATACGCGGACCTGGTCGGCATCTTCGACGAGCTCGACGAGGTCAAGCGCATCCAGCGCCGGCTCGGCTGCCCGGTGTTGGACACCACCGCGCTCGCGCTCGAGGAGGCCGCCGGCCGGGTCATCGAGCTGGTCACCGCACGCCGTCGTGCGCTCGCCGCGCACGCCCCGAACCCCACTCCCCCCGACTCCGCTCCCCCCGCACGCCCGCTACCGGAAGGACAGGATCGATGACCGCATCGGCCACCCCCACCACCCCCGCCACAGCGGCTCCGGACCACGGCTACGTCTACGACTTCGCCGAAGGCGACGCAGGCATGAAGTCCCTGCTCGGCGGCAAGGGCGCCGGCCTCGCCGAGATGACGCGCATCGGCGTGCCCGTCCCGGACGGCTTCACGGTCACCACGCAGGCGTGCGTGGCCACGATGCAGGCCGACGGCGTCTGGCCCGAGGCCCTGTGGGCGCAGATCGAGGCCCGCCTCGACGCGCTCGAGCGGCGCACCGGACGCACGCTCGGCGGCGGCGAGCGTCCGCTGCTGGTCTCGGTCCGCTCGGGCTCGGTGTTCTCGATGCCCGGCATGATGGACACCATCCTCAACCTCGGCATCAGCGACGACGCCGCCGCGGCCCTGGCCGCCGAGACCGGCAACGCGCGCTTCGCCTGGGACTCCTACCGCCGGTTCGTGCAGATGTACGGCGAGGTCGTCGAAGGCGTGCCCGCGCACGCGTTCGAGGACGAGCTCACCGCGCTCAAGCACCGTCGCGGCGCGGGGCTGGACACCGACCTGAGCGTCGACGACCTGCGCGAGCTCGTGGCGACCTTCCGCCGCGTGGCGCGCGCGAACGGCGCCGACATCCCCACCGACCCGCGCGAGCAGCTGCGCCGCTCGGTGGGCGCCGTCTTCGCCTCCTGGGACAACCCGCGCGCCCGGGTGTACCGCGGCCTGAACAACATCTCCGACGACCTCGGCACCGCCGTCAACATCCAGCAGATGGTGTTCGGCAACCGCGGCGAGTCGTCCGCGACGGGCGTCGCGTTCACGCGCAACCCGTCGACCGGGGCCAAGGAGCTCTACGGCGAGTTCCTGGTCAACGCCCAGGGCGAGGACGTCGTCGCCGGCATCCGCACGCCGCGCCCGCTGGCCGAGCTCGAGTCGGTGCTGCCCGAGGCGTACGGCCAGTTCATCGACACCATGGCGCTGCTCGAGAGCCACTACGGCGACATGCAGGACATCGAGTTCACCATCGAGGAGGGCAAGCTCTACCTGCTGCAGACCCGCAACGGCAAGCGCACCGCCGCGGCCGCCCTCAAGGTCGCGCGCGACATGGTCGACGAGGGCGTGATCGACCGCGCCACCGCGCTGCGCCGCATCGAGCCCGAGCAGCTCGACCAGCTCCTGCACCCGGGCCTCGACCCCGCGCACACGGCCACCCCGGTCACGCGCGGCCTCAACGCCTCGCCCGGCGCGGCCGTCGGACGCCTCGTGTTCGACGCCGACACGGCCGCCGAGCGCGGCAAGGCCGGCGACGCCGTCGTGCTGGTGCGCTGGGAGACCACGCCCGACGACATCCACGGCGTCGTCGCGGCGCAGGGCGTGCTGACCGCGCACGGCGGCATGACGTCGCACGCCGCCGTCGTCGCGCGCGGCATGGGCAAGCCGTGCGTCGCGGGCGCCGGCGAGCTGCAGATCGACGCCGCGGCCCGCACCGTCACCATCGGCAAGACCGTGCTGACCGAGGCCGACACCGTGACGCTCGACGGCTCGACCGGCAACGTGTACCTCGGGGCGCTCGACCTGGTGCCGCCGCAGATCACCGACGACTTCCGCGAGGTGCTCGGCTGGGCCGACGAGGTGCGCCGCCTGGGGGTGCGAGCCAACGCCGACACCGGCCCCGACGCCGCCAAGGCGCGCGAGCTGGGCGCCGAGGGCATCGGCCTGTGCCGCACCGAGCACATGTTCATGGCCGCCGACCGGCTGCCGGTCGTGCAGCGCATGATCCTCGCGTCCGACGCCGAGGCCCGGGGCGCCGCCCTCGCCGACCTGCTGCCCATGCAGCAGAGCGACTTCGACGAGATCTTCGCGGCCATGACCGGGCTGCCGGTCACCATCCGGCTCATCGACCCGCCGCTGCACGAGTTCCTGCCCGACCTGGTCGAGCAGTCGCTGCTGGTGCAGCGGCTCGAGGCCGCGGGCGCCGGGGCGCCGCCGTCGGACGAGCTGGTCGCGGCGCGCACGCTGCTCGCGCACGTCAAGCGGCTGCACGAGATGAACCCGATGCTCGGCACGCGCGGTGTGCGGCTGTCGCTGCTGTACCCGGAGATCTGCGTCATGCAGACGCGCGCGATCATCCGGGCCGCGATCGCGGTGCTCGGGCGCGGGCTCGACCCGCACGTCGAGATCATGGTGCCGCTCGTGGGCTTCGCCGAGGAGCTGCGCCGCATGCGCGAGGTCATCGTCCGCACGGCCGACGAGGAGATCGCCGCGGCGGGTGTGGCGCTCGACTACACCGTGGGCACCATGATCGAGCTGCCGCGCGCGGCCCTCACGGCCGACCGGGTCGCCGAGCACGCCGACTTCTTCTCCTTCGGCACCAACGACCTGACGCAGACCGCCGTCGGCATCTCGCGCGACGACGCCGAGGGCTCGTTCCTCGCCTCGTACCTGGAGGCGGGCATCGTGCCGGCCAACCCGTTCGCGTCGATCGACGCCGAGGGCGTGGCCGAGCTGGTGCGCATCGGCGTGACCAAGGGCCGGTCGACCAAGCCGGGGCTCAAGACGGGGGTGTGCGGCGAGCACGGCGGCGACCCGGCCAGCATCGCGATCTTCGACGCGATCGGGCTGGACTACGTCTCGTGCAGCCCGTACCGCGTCCCCCTGGCCCGCCTCGCCGCAGCCCGCACCACGCTGGGCGGCTGACGCCCGGGCGTCTGGTCGTCGGTTTGTGGTCTGGTCGTCGGATGGGAACGACGACCAGACCGCGAGCCGACGACCAGACCGCGCGGCCTTCGCCGCCGCCGCGTTAGCCGCGCAGGGGGAGGGTGAGGGTCGTCGCGCCGGTGGGGGTGACCGTGATCGGCACGCCCCAGTCCTGTTGGGCCAGGTGGCACGCGGGGAACTCGCCCTCGGCGTCGCAGCTCGCGGCCTTGGCGGTCACGTGCAGAACGCCCTCGCCGATGGCCGGGTTGACCACCAGGTCGCGCAGCAGATCGGTGCCCGTGCCCTCTCCCGCGAGCAGCAGCTCGGGCGGCGTGGCGCTGACCTGCAACGACGCGGACGGCCCCCAGCGGTCGTCGAGCTTCTGCCCCGGCGCCGGCACGAACGGCACCTCCAGGCGCAACGCCCCGGGCCCGACGGCGGTGGCCGGGCGCTGCGTGCGGCGCGCGCCGCCGTCGAGCACCTCGCCCGCGAGCGACGCGGGCAGCGCGATCCGCGTGAGCCGGTGCGCCGCAGACTCGACGACCAGCAGGCGGACGCTCGCCTGGCCCGCCCCGGCCTGCCCGTCGGCGCCCGAGTCGACCTCGACCAGCACGTCGGACGGTTCGGCCAAGCCCGTCGCGATGGTCGTGACCTGCCCGGACAGCGGGTCGTAGCGGCGCAGCGCCCCGTTGTAGGTGTCGGCGACGACGGCGGAGCCGTCGGGCAGCGTGGCCACGCCGAGCGGGTGTTGCAGCAGCGCCTGGCCGGCGTCGCCGTCACGGTGGCCGAAGTCGAAAAGCCCCTGCCCGACGGCGGTGGAGACCTCGACGTCGCCGGCGCGCGGTGTGACGCGGCGCAGCGCGGATGTCTCGGAGTCGGCGAGCCAGAGCGTCTCGCTCGTCGCGCCGGTCGCCGGGTCGAGGTCGCGGCGCACCGCGAGCCCCGACGGCTGCGCGAACCACGCCGTGCGCCCGGGGCCGTCCTCCAGGCCCTCGTTCATCGTCCCGGCGAGCAGGGTGAGACTGCCCTCCTTGGCGTCGAAGGCCCACAGCGTGTGGTTGCCGGCCATCGCGACGACGAAGGCCGCCAGCTCCTGCGACCACGCGACGTCCCACGGCGACGACAGCCGCACCCACGTGGGCGGGAGCCGGTCCGGCACGGGCAGCTCGGGCGACCCCAGGCCGTAGGCCCGCGGCGGGCGGCCAGGCTCGGCGACGTTCTCACGACCGCCCACCATGAACTGCTCGCCCGTCCCGGCGACCGTGACGACCTCGCCGGAGTCGAGCGAGACGCCGCGCAGCGCGTGGTTGACCGTGTCGGCGACCAGCACGTCGTACCCGAGCCAGGGGCGCAGCTCGTCGGGCACCAGGCACAGCCCGTTGGGCTCGGAGAACCGGGCCACGTCCGCCGGGCCGTCGACCAGCCCGCGCTCGCCCGAGCCGATGCGCCGCACCAGCGTCTCGCCGTCGGGCGCGAGCCGCGCGAGCGAGTGGTGGCCGGCGTCGGCGACCAGCAGGTCGCCGCCCGGCAGCGCGATCGCCTTGGCGGGGAACCGCAGCGTGCCCGACGTCGGCTCGGGCGGCACGTACGGACCTGCGCCGCGGTGCAGCGTGCCCTTGGCCTCGTGCTCGGCGACCAGCTCGGCGACCAGCGCCTCGAGCGCCGAGGCGTGCCCCTCGCCCGCCATCTGCGCGACGACATACCCCTCGGGGTCGACGACGACGAGGGTCGGCCAGGCGCGCGCGGTGTAGGCGCCCCACGTGACCAGGTCGGGATCGTCGAGCACGGGGTGGCGCACCTCGTAGCGCTCGACGGCGGCGGCGAGCGCGACCGGGTCGGCCTCGTGCTCGAACTTGGGTGAGTGCACCCCGACGATCACCAGGACGTCGCGGTGCCGCTCCTCCAGCTCGCGCAGCTCGTCCAGGACGTGCAGGCAGTTGACGCAGCAGAACGTCCAGAAGTCCAGCACCAGGATCCGCCCGCGCAGGTCCTCCAGGCGCAGTGACGTGCCGCCCGTGTTGAGCCACCCTCGGCCGACGAGCTCGGAGGCGCGGACGCGGGGGGTGCGGGTGGGGGTCGTGGTCATGGCGTCAGTGTCTCAGCGGGCCGCGCAGGGATGAAGCCGCGAGGGCTCCCCTCTCACTCCGCGAGAATCGTCAACCGTGCCCACGGGCGAAGCGCCGGAGCGGCTCGGCCCTGGGCCGTCAACCCCACGCCGAACGGAGAGCATGGATTCGTGGGCGATATGGATCCGTGAGCGGTGGGCGCCGTGTCTGGACTGCCAGCGGCGGGGCGCTCGCGGTGCCCGCGGGGCTACTCGGGGAGCCATGCCTCCAGCGCGGTCTGGGCCTCCAGGAACGCCGAGAAGACGGATTCGCGCTCCTCCTCGGGGGCCGCGCGGTAGGCCTCCAGGCACGCGCCAGCCAGGGCCGCGATGAGACGTTGGCGCAGGTCGCAGAGGGCCAAGTCGCGGCGGGCCCGCTCAGAGGGCGTCATGGGGCGCGGCACGCTTGATCCACTCGCGGTCATCCGGGGCCCCGTGCGCCGTGAGCCAGCGGTCGAGTTCCCTCCAGGCGTCGCCGTAGGCGACCAGGATCTCCACCTTCTCCGGGCCGCTCGCGCCGGCCTGCTGGGCCTCCAGGGTCGCCAGGTAGGAGCCCGTGGCGACGGCGTGTTGCAGCGCCGGGCGCGCGAGGCAGAGGGCGTCTTGCATGTTCACGCGGCCTCCTCCCGGGCGTCGTCGAGCGAAGCCGCGCGCGGGTCGGGGGCGAAGTCGGCGGTCACGTTGTCATCGGTCACGAGGTGGACGGTAGAGGCCCCCGGGGACAACTCCTCGGGGAGAGCGTGCGACCGGGCGAGCCCCGTCCTGCGGGGCGGCGCGTCTCACTCCTCGAACGTGCTCCAGTGCACGCCGCCCACGATCGGCGCGTCGCGGCGCGCCGGTGCGGGCCGACAACTGTCGGCCATGCCGCAGTACAGGTTGATCTCGCGTCCGACCTCGACGACGGCGAAGGTGTCGGCGCCTGGGTCGAGCCCGCGGTCGCGGATCATCTCGATGACGATGTTGCGCCGATCCGAGCGGTCGTGGGACGCGTACTCGGCGCACGTCGTCATGCCCGCGGACGCGCATCCCGCCGACAGCGGCACCGACGCGCCCGCCACGGCCGCTCCGATCACTCTCCACACATGACGCGACGCCATGGCCCGCCTCCCCGTTGATCGCGTTGGCCCATCGTCGCCGCAGCGGGTACGCCGCGCGCTGCCCCTGAGGGTGTTTTTCACCGCCCGGATCACCCCTGGTCATCGGGCACCGGCGGCGTGAATCTCACGATGCAGTCCCTCCGGTCGACCGCATTCTGAGACACGGGTTGTTCCACCTCGGCGGTCTGTCTAGCGTGCAGTCCAAGAGATGGGACAGTCTCACCAGTTGAGACGCCTCGCGGCCCACGGCACAGGAAGGAGGGGCCATGCGCACCACCCGCACCGCCCCCGAACCCTGCCGCCGCGGCTGTCGAATGCGCCACACCGCCGGCAGGTGAGCCCTGCGGCCCCACGAGGCCGCCCCCTGCCAGCGCGCAGTCGTCCCGCGGCCGCCGGCGATCCCCGGTCGCTCCCCCACGGAGTTCAGGACCACCCATGACCAACCTCATCCACACCCCGGCCGCGCCACGAACCCTGCCGCCCACCGCCGCGCACACCGTCCGCATCGATGGCGTCACCCGCTCGTTCGACACCCCGACCGGCCCCCGGCATGTGCTGCGCGACGTCGACCTCACGCTCACCGCGGGCGAGATCGTCGCCGTCGTCGGCCCCTCGGGCTGCGGCAAGTCGACGCTGCTGCGCCAGGTCAGCGGCCTGGACACCCCGTCGTCGGGCCGCATCCTGCTCGACGGCGCCCCGGTGACGAGCCACGATCCGCGCACCGCCGTCGGCTTCCAGGAGCCGCGCCTGCTGCCGTGGCGCACGCTGGCCCAGAACGTCGCCCTCGGCCTGCCCCACGGCACACCGCGCTCCGCGGGCCGCGAGCGCGTGGCCGACCTGCTGCGTCTCGTGGGCCTCGACACGTCTGCCGACCTGCGCCCACGCCAGGTCTCGGGCGGCATGGCCCAGCGCGCCTCGCTCGCCCGGGCGCTGGCCCGGACCCCGGGCGTGCTGCTGCTGGACGAGCCGTTCGGCGCGCTCGACGCGCTGACCCGCCTGCGCATGCAGGACCTGCTGCTCGACGTCCACGCCGCCGAGCCGACGACGGTGCTGCTGGTCACCCACGACGTCGAGGAGGCGCTCTACCTCGCCGACCGGGTGCTGCTGCTGCGCTCACTCACCGGCGGCGCGGAGGCATCCGCCAGCCTGGCCCGCGTCGTCGAGGTGCCCGGCCGGCGCCCGCGCGACCGCGCCGACCGGCGCCTGGCCGCACTGCGCGCCGAACTGCTCGAAGGCCTCGGCGTCACCCCGCACCGCCGCTGACCCCCGACCACGCAACGCCCGGCCCGTATCCCCCAACCATGTATCTCCAGACCGCGAAGGACCACACCATGCGCACCCGACCCGCCCGCCTCGCCACCGCCATCGCGGCCCTCGCCGCCGCGACCATGCTGGCGACGTCCGGCTGCGTCTCTGGCGAGGGCGCCGCGGCGTCGTCCAAGGACGACGCCGCCGGCTCGCAGTGGAGCACCGACACGCTCTCGATCGACTTCGCCACCTACAACCCGCTGAGCCTGGTCGTCAAGGACCAGGGGCTCATCGAGAAGGCCCTCGGTGACTCGGTCGAGGTGACCTGGCTGCAGTCGGCCGGGTCGAACAAGGCCAACGAGGCGCTGCGCGCCGGCGCGGTCGACGTCGGCTCGACCGCCGGCTCCGCCGCGCTGCTTGCCCGCTCCAACGGCTCGCCCATCAAGACCATCGACGTCTACAGCCAGCCCGAGTGGGCGGCGATCGTGGTCCGCAAGGACTCGGACATCACCTCGGTCCAGGACCTCGCGGGTAAGTCCGTCGCCGCGACCAAGGGCACCGACCCCTACTTCTTCCTGCTTCAGTCCCTGGAGGAGGCGGGCGTCGACCCGGCCGACGTCGAGGTGCAGAACCTCCAGCACGCCGACGGGCGCGCGGCGCTCGACAACGGATCGGTCGACGCGTGGGTGGGCCTCGACCCGATCATGGCGGCCGCGCAGGCGGAGTCGGGCGACACGCTGCTGTACCGCAACGTCGACTTCAACACCTACGGGTTCCTCAACGCGACCGAGGATTTCGTGACCGAGCACGCCGACGTCGCGCAGGTCGTCGTCGACGCCTACGAGCAGGCCCGCACCTGGGCGATCGCCCACCCCGACGAGGTCTCGGCGCTGCTGGCCGACGCCGCCGGCATCGACCCGCAGGTCGCCGACACCGTGATCCAGGAGCGCACGCACCTGGACATCGACCCGACGCCGGGCGCCGCGCAGACCAAGGTGTTGCAGGTCGTGGGCCCGATCTTCGTGGCCAACGGCGATGTGCCGAGCCAGTCCCAGGTGGACGACGCGCTCGCGACGCTGTTCGACACCCGGTTCATCGAGAAGGCGACACACTGATGTCCGCGAGCGTCCCGGAGGTCCGCGCCGACCTCGCCGGCCCCGCAGACGCGGCGGCGCCGGTGGGGACGGCGCCGCGCGCCCGCGGCGGGCTGCTGGCCCGCCGCCCGGTCGCCGTCCTCCTCGGGCTGGCGCTGCCGCTCGCGCTGATCGTCGCCTGGCAGACGGTCACCGCCACGGGGTGGGTGCCGGCCTACCAGCTCCCCGGGCCGACGGCGGTGTGGGACGCCGCGCTCGACCTGCTGCGGCGTGGCGACCTGGGCCAGCACGTCGCGATCTCGACGCAGCGCGTGCTGCTGGGCTTCGCGATCGGCGCGGGCGTCGGGCTGGTGGCGGGCTCCGCCGTCGGGCTCTCGCGGCTCGGCGACGTGCTGCTGAGCCCGACGCTGGCGGCGCTGCGCGCGGTGCCGTCGCTCGCGTGGGTGCCGCTGCTGATCCTGTGGCTCAAGATCGGCGAGGACTCGAAGGTCACGCTCATCGCGATCGGCGCGTTCTTCCCCGTCTACACGACGCTCGCGGCGGCGCTGCGGCACGTCGACCCGCAGTTGGTCGAGGCGGGCCGGTCGTTCGGGCTGCGCGGGTTCGCGCTGCTGCGCACGGTGCAGCTGCCCGCCGTGCTGCCCGCGCTCGTGGCGGGGCTGCGGCTCGCGCTCGCGCAGGCGTGGCTGTTCCTGGTCGCGGCCGAGCTCATCGCCTCGTCGATGGGCCTGGGCTGGCTGCTGACCGACTCGCAGCAGAACGGCCGCGTGGACCGCATCCTGCTCGCCATCGTGCTGCTGGCCCTGCTGGGCACCGCGACCAACGCCCTGCTGGGCCTGGCGGAGAAGCGCCTGCTGAGGAGATGGTCATGACCGTCACGTCCGCCGCGACCGAGGCCCGCCTCGTCGAGACCCGCGTCTATGCGCCGTCGACGGCGTTCGCGGCCCAGGCCAACGTAGGCCCCGACGCCTACGCGCACGCCGCGGCCGACCCGGTCGCCTTCTGGGAGGCCGCCGCACGCCGCCTCGACTGGGACACGCCGTGGCACACCGCCCACACCTGGGCGCCGCCCGTCGTCGACCCCGACACCGGCGACCTGACGACACCGCGCGCCACCTGGTTCGACGGCGGCCGCCTCAACGTCGCCGTCAACTGCGTCGACCGGCACGTGGCGGCCGGGCGCGGCGACAAGGTCGCCCTGTACTTCGAGGGTGAGCCGGGCGACCGGACCACGGTCACCTACGCCGACCTCCAGCGCCGCGTCGCGCAGGCCGCGCACGGGCTCACGGCGCTCGGCGTCGGCCCGGGCGACCGCGTCGTGGTCTACCTGCCCGTGCTGGTCGAGACGGTCGTCATCGCGCTCGCCTGCGCGCGCGTCGGCGCCGTCCACAGCCTGGTGTTCGGCGGCTTCTCGGCCGAGGCGGTGCGCTTCCGCCTCCAGGACACGCGCGCCAAGCTGCTGGTCACGAGTGACGGCCAGTTCCGCCGCGGCGTGCCGACCCCGGTCAAGCGGCATGCCGACGAGGCCGCCGCGGGCCTGGAGCACCTGGAGCACGTGCTGGTGCTGCGCCGGGTGAGCGACGCGCTGGGCGACGCGCCCGGCGAGGTCGCTGGCGCCCCGCTCCCGTGGACCCCGGGGCGTGACGTGTGGTGGCACGACGTCGTCGACACGCAGCCCACCACGCACGAGCCGCAGGCCTTCGACGCCGAGCACCCGCTGTTCGTCATCTACACCTCCGGCACCACGGGCAAGCCCAAGGGCCTGGTGCACACCAGCGGCGGATACCTCACGCACGCCGCGTGGGCGCACTGGGCGCACTTCGACGCCAAGCCCGACGACGTCCACTGGTGCACCGCCGACCTGGCCTGGGTCACCGCGCACACCTACGAGATCTACGGCCCGCTGGCCAACGGGCTCACGCAGGTCATCTACGAGGGCACACCCGACGCCCCGCACCGCGAGCGCCACCTGGAGATCATCGAGCGCTACGGCGTGACGGTGTACTACACGGCGCCCACGCTCATCCGCACGTTCATGTCCTGGTTCGGCCAGGCGCTGCCCGAGGGCCACGACCTGAGCAGCATCCGCCTGCTGGGCACGGTCGGCGAGGCCATCAACCCCGAGGCGTGGGTGTGGTTCCGCCGCACGTTCGGCCGCGACGAGACGCCCGTGGTCGACACGTGGTGGCAGTCCGAGACGGGCGCCGCGATGGTCGCCCCGCTGCCCGGCGTCACGGTGCTCAAGCCGGGGTCGGCCACCGTGGCGCTGCCCGGGATCGACGTCGCCGTGGTCGACGACGACGGCCGCCCGGTCGGCCCGGGACGTGCGGGCACGCTCGTGGTGCGCCGCCCGTGGCCGGGCATGGCCCGCACCGTGTGGGGCGACCCCGAGCGCTACCGCGACGCCTATTGGCGCCGGTTCGCCGGGCACGGCCCGCACGGCGGCTACTACGTCGCGGGCGACGGCGCGACGCTCGACGACGACGGGTACCTGTGGGTGCTCGGCCGACTCGACGACGTCGTCAACGTCTCGGGGCACCGCCTGTCGACCATCGAGATCGAGTCGGCGCTCGTCGCGCACCCGCGCGTGGCCGAGGCCGGGGTCGCCGGGGTCCACGACCCGGTGACCGGCCAGGCGGTCGCGGCGTTCGTCGTGCTGGCCGGTGACGGCGGCCCCGCTGATCCCACGGCCCACGCCGACGACGTCGCCGACCTGCGCGCCGCCGTCGCCGTCGCCATCGGTCCGGTGGCCAAGCCGCGGCACGTCGTCGTCGTGCCCGAGCTGCCCAAGACCCGCTCGGGCAAGATCCTGCGCCGCCTGCTGGCCCAGCTGTGGGACGGCCAGGAGCTCGGCGACACCACATCCCTGCAGAACCCGTGGGCGGTCGGCGAGGTCCGCGCCGCCGTCACCGCACACCGAGGAGGCCACGCATGACCGCGACGTACGCCAACGACGCCGACCGCACCACGCCGCTCAAGTTCGCCTACTGGGTCCCCAACGTCTCGGGCGGCCTGGTGGTCTCGACCATCGAGCAGCGCACCGACTGGGGGTATGAGTACAACCGCGACCTGGCGCGGATCGCCGAGGACAACGGGTTCGAGTACGCGCTGACCCAGGTGCGCTACGCCGCGAGCTACGGCGCCTCGCAGCAGCACGAGTCGACGGCGTTCTCGCTGGCGCTGCTGCTGGCCACGCAGCGGCTCAAGGTCATCGCCGCGGTGCACCCGGGGCTGTGGCACCCGGGCGTGCTGGCCAAGTGGATCATCACGGCCGACCACCTGTCGGGGGGCCGCGCCGCGGTCAACGTGGTCTCGGGCTGGCTCAAGCAGGAGTTCGTGAGCTTCGGCGAGCCGTGGCTCGAGCACGACGAGCGCTACCGGCGCACGGGCGAGTTCATCGACGCGCTGCGCGGCCTGTGGACCGAGCAGGGCTTCGACCTGCGCGGCGACTTCTACCGCTTCCACGACGCGACGCTGTCGCCGGCCCCGGTCGACGTGCCCGGCCGCGCCCACCCGGAGATCTTCTTCGGCGGCAACTCGACGGCCGCGCGGGCCACCGCAGGCGCCCACGCCGACTGGTACTTCTCCAACGGCAAGGACCTCGACGGGTTCAGTGAGCAGTACCACGACGTCACGGACGCGGCGAAGGCCGCGGGCCGCGGCATCCGGTTCGGCCTCAACGGGTTCATGATCGCCCGCGACACCCAGGCCGAGGCGCGCGAGACGCTGCGCGAGATCGTCGCCAAGGCCGACCGCCCCGCCGTCGACGGCTTCCGCTCGGCGGTCCAGCAGGCGGGCGCATCGACGGCCGACAAGAAGGGCATGTGGGCCGACTCGACGTACGAGGACCTGGTCCAGTACAACGACGGCTTCCGCACGGGGCTGATCGGCACGCCCGAGCAGATCGCGGAGCGCATCATCACCTACAAGCGCCGCGGCGTGAGCCTGTTCCTGCTCGGCTACCTGCACTTCCAGGAGGAGGTCGCCCAGTTCGGCCGCAGCGTGCTGCCACTCGTGCGCGAGCTCGAGGCCGAGGAGGTCCGCACCGCATGAGCGAGCACCGCTTCGGCTTCCGCACGCGCGCGCTGCACGCGGGCTCGATCCCCGACGCCGCGACCGGCGCGCGCGCCGTGCCCATCTACCAGACGACGTCGTTCGTGTTCAACGACGCCGACGACGCCGCGAACCTGTTCGCGCTGCAGAAGTACGGCAACATCTACAGCCGCATCGGCAACCCGACGGTCGCCGCGCTCGAGGAGCGCATCGCCTCGCTCGAGGGCGGCATCGGCGCGGTGGCGACGGCGTCGGGCATGAGCGCCGAGTTCATCACCTTCGCCGCGCTCGTCGGCGCGGGCGACCACGTGGTCGCCTCGGCGCAGCTCTACGGCGGCACCGTCACCCAGCTCGACGTGACGTTGCGGCGGTTCGGCGTGGAGACCACGTTCGTGCGCGGCACGGACCCGGCCGACTTCGCCGCCGCCATCCGGCCCGAGACCAAGGTGGTGTACACCGAGGTCGTGGCCAACCCGTCGGGAGAGGTCGCCGACCTGGCGGGGCTGGCCGAGGTCGCGCACGCGGCGGGCGTCCCGCTCGTGGTCGACGCCACGCTCTCGACGCCGTACCTGGTGCGGCCCATCGAGCACGGCGCCGACATCGTCATCCACTCGGTCACCAAGTTCCTCGGCGGGCACGGCACGACGCTGGGCGGCGTCGTCGTCGAGTCGGGGCGGTTCGACTGGGGCAACGGCAAGTTCCCGCAGATGACCGAGCCTGTGCCGAGCTACGGCGGCATCCGCTGGTGGGGCAACTTCGGCGAGTACGGGTTCCTCACCAAACTGCGCTCGGAGCAGTTGCGCGACATCGGACCGGCGCTCTCACCGCAGGCCGCGTTCCAACTCTTGCAGGGGGTCGAGACGCTGCCGCAGCGCCTGGACGCGCACCTGGCCGGCGCCCGCGCCGTGGCCGAGTGGCTCGAGTCCGACCCGCGCGTGTCCTACGTGTCGTGGGCCGGGCTGCCCTCGCACCCGCACTACGAGCGGGCCAAGCGGTACCTGCCGCTGGGCCCCGGGTCGGTGTTCGCCTTCGGGGTGCGCCCCGGCGGCGGCGCCCAGGGGCCCGACGCCGCGCGCGACGCGGGGCGGGCGTTCATCGAGGCGCTTGAGCTCGCCTCGCACCTGGCCAATGTGGGCGACGCGCGCACGCTGGTGATCCACCCGGCCTCGACGACGCACCAGCAGCTCGCGCCCGAGCAGCTCGCGGCCGCCGGGGTCCCGGCCGACCTCATCCGCATCAGCGTGGGACTTGAGGACGTCGAGGACATCCTGTGGGACCTGGACCAGGCCCTGACCAAGGCGACGGGAGAGGTGCGATGAGCGGCACAGTGGGCACGGTGGGCGCGGCGGGCACGGTGGGCACGGCGGGCGGCCTCCTCACTCCGGCGGACGCGGCGGCGTGCGCGCTGCCGGGCGCGGCGGCGTCGGGCATCGCGGGCACTGCGGGCGCGCCGGGCGCCGGCCCGTCGTCGCACGCCCGCACATGGCAGGGGCCGAGCGCTCCCGAGCGGCTCGCGCTGCTGCGCCGCACCACGAGCGTCGCGATCGTGGGAGCGAGCGACAACCCGGCGCGGGCCTCCTACTTCGTGGCCACGTACCTGCTGTCGAGCTCGCCGTACGACGTGTACTTCGTCAACCCGCGCGCCACCTCGATCCTCGGCCGGCCCGTCTACCGGTCGCTCGCGGACCTGCCGGTCGCCCCCGACCTCGTCGACGTGTTCCGGCGCCATGAGGACCTGCCCGACGTCGCACGCGAGGCCGTCGCCGTCGGCGCGAAGGCGCTGTGGCTGCAACTCGGATCGTGGAACGAGCAGGCCGCGGCCATCTCCGAGGCGGGCGGCCTCGACGTCGTCATGGACCGCTGCGTGAAGATCGAGCACGCGCGCTTCCACGGGGGCCTGCACCTGGCGGGCTTCGACACGGGCGTCATCAGCAGCAGGCGCGCGCGGGGGTAGGCGAAGGCGGCCTCATCCCTCACCACACGCCCCGCAGGAGCGCGGGCACGTCGAGATCGCGGACGCCCAGCGCGACCCGGAACAGGACGCGCTGGGCGTTCGCGCCCAGAAGCACCTCGTACCCGTCGCCCGACGACGTCATCGACAGCATCGAGAGCGCGAACCGCAACCGGTTGACCGCGCGGACCTGCGCCCGGGGCCAGACGAACCGCGCGCAGCGGGCTGCGCGCGTCTCGTGCGTCAGGGCCAGGCTCCGATCGGTGAGCGCCATGAGCCCCTGACTCCACGCGCCGTTCGCCCGGACCTGGACCCCTGCGGGCGCGGGAAGCGGCAGCGGGTCGTCGTCGACGAAGCACGGCCAGGACGCGACGACCCGCTCGTCACCCGCCAGGACTGCGCGCAGGCCGCCTGGGCGCGCCTGCCCATCGCGCTCGTCGCCGATCAGCGCGGGCGCGTATCGCGTGGCGACCACCCGCTGCCACCGCTGGACGTCCTCACCGTCGACAAGGTCCGCCAGGTGTCGCGGCCAGTCACTGATCGACTCGGCGAGAGTGGTCACGACCCACGGCGGCGAGATCGATGGCACGGTCAGGTCCCCCTCCCCAGCGCGCGCCCCATCGCACACGCTCGACGCGTCCACACCTCACAGCGCCCGCACGGCCCCCACCACACGCACGACCACCGGCACGCCGTCGACCGCGGGCGGCACGTCCTTGCGCGCCCGCACCGTCTCGACGTTGACCTGCAGCACCCAGTCCGACGGGCCGCCGCGCTGGGCGAGCCCGACCCCCGTGACGCCGTCGAGCCTCGCCACGGCGTCCCGCAATGTCTGCTTCGCAGCTCTGGCCGCGTCGATGGTCGCCATGGTCACCTCCCGAGGTGCACACCTCCATTGTGCCCCGGTTCGGCCGCGGGCGGGCGGGGCGCGGTCTGCGGCGCGAACCCCTCGGAGCGCTCCGGCGCGTCGGGGACCCAGCGCAACAGGTCGCCCGGCTGGCACTCGAGCGCTCGGCACAGCGCGTCGAGCGTGCTGAGGCGGACGGCGCGCGCCCGACCGTTCTTGAGCACCGCGAGGTTGGCGGGGGTGATTCCGACGCGCTCGGCGAGCTCGCCGACGCCCAGACGGCGCCGGGCCGCCATCACGTCGATGTCGACGACGATGGGCATCAGATGACCCCGCCGAGCTCGGCGTGCAGCGCCGCGGTCTCGTCCGTGAGCGCCACGGCCCGCACGAGCAGGGCGCGCAGCACGACGACCAGCAGCGTCACCCCGGCTCCGCCCACGATCGCGCCGCACGTGACGAGCAACAGGCCGGGTTGCAGCATCCCCGTCGCCACCGTCAGCGCCAGTGCCGCGACCGCGAGCGCCGTCGCCACCGCACCGGCCAGCACGATGCCGTCGACGTACCGGAATGCGGCATGGCTGAACACGGCCGACTCGGCGACCAGCGTGAGCAGGCGCCAGACGCAGACGACGGCGACCTGCACCATCGCGAGTCCCGCGATCACCATGACCAGCAGCGGCCAGCGCAGGAACGCCGCCTCGGGGAGCGTCGTCGCCATCTCGTCGGCGATCAGCGGGACGAAGAGCGCCTGTGCGAGCAGCACGCCGACGAACACGGCGCCGAGCACGAGGCGCAGCGCGCCGAGGGTCAACGCGCCGGTCTGCCCGACCCGTCCCAGGACGGTGTCCACGCGCCGCTGGGCGCGCGAGACGAGCGATTCCATGGGGCCTCCTTCACCATTGCCTATCGATAAACGATCGTATCCTCTCGATATTCGATAGGCAAGGGAGCGCGGGGAGGCGCCGGATCAGCGGTCGGTGCGGTTCTCCGTGTCGGGGTGCGAGCCGGTGCGCCCATCACGGTTGAGCCCGTCGATCGCCGCCATGTCCTCCTCGCCCAGCGCGAACCCGAAGATGTCGGCGTTCTCGGCGATGCGCGCGGGCTTCGCCGACTTGGGGAAGACGACGTCGCCGCGTTGCACGTGCCAGCGCAGCACCGCCTGGGCCGGGGTGACGCCGTGGCGGGCCGCGACGTCGGCGATGACCGAGTCGCCCAACACCGTCCCCCGACCCAGCGGCGACCACGCCTGCGTCACGATCCCGTGCGCGGCGTCGAAGGCGCGGACCTCGTCCTGCCGCAGGTAGGGGTGGGCCTCGACCTGGTTGACGGCGGGAACCACCGTCCCCGTCTCCAGCACGCGCTCCAGGTGCGCGGGCTGGAAGTTGGAGACGCCGATCGCGCGCGCCCGCCCCGAGGCGGCGATCTCCTCCAGCGCGGCCCACGCCTGGGTGTACAGGCCGAGCGCGGGCAGCGGCCAGTGGATGAGGAACAGGTCGACGTAGTCCGTGCCCAGCGCGTCGAGCGAGCGCGCGAACGCGGCGAGCGCGGCGTCGTGCGCGTGGAACGCGTTGTTGAGCTTGGTGGTGACGAACACCTCGGCGCGCGGCAGCCCGCTCGCCGCGAGCGCCTGCCCGACCTCGCGCTCGTTGCGGTACATCTGCGCGGTGTCGACGTGGCGGTAGCCCGCGTCGAACGCGCACAGCACCAGGTCGCGGGTCTGGTCAGGCGGCAGCTTGTAAGTGCCGAACCCGAGCTGCGGGATCAGGACGCCGTTGTTGAGCCGGAGGGTGGGGATGGCGCAGGTGCTCACCGCCCCAGCATCCCCGACCGCTGGTGGCCGAGCCCGTCGAAACCGCCGAAACCGCCGCCCGGAGCGATCGGTGTCACATCAGCGTGACCCCCAGCGCGTCGAGCACCGCGTCGATCGGGTTGAGGTACGTCAGCCCGGAGCCGTCCGGACCGCCCGTCTCCGAGCCGGCGAACAGCAGGCCCAGCGCGGCGCCGTCCTCGCGGAACACCAGCGACCCGGAGTCACCGCCGCGCGAGAACGGCCCGCCGCCCGTCGACTCGACCTCGATCTGCCCGTCGAACCCCAGCACCCCGAGTTCGTCGCCGTACCCGACCAGCACGTCGTCGAGCTCGATGGCGCTGACCCGCCCGTGGGTGAGCGACGTCGTCCGCCCGACCTTGGCGACCCGCTCCCCGCCCCGGGCCGGCGCCGTCACGCTCACGCGCCCGACCTGCGGGTAGGTCGCGTCGACCTCGACGCCGTCGTCGAGCAGCGCGAGCGCGGCGTCCACGCGGTGGTGCTCACCGGGAGCGAGCGGCGCCCACCTCGCCAGCGCGCCCACACGGTCACGCGGCGCCGCGCCGCCGTCGGCGGGCCCCGGCTGCACGACGACGTCGCCCGCCGCGGCCTGCGGGGACCCGGCCAGCACATGCCAGTTCGACAGCGCGTACCGCACGGGCGCGCCGTCGGCGGCGTCGACGACGAAGCCGCCCAGCGTGCCCGCGGTGACGGCGGCGTTCGCGATCGAGACGCCCGGCCGCAGCGGTCGCGCCCGCCCCGTCTCCCCCAGCGCCCGCGCGCTGGCGACCGGCGGGCGGGGGCCCAGCGTGCGGATGCGCCCGGTGCGGCGCACGTCGACGTCGGCGCCCGCCTCGGCCGCGATCCTGCGCACCACCGCGCGCGCCGCCGGGACCCCGAGCCGGTAGCGGACCGCGACCGCGTACGCGCCGTCGGCCCCCGAGGCCCGAACGCCCGGCGCCGCGTCGACCGGCGCCGCGTCGCCCGGCGCCGGGGTGAGCCCGAGCGAGAGCGTGGGCGCGCGCACGGCGTCGAGCGACGCCCGGCGCACCGCGGCGCTGTCAGAGGCGGCAACGTCCCGGGCGCCGCCGTCGAGGCCCGCGCCGCCCGGGACCACGACGTCGTACGCGGTCACGGCGCCGTAGCGGTCGGCGAGCTCGCGCGCGAACCCCAGAAGCTGCTCCTTGAGGCAGCGCGCCTGCGCGAGGTCCATCATCGTCATGGCGCGAGTGTGTACCCGGGCGCCCACATCGACGGGTGGGCGCGCGGAGGGGCGCGGCACGCCATCGGCCCGCAGCGCCCAGGTCCCCTTTGTACGCTGCGGCAGCCGACGAGCCCGACACGGGGCTCTCGCCCGCAGCGTGAGGGAACCACAGCATGGCGACACCACCGATGGAGGCGGCCGAGCCGCACCCTTCGACCGAGCCGACGCCCGAGGCGCTGCTCGCGGCGGCCCGATGGGCGCTCGACCACGACCACCAGGCGCTGCTCGCCCACCGCGTCGCCCGGCTGAGCCAGGCGCCGTGGGACGTCCAGGACGCGGCGGACCGCCACCTGATCCGCAGGCATCGCGAGGCCGCGCTCACCCACTGATCCGCCCCCCGCGACGCACGGCCTCGCGCCGTGCTCGCCGGAACCCGACCGCGAAGTCGCGTCACAAAGCCGGCGATCCGACCTCTCTTCACATGTGACGTCCGACTCTCGCGTGGCCGACGACGGCCCTCGGCGCCCCACCGCCCGCGGCGGTGGCCGACTCGCGCCGACCGTCACGCGCGACGAGGTGCGGGCCGCGATCCTTTGGGCGATCGACCACGACGTCGCGAGCCTGGTCCGCCATCGACGGATCGCCCACACGGTGCATGACGAGGGCCGGCGGCGCCGCTCGGACGCCGACCTCGTCGCGAGGTGGCGCCGAGCGGCCCAGCCGGCCCTGGACGCGGTGCGAACACCCGCCCCCTGATCGGTCTGGGGACCTCAGACGGTCGCGGTCAGCAGACGCCCCACGCGCGTCACGCGCGCCCGAGCCGTCGCGAACACCGCCAGGCCCAGCCCTGCGACGCCCCACAACACGAGCCCGATGACCGCCGCGCCCACGCCGCCGGCGGCCGGCACCACGAGCCCGACCAGGGCCTCGCGGGCCGCGCCGATCGCGAGCAGGTCGGCGACGCCGTCAAGCCAGCCGGGCACGGTCGCCACGACACCCGTCGCGATGACCAACACCGCCATGAGCAGGCTGACGCCGCGCGCGAGGTCGCCCAGCAGCAGGCAGAAGCCCTGGTGCAGCGCGACGAAGACGAGCGAGGTCAGCATCCCGAGGCCGATCGCGCCCAGCCATCCGCCCACCGACAGGTGCTCGACGGCGGCGATGACCACCCCGACGACGGCGCCCGTCCCGGCCGCGATGAGCGCGGGCAGCGCCAGGTCGGCCAGTGCGAGGCGCACCGCGCCGCGCGTGGCGCCGAGCACGCGCGAGCGGGAGGGCCGCACGACCGTGGTCAGCCCGAGCGCGCCCAGCCACAGCGCGACGACGGCGAACAGCGGGCCGGTCGAGCCGGTGTCGAGCGTGTCGTCACCCGGCGCCTTGACCGGGTCGGCGACGACCGAGGCGAGCGTCGCGCGCTCGCCGTCGGAGTAGACCGGGATCTGGTCGACGGCCTGCCCGAGCCCGTCGGCGAGCTGGTCCGCTCCCCCGACCAGCTCTCCCACTCCGGTCGCCAGGCCGGTCGCGCCCGACGCGACGCCGTGCGCGCCCGCGGCCAGGTCGCCGACCCCGGAGGCGAGGTCGCGCGCGCCGCCGGACACGCCCGTGGCGCCGGTGGCGAGCGCCCGGACGCCCGAGGAGACCTGCGTGGCGCCGGCCGACACGCCCGAGGCGGCGTCGGCGATCTGGCCGACCCCGCCCGCGAGGTCACGGGCGCCGCCCGCGAGGTCCGTGGCGCCCGAGGCGACGGTGTTGGCGGCGCCGTGGAGCCGGCCGAGCCCGTCGGCGAGCTCGTGCTGACCGGCCGCGGCCTCCTCCATGCCGTCGGCGACCTTGGTCGCGGCGTCGGAGAGGTCCTTCACGCCCTGCGCGGTCGTCGTGAGCTGCCCGCGCAGATCGCGCACCTTCTCCAGGGCGCCCGAGGCGCCACCCAGGTCCTCGAAGTCCTGCTGGAGTTCGGCGAGGTTGAGGGCGACGAGCTGGGCGCACAGGTCCGCGTCGATCGCCGGCGGCGTGGCGCCGCACGCTGTCACGAGCGCGGTGAGCGCCTGGCCGATCCTGTCGCTCATGCCATCGAGGTCGTCGAGCCACGGCAACGTGTCCGGATCGGGAACCTGGGGGATCGCGACGTTGATCTGTGCGAAGCCCGCGTCGAGCTGCGCGACGCCGTCGGACACGCCGCGCGCGCCCGCGGCGAGCTTGTCGCCGCCCGCCGCGGCGGCCTGCGCGCCCGACGCGCTCTGGCCGATGCCACCCGCGAGCTGCGAGGCGCCGCCCGCGAGCTGGTCCGCGCCTCCCGCGAGCGCCGACGCGCCTCCCGACGCCGACGACGCGCCGTCCGCGAGCTGGCCCGCACCGCCCGCGAGCGCCGACGCGCCGCTCGACGCCGCCCGGGCGCCCGAGGCGAGCCGGCCCGCGCCGTCCGCGAGCTGCGCGGCGCCGCCCGCGGCCGAGGTCGCGCCGTCCGCGACCAGGCCCGCGCCGTCCGCGAGCTGCGAGGCGCCGTCGGCGGCCGAGGTCGCGCCGTCCGCGAGCTGCGAGGCGCCGTCGGCGGCCTGCCCGAGCTGTTCGCCCAGGGTGTTGAAGCCGACCAGCACGTTGTCGACGTACGTCTGGGTGAGCGAGGAGCCCATGACCGTCGTCGCGGTCGAGGCGACGACCCGCGCGAGCACCGCGTCGGCGACGCGGCCCCCCGGCGGGGTCGCCACGTCGATGGTCGCCTGCCGCGCCTGGCTGGGGTCGTCCCCGCCGAACGAGGTGGCGGCGGCCGAGAAGTCCTTCGGGATCGTCACGACGGCCGCGAACGTGCCATCAGCGAGCCCGGCGGCGGCCTGCTCCTGGTTGGTGACCTCCCACTGGTAGCTCGCGTCCGAGGCAGGGACCGCCTTGGGCGTCTGCTCGGTCGCCGGCGCCACGCCCGAGACCAGTCCGGCCGCGAGCTGCCGCCCGAGCGGCACGTACTGGCCGTTCACGGTGACGGGCTCGTCGTTGTTGACGATCGCGGCGCGCACGGTGTCGAGCCGATCCGCCGGGTCCCACAGGGCCGTGAGCAGCAGCCCGAGCACCGCGAGCGGGAGCAGCGCGACGGCCGCCAGCCGCCAGACCCCGGCGCGGGCGCCGGTACGGGTCAGGGCGTTCACTTCGACACCTCCGCGTTGTCGTTTCCGGTGTTCGGGGTGGTTTCGACAGGCTCAACCAGCTGGGGCGGGGTTTCGACGGGCTCAACCAGCTGGGGCGGGGTTTCGGCGGGATGCGCCTGCGACGCCTGCGCGAGGTCGAGCGTGAGCGCGTCCGGCAGCAGGTCGGACGCGTCGGCGCCCGTGGTGCCCACCAGCACGGCGACGCCCTGCGCCCGCGCCGCCCGCAACGCCGCGGCGAGCGCGTCACGCCCGTCACGGTCGCCCAGGGCGTGCGCCCGCAGCACGACGACGGCGCGCGGCGCCCCGCGCAGCGCCTCGACGACGGCCCGCGCGGCCGCGCCGTGCGCACCGGACTGGTGCGCGTCGTCGGACGGCGCCGCGTCGATGACGGCGACGCGGCCGCGCACCGCGGAGGCCCGCTCGGGCAGCACGTACCCGGCCACCTTGACCGCTCCGGCGTCGGGCTTGAGGCGTCCGGCGAGCGCGAGCAGCAGCGCGTCGGTCGAGGCGACGGCGTCGGACCAGACCACGAGGGCGCCGCCGTCGGGCACCCGCACGGTGACGGGCCCGACCAGGGGCGCCTCCGACGGGCCGTCCACGACCAGGCCGTGCGCGACGACGACGTCGGTGGCGCCCGGCTCGGGCCACTCGGCGAGGGCGAGCTCCTTGGCCAGCCCCTCGCCCTCGACGTCGAAGTGCGGCAGCATCCGGTCGAGCCAGCGCGGGATGTACCAGGCGCGCTCGCCCAACAGAGCCATGACCGCGGGCACCAGCACCATGCGGACCACGAACGCGTCGACGGCCACGCCCACGGCCAGGCCCAGCGCGATCGGCTTGAGGTTCATGTCGCCCTCGGGCACGAACGCCACGAAGACGCCGAACATGATGACGGCGGCCGCGGTGACCACGGGCGCCGAGCCGCGGAATCCCGAGCCCACCGCGCGCCGGGCGCGGTCGGGGCCCTGGCTGTGCACGTAGTCCTCACGCATGCGCGAGACGAGGAACACCTCGTAGTCCATCGCGAGGCCGAACAGCACGCCCATGAGCACGATGGGCATGAAGCTGATGACCGGCCCCGTGCGCGTGATGTTGAGCGCCTCGGCGAGCACCCCGTGCTGGAACACGAGCGTGACCACACCGAACGCCGCGCCGACGCTCAGCAGGTAGCCGAGCGACGCCTTGACCGGAACCCACACCGAGCGGAACACCATGGTCAGCAGCACCAGGCACAGGCCCACGACCACCAGGCCGAACGGCAGCAGCGCGGCGCCCAGCTTGGCCGAGACGTCGATGCCGACGGCGGTGAAGCCCGTCACCGCGATGTCGACGCCGTACTCCTGCTGGAAGTGGGCGCGCAGCGAGCGGATCTCGTGCACGAGG
This sequence comes from Xylanimonas ulmi, assembly GCF_004216535.1. Lineage (NCBI taxonomy): Bacteria > Bacillati > Actinomycetota > Actinomycetes > Micrococcales > Promicromonosporaceae > Xylanimonas > Xylanimonas ulmi. Next base: position 2,978,779 of record NZ_SGWX01000001.1, read on the forward strand.
TCCTCGGTGGCCACCGACGTCGGGCCGCCCTCGGGGATCACCTGGATGATGCCGGTGTCGGCCGAGGGGTTGGGCGTCGCGAGCGGCACGTCGGCCACGCCCGGCAGGTCGCGGATCTCGTCGGCCATGGCGTTCATGAGCCCAACCGGGTCGGTGCTCGTGACGATCGACGCCGTCACGATGAGGGGCCCGTTGAAGCCCTCGCCGAACTCGTCGGAGATGAGGTCGTAGGTGATGCGCGCGCTCGAGTCGCGCGGCAGCACGCCGGCGTCGGGCAGCGCGAGGCGCAGGCCGGTGGCGGGCCAGGTCAGGGCGCCGAGTGCGGCGACGACGAGCACGATCGTGACGATCGGCCAGCGCGTGACCACACGCACCCACCGCCCGAAGAACCCCTCACGCCCGGCGATCGCACTTCCGTCGCCGGTCGCGCCCCCCTCGCCGGTCGCACTCCCCTCGCCGACCGAGCCACCCCCGCCGACGGAGCCACCCTCGCCGACCGAGCCACCCTCGCCGACCGAGCCACCCTCGCCGACGGAGCCTGTCGAGACCCCGTCCGCGGGACCTTCGGCCGCCGCGACGCGCTGGGCCGCGGCTCGCCCACGGCGCCCACCGCGCCCGCGGCGAGCACGGCGGGCCTTGGGCGCCTTCGGGCGCAGGCGCTCACCGGCGAATCCGAGCAGCGCGGGCAGCAGCGTCAGCGACACCAGCACCGCGATGCCGACGGCCGCCGCGGCCGCGACGCCCATGACCGTGAGGAACGGGATGCCGGCGACGCTCAGGCCCACGAGCGCGATCATCACGGTCAGGCCCGCGAAGACGACGGCGGAGCCCGCGGTCGCGACCGAGCGCGCGATCGACTCCTCGACGCCGAGCCCGTCGCGCAGCAGGTCACGGTGTCGCGAGACGATGAACAGCGCGTAGTCGATGCCGACGGCGAGGCCGAGCATGACGGCCAGCATCGGCGTCGTCGACCCGATGGTCGCGACCGACGTCGCCGCGAACAGCAGCCCCATGCTGACGCCGACGCCCATCAGGGCGTTGACCAGCGGCAGCCCTGCGGCGACGAACGAGCCGAGCGTCAGCACCAGGACGATGAGCGCGACCACCAGGCCGAGGCCCTCGGTCACGGAGATCGACGGGAACTCGGTGGCGAAGAGCTGACCGCCGAGCTCGGCGCGGGCGCCGTCGGGCAGAGCCGCCTGGAGGCTGCCTGCCTCGTCCTGGAGCGCCTCCTTGGTCGAGTCGAGGATCGAGCCGAGGTCGCCGTCGAGCTGGACCTGGACGATCGTGGCGGAGCCGTCGTCGTTGACCGACGCCGCGAGCGTGTCGTCGTAGGGCGAGGTGACCGCGACCACCTGGTCGATGTCGCCGAACGCCTTCACCGCCTGCTCGATCGGCGCGCGCATGTCGGCGTCGGCGATGGCGCCGCCGTCGGGCGCGACGACGACGACCTGCGCGGACACGCCGCTGACCTGCGGGAAGGTCGCGGCGAGGCGTTCGAGCGCCTGGTTGGCCTCGGTGCCGGGGATGGTGACCTCGTTGTCGAGGCCTTGCATCACCAGGCCCGCGACGCCGCCGAGGACGGCGAGGATCACGACCCAGCCGACGACGACGAGGCGGCGGGCGCGCAGCGCCCAGCGGCCGAGCTGGTAGAGGACGGAGGACATACCTCTCCTGTGGTTGTGGCGTGGCGTCTTTCGATACACAACTGTATCCGATACAGGACTGTATCGGTACACTCGTTGTGTGACCCAACCTCCGCCGCTCTCGGCCCGTCGCGCACAGACGCGCGAGCGCCTGCTCGACGCCGCCGCCGCCGTCTTCACTCACGTCGGCTTCGGGGCCGCGTCGGTCGAGGCCATCGCCGAGGAGGCGGGCTTCACCCGGGGCGCGTTCTACTCCAACTTCGAGAGCAAGGAGGCGCTGTTCCTCGCGCTCACCGAACGGCAGTCACGCCGCCACCTCGCCGCCCTGGAGGCCGCCGTGGCCGCACTCGACAGCGGCGTGGTGCACGAGCGTCACCTGGAGCGCAGCGTCATCCGCTCAGTGCTCGCCGCCGTCACCGAGGGCAAGATGCCCGAGCGCGGCTGGTACCCCATCAACGCCGAGTTCGAGCTGCTGGCGATGCGCGCGCCCGAGATCGGGGCCGCCTGGACGGCGCAGCAGCGCGCCATGCGCGCCGAGCTCACCGAGGTGCTGGGGCGTCTGCTCGGGGGGCTGGGCCTGCGCTTCACCACCGACCCGGGCATCGCCATCGACCTGCTGCTCGGCGCGTGGGCCGCGAGCGCGCGCGACGCCGCCGTGGCCGACGCCCCCGACGTCGCCCCCGCGGCGCTGGAGGCGCTGGTGGACCTGCTGATCACCCAGGAGTAGCCCGGCGACCCGGTCAGGACCAGACCGGGATATTGCGCCGCACGGGCACGGCGTCGTCCTGCGAGCGGAACAGCTGGGGCGACCGCGCCCGAATCTGATCGATGTCCGTGAAGACCGCGCGCAGGTGGGCGCGCATCTGGCGGGCCGCGCGATCCAGGTCGCCGGCGCATACCGCTTCGAGGATGGCGTCGTGCTCGGCGACGAAGGCCCCGAGAGGTGTCGCCCGCAGGCCGAGCCGGCGCGCTCGATCCAGGTGCACCTTGGCCGTGGCCACGGTGTCCCAGACGCCGCCGTTGCCGGCCAGGTCGAGCAGACCTCGGTGGAACTCGTCGTCGAGCCGCAGGAAGTCCTCGACGCCGTCACGGACCTCGTGCTGCGCCTGGACGTTCCGCCTCAGCGCGGCGACGGCCTCGGCGTCGGGCGGCCCCTGGGTGGCGAGCGAGGCCAGCGAGGCGAGTTCGACCGCCTCGCGCAGGAACTGTGCGTCCGAGACGCGCTGCGGGTCGATCCGGGAGACGAAGGTCCCGACCTTGGGGAAGACCTGGACCAAACCCTCGTCGGCGAGCCGGATGAGGCTCTCGCGCACCGGCGTGCGCGAGACGCCCAGCGAGGCCGCGAGCGCGTTGATCGAGATCGGCGAGCCGGGAGCCAGGTCGAGCGAGACGATCCGTCGCCGCAACTCCTCGCGCACCTCACCGCCGCTCGTGCGCGGTTCGGGGCGGGCGCCCGTCGCGAGGGTCGGCATGGCCGCAGTCTACGGGATGGAGCGACGCTTATATATTTGGCCTTGCGTACCAGTCCTGGTATACCTCTAGTCGCGCCGCCCGATGGCGGCGCCGGGTGTCGCGCTCACGGCGCGGGGACCTCCGACGACCCGGCATCAGGACCGAGCAAGGAGACAGACGGTGCAACGAAGCATCAGTGCGACCGACACGGCGTCGGTGACGCAAGGGCGAGAGCGCAGCACAGGCGACCTCGCCAAGGCCGCGGTGTCGGGCTGGCTGGGCACGGCCATGGAGTTCATGGACTTCCAGCTGTACTCGCTGGCCGCGGCGATCGTCTTCAACGACGTGTTCTTCCCCGAGATCAACCCCGCCCTCGGACTGATCGCGGCGATGGGCACCTACGGCGCCGGGTACGTGGCCCGACTGGCCGGGGCCGTCTACTTCGGGCGCATGGGCGACCGGCTCGGACGCAAGAAGGTCCTCTTCCTGACGATCGCGCTCATGGGCGCCTCGACAACCCTGATCGGCGCGCTGCCCACCTACGCGCAGATCGGGATCCTCGCCCCGATGCTGCTGGTGGTCCTGCGTCTCGTGCAGGGCTTCGGCGCCGGCGCCGAGATCGCCGGGGCGACCACCATGCTCGCCGAGTACGCGCCGCCACGACGGCGCGGCGTGCTCGCCTCACTCGTCAGCCTCGGCACCAACACCGGGACGCTCGCGGCCACCGGCGTGTGGGCTCTGCTCGTCGCCGTCCTGCCAGACGAGCAGCTCGTGACCTGGGGATGGCGTCTGCCGTTCCTGATGAGCTTCCTGCTCATGGTCTTCGCGGTGTGGATCCGGCGGCACCTGAAGGAGAGCCCGGTCTTCGAGAGCCGGGTCGACGTGGACGAGGACGGCGTCGCCCTCGACCACTCCGACCTCGTCGCGCTCGTCGAGCTCGACGCCGACGTCGAGGGCACGCTCGACGCGGCGATGCGCCAACGCAAGGGCCGCGCGTTCTTCCTCGCGTTGGGCCTGCGGTTCGGGCAGGCCGGCAACTCGGGCCTGATCCAGACCTTCCTCGTGGGCTACCTCACCGCGACCCTCCTGCTCGACGCGTCGATCGCCACGACCGCCCTGCTGTACAGCTCCCTCGTCGGCTTCGCGACCGTCCCGATCGTCGGCTGGATCGGCGACAAGGTCGGACGGCGTCCGGTCTACATCGCGCTCACCGCCGCCGCCGTCGTCCTGGCGTTCCCGCTGCTGCGGCTCGTGTCCGAGGGCCACACCGTGGCCCTGACGCTCTCGATGATCCTGCTGCACAACATCGCCGTGCTGGGGCTGTTCTCTCTGGAGAGCGTGACGATGGCCGAGCTGTTCGGCGCGCGCACCCGGTTCACCCAGTTGGCGCTCGCGAAGGAGATCGGCGGCATCGCCGCCACCGCGATCGGCCCGATCATCGCCGCCGCGCTGACCGTCGCCACCGGCTCCTGGTGGCCGATCGCCGCGATGATCGTGGCGTACAGCGTGATCACGCTCATCTCGGCGGCGCTTAGCCCCGAGGTGGGCGGACGCGACCTCGTGCGGCTTGAGGACGCGGCATGAGGGCCGTGCTGGTCCACGGACCCGGCGACCTGCGGGTCGAGGAGCGCCCGGACCCCACCCCCGGCGACGGCGAGGTGCTCGTGGCCATGGAGTGGGGAGGCATCTGCGGCTCCGACCTGTCCTACTGGAAGCACGGACGCTCCGGCACCGCCCAACTGCGCGATCCCATGGTCCTGGGCCACGAGGTCGCCGGCACGGTCGTGGGCCTCGGCCCGCAGGTGGACGGCGTCGACCTCGGCCACAAGGTGACCTTCCACCCGGCCACACCGGAGGGCGACACGGCCCTTCCGGAGCGCCTCGCCGGGCGCACGAACCTCCATGAGCGAGTGCGGTACTTCGGCTCCGCCGCGTTCTACCCCCACACCGACGGCGGCTTCAGCCAGCTCAAGACGGTGCGCGCCGACCAGGTCCGGACTCTGCCCGAGGGCGTCACCACCTTCGAGGGAGCGATCGTCGAGCCCTTGGCGGTGGCGATGCACGCGGTGTCCCGGGCCGGAGTCGTCGCCGGACGCGACGTGCTGGTCAACGGCTGCGGCCCGATCGGGCTGCTCGCCATCGCAGCGGCCCGTCACGCCGGGGCACGTTTCGTCGTCGCCGCGGACCTCTCCCCCGCCGCGCGACTGATCGCGAAGGCGATGGGCGCCGACGGCGTGTACGACCCCAGCGTGGGACCGCTTCCCCGGGATGTGGAGGTCGTCATCGAGGCCTCCGGGGTGCCCGGCGCCCTTCAGGGCGTCCTGCACGCCGCCGCGCGCGGAGGAGTCGTCGTCCAGGTCGGCAACCTGCCCGGGGTCGGCGCGCAGTCCGTGCTCGGCGACCTCGTGACCCGTGAGCTGACCTGGATCGGGTCCTACCGCTTTGTCGACGAGGTCGACGACGCGATCCAGGCGATTCGGCGCGGGCTCAACGTGCGCCCCCTGGTGGGCGGCGTGTTCGACATCGACGACGCCGAGGCCGCGATGCGCGCCGCCGCCGACCCGACGCGCGGCGGAAAGGTCATGCTCCGCCTGAGTTGACCGCCCAGCCCCTGGTCTCGACGGGCTCGACCACCGGGTCCGGACCGCGGCGGCCGGACCACCGGCGGTCGAGCCTGTCGAGACCCCCCACCCGCACGCACCCCCCTTTTGAGATGAGAGGCGCCCCCGATGAAGATGGGCTTTCGCTGGTACGGCGACGGCAACGACACCGTCGCCCTTGACGACATCCGCCAGATCCCCGGCGTCACCACGATCGTGTGGTCCCTGCACCACAAGCAGGCCGGGCAGGTGTGGACCGAGGACGAGATCGCCGAACAGATCGCCCGGATCGAGGACCTGACCCCCGACCACCACGCCCGCGGGGTGACCAAGACCCTGCGCGCCGACGTCGTGGAGTCGGTCAACGTGCACGAGTCGATCAAGCTCGGCAAGACCGTCCTGGGCCTGGACCGCGACACCGCGATCGACAACTACCGCACCACCATCGCCCGGCTCGGGCGGGCCGGGGTGCGCGTGGTCTGCTACAACTTCATGCCCGTCTTCGACTGGCTGCGCACCGACATGTTCCACCCCCTGCCCGACGGCTCCACCGCCCTGTACTACGAGAAGGCGATCGTGGACCAGATGACCCCCGAGTCACTCATCGCCTCGATGAACCTCGACGACGGCGGCCTGACCCTGCCCGGCTGGGAGCCCGAGCGCCTCGCGTCCTTCCAGGAGCTCAAGGACGCCTACGTCGGGGTCACCCGCGAGGACATGTACGCCAACTACCAGTACTTCCTGGACGCCGTGATCCCGGTGTGCGAGGAGTACGACGTCAAGCTCGGCGTCCACCCCGACGACCCCGCCTTCGACATCTTCGGCTGGCCCCGCGTCGTGTCCCGCAAGGCCGACCTCGCCCGCGTCCTGTCCCTCAACCCCAGCCCCCACCACGGCCTGACCCTGTGCCTGGGCTCGTTCGGCTCCAACCCCGACTCCGACCCCGTCGACGCCGTCACCACCTTCATGGACCGCATCCACTTCTCCCACGTGCGCAACATCAAGCACTACCCCAACGGCGACTTCACCGAGGTCGCCCACCGCGCGAACGAGGGCTCCATCGACACCGTCGGCATCATGCGCGCCTACGCCGCGGCCGGATACACCGGCTACATCCGCCCCGACCACGGCCGCCACCTATGGGACGAGAACCGCGGCAACACCCCCCGCCCCGGCTACGGCCTCTACGACCGCGCCCTCGGCGTCCAATACCTCCTCGGCTGCTGGGACACCGCCACCTACCAGGCCTGACCCACCCCGCCCCCAGATCAGAGCACTCCAGGTGTGCGGGGGCCCGGCCACGCCCACCGGCGCAACCGGGCCCCCCACACCGACGAGCGTGAGCGCTCAGTGACCGGGCCCGTCAGCGGCGTCGCGCTTGGCCATCCGATCCAGCATCGCGTTGTACTCCTCCAGTTCGGCGTCGCCGTCGCGCTCGGCCTGACGGTCGCGGCGGCGCGCCTCACGCTCGTCCGAGCGCGCCCACAGCACGGCCACGGCGATGGCCAGCGCGAGCGTCGGCAGCTCGCCGATGCCCCATGCGATGTCGCCGCCACGCTGTTGGTCGGCGATCGCCGAGCCGCCCCACGCGCGGCCCATATTGCCGAACCAGTCGGCGGCCAGCAGCGTCGTCTGACTCATGAGCGCCACACCGAAGAACGCGTGGAACGCCATCGTGGCGAACAGCAGGATGATCCGCTGCGGGTAGGGCGGACGGCTGGGCCCCGGGTCGATGCCGATGAGCGCGTTGGCGAACAAGTACCCCGCGAGCGTGAAGTGCACGACCATCCACACGTGCCCGACGTGCGAGCGCAGCGACCAGTCGAACAACGGTGTGTAGTAGAAGACGATCATCCCGGCCACGAACACCAGCCCGGCGATCAGCGGCTGGGACACCGTGCGACCCCACCGCGAGTGCACGAACCCGAGCACCCACTCGCGCGGCCCGCGTGACCCGTCGCGCCGCCCGGGCACCGCACGCAGCAGCAACGTGATGGGCGCGGCGAGCACCAGCAGCAGCGGCACCAGCAGCGCGAGCACCATGTGCTGGACCATGTGCGCGCTGAACAGCACCTCGCCGTAGATGGTCGGGCCGCCGTTGGTGTCCCACGCGACGACGGCGACGCCCAGGCACCAGGCGATGGTGCGGCCCACCGGCCAGCGGTCGCCACGACGGGCGAGCCGACGCACCCAGGTCAGGTAGACGACGACGGCGGCCGCGCACGCGAACGCGAACAGCGGGTCGAGCCTCCACTCCGTGACCCACCGCGCTCCGGTCAGCTCGGGAGGCAGCGGCGATCCCGTGAGCTGGTAGGCGGGGCTGGTGTCGATCGCGACGTCGTCGCGCACCGGCGGCGCGGAGGCGGCCAGCCCGACGGCGACGCCCATGACGGCGCCCATGACGAGCACCTCGACGGCGGCGAGCCGTGCGAACAGCCACGCCCGCGCCGGCCCCAGCGCCGCCACGCTCGACCCAGGACGCTGGGTCACGCGGGCCGTCGCATGGACGCCGTCGCGCCCGGCGGACAGGTCGCGCAGCACCCGACGGCGATGCGCCAGGCCGAGCGCGCCCAGACCCGCGAGCAGCACGGCCTTGGTCACGAGCAGGATTCCGTACCGAGTGCCCAGATCGCCGAGGTCGCCGACCCGGATCCACGCGGACACCACGCCGGAGAACCCGACGGCGACCAGGCACCACGAGGCGATGATCGAGAAGCGCGGCACCGCGGCCTCCCACGCCGTCACGTCCCCGGCATCCCCGGCGCCCCCTGCGCCGCCTCGCCGGGCGTCGCTCCGGGCGCCACGGGCGCCACGGCGGGCGTCACGCTGCGCGACGATCACCAGCACCCCGATCGCGCCCAGTCCGCCGACCCACAGCGCCGCGCCCACCAGGTGTAGGAACATCGCGCCGACCGCGAGCGTGTGGCTCGCGGCGCCCGCAGCGTGGCCGGTCGACGACTGGTAGGCGAACGCAGCGAGCGGCGCCAGGCACGTCCACAGCGCGCCCACCGCCCCGTTGACCGCGAGCGCCAACGCCGAGGTCACCGCCGCGAGGATCACGATCGTCAGGTTGGTGCGGCCGAGCTCGATCTCGGTCAGGAACTGCCACAGCCCGGGCCCGAAGCCGGGGGCGTCGAGCCGCGTCGCCGAGATGTCCGCGTACTGCAGCACCAGCTCCGCCAGGCCGGCGAGCGCCCAGACCGACGCGGCGACGCCCGCCGTCGTCAGCGCTGTGCGCTGCGCTTTGCCCGGGGCGACCAGCGCGGCCGCCGTCACCAGGGCGCCGAGGGTCAGCGCCGAGGCCAGCTCGGCGAGCACGGAGAAGACCGGCCCACCCCAGCGCACGACGGCGCCCGCGTCAGCGAAACCCTCGAGCGCGGCGAACGCTCCGGTGAGCGCGCCCGCGCCCCACGCCGCCGCCAACGCCACCACGACGACGGCCGGGCCGACCGCGACCAGCCACCGCGCGCGATTGCGAGGCTCTACGGCGGAAGTTGCGACGTCGGAGGTGGAGCGCACGGTCACCCACCCAGCCTAGGCGAGCCAATCCCCCAATCCCCCACTCCCCCACCGCCGCCCGGCCCCCACCCGCCCAGGCCCGCCACACCAACCCCCGCCCCCCGCCAACCCGCGCCCACCCCACCAGCCCCCGCCCCGAACTCCCCGGTCGCCGACCCCGCATCCTCCCCCCACGGTGTTCGAGCATCCGCGCGGTGTTCGAGCATTCGTCGCGGTGTTCGAGCCCCCGGGCGCTCGAATTGGGCCCAACCACTCGACATTCGCGCGAATGCTCGAACTCGCCCACCCGGTACCCGAGGGCCCCGCCACACCGTGTTCGAGCATCCGAGCCGTGGTCGAGCAATCGGCGCGGTGTTCGAGCCCCCGGGCGCTCGGATTAGGACCAACCGCTCGAACACGGCTCGGATGCTCGAACTCGGCGGCGGCCCATCCGGGGGCACGGCGGGCGGGAGCGGGGCGCACGGCGGTCAGCGGGCGCACGCGGGCGCGGGCGCGGGGCAGCGGTCGGGGCGTCCGGTCGGCCGGGGTGCCCGGACGCGGGGCAGCGGTCGGGCTGGGCGACCGGACGCGGTGGCGGAACGGGCTCGAACCGCGGGGGCGCGGGTGGGTGGATCAGAGCCAGACGAGGCCGCGGGCGGGCTCCTCCAGGACGCGCGCGACGTCGGACAGGAACCGCGAGCCGAGCTCGCCGTCGACGAGGCGGTGGTCGAAGCTCAGCGCGAGCTGGGTGACCCAGCGCGGCTTGATCTTGCCGTGGTGCACCCACGGCTGCTGGCGGATCGCGCCGAACGCGAGGATGCCAGCCTCGCCCGGGTTGAGGATCGGTGTGCCGGTGTCGATGCCGAAGACGCCCACGTTGGTGATCGTGATGGTGCCGTCGGACATGTCCGCGGGGGTGGTGCGGCCGGCGCGCGCGGTGGCCGTGAGGTCGGCGATCGCCCGGGCGAGGTGGAGCAGGTCGAGGCGGTGGGCGTCCTTGATGTTGGGGACCACGAGGCCTCGCGGGGTCGCGGCGGCGATCCCGAGGTTCACATAGTGCTTGTAGACGATCTCCTGCGCGGCGTCGTCCCAGCTCGCGTTGATCTCCGGGTGTCGGTTGACCGCCATGAGCACCGCCTTGGCGGCGATGAGCAACGGCGTGACCCGCACCCCGGTGAACTCGCGGTCCTCCTTGAGCGCCGCGACGAGCTTCATCGTCTTGGTGACGTCGACCGTGTGGAACACCGTGACGTGCGGCGCGGTGAACGCGCTGGCGACCATCGCCTCCGCGGTGCGCTTGCGCACGCTCTTGACCGGCACACGCGTGCGTCGCGCGTCAGGCGAGACCGAGCCCGACGCGAGCCACGGCTGGTCGTCGTCCGGGTAGGTCGCCAACGCCTGCGGCTTGGCGCCCTCCGCGTGCGCGACGACGTCCTCACGCGTCACGATGCCGCCTGGGCCCGTGGGGAACACCGAGGCGAGGTCCACGCCCAGGTCCTTGGCGAGCTTGCGCACCGGCGGCTTGGCGAGCACCCGGCCGAACGACGACGTCGCGCCCGCCGCGGGGACGGAGATCGCTCCGGGGTCCGGCGCGACACGGGCCGGGGCCTGGGCGGCGGCGGCGCGGGGTGTCTCGACAGGCTCGACCACCGGGGCGGCCGGGCGGCGGGGGGTCTCGACAGGCTCGACCACCGAGGTGGCCGGACGGCGGGGGGTCTCGACAGGCTCGACCACCGAGGTGGCCGGACGGCGGGGGGTCTCGACAGGCTCGACCACCGAGGTGGCCGGACGGCGGGGGGTCTCGACAGGCTCGACCGCCGAGGTGGCCGAGGTGGCCGAGGTGGCCGTGGCGGCCTGGGCGGCCGCCGCTGCGGTGCGGCGGCGTCGTCGGGCGGGGGCGGCGCCCTCGGCGGTTCCATAGCCGACCAGCACCGAGCCCGAGCCCGAGTCCTGCGCCGTCTCGCTCTGCGCCACGGCGTCGGCGGGCGGCGTCGGCGCCGAGGCCCCCGACGGCGCGGCGGGCGCGGCGGCGTCGGTCGTGACCTCGATGATCGGCGTGCCGACGTCGATGGTCTCGCCCTCGGCGACCAACAGCGCCGTCACGGTCCCCGCCCAGGGCGAGGGCAGCTCGACCAGCGACTTGGCGGTCTCGATCTCGACGATCACCTGGTTGACGGCCACGGCGTCGCCGGGCTGGACGCGCCACTCGACGATCTCCGCCTCGGTCAGGCCCTCCCCGACGTCGGGCAGGGGGAATCGCTGCGTGCTCACGGATGTCCTCTCTGGGGCCTGGTCAGGGGCCTGGTCAGTAGGCGAGCGAACGGTCGACGGCGTCGAGCACGCGCTCCACGCTCGGCAGGTAGTCGTGCTCGAGCTTGGCCACGGGGTAGGGCGCGTGGAAGCCGCCCACACGGATCACGGGCGCCTCCAGGTGATGGAAGGCCTCCTCGGTCACGCGGGCCGCGACCTCGGCGCCCACGCCGTGCGCCGACGGTGCCTCATGCACGACGACGCAATGGCCCGTGCGCCGCACGCTCGCCACGACGGCGGGCACGTCGAGCGGCGAGATCGCGCGCAGGTCGACCACCTCGGCGGCCGTGCCCTCGCCGGCGAGCGCGTCGGCGGCCTTGAGCGCGGTGGCGACCGTGGGGCCGTAGGCGACGATCGTCACGTCCGTGCCGGGGCGGGCGACGCGGGCGGTGTCGAGGATCCCGGCCGCGGGGGCGGCGTCGAGGTCGACCTCTCCCTTGGACCAGTACCGGCCCTTGGGCTCGAAGAAGATGACCGGGTCGGGGGAGGCGACGGCCGCGCGGATCATGTCGTACGCGTCCTGGGGCGTCGACGGCGAGACCACGCGCAGGCCCGCGGTGTGCGCGAACAGCGCCTCGGGGCTCTCGGAGTGGTGCTCGACGGCGCCGATGCCGCCGCCGAACGGGATGCGGATGACGACGGGCACGCGCAGGCGCCCCCGTGAGCGGTAGTGCATCTTCGACAGCTGCGTGGTGATCTGGTCGAACGCCGGGAACACGAACCCGTCGAACTGGATCTCGCAGACCGGCCGGTAGCCGCGCAGCGCCAGGCCGATCGCGGTGCCGACGATGCCCGACTCGGCGAGCGGCGTGTCGACCACGCGGTGCTCGCCGAACTCGGCCTGCAGGCCGTCGGTCACGCGGAACACGCCGCCGAGCCGGCCGACGTCCTCGCCCATGATCAGGGCCTTGTCGTCGTCGGCGAGCGCCGCGCGCAGTCCGAGCGTGATGGCCTTGGCGAACGTGAGGGTCGCCACGCCCGACGGCGCGGGGGGCGCCGCGGGGGCCGGTGCGGTGGTGGTGGCAGCCGCGGGCGCGGCGGGCGCCGCGGTCGTGGGCTCCAGCGCCTGGGCGGTCATCGCGTCGCCTCCGTCAGGGTCGCGTCGTCGTCCTGCATCGCCTGCTCGTACTCGGCCTGCCACGCGCGATCGTGCTCGACGGTCGCGTGCGCGGTCGCGTACACGTGCTCGAACATGGCCGAGGTGGGCGGCGCCCCGAGCGCGCGGACCTCGACGCGCAGCCGCTCGCCGAGCGCCTCGGCCTCGGCCTCGACGCCCGCGGCCCACGCCTCGTCCCACTCGCCCTCGGCCCGCAGCAGCGCGGCGAGCCGGTCGATCGGGTCGCGACGGCGCCAGTACGCCTCCTCCTCGCGCGATCGGTAGCGCGTCGGGTCGTCCGACGTCGTGTGCGCGCCCATGCGGTAGGTGAACGCCTCGATGAGGGTCGGCCCGCCGCCCGAGTGCGCCCGCTCGAGCGCCTCGAGCGTGACGGCGTAGCAGGCGAGCACGTCGTTGCCGTCGACGCGCACGCTCGGGATGCCGAAGCCCGGGCCGCGGTCGGCGAGCGGCACGCGCGCCTGGCGCGTGGTCGGCTCGGAGATGGCCCACTGGTTGTTCTGGAGGAAGAACACCTGGGGCGTGTTGTTGACGGCCGCGAACACGAGCGCCTCGTTGACGTCGCCCTGGGCGGTGGCGCCGTCGCCGAAGTAGACGACGACGGCGGTGTCGAGGGCCGCGTCGCCCGTGCCGACCAGCCCGTCGCGCTGGACGCCCATGGCGTAGCCCGTCGCGTGCAGCGCGTGCGAGCCGATGACCAGCGTGTACAGGTGGACGTTGTGCTCGGCCGGGTCCCAGCCGCCGTGGTCCTGGCCGCGGAACAGGCGCAGCCGGTCGACCGGGTCGACGCCGCGCACCTGCATCACGCCGTGCTCGCGGTAGCTGGGGAAGACGTAGTCCTGGGGGGCGAGCGCCCGGGCCGAGCCGACCTGGGCGGCCTCCTGGCCGGTCGCCTGGGCGAACAGGGCGAGCTCGCCCTGACGCTGCAGGGCGGTGGCCTCGTCGTCGAACCGGCGCGTGAGCGCCATGTCGCGGTACAGCCCGCGCAGGTCGTCCCCCGTGAGGGTGGCGACCCGGCCGCGGTAGGCCGCGTTCTCGGTGGTGGCGACTCGCGCCCCGTCGGGGTCGAGGAGCTGGACCAGCCCCGCCTCGCCCGTTCCGTCTCCGCTCACGCCGACTCCCTCCGAACCTACGGTTTCGTAGCCTACGCAAGCGTAGGTTGGCGAGAGGCGACAGCGCCGTACAACGGGGAGCCAATGTCGTCGGCGTGTCTTTGGAGGTTCCCTCCAATGTCTAGGCGCGCGCCACGCTCGACGCAGCGCCCAGCCCGGGTCAGCCGGCGTGCCGCCAGCCGCGTGCGATCGCGAGGAACGCGTCGTTGGCCTCGACCTCGCCGACGCTCACGCGCAGGCCGTCCCCGGCGAACGGGCGCACCAGCACCCCAGCCTCGCGGGCCTGCGCGGCGCGCTCCATGGTCGCCTCGCCGAGCGGGAACCAGACGAAGTTCGCCTGTGACTCGGGCAGGTCCCAGCCCTGCTCGCGCAACGCCGCGACCACCCGGGCCCGCTCGGCGACGAGCGCGTCGACGCGGTCGAGCAGCTCCGCCTGCGCCTGCGGCCGCAGCGACGCGAGCGCCGCCTGCTGGGCCACGTGCGAGACGCCGAACGGCGTCGACACCGCCCGGATGCCCGCCGCGAGCCGCGGCTCGGCGACGGCGTAACCCACGCGCAGCCCTGCGAGCCCGTAGGCCTTGGACAGCGTGCGCAGCAGCGCCACGTTCGGGTGGCGGCGCAGCACATCGACGCCGTCGGCGGCCTGCGGGTCGCGCACGAACTCCAGGTAGGCCTCGTCCACCACCACGAGCACGTGCGGCGGCACGGCCGCCAGCAGCGCGTCGAGCTCGTCGGCGCGCACGGCCGGACCGGTCGGGTTGTTGGGCGTGCACACCAGCAGCGCGCGCGTGCGCGGCGTGACGGCCGCAGCCATCGCCGGCAGGTCGAGCCGCCCGTCGTCGGCGAGCGGCACGGTCACGGCCACGCCGCCCGCGACGGCCACGGCGATGGGGTACGCCTCGAACGAGCGCCACGGGAACACGACCTCGTCGCCCGCGTCTACGACGGCGGCCAGCACGTGCGCGAGCACCGCGACCGACCCGTTGCCGACCACGACCTGGTCGGCCGGCACGCCGACGTGCTGCGCGAGCGCCTCGACCAGCTCGCTCGCGTACATGTCGGGGTACCGGTTGGTGTCCGCGGCGGCGTCGGCGATCGCGCGCACGACCGACGGCAGCGGCCCGTACGGGTTCTCGTTCGACGACAGCTTCCACACGCGCGCGCCCGGGTCGGGTCGCGCGCCGGGCACGTACGGCGGCAGCGCCTCGACGGCCGGGCGCAGCGGGACGCGCGCCAGGCCGGTGGGGCGGTCGGAGGCGGGGCGCTCAGAGGCGGGGCGGTCGGAGGCAGGGCGTGAGGCGGTCTCCACGGCGCCCAGCATGCCACGACAGATGGACTCGCCAGCGCCGTGATCAGCCACGCCGACGCCGCCCGGCGTGCCACGATGGCGCCTATGAACTTCGTCGTGCGCGTCCTGGTGACCGCCCTCGCCCTGTGGGTGACGAGCCTCGTCATCCCCTCGCACGTCGACATCGTCGACGACGGCACCCGGGGAGGGACGGTGCTGGCGGTGCTCGCCGTGGCGCTGGTCTTCAACCTGGTCAACCTCGTGGTCAAGCCGGTGGTCAAGGTGCTCTCGCTGCCGCTGTACCTGTTGACGCTCGGGCTGTTCACGCTCGTGGTCAACGCGTTCATGCTGTGGCTGACGGTGTGGATCACCGACAAGAGCTGGTTCGGCGACCAACCGTGGGGCCTCGACATCAACGGCGGCTTCTGGTGGTACGTGCTCGCCGCGCTGGTCATCGCGATCCTCCAGGTGGTCATCGGGGCGTTCGCCCCGAAGCGGCGGCACTGAGGCCGGGCGCCCCCTCCTGCTGCGGCACGGGCGGCACGGGCGGGCCGGGCGACGGCGACGGCGTCGGCCCAGGCGTGGGCCACTCGGGCTCACCCTCGACGCGCCGGAACGTGTAGAAGGAGGACCGCGCGGACGTCCCGTCCAAGACGGCCTCGATGCGGGTGAGCACGCCGTCGACCGGGACGTTGCCGCTCTCGGTCGCGATGCGCAGCGTGCGCAAGTGCGTCGCCAACCCGTGGGCCTGGGCGACGCTGCCGGACGCGGCCTGGTCCGCCGCGTCCGACGAGTCCATGAGCCGCCGCGTGACCGTCACCCGGTCCTTTGTCGTGGGGTTCTCCAGCCCGGAGTGTCCGTCGAGGTTGCTGACCAACTCCTCGTCGTTCTCCAGGTGCAGCACCGGCACACCGCGCGGCGCCGCAAAGGTGGCCGTCGGCGCGCCCGCCGTGACCAGCGCCGCGATGGGGTGCCTCGCGGTGAGCTCGGGTGACGAGGCGAACGCCATCGCCGCGATGCCGCCGAGGCTGTAGCCGACAAGCGCCACCGGCTCACCGTCCTGCGCCCCGGCCCGCGTGAGCGCCTCACCGATCGCCGCCGTGAACTGCGCGGCCCGACCGGCCATCAGATCAAGGTCGGTGACACCGTCGAACGGGTTGCCCTCGCTGACCAAGGCCTGCGTCCCCGGGATCAACACGGTCCACGTGACCGCGCCGTCGTCGTGCGTGACGCGCTCGACCACCATCGTCCCGGCGGGGACGTCAGCCGCCGAGCGCCCCGGCGCCGTCGAGCTCCCGGCGAGCTCGCTGAGGCGGCCGATCGCCTCCTCGACGCCGCCTGCCGGCGTCCGCGACCATGAGGGGCCGGGGCCCGGTACCTCGGTGACGCGCACGCGCGTCACCGGCTGCACGGCGCGGACCAGGGCCCTCAGCGAGCGCGTGCCTCCGCGGACGGACAGGTCACCGCGGGCCCACACAGGCGTGACGACCGCGACCCCGGCGGCGAACCCGCCGATCAGCTCGTCCGTCACCGGCGCGAACAAGCGGCTCAGGACCGCCGGGCCCTGCGACAGCCAGCCGCTCTCCGGCGACGGCTCGCCCCCCGCCTTCCCCGCTGGCGGCGCCTCGCCCGTTGCCTGCCGCTCCGGCGGCGCCTCGCCCGCTGCCTGGCCTGCCTTCGGCGCGTCCTGCGCCCCGCTCCCGGAGCGGGCGCCGCTTCCGTTCGAGGCCCCACCCACCGCCCCGAGACCGGCCGCCGCGCTCGGTGCGCCACTCGGCCACGGCGCCACGGTGTCGAGCCGCCCGGAGCCGGTCACCGGGGCGAGCACAGGGCCCAGCACGGGGCCCAGCACGGGGCCGAACGGCAAGGTCAGCGACCTCCTCACCGCGGCGCGCAGCCAGCCGGGCGCCGTCGCGTACGCCGTAAACGACAGCTTCTGAAGGTTCGTCGCCGCCACACCCGCGGTCACGGCGCGCACCGTCGGGGACAGCGAGACCGCAAGCCCCGCGGCAACGCCCAGGGCGCCGTAGGCGGCGCCGACCGCACGGTCGGCCATCGACTCGCCCTCCTCGTAGAGCCCGGCGGCGCGCAGCAGGCTCTGCGAGAGCAGGGCGCACCGTTCGGCGTCGCCGTCGAGCTGTCTCGCGACCTGATGCGCGTCGTCGGCGAGCGCGCGCAGTCGCGCCGGCTGCCCCGCATCGCACCAGCCCACGGCGCCCACCCCGGCGTCCAGGCTCGTGGGCGCCACGGTCGATCCGTCGAGCGTCTGCTGCCAGGCGGCTCGGTCGAACGCCTCCGCCGCCCTCGCCGCCCGCAGCGCGGCCGTCTTGAGCTGGTCGTGCGCGGCCCCGGCGTGCGCCGCCGCGCAGCGCACGACGTCGGCGTCGGCGGTCGCGAGCGCGCTGCCGCCCGTGACGCGCAGCGTGTCACGAGGGTCGCTCACCGCGACTCCAGCCGCTGGACGGCGAGGCTGACCGTGTCCAACGCCGTCGCGTCACGCCGGGCGGCGACGACGACGTCGGCGAGCCGCTCCCGGAACGCGTCGGCCGCGCGCGACCTCCACCCGAGGGCGCCCGCCCGCCCCAACTCGTCGAGCGCGGTCGCCAGCGCATCGCGCGCCGCGCGCAGTTCCGTGCCGGCGTCACGTCCGAACGCCAACCCCGGCTGCCACCCGGCGCCGCCCCCTGTCATTCCTGCCACGTGCCCCCTCCACCCCCTGACCGTCCGCGATGCTCGCCGACCTGCGCCCCACGCCAGACCGACGGCGCGACGCTAGGCGGCCGGCGGCAGCCGCCGTCGTGCGCTGCGGACGGCCTGTGCACAACCCCGGGCCACTGGTCGCTGGGGACCGAACCCGCGACCTGCCCCCTGGCCGGACGCCACCTCATTGAGCGCGCGCCCGACCCGCCAGGGGCACGCCGCCCGCCACGGGCGCCGTGGGAGAATTGCGCGCGTGACCTCCCCCGTGCCGCCCACGTCGACCACGTCCGCCCGCGTCTCCCTCGCCGACGTCACCCCGCCCATCGCGCTCGGACCGCTTGATGGGCGCTACCGCGCCGCCGTTGCGCCGCTGGTGGACCACCTGAGCGAGGCCGCGCTCAACCGGGCGCGCGTCCACGTCGAGGTCGAGTGGCTCATCACGCTGTGCAACGGCGTTCCGGGGGTCGCCTCGCCCGTGGTGCCCGGGGCGCCCGCGCTCAACGACGCCGAGGTCGCCTACCTGCGCACGATCCCCGCGACGTTCGGCGGTGACGAGATCGCCGAGCTCGCCGCCATCGAGCGCGAGACGGTCCACGACGTCAAGGCCGTCGAGTACTTCATCAAGCGCCGCATCGCTGCGGCGCCCGAGGCCCTGGGCACCACCGCGCTGCCCGCGGCCAGCGAGCTCGTGCACTTCGCCTGCACCAGCGAGGACATCAACAACCTCTCCTACGCGCTCATGGTCGCCGGGGCCATCCGCGACGTCTGGCTCCCGGCCGCCACCGCGCTGGCCGACCAGGTCGCCGATCTGGCCCGCGACCTCGCCGACGTCCCCATGCTCAGCCGCACCCACGGCCAGCCGGCCACGCCCACCACGCTCGGCAAGGAGCTCGCGGTGCTGTCCCACCGCCTGCGCCGCCAGCTGCGCCGCGTCGAGGGAGCCGAGTTCCTGGGCAAGCTCAACGGCGCCACGGGCACCTACGGCGCGCACGTCGTCGCCGTCCCGGGCGTGGACTGGCCCGCGGTCTCGCGCGCGTTCGTCGAGGGTCTGGGCCTGACGTGGAACCCGCTGACCACGCAGATCGAGTCGCACGACTGGCAGGCCGAGGTCTATGCCGACGTCGCGCGCTACAACCGCATCCTGCACAACCTCGCGACCGACGTGTGGACGTACATCTCGCTCGGGTTCTTCACGCAGATCCCCGTCGCCGGCGCCACCGGGTCCTCGACGATGCCGCACAAGGTCAACCCGATCCGGTTCGAGAACGCTGAGGCCAACCTCGAGATCTCGTGCTCGCTGCTCGACACGCTCGGCGCCACGCTCGTGACCAGCCGCCTGCAGCGCGACCTGACCGACTCGACCACGCAGCGCAACATCGGCCCCGCGTTCGGCCACTCGCTGCTCGCGATCGACAACGTGCGCCGCGGCCTGACCGCGCTGCACGCCAACGCCGAGCTCATGGCCGCCGACCTCGACCACAACTGGGAGGTGCTCGGCGAGCCCATCCAGTCCGCCATGCGCGCCGCGTCGGTGGCCGGCGTGCCCGGCATGGAGAACCCGTACGAGCGCCTCAAGGACCTCACGCGCGGCCAGCGCGTCGACGCCGCACGCCTGCGCGAGTTCGTCGGCGGCCTCGGCCTGCCCGACGACGTCGCCGAGCGCCTGCAGGCGCTCACCCCGGCGTCGTACACGGGGCTCGCCGCACGGCTGGTGGCCGACTACCTGGCCTGACCGGGACGCAACGGCGTCAGGAGCCGCCGTTGGGCCGCATCGGCATCCGGTAGACGACCTCGACGCCCGGGCGGCGGGCGAGCACCAGCCCGACGGCGGCGCGGTGCCACGACGCGGGCAGCGGCATCTCGCGCTCGCCCGCCTCGGCGACGTCGGCGTCGGTGCGCCACGTGAAGAGCCGCGGCTCGGTCATGCGGTCGAGCCGGGCGTGGAGCCGCTCGACGAGCGCCCCGTGGCGGGCGGCGAGGCGTTCGACCTCGACCCGGACGCCGTCGGGCACGGGGCGCACGCCGGACTCCCAGCGGTGCACCGAGCGCTCCGTCACGTCCAGGTGCGAGGCGAGCCATCGCGTCGTGAGTCCGAGACGCTCGCGCGTGCACCGCAGCGCGGCGCCCGACAGGCGCTCGCGTGTGCCCGTCAGCCTTCTCTGCGGCAGCCTCATGACCGGCCCCCGCCCTGGCTCGACACCCGCACGACGCCGCTGCCCGGCGGTCCCTGTCCCCCACCTGGTGCGTCCCTGGTCGCTGTCGCGCCAGGTGGGCCCAGGTGCGGGCTCCCGCGGAAATGTCGGGGATTTCGTCTCGTCATCGCGCGCCCTTCCGTCGTCGATCGCTCACGCCCGAGCGCGACGCCGACCACCGACGTCACGCAAGACACGGCTCGCAGCTCAGACCTGAGGCGGGCGCTCACGGCGCCGGCCCTCGCGGTCCGGGCTTGCGCCGGGACCAGGACGCCACTTCGTCAGGCCGCGTCGATGCGGCCAGTCGTTGCTCAGTTCGAGCGGTCGTGCGGGCGTCCCCAGACTCACCCCGGGATAGAGCGTCCGAGGCGAGTAGTGCAGGCGTCGATCACAGTACCAGGCACGGTCATCAAGACGGCGGGGCCGCTGACCAGGGCAATCGCTCTCGGGCGACGTGACGCAGGCTCGTTCAGCCCGCGCGGCCGCCGGGCTCTCACGCGGCGCTGGCGCTCAGGCGCGGAGGAACTCCTCGACGCGCGCGATCTGCCAGTCCTCCAATCCGGACGCGGCGAACGGCCGCAGCAGGAGGGCCTCCCCGGGCAGCGCCGCCAGGATCGCCCCCGAATGGGCGTCCAGCTCGTCGTCCACAAAGACGAACCGGTCGCCGGCCTGCGCTCGGATGACGGCGAGCTTCCACCAGTCCGGCTCCCACACCCTGCGGCCCGACCCGTCCGGGGGCGGATCCGCGGCGACCGGGAAGTCGCCCAGCCCGACGGCCGGCGCGAAGCGGGTGCGGGCGTGCCGCCCCCATGTCGTCAGCCAGCGCACCTGCGCGAGCCCGTCAGCGTGAACCCGGTTGAGGAAGTCGATCACTGTGGGCCGCACATGGATCGGGTAGACCTCGCGCGCTCCATCGCCCTCATCGACTGCCACGTCGTAGCGGACGTACTCGTCACGGTTCCTCGCGTTCGACTTCGGGAAGGCGTTGACGACTCCGTCGATGTCGAGGAACAGGATCGGCGCCGACATCGGGCCTCCTCGCCTGGGAACTCGTGCTCCTGCTCGGCCAACTCCTCGGCCCGCAGCGCTGCGTGCTTGGGCCCGTAAGCCTACGACGGCGGGGTGTTGTCACGGCACGCCTTCGACGCACTGCGTGGCTGGCCATGCGACAGCACGCGGCTGCGGACACGCGGGCGTGCTACGGAGCGGTCGCACAGGTGGTCGCGGTCCACGGCGGCGCCGACATCGGTGTGCGCAGACCTGTGCGTTCGCGATCGACTCAGTGCGATTCGTCGACGCAGCCCCCGGCCGCACAGTTTGCTGCGTGTCGAGCCCCAGGGTCCGGCAGCGCAGCAACCGGCCCCGTTCATGGATGGCTCGCTCTCACAACTGCTGCCCGACCCAAAGGAGTATTCGCATGGGACAGCTTCGTCGATGCGGACGCGACGGGGGACGAACCACCCTGATCGGCGTCGTCGCAGTATCGGCCCTGCTACTCGCCGGAGTGCCGACGGCCACCGCCGCCACACCGGGCACAGCTCCCGCCCCTGTCGCTGCGCAGGGTGAGGAGGTGATCGGCTCTGGACCGTCTGGCGACTCAGAGGCGATCGCTGCCGCAGCCGAGGGCTACGAATCAGGCGATCTGGCGGCAGCGGCCGAGCTCGCCAACTCGGCGAGCGCCGTCACCGCGGTCCGTCTGGGTGAGTCGGCTTCGCACGATGAGACGGCGACGGCCGCCACTGACGCCGGGACGGTTCGAGTCTCCGCTGACGGGCGTGTGACCGCTGACGCCGAGACAGGGCTCTCACTCACTGTTGACCTGGGCGCATCCGCCACAGACGTCCATTTGGTTGGCGGCGCCGTGGTCGCGTCGGAGGTGGCGCCGTCGACCGACATCGTCACCCGCGCCACCGGCGATGGCGTCCAACTCGTGGCGATCCTCGCAGATGCGGACGCCCCGAACGAGGTTGCGTTCCCGCTCGGCCTGCCCGACGACGCCGATTTGGTTCAGCAAGCCGACGGGTCGATCTCGGTGTTCGCTGACGTTCCGACGCAGGAGGCGTCGCCCGAGGACTTGGAGCGCCTCACCGCGGAGATCGACTCCATCATCGGTGACGCGGACTCCGAGGATGATCTCAGCGATGCGCAGTGGAAGCAGATCGCCCAACTCGCACCAGCCGAGGTCACGACGACCGTCGCGCGGCGACAAGTCGCCACGATCGAGCCCGCGTGGGCGCTCGACGCGCACGGCGAACACGTCGAGAGCCACTACGAGGTGACCGCCTCTGGCGTTGTCCAGGTCATCGACACCGACGCTCACACCGCATTCCCGGTCACCGCGGATCCCAACTGGGTGTGGTGGACATGGACCTCGGCTCAGTGCGTTGCGAATCTCGCGACGATCGTCTTCGGAGCCGCGAAGCTCGCAAACGTGGCCGTGAAGATCGGCAGCCTTGTCAAGAAGAGCGCCGCACTGAGCAGGGCAGTGAAGAGGATTGGCGGCGGCGCGGCGCTGATGAAATCAATCTACTTCGCCGCGAAGGGGTTCGTCGAGGGCAGGATCGGGAAGTACTTGACTCGCACCCAGTACCTCGTCCTCTCTGGAATGGCCTCGGCAACACTCGATCTCATAGGGGATGCCCTCGGAGTTGGCTCGTGTGTCTCGTTGGTGAAGGAGATGATGTAGACATGTTTGAGCTCACACTCCTCGTCCTCGGATCAGGTCTCCTGATTGGGACATGGGGAGTGGCGCTCTGGGGCAGCGCCAAGGGCACGTCACTCCTGGCTGACCTTCTCGCGATCGTCCTCGCATTCGGGATGCTGGCGTACCTCTGGTCGCCCGCGCCGACGCCGGTGGCCTGGGCACGGTCCCACGGGTGGATTGCCAGTGAGCCCGGGGGGCTCGCGGTGGCGGCGGGCGTCCTCGCCACGGCTGCGGTGGTCATCTTCATCGCCCGTCGCATTGGCCTGATCGAGGGCCTCGCCAAACGGCTGAGTCGCGCAGCGACGGGTGAGGAGGAAGAGCCACGACACTGAGTTGTGATCCGTGGGGAGCCGGGTGGTCCGGGGGACCTCCCGGCTCCCCCGGAACCGTACGAGGCCGTCTCCCGTCACACACTTCTTGCCGCCCTGGTCATCCCGGTGTTCCGCGGTGTTTCCGCTCCCGCGGGGCGGGTCGGCTCAGGTCAGCGTGCCACCAGACGACGGAGAACCTCGTCGTCCAGAACTCGGTCGCCGTAGACGAGCCGCACCGCCTCGGGGTTCGGGTTCCCGGCGTCAGGACCGCGCCAGGCGAGCGAGAGCCCGAGCTTCTCCGCCGTGCGCCGCGACGCAGTGTTGTGCTCGAGGAGAATCGCCGTGACCGGTGCACTGGGCTTGAGGCGGGCGGCGGCATCGAGCCCGGCCCGGGCGATCTCGACCGCGAATCCTTGCCCCTGCTGGGCGGGCGAGAGCCTGTAGTAGACGTTCCAGACACCTGTCGGGCGCAACCGGACCCCACCGATCCCCACGAACGCTCCGTCATCGAGCCGGCGTGCGGTCCAGTACCCCATCTCGTCCCGAGCCCAGTCCGCAAGGTATGCCTCGACGTCGACCGCTGTCCGCTCCCGAGTGCGGTGCCGTCCGCTCGGAAGGTGGGCCCACACCTCTGGGTCAGCATGGAGGACATGCAACTCGTCGAGATCCTCGGCGCGTACCGGACGCAGGTCGAGGCGTGATGAGGTCACGGTGGCGCTCGCGTCCGTCACGAGGTGAGCATACGAGACCGCCGCCTCGCGACTGACCGTCGGCTCTGCGGGACTCAACTCAATTCTCGTCCTCGTCCTCGTGCGGTAATGAGGCAGGCGTGCCCTGTGCACTGGCAGCGAACCGCGTCTCCCATGCCAGCCGCGCTTCCGCGTCGTCACGGGAGCGGGTCGTTCGAGTGCTCGCTCCCGTCCGCCATCTGTGCCCTCCCGGTCAGCCAGTCGCGTAGGGCGTCGTCATCGCGGCACGTGACGACTTGGACGAAACCCCGGTTGCCAGCGTGGTTTGGTGCGTGACGCAGGTGGTCGTTCCAGTCGAACGCGCACTGGCGGGCAGCCGAGACCAGGTTGCTGATCGCCTCGTCACGCGTAGCACCCGTGCCGACGACCGACGGGATGGTCCCGACGACGGCCACCCACTCGCCCTCGTGAAACACCTCGACGTCCGGATCGATGCTGGCGGCCTCTGGCTCGTAGACCGCGGCGACGGCTGGCGGGAGCGGGCCGACGGGCTCGGCTCGGTAGTACAGGTGCGAGGTGTGGCCCGCGTCGTCGTACGGGTCCCGCTGCCGCTCGACCCACACGTACCGGACCATGACGACGTCGCCGGTCTGCGCCACGCACGGAACGGTCAGGCCGACATGGACGTCTGCGGGCGCCGGTGAGGTCAGCAGGTGAGCCCCGCCCGGCTGGGGCCCTGGGACGTCGTACCTCTCGTCTGCGACCCACGGGCCGGTGACCTGCGCCAGGTAGAGGCCGTCGTCGGCCCACCCTGTCCGGTCGAACGCCTCGACAGCGTGCCGGTCGCACAGGTCCGCGCTGAACACCGCCCAGGTCTGGCCCAGGCGCCCGCACACCTCGCAGCGGGGATCGACCTCAAAGCCCATGACCGCATCCTCCCCGACACCTCGACGCGGCGCCCCGTCGCAGCGCACGGTGGCAGGCATGACCGAGAGGGACGGCCAGTGGGATTGGGACGCGCTGGCGGCGAAGACCTCCGACCTGAGCGACCCGGCCGTGATGGACGCTGCGTGGAGCGCAGAGGCGGACCGCCAGGCCACACTGCGCGCCGAAGCCCTCGAAGCGCGCGACGACCCCGCCGACCGAGCCGCGGCCCAGGCTCTCGCGGCCGAGAGGGGCGTCCCAGCCCCGTGGCCCGCGCAGCCGTCAGGCCCCGCGTACACCAGCGCCGAGGCCGACGAGATGCTCGACGACATGAAGGCCGACCACTGAGGGTCGCTGGCGCCTCGACCGGGCCTGCGCCGGGGAGGTCGCCGCAGGTCACAGCGTGTGTGGCCCACGTTAGGCGCGCCGTCGCCCGGATCGCCCCACTCACCTCACCCCCGCGGATTCTGACCCACGATTAGTGACGGAATCACAGTTGAGGTCGTCGAGGGTTGGGGCGCCCTGGCGCAGGAGCCAAGGGCAGACTGGGGGCCGACGCGGGGGTCCGTGGATGATTCGGGGTATGGCCGCCGCATCCGCCGCGCCGCCCTGGCCGCGCTGGACGACGACCTGACACGGCTGTGCGACGAGCCGGACGCCGCCGAGGTCGAGGAGGTCAGGGCGCTGCTGGCGTGAGGTGCGTCAGGATGGACGCATGCCCGAGCCGCGCACCGTCCGCCAGACCGTCACGCTCGACGTCACGTACGACGTCGTCACCGAGGCCGAGATCGCCGCCGACGTGGACGCGTGGATCGATCGCGTCGAGGAGGGGCACTGGCTGCTCATCGAGCGCCCCTCAGGGCACCACGTCGTCATGCGGCCGTACATGGTGGCGCTCGACGGGCCGCGGGGGCCGGTCGAGGATCAGACTGGCTGACGGCTACGCGTCCATGCCGAGCAGCGTCACCCGCGCACGCTCACAGAAGCCACAGCCGCACCGGGCGATCAGGGACCGCACCCGCTCGGCCGCCAGCCGCGCGTGCTCCATGCAGAGATCGGCGCCGCCCCACGGGTCGTCGCGCAGGTGCAGCATGACCTCGTTCTCGCGGTCACACCCGGTGACGTAGCAGCGGGTCGGGTCCGGCAAGGCCGAGCGCACCAGCACGCGGGCGGCGCGCTCCGAGACCTGCTCGATCGTGACCACCGGGGTGGTGCGCCACACCGTCGGAATGCCATCGCCGCGCAGGTCGAGCCACAAGACTGCGTCGGCGCCGACGCGCAGCCCGTCCCCTCGCTCGCCGGTCATCGAGTCGAGCCAGCCCGCCCCCAGCAGCGGCATCCACTCGCTGTCGCGCCGCAGCGTGGCGGCCAAGAACTCTCCGTCGACCGGGGTGGTGTCCGCGCGGGGTAGCCGCTGCACCCGTGGCGCGGTGTCCGGGTCCTGAGTGTCGATGAGGTGCCGGGAGCCTGACGCGGTCGTGACGAGCCACAGCCCCGGCTCGGACGTCGGGTCGAGGGACGTCACCGGGTGCGGGTCGGGCGGCAGGTCGGGCACCTCAGCCGTCCTGCCCGGGCTGCCGCGTCGCTCGGCTCGCCGCCCACGCGCCACGTCTGCGGGTGGCGGCCAGTTGCCAGTCGGCGTGGGCCTCGCGCTCGGCCGCCTCGTACTCGGCGACCTTCTCCTCGGGCGTGCGTCCGACCGGCGGCTGGTGGACGGGCGCGGCCAGGACGTCGGCGGCCGCCAGCACGGCGTCGACGTAGTGGCGGTCCGTGACGACGTCATCCGTGACCATGCTCGCCTTGGTGCGCCCCGAGGCGACCCACACCCTGTCGACGGCCGCTCGCGCCGCAGCGATCAGGGCGCGCAGGTCGTCGTCCGAGAGCCCCTCGGCGTCGTAGCCGACATGGTGGCGGACGTAGCCGACGCGCCCCTGGTCGTCCTCGCCGCGCAGGTCGTCGAGGATCACCCCGTCGATCGTCTGCCCCTCCCAGGTCGTCTCGCGCTCGCTCATGCGCACAGCCTGCCGCACCACGCCGACGTGACGCGTCACCCGTGCGCCAGCGCCTTCCGACCCCGCGCGGTCGCGGTCGCCAGGCACCCGAGCCAGATGTCGGTGGTCTGCGCCGTGGCGACGCCATGGCCGTTGAGCCTCACGCCCAGGTCGCGGATCGTGTCGACGAGCGCCGCCCTCTGCCCCTGGGTCAGGGCGTCCCCGCCGAACGGCAGGAAGAGCGCTCGGTAGGCGGCGGCGAAGTCCTCGTCGGCCTCCATCGCGGGAGTCCAGCGGGCCGCAAGCCACGCGAAGGGACCAAGCCGCCGCATCGGTCGACGCCCGGCGAGCGCGCCCATGACCCGGCGGGCCTCCCTCGCCGACGCGGCGGACACCGCGCCCCTCGCGACCGGCGCGGTCCCGCGGAGCCACGCGGCCTGCTCGAAAAGCGTCGCGACTTTCGCCTGCGGCGAGGTCTTGAACGCGCGTCGCGGGCGATCGACGGGCAGGTAGTCGTCGTGGCCGACGATGCCGACGGCGAGGTACTTGGCCGCGTACCGAGACCCGGTGTCTACGGCGTCGTCGGCCGTGTCGTGGACCTCGTCGAGCCACTCGGGGTGGCGCGCCAGATATTCGGCCCGCAGCGCGCTGGCGGAGGCCACGTCTCGCGCGCCGCTGCGGGTGCTTTCGCCGGGTTGGCTGTGCTGGCGATGGGGCGACTGGGACGGGCCATGTCTGCTCTACGGGGCCGTGCAAAAGCCTGCGAACCGGACGCGTTCCGTCGGTTGGCAGGGGCCGTGCCCGAGTCAAAATGGGGCGCAAAACGGGGCATTCGCGAGGCGCAGCCTCTCTCGCTCGCGAGACCTCAGAACATGAAGAAGGCCCCTGACCTGGGCTTTCGCCTGATCAGGGGCCTTGCATTCGGTGCGCTCGAAGGGATTCGAACCCCCAACCTTCTGATCCGTAGTCAGATGCTCTATCCGTTGAGCTACGAGCGCGTGGCCGACGATCCGAAGCAGCGCCCCGGGTGACCGGCCGTCGAGAACACTACAACGAGTCGGCGGTGATCCCCAAACTGTGCCCGGGGTTCGTGACGCAGCACACGGCGCGGGGCGGGCATGGCGGGCTGGTGGTTCGACAGGCTCAACCACCGGACCGGGCCCACAACCACCGGGCCGGGCGACAACCCCGGGACCGGGGGCACTCCCACCGCCGGCGGGCAACAGAAAAGGCCCCGGGCTCTGGGCTGCCGGGACCTTCCTGGCGGAGACGGAGGGATTTGAACCCTCGAACGGATTGCTCCGTTACCACCTTAGCAGGGTGGCGCACTAGACCTGACTATGCGACGTCTCCTCGCGAAGGCTGTAGCCACCGCGACCGCCAGGGTACCCGGAACCGGACGCCGGAACCAAAGCGCTGGTCACGCGCGTGCCGTCATGACGATCGCCCCCGACACCAGTGCGAGCCCGACGACCTCTCCCCAGCTCGGCGCCTGGCGCAGCACCACGGCGCCGACGACGACGGCGGTGGCGGGCAGCAGCGCGGTGAGCACCGCGAAGGTGGCCGTCCCCACGCGGCGCAGCACCACCTGGTCGAGCACGTACGGCGCCACGGAGGAGCACAGCGCCACGACGAGCAGGAACGCGAGCACGCGCGGGTGCGCGACGACGTCGGGCGCGGTGTGGCCCCAGACGGGCGCGAAGGCGAGCGCGCCGGCCACCATGCCGACGGCCAGTGAGTCGATGCCGGCGCCGGCGCCGGCGACCCGCTTGCCCAGCACGATGTATCCCGCCCAGCAGGCTGCGGCGACCGCGATGGCCGCGAGCCCGGTGACGGCGTCGTCGTGCGGGATGCCTGACTCCAGCGTGACGCCGGCGAGCAGCACGACGCCGGCCGAGGCGACGAGGATGGCGGCGCGCTCGCGCCAGCCGCGCCCGGTCACGGCGGCGACCGCGACGGGCCCGGAGAACTCGATCGCGACGGCGACTCCCAGCGGCAGGTGGTCGATGCCGATGTAGAAGGCGACGTTCATCGCGGCAAGCACGACGCCGAAGGCCGCCGCCCAAGCGAGCTCGCGCCCCGTCCAGCGCCGCCGCCACGGGCGCCGCCACGCGACGAGCACGACGGCGGCCAGCACGATGCGCCACCACCCGACGGCGGGCGCGTCGAGCGTGTCGAACAGTCCGACGGCCACGGCCGCTCCGACGTAGAGCGTGAGCCCGGAAACCAGGAACAGCGCGGGCGCGGGGACCCGGCCGGCCGTGGCGGCGACCGCCCGGACTCCCGGGCGGCCCCGGCTCACAGGAGGCCCCGGCTCACAGGTTCTCAAGGTGCCGCAGGATCGCGCCCTCGCGCAGCGCCCACGGGCAGATCTCGACCTCATCGACCTTGAGCGCGCGCATGGCCTCCTGGGCGACGACCGCTCCGGCGACGATCTGCCGCGCGCGCCGCGGCCCGATGCCCGGCAGCACGGTGCGGTCGGTCGAGGACAGGCGCGCCAGGCGCGGCGTCCAGTCCTCCAGGTGGGCCAACCGCATCCGGTAGCGCTGCCCGGCGCCGAGCACCTCGCGAGGCATGCCGGCCAGGCGGGCGAGCGAGCGGAACGTCTTGGACGTCGCGACGGCGTGGTCGCCGGCGAGCGTCGCCCCGGCGCTGAGCGCCCCGCCGAGCGTGTGGCGCACGTGCTCGCGCAGTGCGGCGACGTCGGCGCCGGCGGGCGGGTCGGCCTCCCACAGGAACTGGCGCGTCATGCGCCCCGCGCCGAGCGGGACGGACAGCGCGACGTCGGGCTCCTCGTCGGTGCCCGCGGCGATCTCGAGCGAGCCGCCGCCGATGTCGAGCAGCAGCAGCCGCCCAGCGCCCCAGCCGTACCAGCGGCGCGCGGCGAGGAACGTCAGGCGCGCCTCGTCGACGCCCGCGAGCACCTCGATGGGCACACCCACCCGCTCGGTGAGCATGTCGAGCACCTGCGGGCCGTTGGCCGCCTCGCGCACCGCCGACGTCGCGATGGCGAGCGTCGCCTCGACGCCCTGCTCGCGCCCGACGGCGGTGGCGCGCGTCACCGCGGTGTCGAGCGCCGCGACGCCCTCGTCCGAGATGGAGCCGTCGGGCTCGAGGTAGCGCATGAGGCGCACCTCGAACGACTCGGACGCGGCGGGCACGGGGCGGGCCCCGCGCGCGGCGTCGAGCACGGCCACGTGGACGGTGTTGGACCCGATGTCGATGACTCCCAGGCGCACGGGCCCACGCTAGCGCCGAGATCGCCCCTTGACCTGGTGGTCGTCCGCGCGTCACGCGCCGCGCGCAGTGCGGCGCCGTGGTCGGCGTCGCGCACGACGACGGTACTTTCCGCCTGCCACTGGCCACGACTCCAAGGAGGGCTCATGTCCCTGATCAGCGCTGTCACGTCCGTTCTTCGCAACTATGCGACCTTCACCGGTCGCGCCCGTCGCTCCGAGTACTGGTGGTTCGCCCTGGCGTTGGGCGTCGTCGGCTCGGCGCTCACCGTGGTGCTGACCGGGGTCGCCGCCAAGTCGATCGACCTGGAGGCCGGCACGATCGGCAGTGGCTACTTCGTGGCCATGGTCCCGCTGTGGATCTGCAGCCTGGGGGTGCTCCTGCCGTCGCTCGCGGTGACCGTGCGCCGTCTGCACGACACCGACCGCGCGGGCTTCTGGATCCTGATCACGCTCGTCCCGATCGTCGGGGCGCTCGTCCTGCTCGTGATCCTCGCGACGCCGGGCCAGCGCGCGCCGAACCGGTTCGGGCCGGATCCCCAGGCCGAGAGCCTGGCGGACCTGCCCCCGGTGGGCGACCCGGCCGGCTTCCCGGGCGCCTGATCCACCCGCCGTTCGGTCGCGCGGACGCGCGACAGCGGGGCCGCGCCATCGTCGGCGCGGCCCCGCCGTCGTGCGTCGTGCGTCGCCTTACCCCTTGACCGAGCCCGCCAGGAGCCCGCGCACGAAGTAGCGCTGAAGCGACAGGAACACGACGAGCGGCACGATCATCATGATGAACGCGCCGGCCGACAGCAGATGCCACGCGCCGCCGCGGGTTCCGGACAACTCGGCGACGCGCACCGTCAGCGGCGCCACGTCGGGCGAACCGCCGACGAACACCAGCGCCACGAGCAGGTCGTTCCAGACCCACAGGAACTGGAAGATGCCGAACGCCGCGATCGCCGGGATCATCAGCGGGAACACGACCCGGAAGAAGACCTGAACGTGTCCGGCGCCGTCGACGGTCGCCGCCTCGACCAGCGAACGCGGGATGTCCTTCATGAAATTGTGCAGCAAGAAGGTCGCCAGCGGCAGCGCGAAGATCGAGTGCGACAGCCACACCGTCCAGAACGACCCGGCCAAGCCCCAGTTCACGAACTGGCGCAGCAGCGGGATCATCGTGACCTGGATGGGCACCACCTGGAGCGCGAACACGAAGACGAACAGCCAGTCGCGCCCTTTGAAGTCGATCCAGGCGAACGCGTACGCGGCCAGCAGCGCGACGGCGATCGGAATGACGACGCTCGGCAGCGTGATGACGATCGAGTTGACGAAGAACTGCGCCAGGTTCGTCGAGCTGCCGTGGAGGGCGGCGTCGTAGTTGTCCCACGTGAACCGGGCGTCACCGGTGAACAGGTCGCCGAAGACGGTCCACCAACCACTGCGTCCGATGTCGATCTGCTTGCGGAACGACGTGATGAACAGGCCGGCGGTCGGCAGCGTCCACAGAATCGCCAGGATGATGGCGATACCTGAGGCCCACGGGTTCGACAGGCGGCGGCGGGCCTTTCCCGCGCGTTGGCCGAGGGTCGAGGCGGCAGATGTCGTGCCCGCTTTCGAGCCGGTTGACGGGATCGCGGTCATCGGACCTCCTCCGACAGGCGTAGCTGGCGAACGTTGTAGGCGATGATCGGGATCACCAGGACGAACAGCAGCACCGCGAGCGCGGCGCCGAGCCCGGAGTTGAAGGCGCGGAATGACTGGTTGTAGAACTCGAGTGCGACCACCGACGTGCCGAAGTTGCCGGCCGTCATGGTGCGCACGATGTCGAAGACCTTGAGCGTCGCGATGGCGATGGTGGTCAGCACGACGACGAGCGTCGGGCGGATGCTCGGAATGGTGATGAAGCGGAACATCCCCAGCCCCGAGAGCCCGTCGAGCCGCGCCGCCTCGACGATGTCGTCCGGGATGGCTTTGATCGCGGCCGACAGCAACGTCATCGCGAAGCCGGTCTGGATCCAGATGAGGACGACGATGAGGAAGAACGTGTTCCAGGGCTGGTCGATGAGGAACTGCTGTGGCGGGATGCCGAGCCACACCAGCACTTGGTTGAGCAGCCCGACCTGCTGGATGCCCTGCTGGTCGGGACGGAACTCGTAGACGAACCGCCAGATGATCGAGGCGCCCACCATCGAGATCGCCATCGGCAGGAAGATCAGCGCCTTCGCGAACCGCTCGAACCGGCTGCGGTCGACGACGACCGCGTACACGAGGCCGATGACGGTGGCCAGGACGGGCACGACGATGACCCAGATCGCGGTGTTGCGCAGCACCAACAGGAACTGCGCGTCGGTCAGGGCGGTGACGTAGTTGTCGAGCCCGACGAACCGAGTGCCGTCGCGGTTCAAGAACGAGTTGCGGATCGTGTCGATGGCCGGGTAGACGAGGCCGAATCCGAGGCCCAGCATCGGCAGGCCGAGGAACCCGAGGACCAGCATCCATTTGCGGGGGTTCTTCGGCCTGTCGACGAGGAACAGGATCAGGGCGACGACGCCGATGAACAGCACGATCGCGAACAGCATGAGCGTGAACTTCTGAGCCGGGCTGCCGGCCGCGGTGAGCCAGTCCATGACTCTCCCTCCTGAAGCGCGAACGGGGACACGTGCGGCCGAGGGCCGCGCCGTCCGGGGATGCTTCTCGGCTCCCCGGACGGCGTCGGCCCTGGTCCCGTGCTGGTCAGTCGGAAGGCCAGCCGTTCTCGATCTGGTCGACGACCTGCTGCGTGGACTGGCCCGTCAGCCAGTTCACGATGCCGGTCCAGAACGAGCCCGCGCCGACCTCGGAGGGCATCGCGTCAGACGCGTCGTACCCGGCGACGGTCGTCGGGTCGGTCAGCACCTGGTAGACGTACCGGTCGAAGTCGTTGGCCAGCAGCGACGGGTCGAGGTTCTTGTTCGCGCTGACCCAGCCGCCGCCCGGCGTGCTCTTGGCCTTGACGTTGGACCAGTCGGTGCTGGCCAGGTAGGTCTGGAACGCCTGGACCTCGGGCTTGTCGTTGAACGCCGCGATGAACGGGCCGGCCACCAAGGTGGGCCGCTCGTCCTGCGTCATCGCGGGCAGGTAGAACGCCCACACGTCGCCGTCCTCGGCGACGTTGGTGCCCTCGGGCCACTGCGCGGCGTAGAAGTTGGCGGCGCGGTGCAGCCAGCAGGTGCCGTTGAGGATGCCCTGACCGGCGTCGGTCCACGGCGTCGTCGCGATCGAGCGCACGTCGCCCAGCCCGGCGTTGACCAGCTCCGGGTTCTTGAGGATCTTGCCGGCCTCGTCCCACGCCTCGACGATCTTGGGGTCGTTGAACGGGATCTCGTGCTCGATCCACTGGTTGTAGACGTCCGGTCCCGCCACGCGCAGCACCATGTCCTCGATGAAGTCGGTGCCCGGCCAACCGGTCGCGTCACCCGACTCGACACCGGCGCACCACGGCGGGCCGCCGGCGTCGCTCGCGATCTGGTCGCTCAGGGCGAGCAGGTCGTCCCAGGTCTGGGGGACCTCGTACCCGGCGTCGGCGAACGCCGTGGGGGAGTACCAGACGAACGACTTCACGTTGGCGTCATATGGAGCGGCGTAGAACGTGCCGTCGACCGTGCCGTACTCCTTCCACTCGGGCGAGAAGTTCGCGTCGACCTCCTCCTCGACGGCCTGGGGCGCTGGGGTGACCGCGTCGAACTGCCGCACGAGCGTGCGCAGCATGCCCGGCTGGTTGATGATCGCGATGTCTGGCGGGTTGCCGGCCTGGATGCGCACGGGCAGTTGCGCCTCGAACTCGCGTGACGGCTCGTAGTTGATCTCGACGCCGGTGCACTCGGTGAACGGCTTGTAGGAGTCGATGTGCGCCTGCGACTCGGGGTCGACGATCGAGGTGTAGACGTGAACGGTCTTGCCGCTGATGTCGCCGAACTGCTCGTACGGCGCGCAGTCGATCTCGGGGGCTGCGCCGGTCTCCTCGCCTCCACCCCCGCCGTCGTCGCTGCTGCAGGCGGCAAGAGCGAGCGCCACGACGGCGAGGCTCGCACCCGCCGCGAGCGTCCGACGACGATGGCGAGCGCTCGTTGCTTTGCGTGTCATGATCAGTCCTTTCGGTCCGTCTGTAGCCACGGCGATCCTGAGGGCGACGTGAGATACACCACCCTCCGGAACCACCTGACCGCTACCTGTGCGGTCGCGCAACCGCACTCCTCCACCAATAGCCGCTTTGTGTGGCTTGCGACCGGTCTGTGACCGAGTCGCAACCTGTGCGTCCGCTGGGAGTTGCATGTGGCGCGGGGTGTGGCGTGGGCTTGTGGCGCTCGTGGCGCCCTTGCGACGCGCGAACCGTAGGATCACACCGGCAGACTGGACCCGTGCGCTGGTGGAGGAAGAGGACCCCGATGATCGAGCTGAGGACCCCGCAGGAGATCGAGCAGATGCGACCTGCGGGCCGGTTCGTGGCCGACGTCCTGCTCGCCTGCCGCGACGCCGCCAAGCCGGGCATGAACCTGCTCGAACTCGACGCCCTGGCCCATCGGATGATCAAGGACCGCGGCGCGACGTCCTGCTACATCGACTACCACCCGTCGTTCGGCGCGATGCCGTTCGGCAAGGTCATCTGCACGTCGGTCAACGACGCGGTGCTGCACGGCCTGCCCCACGACTACGTTCTGCGTGACGGCGACCTGCTCTCGATCGACTTCGCGGCGTCGGTGGACGGGTGGGTCTCGGACTCCGCGCTGTCCGTCGTCGTCGGACAGGCGCCCGACGCCGACCGCCTGGCCGCCGACCAGAAGCTGATCCGCACCACCGAACAGGCGCTGGAGGCCGGCATCGCGGCGGCGACCGTGGGGCACAAGATCGGCGACATCTCCGCGGCGATCGCGCAGGTGGCGCACGCCGCGGGCTACGACATCAACACCGACTTCGGCGGGCACGGCGTCGGACGCACCATGCACGGCGACCCGCACGTGCCCAACGACGGGCGCCCCGGGCGCGGGTTCCCGCTCAAGCCGGGCCTGGTCATCGCCGTCGAGCCGTGGTTCCTGGAGACCACCGACGAGATCTACACCGACCCCGACGGCTGGACGCTGCGCTCGGCCGACGGCTCACGCGGCGCGCACTCCGAGCACACCATCGCCATCACCGAGGACGGCCCGGTCATCCTGACCGCCCGCTGACCCGCCCCGGGTGGTTGACCCTCCCGGTGGTTGAGCCTGTCGAAACCACCGCTCGCACCTCCCCGGTGGTTGAGCCCGTCGAAACCACCCACATCCGCCAGCGAGTGGTTTCGACAGGCTCAACCACCGGTGGGGGCCGTGGTTTCGACAGGCTCAACCACCGTCGGTCTCTCTGCCGTTCGGCAGCCGGGCCGTCCTTGAGCGTGAGAGCGCAGGCAGGTCGCCGAAACGCCCCTCGATCAGGGCCCGTCGCTTGGCGCGCGACCATCCCTGGACGCGCTTCTCCCACGCGAACGCCTCGTCGATGCGCTCGAACTCGGCGCTGAAGACGAGCCGCACCGGCAGGCGCCGCCGGGTGTAGACAGCTCCGAGTCCGCTGCGGTGCTGCTCAAACCGCGCGTCGAGGTGCTGCCAACGTAGTAGCTGCCGTCCGAGCACTCGAGGATGTACATGTGCGCCATCGGCGGAGCGTCGCAGATCCGACTCCCGCGCGGGGAAAGCCTGTGGACAACGCGCAGCACCCGGCGGTGGCGCGCGCTGGTGGTTGCGCCTGTCGAAACCCCCTGACCGCGACCCGTGGGGTGGTTTCGACAGGCTCAACCACCGAGGCCTGGGGGCGGGGGGTGCGGGCTACAGGAGGGTGCGGAGGGTCAACGCGGCGCCGTCGTGCGCGACCGGCAGCGTGCCCTCGTTCGCGGCCGCGCGCACCGGCTCCTCGGCGTCGCCCATCGCGACGCCGCGTGCGGCCCACCGCAGCATGTCGACGTCGTTGTAGCCGTCGCCGATCGCCAACGTGCGCTCAGGCGGCACCGCGAGCGCCGCGCGCACCTTCTCCAGCGCCGACGCCTTGGTCACGCCCAGCGGCGCGATGTCCATCCACGCCGACCAGCCGACCGCGTACGTGACGTCCGCCAGACCCAGGTCGGCGACGGACGTGTGGAACTCCTCGGTGGTGGCCGACGGCGCACGCACGACGACGCGAGTCACCTCCTCGTTCCACAGGTCCTCCAGCTCCACGACCCGGTGCTCGCCGTCGAGCTCCCCGTCGGGGAACAGCTCGGTCAGGCGGAACCCGACGCCGACGTCCTCGACCGCGAACCGCGCGCCCGGCATCTGCTGTGCGAGGCGACGCAGCGCCGGCTCGGGGTCGAAGGTCACCATGTCCTCGACGGCCCAGCCGTCGGGCATGCCGCCGTCCGCGCGCACCGTCACGGCGCCGTTCGAGCAGACCATGTAGCCCGAGTCGAGCCCGAGCACTCCGGCGACCGGCGTCATCGCCACGAGCGAGCGCCCCGAGGCGAGCACCACGTGGTGGCCCGCGGCGGCGACGTCGCGCACCGCGTCACGGACGGCGTCGGACAGCGTCTGGTCGAAGTGCAGCAGCGTCCCGTCGATGTCGAGGGCGACCAGCCATGGGTCGGGTGCGGGGGTCTCGACAGGCTCGACCAGCGGGGGCGGCTCGACCAGCGGGGGCGGCTCGACCAGCGGGGGCGGCTCGACCCGTCCGGCGTCGCTCACGCGACCGGCTCGAGCACCTCGAGCCCTCCCAGGTATGGCCGCAGTCCCTCGGGCACGACGACGGAGCCGTCGGCCTGTTGGTGGTTCTCCAGGATCGCGACGATCCACCGTGTGGTGCCCAGCGTGCCGTTGAGCGTGGCGACGTTGCGGGTCTCGCCCGTCTCGGTGCGCTCGCGCACTCCCAGGCGGCGCGCCTGGAACGTGGTGCAGTTCGACGTCGAGGTGAGCTCCAGCCAGCGACCCTGCGTCGGCAGCCACGCCTCGCAGTCGAACTTGCGCGCGGCGCTCGTGCCCAGATCGCCCGCGGCGGTGTCGATGACGCGGTAGGGCAGGTCGACCTTGGCGAGCATGGCCTCCTCCCAGGCGAGCAGGCGCTGGTGCTCGGCGGCGGCGTCCTCGGGCCGGACGTAGCTGAACATCTCGACCTTGTGGAACTGGTGCACGCGGATGATGCCGCGCGTGTCCCGCCCCGCCGAGCCGGCCTCACGGCGGTAGCAGGCGCTCCACCCGGCGTAGCGCGCGGGCCCGTCGGCCAGGTCGATGATCTCGTCGGCGTGGTAGCCCGCGAGCGCCACCTCGCTCGTGCCGACCAGGTACAGGTCGTCCTTCTCCAGGCGGTAGATCTCGTCGGCGTGCGCCCCGAGGAACCCGGTGCCGCGCATCGTCTCGGGCTTGACCAGGGTGGGCGTGATGACGGGCGTGAAGCCCACCTGCACGGCCTGGTCCATCGCGGCGTTGAGCAGCGCGAGCTCCAGGCGCGCGCCGATGCCGGTCAGGAAGTAGAACCGGGCGCCCGAGACCTTGGCGCCGCGCTGGGTGTCGATCGCGCGCAGCCCCTCACCGAGCGCCAGGTGGTCGGCCGGCTCGAAGCCCTCCGCGGCGAAGTCGCGCGGCGTGCCGACATGCTTGACGACGACATAGTCCTCCTCGCCGCCGGCGGGAGCGCCCTCGACGACGTTCGCGATGCGGTAGAGCACCTCGTCGAGCTGGGCGGCGGCGTCGTCGGCGTCCTTGGACAGCGCCTTGACCTCGTCGGCGAGCTGGCGGGTGCGCACCAGCAGCGCCTGCTTCTCCTCGCCCTGGGCCCGGGCGACCTGCTTGCCCATGGCCTTCTGCTCGGCGCGCAGCGTCTCGAACTCGGACAGCGCCGACCGTCGCCGCGCGTCGGCGTCGAGCGCGAGGTCGACGAGGGCGGGGTCGTCGCCGCGGGCCACCTGGCTCTCGCGGACGACGTCGGGGTTGTCGCGCAGCAGACGCAGATCGATCACGCGTCGAAGCCTATCCGGGCCGGGCCGGACACGAGGCGGGGCGTGCCGGGCGCGACAGGTGGGCCGCCCACCGCGCTCCACGCAGGTGCGGCATGAGCGCCGGACGGCCGCCTGGTCGACTGATCGGTAGGTGACATCGCACGTTCATTTCGACGTCTTTGTGCATGAGGAGATCACTGTCGGCGCGGGTGGGGCACGACGCGACGGGCGCGAGCCGGACGCGGGGAGGACGCGCTGGCGCCTGCCTACGATCCGGTCGCGGTGGCGCGGCGTGGAGCATCCCGTGGCTCCGGACCTCCTCAAGGTGAGCGCTGTGAGAAACGATGCGAAAAGGAGACCAACGTGGGCCGATCCGGCACAGCTCGATGGGTGATCGGGGCTGCCGTCCTCTGCGCGGTCGTCGCGGGCTGCGCGCCGGGCGGAGCCGACGGGCCGGCCGCCGCGCAGGCGGCCGCATCCGACGTTCCCTTCGACCCCGAGACGCTGCGGCCCGGCGACCGGATCCCCGCGGGCCAGGCATACCTCGCCCGCGCCGCCGGGAAGCCTGTGTTCACCACCGCCAACACCGACCCCGGCGTGGTCGTGGTCTTCTCCCCCGACGAGCCACTCCCCCAGGCCATCAAAGACGAGATCGCCAGCGAGACCGACCCTATGAAGCGCCTCGGCATCGTTTATCCGCTGAGCAAGGCGGGGATGCGGATGATCGTCTTGTCCCGCGCGCGATTCAGCACCGGCCTCACCTACTCATTCATGATTACTGACCCTGATCCGCTTGATGCGGGCATGGGGTGGACTGCGGACTACAACCCGATCACCGTGCAGGGCATCGGGTTTATGACGCACGAGGAGGCCATGGCGTTCATCGAGCCCTGGCTGGAGGGCTACCCCGGGCAATTCCTGGACCTGACGCAGTAGGCCCGACATGTCCCGCACCCACGCACCTTGGCTCACGGCCGCGTCGCTCGTCGCGGTCGCCGGACTCGCCGCCGGATGCTCGGGCGGCGCGGCGATGACCTCGCCAACACCCTCAGAGCCCGCCACTGCGCGGGCCCCCCACTCACCACGGCCCGAGGCGCCGACCGAGCCGTCCGAGGCCGCCAGCCTCGACCCCGCCCAGGTCACCGAGGCGCTCGACCCGCTGTTCACCGCCGACGGGCGCGCCTACGCCGCCCTGCGCGCCGGGGACAGCGTCGCCAAGGCCGACTACCCCGAGGCGATCCGCGCCGGACTCGCCCTGTACCGACACGAGGACGGCTCCGCGCTTGTGGTCGAGCCCGGCCAGCCCCTGCCCCAGGCGCTGCTCGACGAGGTCGCCGCCATGATGGACACCGACCATGACTTCTGGGCGCTCAATCGATCCATGTCCAAGGTGAAGAGCGCGCTCTCCGGGACGGGGACCGGCTTGTTCATCGTCGTCCCCCACTTCGACCTCACCCGCAACGCCTTCGTGGGCTACGCGGTCCGAAGCGTTGCCTTCACGGACAACACCCCCGGACGCTGGGGCGCCGCGACCGTTGAGGAGGCGATCGCCGAGGCGATGCCCGCGCTGCAGGCCCGGCCCGACATCCCACTCATCGGAGTCGACGGCCAAGTCATCGACGTCCCCCGAGACTGACCGGCCGCGACGAGCGCCAGCGGTTGCGCGTGTCGAAGCCGGGGGAACCTTGAGGCCGGACCAGGGCGGTCGCACGCGCGCTCCTGGGGCCAGCGGAGCCGCCCTG
This sequence comes from Xylanimonas ulmi, assembly GCF_004216535.1. Lineage (NCBI taxonomy): Bacteria > Bacillati > Actinomycetota > Actinomycetes > Micrococcales > Promicromonosporaceae > Xylanimonas > Xylanimonas ulmi. The sequence goes on from NZ_SGWX01000001.1 coordinate 3,018,242, forward strand.
GCGAGCGCGGAGACCGCCGGGTGGCGAACGCCACGACGGGCGCGACTGGCTCACCCACCGGCGGGGGCGGGCTGGGGCGTCTAGCGTTCCCTGCATGAGCTGGGAGTTGTGGCTGGCGATCACCGCCGCGGTGATCGCTCTCGTCGCGCTCACCCTGGCGCTGGTGCTGTGGTCGCGCGCGCATCCCCGCGCCCGCGTGGACGCCGTCGCGCTGGTGGGCGACGGCGTCGCGCGCGAGACCGGCCCGCGCATCGCCGTCGTCGTCAACCCGTCCAAGGAGGGCGCGGCCGCGCTGACCGCGACGGTGCGGCGGCTGTGCGCCAAGGCCGGGCTGCCCGAGCCGATGCTGTACGAGACGACCGTCGAGCGGACGGGCGCCGCGCAGGCGCGTGAGGCGGTCGCGGCGGGCGCCGACGTCGTCGCCGCGGCGGGCGGGGACGGCACGGTGCGCGCCGTGGCGAGCGCCATGGTCGGCGCCGACGTTCCCATGGCCGTGCTGCCCGTGGGCACCGGCAACCTGCTGGCGCGCAACCTCGACGTGCCGCTCACCTCCGTCGAGGACGCCGTCGCGCTGATGATCTCCGGCCGCGACCGGCACATCGACGTCGGATGGGCGCGCGTGACCGAGACCGACGTCGGCATCGACGGCGAGCCGCGCCCCGAGGCCGCCACCCTGGGCGACACGCAACTCTTCCTGGTCATCGCGGGCCTGGGCTTCGACGCCGCGATGGTCGCCGACGCCGACGACACGCTCAAGCGCCGCGTCGGCTGGGTCGCCTACTTCCTCGCCGGGGTGCGCCACCTGCACGGGCGGCGCATGCGCGTGCAGATCGGGCTCGACGACGGCGAGCCGGTCACCACGCGCCTGCGCTCGATCATGGTCGGAAACTGCGGCCGCCTGCCCGGCGGCGTCACACTGCTGCCCGACGCCCGGCTCGACGACGGCGTGCTCGACGTCGCCGCGATCGACACGCGCGGCGGGCTCGCGGGGTGGGCGCAACTGCTGGGAGAGGTGGTCATGCAGGGCGCCGGGCTGCGCAACGACCTGCCCGGCAAGATCGGACGCATCGACCACGCCCGCGCGCGCCGCACCCGCATCCGCGTCGACGGCGGCGAGCACGCCCAGGTCGACGGCGACCCCATGGGCCGGGTGATCGAGCTGGAGGTCTGGGTGGATCCCGGCGCGCTGCTCGTCCGGGCGCCCTGACCCGCTTCTCCTAGGCTGGGCCGGTGACTTCTCGTGCCCGGGCCGCCCTGACCGCCGTGCGCGCCCCGGGACGCGGGGTGGTGCGGGGGCTCGTGCTGGGCTTGGTGGTCATGCTTCTGGGCGCGCCCGTGGCGGCCGCGGCCCCCACCCCGCCGCCCACCCCCACGCCCGTCGTCGTCGCCGGCGTCTCCGGGCTGGAGTGGTCCGACCTGGACCGCACCCGCACCCCTCACCTGTGGTCGCTCGTCGCGGGTGGCGACGTCGCCTCGATCTCGGTGCGCACCCCCGCGCAGGAGCGCACCTGCCCACTCGACGGGTGGCTGACGATGTCGGCGGGCAGCCGGGTGACCAGCACGGCCCCCGACGCGGCCACGGAGCCCGAGGGCGGCGAGCTGCGCTGCCGCACGCGCCCCCAGATCGTGACCGACATCCCCGGCGAGCCCGGACCGCGGGCGGCCGCCGTCCTCGGCTGGGGCCAGCTCACCGCGTCCGACGCCGCCGCGACCGGCTCGCTGGGCACGCCCGGACGGCTGGGCGACGCGCTCGCCGCCGCGGGCGTGTGCTCGACAGCGGTCGGCCCGGGCGGCGCCGTCGCGCTGGCCCGCTCGGACGGGAGCGTGGACCGCTACCTGCCCGACCTGACGGACACGGCGGGCGCCTCCGCGCTCACGTCCGACGACCTCGCCGACGCGCTGACCGCGTGCCCCGTCGGCGTCGTCGACCTCGGGGACCTGCCCGACGGCGCGACCGAGCGGGTCGAGGCGCTGCGGGAGCTCGACACCGCCGTCGGCGTCCTCGTGCGCTCCCTGCCCGGCCAGACGCGGCTGCTCGTGACCGGCATCGCCGACACGCCGCTCGGGCCGCGCGGTCTGCAGATCGCCGTCCAGCGCGGCGACAGCCGCGGCGCGCCCGCCTGGCTGCTGTCGGCGTCCTCGCGCCGCGAGGGCGTCGTGGTCACCAACGACCTCGCCGCGACCATCGCCGTGAGCGCCGGACTCGACACCTCGGGCTTCGACGGGTCCCTGCTGGAGCGCGGGCACGCGCGGCGCCTGGACACGCGCGCCACAGTCGACAACCGGCAGTACCTGACGACGCTCACCGAGGTCGCCCCGCCCATGAACTGGGCGGTGCTCATCCTCATCGGCCTGGTCGTGGCCGGATGCGTGCCGGCGCTGACCCGCCGCACGTCGGTGCGGGCGCGGGGCCTGGCGACGTCGGCGCTGACCGTCGTGGCGTGCCTGCCCGCGGCGGCGTCGCTCGCCACGCTCTCGCGGTGGTGGTCCTCCGCGGCGCCCGGACCCGTGCTCGCGGCCGCGGTCGCCATCCCGGCCACAGTGCTGGCGCTCGTCGCGTGGGCGCTCGACCGGCCGCTGGGCCGCGCCCTCGGGGGGCCCGCGTGGCGGCGGCCCGTGGCGCTCGCGGCGTTGACGTGGACGGTCCTGACCGTCGACGGGCTGACCGGCACCACGCTGCAGCAGGGCTCGCCGCTGGGCTCCTCGCTCGCGGACGGCGCACGGTTCTACGGCTTCGGCAACACCGTGTACGCGATCTACGCCGTCGCGGGCGTCGTCCTGGCGACCGGCGTCGCCGTCGCGCTACGGGCGCACGGTCGCCGGCGGGGCGCGCTCGTGGGCGCGGCCGCGGTCGCCGCCGTCACCGTGATCGTCAACGGGCTGCCGTCGTTCGGCGCCGACGTCGGCGGCATCATCTCGCTCGTGCCCGCGTTCGTCGTGCTCCTGCTCGTGCTGTCCGGGCGGCGCCTGACCGGCAGAACCTGGGCTGGGGTGACCGGGGCGACCGTCGCCGTCGCGGCGGTCATCGCTATCGGCGCCTGGCTCGCCCCGGGCGGGTCGCACCTGGGCCTGTTCGTGCAGCGCATCGTCGACGGCGACGCCGTCGCGCTGCTCGCCTCGAAGGCCGCGGGCGCCTGGGCCACCGTCTCGCACGTGCCGGGTGCGCTGGCCGCCGTCGCGGCCGTCGCGCTGTTCTGGGCCGTCGTCGCCCCCCGCCGCCGTCCGTGGCGCGCGGTGGGCGCGCTCGAGGCGCTCGACCGGCGCTACGCCGAGCACCCCGAGCTGCGGGCCGCGGTGCTCGCGCTCGTCGTCGTGGGCGTGCTCGGCTCGGCGCTCAACGACACGGGCGTCGGCGTCGCCGTCATCCTCTCGATCCTGGCCGCCGCGACGCTCCTGTCGGGCGTCTGGACTCTCGCCGGCGCCGGCGCCGGCGAGCCGAGCGCGCTCCGGGCGCTCCGGGCGCCCCGCGAGCCTGCGCGCCTGGCGTCGCTGGGCGGCGGGGCGCTGCTCGTGCTGCTCCTGGTCGCGGGCATGGTCCCCCCCACGTCGGACCACGGCGTCGCGGGCGCGCAGTCGGGCGCCTCGCCGACCGCCGACGGCGCCGCCGTCGGATCCCCCGGCACGCCGCTCGTCGTCATCGGCACCTCAGGCCTGCGCTGGCCCGACGTGCGGCCTGACGGCGCCGCGGCCCCCGCACTCGCGCAACTCCTGGCCGACGGCGCCGACGCGGGCGGCGTCGCCCTCCCCGTGGGCCGCGCCGCGCGCTGCGCGGAGGGAGGCTGGCTCGCGCTGTCGGCGGGTACGCTCGCCGAGGTCGCCACCCAGCGCGGCCCCGACGGGCGGTGGGCGTGCCCCGCGCTCGACGCGACCCCGACCGCCGACGGCGGGGCGCGCGTGACCGACTGGGACGACCTGGAGGCGCTGCAGGAGGGATCAAGCCTCGGCGCGCGGCTCGGCGAGCTCGGCGCCGCACTCACGGCGCCCACCGCGGCGCCCGGGAGCACGCCCGTGTGCGCGACCGCCGTCGGGCCCGGCGCCGGCGTCGCGCTCGCCGACCGCAGCGGAACCGTGGCCCGCTACCGCAGCCTCGACGCCGCGCTCGACCCCGACGGTGACGCGTTCGACTGCCCCGTGACGCTCATCGACGCCGGGGCGGTCGACCGCACGGCGCCCGACCGCGCGACGGCAGTGGCCGCGCTCGACGCCACCGTCGGCGCGCTCGTGGCGCAGGCGCCGCCCGACGCGACCGTCGTCGTCGTCGACGTCGCCCCCCAGCCCGGCGCGCGGCCCGCGCTCGGCGTCGCGCTCGCGCGGCCCCCGTCGGGCCTGGAGGACCCGCCGCGGTACCTGTCCAGCTCCGCGACGCGCACCGACGGCGTCGCACGCCTGCTCGACCTGCCCGCGACACTGCTCGCCGCGGCCGGCCTGGAGGTGCCCACGGCGCTCGACACGACCCCGCTGCTGCGCGCCGGGGTGCGCCCGCCCGGCGCGGACGCGACCGCAGACGCCCTCGCCGACATCACCATGCGCGACCAGGTGCGGCGCTCGACCTACGTGTGGTTCGTCGACGCCCCGATGTGGACGGGCCTCGGGCTCGCGGCGCTCGTGTGGCTCGTGGGAGCCGTCCCGGCCCTGCGCCGCCGCGTCCCGGCTGCGGTGCGACGCGTCGTCGAGGTCGTCACCTACGCCCTGGCCACACTGTCCGCCGCGGTGTTCCTCACCGGGCTGACGCAGTGGTGGAAGTTCGGCAACCCGACCCTCGCCCTGTGGGTCGGCGTCGCGCTGACCGCCGCGATCGTCGCGGGCCTGGCCACGCTCGTTCCCCGCGCCCCCGCCTGGGGACGCACCGGCGCCATCGCCGGGATCACGTTCCTGGTCCTGACGCTCGACGGCGTGCTCGGCACCCCCCTCAACCGCACCTCTCCGCTCGGCTCGGCGCCGACCTTCGGCGCGCGGTTCTTCGGCTTCGGCAACCCGACGTTCTCCGTCTACGCCGTGACCGGGCTGCTGTTCGCCGCCGCGGTCGGGCAGGCGCTCCTGTGGCGCGGGAACCGGCGCGCCGCCGGCATCTGGGTCGCCGTCATCGGCGCCGTCGCCATGATCGTGGACGTGTGGCCCACCTTCGGCGCCGACCTGGGCGGCGGGCTCGTGCTCGTGCCCGCGTTCGTCGTCGTCGGGCTCGCCGCCGCGGGATCGCGCGTGACGTTCCGGCGGTTCGTGCTCGTCGCGGCCGCGGGCGTGGGCGCCGTCGGGCTCGTGGGGCTGCTCGACTGGCTGCGCCCCGAGGCCGAGCGCTCGCACCTGGGCTGGTTCGTGGACCAGGTCATCACCGGCGACGCCTGGGTCATCGTGGTCCGCAAGGCCGCCGCCGCCGCGCAGTCGGTGCTCGGCGGGCCGACCATCTGGGTCACGCTCGCGGTGTTCGCGCTCGCCGCCGTGCCCCTGCTGGGCACGACCCGCGTCCGCGCCCGATGGACGCCGCGCTGGTTCGCGCGCGCCGAGGAGCAGTGGCCGCTGCTGCGGCCCGCCGTCGTCGGCATCTGGGTCGCGGCCATCGCCGGGTCGGTCGTCAACGACTTCGGGGCGCGCATCGCGATGATCGCGCTGGTGCCCGCCGTGCCGCTGCTGCTGCTGGCGGCGCTCGACGCCGCCGAGGTCGACGCGCTCGACGACGACGCGCTCGACGACGACGCGGCCGACGACGACGAGCCCGCGCGGAGGCCTACCTAGGCGGGTCGGCGCTCAGTGCCGCACCGAGTCCGAGCGCACGCCGCGCACCGCGTCGAACGCCCCCCGCATCCGTCGGGCGTTGACCGCGACCATCACGTCGCGGTACTGCGCGGCGCGGTGCATCTGCCCCTTGAGGTCGTTGCTCGACGGGCGGTGCTTGAGGTCGCACGGCACCTCGACGGCGACGTAACCCTTGCGCAGCAGGTCGATCGTCATCCCCGTCTCGACGCCCCAGCCACGCGCGAGCGGCGTCGCGGCCTCGAACGCCTCACGGGTCAGACATCGCATGCCGCTCAGGGGCTGCGTCGGCGTCCAGCCGGTCAGCGCGTGGATCGCGCGGCGCGCGGCGCCGACGACGATGCCGCGCCCGCCCGCGCCCGGCTGCGGCGGCAGCAGCGCGATCGCCAGGTCGGCGACGCCCTCACGCACCGGGGTCACGAGCGGCGCAGTGTTGACCGCGGTCTCGCCCAGGTCCCCGTCGACGAACAGCAGCAGGCGCGCGGGCCGTCCGGAGGCGTCGCGCATGGCCACGACGGCCGCGCCCGTCTCCATCGCCGCGGCCTTGCCACGGTTGTGCGAGTGCCGCACGACGACGGCGCCGGCCGCGCGCGCGGCGTGCTGCGTGTCGTCCACCGAGCCGTCGTCGACCACCAGCACGAGGTCGACGTGCGGGATGGCGCGCGCCGATCGCACCGTGGCCGCAATCCGCTCCTGCTCGTCCTTGGCTGGGATGACGACGGCGACGCGCTGCTGATCGCGGGCGCGGCGACCTCCGTCGGGCCGCCGTGTCTTGGCGATCGGAAGCTCGTCCTGGCCGATGGGCTCGGCCGAACCAGTCGCTGGCTCCGTCGCCAGGTCAGGGTCGGTCCGGCCCTTCACATGGTCGGCGTTCACGCGTCCTGCCTGCAGCGTCGATGGGAAGAAATGCAAAGGATTACCCGCAAAACCCTACTCCCCCGGTAGCGAAATCCCCTGATGCCTAGCGTACCCGCAGGTCGGGGTACGGGGCGTCAGCGCAGCGTGACCTGCCGCGAGACGATCCCGGCCCGGGCGCGGCGCTGGTTCGCGTCGAGCGGGTCGGTCACGGCGAGCGCCTCGTCCAGGCGTGCCGCGAGCGCCGCGGCGGGCGCCTCGACGTCGGCCGCCTCGGTGCCCGCAGGCAGCTCCCAGACCGGGACCACGAGGCCCGCGGCGCGGAACATGCCCAGGAAGCGGCCCTGTCCGCCGTCGGCCAGCGCGAGCGCCGACTCGCGGCGTGCGTGCAGGCGGGCCAGCGCGTCCACGACGGCGTCCTCGTCCTCGGTGCGCGCCCAGCGCAGGAACTCCCGGCTCATCCGGCACCAGTACGCGTGCTCGACCGAGGTCAGGCGCACGGTCGGGATCGTCGCCTCGGCCGCCTCGGCGAGCGAGGCGTCGATCTCTGCGGTGCGCTCCGCCGTCGCGTCGACCCAGAACTCGTAGTCGTCGCGCACCGTGACCTCGAACGGGACCGTGGGGTCGAGGATGTCCTGCAGGCGCGGGCCGTGGGACGGCGTGGCGACGATGGCGGTGCCGGGCTCGGCGTCGATCGCCTCCAGCAGCGCGCCCGCGAGGTCGCGCGACAGGTCACCCGAGCTCAGCGCGCCCTGCACCGCGAGCAGCAGCGTGCCGTCGGGGCGGTTCATGGCCGCGTACCCGCCAGGCAGCATCGTCACGACGACGACGTCGCGGGCGCCGTACTGCGCGGTGGTGCGGGCCGTGCCCGTCGCGGCGGGCACGATCTCACGGAACGCGACCCAGTCGGGCTCACCGGGAAGCCCCTCGAAGGGGCGCAGCACGAAGTCGGTCGCAGAGGTCTTGGCCATGGCCGCGATCCTAGTCGCCGCTGGGGGCCCCGGCCGGGCCGATCGGGTGCGTCCGGCCCTGGTGCGCGGCGTCCGATCGTGCCTACGGTCGAGGCGTGGACGCTCATCCCATCGGGACCGCCCTGGTCGCCGACTACGAGGCGGGCGCGGGCGTCGCGCCGTCGGGCGTCGACCCGGATCGCGGCGGGGAGCCGGGGCCGTGGCTCGCCGCGACGCTTCCCGTGCTCGACCTGGCCGCCGGGTCGGTGCGCGCGCTGCTGCGCGCGGCCGTGCGCGCGGGCGCCACGGGTCCGCTCGCCGAGGCCCCGCTCGACCTGTCCCGCCTGGCGGCGTCGTTCGCCTCCGACCGCCTGCTGCGCCTCGACGGCCACCCGGTCTCGGCCTGGTCGCCGCTGTCGGGGTTCTTCCGCACGGCCGACGGCTGGGTCCGCACGCACGCCAACTACCCGCACCACAGGCACCGCCTGCTGGCCGCTCTGGGGCTGCACGGTGGCGGGTCGCGCGCAGACGGCGCTCCCGCTGTGGGTGACCCCGCGGTCCCGCCCACCGTTTCGCGCGGCGACGGGCCGACGGCGCGCGCCCACCCACTGACCGACATCCGAGCCGAGGACTTCGCGCGGGCTCTGGCGTCGCTCACCGCGCGCGAGGTCGAGGAGTCCGCCACGGCGGCCGGGGCGATCGCCGTCGCCGTGCGCATGGAGGGCACCTGGCGCGCCTCACCACAGGGCGTCGCCGCGGCCGAGGGACCGCTGGTCCGCCTGACGGTGCGCGAGGACGTCGGGCCGCCGCGGCCACTCGCCGGGGCCGGCACGCCGCTGCCGCTGGCCGGCGTGCGGGTGCTGGACCTGACGCGCGTCATCGCCGGGCCGATCGCCACGCGCGCGCTCGCACTGCTGGGCGCCGACGTGCTGCGCGTGGACCCACCCGTGCCCGCCGAGATCCGCTGGCAGCACCTCGACACCGGCCAGGGCAAGCGCAGCACGTTGCTCGACCTGCACGACGACGGCGACCGCGAGCGCGCGCAAGGGCTGCTCGACGCGGCCGACGTGCTCGTGACCGGCTACCGTCCGGGCTCGCTCGCGCGGTTCGGGCTGCGCGTACCGCCGGGCGGGGTGCGCGCCCGAGTCAGCGCGTGGGGCGAGTCGGGGCCGTGGGCCACACGCCGCGGGTTCGACTCGATCGTGCAGGCGGCGACAGGCATCGCGATCATCGAGTCCCCCGGCGGCGAGCCCCTCAGCCCCCCGACCCAGCGCGGCCAGTCCTTGGGCGGCCCATCCCTGGGCGACCCATCCCCGGGCGGTGAGGCGCGCGCGGCGCCCCGGCCCGGCGCCCTGCCCGCGCAGGCGCTCGACCACGCGACCGGGTACCTGCTCGCGGCGGGCGTGCTCGACGCCCTCGCCGCGCGCGCCGCCGACGGGCGGGGCCGCGACGTCGTCGTCTCCCTCGCTCGGACCGCGACCTGGCTGCTCGACGCCCCGGGCCGCGACCCAGCGCACCCACCGGCCGCCGACCCGCCGCTCGCGGCATCGGTCAGTCACGGCCACGCCCCCGAGGTCACGACGGCACGCCCCGCCGTCCCCGGCTTCGACGACTACCCGACCCCAGCCCACCCCTGGGCCACCGACCACGCCACCTGGCGCTGACCCCACCCACGAGTTCGAGCATCTGCGGGATGCTCCAGCGGAGTTCGAGCATCCGTCGAGGTGTTCGAGCAATCGAGCGCTCGAACATCCACCCCATTGCTCGAACACCGCTCAAATGCTCGAACGCGCTGCGGCCAGCGGGCGGGCAGCGGGCGGCGCCGATGCGCGGCGGGGTGGCGGGGTGGCGGGCGGTCAGCGCGGGTCGGGGGTGCGGCGTAGGAGGGTGCGGCGTTGGCGGGCGGGGTGGGTGGCGGCCTGCGCTGTCGCGGCCTCGGCCTCGGCGGCCACCGCCCGTTCGGCGGCTCGCGCCCGGGCGAGCGCCTCGGCGCGCACCTCCACGATCCGCCCGTGCAGCGCTGCGTGGACGCGCTTGCGCACGTCACGGGCGATCTTCTCCAGGTCGTCCTCGTCGGGTTCGGCCGGGCGGCCCCGCTCGTCGACCTCGCCGTGCGCCGCCAACTCCTCGCGCAACCGGGCCACCGCCTCGTCGATCTCGGCCTGCGCGCGGCGCTCGGCCTCGTCGAGCAGCGCGACCACCGCGGCGTCCGCTGCGCGCCCCACCTGATGCTCGGCGAACTCGCGCGCCGCGTCGTCCACCAGCCCGCGCGCCTGCTCGACGACGGCGCGGGCCGTGGCAGGCGCGTGCGCCTTGAGCGCCTGCAGGTCGTAGAGCAGCACACCTTCGACGTCGGCGACGGCGGGGTCGACGTCGCGGTGCAAGGCCAGGTCGAGCACGACGAGCGGGCGCGGGGCCTCACCGTGTCGCGGGCGAGCGCCCTCGCCGGTGCGGGCCGCGGCGCGCTCGGCGGCGCGCACCCGGGCGCGGGCCACCGCCGCGGCGTCGAGCACGAACGAGAGCGAGGCCTCGGGCGCGGCCGGCGAGACCGCACCGGGCGCGTCCGCGCCGGCGAGACGACCCGTGTGGGGCAGGTCGGCGGGCACGCCTCCCGGCCGCGCCTGGTCTGCGCGCGCGACGTCGGCGCGTGCCGCGTCGTGCGCCGCCTGGCCACCGCCCACCGCATGGCCTCCGCCCACCGCATGGCCTCCGCCCGCCCGACCGTCCGGGGCGCCGCCGTCACCGGGGCCACGACCCGTGCGGCCGCGAGCGCCCGAGACCGAGACCACCAGGTCCGCCTCCGCGAGCGCCTCGACCAGGGACTCCTCGTCGTCGCCCAGCGCGACGACGTCGTGCCCGTCGGCGAAGGCCTGCGCGCGGCCCGACTGGGAGTAGACGCGCACGTCGTCGGCCCCGCGACCGCGCAGCGCCGCGACGCTGGCGCCCGCGTAGGAGCCCGTGCCGATGAGCACGGTGCGCACCGCGCGCCACTCGGGCAGCCAGTCGGCGGCGAGGTCGAGGGCGAGCTTGACGATCGAGCGGCCCGTGGCGCCCAGTGACGTCGAGGCGCCCACACGCTTGGAGGTGCGCGACGCCGTCTGGAACAGCAGCTCAAGGGTCTTGGACGTGGTGCGCTCGTCGCGGGCGACCTCGAGCGCGCGCTTGACCTGCCCGGCGATCTCGCGCTCGCCGATGACCATCGAGTCGAGTCCCGAGGCGACCGTGAACAGGTGCTCGGGCACCTCGGAGCCGGTGCGCACGGTGAACGAGTCCGCGGCGAGCTGCGCCGTCACGCCCGACGCCTGCGCGACGAGCTCGGCGACGTGCTCGGTGGCGTGCCGCAGTGCGGGCCCGTTCATGGGCGCCTCGACGTCGAGGTAGACCTCGAAGCGGTTGCAGGTGGAGACGACGACGGCGCCCTGGACGGGTCCGCAGGCGCCCACGACCGTTCGGCCCACCGACGAGGAGCCGGACGACAGACGCTCGAGTGCGTCGAGGTCCAGCTCGCGATGGCTGGCGGTCAGGGAGAGCAGTACCACAATCCCTGGACTTTATGCGCCTTGCGTACCCAAGGCAGAATCCTGGTTCGTGACCTCACACACTCCCGCCGTCACCTCGTCAGGCGCCTCCCGCGACGCCTCGACACTCACGGCGCCCCGCTCACTTGCGGCCAACCACCCACTCGTTGACGGCCGGACGACGGCGTCGCCGCTGGTCAGGGCGCTTCGAGGTGATCGTCCCGAGCGCCTTCCGGTGTGGTTCATGCGCCAGGCGGGACGCTCGCTGCCGGAGTACCGGAGCCTGCGCGAGGGCATCGGAATGCTCGACTCGTGTCTCAACCCGCCGATTGCGACCGAGATCACATTGCAACCCGTGCGGCGCCACGGGGTCGACGCGGCGATCTTCTTCTCGGACATCGTGGTGCCGCTGCGGCTCGCAGGCGTCGACGTCGACATCAAGCCGGGCGTCGGTCCCGTCATGGACCAGGCGTACCGCACCCCCGAGGACGTCGCGCGACTGGTCGAGCGCACGCTCGACGACGACGCGCTCGCCCCGATCCGCGAGGCCGTGGCGCTGACCGTCGCCGAACTGGGCGGCACGCCGCTCATCGGGTTCGGCGGCGCCCCGTTCACGCTCGCCGCCTACCTGGTCGAGGGCCGCCCCTCGCGCGACCACCTCGCCGCGCGCACGCTCATGCACGCGGACCCACAGACCTGGGACCGGCTGGTGGCCTGGACCGCGGACCTGACCGGCGCGTTCCTGCGGGCGCAGGTGCTCGCGGGGGCGTCGGCCGTGCAGCTCTTCGACTCGTGGGCCGGGTCGCTGTCGCTGGCGGACTACCAGGCGCGCGTGGCGCCGTCGTCGGCGCGCGCGCTGTCAGCGGTCGCTGGCCTGCGGGCGGTCGCAAACGTGCCTGCGGGCGCGGACCTGTCGGCGGGCGGACCCGGCGACGGCGACGGCGACGGCACAGGCGACGGCGCGGGCGTCGGCGTGCCGGCCATCCACTTCGGCACCGGCACCGGCCACCTGCTCGGCGCCATGCGCGACGTCCTGACCACGGCGGGCATCGCGGACCGGACGGTCGGGGTCGACTACCGCACGCCGCTCGATGAGGCGCTGGCGCTGGTGGGCGACGGCGTCAGCCTCCAGGGCAACATCGACCCCGCGCTGCTCGCCGCGCCGTGGGACGTGCTCGAGGCCCATGTGCGCGACGTCGTCGCCCGTGGCGCCCAGGCACCCGGGCACGTGGTCAACCTGGGGCACGGGGTGCCCCCCGAGACCGATCCCGCGGTGCTGACGCGCGTGGTCGAGACGGTGCACGCGCTGTGAGCGGGGACGGGGTGGTTTCGACAGGCTCAACCACCGGAGGCGGGGAGCGGGTTGACGCCGTCGTCGTGGGCGGCGGGATCGGCGGGCTGACCGCCGCGCGCGCGCTCATGCGCCGCGGCCTGCGCGTCGTCGTCCTGGAGGCCGACGCGCTGCCGGGCGGGCCGGTGCGCGGCGGCCACTTCGCGACGCTGCCGCAGGTGCCCATCGACGTCGGCGTGGAGTCGTACGCGGCGCGCGGCGCGGCCGTGACCGCGCTGGCCGAGGAGCTCGGGCTCCAGGTCGTGACGCCTGCCGCGGCCCAGGCCTGGGGATATGCCGCGGGGCGCACGTTCCCACTGCCCAAGGCGGGCATCCTCGGCATCCCGTCGACGCCGTGGGCCGCCGACGTGCGCCAGGCGATCGGCTGGCCGGGCGTGCTGCGCGCGAGCCTCGACCGCGTGCTGCCCGCGGGCCGCGCGGACACGTCCTCGCTGGGCGCGCTGGTGCGCTCGCGCCTCGGCGCGCGGGTCGCCGACCGGCTCGTGACGCTCGTCGCGGCGGGCGTGCACTCGGCGACGCTCGACACGCTCGACGTCGACGCCGTCGCGCCCGGACTGCTCGACGCCTTCCGCCGCGAGGGCTCGCTCTCGCGCGCGGTCGCCTCGCAGCGGCGCGCGGCGCCCGCCGGGTCGGCCGTGCGCGGCGTCGACGGCGGCGTCCACGCGATCATCGAGGCGATGGTCGGCGAGCTCAACGCCGACGCCGAGCGCTGGGACGCGCGCCCGTCGGCCGAGCTCGCGGCGGGCGCCGGGGTGCGCACCGGACGCCGTGTCGTGGCCGTCGAGCGCGAGGACGGCGCCGAGGGCGGCGCGTGGCGCGTGACGGCGTCGGGCGCCGAGGGGCCCGTCACGCTGCGCGCGCCGCGGCTCGTGGTCGCCACGCCGCAGATCGCCCCGCTGCTGACCCCCGTCGTCGGAGCCGAGGCGCCCACGCCGACGCCAGGAGCGCCCATCGCGCTGGTCGCGCTGCTGATCGACGCGCCCGAGCTGGACGCCGCCCCCCGCGGCACGGGAATGCTCATCGCGCCCGACGCCGCCGGCTCGGGCGGATCGGCCGTGTCCGGGGTCGCGGCCAAGGCGTTCACACATGCGACCGCCAAGTGGCCGTGGCTCGCCGACCGGGTGCGCGCGGCCGCGGGGCCCGGCGCGCACGTGGTGCGGCTCAGCTACGGGCGCCTGGGCGACGGCGCCGTCGACCCCGACGTCGAGCGCGCGACGCACGACGCCTCGGCGCTGCTGGGCGTCCCGCTGGCCGGGCGGGTGCGCGATCACCTGGTGCAGCGCTGGGACGGCTCGCTGCCGCCGCCGACCCCCGCCTACCGGGCCGCGCTCGGCGGGTTCACCGACGCCGTCGGGCGCACCGACGGGCTCGCCGTCGTGGGGGGATGGATCGCGGGCACAGGGCTGGCGTCGATCGTGACGCACGCCCAGACGGCGGTCGCGGAGCTGTGAGGGTGTGACGCATCGCGCCACCGGCGGTTTCCGTCCAGCCCGCGCGGCGCGCGAGACTGTGCGGGTGACCTCCCCCAGCGCCCCCCTCCGGCTCGGCACCCGCGGCAGCGCGCTCGCCACGACGCAGTCGGGGCTCGTCGCCCGGCGGATCGAGGCGCTGACGGGCCGCAGCGTCGAGCTGGTGCGGATCCGCACCGAGGGCGACGTGCGCACGGGCTCGCTCGCGAGCCTCGGCGGCACGGGCGTGTTCGTGACCGCGCTGCGCGAGGCCCTGCTCGACGGGCGTTGCGACGTCGCCGTCCACAGCCTCAAGGACCTGCCGACGGCTCCTGTCGACGGCCTGACGATCGTGACGCCCGAGCGTGAGGACCCACGCGACGCCCTGTGCGCGCGCGACGGGCTCACGCTCGAGACGCTGCCGCGCGGCGCGCGGGTCGGCACCGGCTCGCCGCGCCGGGCCGCGCAGCTGCGCGCCGCCCGCCCCGACCTCGACGTCGTCGACATCCGCGGCAACGTCGACACGCGGCTGGCCCGCGCGCTCGGCCCCGACGCCGACCTCGACGCCGTCGTGCTCGCGTGCTCGGGCCTGGCGCGGCTCGGGCGCTCCGACGCCGTAACACAGGCGCTCGAGCCGGTCGTGGTGACGCCCGCGCCGGGGCAGGGGGCGCTCGCGGTCGAGGCGCGCACCGCGGACCTGTCCGAGGGCGGGCCGCTCGCGGCGGCGTTCGCGGCGCTCGACCACCGCCCGACCCGGCTCGCCGTCATCGCCGAGCGCGCGCTGCTGGCCCGCCTGGAGGCGGGGTGCGCGGCGCCTGTCGGCGCGATCGCGCGCGTCGAGGACGACCAGCTCGCGCTCGGCGCCGTCGTCGCGCGGCTCGACGGCGGCGAGCGGCTCAAGCACCGGTCGGCCGCGGCGCTGACCGGCGATGACGCGCGTGACGACGACGCCGCCCGCACCCTCGGCGTGCGCGTCGCCGAGGCGCTGCTGGCCGACGGCGCCGAGCGCATCGCGCCGCTCGCGGGCTCGGGCGCCCGGGAGCCGGGCCGCGAGCCGGCCGCCCGCCCGGCGCCGGACCCGGCGCTCGCCGACCCGACGGCGTCGGGCGCCCCAGGGCAGGAGTCCGGTCGCCCGTGACACCTTCTGCGGAGCCGACGCCGCTCGCCGGGCGCACCGTGCTGGTGCCGCGCGCCCCCGAGCGGGCCGGGGCGCTCGCCGGGCTGCTGCGCGACCTCGGCGCCGAGGTGCTGGTCAGCCCCGTGACGACGACGGCGCCTCCCGCCGAGGCCGGCCTCGACGCCGCGGTGCGCGCGCTCGACGGCGTCGCCTGGGTGGCCGTGACCAGCGTCAACGGCGTCGAGGCGCTGACCGCCGCCGCGGACCGCGCCGGGATCGCGCTCGCGCGGGCCGCCACCCGTTGGGCCGCCGTCGGCCCCGCGACGGCGGCCGCTTTGCGGGGCGCGGGCGTCGAGGTCGCACTTGAGGCGGCGGGCACGGCGGCCGACCTCGCGGCGGCCTTCCCCCCACCGCCCGGCCCGGCCTCGCCGACGGGCCCAGCGCGCCCGCCGAGCCCGGCGTCGCCGTCCGGCCCGGCGTCGCCACCCGGCCCGGCGAGCGGGCGCGGCGAGCCCACAGAGTCCGAGCCCGCAGAGGCCGGGCCCGACTCGGCCCCACCCGTCTCGCACGAGCCCGCGCGCCAGGCCGCGACCCCGGACCGCCGCGTGCTGCTGCCGCTCGGCGACCTCGCGCGCACGACGCTGGCCGACGGGCTGCGCGCCCGCGGGTGGGACGTGCGCGGCGTCGTCGCCTACCGCACCGTCCCCGCCGCGCTGCCGCACGACGTCGTCGCCGCGGCCCGCGCTCGGCGCCTCGACGCCGCCGTGGTGGCCGCGGGTTCGGCCGCGCGCGAGCTCGCGCGGCAGCTCGGAGGCGACGCCCCACCCGTCGTCGCGATCGGGCGCCCGTCCGCCGACGCCGCCCGCGCGGCAGGCCTGCGCGTCGCGGCGGTCGCCGCGGCGCCCACCGACGCGGCGCTCGCCGCCGCCGTCGTCACCGCACTTGCGGCCCCGGCACGACCCTGGGCCACCGCACCCGAGGAGGAGAACGCACTGTGAGCAACTCAGGGATCGTCTATCGGCCACGGCGCCTGCGGGCCACACCGCGCATGCGGCGGCTCGTCGCCGAGAACCGGCTGCACGCGGCCGACCTGGTGCTGCCGCTGTTCGTCAAGGAGGGCGTGACCGCGCCCGTGCCGATCTCCTCGATGCCCGGGCAGGTGCAGCACACCGAGGAGTCGCTGCGCGACGCCGTCGCCGACGCGGCGCGCGCGGGGCTGGGCGGGGTGATGCTGTTCGGCGTCCCCGCAGTGCGCGACGCCGTCGGCTCGCAGGCCGACGCGCCCGACGGCGTGCTGCAGCGCGCCATCCGCATCGCGCGCGAGGCGATCGCCGAGGTGGAGGGCGCGACCGGGCGCCCCGGGCCCGTGGTCATGGCCGACACGTGCCTCGACGAGTTCACCGACCATGGGCACTGCGGGGTGTTGGTCTCGACAGGATCGACCACCGGGGCAGGCTCGACCGGCGGGGGCGGCTCGACCAGCGGGGGCGGCTCGACCAGCGGGGGCGGCCCGACCGACTCGGCTGGCGGGGGCGTCGAGGTCGACAACGACGCGACGCTCGAGCGCTACGCCGCCATGGCCGTCGCGCAGGCCCGGGCCGGCGCCGAGGTCGTGGCGCCCAGCGGCATGATGGACGGCCAGGTCGCCGTGATCCGCGACGCGCTCGACGACGCCGGGTTCACGGGAGTGTCGATCCTCGCCTACTCGGCCAAGTACGCGAGCCCGTTCTACGGCCCGTTCCGCGAGGCCGTCGACAGCGCGCTCCAGGGCGACCGCCGCACGTACCAGATGGACGCCGCCAACGGCCGCGAGGGGCTGCGCGAGGCCGACCTCGACCTGGCCGAGGGCGCCGATATGGTCATGGTCAAGCCCGCGGGCTCCTACCTCGACGTGCTGCGCGGCGTGGCCGACCGCTCCGACGTGCCCGTGGCGGCGTACCAGGTCAGCGGCGAGTACGCGATGATCGAGGCCGCCGCGGCCAACGGCTGGATCGACCGGCGCGCGTCGGTGCTCGAGAGCGTGCTGGGCATCAAGCGCGCCGGGGCCGACATCATCCTCACGTATTGGGCGACCGAGATCGCCGACTGGATCAAGGAGGCCTGAGCCTGTGAGCACGCCCGCCGCAACCCCCACCGAGTCCGGCGCCGTCGAGGCGAACCACGCCGCGTTCGTGCGCGCCCAGGCCGCCATCCCCGGCGGCGTCAACTCGCCCGTGCGCGCCTACGGCTCGGTGGGCGGCGACCCCCGCTTCCTGGCGCGCGCCGCCGGACCGTACGTGTACGACGTCGCCGGGCGCGAGTACGTCGACCTGGTCTGCTCGTGGGGTCCGGCGCTGCTGGGGCACGCGCACCCAGACGTGGTCGAGGCGGTGCGGTCCGCCGCGGCGCGCGGGCTGTCGTTCGGCGCCCCGACGGTGGCCGAGGTCGAACTGGCCGAGGAGATCCGCCGTCGGGTGCCCGCTGCCGAGCGCGTGCGCCTGGTCTCGACGGGCACCGAGGCGACCATGACGGCGATCCGGCTGGCGCGCGGCGTCACCGGCCGCCCCCTGATCGTGAAGTTCGCGGGCAACTACCACGGGCACGTCGACGCGCTGTTGGCCGAGGCCGGCTCGGGCGTCGCCACGCTCGCGATGCCCGGCACGGCGGGCGTGACGGCGGCGGCCGCCGCCGAGACGCTCGTGCTGCCCTACAACGACCTGGCCGCCGTCGAGCGGGCGTTCGCCGAGCGCGGCGCGCAGATCGCGGCCGTCATCGTCGAGGCCTCGGCCGCCAACATGGGCGTGGTGCCGCCGCTGCCCGGCTTCAACGCGGGCCTGCGCCGCCTGACGGCCGCGCACGGCGCGCTGCTGATCCTCGACGAGGTGCTCACGGGCTTCCGCGTGGGTCCGTCGGGCTGGTGGGGGCTGGAGGGCCGGGCCGACGCGGGCGGGTACACGCCTGACCTGTTCACGTTCGGCAAGGTCGTGGGCGGCGGCATGCCGGTCGCGGCGCTCGGCGGCCCCGCCACGGTGATGTCGCAGCTCGCGCCCGAGGGGCCCGTCTACCAGGCGGGCACGCTGTCGGGGAACCCCGTCGCGGTCGCCGCGGGCCTGGCGACGCTGCGCCTGGCCGACGACGCCGTCTACGCGCGCGTCGACGCCGCGGCCCGGGCGCTGTCGGACGCCGTCGGCGCCGCGCTGGACGCGCAGGGTGTGGCGCACCGCGTGCAGCGCGCCGGGTCGCTGTTCAGTGTGTTCTTCGGACCCGCCGCCGCGGCCGACGGCGTGCGCGACTACGCCGACGCCCAGGCGCAGGAGGCGTTCCGCTACCGCGCGTTCTTCCACGCGATGCTCGACGCGGGGGTCAACCTGCCGCCGTCGGTGTTCGAGGCGTGGTTCCTGTCGGCGGCGCACGACGACGACGCGCTGGGCCGCGTGGTCGACGCGCTGCCGGCGGCGGCTCGGGCGGCGGCCGCGGCGACCCCCGAGTGATCGACTGACCGGGTCGGTCGGCCCCTGCCGCGACAGGGCCGGCCGACCCGGCGAGCGCCGACGGCTCGTCAGGCCGCCGCGCCCAGGTAGCCGTTCGGGTCCAGGATGTACTTGCGGGCCGCTCCCTGGTCGAACTCGGCGTAACCCTGAGGCGCCTGGTCGAGCGGGATCGGCGTCGCGTTGACGGCCTTCGCGATCGCGACCTTGTCATGCAGGATCGCCTGCATCAGGCCCCGGTGGTACTTCATCACCGGGCACTGCCCCGTGGTGAACGCGTGAGATTTGGCCCAACCCAGGCCGAGCCGCAGCGACAGCGATCCCACCTTGGCCTCCTGCGTCGCGGCGCCGGGGTCACCCGTGACGTACAGACCGGGGATGCCGAGCGCGCCTCCCGCGCGGGTCACGGTCATGAGCCCGTTGAGCACCGTCGCGGGCATCTCTCGCGCCGCCTCGACGCCATGCCCGCGCGCCTCGAAGCCGACGGCGTCCACACCACAGTCGACCTCGGGCACGCCGAGGAGCTGCTCCAGCTGGTCCTCGACCGGACCCGCCGAGACGTCGATGGTCTCGCAGCCGAACGAGCGCGCCTGCGCGAGCCGGTCCGCGTTGAGGTCGCCCACAACGACGACGGCCGCGCCGAGGAGCTGCGCGGACGCGGCAGCCGCCAGGCCCACCGGGCCCGCCCCGGCGACGTACACCGTCGAGCCGACGCCGACGCCCGCCGTCGTCGCTCCGTGGAAACCCGTGGGGAAGATGTCCGACAGCATCGTCAGGTCAAGGATCTTCTCCAGCGCTTGGTCCTTGTCGGGGAACGGCAGCAGGTTGAAGTCGGCGTAGGGCACCAACACGAACTCCGCCTGCCCGCCGACCCATCCGCCCATGTCGACGTACCCGTACGCCGAGCCGGGCCGGTCGGGGTTGACGTTGAGGCAGATTCCCGTCTGCCGCTCTTTGCAGTTGCGACACCGCCCGCACGCGATGTTGAACGGCACCGAGACGATGTCGCCCACCTTCACGAACTCGACGTCGGAGCCGGTCTCGACGACCTCGCCGGTGATCTCATGGCCGAGGATGAGTCCCTCGGGCGCGGTGGTGCGGCCGCGGACCATGTGCTGGTCGGAGCCGCAGATGTTGGTCGCGACGGTGCGCAGGATGGCTCCGTGCGGCACCTTGCGGCCGACGTTCGCCGGGTTGACCCCCGGCCCATCGGTGAGCTCGAAGGTTGGATAGTCGATGTCGACGACCTCGACGCGTCCCGGTCCCTGGTAGGCGACTGCTTTGTTGCCTGGCATGGGTGCTCCTTCGGTTGTCAGCCCTGACATGCGGCGCGCGACCGCGCGCCGACCCCGTGACGCCCGGCGAGGTCCGGCGCCGCCGGCTCGTCGGTGAACAGGAGGTACTCGCGACGCTAAGCGAGCGGGCGTAGCGCGGACGTAGCGCGCCCGACCCCGCCGGCCAGTCGCCCACCGGGACGCTCAGTCCCGCAACTCGCTGTCGATGCGCTCGATGGCCGCGAGCGCCTCCTGCCGAGGCGGTGATCCTGGCGCGAACGCGGCGACCACGGCGCCCCAGAGCGAGGCGTCTTGACGGTTCTCAGGGCAGCGCGCCAGTTCGAGCAGCAGGTGGGGCTCGCCCGCCTCACCGACGGCGGTGCGCAGGCGCAGTGCGACCTCACGCCGCACCGTCTCGACCCCCGGCGCGGTCGACCAG
Organism: Xylanimonas ulmi; assembly: GCF_004216535.1. Classification (NCBI taxonomy): domain Bacteria; kingdom Bacillati; phylum Actinomycetota; class Actinomycetes; order Micrococcales; family Promicromonosporaceae; genus Xylanimonas; species Xylanimonas ulmi. The sequence goes on from NZ_SGWX01000001.1 coordinate 3,038,409, forward strand.
GGCAGCACGCCACCGGCATGCGCACGCACCGCCTCTCCGAGCCGCCCCGACCGCACCAGCGACACGACACGAGCCGCGTCCGTCGTCGGCCGCCGCCGGAACCGGTAGGGCCGGGGCCGCACCGACTCACGACCGGCGAGCGGGGCGAGCGCGGCCCGTAGGCGGCGCATCTCGGCCCGCACGACGGCGGGATCGCGCCCGGCGCGCTCGAGTTCGTGCGCGAGGTCGTCGGCGGTCAGGCCCTCGGGGCGCGTCGCAAGCAGCAGCGCGATCTCGCTGTGCCTCGCGCTGAGGCTGAGCTCGCCGCGCGCCGTGCGCAGCACCGCGTGGCGCCGGGCGATGACGTCGAGTTGACTCGGGCTCTCGTCGTCCGTGGCCGCCGTCGGCTCTGGGCGGTCGATCGCCACCCGGGCCTCGACGGCGGCCGCCGCCGCAACCAGCAGGGCGAGTTCGTTGCCTCGTTCCGCACTCGGCGACCCGGAGAGGTCGAGCACCCCGACGAGGTCGCCGCTGGCGCCCCGCACCGGGACGGCCCAGCACGTCAGCGGCGGATCGAGCCGTGCCCAGTGCTCGGCTCCGCAGACCCGCACCGGTCGGCCCGCTGCCACCGCAGTGCCCAGCCCGCTGGTGCCCACGACGCGCTCCGACCAGTCGTACCCCGCACGCACCCCGGCGTTCCCCGCGCGACGACGCGCGTCGCTAGACCCGTGGACGGCGAGCACGCGCCCGCGGGGGTCGGCGACCACGAGCACGAGTCCCTCGTCACGCACCGTGGGCGCCAGCAGTGTCTCGATGACCGCCAGGTGGGGGCAGAGCGGTCCCGCCCGCAGTCGGCGAGCGGCCTCGTCGTCGGACAGCGCGCGCCGAGGCGTCGCACGGGTGCGCGGGAGCGGTCGTGACCGGGCCCATGAGGCGCGCAGGAGCGCCGACAGTTCGGCAGGCGTGGGTGGAGCCTGGACGTGCGGCAGCGTGACCACGTGACACCTCGGCGTTGAGGGTTCGTCCGCCCACGGTAGGGCAGACGGCGTCGCCCTGAAACCCTCGGCGCCGCCGGTCATCTGGTGGGCCGCGGGTCGGGGGCGGCGACGGCGGCCGCGGCGACGGCCTGATCAGGGGTGGGCGACGTCGACCGTGAGGCGGAGCGCGGCGGCGTCGAACGCGACGGTGATCGCCGGATCGGCGTCGCCCCTGACGCCGAGGAAGACGTTGACGACGCCCCCGAACCACGGGCGGATCGCCACCTGGCCGAGCGCCGGGCCGCCGACGTCGAGGACCTGCGGGTCGAGTTGCGTCGACTGCCCGTTCTCGTCGATCGGTGGCGCCATTCCGGCCAGGCGCAGCAGGACATACTGGTCTGCGGCCACATCGACGCGGTAGCCGGACTCCTCGTCGGTCGCGGTCTCCACGTGCTCGACGCTCCACCCGGGCGCGCCGGTTCCCGTGAGGTCGAGGACGAGGCGGTCGACGCCGTCGTGCGTCTCGGCGTGCGCGCCGATGGGCGTGAGCGCCGCGTCGTCGCTGGGCGCCGAGTCGAGCCACCACCAGGCGTCGGCGTCGGTCTGGAGCGGCGCGATGTCCACCGCGGCGCGTGAGGCCGCGTCGGCGTCGCGCTCGACGTCGTCGCCCGACGTCGCTGCGGCCGTCTGCACGGAGCGGGCGTCAGGGCCGTGGTCGGGGCGGGCGCCGCATCCGGCCACGAGGAGCACGGCGGCGAGGATCGACGTGGTCGTGGCGAGCCGGGTTCGGGTGCGCATCGTCGCTCTCTGGTGCGGTGGCGGGCAATACCGCGAGTCTTGCTGAATCTTGACTAAGACTTGACTATCGGGCGCGTCTCGACATGGTCCGTGGCATCGATGGCGTCCGCGCGCACACCGGGTGGCGCGCGCCGCGCGGACCCGTTGACTTCTACCCCCCGGGGGTATAAACCTGAGGCATGACCGAGTCCACCCACGACGCGCCACACGGCTACGCCTCCGACAAGGACGCCTACCTCAAGCGCATGCGCCGCATCGAAGGCCAGGTGCGCGGCATCGCCCGAATGATCGACGAAGACGTGTACTGCATCGACATCCTCACGCAGGTGTCGGCGGTCACCAAGGCGCTGCAGGCCGTGAGCATCGCGCTCGTCGAGGACCACCTCGGCCACTGCGTCGTCGACGCCGCCCGCAAGTCGCCGGACGCCGGCGCCGAGAAGGTGCACGAGGCCGCCGAGGCCATCAGCCGCCTCGTGCGCAGCTGACCACTCCCCCCGTCCCAAGGAGCCTCCATGACCACCCTCACCACCCTGTCCGTGACCGGCATGACCTGCCAGCACTGCGTCGCGGCCGTCACACGCGAGCTCAAGGCCGTCGACGGCGTCGGGAACCTCACCGTCGAACTGCGCGCGGGCGACGCGTCCGTCGTCTCGGTCCACTCGGCCTCCCCGCTCGACGAGGCCGCGCTGCGCGAGGCGATCGCCGAGGCCGGCTACGACGTCGCCAAGGTCGACGTGCTCGAGGACGCGCTCGCGGCCCAGATGACCGAGCGCTCGGACCAGTACCGCGCGACCGGCACGCGGTCGGCCGAGCCGGAGCGCGCCGGGCACGCCCACGCGCACGCCCACGGTGGCGGCCACGGTGGCGGCCACGGGCAGGGCGGCTGCGGCGGCGGCTCGTGCGGCTGCGGCGGCAAGGGCCGCCAGGGCCTGGGCGTCGGCCTGCCGATCGTCCCCCTGGGCTGATCCACGAACCCTGGGCTGATCGACCGGCCCCGGGTTGATCCACCACTCCCTGAGCTGACCCACCGGACCAGGCGACCGCCCGGACCGAACCCCCGCCCGCCACGCGGCGCCGGGCACACGACAACGCCCGGCGCCCGCGATGGTCGGCACGACCGACCGGCGGCCCGCCCTGATCGGAGCGCTCATGAGCACCGACACCCTCTCCCCCCAGCCCGTGCGCGAGGTCGACCTCGCCGTCACCGGGATGACCTGCGCGTCCTGCGTGGCGCGCGTCGAGCGCAAGCTCGCGAAGCTGCCCGGCGTCGTCGCCACCGTCAACCTGCCGCTGGAGAGCGCCCACGTGGTGCTCACCGCCGAGGTCGACGACGCCGCGCTGATCGCCGCCGTCGAGGCCGCCGGCTACGAGGCCGAGGTCACCGACTCACGCCCCGCCCCGGGCGCCGAGGCGCCGCCGTCGGACACTGCGAGCGCCGCAGACCGCGCGCAGGCCTCGCACGGGCCCACCCACGACCTACCCGAGGCCGTCCGCCCCACAGGCCACCGCGGCTACGCGGGCGACATCGACCTGCACGGGCGCGACCTGCTGCGCCGCCTGTGGGTCGCCGCCGTGCTCTCCGTGCCCGTCGTGGCGATCTCGATGATCATGTCGTGGCACTTCCCCGGCTGGGGCTGGGTGGTCGGCGTCCTCGCGCTGCCCGTGGCGACCTGGGCGGGCTGGCCGTTCCACAAGGCCGCGTTCCGCGCCGCCCGGCACGGCGCCGCGACCATGGACACGCTCGTGTCGATCGGCGTCATCGCCGCGGTCATCTGGTCGTGGGTCGAGGTGGTCCGCGGGCGCGAGCACGGCGTCTACTTCGAGGTCGCGGCCGTCGTCGTCACGTTCCTGCTCGCCGGCCGCTTCGCCGAGCACCGCTCGCGCCGCCGCGCCGGGGACGCGCTGCGCACCCTGCTCGCGCTGGGCGCAAAGGACGCCGAGCGCGTGGCCCTCACCGACGACGGCGCCCCGCGCCGCCGCGCCGACGGCGCCTGGGACACCACGAGCGTGCCCATCGAGGACCTGCGCGTGGGCGAGGTCTTCGCCGTGCGGCCCGGCGCGACCGTCGCGACCGACGGCGTCGTCGTGGACGGCGCCTCCGCCGTCGACACCTCCCTGGTGACCGGCGAGCCCGTGCCCGTGGACGTCACGGCAGGCGACGCCGTCGTGGGTGGCACGGTCAACTCCTCGGGCCACCTGCTGGTGCGCGCCACCCGTGTGGGCGCCGAGACCACGCTGGCCCGCATCGGCCGCCTCGTGGCGCAGGCCCAGACGGGCAAGGCCCCGATCGCACGCCTCGGCGACCGCATCTCGGCGGTCTTCGTGCCCGTGGTCATCGCCCTGTCGATCGCGACCCTCGTGGGCTGGCTGCTGGCGACGGGCGACGTCGACCACGCGTTCACGGCCGCCGTCGCGGTGCTCATCATCGCGTGCCCCTGCGCGCTGGGCCTGGCGACGCCGACCGCGATCCTGGTGGGCACCGGCCGTGGCGCGCAGCTCGGCGTGCTCATCAAGGGCCCCGAGATCCTGGAGCGCACGCGCACCATCGACACCGTAGTGCTCGACAAGACCGGCACCGTGACCCAGGGGCGCATGGCCCTGGAGCACGTGACGCCGTCGACCGGCGTCGACGCCGACGAGGCGCTGCGCTACGCCGCGGCGGTCGAGGCGCTCAGCGAGCACCCCATCGCCCAGGCGATCGCCGCCGCCCCGGCGCTGGCCGCCGAGGCCGCGGCCGCGCTCGCCGCCGCCCCCACGGGGTCGGGCGCCCTCACGGCGCCCACATCACGGGTCACGGCGCCCGCCGCGCCCGAGACGGTCCCGCTGGAGGTCTCCGGGTTCGTCGCGACGCCGGGCGGCGGCGTCGAGGGCGTCGTGCGCGTCGCGCACGCGGGCCTGTCCCCGTTGGGCGCGGGCAACGCGCGCCGCGTCGTCGTCGGCCGCGTCACGTGGCTGGCCTCCCAGGGCGTCACGGTGCCCGACGACGTCGCCTCCGCCGTCGACGACGCCGAGCGCGGCGGGGCCACCACCGTCGTCATCGCCTGGGACGGCGCGGCGCGTGCGGTGCTGGAGCTGCGCGACCCCGCCAAGCCGACGTCGGCGCAGGCCGTCGCCGAGCTGCGCGACCTCGGGCTGCGGCCCGTGCTGCTGACCGGCGACAGCGAGGGCGCGGCGCGCGCCGCGGCGGCCGCCGTCGGGATCGACCCCGCCGACGTCGTCGCGCGCGTGCTGCCCGAGGAGAAGGCCGCGGCGGTCGAGCGGCTGCAGCGCGAGGGACGCGTCGTGGCGATGGTCGGTGACGGCGTCAACGACGCCGCGGCGCTGGCGACCGCCGACCTCGGGCTCGCGATGGGCACGGGCACGGACGTCGCGATGGAGGCCGGCGACATCACGCTGGTGCGCGGCGACCTGCGCGCGGCCGCGAGCGCCGTGCGCCTGAGCCGCGCGACGCTGCGGATCATCAAGCAGAACCTGTTCTGGGCGTTCGCCTACAACGTCGCCGCGATCCCGCTGGCCGCCGCCGGCGTCCTCAACCCCATGATCGCGGGAGCCGCCATGGCCGCCAGCTCCGTCCTCGTCGTCGCCAACTCCCTCCGCCTCCGCCGCGCCACCTAACCCGAGATACCGACCCTCCGCCGAAGTACCGGTCCTCAGTCACGGAACCCCCCGATTCCGACCGAGGACCGGTACCTCGGCGGGGTTCCGGTATCTCGGGGTGGGGAGGGGGTGGGGTGGGTAGGGTTGGGGGGTGCGGGGGCGGCGGGGGGTTGTCTGGGAGATCTGGATCCTGCTGGGGCTCAGCCTCGGGAAAGCCGGGGTGTACGCGCTCGTCAACATCGCCGGGCGCCTGACCCAGGGCACGCCGCTCGCCGACCAGACGGCCACGCTCAACCCCTCGCAGTCACCGCGGCCCCTCCTCGACCTGACCTATCAGCTCCTGACCATCGGGTTCACGCTCGTCCCGGTGGCGCTGGCCGTCTACCTGCTCGCGATCCGCCGCGGCGCCCCGCCCGTCACCCGCGCCATCGGCCTGGACTGGCACCTGCGCGGGCGCGACGCCTTCGACCCCGACGTCGCCGCGCCTCTCCCCGCGCCCAGTCACGCGGCCAGTCACGCCTCCAGCCCCGCCTCCGGCTCCCCGCCCGTTCTCGCGTCCGGCCGACGACGGCGCGACGTCGGGTGGGGCTTCGCGCTCGCCGCCGCGATCGGCGTGCCAGGCCTCGCGTTCTACGCCGCCGGGAGGCTGCTCGGCATCACCGTGTCGGTGCAGGCCTCCGCGCTCGACGACCGCTGGTGGACCGTCCCCGTGCTGGTGCTCGCGGCCCTGCAGAACGGGGCGCTCGAAGAGGTCATCGTGGTGGCCTATCTGTTCGAGCGCACGCGCGACCTGGGCTGGTCGCCCACAGACCGGATCGACTGGAGGTTCCTGGCCTCCAGCGCGCTGCTGCGCGGCAGCTACCACCTGTACCAGGGGTTCGGGCCGTTCCTCGGCAACGTGGTCATGGGCGTCGTGTTTGCGTGGTGGTACCGGTCGCGGTGGGGACGACGCCGCGTGCTGCCGCTGGTGATCGCGCACACGCTGCTCGACGTCGTCGCCTTCGTGGGGTACGCGCTGATTCCCGCGGGGTGGCGGGAGGCGCTCGGGATCACGTAGGCGCCGGGGGTGGTTTCGACAGGCTCAACCACCGGGGTGGCGGGGGTGGTTTCGACGGGCTCAAGCACCGACGGGCTCAACCGACCGACGGGCTCGGCGCCCGGCGGGCGCGTTGGGCCTGGGGGTCCGGAATCGGCAGGGACGCCAGCAGGCGGCGCGTGTACTCCTCGCGCGGCGCCCCGAGCACCTGCTCACCCGTGCCCTCCTCGACCAGCCGCCCGTGGTAGAGCACCGCGATGCGGTCGGCCAGCAGGTCCACCACGGCCAGGTCGTGCGAGACGAACAGGCACGCGAACCCGAGCTCGCGCTGCAACTCGGCGAACAGGTCGAGCACGCGCGCCTGCACCGAGACGTCGAGCGCCGACGTCGGCTCGTCCGCGATCAACAGCTCGGGGTCGAGCGCGAGCGCCCGGGCGAGCGAGGCGCGTTGGCGCTGCCCGCCCGACAGCTCGTGCGGGAACCGGTCGCCGTACGCGCGCGGGAGCTGCACGGCCTCCAGCAGCTCGTCGACGCGGGCACGCGCGGCCCCCGGCGAGGAGGCCCGCCCGTGCACCACGAGCGGCTCGGCCACACACTCGGCGATGGTCAGCAGCGGGTTGAACGACGTCGCCGGGTCCTGGAACACGAACCCGAGCCGCGGCCGGATGGCCTTGATCGCGCGCGCCTTGGCGCCACTCAGCTCCGCGCCGAGCACCGCCAGCGACCCGCCCGAGACGGGCTGCAGGCCGGCGATGGCGCGCGCGATGGTCGTCTTGCCCGACCCTGACTCGCCGACCAGCCCGAGCACCTCGCCCGGGCGGATGCGCAGCGAGACCCGGTCGACGGCGGTGAACGGCGGCTGGCGGAACCGGCCCGGGTAGGTGATGACCAGGTCGGTGGCCGCGACCACCGGCTCGGCCGTCTCCCAGCCGTCGGCCCGCGCCGCCTCGCGCGCGACGGCTCGCGCGCGCCCCTCGCCGATGCGCGGCACGGCGCCGAGCAGGCTCTTGGTGTACGCGGCCTGCGGCGCCGCGAACAGCTCGTCCACGGGCGCCTGCTCGACGACCTTGCCCTCGTACATGACCGCGACGCGGTCGGCGAGGTCGGCGACGACGCCCATGTTGTGCGTGATGAGCACGATCGCCGCGCCGGTCTCGTCGCGCAGACGCCTCAGCAGGTCGAGGATCTCGGCCTGCACGGTGACGTCGAGCGCCGTCGTCGGCTCGTCGGCGACGATCAGCCCGGGCCCCAGCGCCAGGGCCATCGCGATGACGATGCGCTGCTTCTGCCCGCCCGAGAACTGGTGCGGGTAGTGGTCGACGCGCTGGGCGGGGTCCGGGATGCCGACCTGCCGCAACGCCTCGACCGCGCGCGCCCGCGCCTGGGCGCGGGACATGCGGGTGTGCGCCCGCAGCCCCTCGGCGATCTGCCAGCCCACCGTGTAGACGGGGTTGAGCGCCGTGGACGGCTCCTGGAACACCATGGCGACGTCGCGCCCGCGCACCTCGCGCAGCCGCGCGCCCGTCACGGCGACGACGTCGGTGCTCGCGCCCGGCGTCCCGTCGGCGCCGGGCTTCGCCGTCAGGACGACGGCGCCGCGCGTCGTGGCCGTCTCGGGCAGCAGGCCCAGGATGGTCTTGGCGGTCACGGTCTTGCCCGAGCCCGACTCGCCGACGATGGCCAGCACCTCGCCCGGCGTGACCTGCAGGTCGACGCCGTCGACGGCGCGCACGGGGCCGGCGTCGGTGGCGAAGGTGACGGCGAGGTCGGTGATCTCGACGACCGGGGGGTGGGGGGTCATCGGTCGACCTCCGGGGTGGGTTCGAGGGGGTGGGTGGTTTCGACAGGCTCAACCACCGGGGGGTCGGCCACCGGGGGGTCGGCCACCGGGGGCTTGGCGCGCACGCGCGAGCGCAGGCGCGGGTCGGCCAGGTCGTTGAGCGACTCGCCCACGAGCGTCATCCCCAGGGCGACGATGACGATGGCCACGCCCGGGAACACCGCCGTCCACCAGATGCCCGAGGTGACGTCGGCGATGGACCGCTGCAGGTCGTAGCCCCACTCGGCGGCCGCGGTCGGCTCGATGCCGAACCCGAGGAACCCCAGGCCGGCGAGCGTGAGGATGGCCTCGGACGCGTTGAGCGTGACGATGAGCGGCAGCGTGCGGGTCGAGTTGCGCAGCACGTGGCGCGTCATGATGCGGCGGTGGCCCGCTCCGATGACGCGCGCGGCGTCGACAAAGGCCTCGCCCTTGACGCGCAGCACCTCGGCGCGCACCACGCGCAGGTATTGCGGCACGAACACGACCGTGATGGCCAGGGCGGTCGCGCCGACGCCGCCCCACAGGTTCGACTGGCCGCGCGAGATGACGATGGCGCCCAGGATCGCGAGCAGCAGCGACGGGAAGGAGTAGATCGCATCGGCGAGCAGCACCAGCACCCGGTCGAGCCAGCCGCCGAAGTACCCGGCGAGCAGGCCCAGCAGCACGCCGACCACGATCGAGGCGAGGATCGAGACGATCACCACGAGCAGCGCGGTGCGCGCGCCGAAGATGACGCGTGAGAGGACGTCGTACCCGCCCACGGTGGTGCCGAGCAGATGCGCCGACGACGGCGCCTGCTGGGCGCCGAACGCGACGCCGTCGCTGCGCAGCTGGCTCTGCCCGTAGGGCGCGAGCAGCGGCGCGAGCGCCGCGACCAGCACGAACAGCCCCGTGAGCACGAGCCCGGCGACCAGCATGCCGCGTTGGAGCCCGACGCTCTGGCGCACCTGACGCACGACGGGCGCCCGGCGCAGCCGCGGCCACCGGCCGCCGTCGTGCGCGGGCGCGGCGCCGGTGACGGCGACGGGCCCGGAGGAGGCGACCTCGACCATGTCAGTACCTCACTCTCGGGTCGACGAACGCCGCGATGACGTCGACCAGGAAGTTGGTCACCGCGACGACCACGGCGATGAGCGCGACGATGCCCTGCACGGCGACGAAGTCGCGCGCCTTGAGGTACTCGGCGAGCTGGAAGCCCAGCCCGCGCCACTCGAACGTCGTCTCGGTCAGCACGGCGCCCACCAGCAGCAGCGCGACCTGCAGCCCGATCACGGTGATGACGGGGATGAGCGCGGGCCGCCACGCGTGCGCCGTCACGAGGCGCCGCTCGCGCACGCCGCGCGAGCGGGCCGCGTCGACATACTCGCGCCCGAGCGTGCCGATCATGTTGGTGCGCACCAGGCGCAGGAACACCCCGGCGGTCAGCAGGCCGAGCGCGGTCGCGGGCAGCGCGGCGTGCGTCAGCACGTCGCCCACCACCTGCGGGTCGCCGGTGCGCAACGCGTCGATGAGCATGAAGCCCGAGGCCGCGTCGGCCTTGCGCATGGCGATCTCGCCGCTGGTGGACACGCGGCCCGCGACGGGGAACCACCCGAGCCCGACGGCGAAGACCAGCTTGAGCAGCAGGCCCGCGAAGAACACGGGCGTGGCGTAGGCGAGGATCGCCAGCACCCGCAACACGGCGTCGGGCCAGCGGTCGCGGAAGTACGCGGCCACCATGCCGAGCGGGATGCCCAGCACGAGCGCGACGACGACGGCGTACGCGGTCAGCTCCAAGGTCGCGGCGCCGTAGGTGGTCAGCACCTCGGTCACGGGCCGGTGGTCGGACAGGGTGGTGCCGAAGTCGCCACGCGCGATCCCCGCGAGGTACTCGCCGTACTGGGCGAGGATGGGCCGGTCGAACCCGGCCTCGTGGATGCGCTCGGCGAGCTGTGCGGGCGTCAGACGGCCGCCGAGGGCGGCCGTGATGGGGTCACCGGTGGCGCGCATGAGCGCGAACACCGTGGTGACCAGGATGAACACTGTCGGGATGATCAGCAGGAAGCGCACCAGGACGTAGCGTCCCAGTGCGCCTCCTGCCGTGGAGCCGCGAGCCACGAGAAGGACGTCAGCCCTTGGCGAGCGCGCCGTAGCGGAACTTGAACGACGCGTCGAGCGTCTTGTCGGCGCCCGTCACATCGGCGCCGACGACGGCGGTCTGCGCGCCCTGCAGGTACGGCACGGTCGACAGGTCGGCCGCGACGGCGTCCTGGATCTGCTCGATGAGCGCGGTGCGCTCGGCCGGGTCGGTGGCCACACCCTGCTCGTGGATCAGGCCGTCGACGGTCGGGTTGTCGTAGTGGTTGCCGAGGAAGTTCTCCTTGAGGAAGAACGGCGTCAGGTAGTTGTCGGCGTCCGAGTAGTCCGGGAACCAGCCGAGCTGGTAGGCCGGGTAGACGTCGCTCGTGCGGTCCTTGGAGTACTGCACCCACTCGGTGGTCTGCAGGTCGACCGTGAACAGGCCGTCGGCCTCCAACTGGTCCTTGATCTGGGCGTACTCGTCGCCCGACGACGGCCCGTAGTGGTCGTTGGAGTACTGCAGGCTGAGCTGGACCGGGGTCGTGACCCCGGCGTCCGCGAGGGCCTGCTTGGCCTTGTCGACCGAGGGGCCGCCCTCGCCGTCGCCGTACAGCTCCTTGAGCGACTGCGTGGCGCCGGTCAGGCCGTCGGGCACGTAGGAGTACAGCGGCGTGTAGGTGCCCTTGTAGACCTGCTCGGAGATCGCCTCGCGGTCGATGAGGTCGGCGACGGCCTGGCGGACCGCGAGCGCCTTGGCCGGGTCGGCCTCGGCGGTCTGGGCGCCGTACGGCTGGGTGTCGAAGTTGAACGTGATGTAGCGGATCTCGCCGCCGGGGCCGTTGACGACCTTGACGGCGTCGTTGGTCTCCAGGTCGGCGATGTCGGTCGCCGACAGCGACCGCCAGGCGACGTCGATGTTGCCCTGCTCGACCTCGAGCTTGAGGTTCGAGGAGTCGGCGTAGTACTTGACGTTGACCTCGGCCGTCGCGGGGGCGCCGAGCAGGCCCTGGTAGCCGTCATACGCCTCGTAGCTGATGAGCTCGTTCTGCGCGTAGGAGGTGATCGTGTACGGGCCGGCGAACGCGTCGCCGTCGACGATGGTCTGGTCGGGCGTGACGGCGTCGGGCGAGAAGACCTCCTCGTCGACGATGGGGCCGACCGGCGAGGACAGCACCTGCGGGAACGTCTGGTCGTTCTCGGACTTGAGGTGGAAGACGACGGTGGTGTCGTCGACCGCCTCGGTCGAGTCCAGGTTCCACAGCAGCGACGACGGGCCGTCGGCGGCGGCGATCGCGATCTGGCGGTCGAACGTGAACTTGACGTCCGACGCCGTCAGGTCGTGGCCGTTGGCCCACTTGAGGCCCGGCTTGAGCGTGACGGTGTACTCGGTCGGCGCGGTGAACTCGGCCGACTCGGCGATGTCGGGCTGGACGTCCGGGCTGCCGTAGGGCGTGTTGAGCAGGAAGGGGAACACCTGGTTCATGACGGCGAACGAGCCGTTGTCGTAGGACCCGGCCGGGTCGAGCGACGTGACCTTGTCCGTGGTGCCGATGGTGAGCGAGTCGGCGCCGCCCGCGGCGCCGGTGTCGCCGTCGCCTGCGCCGCATCCGGCCAGCGCCAGCGCGATGGCCGTGACACCGGCCCCGGCCGCCAACGACCTTGCCCTCGGCGTGCGGATTCTCGTCATGGTCTATCCCCTCTCGACTGCCGCGGCTCTCCCCCGCGGTGCCGCAGTCCTAGCACAGCCGATGACCTGTTGTGTTAACGCTCTGGGCAACTGTGATGACACCGTGATGGTCACCTGGACACGCCAGGGCCCCATGCCGGGCGTCGCCCCGACCTAGACTGCGATCCATGCCCGAGACGGTTCCCCCCGGTGCGTCCGCGAGCCCTTCGGGTCCGCAGACCGCCGCCCTGCGAGCCGTCCTGTTCGACGACGCGACGCCCGCCGACACCGACTTCGTCCGCGTTGTCGACACGCCCGAGCAGCGGGTGCGCCACCCGTCCGACGCCCTGGGGATGATCGCCTCGGCCCTGGGCATCGCGCTGGTGCTCGTGCTGTCGGTCATCGCTCACGGCACCACCGCGGGCGTCACCCAGGACGTGCGCGGCTTCGCGAGCCTGCTGGGCGAGATCCTCGTCGTGCCGGTCAACGTGCTCGAGGGCCTGGTCACGATCGTGCTGCCGATCGCGGTGCTCATCGAGCTCGGCGTGCGCCGGTTGGGGCGGCAGGTGGTCGAGTCGATCACCGCGGCCGCCTGCGGCATGGTGCTGGGCGTGGTGACGCTGCTGCTGGTGCGCCACCTGGGCACGCCCGACTTCGTGCGCGGGCTGTCGGTGCTCGACGCGGGCCAGTGGCGCCTGACCATCCCGGCCTACGTCTCGGCCGTGGCGGCGCTGCTGACCGTCGCCGGCCCGCGCACCCGCCGGCGCACCGTGCGCTGGTCGTGGAACATGCTGACCTTCGCGCTGCTCGTCGTGCTCATCACCGCCAAGGTGTCGCTCCCTGGGGTGCTGCTGTCGCTCCTGCTGGGGCGGCTGGCGGGCCAGGCGGTGCAGTGGGTGTCCGGCGTGCGCTCCGAGCGCGCGTACGGCCCGACCCTGGTCCAGGCCGTGCGTCGTGCCGGGTTCCGCCCGACGGCGCTGGTGCGGGTGCGCGACCTGGGCGCGGCCTCGGGCGTCGACGACCTCACGCGCGTCGGCGACGCCGCGGCCGTCACACGCTCCTCCGACCCCGCCGCCGTCGCGCTCGCGCGGGCGAGCGACAACCGCGTCTACGCGATGCTCGCCGACGACGGCGCGCGCTACGACGTCGTCGTGCTCGACGGCGACCGGCAGGTCGTGGGCTTCGTGACGCGCCTGTGGCAGGCGCTGCGCATGCGCGGGCTTGAGGGCCGCGCGGCCATCTCGCTCAAGTCGGTCGCGGAGCGCACCGCGCTGCTGTCGTACGCCGCGGCCGGCGCCGGGGTGCGCACGCCGCGCCTGCTGGGCATCGGCATGGCCGACGACTCGGCGGCGCTCGTGCTCGAGCACGCGCGCGGCGCGGTCTCGCTGCGCGACCTGCCCGCCCACGACCTGGACGGCACGCACGGCGACACCGTGCTCGCCGAGGCGTGGGCGCAGCTCCTGCGGGCGCACGCCGCAGGACTGACGCACCACCAGCTCACGGCCGACGTGCTGCTGGTTCAGCACGACGAGGAGCCCGGCACGCGTGAGCGTCCGCACCCGGCCGAGGACGGCAAGGGCGCGCCCCGCGTGTGGATCACCGGCTGGGAGCAGGGCGAGATCGCCTCCTCGACGCTCACGCGCCGCCTCGACTTGACCCAGCTGCTCGCACTGCTCGCGCTGCGCGTGGGCCCGCGCCGCGCGGTCGCCTCAGCCGTGCGGGCGCTGCCCGCGGCGGATATGGGCGCCATCGGCCCGCTGCTGCAGACCGTGGCGCTGCCCACCGACACGCGCATCGAGGTGCGCCGCTCCAAGGGGCTGATCGACGAGCTGCGCACCGCGCTGGTCGAGCGCCTGCCCGAGGCGAGCGTGCAGCCGGTGCGCCTGACGCGCGTCGGCGCCCGCACGGTGATCACGCTCGCGCTGACGATCGTCGCGGTCTCGGTCATCGTGACCACCATCAACTTCCAGCAGATCCGCGACGCGGTCATGGAGGCGAACCCCTGGTGGGTCGCGGCGTCGTTCGCCTTCGGCGGCATCACCTGGTTCGGCGCCGCCCTGACGCTCGCGGCCTTCACCCCGGGGCGCCTGTCGATCTTCAAGGCCACCCTCGCCCAGATGGCGGGCTCGTTCGTGGCCCTGGCCACGCCCGCGGGCATCGGGCCGGCCGCGCTCAACATGCGCTTCCTGAGCCGCAAGGGCGTCTCGACGCCCATGGCCGTGGCGACCGTGGCCCTCATGCAGTTCTCGCAGATCGTGGTCACGGTGCTGCTGCTGGTCGTGCTGTCGCTGACCACCGGGTCGGGCGCCCTCGTCGAGCTGCCCTCGACCACGATCCTCATGGCGATCGTGATCACCGCCGTCATCATCGTGGCGCTGCTGTTGGTGCCCGGCATCCGGCGCTGGGCGTGGGGCAAGGCGCGGCCCACGCTCGAACAGCTGTGGCCGCGCCTGTCGCAGATGCTCGGGCAGCCCACGCGCCTGACGCTCGGCCTGGGCGGCAACGTCGTCATGACGATGGGCTACGTGCTCGCGTTCGACGCCGCGCTGCGGGCCTTCAGCCATCAGCTCGGCGTCGTGGACGTCGCCGTCATCTACCTGGTCGGCAACACGCTCGGCGCGCTCATCCCGACCCCGGGCGGCGTCGGCGGCGTCGAGGGCGCGCTCATCGCGGGCCTGACGACCGCAGGCCTGACGGGTGGGATCGCGTTCTCGGTCACGCTGCTGTTCCGCGTGGTGACGTACTGGATCCGCGTGCCGATCGGCTGGGTCGCGATGCGCTACCTGGAGTCGAAGGACGAGCTGTAGCCGCGCGCCGTCTGGCCGCGCACAGCCGCGCACAGTCTTCGGGGCGGGCAGGCAGCGCCTGCCCGCCCCGCGGACCTGACCGCCTCGTGCGAGGCGGACGGCTCACTCGCCGGTGACGGCCTTCTTCAGCACCGAGCCGGCCGAGACCTTCACGCCGAAGCCGGCGGGAATCTGGATCTCCTCGCCCGTGCGCGGGTTGCGGCCCGTGCGCGCGGCGCGCTCGACGCGCTCGACGGCGAGCAGACCCGTGATCTTGACGGCCTCGCCCTTGCTGAGCGACTCGACCAGCACCTCCTGGAACGCGTTGAGGGCGTCCTCGGCCTGAGTCTTGGTGAGCTCAGACTTGGCAGCGATCGCCGAGACGAGCTCGGACTTGTTGAGCGACATGCGGTTCCCTTCCTCTGTTCACGCCGCACGGCGGTTGCCTGTGGGCGTCACGTTCGGGCCTCCCACGGCCACATCAGGCCGGGAGACTGGGAACACACTAGGGAACAGCAGCCGAAATCCGCGACTTCTCGCCGTTGTGTCGGGCTGTGCGTGCCGCGTGTTGCGCCACGCGCCGTCGTCGGCCCGCGGCGCGCCGTCGCCGACTCGCCGCGCGGGTGGCCACACCGTGCGCGACGATGTGCCCAATTCGGCCCCACCTCGGGGCCACCATCCGGACAGGTCAGCGCGCACAGGGAGGTCGCACTGCGCCACGCCCCGTCACGAGCCGCCCGCGCCGTGCTCGCCCTGGTGGCGGCCGCGATCGCCGTCGCCACCTCGGCGGCCGCGTCGCCGCGCTCGCCCGACTCGCCCCCGCCGGCCGCGCTCTCACGCGCCGACGCCGCCTGGGCCGCGTCCCTGACCCGGGCCGCTCAGGTGTGGGCGAGCGCCCACACCGCGCCCACCCCAGCCGACTACCGCGCGCAGGCCGAGGCGTTCCTCGACACGCTGCCCGGCGGCGACGCCGTCACGATCGAGTGGGGCGATCCCGAGGGCCACCTGGGCGGGGTGTGGATCCCCGGGCCGCCCACCATCATCCTCAACGCCCAGCGCCTCGACGGACGCGTCGAGGCGACCCAGGACGTGCTGCGGCACGAGATCGCGCACGTCCACCAGAACCTCGCGCTCACCGCGTCGGGCCTCTCGCTCGCGCAGTACACCGCGCGGCTCGACGCGCTGTTCGACGGCGACGGCGTCGAGCGCTCGGCCGACGCCGTCGCGGCGCTGTTGGGCGCCACGACGCTGCGCTACCAGAGCGAGTTCACCCCGGCCCAGCTCGACGCGGCCCGCGAGATCCTGGCCGACCGCGTGCCGTGACCGCTCGCGGCACACCGAAGGCCCCCTGACCCCGGCCGCACTCGGGCGACTGGGGGCGGTCTCAGGGGGCCTTCGGGGGCTTAGACCGTCGGGTTCTCGAGCGTCCCGATCCCGGCGATCGAGACTCGGGCACGCTGCCCGGGTCGCGCCGCGGCGGTGGTGCCCGGCGCCCCGGTCAGGACGACGTCGCCGGGCCCGAGCGTGAGGTGCTGCGTCAGGTAGACGAGCTGCTCGGCCACGTTCCAGGCCAGCCCGGCGGTGCTCGACCGCGCCTGGGTGACGCCGTCGACGTCGACCACGATCTCGACGTCGGACGGGTCGAGGTCGGTCTCGATCCAGGGGCCAATCGGGGTGAACCCGTCGCCGTTCTTGGCTTGCGTCATCTTGTCGTCGAGGGCGATCTGGTCGACGGCGGTCACGTCGTTGCCGATCGTCCAGCCGAGGATCACGTCAGGGACCTCGTCGATGGTCAGGCGCCGCGCGCGGCGCCCGATGACGACGGCGAGCTCGCCCTCGACGGCGGTGGCGCCGTCGACGCCGGACAGCGCGACCGGCGCCCCGGGGCCGACGACGCTGCGGGTCGACTTGCTGAACGCCTGCGGCGCCAGCGCGCGGTCGCCCGGGCCCGAGTTGTGGGCCATGCCCATCACCACGTACGGCTCGCACGGGGCGAGCAGCTCGGCGCCCTGCACCGGGTACCACTCGTCGAGCAGCCGCCGGTCCGGGTCGTACAGGTCGCTGACCACGACCCAGCGGTCGCCGTCCTGGGCCACCGGACGTGGGCCGTTCGGGGTCCACACCCGTCCGAGCCTCATCCCTGGACCCCCGCTGCGGGGGCCGCGTCGACGGACTCCCCGGCGAACTCGATGACGACCTTGCTCGACGTGCGCGGGTCGGCCGCGCGGTCGAACGCGGCCAGGGCGTCGCGCGGGCCGAACACGTCGGTCACCACGTGCCCCAGGGCCGGGGTCGTGGCGAGCATCGCGACGGCGTCGTCGAGCTCGTGGTCGAACCGGAACGAGCCGCGCACGTCGATCTCGCGGGTCACGACGTCGACCAGGGTGTACGGCCGCGCGTCGCCCGGCAGCATCCCGAGCAGGACGACGACGCCGCCGCGCCGCGTGGCGCGGATGGCGGCGTCGACGGCTGCGGGCGCGCCCGCGCACTCGAGGACGACGTCGAACGCCTCGGCGGGCGCCTCCTGTGCGCCGACGCGCACGACGTCGGCTGCGCCGAGGCGCCGGGCGATCTCCAGCGGTGCGGCGTGCAGGTCGCTGACGGTCACGCTCGCGGCGCCGCTGGCGTGGGCCGCGCCCGCGGCGAGCAGTCCGATCGGGCCCGCGCCGCTGACCAGGACGCGCTTGCCCACGACGCCGTCGGCCCTGGCGATGGCGTGCAGGCCGACCGCGAGAGGCTCGGCGAGCACCGCACGCCGCAGCGGCAGGTCGTCGGGCAGCACCCGGATCTGGTCGGCGCGGACCACCGCGAGGTCGCTCATGGCGCCCTGCGTGTGCGGCGTCGTCGCGGCGCTGCCGAGGTAGCGCGAGCCCGGCCAGATGTTGGGGCGCCGCTCGATCCCCGGCTGCGGGGCGCCGGGTGTGGCGGGGTGCACCGTGACGGGCGTGCCCGCGGGCAGCCCGGGCGCGTCGACGGCGACCCGTCCGCTGATCTCGTGCCCGACGACGAGGGGCTCGCGCACCTCGAACGCGCCGACGCGACCGGAGCGGTAGTAGTGCAGGTCGGAGCCGCAGACTCCCGCGTACCCGACGCGGATCAGGACCTCGTCGGGGCCTGGCACGGGCTCGGAGCGGAACTCGAGGCGCAGGTCCTCGGCGCCGTGGACGGTGATGGCGCGCATCGTCATACCACCGCCGTCATGCCGCCGTCGACGAACAGCGTCTGCCCGTTGACGAAGTCGGAGGCCGGGGAGGCGAGGAACAGCAGCGGGCCGACCAGGTCGGCGACCGACCCCCACCGCGCGGCCGGCGTGCGGCCGACGACCCAGGAGTTGAACGACGTGTCGTCGACCAGGGCCTGGGTCATCTCGGTGTGGATGTACCCGGGCGCGAGCGTGTTGACCTGGACGCCCGAGCCGCCGAGCTCGGCGCACAGCCCCTTGGTCAGCATCACGACGCCGCCCTTGCTCGCCGCGTACGGGGTGATCGTGGGGCGGGCCAGGCCCGACTGGACCGAGCCGATGTTGATGATCTTGCCGCCGCCGCGCTCGACCATGCCGGCCGCCACCCGCTGGGCGACGAGGAACGGCGCGGTCAGGTTGGTGGCGAGCACCTGGTCCCACTCGGCGGTGGGGAACTGCAGCACCGGGTGGCGGCGCTGGATGCCCGCGTTGTTGACGAGGATGTCGATCTGGCCCAGCACGTCGAGCGTCTCGGCGACGCCGACGCGCACCTGGTCGGGTGAGGTGACGTCGAAGGAGACGGCGTCGACCTGCGCGCCGGTCTGGTCGGCGAGCCTCGCGGCGGCCTCTCGCACGCGGGTGCGGTCCTGCCCGTGCAGGGCGACGCGGCAGCCAGCCTGGGCCAGGCCGGTGGCCAGGGCGTACCCGACGCCGCGCGAGGATCCGGTGACCAGCGCGTGCCGCCCGGTGAGGTCGAACGCGGCGCTCATGCGACACCCGCCGGCTGGCGAGCGGGCTGGCTGGCCTCGGCGGCGCCGCCGACGGGGTCGCCCAGGGCGGCGTCGGCCGTCAGCGTCAGGTCGCGCGCGACGGTCTCGGGGGTCACGAACGTGGTGGCGAACGTGATGCCGGCCAGCACGAGGACGTAGGCGGCGATGGGCCACCAGGCGTTGCCGGTCGCGGTGAGCATCCAGGCGCCGAGCACGGGCGCCAGACCGCCGGCGATGACGGCGGAGAACTCACGGGCGCTCGCCACGCCGATGTAGCGGCGGCGGTTGCCGAACAGCTCGGGCATGAGCGCGCACTGCGAGCCGAGCATGATGCACACACCGAACGAGATGCCGATGGTGATGACGATGGTGGTGCCCCACGCGGTGCCGAGGCTCAGCAGCCACCAGCCGGGGACGGCGAGCGCGAGCAGCACGACGGCGCCGGCGCGGTAGACGGGCAGGCGGCCGTACTTGTCGGACGCCTTGCCGGCCAACGGGACGGTGATCATTCCGATGACCGAGCTGATGGCGACCGCGAGGGAGCCCCAGGACTTGGTGACGCCGGCGGTGACCGCGAACGAGACCGCGAGGGTCTGGAAGATGTAGGAGCCGCCGTTCTCGGCCATGCGCAGCCCGATGCCGATCAGGACGTTGCGGCGCGAGTGGGTCATCAGGTCGCGCAGCGGGTGCTCGGCGACCTGCTCCTGCTCCTCGAGGTGGATGAACGTCGGCGACTCGCGCAGCTTGACGCGGATCCAGACGGCGACGGCGATGAGGATCGCCGAGGCGAGGAACGGCACACGCCACAGCCACGCCTCGAGCACGTCGTCGGGCGCCAGGGTGACCAGGGCGAACACGCCCGAGGCGAGCAGCGTGCCGGAGAAGATGCCGATGAAGGGCAGGGCGGCGAAGAACCCGCGGCGCTGCACGGGGGCGTACTCGGCCATGAGCGTCGTCGAGCCCGCCTGCTCGGCGCCGGCGCCGAAGCCCTGCGCCAGGCGCAGGATGACCAGCAGCACGGGCGCCCAGACGCCGATCTGCTCGCCGGTGGGCAGCAGGCCGACCATGGTGGTCGACACGCCCATGAGGGCGATCGTGATCATCAGGACCCACTTGCGTCCCAGCCGGTCGCCCAGGACGCCGAAGAACAGTCCGCCCACGGGGCGGGCCAGGAACCCGACGCCGAACGTCGCCAGTGACGCGACGAGGCGCAGCCCGTCGGGCAGGGCGGGGAAGAAGAGGTTGCCGAAGATGAGTGCCGCGGCCAGGCCGTAGATCGCGAAGTCGTAGTACTCAAGCGCACTGCCGACGGAGCTGGCGAGGGTGGCGCGGCGCAGGTTCTCGGCGTACTCCGGGTCGTCGGAGCCTCGGGGATCGGCCTGCGCCGATCCGGTCAAGGGGCTGGTCATGTAGCGCTCCCAGGTCGGGACCCGGCCGACGCGGCGCCTGTAGGCGGGCCGGCCGGGTCGATTGCGCGCGCAGCTTTGCGCACCCCTGGACCGTAACAACCTGTTGAACGCGATTCAACTCCTTGAACGAATCCGGGACCTTGGTCCCGAATCCGTCATCCCACCGCGGGCAGCGGTGGGGCCATCGGGTTGGACAGGTGCTCGGCCGCATCCCGCAGCGCGGCCAGCACGTCCTGGCGCCGGGGCGCGGACAGCTCGGGCTGGATCGGCGAGTCCAGCGTGGAGACGCCCAGGGCCAGCACCTTCTCCCCACTCAGGCGCGCGGGGACCGCCACGGCCATCGCGACGACCGAGGGGAACACCTCCCCCTCGTCGATCGAGTAGCCGCGCTCACGCGTCGCCCGGAGCTTGGCGAGCAGGCCGTCGACCGACTGCGTCGAGCGCTCGGTCAACTGCGGGAACGACGCCGAGCGATAGCGCTCGCGCACCTCGTCGTCGGGCAGCGTCGCCAACAGGGCGTTGCCGACCGCCGTCAGCGCCGCCGGGAACCGGTCCCCCACGCCCGCCGTCAGGCGCAACGGCGCGCGGCCCTCGTGCCGGGCGAGGTAGACCACGTCGGTGCCCTCGAGCACCGCGATCTGCACGAGCTCGTGACTGAGCACGGGCGACTCGGCGCAGACCCGGTAGAACTCCCGGATCTGGTTGAACGAGGCCAGGTAGGCGCCCCCGAGCTCGACCGTGCGCCGCCCCAGGACGTACCCCGTCTCACGGCGCTGGACCAGACCCGCCTCTTCGAGCACCACGCAGATATTCGACGTCGAGGACTTGGCGGCCTCGATCTGGCGGGCGATCTCGGTGAGCGGCACGGGAACCCCGCGCGCCTCGGCGAGCAACGAGAGGATGCGCACCGCACGGGTCACGGCCGGAGCGAGGCTCGACTCAGAGTTCTCCGACACGGTGACGCCTCCAGACGACAGTGTGGGCATCGGACCATCGTAGCGGCGGGGCGAAAACGCCCCGGCTCAGAAGAACGCGACGGTGTCGACGACGTTGCGCAGGGGCGCCCCGGCCAGGAGCCGTTCGACGTTCTCGCAGAAGAGCTCGGCGAGCAGCAGCTCCTCCGTCGCGTTGTTCGCGGCGGTGTGCGGGCTGACGACGACGTTGGGCAGCGTCCACAGCGGGCTCTCGGAGGGCAGCGGCTCGACCTCGAACACGTCGAGCGCGGCGAAGCCGACGCGGCCGTCCTGGAGCGCGGCCGTCAGGGCCGACTCGTCCACGACGGTGCCGCGGCCGACCGAGACGAACGTCGTGCCCGGGCGCACCTGGGCGAAGACCTTCTCGGAGATGAGGTGGTAGGTCGCGTCGGTGCCCGGCAGGGTGTTGACGATCGCGTCGGCCTCGGCGGCCACCTGCTCGATCTGGTCGGGCGCGTAGACGCGCTCGACCCCCTCGACCGGGTCCGTGGTCAGGTTGACCCCGAGCACGCGGGCGCCCAGCAGCGACGCCTTGCGCGCGACCTCGCGGCCGATGCTCCCCAGTCCGACCACGAGCACGGTCTGCTCGCGGATCTGCCCCATGGCCCAGCGCCCGCTCCACTCGCGGCGCGCCTTGTGGTCCGCCAGGCGCGGCAGCTGCTTGGCGCCGGCCAGCAGGCCGAACAGCGCGAACTCCGACAGCGGGCCCGCGTGCACGCCGGCGCCGGTCGTGAACGTCACCCGGTCGAGCTCGTCACGCGTCAGGCCCGCGTCGCGCACCTGGCTGCCGCCGCCCGCCGCCATGACCTGCACCCAGCGCAGGCTCGGGTTGGCGCGCACGGTGCGGGCCAGGGCGCGCGAGTCGACGTCGGGGATCCCGTACAGCACGTCGGCCGAGTCGACGAGCGCCTCGAACGCCGCCTGCTCGGCGGGCGTGCGCCGGTAGGAGGGGTCACCGCCGAAGTCGGCGGCCCAGCGCTGCGGGGGCAGCAGGCTCTGGTCGCGCACCAGCTCGACCTGCGGCAGACGGTCCTCGATGTAGGTGCACAGGTGCTCGGGCAGGGGGGTCGCCACGGCGACGCGCAGGCGGTTCTTGGTCATGTCTGTCCTCACCTCGATGTGTCGGGACACGGACGTGGTCCCGACGTCGAGGGTAGCGGATCGTTCAGTGGGCTGAATGCGGTTCGCTATACTGGCCACTATGACGAGTCAACGCGGACCTTTGCAGAACCCCCACACCACGCCCACCGACGCCGCCCGCGGCGTCGGGTTCATCGGACTCGGCTCCATGGGCCTGCCGATGGCGAAGAACCTGGTCACCGCGTCCCCCGCGGGCACGGTGCACCTCATGACGTTCGCCCCCGGCGACGTCCAGCCGCTCATCGACGCCGGCGCCGTCTACCACGCGACCGCGCGGGAGGTCGCGCAGGAGTGCGACCTCGTCGTGCTCATGGTGCCCGACCTGCCCGACGTCGTCGCCACGCTCGACGGGCCCGACGGCCTGCTCGCGGGGCGGCGCGGCCGCCTGGTGGTCGCGGTGAGCTCCAGCGTGTCCCCCGCCGGGCTGCGCGCCCTGGCCCGGCGCCTCGACGAGGAGAGCGACGGGCAGGTGCGCGTCATCGACGCGCCCGTCAGCGGCGGGACCGAGGGCGCCGAGGCCGGGACGCTCGCGATCATGATCGGCGGCGAGGAGTCCGACGTCGCGCGGGCGCTGCCCGTCTACGAAGCCATGGGCACACCCGTGCGCCTCGGGCCCATCGGCGCCGGTCAGGTCGCCAAGGCGTGCAACCAGATCATCGTCGCCGCGACCATGACCGCCCTGGCCGAGGCCGTCGTCCTGGCCGAGCGCTCGGGCCTCGACATCGCCCGCCTGCTCGACCTGCTCCAGCAGGGGTTCGCGGGCAGTCGGCTGTTGGACGTCAAGAAGGACCGCCTGATCCGCCACGACCACAGCCCGTCCGGCGCGGCGCGGTTCATGGTCAAGGACCTGGCGGGCATGCTCGCGCAGGCGCGCTCCGTCGGCGCGCCGACCCCGATGACCGAGGCGGCGCACCGCCTGTTCTGCGACCTGACCGCGCAGGGGCTGGGCGACCAGGACCTGTCGGTCGTCCAGGCCTACCTCGACTCGCACGTCACCCCCACCATCGAAGGAGCCCCGGCATGAGCGCCGACACCACCCCGACCGCCCCCGCCCTCGCGCAGATCGGTGTGACCGGTCTTGCGGTGATGGGTCGGAATTTGGCGCGGAATTTGGCGCGGCATGGGTACACGGTGGCGGTGCATAACCGCAGTGTGGCCAGGACGCGGTCGTTGGTCGCGCAGGCGGGCGATGAGGGGGTGTTCGTGCCGTGCGAGTCGTTGGCGCAGTTTGTGGCGTCGTTGGAGCGTCCGCGCAAGGTCGTGGTGATGGTCAAGGCCGGGGCGGCCACGGACGCGGTGATCGATGAGCTGACGCCGTTGTTGGAGGAGGGCGACATCGTGGTCGACGCGGGCAACGCCCACTACCCGGACACGGTGCGTCGGGAGGCGGCGCTGCGGGAGCTGGGTCTGCGGTTTGTGGGGGCGGGGGTCTCGGGCGGTGAGGAGGGGGCGTTGCACGGCCCGTCGATCATGCCCGGTGGCACACGCGAGGCGTATGAGGTGTTGGGCCCGATCTTGGAGGACATCGCCGCGAAGGTCGACGGGGTCCCGTGTTGTGCGTATGTGGGCCCGGACGGGGCGGGGCACTTCGTCAAGATGGTGCACAACGGCATCGAGTACGCCGACATGCAGCTGATCGGTGAGGCGTATGACCTGCTGCGTCAGGGGTTGGGCGCCTCCGCGGGCGAGATCGGGGAGGTCTTCGCCCGGTGGAACACCGGGGACCTGGAGTCGTTCCTGATCGAGATCACCGCGGACGTGCTCTCGCATGTGGACGCCGAGACCGGGGCCGCGTTCGTCGACGTGGTGGCCGACCAGGCCGAGCAGAAGGGCACCGGGCGTTGGACGGTGCACAGCGGCCTGGACCTGGGGGTGCCGATCACCGCGATCGCCGAGGCCACGTTCGCCCGCGCCCTGTCGGGCGCGACGGCCGGGCGCCAGGCCGCGCGCGCCGCGCTGCCCGCCCACGCCCCCGCGTGGCAGGTCGCCGACCGCGACGCGTTCGTCGAGGACGTGCGCCAGGCCCTGTACGCCTCGAAGGTCGTGGCCTACTCCCAGGGCTTCGACCAGATCGCCGCGGCCTCGGCCGAGCACGGGTGGGGCATCGACCGCGGCGCGATGGCCCGCATCTGGCGCGGCGGGTGCATCATCCGCGCCCGGTTCCTGGACCGCATCACCCAGGCCTATGAGCGCGACACGGACCTGCCGCTGCTGCTGGCCGACCCCTACTTCACCGACGCCGTCGCCTCGGGCCTGGCCGCCTGGCGGCGCGTGGTCGCCGCCGCCGCCACCCACGGCGTGCCCACCCCCGCGTTCTCCTCCGCCCTGGCCTACTACGACGCCGTGCGCGCACCGCGCCTACCCGCCGCGCTCATCCAAGCCCAACGCGACTACTTCGGCGCCCACACCTACCACCGCACCGACAAAGACGGCGCCTACCACACCGACTGGTCCGGCGACCGCACCGAGTCGAACGCATGAGCGCGACCGCCGGCCGGATCGTCGTCATGGGCGTGTCCGGCTCTGGAAAGTCCACGGTCGCCGCCCTGCTCGCGCAGCGGCTCGGCGTGCCGTTCGCCGAGGGCGACGAGTTCCACTCCCCGGCGAGCCGGGCCAAGATGGCCTCGGCCGTGCCCCTGACCGACCAGGACCGGGCGCCCTGGCTCGCCTCGCTGCGCGACTGGGCCGCTGCCCAGCCCGCGGGGTGCGTCGTGTCCTGCTCCGCGCTGCGCCGCAGCTACCGCGACGTGCTGCGCGCCGCCGGCCCCGACGTCGTCTTCCTGCAGATCGACGTGCCCGCCGAGACCCTGCGCGCCCGCATGGACGCCCGCGAGGGGCACTACATGCCCACGGCGTTGCTGATCTCCCAGCTCGCGACGCTCGAACCACTCGGCGACGACGAGGCCGGGCGCCGGCTGGACGGCAGCGCGGACGTGGACGACGTCGTCGGCGCGGCGCTCGACGCCGTCGCGGCGCCCGACGTCGTCGCGGCGACCGCGCTGGGCTGAGCGATTCGCCGCGCGGGCCCGCCGGGAGTGCCCCGACGGGCCCGCTTGGGCGTCCGTTCTACCCCGGCGGGCCCGCTCCGCCATCAGTCCTGTCCGGGTGGACCCGCTGCGCCATCAGTCCTGTCCGGGCGGGCCGAACACGCGCGCGCCGCGACGCCGCCCCCAGGCGAGGCCCGCGAGGGCGACGGCGAGCACCGCGACTCCCGCCGCGATCCAGCCGACCACCGCGCCGCCCGACGGGCTCGCCGCGATCGGCGCGGGCGTGGGCGAGGCCGTGTCGGCCGGGCTGTCGGCCGTCGCGTCCGTCGGGGTGTCGGTCGCCCTGTCGGCCGTCGCGTCGGCCGGGCTGTCGGTGGCGGCGTCGGCCGGGCTGTCAGTCGCGCTGTCGGCCGGGCTGTCGGCCGCGGCCTGCGTGGGCTCCGCGACCGGGCTGGGCGCGGGCGCGGCCACGGTGAAGGTGAGCGAGCCCTCGACGGGGTGCCCGTCGGCGGACACGATCCGCCACGCCACCTGGTAGGCGCCGTGGGGCGCGTCGGGCGGCAGCGGCGCGGTCACGGTGACGCCGTCGACCTGTGCGGGCTGGGCGCCGACGTCGACGCCGTCGGCCGTCACGACCACCTGTGTGCCCGTCTCCAGCACCTGCTCGCTGAAGGTCAGCGTGACGGCGGCGGGCACGGCGTCGAGCGTCGTCCCGTCCGCCGGGTCCGACGACACGAGCCGGTCGTGCGCGCTCGCCGGCGCCGCGAGCCCCACGAGCGCCGCGCCCACCGCGAGCAGCGCCACCAACAGCGCGGACAGCGCCCGCGCGGGCACGGTCTGTCGCGCAGGCGACACCCCGCGAGCGACGGGCGAGGCCGGGCGCGTCGCCCCGGACGGCGCGGGCGTCAGCGGGCGACGGGACGCGCGAGAGCGCGCAGAGGTGAGGCGCGGTGAGGACATGCACGCACCTTACGACCGCGCCCACACCCCGATGACCGGGCGGACGGGTCGATCGATGTGAGATCGCCCGCGCCCACGGCGAGACGGCGGGCGGCGTCCGCCACCGCCGTCGGGCAGACTCAGGGGCATGTCCAGCAGCGAGTTCTGGTCCGCCTACGCCCACGGGTTCGCCCGGGTCGCGGCCGTGACCGTCCCCGTCCGCGTCGGCGACCCGGCCGCCAACGCCGCCCACGTCATCGAGCAGGCGCGCGCGTGCCATGACGACGGCGTGGCCGTCGCCGTCTTCCCTGAGCTGTGCCTGTCGGGGTACGCGATCGACGACCTGTTCCTGCAGGACCCGCTGCTCGAGGCCGTCCAGGACGCGCTGGCCGACGTCGTCGACGCGTCCGCCGACCTGCGCCCCGTGCTCGTGGTGGGCGCCCCGCTCGAGGCGGGCGCGCGCGTGCTCAACTGCGCCGTCGTCGTGCACGGCGGGCAGGTGCTCGGCGTCGCGCCCAAGTCGTACCTGCCCACCTACCGCGAGTTCTACGAGCGACGCTGGTTCGCGCCCGGCGACGACCGGCGCGGGCAGAGCCTGCGGCTGCTGGGGCAGGACGTGCCGTTCGGGCCCGACCTGATCTTCGCGGCGTCCGACGTCGCGGGGCTGCGGCTGCACGTCGAGGTGTGCGAGGACATGTGGGTGCCCGTGCCACCGTCGGCCGAGGCCGCGCTCGCGGGCGCGACCGTGCTGGGGAACCTGTCGGCGTCGCCCGTGACGGTCTCGCGCGCCGAGGACCGGCGGCTCATGGTGCGCTCGGCCTCGGCGCGGTGCAGCGCCGCCTACGTGTACGCGGCCGCGAGCCAGGGCGAGTCGAGCACCGACCTGTCGTGGGACGGGCAGACGATGGTCTACGAGTGCGGCGACCTGCTGGGCGAGACCGAGCGGTTCCCCGACGCCGCGCGGCGCGCCGTCGTCGACGTCGACCTCGACCGGCTGCGCCAGGAGCGGCTGCGGCAGGGCACGTTCGACGACAACCGGCGCACGCTCGCGGCGCGGACCGGCGACTTCCGCACGGTCGAGTTCGAGCTGCGACCGCCGTCGGGCGACATCGGGCTGCGGCGCAAGGTCGACCGGTTCCCGTTCGTGCCCGACGACCCCGAACGGCTCGCGCTCGACTGCTACGAGGCCTACAACATCCAGGTCGCCGCGCTCGAACAGCGGCTGACCTCGATCGGGGCGCCCAAGATCGTCATCGGCGTCTCGGGTGGGCTCGACTCGACCCACGCGCTCATCGTCGCGGCCAAGGCGATGGACCGGCTGGGGCGGCCGCGCTCCGACATCCTCGCCTACACGCTGCCGGGGTTCGCGACCGGGGAGGCGACCAAGGAGCGCGCGTGGCGGCTGGGGCGCTCGCTCGGCGTGAGCTTCGAGGAGATCGACATCCGGCCCGCCGCCGAGCAGATGCTGCGCGACCTGGGGCACCCGTACGGGCGCGGCGAGCGGGTCTACGACGTCACGTTCGAGAACGTCCAGGCGGGACTGCGCACCGACTACCTGTTCCGGCTGGCCAACCACCTGGGCGGCATCGTGCTGGGCACCGGCGACCTGTCGGAGCTCGCGCTCGGGTGGGCCACCTACGGCGTCGGCGATCAGATGTCGCACTACGTGGTCAACTCCGGGGTGCCCAAGACGCTCATCCAGCACCTGATCCGCTGGGTCATCGCCTCGGGGCAGTTCTCCCCCGAGACCGACCAGGTGCTCGCCGAGATCCTCGACCAGGAGATCTCGCCCGAGCTGGTGCCCGCCGACGCCGACGGCGCCCTGCAGTCCACTCAGGCCAAGATCGGGCCCTACGAGCTGCAGGACTTCACGCTGTACTGGACGCTGCGCCACGGGCTGCGCCCCTCGAAGATCGCATTCCTGCAGTGGCACGCGTGGCACAGCGCGGCGCTCGGCGAGTGGCCGTCCGGCTTCCCGCACGACGATCGCTCCGAGTACGACCTGGCGACCATCCGGCGGTGGATGGAGCTGTTCTTCCGCCGGTTCTTCGCCAACCAGTTCAAGCGCTCGGCCATCCCCAACGGCCCCAAGGTCTCGGCCGGCGGCACCCTGTCGCCGCGCGGCGACTGGCGCATGCCGTCCGACGCGACCGCCACCGCCTGGCTCGCCGACCTCGCCACCCTCCCCCCCACCTGACCCGCCCCCACCGCCGCTCCACACTCGCCCGGCCCCGGCCCCGGCCCGAGTTCGAGCATTTGCGCGGTGTTCGAGCGCTTGTCGCGCCGTTCGAGCGCCCGGGGGCTCGAACTCGCATCGAATGCTCGAACTCACGGCCCTCCGCTTGAGCCCCGCGCGCGCGTTCGCGTCGGCGCGACGGTCGCGCGATGGGTTGACTTTCCCGGTGGGAAAGTATGATCCTGGTTTTCCTGCTAGGAAAGTGAGGGGTCGTCATGAGCATTACTCCGGATGAGGCCCGGGCCGCGCTCGCCGCAGCCGACGCCGGGCGCCGCGCCGTCGCCGACGAGGTCGGGGCGCCCGCCTGGTACTGGTGGGGCCTCGGCGTGTGTTGGATCGCCCTGGGCGCCATCAGTGATCTCGACATCGCGTGGTTGACCACACTCGCCACGCTCGTGTTCGGCGCCGCGCACGCACAGATCTTTGGGCGGGTCGCGGGAGGCCGACGGCGCACCGGCCTGGTGAGCGTGCGCGCCGAGGTCGCTGGTCGCCACACGCTGCTTCACGTCTGGCTGCTGCTGATCGCCCTCATCGTCGTCGGCGCCGCGTTCGCCCTGATCATCGCCGCCGACGGCGCCGCGCACCCGGGCACGATCGCCTCGCTGCTTCCCGCGGCGATCGTCGCCGCCGGCGGGCCGCGCCTCGTGCGCTGGTCAGCCGCACGGGCGGCACGGCGATGAGCGGCGCGGAGGGCGGGGGCACGCCCGTCCCTCACGACCCCGCACGCCGAGGCGGACGAAGGACGGGCGCCGGCAAGGGCGTCTCGTCCACACGCGCTGGCGGCGCCCCCTCCCGCAGCGAGCCCCTCGCCCCCCTGGGCGCCGCAGGCTCGCCGCCCGGCGACCCGCGCGCGCGGGGACCGCACTCGGTCACGGTGACGGCGGTCGAGCCACGTTTCGACGAGGTCATCCACCCGGCCACGCGGCTGCAACTGGTCGCGGCCCTCGCGGCCGCCGACTGGGCCGAGTTCGCGTTCCTGCGCGATCGGCTCGCGATGTCCGACTCCGCGCTGTCCAAACAGCTCAGCGCGCTGGAGGAGGTCGGCTACGTCACCACCGACCGAGTGCTCGACGGCGGACGACGACGCGTCCGAGCTCGCCTCACCGCAGCCGGCCGCACCGCGCTGGCGTCCCACCTGGCCGCCCTCAACGCGCTGCTCGGCGCTGCACCCGACAGCGCACCAACCGCGAACTAGACCTCGCTACCGCGAACGGCCCCGCCACGCCCGAACCACCCACCCCCTGCTCAGCCACTACACCCGCTGGGCCACCCTCGTGCCAGCGACCCGCGCCCGCCGCCGCGAGTTCGAGCATTCGGGTCTAGTTCGAGCCCCCGGGCGCTCGAACACCACGACGAATGCTCGAACACTCCGCAGATGCTCGAACGCGCGGGGCGCCGGGGCGCCCGGGCACGGCGCGGCGCGCGGGGGCGTGCGCGGGGGTGGGGGGTCAGGGGGTGGTGAGGAAGGCGTGCATGAGGGGGCCGCTGGTGGTCGAGCCGCGCTCGCCGACCTCGACGAAGACCGCCACCGCGAGGTCGCCCGCGATCGCGATCATCCAGGTGTGCTGCTGCGTGCCGTCGCCGAACTGGGCCGTTCCGGTCTTGGCGCCCACGATGCCAGGCACGTCGCGCAGCACGGTCGCGCTGCCGCTGGCCACGACTCCCGCCATGAGGTCGCGCAGCGTCGCGGCCTCGTCGGCGGTGAGCTTCGAGTCAGGCACGTCCTTCGCCTCGGCGGGCGTCGCGGGCTTGACCAGCACCGGGTCGACGCGCTTGCCCGCCGCGACGCTCGCCGCGACGCGCGCCATCGTGAACGGCGACGCCTCGACGCGGTCCTGCCCGATGAGCGTCGCCGCGTGCTGGGCGGGCGTCGCGTCGCTCGGCACGTTGCCGTAGAAGACCGGCGCCCCGACGGGGGTCTCGACCCCGAGCCCGAGGTCGGTGGCGGCGGCGACGAGGTCGTCCTGTGAGACGACGTCGTGCTGGGCGATCATCGCGGTGTTGCACGACTGCGCGATGGCGGTGCGCAGCGGAATGTCGCCAAGCGCGCTGGCCGGGTACTCGGGCACGTTCTGGAACTCGCGCCCATTGACCGTGATGGTGGGCGTGCACGCCACCAGGCTGTCGGGCGTGATGCCCCGGCGCCCGAAGGCGAGCGCGTCGATGACCTTGAAGGTCGAGCCGGGCGCGTACTTGCCCAGCAGCGCGGTGTCCAGCCCGTTGCTGCCCGGCCCCGACGCCGCCGCGAGCACGTCACCCGTCGAGGGCCGGATCGCGACGATCGCGCTCGCCGGTCCCACGTCGGCGAGCACCTGCTCGGCGCGCTCCTGCAGGCCGACGTCGAACGTGGTCTGCAGCGGCGTCCCGTCGACCGCCTCCTTGGTGAACACCTCGCGGGCCGTCGAGGCGTCCGCGTCGGGCTTCGCGGCGGTGACGACGACGCCGGGCGAGCCCGCGAGCTGCGCGTCGTACTGCCGTTGCAGGCCCGAGAGCCCGGTGGTGTCACCCTGCTTGATCCGGCCGCCTGACTGCTCGATGATCTCGGCCGTCGCCTCGCCCGCGCGGCCGAGGATCGCGCGAGCGAACGTCGAGGTGGGGGCGAGCGCCGCCGATCCGGGCAGGACGCCGACCCCGGGGATCTGCCGCGCGGCCTCGATGTCGACGCCCGACCCCTCCTGGCGCAGCGTCACGAGCTCGACGAACGCCTTGGGCCCCGCCGACAGCACGCGCTGGGCGTAGGCGTCAGCGTCGACCGCCACGCCGCCCTGCGCGACGAGCTCGGCGAGCGCGCGCGCCGAGGACTCCCACTGGTCCTGGGCGGCGTGCGTCTTGTCGACGCCGACGCGCCAGACGTCGCGCGTGGTGACCAGCGGCTCGCCCGTCCCGTCGAGGATGTCGGCGCGCTTGGCCTGGACGGTCGAGACGGTCAGCCGCTCGCCCGGCTGCAGGTCCGGCACGAGGAGGGACGGCGTCCACGCCGTCGTCCATGTGCCGGGGCCGTCCGAGCCCTCGGGCGCGTCGGCGTAGGTCAGCTCGGCGCGCGTCAGGTAGGTCCAGTCGGCCTCGGCGCCAAACTGCCACGACCACTGCAGCGTGGCGGTGGCGCGTCGGGCGGCGTCCTCGCCGTCGGGCGCCGTGACCTGCGTGAGCGAGACGTCCGGGTGCTCGCCGCCGACGGCCGTGAGCAGTGGCTCGAGGATCTCGGTGAGCTGCTGCTGCGGGTCGCCGGAGGTGTCCTGGGTCAGCGCCACGCCGTCGAGCGAGCCTGACTGCAGGCCCGCGACCAGGGCCTTGGCCGCGTCGTCGGGCTGCGGGACGCCGTCTCCCGTGCAGGCCGCGAGCGGCATGGCCAGGACGGCGGTCAGCAGCAGCGCGACGAGCCGCCGAGGCCGGGCCGCCCCGGCCGACGGCGCGGCCGGCGCGGACGACGACGCGCGGCGTCGCGCGATCTCGTGCGGAGTGTTGCGGTGCGAGGTGGTGCGGGGGTGGGTGCGCACCCGGGCAGGCTAGCCGACCAGACCGACAACCCGACATCGCCGCGCGCGCACGTCCCCCCGCCGAGCCCCGAGCCGTCGGGCCCGCGAGCCCCCAAGCCCCCGCGCCGTCAGTGCGCCGGGACCGCCTTGACGACCGGATCCCACGCATCGCGCACCAGCGGCGCGGTGTCCTCGTCGGTTCGGCCCGCCCAGACGCGCACCTCGGCGATGGTCTCGGCCAGCAGCGTGCGCAGGCGGGCGTCGACGTCGGGAGCGAACGCCTCGCTGATGCCCTGCACGGCGGTCGAGACGACCGACGGCGTCGCGTCGCGCACAAACCGCTTGGTCCGCATGTGGCTGCCCGCGCAGAACTTGCGGGCCCACTCGGCGGTGCGCGGCGCCTGGTCGAGCGCCTCGACGCTCTCGGGCTCGAGCGTCCCCTCGGGCCGGTCGTCGAGGACGTCGAGCATGCGCTCGCAGCCGATGATCGCCACGGCGAGGGTCTGCTGGCGGTCGGCCGGGGCGACCGGCAGCGCGGTGCGCGCGGCGCGCAGGGCGATGCGCACGTCCCAGCGCGGGTCGCCGCTGGTCAGACCGATGACCGACGGGATGAGCGGCGCGAGCCTCGGGCGGGCGCCGTCGGACGTCAGGTCGTTGACCGCGCGCGCGAGCATCGCGAGCAGCGGGTGCGTGCACTGTGGATGGTCGCTCCACCGCTCGCCCGCGAGGAACGACGCGAGCTCCATGAAGCACGCGCCCTTCTTCGGGTTGCGGTGCTTGCCTCTTCCCAGCATGGGAAGGGCGTCGAAGGACGAAGTCGCGCTGTGTGTGCTTACCACCGTTCCACCCCCGTATCGGGTCCGGGTCCGTGTGCGCTCGGGAGGGGCCCGGGCTGGGTTCCAGTGTGCGCGCGGTGTGACGTAGATCGCAATCGAACGCAAGTCGCAACGTGTCCGGCCGCCGCGGCCCGACCAGCAGATGAGATAAACCGTCCCGTGATGTCGGGGGCTGGTGGCACGATCGAGGGGTGCGCCGATCCACGACGGTTCCGCTGGTCGCCCGCGAGCTTGAGGTGGCCACCTTTCGGCGCGCGCTCGACGCCGCCGCCACAGGCCGCCCCGGCGTGCTGATGGTGGGCGGTGACGCGGGCGTCGGCAAGACCCGGCTCGTGACGCACCTCGCGCAGGCCGCCGAGCGGGCCGGCGCACGCGTCGTCGTCGCGCACTGCGTGGACCTGGGCGAGGTCGGCATCCCCTACCTGCCGTTCTCCGAGGCGCTGACGCTGCTGCGCGACGCGGGCGGGCCCGTGGACACCGCGATCGGCGACCGTCCCGCCCTGGCCCGGCTCATCGACCCCGCCTCGGCCCCGTCTGCGGGCGACGACGCGGCCGAGCGCCTGCAGTTGTTCGACGGCATCGCGGGCGCCCTGGCCGCCTCGGGGGCGCCGGGCGCCCCGCTCGTGCTGGTGCTTGAGGACCTGCACTGGGCCGAGCCGTCGACACGCGACGTGCTGCGGTTCCTGGTGGCCCGGTTGCGCGCCGAGCACCTGCTGATCGTGGGCACCTACCGCACCGACGACGTCGGCCGCCGCCACCCGCTGCGCCCCCTGCTGGCCGAGCTGTCACGCTCCTCGGCCGTCGGCCGCGTGGACCTGGAGCCGTTCACCGCCGACGAGCTGCGCGCCTTCACCACGGCGTTGGCCGGCGCCCCGCTGCCCGAGGACGAGTTCGGGCAGGTGCTGCGCCGCTCGGAGGGCAACGCGTTCTTCGCCGAGGAGCTGCTGCGCGCCGACTGCCCCTCCGACGGCCTGCCGTGGTCGCTCGCGGAGGTGTTGCACGCCCTGCTCCAGCGGCTCGACCCGGCCGTGCAGGAGGTCGCGCGCGTGCTGTCGGTCGCAGGCCGCACCGTGCGCGAGGACCTGCTGCGCGCCGCGGCCTCGCGCACGCGCGCGCTCGCCGATCCGGCCACGCTTGACGCGGCGCTGCGCAACGCCGTCGCCCAGCAGGTCCTGGAGGTCGAGGGCGAGAACCTCGCGTTCCGCCACGCCCTGTTCGCCGAGGCGCTCTACCTCGACCTGCTGCCGGGTGAGCAGGCGGCGCTGCACCGCGCCTACCTCGCGGCGCTGACCGACGACCCGACGCTCGGCGTGCCCGCCCAGCGCGCCCACCACGCGCTGCACGGGCACGACCTGGCCACGGCGCTCGCGGCGTCGCACGAGGCAGCCGACCGGGCCGCGCGGCTGCTGGCTCCCGACGAGGAGCTGCGCCATCGCGAGCAGGTGCTGTCCCTGTGGGACTCGGTGCCCGACGCGGCCGCGCTGACCGGCCAGGACCGCATCGCCGTGGCGCTCGCCGCCTCCGAGGCCGCCAGCCGCGCCGGGCTGTTCCCCCGCGCCGAGCAGCTCGCACGCGTGGCGGTCGACGCGCTCGACGCCGAGCCGCGCCGTCAGGCGGTCGCGCGCGACCTGCTGGCGCGGCATCTGCTCGACCTGGAGCGCATCGAAGCCGCGTTCGAGCAGGCAAAGCTGGCCGTCGACGCGCTCGCGGCCGAGCGTGACGCCGGCTCCGGAGCGTCAGCGGACCTGGCGCGCGCCACCGCACGCCTGGCCCGTGGGCTGCTCAACCTCGACCGCGACGCGGAGGCCGCCCAGTCGGCGCAGGCGGCCGTCGCGGAGGCCCGCGCGGCGGGCGATCCGGGCGTCGAGGCCGACGCGCTGACGACACTGGCCGTCCTCGACGTCGACGATCCCGGCGCCGCCGCCCGCCTGCTGGCCACGGCCCGCCGCCGCGCGGTCGAGGCGGGAGACCTGCTGGTCGAGTTGCGCACCACCCAGAACCTCGCGACGACGTACTACTACGCGGGGGACATCGACAGCAGCGAGGCCGTCATCAGCGAGGGGGTGCGGCGGGCCGAGGCGACCGGGCTGGGCTGGAGCGCCGCGGGCATCCAGCTGCACGTCTTCGACGAGTTGGTGCGCTACGTGCGCGGCGACCTCGCGGCCCGCCCGACGCCGCCCGGCGTGCCCGCGCAGGCGGTCCCGTTCCTCACCTCGGTGCAGCAGTACGCCGCGGTCGCGCGCGGCGACACCGACGCGATCGCGCGTAGCGAGTCGCTGCGCGAGGCGTGGGAGCGGGACGGCCAGATCGCCCTGTACGCCGGGGGCACGCAGGTCGACGCCCTGACGTGGGCGGGGCGCCACGCCGAGGCCGTGGCCCTCGCCGTCGAGCTCGCCGACCACCTCGGCAGGGTGTGGACCGAGTTCTTCCTCGGGCGCATCTGGATCAGCGCACTCGCGCTGGCCGCGCTGGCGGACGCCGCCGAGCGTGAGGCGCCCGGCGCGAGCCGGCAGGAGGTCGCCGCGGCGCGCGCGGAGCTGCTCGCCGTCGGTGACACGCTCGCGCAGGTCGCGCACACCACGGCGGTGCGCGGGCGGCCCCGCGGCGGACAGCTCGGACCGGAGGGTCGCGCCTGGCTGCTGCGCGTCGACGCCGAGCACGCGCGGCTGCGCGCCACGGCGTCGGACGCTCCCGCCGACCCGGCGCTGTGGGAGACGGCGCTGGGCGCGTTCGGCTACGGGTACCGCTACGAGTGCGCCCGCACCCGGTGGCGCTGGGCCCAGGCCCTGCACGCGGCCGGCGACGGCGACGCGGCGGCGGCGCAGAGCGCGACGGCGCTCGCCGAGGCGGAGGCGATGGGCGCGACCCCGCTCGCCGACGCGCTGCGCGAGTGGGCGCGACGCGCGCGCGTCGGCCTTGCGGGGTCTTCCCGCCGCGCTCCCGGGCCCGGCCCCGCCCCGTTGACCGACCGCGAGGAGGAGGTGTTGGCCCTGGTCGCCGAGGGCCTGTCCAACCGGCAGATCGGCGAGCGGCTGTTCATCAGCACCAAGACCGTAAGCGTCCACGTGTCCAACGTGCTGGCCAAGTTGGGCGTCTCGGGCCGCGCCGAGGCGGTCGACGTCGCCCATCGCCGGGGGCTGCTGCGGGTGTGAGGTCCGTCTCCGGTTGGCGCTGGGGCCATGGGTCCCTGGCCGAAGATGACTGTCGCCGGTGGAACGGGGGCACATTGTGGACCATCCTGGGACGATGGCCCCGGACGTGCAGGCTCTCAGGCAACCGCGCCTCGGCCTCACCCACGCGGACGACGAGTTCGACCGGATCGCCCGGCTCGTGTGCCGCCAGCTCGACGTCTCGATCGCCACGGTCGCGCTGCTGTCGCCGGAGGGTGTCGTCCTGCCCGGCTCCCTCGGCATGCCAGAGCCCTACCAGTCCACGCGTCGCATCCCGCTCGATGGCACGCTGACCCGCCGGGTCGTCGAGTCGGGCAACCCGCTCGTGCTCCAGGACGTCTCGGCCGATCCGTCCGCCGCCCGGATCTGCGCGATCTTCGGCGTCGAGCACGGCGCCGCCGTCGCGCTGCCCGTGCACGCCGGCGACAACCGCCCCGTGGGCGCGCTGGTCGCCATGGACACCGCGCCGCGCGTGTGGACGGGCGCGGACCTGGCCACGTTGTCCGACCTCGCGGCCTCCTGCTCGGGCGAGATCCGCCTGCGCACCGAGCGCGAGCGCGCCCGCCAGGCCGAGCGCGCCGCACGGCGTGAGCAGCGGCGCTCGCAACTCCTGCTCAGCCTGTCCGAGGCGTTCGCGGGCGCGACCACGGCCGCGCAGGTCGAGCGCGCGATCCGCGGCGTCGTCGACCGCGGCATGGGCGCGTCGTCGAGCTATCTCGCGCTGGTCGACGCCGACCGCCGCGGCCTGACGTTCGTCAGCACCGCGCCCGACGTCGCCCCCGCCCCCCGCAGCGGGCGTCGGTCGTCGCGGGCGCGCATCGACGACGACCTGCCGGTGAGCGAGGTGGCGCGCACCGGCGTGCCGCAGTTCTTCTCGGGCGCGCGGGAGCTCGTCGCCCGCTACCCGCTGCTCGGCGGCAGTCTCGACGACGACGGCGCGTGCTCGCTCATGCCCGTGCACGCCGACGGCCGCGTCGCCGCCGTGGTGTGCACACGATGGGAGTCCGAGCGCGCCCTCGACCGCGACACCGCGTCGCTTGAGGCGACGCTCGCGCCCTACGTGGCGCACGCGCTCGACCGGATCGCGCTGCTGGAGGCCCGCCGACGCGTCTCCACGACGCTTCAGGCGGCGCTGCTGACAGCGCCGCCCGCGGTCGCCAACCTCGACATCGCCACGACCTACGAGCCGGCGACCCGCACCGACCAGGTCGGCGGGGACTGGTACGACGTCGTCGCGGTCGACGACGACACGACGGTGCTGATGATCGGCGACGTCACCGGGCACGACATGCAGGCCGCCGCGCACATGGGCCAGTTGCGCTCGATGCTGCGCGCGCTCGCGTGGAGCCACGACGAGACGCCGTCGGTGTTGCTGACGCTGCTCGACCGCGCCAACCACCAGCTCGGTCCGCGCGCCGGGGCGACCGCCGTCGTCGTGCGCCTCGAACGCCTGCCCGTCGTCGGCGAGCAGGGTCACAAGCCCGGCACGTACGCCGTGACCTGGTCCAATGCGGGGCATCCGCCGCCGCTGGTGCTGCGCCAGGACGGGTCGGTCGAGGTGCTGCGTCGGCCCGCCGACCTGCTGTTGGGCGTGCTGCCGGCCACCCGGCGCTCGGATCACTCGACCACGTTGCGGCCTGGCGAGACGCTGCTGCTGTACACCGACGGACTGGTCGAGCGGCGCCGCGAGACCATGGCCGACCGCATCGCGCTGCTCGCCGAGACGTTCGCGCGCACGGCCGCCGCCGCGACGGCGACGCTCCCGGCCACGCTCGTGCGCACGATGGTGCCCGCCCCCCAGCGCGACGACGTCGCGGTGCTCGCGGTGCGGGCGCGCGAGGCGGCGTCGGTGACGGCCGAGGCCCCGGTGGACGTCGACGGCGTGGTGGCGACGTCGCTGGTGCGCGCGGAGCGGCGGGTCGCCGACTCGCTCGCCGACCTGGGGCCGGCGCGGCGCTGGATCGACGACATCCTGGAGACCTCCGGCGTCGCGCAGCGCGAACGGCGCACCGCGATGCTGCTGTCGAGTGAGCTGCTGACCAACGCCTTGGAGCATGGCGGCGGGCCGGTGACCGCGACCGTGATGATCGACGCGGAGAGCGCGCACGTGCGCGTGGGCGTCCGCGACGCCTCGACCGAGCGGCCGCAGCTGCGCAACCCCGACCCGCACGAGCTGTCGGGGCGAGGCGTGCTGTTCCTCGATCGGCTCGCTGCACGGTGGGGCGTCATCGACCACGACGGCGCCGAGATGATCGGGCGGCACGGGCAGGACGTGGCCGGCAAGACCGTCTGGTTCGAGCTGCGCACCTGACCCGGGATCCGTGTCACCCGCGCGGCGTAGCGTGTGATCCATGACACAGGCAACCCAGGTCACTCCGGTCGACGCGGTGGCCGTCGAGCTCGACCGCTACCGCTCCGAGCTCACGGGCTTCTGCTATCGCATGCTCGGCGGGGTCTTCGACGCGGACGACGCCGTGCAGGAGACGATGCTGCGCGCCTGGCGCGCCTACGACCGGTTCGAGGGGCGCGCGTCACTGCGCTCGTGGCTGTACCGCATCGCGACCAACGTGTGCTTCGACCACCTCGGCTCGGCCGCCCACCGGCGCGAGCGCCCCATGGGACTCGGCGCCGCGCAGGAGCCGACGCTGGAGAACTTCGGCGAGACGCTCGCCGAGGACCGCTGGGTCGAGCCCGTGCCCGACGACGCCGTACTGCCGCGCGAGGGCGACCCCGCACAGGTCGCGGTGGGGCACGAGTCGATCCGCCTGGCGTTCGTGGCCGCGCTGCAGCACCTGCCGCCGCGGCAGCGGGCCGTGCTGGTGCTGCGCGAGGTGCTGCGCTGGTCGGCGGCCGAGACGGCGGACCTGCTCGACATGAGCGTCGCGGCCGTGAACTCGGCGCTCCAGCGGGCGCGCGCGACGCTCGACGAGAAGGCCCCGACCCCCGAGGCGACCGCGCACACGCCGGGCGAGGCCTGGCGCGACGCCATGCTGGAGCGCTACCTCGACGCGTTCGAGCGGTACGACATGGATGCGCTGGTCGCGCTGCTGCGCGAGGACGCCCACCTCAACATGCCGCCGTACGCGATGTGGGTCCGGGGTCCGCGCGACATCGCCGCGTGGATGCTCGGCCCGGGCGCCGAGTGCCGTGGCTCGCGCTGCGTGCCGGTGCGGGCGAACGGCTCGCCCGCGTTCGGGCAGTACCGGCCCGACCCCGTGCGCGGCGGCCACTTCGCCTGGGGTCTGGTGGTCCTGGAGACCGACGCCGACCAGGTCACGGGCATCACGACGTTCCTCGACGTCGCGTCGTGGTTCCCGCGCTTCGGGCTGCCGCTGCGGCTCGACGACGGCACGCACGACGACGCCACGCATCACGACGCCGCGGACGACGGCGGTCTCAGCCGATCGTCAGCGCCTTGACCGCTCCCGCGAGGGTGACGTCTTCGGGGTCGTCGAGGTCCTCGACCGTCGCGATGATCGCGTGCTCGCCGGGCGCGACCTCGGCCAGCGCCGCCCGGACCCGGTCACGGCCGAGCGAGCTCAGCGCCTGGCTGGTGAAGCCCACGTAGGCCAGGCCTCCGGCCAGGCCCAGGAACGGGGCGGTGAGCGTCAGCCAGATCAGGTCCCACCGGAAGCGCTTGCGACCCATCGCGGGCGCCACGACGTGCGCGACGGGCTGCGCCGTGTACCTGCTGCGCTCGCCGTCCCAGCCGATGAGGTAGGCCGAGCCGACGCCGGACTCGCCCAGCCGGGCCCGGGATCGCAGCGACACGGCCGCGGCCGTCGCCGACTCCTGGTCGGGGAACACCCACAGGCGCAGCGTGTCGTCATAGGTCTGAGTGCTGTCGCTCATCGCGTCTCCCGCAGTTTCTCGCACTAATCCCCGGACATTCCAACTGCACATTCAGTTTCGCAGGTCGGCGTGGCGCGCGCGAACCCGCGTGGGGCACCCGGGCGCAAACGATCACCCGCGGCGGCCCGCCCCTGCGACCCGGTCACCAGCAGCGCGCATCCGCGGGTCCGTGGGACGCTGGCGCACGTGAGCCTGCTCTTGCTCGACACCGCGTCCCTGTACTTCCGCGCGTTCTACGGGGTGCCCGACTCGCTGCGCTCCCCGCGCGGCGAGCCCGTCAACGCCGTGCGCGGGCTGCTGGACACCATCGCGTTCCTCGTCACGGAGCACCGCCCCACGCGCCTGGTCGCCTGCTGGGACGACGACTGGCGCCCGGCCTGGCGCGTGGCGGCCATCGCCTCCTACAAGGCGCACCGTGTCGCGGTCCCGGGGGGCGGGCCTGGCGGCAGGGACGTCGAGGACGTCCCCGAGGCGCTGACGCCGCAGGTGCCCGTCATCGCGGCGACGGTGGAGGCGTTCGGGATCGCCCGCGTGGGCGCCCCCGGCTACGAGGCCGACGACGTCATCGGCACCCTGGTCGCACGCGAGGCCGCGCGGGGCGCGGCCGCCGAGCCGATCAGCGTCATGACGGGCGACCGCGACCTGTTCCAGCTCGTCGACGACGCCGCCGGCGTGCGCGTGCTCTACCCCGCTCGCGGCGTGCGCGACCCCGACGTCGTCGACCAGGCGCGGCTCGCCGAGAAGTACGGCGTGCCGACCGGATCGGCGTACGCCGACATGGCGGTGCTGCGCGGCGACCCGTCGGACGGCCTGCCCGGGGTGCCCGGCATCGGCGAGAAGACGGCGGCCGGGCTGCTCGCGCGCTTCGGCACGCTCGACGGCGTCCTGGCGGCGCGCGACTCGGGGTTCGGGCTGACGGCCACGCAGCAGCGGCGGCTGACCGAGTCGGCGACGTACCTCGACGTCGCGCCCGCGGTCGTGCGGGTCGCGCGCGACGCCCCGCTGCCCGCGTTCGACGACACGCTGCCGCGCGCGGCCGCGCACCCCGAGGCTCTGGCCGAGCTGACGGCGCGCTGGGGTCTGAGGTCGAGCGTCGACCGCGTGCGCAAGGCCCTGGCCGCCACCGGCTGACCCCACCCGCTGGTTGACCCCACCGGTGGTTGAGCCTGTCGAAACCACCTCCCGGTTTCGACGGGCTCACCCAGCGGGGGCCCGGTTTCGACAAGCTCAACCAGCGCAGGGCCCGGTTTCGACGGGCTCAACCAGCGGCGTCGGTGTCAGCCCGTGTTCTGCAGGCCCGCGGAGACTCCGTTGACGGTCAGCAGCAGCAGGTGCTGCCAGCGCTCGCGCCGGGCCACCGCGTCGGTCGACGGCTCCGAGGCGCCGTCGGTGCGCAGCGCACGCAGCGCGCGCACCTGCAGCAGCGAGAGCGCGTCGACGTAGGGCGAGCGCAGTTGCACGGCGCGGCCGAGCACGCGGCGCCCCGCCAGCGGCCACGCGTTGCCCGTCACGCGCAGCACCCACTCGCGCGTCAGGCGCAGCTCGTCGAGCACCTGCTGCGCGAGATCGTCGCGGTCGCCGAGGGCCAGGTAGCGGGCGGCGATGCGCTCGTCGGTCTTGGCGATCGACATCTCGACGTTCTCGAGCAGCGTGTTGAACAGCGGCCAGTCGTGGTAGGCGGCCTGCAGGTCGGCGAGGCCGCCGTCGCGCGAGTCCGCGTAGTCGCGCAGCGCGGTGCCCAGGCCGTACCAGCCGGCCAGGTTGATGCGCGCCTGCGACCAGGAGAACACCCACGGGATCGCCCGCAGGTCGTCGAGCGAGTTGACCGACAGGCCGCGCTTGGCGGGGCGCGACCCGATGGCGAGCATGCCGATCTCCTCGAGCGGCGTCACCTGCGCGAACCACTGGGGGAAGCCCTCGGCGCGCACCAGGTGGTGGAACCGCTCGCGCGAGCTGACGTCGAGCGACGCGGCCAGGGCCGTGAACCGCTCGGTCGCCTCGGCGTTGCGCTCCTCGACCGACGGCGCCGAGGCGAGCAGCGTCGCGGCCGCGACCTGCTCGATGTGCCGGGTCGCGATGACGGGGTCACCGTAGCGGGCCAGGATGACCTCGCCCTGCTCGGTGAGCTTGAAGCGGCCGGCCACCGAGTGCGGCGGCTGGGCCAGCACGGCGCGGTTGGCGGGGCCGCCGCCACGGCCGAGCGACCCGCCGCGGCCGTGGAACAGGGTGAGCTCGATGTGGTGGCGGTCGGCCCACTCCGCGATGCGCGACTGAGCGCTGTGCAGCGAGAGCGTCGCGGCCACGGGGCCGACGTCCTTCGACGAGTCGGAGTACCCGAGCATGACCTCGACGCGGCGGCCGTTGGCCTCCAGGCGCGCCTGCACCTGCGGCAGCTCGAGCATGGCCTCGAGGATGTCGACCGACCCCTCCAGGTCCGCGAAGGTCTCGAACAGCGGGATCGCGTCGATGACGGGCCGCTCGTCAGGGTCCGGGAACGCGTGCTCGGCGAGCTGGTAGACCGCGGCCAGATGCTCGGGCGCCTGCGTGAACGACACGATGTAGCGGCGGGCGGCCCGCTCGCCGTAGCGGCTCTGCACGTAGCCCAGCGCGCGGAAGGTGTCGAGCACCTCGCGCGTGCGCGGGCTCAGGTCGGGGCTGGAGGCGCCCAACTCCTCGATCTCGGCGAGCGCGGCGGCGTGGACCTGCGAGTGCTGGCGCACCTCCAGCTCGGCCAGGTGGAACCCGAAGGTGTTGACCTGCCAGATGAGTTTCTGCAGGCTGCCGTAGGCGAGGCGGGGCGCCCCGGCCCGCACCAGCGAGTCCTGCACGACGGCGAGGTCCGCCTCGAGCCGCTCGGCGGAGGGGTAGGCCAGGTCGGCGTCGCGGCGGCGGGTGGCGGCGATGCGCTCGGCGATCATGACCAGCACCGCTCGGTGCGGCTCGCCGGGCGACTCCTCCTCGGCCTTGGCCGCGGCCTCGGCCGACAGCTGCCGCAGGCGGTTCCACAGCGAGAGCAGGGCCTCGGACGGCGGGGTGTCGCCCGCCGCGACGGTGAGCTTGCGCGCGGTCAGGAAGGCCTCGGCCTCGAGCGCCGCGAGCGCGTGCTGCGAGGCGAGCGCGGCGGCCTGGCGGGTGATCTCGGGCGTGACGTTGGGGTTGCCGTCGCGGTCGCCCCCGATCCACGTGCCCAGCCGCACGAACGGCCGCACCACGGGCGTCGCCCGGCCGGCGTCGTCGCCCAGGAGCCAGTCGTCCAGGCGGCGGTACACCTCGGGGAAGGTCTGGAAGAGCGTCGCGTCGAACACGCCGACGGCGGACTTGACCTCGTCGATCACGGTCGGCTTGGAGGCGCGCAGCGGCTGGGTTCGCCACAGCACGTCGATCTCGGCGAGCAGACGGCGGTCGGTCTCGGCGAGCGCGGTGCCGCGCGGGTGCAGCGTGTCGCGCTCGGCCAGCAGGGTCGAGATGCGGCGGACCGAGCGGGACACCGCGCGACGGCGCGCCTCGGTCGGGTGCGCCGTGAGCACGGGGCGGAACTCGATGTTCTGCAGGCGGCGCAGCGCCTCGTCACGGCCCACCTCGTCGGCGAGCTGCGTGAACGCCTGCGGGATCGACTCCTCGATCACCGCGGCGCTGCCCGGCTCCTCCTGCTCGCGCTCGCGCAGCACGCGCACACGGTGGTACTCCTCGGCGAGGTTCGCCAGGTGGAAGTAGCACGTGAAGGCGCGGGCGACGTGGTCGGCGCGATCCAGGGAGAACGAGTCGACGAGCTCGGCCGCGGCCGCCAGCGCGCCGTCGTCGTCGCCGTAGGCGCGGATGGTCAGCTCGCGCAGGCGTTCGACGTCGTCGAGCAGGTCCTGGCCGCCGGCCTCCTTGAGGATCGTTCCGAGCAGCCCGCCCAGGAGGCGGATGTCCTCGCGCAGCGGGTCAGGCATCTCGTAGCGCGCGACGACGCGCTCGGTGGCTTGCGGGTTGATCTCGCTCACGGCCACGAGAGTAGCCGCGCCACCCGGGAATGCGGCGCCCCGTCCACTCG
This sequence comes from Xylanimonas ulmi, assembly GCF_004216535.1. Classification (NCBI taxonomy): domain Bacteria; kingdom Bacillati; phylum Actinomycetota; class Actinomycetes; order Micrococcales; family Promicromonosporaceae; genus Xylanimonas; species Xylanimonas ulmi. Next base: position 3,082,134 of record NZ_SGWX01000001.1, read on the forward strand.
GTGGTCCGTCCACAGGCCTGTTCGGCGTCGCGTCGCACCCCCGCACCCGCGCCGATCCGCGGCGCGCGAGGGTGCGGGGGCCGGTGCGCGCGAGCGCGCACCCCGCGTCAGAGCGCGGCGGCCGCGAGCGCGGCGGCCTCGCCCGCCCTCGCGATCTCGACCCGGTCGAGCGCCTCGATGGGCAGCGCCGACGACGCCCCGAGCCCGTGCGCCTCGGGATGCGCCGTCGTCCAGGTCGCCGCGACGCTGCGCCCGCCCGCGCGGTCCACGAGCACGAGCTGGTAGGTCACCTCGGCCGGGTCGTAGCCGCCCGCCGCCGGCCCGCCGGTGAGCGCGTAGCGGCAGCTCCACTCCAGGCGGGTGCCCCAGGGCGTCGGGGTCGCGACCAGGTCGGCGTGCAGGCCCGTGTCGCCCACGGGGACCAGTTCGATCGTGCGCGCCGCCTCCGACGCGGCCGACGACGCCGGCGGCGCCGTGGGGCTCGTGTCCACCAGCCCACTCACCGGCCCACTCACCGATCCGCTCACCAGCCCGCCCGCGACGCCCGCGACGACCGCGAGCGCCGCCCCCGCCGCCGTCAGCCGAGCGCGATGGCGACGACGCCCGCGCCGCGCGGCCGCGGCCAGGCGCGCGAGGGGGAGAACGTCGCCCTCGGCGGGTTCGTCGCCGGCTCCCTGCCCCGCGCCCACCGCGCCCAGCAGGCCGGGCAGGCCCGCGAGCGCCGCCACAGCGTCGCGGCACGCGTCGCACCCGACCAGGTGGGCCTCGAAGTCGCGGCGTTCGCCCGGGCCGAGCGCGCCCAGCACGTACGCCCCGTCCCAGTCGGCGAACGGGTCGAAGGCGTCGGCGTGCGGATCGGGCCTCACGGCGTGACTCCCCTCTCCTGGAGCGCGAGGCGCAGCGCGCGCATCGCGTAGTGCATGCGGGACTTGACGGTGCCGGGCGGCACACCGAGCTCATCGGCGAGCTGCGCCACCGACCGGTCCCCGTAGTACGCGCCGACGACGACGGCGCGGTGCTCGGGGGTGAGCGCGGCGAGCGCGTCGCCCACGAGCCAGGCGTCGAGCACGGCCTGCGTGCGATCGGGCTCGGACTGCTCGGGCACGGCGGCGGTCGAGCGCTCGTGGGCGTACCGCGCGCTGCGCCGCGCGTCGATCACGAGGTGGTGCGCGACGGTGAACAGCCAGGCGCGCACCGAGTCGGGCGGGCGTTCGAGCACCTCGGGGTGGCGCCAGGCGCGCAGCAGGGTCTCCTGGACGACGTCACGCGTCTGCTCCTCGTCCGAGGTCAGGTGCCGGACGTAGCGGTGCAGCGCCGCGGCGTGGGCGCCGTGCACGGCCACCAGAAGATCGTCGTCGCGCGCCACGCCTCACTCCGGGGCCAGCACGAGCGAGAACTCGACCGAGCCCGCCGCCTCGACCGTGACGAACCCGAGCGACGGCGCCTCGACGCCGTAGTCGGCGAACGTGACCGGCACGCTGCCGACGACCTGGATCGCGTCGCCCCCACGGGTCTGCGCGACCTGCGCGGCGACGTCGACCCGCCGGGTCACGCCGTGGATCGTCAGGTCTCCCGTGAGGGTCACGGCGGTGGCGCCGTCGGGCAACGGGGTGGGCGAGGTGAGCGCGAAGGTCGCGGTCGGGAAGTCGCCGGTGCGCAAGGCGGTGCTGCGGAAGTACAGGTCGCGCGGCGGCTGGTCGGTGGCCACCGACGCCATGTCCACGGTGACGCTCGCCGCGGTGAGCGTGCCGTCGTCGAGCGTGACCTGCGCCCGCACCTGCGGCGTGCGGCCCGTCACGGTGGCGTCCTCGCCGCGCAGCACCTCCTCGACGCGGTAGCCCGCGTAGGACCCGTCTTGCGCGGTCCACACGCCGTCGAGCCCGGCGGCGAGCGGCGCCGCGTCCGCGGCGTCGAGGGTCGGCGCGGCCTGCGCATTGCGGTCGGCCCAGCCGGCGTACAGGCCCGGCCCCCAGATCACGGCGGCGCCGACGAGCACGACGACGGCGCCCGCCACGCCGATCCCGACCTTGACCCGTGTGCGCACGATCCGCCCCTCCCCCGGACGCCGGAGCCGCATGACGACCCCGCCCGATCGCCCGACTCCGATCCTGCGACTCCCTGTGGACGACGACGAGGCGCGCCGCCGCCCGGTTCAATCCTGCGCCCGCGGGCCCGACGCGGCCGCGGGTGGGCCGCGCGAGTGGGCCGAGCGGGCGGGCCGCGGGTGAGCAGCGGCGAGCGTGAACCGCGGCGGCCCACGGCTCGTCGTCATCCAGGGAGGCGCCCCGGCCCAAACGTCGGCGTCCCCCCACGCGCCACACGAAAGGGGACCAGCCATGCGACGCGCATCACCACACCTCAGAGCCATACCCGCCAGGGCAGTGCTCGCCGTCGGGCTCGCTCTCGGTCTGGCCGCCGTGGCGGCCGGTTGCGCGAGCGGCGGCGCCGCGGACCCCGGGCCGGCGGCCACGGCGTCGGCGCCACCCGGCACGGCGCTGTCCACCGCCCGCACCAGCCTCGGCGACGTCGTCGTGGACGGGCGTGGCATGACCGTCTACATCTACACACCCGACCGGCCCGGCTCGGGCCGCAGCGCCTGCACGGGCGCGTGCGCCGCGCAGTGGCCCGCCGTCCACGCCGAGACCGCCACACCCCAGGTCCAGGGCGTCACGGCCGAAGTCGGCACGATCACGGGGACGGACGGCATGCTCCAGGTCACCCTCGACGGGCGCCCGCTGTACACCTACGCCGGTGACGGCGCCCCGGGCGACGTCACCGGTCAGGGGCTCGACGACGTGTGGTGGGCCGTCGCGCCCGACGGGGTCGAGGTCACCGAGGCTCCGGCGCCGCTCATGCCGGGCGGGTACTGACCATCCGGGCCTGACCATCCGGGCCTGACCATCCGGGCCGACACCCCGCCGTCGGCCTCAGCGCAAGAGCGCCTCCGACCATGCCTCGGCCGCAGCGCCCTCCTCGGACCCGGCCGGGTCGGCGGGCGACGCGCCCGCGGGGGTGGTGGCCGCGGCGCTCGCGGCCATCGCGGCGGCGGTCGCGGCGGCACGCTCGCGTCCGCGCTTGGCCGCGTCCACGGCACGCGCACGGGCGCCGTCACGCACGCGCCGCCAGACGGGGACCAGCCGCGCGCGCAGGAGGTACGCGGCCGCCGCGAGCGCCACCACCGCCGCCGCGATGATCCCCAGCGTGATCAGCCCCGCCGTCTTCCACCCGGACAGCTCGGCGACGACGGATTCGCTGCCCTCCGCGGCGTCGTCGACGCTGAGCCCTCCCGCCCCGAGCACCACGGACCGCACGTCGGCCACGCCCCAGCCGCCGAACGGGTCCTCGACGGAGGCGCGCAGCCGTGCGCGGAAGAACCCGTCGCCGTCGACGCGCCATCCGGTCGCGCCGAGCCCGGCGAGTCCGGCGGCGCGGGCTGCGGCGTCGAGCCCGTGGGCCGAGGCCCGCTCGATGGTGAGCGTGTACACGGCGGCGTCGTCGCCGCGGTCGACCCGCAGCGAGGAGCCGTCGCCGCCTGAGAGCATCGCCTCGAAGTCCTCGCCCACGACGTCGTCGGTCGACGCCGCGAGCGTGAGCACCACGGTCTGCGCGAACGTCAGGTCGGGGAAGGCGTGGGTCGTGACGTGCGCCGAGGTGATGGGGACAGGGCGGACGAACGTCAGCGACGCGCCCTCCTGCCCGAGGTCGTACTCGCCCGCGCCCGACTCCTGCCCTTCGCCCCACGCGCCCTCCGGCTGCCACTGGCGCGGCAGGACGAGCGTGTCGCGCACCGGGTAGGCCTGCGGCGAGCACAGCGAGCAGTCCGCCGTCGAGGTCACCGTCAGGCGCATGGCGGGCGGGTTCGCGGTGAACGACCGCCCGACCGTGAATGTGGCCTCCCCGCCGCCGAGCGCCTGGGACGTCGCCTGGGCGAGGTCCGCGGCGGGGGCGGTGATGGTCATCGTCCAGGTCTGCGCGCCGTCCACCTCCGGGCCCTCGCGCAGGTCGCCTCCCGCGGGGGTCGCCTCGGCGAGGAACGCGTCGAACTGGTCGGGATTGGTCGCGTAGGCGTCTGCCCCCATCGCGTAGTCGATCGTGCGGGTGGCCTGGCCGTCGTCGGACAACTCGGTGCGCAGGGTCACGGCCCGCATCCCGACGTCGCGGATCTGGTCGACGCCCAGCGGCTGGTACGCCTCGAAGGTGCGGCCCGCGGCGCGCACCGTGGAGTCGCCCTCCTCGATGACGTTGCCGCGCGCGCCGTCGTCGACGACGCCGTCGTCCACCAACCCCTGCTCAAGCCAGGCGAGCAGATCGCGGGACGTGAAGTTCTCCCGCACGACGACGCCCTGGAGGAACAGCGTGTCCTCGATGCGCAGGTCGATCGTGGGAATCTGCGTCTCGCCGCTCGCCGCGAGCAGCGAGGCGACCTTGGCGCGGTACTCCTTGAGCGAGCCGAACTCGAGTGTGAAGTCCGCCGCGACCTCGCCGCTCTCCTCGGGCGTTCCGTCCCCCTGCGGCGTTCCGGGCTTTTCGGACAGGCCCGCGTAGGTGAGCTCGGGCGGCAGGTGTCGCCGGATCGAGGCGTCGAGCGCCGCGTTGCCGCCGCTGACGTACTCGTCGCGGTCGTCGGTGGAGAGCGTGAGCGTCATGACGCGTGACCCGCTGCCGTCGGCGGCGACGTCGAGCACTGTGTCCAGACGCGCTCCGCAGGCGCCCAGCACCGCGACCATGACCGCCGCGGCGCACGCGGCGGCGATCCGGCTCATGTCAGCGCGTCCCAGATCGCGGCCAGCCCCACGAGGGTGGCGAGCATCCCGACGACGCTCAGCAGCAGGCCGAAGACGAGGTTGAACCAGATGTAGGGCATGAGGATCGACCGCCCCCGCCCGGCCTCGCGCGCCATGCCGATGTACAGCAGGGGCTCGGAGGCCATCGTCGCGATCAGCAGCAGCGCGCCGACGACGATGGCCGCGAACGCCCGCGCCCCATCACCGGGCAGCAGGCTCAACACCACCGCGACGGCGACGACGAACCCGTAGAGCGCGACCACGGTCGCCACCAGGCTCGACGCCGCCGAGAACGCGATGCCCGGCACGCGGGTCCGCAGCGCCCACCAGACCGTCAGGCAACGCAGCACGCAGAACCCCAGGACGGCGAGCGCGACGACGGCGAACGCCTGCAGCGCCATCCCGAACGACCCGCCCGCGACCGCGACCCCCAGGAGCGCCACGAGCCCGACGAGGACTCCCACCCCCGCCACGACGACGAACCACGTCATGCGGTTGCCGCTCGCGCGGACATGGTCGAGCGCAGCGACCGTCTCCCCGCGCCAGACGTCCCGCGGCACGCGCAGGAAGACCGGAAGCGTCTCGACGACGACGCCGCGGGCGGCGGTCGGTGCTGGTGCTGGTGCTGGTGTCGGAGCCGGCGCCGGCTCCGACGTCTCTGGGTTGGGTCCCCTGGTGGACTCGGCCATCTGTGCGCCCCCTTGCGTCACAGGGCGCCCCCTGCGCCCTGTCAGGAGCCTAGGAATTCTGGAGGTTTCCGCAACTTTTTCTGTGAGTCTGCCGCAGGCAGACCTCAGGGGCGCACGCCCCGGCGCGGGATCGCGACGACGTCGATCAGCACGCTGCGCCGCACCCCGGCCTCGCGGCACGCCTCGGCCGCGGCGGCAACCAGCAGCGTCACGGCCGCGTCGCTCCACTCGGCGACGTCGGCCTCGAAGGTGATCCGGTGGCCGCCGGCCGGGAAGTACGCGAGCACGGGCGTCGGTCCCTGCGCGTCGAACCCTCTGCCCAGGGCGCGCAGCGACGCCACCAGGGGGCCCAGCAGGAACCGCAGGTACGTGCCCACGACGCAGGCGCCGCGCACGACGTCGTCCGCGTCGCCCGAGTCGATCGTGACCCGGACGCTCGCGCGCGGGCCGCACGACGGCATCGCGAACGCCCGGCCGACCGCGTACACGCAGTCCCCGGCGTCACCGGCCAGGTGGACGGGGACCAGCGTCTGCACGCCCGTCAGCGTGAGGGCGCCCAGGCGGCGGGCCGGGGCCAGCGCCGCCGTCAGCAGTTGCGGGATCGGCAGCGGCGTCGGGGTCGGCGTCGGGCACAGGCCGTGCTGGAGCTGGAACCACGCCACGTTGGTGCCCCGCGTCGACTCGCTCCACCTCGGGGACGCCTCGCCCATGGTCCACGGCGCGGTCGGCTGTCCGTCGCCGTCGTCGCAGTCGCCGTCGTCGTCGCCGACGAGGTTCCACCCCGCCCCGGCCGCCGCGTGCACCAGCGCGCGGTACGGGTCGGCCTCGAACTCGGCGGGCTCCAGGTCGCGCAGGTGGCCGTGCCGGGCGAAGATGCCGAAGAGAGACAGGAAGAGCCTGGAGTCCCTCACCATGTCCCCTCCGCCTCACCCGTGCACGACCACCTGCTGACGAGGGCGTCCCTAGCGCCGTCGTCACCGCATACAAAGCCTTGCGCGGGCCTGCGCGCGCAACGCAAAGCGACACAATCGCCCGCGAACGATCACTCGCGCAGCGCCCGGCTCGGCCTACCCTGGCCGCCATGAGCATCCGCATCGGCGCCCATGTCGACGCCGCCGACGCCGTCGCGCAGGCCCAGGCCATCGGGGCGCAGGCCGCGCAGGTCTTTCTGGGCGACCCGCAGGCGTGGAAGGTCACCGGTCCCGGCTATCCCGGCGGCCCCCAGGCGCTGCGGGACGACGCCGCGGCCGCGGGCGTCGACCTGTACGTGCACGCCCCCTACGTCATCAACGTCGCCTCGACCAACAACCGCATCCGCATCCCCAGCCGCAAGCTGCTCCAAGCCACGCTCGACGGCGCGGCGGAGATCGGCGCGAAGGGCGTCGTCGTGCACGGCGGGCATGTGACCGGCAAGGACGACCCGGCCGTGGGGTTCGACAACTGGCGCAAGGCGGTCGACTCGCTCAACACCGACGTGCCCGTGCTCATCGAGAACACTGCGGGCGGTGACTTCGCGATGGCCCGCCACCTGGAGCGGGTCGAGCGGCTGTGGGCCGCGGTGCAGGCCTCGGCCAACGCGAGCGTCGTCGGGCTCACGCTCGACACCTGCCACGCGTGGGCGGGCGGCGTCGACCTGACGACGGCGGCGGCCGACCTCCGCGCGATCACGGGTCGCATCGACCTGGTGCACGCCAACGACTCCCGCGACACCGCCGGCTCAGGCGCCGACCGGCACGCGCACCTCGGCGAGGGTCAGATCCCGCCCGACCTGCTGGTCCAGGTCATCGCGGACGCGGACGCCCCGGTCATCTGCGAGACGCACGGCGACATGGGCCCCGACATCGCCTGGCTGCGCGAACGCCTGGCGACGCCCGCCTGACGCGTCCGAGCCCGCGTCACGAGCCGCCGCCCTTCTTCATCTCGACCATGAGCTGTTCCGCGTCGAGCGCCGACAGCGTCCGCTCCAGCTGGTGCGAGTCGTGCGCCCCGGAGCGCCGGGCCTCCAGCAGCGCCTTGCGCTGGGCGTCGATGATCCGCAGGCGCAGCGCACGGTACTGCGCCACGCGCTCGGCCGACTCACGTGCGTCGGCGTCGTCGGAGGCCTGCCCGCGCACGACGTCGGCGCGCACCCGCGCCACGACGTCGGGGGCGTAGCCGGTCCCGTCCGCGCGGACGAGGGCGGCGTCGTCGAGCAGGTCGCGCGCCGCCGAGTCGACGATGCGGCGCAGCGCCAGCACCTCCTCGCGGGAGACCTCCCCCTGCCCGGCCAGGCCCAGGCGCCGCACGATCCATGGCAGCGTGCCGCCCTGGATCAGCAGCGTCGCGGCGGCGACGCCGAACGCGACGAGCACCACGAATGAGCGTTGCGGGAACCCGGCGGGCAGCGACTGGGCCGCCGCGACGGTCACGACGCCGCGCATCCCGGCCCAGATGAGCAGTCCGCCCTCGCGCGGGCCGAGCGGCTTGGCCGTGAGGTAGTCGATGTCGGCCACGCGTCGCACCAACCCCGACTGGAGCCGCTGCACGCGCGCCACGGGCACCTCGCGCGGGCCGGCGCCCGGCCGTCCCGCGCCCGGCATCGGCAGGCGCGTCGGCGCCTCGCCCTCGCCGGGCTCGACGCCGCTCATGCCGTCGAACGCGCCCGGCCCGAACGTCACGACGCCGCTCGGCCCGGCGTCGGCCAGGCGCGTCTCCAGGCGCTCCTGCGCGCTGGCCAGCACGCCGCGCGACGCCGCGGCCCGCCGCGCCTTGCGCGCGAGCGACCGCAGCAGCGGCGCGACGTAGGCGGTGCGCACCACGAGCACGCCGAAGGCCGCGATGGCCGCGACGCCGGCCGCCAGCCACAACGACCCGCCCTCGGCGCGCACGTCCTGGACCATCTTGGGCAGCTCCAGGCCCATGAGCAGGAACACCCCGCCCTCGAGCAGCAACTCGATCGTGGCCCAGTTGGAGTGCTCGAAGATGCGGTCGCGCGGGCGCAGCCAGGCGGCCGAGCCGTAGCCGGTCACGAGCCCCGCGGTGACGACGGCGACGAGCCCCGACGCCTCCAGGTGCTCGGCGGGCAGATACGCGCCGAACGGCACCACGAACGAGACGGCGGTGCACAGCGCCGCACTGCCCACCGCACGCCGCACCACCAGGCCGATCATGCCGACGGCGGCGCCGCACAGCACCGCCCCAGCCACCGCCCAGGCGAAGTCCCCGACGATCTCGCCGAACGACACGGCCGTCGCCGTCGCCGCGACGGCCGAGCGCAGCAGCACCAGCGCCGAGGCGTCGTTGAGCAACCCCTCGCCCTCCAGCACCGTGACCACGCGCGGCGGCGCCCCGAGCCTCTTGACGATCGACGTCGCGACCGCGTCGGTGGGCGAGACGATCGCGCCGAGCGCGATGCCGCCCGCCAGCCCCAGGTCGGGCAGCACGAGCGAGAACACGAAGCCGAGCAGCACCGAGGTGACCACGACGAGCGCGACCGACAGTCCGCCGATGGTCGCGAAGTCGCGGCGGAAGTCCATGGTCGGCATGGCGACGGCCGTCGAGTACAGCAGGGGTGGCAGCACGCCCGCGAGGATGACCTCGGGCGGCACCGCGATCGCGGGCACCGCCGGCAGGGCGCTGAACGCGACGCCCAGCACCACGAGGATCAGGGGCGCCGAGACTCCGGTGCGCGGGGCCAGGGCGGTCACCGCGATGACGGCGACGCCGGCGAGCAGTCCGACGAGCAGGGGGTCCATGGGGGTCATCCTCGCAAGTGGATCGCTGCCCGAACAGACAGATCCCTGTCACGGGCTGGCACGAGCCAGTCACACCCGACGGTTGAGCCCGTCGAAACCGCCCCCCACCCCGGTGGTTGAGCCTGTCGAAACCACGCCACCGGTCGCGTCGGGTGGTTTCGACAGGCTCAACCACCGCGAGGGCTCAACCACCGCGAGGGCCGGCTCAGACGCGGATGTCTCCCGGACCGCGCAGCGGCGTCCACGCGGCCAGCGCCTCGGGCGCCGCCTCCCCGCCGCCGGGCCGCACGTCCCCGGGTCGCACGTCCGCGGACACGAGCGCGCCGAGGTCCATTCCCGAGAGTCCCGCGATGTCGGCCACGGGCGCCTGATAGGTCCGGAACGGGCCGAGCGGCGGCGCGTCGTCGGCCGCGAGCGCCCGCGCGGCCGCCTCGGCGAGCGCGCCGTCGTCGAGCAGCGGCGTCTGGTCGAGCACGAACCCCGCCGAGGCGAGCGTGACCTCCTCGCGGACGGGGCCGCCGTCGGGGGTCTGCCAGCGCGCGAGGGTCCACGCGGCGACCTTCCAGAAGCGGCGAGGGATGCCGACGCCGCGGTAGACCGGGTCGTCCGGGGCGAGCACGGGCCCGGTGAGCACCACGACGCGGCGGCGGTGCGCCTGCGCGTAGGTCAGCACGTGGTCCTCCAGCCCGTTCCACAGCTCCTTCGACTGGTTGAAGCGGCCCACCTGCGGCGCGGCGTTCGGGTAGACGAAGGTGGCCTCGCCGGCGGCCTTGGCCTCGGCGGGCGTGCCCCACATGGGGTCGCGGCGGCGCACCAGGTGGCCCCGATCGAGCGCGTTGCGGTGGTAGAGCTCGGGCCCGGCCTGCTCGGACGCGGGCGCGCGCGGGTCGAGGCGCCAGGAGCCGGCGCGCGGCAGCGCCTGGAGCCGGGCGCCGTCGATCCCGACGACGGTCGCGGCGGCCAGGCGTCGCGCCGGGTCGAGCAGCACCGTGAAGCGGGGGTAGTCGAGCCGGCGCAGCGAGCGGCCGTCGCGCGGCCGCGGGATCGGGACGGACAGGTCGAGGAACGCGGCGTCGTAACCGGGCACGCGTCCACCTCACCACGCACGGCGCCCCCCTGCGCGCGGAGAGCGCGCCCTCAGGCGACGCGCACCAGCGTGCTCCCGTCCGAGCACAGCAGCCGCCCCGCGACCGCGGCGCACTCGCTCTGGGACGGCACGAGGGCGTCGGCGTCGGCGCCGTCGAGCCGCCACACGACGGCGCCCGTGCGCAGGTCGTAGGCCGTCCACGCGGTCGGCTCCGCCCCGTCGGCGGCGCCGGGCGTGCGCAGCACGGCGACCGTGCCGTCTGTCCAGGCGCCGCGCGCGTACCCCCAGGTCCCGCCGGACCCGGGCACGCCGGGCAGGGGCGCGGTCCACCGCGTCTCACCCGTGCCCAGGTCGACGGCCCACATCTCGCCCGATCCCCCCGCCAGCAGCATCACGCCGGCGGCGCGCACCAGCGCCCCCTCGCTGCGCGGGCGGTCGGGCACTGCCCACCGCTGCGCGCCGTCCGCTCCGACGCCGATCAGGCTCGTGGCGTCGCGCATGACGATCACGCCGGCGCCTTGCGCCCCCTCGCCGCCGACGACGACGCCGCCCGTGCCGTCGGTCGCCCATGGGTCGAGCACTCCCCCGGGCAGGCGCATGACCTCACCGCCGTCGTCACCGACGACGACGGTCGAGGACGTCCGGCCGTCCCAGCCGCCGTCCGCGGACACGGAGATGCCCAGACCCCCGTCGGTCAGGGCCGAGACCATCAGCATCCCGGCGAAGGACGCCTCGCCCACCGGGTGTTGGTGCGCGACGCGCCCCGACGCCGTCAGCACCACGTCCACGCCGCACATCCACAGGCGCATGCCCTGGTCGGCCGTGCTCGCCGCCACCGTGCGACCGTCGAACCGCGGCTCGCCCGCCCCGTCCCAGGTGGTGCACGACCACCAGTTGGAGCCCTCGTCCACGACGTCGGCCTCGATGCGGGTGTCCCAGCGGGCCTCGCCCGTCAGGGCGTCCTCGGCGCTGACCTGGACGTCGGGCGGCTGGAACTCGTGGTTGAGCCGCCAGCCCATGGCCGTGTCCACCACCAACTCGACGCCCTCGGGGGGATCGCCGAGCTGGCGCACGCGCACCAGCGTCCCGCGCGGGCCGGGCAGGAGCGTCGTGTGCTCGTCGAGTCCGTCCGGGACGCGTGTGGTGACCTGGCCGTCCGCGTCGACGACGGCCACGGTCGCGTCCTGCCCTGCTCCGACGACGCACACCACCTGCGTGACCCGCCCGATCGTCAGGCGCGACTGGCCCAGGTCTCCGGGCCCCGTCCCGCACGACGCCTCCGCGTCGAGCGGCGCCTGCCAGCGCTCCGCCCCGGTGTCGAGGTCGAGGCCGTGCAGCACCGTGCGGGACTCGCGTCCGTCGCGCGCCGCGAGCGACGGCGGCCCGTCCAGATCGCCTCGGGTCTCGGCGAGCACGACGACGTCGCCGAGCGCCGCGATCGGCCAGAGCCCGGCGCCGGCCTCCTCGCCGCCGATGGTGGACGACCAGCGCTCGTGGATCGGCTGCGACAGGTCGGCGACGCCGCCCGGAGCGGCGCGCAGCGTGGCCTCGCGCTCCCGGTCGCGCAGCACCGCCGCGGCGCCCGCGGCGCCGACCGCCAGGGCGAGCACGACGCCGCCGGCGACGAGTTGGGGGCGGCTGCGGCTCCGCAGCCACCCGAGCGCGCGGCGCACCGCCGTGGTCAGCATCGAAGGCGGGATCGAGGGCGGGGTCGGGTCGGGCGCTGCGAGCGCGAGGACGGGACCCGGGCCGTCCGCGTCGTCGTCGGGCACGAGCTCGAAGGTCAGGCCGCCGGAGCGGCCATGTCGGGCCACCGGACCAGCGTAGCCAGCACGGCCGCGACGGCGTCACATCGGCTTCGCCTGAGCCGCGGCCTGGCCGGGCCCACGTGAGGGGTACAGGCTGGTGGCGTCACCACGCCCGGGCCGCCCCCACCGCTGGAGGTCGTCATGCGTTTCTGGATCTGCGCCACGTGCGGCGTCGAGCACGCCGACCGCCCGCGTGTGTGCGCCATCTGCGCCGACGAGCGGCAGTGGGTCCCCGTCGACGGCCAACTCTGGACCACGCTCGACGACCTCGCCGCCGCGGGCGCCGGCGTCGCGTTCGCCCCGCTGGAGCCGGGGCTGTGGGGGCTCACGGTCGAGCCCGCCGTCGTCGGCATCGGGCAGCAGGCCAAGCTGCTCGTCACGCCTGACGGGGCGCTGCTGTGGGACCCGCCCGCCTTCGTGGACGACGCCGCCGTGGCGCGTGTGCGTGAACTGGCGGGTCCGGCCGGCGTCGTCGCGGTGGTGGCCAGCCACCCGCACATGTTCGGGGTGCAGGTGGAGTGGGCGCGGCGGCTTCGCCCCGGGGCGGGGCGCGCCCTGCCCGTGCTGGTCGCCCGCGCCGACCTCGACTGGGTGGCCCGCCCGGGCGAGGAGATCGTGGACTGGGAGGGCGAGCGCGAGGTGCTGCCGGGGGTCACCCTCACCCAGCCGGGAGGGCACTTTCCCGGCTCGGCGGTCGCGCACTGGGCCGGCGGCGCCGGCGGGCGTGGGGTGCTGTTGAGCGGGGACACGATCTTCGCCAACCCCGATCGCGTGTCGGTGAGCTTCATGCGCAGCTATCCGAACCGCATCCCGCTGTCGGGCCGGGTCGCCGAGCGGGTCGCGGCGCATGTGGGCCGGTTCTCGTTCGAGCGGCTCTACAACAACTTCGACGGTGTGATCCCGCGCGACGCCCGCGACGTGGTGATCCGCTCGGCGCGGCGGCATCGGGAGTGGACCGAGGGCGCCCACGACCACCTGACCTGACCGTCCGGTGGTTGAGCCTGTCGAAACCACCCCATCACGGAACAGGTGGTTTCGACAGGCTCAACCACCGGGGCGCCGGTCAGCAGCAGCGGGCGCCGGGGTTGGCGTCCTGGTCGGCGTACCGAGCGCGCCAGTACTCGCTCACGCTCGGCACGGGGGCCGACGGGTGGTGGCGGCGCAGGTGGGCGACGTACCGCTGGTAGTCGCTCTCCCCCAGCACACCCTTGACGTACCACGCCAGGGCGCGCCATGCGCGTCTCACGCTCTCCATCCCGTCAGCCCCCGTGTCCCTCAGCGTGTCTTGCGGCCTCGTCCCATGATCACGCTCAGTGGGACGACGTCGTCACGCGCTCGCCGCCGCGCTCGGCGTCGTAGGCGGCCCACTGGGCGGCGACCTGCTTCTCGAGGTCGGTCATGACGAGGCTGCTCGGCGCGAACCGGTGCGACGGCGCGTCGGGCTCCTCCGTCGTCGGCAGGCCGCCCGCGCGGATCGCCCGCACGCTGACCCACACCGCGACGGCGGCGACCACGAGCACGAGCAGCGCGAACACCACCGAGAGCGTGCCCTGCACCGCGGTGTTGCGGATGACGGCGTCCATCGCCTCGGGGGTCTTGGCCGTGCCGAACGACGTCTCGCCCGCCTCACGCGCCCGGCGGAACGCGTTGTGCTGCGCCCAGAAGCCCAGCGCCGGGACGTCGCTGAAGATCTTCTGCCACGAGGCCGTCATGGTCACCGCGAGGTCCCACACGAGCGGCAGCGCGGGAATCCACGCCCACTTGAGGTAGCCCTTCTTGATGACGACGACGGTCACGAGCGACAGCGCCATGGCGGCCAGGAGCTGGTTGGCGATGCCGAACAGCGGGAACAGCGTGTTGATGCCGCCCAGCGGGTCGGTCACGCCCATGAGCAGGATGGCGCCCCACAGGCCGCACACCACGATCGACGCGATCCACGCGCCCAGGCGCCACGACGGGTCGCGGAACCGCTTGAGGCCGCCGCCCAGGTTGCCCAGGGTGTCGGTGAGCATGAAGCGCGCGACGCGCGTGCCGGCGTCGACCGTGGTGAGGATGAACAGCGCCTCGAACATGATCGCGAAGTGGTACCAGAACGCCTTGAGCCCGGCGCCGCCGAGGAACGAGTGCAGGATCTCGGCCATGCCGAACGCGAGCGTCGGCGCGCCGCCGGTGCGCGAGATGATCGACTCCTCGCCGACGCTCTCGGCCGCGGCCGCGATCGCCTCGGGCGTGATCGCCGTGCCGCCCGCCAGCGGCAGCGAGTTGACGTACTCGGCCGCCGTCTCGGGGGTGCCGCCCGTGAGGTTGGCGCCCGCGTTGAGCGTGAAGTACAGGTGCTGGTCGATCGACACGGCGGTGACCAGCGCCATGATCGCCACGAACGACTCGGTGAGCATGCCGCCGTAGCCGATGAGGCGCAGCTGGCTCTCCTTCTCGACCAGCTTGGGCGAGGTGCCGGACGAGATCAGGGCGTGGAAGCCCGACAGGGCGCCGCAGGCGATGGTGATGAACAGGAACGGGAACAGCGAGCCGGCGAACGCCGGGCCGGTGCCCGTGTGCGCGAACTGCGAGACCGCGGGCGCCTGCACGACGGGCTGCGCGACGAGCACACCGACGGCGAGCAGGATGATGGTGCCGACCTTCATGAACGTCGACAGGTAGTCGCGCGGGGCGAGCAGCAGCCACACGGGCAGCACCGAGGCGAGGAACCCGTAGCCGACGATGAGCCACGCGATCGTGGTCTTGTCGAGCGTGAAGATCTCGGCGCCCCACGTCGTGCCGGCGACCCAACCGCCCGCGATGATCGCGAGCACCAGCAGCACGACGCCGATGACGGACACCTCGGCGACCCGGCCGGGGCGCAGGTAGCGCAGGTAGACGCCCATGAACAGCGCGATCGGGATGGTCATGCCGACCGAGAACACGCCCCACGGCGACTCGGCGAGGGCGTTGACCACGACCAGCGCGAGCACGGCGATGATGATGATCATGATGACGAACACGCCGATGAGGCCCGCGGCGCCGCCGACCGAGCCCAGCTCGTCGCGGATCATCTGACCCAGGGACCGGCCCTTGCGTCGCGTCGAGAGCCACAGCACCAGGTAGTCCTGCACGGCGCCGGCGAGCACGCCGCCGATGATGATCCACAGCGTCCCGGGCAGGTAGCCCATCTGCGCGGCGAGCACGGGGCCGACGAGCGGGCCGGCGCCCGCGATCGCGGCGAAGTGGTGGCCGAACAGCACCCGGCGGTCGGTCGGGGCGAAGTCATGACCGTTCTCGTGCTGCTCGGCGGGCGTCGCGCGGTCGTCGCGCGGGCGCACCACCTTGTACTCCACGAGCCGCGCGTAGAAGCGGTAGGCGATGACGTACGTGCCGACGGCGGCCAGCACGAAGTAGGCCGCGTCGACGTCCTCGCCGCGCAGGACGGCGATGAGCGCCCACGCGACGGCCGCGACCAGCGCGATGACCGCGAAGACGATCTTCTTGCGGGGGGTCATGGGTCGTCTGTCGACGATGGCGACGGGTGGCTGGTCCGGATCGGTACGGACCAGTTCGACGTGCTCTGACGTGCGCACAGGGGCCTCCTTGCCACTGGGGTGTGTCTGACGGAACGGGCGATTCCTCCCCGTTCCGCGGCGCCCACGATAGTGGCCCGCGTCACCACGTCCACCGCAACTCGGGGGTTCTGGCTGCAAGCAACCCGGGTGAAACCTGAACGGGACCCTGACGGACCGCTGAGGACAGCGGACCGTCAGGGTCCCGTTCGGTCACAGGAGGGCCCGGCGAGGCCGGGTCGCTGCGAGGCTCAGTGAGCCGAGGTCACTTCTCCCAGCCGACGTTCTCGACGTGGGGGTTGATCGCCTTGAAGCCGCTCGACGACGCGATCGAGGAGCCGCCGTAGTTGGCCAGGCCCTTCTTGACGGCCAGCATGACCGGGCCGTTGTTCAGCGGGAAGGTGCCGTACAGCGCGAGGGCCTTCTTCTCGGCCTCGTTGAGCTGCTTGATCGCGGCCGCGGTGTCCTCGATCTGGCCGGCCTTCTTGAAGCCCTCGTCAGCCTCGGGGTCACCGATGTAGGTGAAGTTCGAGTCCGAGTCCGAGCAGTAGAGCTGGCAGCCTGAGGTCGAGTAGCCGTACGGGTCGGAGGCCGACCACGCCATGATCAGCACCTCGTACTGACCGCCCAGCACGACGTCGCTGAACTTCGAGGGGTCCTGGTTGTCGAGCTGGACGTCGATGCCGGACGCCTTGCCCATCGCCTGGATGGCGTTGGCGATCGCGGTCTGCGTCGGCGAGTCACCGAAGAAGGTGTACTTGAGCGAGACGGGCGTGCCGTCCTTCTCGTAGATGCCCGTCGAGTCGTTCTTGGTGTAGCCCGCGTCCTCGAGCGTCTTGCCCGCGGCCTCGACCGAGTAACCCGAGTCGGCCGGCATGTTGTCCTCATAGCCGTCCTGGAACGGGAACATGATCTCGGAGCCCAGCGGCTCCTCCTGCCAGTTCAGGCCCTGGAAGTCGATCTCGTTGATCTTGGTCCGGTCGATGGACTGCGTCAGCGCCTTGCGCACCGCGATGTCCTTGAGCGAGTCGGCCTTGGTGTTGAGGGTCACGACACCCGACGACGTCGCGGTGTTGACGCGGATCTGCACGTTGTCCATGCCCTGGGCGACCTTGAGGCGGTCGGCCGCGGAGACGCCGGTCGCGTCGATCTCACCGTTCTGGAAGGCGTTGATCGAGGCGGAGGAGTCCATCACCTTGAAGGTGACCTTGTCGAGCAGCGGCTTGGTGCCCCACCACTTCTCGTTCGGCACGAAGGTGGCCTGCGTGTCGTCGAACGAGTCGACCTTGAACGGGCCCGCGGCCCACTCGTTGTGCGGGTTGTTGACCCAGCCCTCGGTGAACGTCGCCACGTCGACCGCCGCCGGGTGCTCGATGTTCGCGAACAGGAACTGGTAGGGGTAGAACGGCGTCTCAAACGTGACGACGGCCTGCTTGGCGTTGTCACCCTCGGTCACCGAGGCGACCTGGTCGTAGCCGGAGGTCGACGGCGGGTTGTAGCCCTCGGTCTTGCCCGACTGCGTCTTCCAGGTGGCCTCGAAGGCCGTCCAGTCGATCGGCGTGCCGTCGTTCCAGGTGGCCTTCTCGTTGATGTCGTAGGTGACGACGAGCGGGTCTTCGGACGTGACCTCGACGTTGGTCAGGTAGTCGGGGTTCGGCGTCGGGTTGCCCGACACGTCGTAGTCCCACAGCTGCGGCTGGTAGTACGTCCAGAACTGCGCCATGTAGGCGGTGTTGCCGTCGGTCGAGAACGAGTTCCAGTTCGGCCCGACCTCGGTCGTGGCCAGGGTCAGCGTGCCGCCCTGCTGGAGCGCGTCGCGGTCCTGCGGGTTGTCGTAGGCGACGCCGTCCTCGGGCATCGGGTAGTCGGCGCCCATGGTCTTGGCGTCGAACCCGGCGAGCGGCTGCTTCGCGGTGGCGTCGTGCTCGCCGTTGTCGGCGCTGTTGTCGCCACCGGAGCCGCACGCCGAGAGCGCGAGCGCCAGCGCAGTCACGACGACGGCCGCGCGGGCCCCCGTCTTCTGGAAGCTCTTCATCGGTTCTCCTCTTTGTCCAAGGTGTTCAGGGACAGCGGAAAGTGGCAGGCGGCGGCGTGGTCGCCTCCTGCCGTCGTGGACAGCACCGGCAGTTCGGTGTCGCAGCGCCGCTGCTGGTCGGCGGGCAGGAGCGCCCGCACCTGGCAGCGGCCGGCGAACCGGCAGCCGGCGATCTCCTGTGCCGGGCTGGGCTGGTCGCCCGTGAGCACGATGCGCGTGCGAGTGCGCTCGAGCTCCGGGTCGGGCAGCGGAACCGCGGACAGGAGAGCTTGGGTGTAGGGGTGACGCGGGGCGGTGAAGACCGCCTCCGTGTCGCCCTGCTCCACGACCTGGCCCAGGTACATGACCGCGACGCGCGCGGAGATGTGCCGGATGACCGACAGGTCGTGTGCCACAAAGAGGAACGCGACGCCGAGTTTCGCCTGCAGGTCCTCCAGCAGGTTGATGACGCCGGCCTGGATCGACACGTCGAGAGCCGAGACGGGCTCGTCGAGCACCACCAGCCGCGGGCGCACGGCCAGGGCTCGCGCGATGGCGATGCGCTGACGCTGCCCGCCCGAGAACTGCGCCGGGAAGCGGTCGACGTGGTCAGGGTTGAGCCCGACCAGGCGCATCAGCTCGGCGATGCGCTCGTTGATGCGCTCCTTGGACCAGCGGTGCACCATCAACGGCTCGGCGAGGATGTCGTAGACCGGCAGGCGCGGGTCGAGCGAGCTCATCGGGTCCTGGAACACGATCTGCAGCTCGCGGCGCAGCGCGGCGCGCTCGGCGCGCGGCAGGTGGTCGAGGTTCTTGCCGAGCACCGAGATCGTGCCGCCCTGCGGCACGGCGAGCTTCATGATCTCCAGCAGCGTCGTCGTCTTGCCCGACCCGGACTCGCCGACCAGCGCGAGCGTCTCGCCCTCGCGCACGTCGAACGTGACGCCGTCGACGGCCTTGACCGTGCCGACGCGGCGGCGCATGAGGCCGCCCTTGGTCAGCGGGAAGTGCTTCTTGAGGTCGGTGACCTCAAGAACCGTGGCGCGCTCGGCGCGCGGGACGTCGGCCAGCGTCGAGGCGGCGGCCTCCTCGACGGAGTAGACGTCGTCGTAGGTCAGGCCGCGCTCGGCGATCTCGTCGGCGCGCACGCACGCGGCGAGCTGGTCCTCGCGGCCGGCGACCCGCGCGAGCGGCGGCTCGGCGGTGCGGCAGCGGTCCTCTGCGAGCGGGCAGCGCGCCGCGAACGGGCACCCGACGGGCAGGTCGACGAGCGAGGGCGGGGAGCCCTGGATCGGCACCAGACGGCGGTTCTCACCGCGGTCGGGCCGCGGCACCGCGCCCAGCAGGCCCATGGTGTACGGCATCGCGGGGCGCGCGTACAGGTCCAGGACCGGCGCCTTCTCCACGGGGCGGCCCGCGTACATGACCAGGACGTCGTCGGCGACGCCGGCGACCACCCCGAGGTCGTGGGTGATCATGACGACGGCGGCGCCCGTCTCACGCTGGGCCTTCTTGAGCACGTCGAGCACCTGGGCCTGGATGGTGACGTCCAGGGCCGTGGTGGGCTCGTCGGCGATGATCACGTCAGGGTCGTTCGCGATCGCGATGGCGATCATGACGCGCTGGCGCATGCCGCCCGAGAACTGGTGCGGGAACGACTTGAGGCGTTCGGCCGGGTTGGGGATGCCTACCAGGTCGAGCAGCTCGATCGAGCGCTCGCGCACCTGCTTGCGGCTCAGGTCCTGGTGCAGGTCGAGCGCCTCGGCGAGCTGGTCGCCGATCGAGAACACCGGGGTCAGGGCCGACAGCGGGTCCTGGAAGACCATCGCCATGTCGTTGCCGCGATGCTTGGACAGCTCGACCTCGGACAGGCCGAGCAGTTCGCGGCCCTTGAGCCGGATCGAACCGGTGGTGCGCGCGTTGCGGTCGAGCAGGCCCATGACGGCGAGCGACGTGACCGACTTTCCGGACCCGGACTCGCCGACGATGCCGAGCGTGCGCCCGGGCAGCAGGTCGAAGGAGACTCCGCGCACCGCACGGACCGTCCCGGCCTCTGAGGCGAAGCTGACGTGCAGGTCCCGCACCGACAGCACCGCCTCGGACGCCGCGCCCAGGGGGTCGAGGATGTGCCGGTTCGCCGTCGCCGCGTCGGCGACCGCGTCCTGCCTCATCACGCCTTGCCGCTTCACGCCTTGCCTCCCGAGCGCGAGTAGGGGTCGATGGCGTCGCGCAGGCCGTCACCGATGAGCTGCATCGAGTAGGTCAGGGCGACCAGGAAGACCGACGGCGCGATCAGCACCCACGGCGAGGTCAGCACGACCGACTGCCCGGCCTGCAGGATCGTGCCGAGCGACGTGTCGGGCGCCTTGACGCCCAGCCCGAGGAACGACAGCGCCGTCTCGGAGTTGACCGCGCCGACGACGCCCAGCACCGTCTGGATGATGAGCACCGAGCCCAGGTTGGGCACCAGGTGCCGCCGGATGATCGTGAACGACCGCACGCCCATGTAGCGCGCCGCGTGCACGTAGTCGAGCTCGCGCAGCGACAGGGTCAGCGTGCGCAGCACACGCGCGTATCCGATCCACCCGAACGCCGTCAGCGCCAGCGTCAGCGTCAGCCAGCCGCCCGTGCCCGATGCGCTGCGCGTGATCATCGCGATGAGCAGGAACGAGGGGATGACCAGCAGCATGTCGAGGATCCACATGCCGACGCGCTCGACCCAGCCCTCGAAGAACGCGATGGTGGTGCCGATCAGCGCCGCGACGAACGTGATCGCGACCGACGACAGGATGCCGATGAGCAGCGACCGGCCCAGCCCCCGGGCCACGAGCGCGAAGACGTCGGAGCCGCCGGTCGTGGTGCCGAACCAGTGCTCGGCGCTGGGCGCCTGGGCGAGCGCGAGGAAGTCGGGCTCGTCGAAGCGCCACTGCCCGATCATCGGGCCGAAGACGGCGAAGAGGATGAGCAGCGCCAGCAGCACCAGGCCGGCGACGGCCGAGCGCCGTCGGGCGAAACGCCGCGCGATGAGCGCGAAGCGGCCGGTGCGGCGCAGTCCGCCGCCTTGTTCGTCCGCGACGACCTCTGCGGCCGTGGCGGCGGTGACGACGAGTTCTGAGTTCGCCATGGCTCCCCCTCAGCTGATCCGCACGCGCGGGTCGAGCCACGACACGGCGACGTCGGCGGCCAGTGCGCCGACGAGCGTGCACGCGCCGCCGAAGGCCGCGATCGCGACGGAGCCGTTGATGTCGTTCTGCACGAGCGTTGTGATGAAGTACTTGCCCAGGCCGTTGATCGCGAACATCGTCTCGGTGATGACCGCGCCCGTGAACACGCCCGCGATCGAGAACGCGACCATGACCGTCGTCGGGATGAGCGAGGTGCGCAGCGCGTGCTTGCGGATCGCGACGTTGAGCGGCAGGCCCTTGGCGCGGGCCGTGCGCACGTAGTCGGCGTTCATCGTGTCGAGCAGGTAGGTGCGCTGGGTCAGGTGGTAGGTGACGGCGGTGATGACCGTCAGCACGATGGTGGGCAAGATCAGGTGCTGGCCCAGGTCACTGAGCTTGAGCAACCAGTTGTTCCCGTCGTAGCTGTGCAACCCCGTGACGTAGAAGAGGCGGAAGCCGAGCGCCTTGTTGAGGTAGATCGCCCCGATCACGACGAACAGCGCGAGCACCGCCGTCGGCACCACCAGGAAGAACGTCGAGATGCCGCCGAACACGCGGTCCTGCCACTGGTACTGGCGGATCGCGGTGTGCACGCCGAGGCCGACGCCGATGACGATGCCAAGCACCGTGGCGAGCGTGACGAGCTGGACCGAGGCGCCGATGCGGGTCGCGATGGCGCCGGCCACGGGCTCCTGGGTGGGGCTCAGGCCCCAGTTCCAGTGCAGCACGATATTGGTCAGCCACGTCCAGTACCGCTCCAGGAGCGGCGTCTGGTCGTTGATGTTCGCCGCGGTGAGCGAGGCGTTGATCGACGCCATCGGCGGGCGGGGGTTGCGCGCAAGGTAGTTCGAGCGCGGATCCATGAAGAACGACGCCAGAAAGTACGTGAGCGACGTCGCGAGGAACAGCATCACGACGTAGTTGAGGACGCGACGCGCGAGGAACCGCACCATCAGGCGCTCCGCCCAAGGACCTGGTCACACCGGGGCATTCCAACCTCTGTCTGGCTCTTGGGGGCTTGATGAGCCGCCGCTTAACCGTCTGTTAACAAACCGAACGAATCGGCGCGAGCAACTTACGCCCGACACGGGTGCGCCTTGAACCACGCTCGGCGCACAGGGCGCCACCGCGGACGTCTCAATGGGTGGGAAATCGGCGTCATTGCTGGCCAAACACGAGATGACCCACTATGTTGCGATTCGGTCACGATGTCCTCGATGGGCGTCGCTTTCTAGACTCCGGTCATGGCTGATGACCCGACGTCCCGGCGGAGCACCGCTGCGCGCGAGCGACCACCGGTGCTCGGCGTCACCCTCGCCGTCCTCGCAGGGGTCGGCGCGGCCACCCAATCACGCGTCAACGGCACGCTCGCGGACCGCATCGGCTCGGGCTTCGAGGCGGCCGTCATCTCGTTCGGCTCCGGCCTGCTCGTGCTCACGCTCGCGCTCGCGCTGTGGCCCGGCGCCCGCGCCGCGCTGCGGCGCGTGGTCCGTGGCCTGCGCGGCGAGCCCGGCGCCGGCCACGGTCTGGGCGGCGTGGCGCCGCGACTGCGCTGGTGGGAGTGTGTGGGCGGCGCGGCGGGCGGGTTCTTCGTCGCGACCCAGGGCCTGACCGTCGGGACGCTCGGCGTCGCGGTGTTCATCGTCGCGATCGTGGCCGGTCAGTCGGTCAGCTCGCTCGTCGTGGACCGCCTCGGCCTCGGCCCCGGGGGCGTGCGCCTGATCACCGTGGGCCGCGCGCTCGGTCCGGTGCTCACCGTGGCCGCGGTCGCGGTCTCGGTGTCGGGCTCGCTGAGCGCGCCGGGAGCCCTCGGGCTCGCGCTGCTGCCCCTGCTGGCGGGCGCGGGCTCCTCGTGGCAGCAGGCGGTCAACGGACGTGTGCGGGCCGTGGCGAGCGACGCCCCCGGCGGCGCGGCGCCCGGCGTCTGCGCGGCGACGTTCCTCAACTTCCTCGTCGGCACGGCCGTGCTCGCGGTCGCGCTCGTCATCTCGCTCCTCGTCCAGGGCCCCCCGCGCGGCACGCTCCCGTCCGAGCCGTGGCTCTACGCCGGCGGGGTCCTGGGCATCGCGTTCATCGCGATCTCGGCGGCGATCGTGCACCGCATCGGCGTGCTGCTGCTGGGCCTGGGCATGATCGCGGGCCAGGTCGTCGGCGCCCTGCTGCTCGACGTCGTCACCCCGGGCGTCGACCCGCCGGGACCGGCGACCTATATCGGGGCGGTCCTCACGCTCGTCGCCGTCGCGGCGCCCGCGCTGCTCCACCGGCGCCCCGCGCCCTGAGCAGGTGGCGAGTCGCGCTGAGAATCGCTCTGAGGTTCGCGATGGGGGTCGCGCTGGAGCCGAGCGCGGTGGCACGGTGGGCGCATGACGCCACGCCTCGACCCGAAGCACGCTCTGCAGGACTACCTCCAACGCGCCCGCGACGCGCTCGTGTGGAAGGCCGAGGGCCTGTCCGAGCGTGACCTGCGCCTGCCGCGCACCGCGACCGGCACCAACCTGCTCGGGCTGATCAAGCACTGCGTCGCCGTCGAGGTGGGCTACCTCGGCTACACCTTCGACCGGCCCTGGCCCGACCTCGACGAGATTCCCTGGCTGCGATCCTGGGTCGACCCGAAGACGCCCGAGATCGCCGAGGAGGACCTGTACGCCACCCGCGACGAGTCGGCCGCGTGGCTCATCGACCTGTACCGCCGCGCCTGGGCGCACGGCGACGCCACCATCGCCGCGCTCGACCTCGACTCCCCCGGCCGCGTGCCGTGGTGGCCCGCCGAGCGCGCCGACGTCGACCTCCACCTCGTGCTGGTCCACCTGCTCGCCGAGCTGCACCGCCACGCCGGGCACGCCGACATCGTGCGCGAGGGCGTCGACGGCCAGGCCGGGGTGGGCAAGGCGCACTCCAACCTGTGGACAGCCGAGGACGACCGGCCCGCCTACGTCGCGCGGCTGCGCGAGATCGCCGAGGGGTTCCCGGCGCAGTGAGGTGCGCGTTCGTGCGGCGCGGCGCACGCGTGCGCAATACCGTCATGTGAGATGGCCTGCGATCCGTCCCGGCATGGAGGTCCCTCGTGATCGAACGCGTCGATCCCGCGTCGCTCTATCACAGCCCCGCGTTCGCGCAGGGCTCGATCGCCCCATCAGGCCGCACGCTGTACGTGAGCGGTCAGAACGGCGTCGACGCCCGCGGGGCCATGGCCAGCGGCGTCGTCGCCCAGGTCGCCCAGGCGATCGCGAACGTCCGCGCGGTGCTCGCGGCGGCCGGGGCCACGCCCGACGACGTCGTCAAGCTCACCATCTACCTGGACCAGCGCGTCACCCCGCGCGAGGCGTACGACGCGGCCGTCGAGGCGTGGGGGGCACGGCGCACAGCGGTCACCGCGCTCCTGGTCGCCGGGCTCGCCGTGCCGGGCGCGCTCGTCGAGATCGAGGCCGTCGCGTCGCTGCCGGACTGACGCCGCCGGCCCTGCCCCCCGCCGGCCCTGCCCCCCGCCGGCCCTGCGCCCGCCGGCCCTGCGCGCGCCGACGCCGTCGCGCCGCTACGCCACGAAGAGGCAGAACGGGTGCCCGGCCGGGTCGGCGAGCACCCGCAGGGGCTCGGCGGCATCGTCCGACTGATCGAACAGCAGCGCCCAGCGCGATCGCCCGCTCGGTCTGCTCGTCGAGCGCGGCGACGTCGGGCACGGTGGAGTCGAGGTGGAGTTGCTGCGGCACGTCGGGCGCGGGCCACGTGGACCTCGCCAGCGCGTCGACCTGCTGGAACGCGAGTTGTGGCCCGGCCGGGTTGCGCAGCACGAGCCAGTCCGCGTCGTCGTCACGGCCCTCGGGCGGGGGCTCATCGCCCGCGCGGTACTCCAGACCGAACAGCCGTCGGTAGAACTCGGCGAGCCCGCGCACGTCGGTCGTGTCGAGCACCACCTGCGCGATCAGCGGATAGCGGGTCATCGTGGCCTCCTGCCCGCCCACGGTATCGGCGAGAATGGCTCGGTGCAGTGCCACCACTTCGACGCCGGGCGCTGCCGCTCGTGCACGCTGCTCGACGTCGCCTACCCGACGCAGGTGGCCGACAAGGAGCGGCACGTGCGCGACCTGCTCGCCCCCGTGCTGGGCGCCCGCGCGCGTGACGTCGCGTGGCTGGCGCCTGTGACGAGCGCCGAGGGCGGGTTCCGCAACAAGGCCAAGATGGTGGTCACGGGCAGCGTCGAGCACCCGGTCATCGGCATCCTCGGGGCGCTGCCCTCGGGCGAGGCGGGCGGCGTCGACCTGACCGACTGCCCGCTCTACCCGCCCACGCTGCAGGCGGCGTTCGGTCCGCTGGCCGAGCTCGTCACCCGCGCGCGGCTGCAGCCCTACGACCTGACGCCGGCACGCGGGCGCGTCACACCGCGCGACGCCGCCCGACGCGGCGAGCTCAAGCACCTGCTGGTCACGGTCTCGCCCGCGGGCGAGCTGATGGTGCGCCTGGTGCTGCGCTCGCAGGAGCCGGTCGCGCGGGTGCGCAAGCACCTGCCGTGGCTGCGCGAGGCGCTGCCGAGTCTGGCGGTGCTCAGCGTCAACCTCCAGCCCGAGCACAAGGCCGTGCTGGAGGGCGAGCGCGAGATCGTGCTGACCGAGCGCGAGACCCTGCCCATGACGCTGCCGGGCGCGGCGGGCGAGTTGACCCTGCACCTGCGCACGCAGTCGTTCTTCCAGACCAACACCGCCGTCGCCGCCGCGCTGTACCGCCAGGCGCGCGCATGGGTCGACGACGCGGCGCCCGCGAGCCTGTGGGACCTGTACTGCGGCGTCGGCGGGTTCGCGCTGACGTGCGCGGCGCCCGGACGGCAGGTCATGGGCGTCGAGCTCAGCGCCGAGGCGGTGGCGAGCGCCGAGCTCACGCGCGCCGAGCTCGGCGCGTCGCCCGAGGGGGCCGCGGCGATGGCCGGGGTGCGGTTCGCCGCGGGCGACGCGACGGCGTACGCGCTCGCCGCCGCGCCGGGCGACGCGCCCGAGCTCGTCATCGTCAACCCGCCCCGGCGCGGGGTCGGGCCCGAGCTGGCGGACTGGCTGGAGGCGTCGTCGGCGCGCTGGGTGCTCTATTCGAGCTGCAACGCCGTGACGCTCGCGCGGGACCTGGAGCGCATGCCCTCGCTGCGGCCCGAGCGAGCCCGGCTGCTCGACATGTTCCCGCAGACCCGCCACTACGAGGTGCTCACGCTCCTGACCCGCGGGTAGCCCGCGATCCTCACCGTCCGCCGAGCAGCGGCGACAGCGTCGCGGTGGTCCCCTGCGGCGCCGGGTCGGTGAGGGCGAAGGTGACCTCCCGCTCGGCGCACGCGACGCTCGACACCAGCCACGAGCCCCGCTCGACGCCCCACACGCCCACCGGAGCGGTCCACACGAGCACCCCGTGCCTCGCCAGATCGGCGCGCTGACCGGCGTCGAGCGTGGCGTCGGCCGTGGTGAGCGCGTCCCCGCGGCCCGTCCCGACGCCGGGGGCCGTGACCGCGTAGACGGTCAGTCGGTCGCGGCCAGGCGCCGCGCAGTCGCCGGACGGGACGACGACGGTCAGCGTCGAGGCCGTGACCGGATCGGGCGGAGGCGTCGGGGTGGGGGTGGAGGTCGACGGCGTGTCCGACGGCGGCGTGGGCCTCGGGCTCGCCGTCGGCGTCGGCGTCGGGCTCGCCGTCGGCGTCGGCGTCGGGCTGGGCGTGGACGTCGGGCTCGGCGTGGGCGTCGGGATCGGCGTGGGTGCCGCCCCACCCGGCGCGTCGGGCTCGCCCGGCGCCTCGTGTGCTGGGGAACCCGCCGCCGGAGAGTCCCCCGCGGGAGAGGCCGCCGCCGCGTCTGCGCCGTCGGCCCGCCCGCGCGAGTCGAGGGCCGAGGCTGACCGCGAGCCCGGGTCAGCGCCCGCCCGAGGCGTCGGGGTGGGCGCAGGCCACGTGCGCGCCGTCGACTCGTCCGCCGTCACACCGAGGTCGGCGCTGAGGTCCGCGCCGTCCGCGCCGTCCGCGCCCGAGTCTGCGGCAGGGTCCGCGGCAGGGTCAGCGCCAGGATCGGCGTCGGCGCTCCGACTGGCGCCCACCCCACCGTCCAGCGACGCGCCCGCCGCGGCGTCGGCGTCGGCGCTCTGGCCGCTGAGCGCCAAGGCCGCCGCGACGACCGCCCCGACCACCACCACGCCCGCGGCTGACCCCACCACGGCGGTCGCTCGCGTCCCCGCGCCGGTCAGCTCGCGCAACGCGTCGCCCGCGCGGTCACGCGCTCGCCCGACGACGGCGCCGACGGCGCCCAGCAGTGCGCCCCACCCACCGCTCGCGCCCGCCGCGGCGGCGCCCAGGACGACCGGTCCGGCGCCCACGACCACCGGTCCGGCGGCCGCGAGGCCGGCCGTGCCGGCGAGCAGCGCGGGCGCGGCGTCGCGCAGCGCCCAGGCGGACTGCCGCACGTCGATGAGGGCGCGCATGCAGCCCTGGCAGCCGAACAGGTGCTCCTCGAGCACGTGCCGGGAGCGGACGGGCAGGCGGTGGCGCAGGTAGTCGTCGAGCCGCGACCGCGTCGCCGAGCAGGCCTGTGGGGCGTGCGGCGAGGTCGCGCGGGCGTGCGCGGCCGCGATGCTCGTGCTCAGCGCGTTCTCGGCGCGCCGGAGCCGACGCCCGATGGCGGCGACCGGCAGGCTCAGGACCGCCGCGATCGCGGCGTCGTCGGCGTGGTCGATGTGCCGCAGCCACAACAGGCGCTGCTCCTCGTCCCCGAGGCTCGCCAGCGCGGCGCGCACCAGGTCGGGGTCGGCCGTGCCGGGATCGCCCGGACCGTGGCCGGGCGCCGCCGCGCGCATCGCGACAAGAGCCTCGTCCACCGTGCGCGGCCCATCGCCCTCGATCGTGGCCACCGTCCTCCGCCCTCGCTCACGCGACGCCGTCGGGGGCCGCCGCGGGCGCCATGATGCCATCCGCGCGCCGGATCTCCTACCCGTGGGCGGTCAGCGCGGACTCAGGCCGAAGCCGCCGACGCGGCGGTGAGCGGAGCGCGGTCTGCGGCTGCGACCAGCGAGAACAGGTCCTTGGGGTCCGATGGCTCGGCCACGAGATCAAGCCACGCGAGCAGCGGGTCGGGCGCCCGGCCCTGCCCCAGCAGGTCCTCGCGCACGAACCGCAGCGTCGTGAGGTCCTCGACGCCAAACCCGACCGAGTCGAAGACCGTCAGCTCGCCCGCGTCGCGCCGGCCCGGCGCCTCGCCCCGCACGATCCGCCACAGCTCCGTGACCGGGAAGCCGGGCGGCAGGTTCTGGATCTCGCCCTCGACGCGCGTCTGCTCCTCGTGCTCGACGACGACGACGCTCGCCCGCCGCAGTGTGGCAGGCTCCAGTTCGGTCTTGCCCGGGCAGTCGCCGCCGATGGCGTTGAGGTGCTGGCCGTCGGCGACGTCGCGGTCGAGCAGCACCGTGGCGTTGCGCTTGTCGGCCGTGCAGGTGGTCACGACGTCGGCGCCGCGCGCCGCCTGGCCGGGGTCGTCGCAGGGCGTGACGTCGAAGCCCAGCGCGGTGGCGTTGCGCGCCACCTTCGCGGTCGCGGCCGGGTCGACGTCGTACAGGCGCAGGCGCTCGACGCCGAGCTCGGCGCGCATGCCCAGCGCCTGGAACTCGGCCTGGGCCCCGCAGCCGATCAGGGCGAGCGTGCGCGCGCCGCGCGGGGCGAGGCAGCGGGCCGCGAGCGCCGACGTCGCCGCGGTGCGCAGCGCGGTGAGGATCGTCATCTCGGCGAGGAACGACGGGTAGCCGTTGTGGACGTCGACGAGCATGCCGAGCGCCGTGACTGTCTGGTAGCCGCGTGAGGGGTTGAGCGGGTGGCCGTTGACGAGCTTGAAGCCGAAGGTCGTGGCGTCCGAGGCGGGCATGAGCTCGATGACGCCGTCGCGCGAGTGCGAGGCGACGCGTGGGCGCGTCTCCAGCTCGGGCCAGCGACGGAAGTCGCGTTCGAGGGCGTCGGTGAGCTCGGCGATGACGCGCTCAGGGCCGCGCCGGGCGACCCAAGCGGCGGTCGCGGGCACGTCGAGGCACGGCACACGTGTCATCTCAGACCTCCAATCCAGCGGCGGCCCCGGTGGTTGAGCCTGTCGAAACCACCCCCACGCGGGGCGCGGTGGTTTCGACAGGCTCAACCAGCGCGGGGCGCAGCGTGAGCGTGCAGCACTTGACCGAGCCGCCGCCCTTACGCAGCTCGTCGAACTCGACGCCCACGGGCTCGAACCCGCGCTCACGCACCTTGGCGCGCATGCCCGTCGCGGCGGCGTCGAGGTAGACGTGCAGCCCGTCGCTCACGGCGTTGAGCCCGAAGGCCGCGGCGTCGGCGGCGTCGGCGAGGATCGCGTCGGGGAACAGGTCGCGCAGCGTCTCGCGCGACTTCGGCGCGAACGCCTCGGGGAGGTACGCGATGAGCGGCGGCGCGTCGTCGCGCCCGTCGTCGCGCCCGTCGTCGAGGACCGCGAGCGCCGTGTCGAGGTGGTAGTAGCGCGGGTCGACCAGGTCGAGCGTGACCAGCGTGACTCCGCGCGCGGCGAGCCCGAGGCGGCGGTCGAGCTCACGGTGCGCGGCGCGCGTCGTGCGCATCCCGGCGCCCGCGAGCAGCAACGGCCCGGCCAGCAGCAGGTCACCCTCGCCCTCGTCGACCTCGTCGGCCTGCCCGAGCGCGGCGCCGCCGGGTCCCAGGACGCCGGCGCGCGCCGCGGCGTCGAACCACCGGGCGTAGGCGGCGCCCTCCGCCCGCCGCTGGGCGTGCAGGAACCGCGCGGCGAGCGCGACGCCGTCGACGACGACGCCGCCGTTCGCGGCGTAGACCATGTCGGGCAGGCCAGGCTCGGGGTCGATGACGTGGACGGTGTGTCCGTGGCGCTCGTACGCCTCGCGCAGCGCCCGCCACTGCGCGAGGGCGCGCGCGGCGTCGACGGGGACCGTGCGGTCCATCCACGGGTTGATCTCGTAGACGACGTCGAAGTGGGTGGGCGGGCACATGAGGAACGTGCGCGGGCGCGCCGTGCGTCCGCCGGGCCGCAGGGTGCGAGCCAGGCCGACGCCGGGCAGCGCCGGGCGCGCGCGCAGGTCGCTGGTCCTCATGGCGTTGACTCTACGGATGGGGCGTTGCGCTCCGAACCCCGGTTTGTTGCGTTCAAACGGCCGTTTGTCGTCCTGATCCTCGCTCAGACAGCACCTTGATGCGGATTCTGCTCGTACGCTGACGCTGTGGACGACCTCAACCGTCGCATCGTCGGGCTCCTGCTGCGTGACGGCCGCGCGACGTTCCAGGAGATCGGCGCCGCCGTCGGCCTGTCGGCCCCTGCGGTCAAGCGGCGCGTCGACCTGATGCGCGCCCGGGGCGAGATCTCGGGCTTCGCGGCGATCGTCGATCCGCACGCGCTGGGCTGGGACATCGAGGCGTACATCGAGATCTTCTGTCGCGGCAACGTCTCCCCCGCCGAACTCCAGCGTGAGCTGGGCGGCATCCCGGAGGTTGTCGGCGTCGCGACGATCACGGGCGACGCCGACGCGATCGTGCACGTCATGGCCGCGTCGATGGCGGGCATCGAGGAGTCGGTCGAGCGCATCCGCTCGACCGGGCGCGTCGAGCGGACGCGGACGTCCGTGGTGATGTCGCGCCTCATCGACCGGCCCGTCCGCCCGCGCGGCGGCGCCTGAGCCACCACCGGCGGCAGGTTCGGGAGCGAGCGCAATTCGACAGGGAGACTGAACAGTCCTACTGTTGTTTCCGATGCCTGACACAACCATTCCCCTCGATCCCACGGACGTCGCCCGCGACGTGCGCACGGTGTTCGCACGCCTGCGCCGCCGCATGCGCGCCGTCGCCGCCAGCGACGCGCTCAGCCCGTCACAGGCCGCCGTGCTCACGCGGCTCGGCAAGGGCGAGGCCGCCACCGCGAGCGCCCTGGCGACCCTGGAGCACGTGCGCCCCCAGTCGATGGCGGCCACGGTCGCCGCGCTGGAGGAGCGCGGGCTCGTCACCCGTGCAGCCGACCCCGACGACGGCCGCCGCCAACTCCTGCGCCTGACCCCGGCCGGGCGCGAGGCGTTCGACGGCGACGTCGCGGCCCGCGCCGAGTGGCTGGCCGAGACGCTGCGCGCGAATCTCGACCAGGCCGAACTGCGCACGTTGGCCGAGGCCTTCGCGCTGCTCGAACGGATCACCCAGTGACCACGAACCACACGGTGACCACGAACCACACCATGACGACCGACCACACCGCTACGACGCCCGCCCCCGCACCGGGCCCCGTCCCTGGCCCGGCCGACGCGCGCTTCCCGCGCCGCCTCGTGGCCCCCATGGTGCTGGGCTCGGTGCTCAACCCGCTCAACACCTCACTGCTGTCGGTCGCGCTCATCCCCATCGGCGTCGCGTTCGGTGCACCCCCCTCGCAGACGGCGTGGCTCGTCAGCGCGCTCTACCTCGCCTGCGCCGTCGGGCAGCCCGTCACGGGCCGGCTCGTGGACGCCTACGGCCCGCGGCGCCTCTACCTCATCGGCGCCGCGATGGTCGGGGTCGGCGGCCTGCTCGGGGCGTTCGCCCCGCACCTGGGCGTGCTGGTCGCCGCGCGCGTGCTCATCGGGCTCGGCACCTGTGCGGGGTATCCCGCGTCGATGTCGCTCATCAAGCGCGAGTCGGCGCGCACAGGCCTGTCCTCACCCGCGAGCCTGCTGGCGGCGCTGTCGTTCGCCAACCAGGTGATCGCCGTCATCGGCCCGTCGCTCGGCGGGCTCCTGGTCGACCTCGGCGGCTGGCGCGCGGTGTTCACCGTCAACGTGCCGTTCGCCGCCGCGTGCCTGGCGCTCGGCGCGCTGTACCTGCCGCGCGAGCCGCGCGCCGCGTCGGGCCCGGCTGCGGGCCACACCCCGACGGGCGCAACGCCACCGGGCCTCACGCCGTCGGGCCTCACGCCGTCGGGCCTCCCGGCGCCGGCGGCGACGCCGCGGCGACACTGGGACCTGGCCGGCATCGGGCTGTTCTCGGCCGCGCTGGTCGCGCTCATGCTCTTCCTCATGGCGCCGTCGGTGGCCCGCGCCTGGCTGCTCGTGGTCGCCGCAGCGGCCGGAGCCGGGTTCGCCCTGCGCGAGCTGCGCGCCCCCGACCCGTTCCTCGACGTGCGCGTGCTCGGCCAGAACCGCCCACTGCTGATCACCTACGCGCGGCAGTTGCTGACCGGCGTCGTCATGTACTCGGTGATCTACGGGCTGCCGCAGTGGCTCGAGCACGGCCGCGGGCTCACGCCCTCGCAGACCGGCCTCATCCTGCTGCCGATGTTCGCCACCGCGATGGTCGGCACCGCGGTGACCCGCAAACAGCGTGGCGTGCTGGGCCGCCTGCTCGTGGGCTCGGCCCTGCAGCTCATCGCGTGCGTGGCGCTGCTCGCGGTCCACGGGTCGACGCCGGTGGTCGTGCTGTGCGTGATCATGGCCGTGTTCGGCCTGCCGCAGGCCCTCAACGGCCTGGCCAACCAGAACGCGCTGTACGACCAGGCCACGCCCGCGCAGATCGGCGCGGCCTCAGGCCTGTTCCGCACCTTCATGTACCTGGGGGCGCTGACGTCGTCGGCCGCGACGGCGTCGGCCTACCGCGACGCCGCCGACACCGCGGGCCTGCACACCCTGGCGGTGTTCGCCGCCGTGTGCGCGGCGCTGCTGCTGGCCACGGTCGTCACCGAGCTCGCCCTGCGCCGTCGGCGGGTCGCGTCGCGCGACCAGGCGTAACCCGGCCCCACCACCCGGCCATCGTGGCCGCCGGCTGCGGCGCGCCACCGCGCCGCCCTCGCCCCACCCCTGCCACCTGCCACCCACTCGGCGCTGCCCTCGGGCGCCGCCCCCACATCACAGGAGCCACCATGCCCGTCACCGCACTCGACCCCCGCACCGCGCTCATCGTCGTCGACCTGCAGGCCGGCATCGCCGGCTCGCCGACCGCGCCGCACGCCGCCGCCGACGTCGTCGCGCGCTCGGCCCGCCTCGCCGACGCCTTCCGCGCCCAGGGTCTGCCCGTCGTGCTCGTGCGCGTCACCGCCCGGCCCGACGGCGCCGACGCCGTCCCCGGACGCACCGACGCCTCGGCGTCGGGCGCGGCGCCGCTCGCCCGCCCCGCGGGCTGGGACGTCATCGTCGACGAGCTCGGCGGACCGACCGGCCAGGACGGCGACATCGTCGTCACCAAGCGCAACTGGGGCGCCTTCTACGGCACCGACCTGGACCTGCAGCTGCGCCGGCGCGGCGTGACACAGGTCGTCATCACGGGCATCGCGACCTCGATCGGCGTCGAGTCGACCGCCCGCCAGGCCGCCGAGCACGGCTACCACGTCACGATCGCGACCGACGCCGTCGCCGACCGCAGCGCCGCCGACCACGAGCACGCGGTCACGCGCATCTTCCCGCGCTTGGCGCAGACGGGCACGACCGAGCAGATCCTGGCGCTGCTGACGGCCTGAGCCAGGGATCGCCCGCCCGCCGGTCGAGCCTGTCGAGACCCCGGGCGGGCGCGCTGGCTCCGGTGGCTCCGGTGGCTCCGACGGGCTCAGCCACCCGGGCGCGGCGCGTACATGATGAGCGCCACCCCCACGAGGCAGACGAGCGCCCCGATCACGTCCCAGCGGTCGGGCCGGAATCCGTCGGCGACCATGCCCCACGCGAGCGACCCCACGATGAACACCCCGCCGTACGCCGCGAGGATGCGCCCGAAGTTCGCGTCGGGCTGCAGCGTGGCGACGACGCCGTACAGCCCGAGCGCGATCACGCCCGCACCCACCCAGGCCCAGCCGCGGTGCTCGCGCAGCCCCTGCCACACGAGCCACGCGCCCCCGATCTCCAGGAGGGCCGCGACGACGAACAGGGCGATGGAGCGCACGGGCACGGTGGCCTCCGAGTGACAGCGGGGCGGGACTCACCGCCAATCGTCGCCGCTCGGGTGCCATCGGGTCGCGGGGTGGTCCAGGATGGAGACGCCGACGACCAGCACCTGGAGGACGACATGCCGAGCACCACGCCGCGGACGACCAAGAGGTGCGGCCTGAGGAACCTGCTCACGGCGGCGGCGATCGCGTTGAGCGTGGCCGCCGTCGTCAAGGAGTTGCGCACACCCGCGCCCGAGCGCACCTGGAACGGCAAGGTCGCCGCAGTGCCCTACGACTTCCGTGTGCCCACGCTCGCGCGCGCCAAGGAGCGCCTGTGGGACCCCGAGGCGGCGAACCTCGTCGGCCCGCGCGTCTTCGGCGTCGGCTGGACGCTCAACGTCGGCAAACTCGTGGCCGAGGTCCGCGAGGTCCTGGCAGCCAAGCCCCCGGCTGCCTGAGCGCGGGGCCAATGGGAGGATCGAGCGCGTGAACGCCCTCCCCCCTGCCTCCCCGCCCGACTCCGACGCCGTCGTCCAGGACGCTGGCGGCCTGCCCGACGTGCGGCTCGTCGTCGCGGACATGGACGGCACACTGCTCCACCCGGACGGCCACGTCCCCGAGGACTTCTGGCCCCTCCTGGAGCGCATGCGCGAGCGCGGGATCGCCTTCGCGCCCGCGAGCGGCCGGCAGTACGCGACGCTCGCGCGCATCTTCGCCCAGCACCTGGAGGGCATGTCGGTCATCGCCGAGAACGGCACCTACGTGGTGCGCGACGGCGTCGAGGTCAGCTCGGTGACGCTCGACAAGCGCGTGGTGGCCGAGGTCGTGCGGGCGATGCGAGCGGTGGCGGCCACCGGACGCGACGTCGGCACGGTCGTGTGCGGCAAGCGGTCGGCGTACGTCGACCGCGTCGACGCCGCGTTCTGGGACCAGGCGCACCGGTACTACGCGGCGCTCGAGTCGGTCGTCACGCCGGTTCCCGTCACCGACCTGGAGTCGGTCGACGACGACATCCTCAAGGTCGCGGTCTTCGACTTCGACGACGTCGAAGCAGCCGTCGCCCCAGCGCTCGCGCCGCTCGCCGAGACCGAGCAGGTGGTGGTCTCAGGCCACCACTG
The DNA here is from genome assembly GCF_004216535.1 of Xylanimonas ulmi. Classification (NCBI taxonomy): domain Bacteria; kingdom Bacillati; phylum Actinomycetota; class Actinomycetes; order Micrococcales; family Promicromonosporaceae; genus Xylanimonas; species Xylanimonas ulmi. The sequence continues at coordinate 3,116,940 of NZ_SGWX01000001.1, forward strand.
GGTCGACATCATGCGCACGGGCGTCACCAAGGGCACCGCCGTCGAGCGGCTGCAGGCCGAACTCGGGATCACGCGCGAGCAGACGGTCGCGTTCGGCGACTACCTCAACGACCTGGAGATGCTCGACGCCGCGGCCTGGTCGTTCGCGATGGCCGACGCGCACCCCCAGGTCCTCGACCGCGCGCGCTACGTGGCGCCGTCGGCGGGCGAACACGGCGTGGTGCGCGTGCTGGAGCGGCTGCTGCGCTGACGACGGCGTGGCAGGAGGAGCGCCACCGCGAGCCCGGTGATGAGCGACCCGTGCCACCACCACGGCGTGCCCGCGGAGAACAGCGACTCGCCGAGCACCGCGACGCCGCACCGTAGGCGATGAACGCCACGCCCACGGCGACCTCGACGAAGCGCTCACGCGAGGACGCCCGGGCCACCCCCACAGGGCGGTCCGGGCGTCAGTGCTCGGCGGCCGGGTTCACTCGGCCAGGATCACCCGGCCGGGCAGATCAGGCCAGGTCGAACCGATCGGCGTTCATGACCTTGACCCACGCCGCGACGAAGTCGCGCACGAACTTCTCCTTGGCGTCGTCGCTCGCGTACACCTCCGCCAGCGCCCGCAGCTCGGAGTTGGAGCCGAAGACCAGGTCGGCGCGCGTGCCGACCCACTTCTTCTCGCCGGTCGCGCGGTCGCTGCCCTGGTAGGCGTGCTTGCCCGGGTCGAGCGCCTTCCACTCGGTGCCCATGTCGAGCAGGTTGGCGAACCACACGTTGTCGAGCACACCCGGGGTGTCGGTGAAGACGCCGTAGTCCGAGTTGTCGTAGTTCGTGCCCAGGACCCGCAGGCCACCGATGAGCGCGGTCATCTCGGGGGCGGAGACGCCGAGCAGGTTGGCCTTGTCGAGCAGCGAGTACTCGGCCGGCAGCGGCGACTTGCCCGTGTAGTTGCGGAATCCGTCGGCGAACGGCTCCAGCCACGCGAACTGGTCGAGGTCCGTCTGCGCCTGGCTCGCGTCGACGCGGCCGGGCGTGAAGGGCACCTCGACGTCGACGCCCGCGGCGGCCGCCGCCTGCTCGACGCCCACGCCACCCGCGAGCACGATGACGTCCGCGACGGACGCACCGGCGTCGTCGGCGAGACGCTCCAGCACCGGCAGGACCTCGGCGAGCTGCGCCGGGTTGTTGACGTCCCACGACCTCTGCGGCTCCAGGCGCAGGCGGCCGCCGTTGGCGCCGCCGCGCTTGTCGGAGGAGCGGTACGACGACGCCGCGGCCCACGCGGTCGAAACCAGCTGCGAGACCGTGAGGCCCGAGCCGGCGATGGCCGTCTTGAGCGCCGCGACCTTCTCGTCGCTCAGGTCGGGCAGCGTGCGCGCGGGCAGCGGGTCCTGCCAGATGAAGTCCTCCGCGGGAACCTCGGGGCCGAGGTAGCGCGCCTTGGGGCCCATGTCGCGGTGCGTCAGCTTGAACCAGGCGCGGGCGAACGCGTCGGTCAGCGCGGCCTGGTCGTCCTTGAACTTGCGCGAGATCGGCTCGAACTCGGGGTCGACGCGCAGCGCGATGTCCGAGGTGAGCATGCGCGGCTCGCGGCGGCCGTCGGAGTGCGCGAGCGGCACCAGGTCGGCGCCGCCGCCGTCGACCGGACGCCACTGCTTGGCGCCGGCGGGCGACTCCATGAGCTCCCACTCATACGCGAACAAGATATGGAAGAATTCATTGTCCCAGCGTGTCGGGTGGTAGGTCCAGGTGACCTCCAGGCCCGAGGTGATGGTGTCGTCGCCGACGCCGGTGCCGTAGTTGTTCTTCCAGCCCAGGCCCTGCATCTCCAGGCCCGCGGCCTCGGGGTCGGCCTCGAGGTTCGAGTCGGGCGCCGCGCCGTGGGTCTTGCCGAAGGTGTGGCCGCCCGCGATGAGCGCGACCGTCTCCTCCAGGTCCATGCCCATGCGGCGGAACGTCTCCTTGATGTCCACCGCGGAGGCGAGCGGGTCGGGGTTGCCGTTGGGACCCTCGGGGTTGACGTAGATCAGGCCCATCTGGACCGCGGCCAGCGGCTCCTCCAGGTCGCGCTCACCCGTGTATCGCTTGTCCTCGAGCCACACCGTCTCGGGGCCCCAGTACACGTCCTGGTCGGCCTCCCACACGTCCGCGCGGCCGCCGCCGAAGCCCAGCACCGGGAAGCCCATGTCCTCGAGCGCGACGTTGCCGGCGAGGATCATGAGGTCGGCCCACGAGATCTTCTGGCCGTACTTCTTCTTGACGGGCCACAGCACGCGGCGCGCCTTGTCGAGGCTGACGTTGTCGGGCCACGAGTTGAGCGGCGCGAAGCGCTGCTGGCCCTCACCGCCACCACCACGGCCGTCGTGCGAGCGGTAGGTGCCCGCCGAGTGCCACGCCATGCGGATGATGAGCGGCCCGTAGTTGCCGAAGTCCGCCGGCCACCACGGCTGCGAGTCGTGCAGGACCGCCTTGATGTCGTCCTTGACCGCGGCCAGGTCGAGGGACTCGAACGCCGCCTTGTAGTCGAAGTCCGCACCGAGCGGGTTCCCGACGACGGGGTTCTTCGCGAGCATCTTCAGGTTGAGCTGGTTGGGCCACCAGCGCTGGTTGGTCGCCGCTTGCGTGGGGTGCACGGCCTGGCCGCCGTGCATGACGGGGCAGGTGGCCTCAGGGTTCTCCGACATGAGATTCCTCTCGTGGACGGGGTGATCAGTCGTGGGTTGGTCAGTCGGTGGGGTGATCAGTCGAAGCGGTGCTGTGCTCGCGCCGGCTCGTCCACGTCATCGGGCCGAGAGGCCTGGCACGGCCGCGCATTGAGGGCACAGGCCCCAGAACACGACCTCGGCCTCGTCGATCCGAAATCCATGAGCGTCCGACGGCGTCAGACAGACCGTCTCACCCACGGCGCAATCCACGTCGACGACGGCACCGCACGATCGACACACAAGGTGGTGATGGTTGTCGCCGACGCGCGTCTCGTAGCGGGCGACGGAGCCGGCCGGCTTGATGCGACGCAGGATGCCGCGTTCCGTCATGGTGTGCAGCGAGTCGTAAACGGCCTGGTGAGAGACGTCGGGCAGCGCCTCGCGGACGGCGTCGATGAGCGTCTCGGTGTCCGCGTGCGGCAGCCGGTCAACGGCGGCGAGCACGGCGAGGCGAGGCTTCGTGACGCGCAGTTGCGCGTCACGCAACATCGCCTGCGCCCACGCTTCCTCGGTCACACGCCAACTGTCGCGGGTTTTCTGGAATGAGTCAAATCTATGCGGCCGGTGGCGCGAGCGGTTGCGCCGCAGCGCTGCGCGCACGCAGAGGCAGGCGACGACGCAGGCGCAGGGAGACGAGAGTAGGGCCGGAGTCGTCCCGGTCCCTCTGTGGGCAGCGCGGTCGCGAAGGTTGTCCACAGCACGCCGGCGGACGGGTCGCGGCTACGGTGGCGCGGTGTCAGCGGAGGAGTCACGAGATGTCGCGAAATGGCCTCTGACCTGGGCATTCGAACACGTGTTCGATACACTGGAGTAGTGGCCGCGGCGCTGGCGCGCACACCGCCTCGCCGACCACGATCGGGATTGGGACCACGGCAGTCACCGCACGGGCTTGCCCACGTCGCGGGCTTGCCCACGTCGCGGGAGTGCTCGCGTCGCGGGAGTGCTCGCGTCACGCGAGAGACCGGGCACGGGATGGTCCACGCAGCGTCCTCGCTGCGCGAGGCTCCATATCGTCACGAGGGGAGGGTGAGCATGGGTGAGCGGGCGAGCCACGCGTGGGGCATCAGCGGCGCTGGCGCGTTCCGGCCGCCGCAGCCCGCCCCAGCAGCGGCGCCCGTGTCGACGCCCGTGTCGACGCCAGCGCCCGTATCGATGCCAACCCCCTTGTCGGCACTGGCACCGACGGCGTCGCAGGCACTGACGGCGTCGCAGGCACCTCTGTCCGCACCCGCCCCGCGGTCCGCGGCCGCCCCCATCTCAGCGCCGACGCCCGCTTCGGCGCCGACCCTCGGCTCAGCGCCGACTCCCGCCTCAGCGCCAACGCTCGACTCAGCACCGACACCCGCCTCAACGTCGGAACCCGCCTCGGCGCCTCACCCCATCGACGTGGTGAGCGCGGTGGATGTCGTCGAGGCGGGGGTCGAGGCGTTGGCCGCGCTGGTCGCCGCGGGGGGACTGGACCAGGTGCCGACAAGGGTGCTGGGACGGGTCGAGTCGCGCCTGCGTCGTCTGGAGCAGCGGCAGGCAGCGGTGCGTGCAGCGCTTTTGCCGGTGGTCGAGGCCGAGGGGTCCTGGGCGTTGGACGGCTCGCGCACATTCGGGGCGTGGCTGGCCCGCCGCGACGACATCTCGGTCGGCGCGGCCAACCGGGAGGTGCGCGCGGGGCGGGTGTTGCGCGACCACCTACCCGCGACGCGCGCCGCCGCCCTGGACGGGCGGATCGGAACCGAGCACGTGGCCGCGATGGTCGCGGCGTGCTCGACCGACGCACGCACAGCCGCGCTGTGCGGTCCCGCGGAAGGGCTGCCCGTCCGTCACGACGACCAAGGCCGCGCGCTGCCCACCCCCACCGGAGAGGGGTTCTTGCTCGACCAAGCGCGCCTGTGCACGCTGCGCGGCTTCCAACGCCTGGTGCGCCGCTTCGCGCACGTGGCCGACCCCGACGCCGACGAGCGCGGCTACTCCCGCGCTGCCGAGCGCGAGCACCTTGAGGTGTCCGCAACCCTGGGCGGGTGGCACCTGGCCGGGTTCCTCACCGAGGAGCACGGCCAGGCAGTGCGCACGGCCCTGGACGCATTGACTCCCGCGCCGGCCGCGGGCGACGACCGGACCCCGACCCAACGCCGCGCCCAAGCCCTGGCAGACCTCGCTCGCGCCTGCCTCGACCACGGACACACCGGCGCCGGAGCGGCTGTGCGCCCCCACCTGACGGTCACGGTCTCCTGGACCGAGCTCCACCACCTCCTAGCCGCCGACACCGGGAGCCACCCCACCGACCGCCACAGCACCGTCCGCCACCCCGACCACCTCGACTGTGGCGGCCACGCCGGTCGCGGCGGCGACATCGCACGCGGCTGCGGCCCTCGCCCTGGCCCCGGCGCTGGCGCCGACGGTGGTGCGGGCCGCGGAGGCGGATACAGCGACGGCAGCGCGGGCAAGGTAGGCCGCCTCGCCACCGGTTGTGGTGGCGGAGGCGGATCTGGCTACGGCGGCGGAGGCGGTCACGCCGATCATGCTTGTGCCGATCACGCTTGCGGCTGCGGCGGCGGGGGCGGTCACGCCGATCGCGCTTGTGCCGATCCTGCTTGCGGCTGCGGCGACGGGCAGCCGAACGAGGTGGCAGCGCTGCTCGCGCTCGAACGCACGCCCGCGATCCTCGAGGGCTCGACCGGACCCCTGCCCGACAGCGTGCTGCGCAGACTCGCATGCGACAGCGAGATCACCCGCGTCGTGTTCGGCCCCGACTCCCAGATCCTGAACGTCGGGCGCGCCCAACGCACGATCAGAGGACCCCTGCGCCGCGCGGTCGTCGCCCGAGACCGACACTGCGTCTGGCCCGGATGCGAGCAACCGCCCAGCCGCTGCGAGGTCCACCACGCCCAACAGCACTGGGCCGACCACGGACCGACCTCCACCACCAACGCCGCCCTCCTGTGCTGGCACCATCACACTCTCGTCGACACCACCGGGGTCACCATGACCTGGAACCCCGCCGACCCCAGCGGCAGCAACTCCACAGTCAGCGACCCCGAGGCGAGCCACCCCACGCGCCCGCGACCCGCCGCCACCCGCGCGCCCTCCGCCGGCCACTGGACCCTCACCGACCGCCACGGCAACCCCATCACCACGCCCAGCCCCTGGACGACCAGCACCACCGACTCCACCGACTCCACCGACTCCACGAACGCCACGGCCGCATGACCGGCGCCACGACGATCCGGCGAGCCGACGACACGGCGGCCCAGCCACCCGACCACCCAGCGCCGCCACGCGGCCACCCGACCACGCAGCCACCCGACCCAGCCCGGCTACCCGACCACCCAGCGCGGCCACCCAGCCACCCGACCCGGCACGGCCACCCGGCGACCCGGCGGCAAGTCGAGAGAGCGACGCGCGAGAGAGCGACGCGCGAGAGCGCGAGAGGGCGCCGTTGTCCCGTGACTCCGTGACTCCGTGACTCCGTGACTCCGTGACTCCGTGACTCCGTGACTCCGTGACAGCCAATCCGTGACGCCGCCGCACGAGGCGTCGGCCCAGGCAGAGGCGCCGCGATCGCCCACCTCGGGCGACAGGCGTGAACCAGAACCCCCATCACCTCGGGCCATCGCGCGCTGAACCGGACCCTCAGCGGTGACCATTGGAGGCGCACGTGCCCGCGCCCACGGGGGGAGCCCACCATGCCACAGCCGGTCACCCATGCCCAGGCGGCAACCAGCCAACACCGGAGCAATCGCGAGTCTCTGCGCGCGCTCGTCGAACACGGCGACTTCGCCGCCGCCCAGGAGTGGCTGGGCGCCCATCAGGTCTGGGAGATCGTCGACGCGATCGACCGTATGGGCCCCGTCGACGCCGTCGCCGCGTTCCGCCTGCTCGACTCCGACCGCGCCTTCGCGGTGTTCGAGGACCTTGAGCCGAGCGGCCAGCAGGCGATCCTCGAGGTGATGCGCGGCGCGGAGTTCAGCGCGTTCGTCGACTCGCTCGACCCCGACGACCGCGCCCGCATGCTCGGAGAGCTGCCCGCGAAGGTCGCCCGACGCGTCCTTGAGGGCCTCAGCCCCGCCGAGCGCGCGATGACCGCCACGCTGCTCGGCTACCCCGAGCACTCGGCCGGCCGATTCATGACGCCACAGGTCGTCGTCCTGCGCGAGGGCCTGAGCGTCGCCGCGGCGCTGGCCCGCGTGCGCGACCGCGGCGCCGACGCGGAGACCGTCTACACGCTCCCCGTCGTCGACTCGCAGCGCCGCCTCACGGGCGTCGTCGAGCTGAGCGAGCTTTTGCTGTCCGACGACGCGGCGACCGTCTCCGACCTCGTCGTCACGCAGCCGCCGCGGGTGCGGGCCACCGAGCCCGCCGAGGCGGCAGCCCGCCTCATGGCCGACTCCAACGTGCGTGACCTTCCCGTGGTCGACGCCGAGGACCGGCTTCTGGGCCTGCTGACGTTCGACGACGCCGACGAGGTCATCGAGGACGCCGAGACCGAGGACGCCGCCCGTCAGGGTGGCGCCCGCCGCTGGGAGGGCCACTACATGGCGGTCTCGGTGCTGCAGCTCGCCCGCACCCGCGCGGTGTGGCTGGTGCTGCTGCTGGCCGTCTCGCTCCTGACCGTGACGGTGGCGCACGCGTTCGAGGAGGCGTTGGAGCAGGTCGCCGCGCTCGCATTGTTCATCCCGCTGCTCATCGGGACGGGCGGCAAGGTGGGCACCCAGGCGTCGTCGGCGTGTGTGCGCGCTCTCGCGATCGGCGAGGTGCGCCCGAGCGACCTCGCCCGGGTCACCATGCGCGAGGCCGCGACCGGCCTGCTGCTGGGCGCGGGGCTCGGCCTGCTCGCGATCGGCGCGGGCCTGTGGTTCACCGGGCTCGACGTCGCCGTGGTCGTCGGCGTGTCGCTGCTGCTCATCTGCCTGCTCGGCGCACTCGTGGGCGGGCTGAGCCCGCTGGTCGCGCGGCGCTTGGGCATCGACCCCGCCCTGGTCTCGGCGCCCGTGGTCACGACGGTCGTCGACGTGCTGGGCCTGGTCATCTACTTCCTCGTCGCGAGCATGATGCTCGGCCTGTGACGGCGACCCAGGCGCCCGTGTCCAGATAGTGAGAGGCTGCTCGTCCGGCTTCCGGTCACGGTCGCCTGGGTCTACCGTCCGCGACCATGGCCACGATCACGTCCGAACGCCCCGCGCGCTCACTGTTCGCCCCTCCCCCGACGCGTCTGCCCCGACCAGCCGCACCCGCGCTCCCGCCCGTCTCGCGCGTTCCGCTGGCGCTCGCGCTCGTGATCGCGGTCGCCCTCGACGCGTGGACCTGGGCCCAGCACGGCGCCAAGCCCGCGGTCGTGCTCCTGCTCGGGTTCGGACTCGGCGTCGCGCTGTTCCACTCCCGCTTCGGCTTCACCTCGGCGTGGCGCCAGCTCGTCGCGGTCGGCAACGGCACGGGTCTGCGCGCGCACACGCTGCTGCTCGGCGCGACCGCCGTGCTGTTCGCGCTCGAGATCGGGACCGGGGCCGGCGTCTTCGGCTCGGTCGCCTCCCCGAGCGCGGGACGGATCGGCGTCGGCCTGCTCGTCGGCTCGTTCCTCTTCGCCGTCGGCATGCAGGTGGGCGGCGCGTGCGCCTCGGGCACGCTGTTCGCCGTCGGTGCGGGGCAGACGTCGATCGTCTTCACCCTGGGCGGCTTCATCGTCGGCTCGACGCTCGCCGCGTGGCAGGCGCCGCTGTGGCAGGACCTGCCCGCGTACGACCCGGTGCTGTTCGTCGACTGGTTCGGCGGCTCGGGGTGGGCGTGGGCCGGCTCGCTCGCCGTGACGCTCGCCGCCCTCGCCGTCGTCTGGGGCGCCTCCCGCGCGGTCCAGGCACGTCGCACTCCCCCGCCGCTCGACGTCGTCCCCTCAGCCCGCAGGCCGCTCACCCGCGTGGTGCGCGGCTCGTGGCCGCTCGCGGTCGGCGCGATCGTGCTCGCCGTGCTGGGCGGCCTGGTCCTGCTGGTCTCGGGCAGCGCGTGGGGTGTCACCAGCGCGTTCGCGCTCTGGGGCGCCAAGGTGGTCGGCGCCCTGGGCGGGCACCCCGAGACGTGGGCGTACTACCAGTCCGACCAGCAGGCGGCGTCGCTCGCCGGGCCGGTGCTCACCGACCGCACCAGCCTGCTCAACATCGGGATCATCGTGGGCGCGGCGCTCGCCGCGGCGGCCGCGGGCGCGTGGCGGCTGCACACGCGCGTGCCGCTCAACGTCGCCACGGGGGCCGTGCTGGGCGGCGTCCTCATGGGGATCGGCGCGCGCCTGGCCGGTGGGTGCAACATCGGCGCCTACCTCGCGGGCATCGCCTCGGGCTCGCTGCACGGGTGGGTCTGGGGCGCGGTGGCGCTGCTCGGCACGTGGGTCGGGCTGCGCCTGCGCCCCGTCTTCGGCCTCTCCGTTCCCCGGCCCCGCGACTCGGTCTGCTGAGCACCGTTTGTCGAGCACCGTCGCGGCGGGGCGGACCCCCGCCGCGACGGCCGCGAGGACCCTAGAAGACCTGCCGCAGGTTCGCCCGCGTGAGGTCCACGAGCTCGTCGCCGCGACCAGACAGCAGCGTGCGCAGCGTGTACAGCGCGAAGCCCTTGGCCTGGTCGAGCTTGATCGACGGCGGGATGGTCAGCTCCTGGCGCTCGGTCACGACGTCGACCAGCGCGGGCCCGTCGTAGGCGAACGCGTCCGCGAGCGCCTGCTTGAGGTCCGCCGACCGCTCGACGCGGAACGCCTTGAGCCCAGCCGCCTCGGCGATCGCGGCGAGCGACGGGTTCTGCAGCCCAGTCGTGTGGGTCACGAACCCGGCCGACTTCATCTCGAGCTCGACGAAGTTCAGCGAGGAGTTGTTGAAGACGACGACCTTCACGGGCAGCGAGTTCTGCGTGAGCGTGAGCAGCTCTCCGAGCAGCATCTCGACGCCGCCGTCTCCCGAGAGGGTGACGACCTGGCGCCCGGTCGCGGCCGCGGCGCCGACGGCCTGCGGCACGGCGTTGGCCATCGACCCGTGGATGAACGAGCCCAGCATCGAGCGCTTGCCGTTCATGCGCAGGTAGCGCGCGGCCCAGATGACGGGTGAGCCGACGTCGGGGATGAACACGGCGTCGTCGGCGGCGAGCTCGTCGATCAGGCGGGCGACGTACTGCGGGTGCAGCGGCTGGTCGCCCTTACGCGGCGTGGCGAGGTCGTCGAGCTTGGCGCGCGTCTTGGCGTAGTGCGCGAGCGAGTCGTCGAGGTGGCCGCGGTCGCGCCGGCGCCCGGCGGGCTCGTCGAGCAGTGGCAGCAGCGCGTCGAGGGTGTCGCCGACGTCGCCCACGAGCCCGAGCGTGAGCGGCACGCGCCGGCCCAGGTGCTCGCCGCGCAGGTCGATCTGGATGACCTTGGCCTTGTCGGGCAGGAACGCCCGGTAGGGGAAGTCGGTGCCGAGCATGACCAGCGTGTCGGCGTTCTCCATCGCGCGGTACCCGGAGGCGAACCCGAGCAGGCCCGTCATGCCGACGTCGTACGGGTTGTCGTGCTCAACGTACTCCTTCGACCGCAGCGTGTGGACCACGGGCGCGGCGAGCGTGTCGGCCAGCGCGACGACCTGGTCGTGCGCGTGCTGGGCGCCGGCGCCAGCCAGGATCGTCACGCGTCCGGCGTCGCGCAGCAGTGCCGCGGCCTCGGCGAGCTCCGACGGCGAGGGCAGGATGCGCGGCGTCGTCGCGCGGATGGGCGTCACCGTGGTGTCCTGGGCCTCCGCGAGCGCGATGTCGCCGGGGATGACGACGACGGCGACGCCGCGCTTCTCGATCGCCGTCTGGATGGCGGTGCGCAGGATGCGCGGCATCTGCAGCGGCGAGGACACGTATTCGGAGTAGACCGACGCCTCGCGGAACAGCTCCTGCGGGTGCGTCTCCTGGAAGTAGCCGCTGCCGATCTCGGCCGTGGGGATGTGCGCGGCGATCGCGAGCACGGGCACCCGCGAGCGCTGGGCGTCGTACAGGCCGTTGATGAGGTGCAGGTTGCCGGGTCCGGCGCTGCCGACGGCGACGGCGATCTGGCCGGTCAGCGCCGCCTCGGCGCCCGCGGCGAACGCGGCGGCCTCCTCGTGGCGCACGTGCACCCAGTCGATGCCGGAGCCGCGCAGCGCGTCGGTGAAGCCGTTGAGCGAGTCGCCCGGGATGCCGTAGACGCGCTTGACGCCGGCGGCGACGAGGGTGTCGACCATGTTCTTGGCGACGGTGGCCATGTTGTCCTTCTTCGCGGGTGGTGGTTCGGGGGAGGTTGGGGGTGGCGGATCGGAGTGGGCTCGGGCCGGTGTCAGGGCTCGGTCGCCGCGATGCCCGGCCAGACGAGGTCGCAGACCCTGGTGGCGAGGTCGGCGTCGAGCGGGGCGTGGCCCCAGACGAGCCGGTGGTAGACGGGGGCGAAGAGCGCGTCGACGACGAGCTCGACGTCGACGTCGGCGCGCAGGTCGCCCTGGGCGACGCCGCGGGCGACGTGGTGCGCGGCGCTCTCGCGACGCGGGTCCATCCACTGGGCGAGCAGGGCGCGGGCCACGCGCTCGTCGCTCGCGGCGGCGGCGAGCAGCTGTCGCAGCAGCGCGCCGGCCGGGGTCTGCCGCAGCAGCCGGACCAGGGCGTCGACCTGCCCGGTCAGCGCCTGCCGGACGGGCAGGGCGTCGTCGAACTCGATGCTCTCGTGGAACCGGTCGAGCAGTGCCTCGGCGAGCACCGCGGCCGACGACGGCCACCACTTGTAGATCGTGGTGCGCGAGACGCCTGCGCGGGCCGCGACGGCGTCGATGGTGGGCACGCAGGTCTCGGCGAGCGCGAGGTCGGCGGCGGCGTCGAGGATCGCCCGGCGCGCCGTCTCGGAGCGGGGCCTGCCCGCCCGAGGCGCCGCGACGTCGTCGGAGCGCCTATTACTGAACACGCTGTTCACTATACGCGCGCAGGGGCCGCCAGGCGCCGCGCGCGAGGTGTGACGTCCAGAACGCCAGGACGCCGGGAGCGACGGGGCGGCCGCCGAGCGGTCCGCACGCGCCGCGCGCTTGCGCCCCGTCGTCGGCCCCGCCACTGTGGAGTGCGCCATGAAGCCATTCCTGCTGCTCGCGACCCGCGAGGAGGACGACGCCGCCGCCGGCGAGCTGGACGGCGTGCTGCGCTACGGCGGGCTGACGGCGGACCAGGTGCGCCGCGTCCGCCTTGAGCGCGAGCCCCTACCCCGCCTCGACCTCGACGACTACTCGGGTGTCCTGGTCGGCGGCGGCCCCTTCAACTCCTCGGACCCGCCCGGGGCCAAGTCGGCGCTGCAGCGGCGTGTCGAGCACGACTTCGCCACGCTGCTAGACGAGGTCGTCGACCGCGACTTCCCGTTCCTGGGCCTGTGCTACGGCGTCGGGACGCTCGGCGCGCACCAGGGCGCCGTCGTCGACCGCACCTACGGCGAGCCCATCGGCCCCGTCTCGATCGACCTCACGCCCGACGGCGTCGCCGACCCGCTGCTGGCCGGCATGCCGCCGCGCTTCGACGCGCTGGTCGGGCACAAGGAGGCGGTGCGCGAGCTGCCCGCGCACGCGGTGCTGCTGGCGTCGTCGGCGACCTGCCCGGTGCAGATGTTTCGCGTGCGCGAGAACCTCTACGCGACGCAGTTCCACCCCGAGCTCGACATCACACGCCTGCGCGAGCGCATCACGATCTACCGCGACCACGGCTACTTCGCGCCCGAGGAGTACGAGGAAACCCTGGAGCGCGCCTCGGCGCGCCCGGTCCCCCACCCCCATCGCATCCTGCGCGCGTTCGTGGAGCGGTACGCCCGCCCGGCCCGGCTACCGTAGGCGGATGCTCCAACTGGGTGACGTGACCTACCTCGTGCGCGACCTCGACGAGGCGATCGCCTTCTTCGTCGAGGCCCTCGGCTTCGAGGTCCGCTCAGACGAGGTCCGCTCAGACGAGGTCCGCGCCCCCGAGGGCCAGCCGCAGCGCCGCCGCGTCGTCGTCGGGCCCGACGGCGGTGGCGCGGGGTTCGTGCTCAAGGTCGCCCCCGAGTCCGACGCGCTCGGGCGGCAGGCGGGCGGCGGCGTCGCGTTCTTCCTGCGGACCGACGACTTCGCGGCGCAGCACGCCCGGATGCTCGCCCACCGCGTCACCTTCCGCGAGGCGCCGCGCCACGAGCCCTACGGCACGGTCGCGGTGTTCGAGGACCCGTATGGCCAGCCGTGGGACCTCATCGAGCCGTCGGCCTGAGTGCGGGCCGAGTAAGCGCCGCTCGGGCGACTACGGCGCCGCTGGCCGCTCGCAGGCCGGTGGGCGCACCACGGTCAGCGGCCCCTCCTCGGGCGTCGGGGGCTCGAAGTGGTCGAAGTACCGCGCCGCCGTCGCCTCGTCGAGCCTGACGTCGTTCGCCGTCCCTCCGTCGCGGGCCGCCACGCGCGCGAGCGCGACCTGGCGCGGTGTGGCGAGGTAGACCGTCTCGGGCGTCACGCCAAGGGGCGCGAGCAGCGCGCGGTACTCCTCGCGCATGCGCCGCGACCAGAACGACAGGTCGACGACGACGTCGCCGCCCGCCGCGACGATCGAGACCAACCGCTCCTGGACCTGCCGCTCGAACTCGTCCCGGACCGGCTCGGGCAGCGGCTGCTCCCGGTGGCCGGCCGCCCAGGCGGCCTCGTCGATCGAGAGCCGCACGAGCCCCTGCGCCTCCAACCCGCGGGCGTAGGTCGACTTCCCGGCGCCGGCGGGCCCGCACATGAGCACGACGCGGGGGCGAGTGGCCATGAGGGGACCCTAGCGGTCTCATCCGCGCGATCTCACCGTTTGCTGTCATGATCCGCCCCGCTTTCGCGTCCACACCATGAGGGGGATGTGCGCTGCGACGCAGACGCGCTCCCCGGCCCCTCTCCCGCACGACGTCAGGTGGTGAACGGTGCTCGCGGTGACCGCCAGAGGGCTGGCGATGGTCGACTCCCTGTCCTGTGAGGTGTGTGACGCGCCCATCGGCGTCGGCTGCGCCGAGAGCGCCCATCTGGCTTGGGCGTCGCGCGAGGTGAGCTGCGACTACTGCGGCGCCGCGCGGGGGCAGACGTGCGACCGGTGCTGCCCCCTGTGGATCGTCCCCGCCGCCGTGCTGCGCGACGCGCCCCTGCTGCGCACCCACGCCCTTGACCGTCTCGTCGCGCTCTCCGAGAGTTACATGTGTCGAATCTGCCTGCGGGTTCGCTGCGCGGAGGAGTGCAACCAGCGCCTGCACACGGCCTGGTGCGCTCAGTTCACCGACTGCGCGGTGTGCGGCGCGGTGATCGGTGAGATGTGCGCGACGGGGTGTGCCATGCGCGAGTTGGTCGCCAGCGTCGCCGAACTCGTCCAGGAGGGTTGAGACGTGCCCGACGACGCCACACCACGCCGGCCGCGCCGACCCTGGTCCGCGCCGCCGTCGGGCACGGGGGGCACAGCGCCGCCGTCGGGCACAGCGCCGACCGGACCGCCGGGCCCCGCTCCCGGTCGCACGCGCGTCGGCTGGCTGATGGCGCTGCTGGCCTTGGGGGTGCTGCTGGTCGCGGGCGGGATCGGCGGCGTGATCCGGCACGCCGGGCAGACGGGGGCGCACGACCACCTGCCGCGGGATCTGGCGGGGCAGCCCGTCCGGCTGGAGGAGGGCACCGAGCCGACCGACGACCAGGTCGTTCGGATGCGCGCGGTCGACGACGACGGCGCGCGGTTCCAGGCCGCGAGCGTCGGGCTCGACGTGCCGTTGGGGTCGCTGACGGAGGTCGACGCGCAGATCGTGCCGCCCGGGTTCACGACCGCCTACCGGGTCCGCAACCGGGGCGTCGACGTCGAGCACGCCGCCGAGGGGACGGTCTACGTCGTGATGCACTCGCTGCGCGGCCGAGGCACGGCCCCCGGGGACTACCTGGCCGACAGGGAGACCGGCGCGTCGCGACTGACGCCGGGCGACCCGCTGCGGGTCGTCGACGGCGGCCGCGCCGTGGAGTACACGGTGACGAGCGCGGAGTTGGTCGACAAGGACGCCCTGCCCGCGACCGCGCAGGTCTGGACCGACGAGCCGGGCCGTCTCGTGGTCATCACGTGCATGCAGCGCGCCGGTGGGGAGCCGTCGCTCCAGAACCTCGTCGTCTACGCCACGCTCCGCTGAGCGCCCCGTCGGCGCCGACGCCGGCGCCGACGCCGACGTCAGGGAACCTCGATGGCGGCCGTCCTGGTGGCGCCGGTCCGTCCGGACTGGGGCTCGACGTACCAGACGGCGAACGAGTGCGCGCCCGAACCCATCCCAGGCCAGACGGCCCGCAGGACGCCGTCGGCGGGGATCGGCATCGCCTCGGCGGGGGTGGCGTCGAGCGCGGCGCTGACCCACCGGCCCGGCTCCCCCGTGATGGGGACGACGAACTCGCCGTCGGGCGCGGACTCGACCGGTCCAATCTTGGGTGCGTCACGCTCGACGGTGACCGGCGCCGACTCCTGCGACCGCAGCCCACGCGCCTCCTGAACGGCCCGAAGCACCTGCCGTCCGGTCGGCAGGCTCCACGCGTCGATGCGCCACGAGCCCGACGGCGCCACCCTCGCCTCCCCGACCGCGGACCCCGACCGGTCCAGCACCACGACGCGGGCGCCCGGCTCCCCCACCCCCGCCAGGATCGGCAGCAACCACGGCTGGTCGTCTCCCGTCTCCAGCACGGGGACCGCGGGGGGCGCCGGCTCAGGTGACGCCGCGGGCTCGACCCGGACGGGGGGCGGCACCGGCGCCGCCGGAGCAGCCGTGAGCGGCGGCGCCGTCGGCGCCGTCGAGGCCACCAAGGTGGGCGTGGGTGTGGGCGTGGGCACGTCGCCGCGGCCATTCAGCCATAGGCCCGACGCCACCGTCGCGCCCGCGACGCCGACCGCCGCCCAGCCGGCGACGGCCTTGGTCTGCGCGCCGAGCGCATGCCACCAGCCGTGGGGCGACCATGCTGATGACCCCCAGGCCGAGGACCCCCACGCAGAGGACCACCAGGCGGGGGACCACCAGGCGGGGGACCACCACGCCGAGGCCACCGCGGCGATCGGCGCCGGGATCGCGACGCCGGCCGCGGCCAACAGCGGTCCGATCGCGGCCGGCAGCCGATCCCCCAGCACGCGCACCGACAGCGCGGCCTGGCGGCACCGGGCGCACGTCTCCAGGTGCCGCTCCAGTCGGCGAGACACGCTCGCGGGAAGGCCGTCGCCGCGCTGGCGGCGGACCATCACCCCCAGTGCGCTCTGACACTGTGGCGCCAGCTCGGGCTGCGCCAGGTGCGCCGTCAGCCATGCGCGGCGCAGGCTCTCCCGGGCCCGTGCGGCCAGGACCGCGACGCCGTTGGGGGCGAGGCCGTAGTGCGCGGCCAGGTCAGCCGGGGTGCGCCCCTCCACCACCGTGTACCACAGCACCTCCTGGTACCGCTCCGGCACCCGGCCGAACGCCTGCGCGAGCAACGACCTGTCCGCGACGATGTCGTCGAACCCCCGCACGCCCGTGGGCGCTGGCGCCGCCGACTCGACCTCGACGGCGCTGCCGAGGGCCGTCGCGTAGGGGCGGTGCGACCAGTTGATCGCCACATGGCGCGCCGTCGTCAACGCATAGGACCGAAACGTGTGCGTCGGGCCTCCCCCACGCTCGATCGCCTCCAGGACCCGCAGCATCGCCTCCTGCGCGACGTCGTCGCAGTCACGCCCGGCGCCGAACCGCCGGGCCGCCGTCCGCACGAACCGCCAGTGCCGATCGAACAGCACCCGAAACGCGGACCCGTCGGGGTCGCCGCGGCGCAGCTCGTCGATCAGGTCCGCGTCCGAGACGTTCTCCGAGCGCGCGGCGTCCCACGTGCTGGGCCTGGGCGACCTCAACGCCGCCCTCCGCGCGCAGGACCGGGCCCGGCGCCGTCACCGGCGCCGGGCCCGAATCCGTGTCGCATCATCCGCGCCCCATCACCCGCGCCGACGCCGCAGGGCCAGCAGTCCGGAGCCGGTCAGGATCACGCCGGCGCCCACCGCCGCCAGCGGCGCCAGCAGCGAGCCGCCTGTCTCGACCGGCTCCCCGCCCGTGCGGACCGAGGCGCCGTTGGCGCCCGGCCCCTTCCCACCCGGAAGCGGCGTCCAGGTCGGCAGCGGGGTCGGCGTCGGAGTCGGGGTCGGGGTCGGGGTCGGGGTCGGCTCGACGGTCTCCACGGTCTGCTCCGTGGTGCAGCCCTCCTCAGTGCCCTCCTCACAGTTCGACGGCACCTCTTGCTCCGGGTCCTGCGGGTCGACTCCCTCCGCGATCACGTGGTTGACCAGTTGCGTGCCACCCGGCAGGCCGTCGTCCACGGTCACCTGGTAGGTGAGCGCCACCGCCTGCCCGGGGGCCAAGGCGCCCGTCCACGTCAGCGTCGTGCCGTCGGGGGTCGTGTCGTCGAGGGTCGGCGGCTCGACCGACTGCCCGTCCACGGTGGCGGCCGGCGAGTCGTCGACCAACGTCGCGCTGTCGAGCACGTCGGCCATGTCGTCGGTGATGGTCACGGGGTCCAGAGGCATGGTTCCCGTGTTCGTCCCCGTGACGGTGTAGGTGATGGTCTGCCCAGCGGTCACCGGCGCGCCCGACTGCGGATCCGACGACTTGGCCGTCGTCAGGCCCCACGTCATCGGTGTGTTCGCGACCTGTCCCAGATCGATCGTGAGGTGCTCGGCGTCGATGGTGACGGAGTGCTGTGTCGAGTCCAGGAGATGCCCGCTGGGCGCCTGGATCTCGGTGAGGGTGTAGTCGCCGAACTCCAGCCGCTCGACCCGCAATTGTCCGACGGCGGGGTCCGTGTCGTTCTCACCGTTGTCGATCACGGGGAACGTGCCCCCCGGCCCCTCAAGCGACCACGCGGAGCCGTCGAGCAGGGCGCCGTCCGCGCCGACCTTCGACCACGACAGCGTCCCGGCCTCGACGACCAGGTCCACGGACGCCCTCGCCATCGGGAACAGCGAGAGGCTGTCGATCGCCAGGTCGTTGCCGGACCCGCCCTCACCGAAGTTGCGCACGCCGATGGTGATCGACGTCGCCTCGCCGGTGTCGAAGACGCCGGTGGAGTGCGTCCATTCGGTCAGCGAGTTCAGGCAGCCGGCCTGCGTGAGCGCCGGCTGGGACGAGCCGATCAGCTCATCGTGGTCGCCGGCGTCGAGATAGAACGCGGTCTGCACCGGCTGCGTCGTGTTCGGGTTGTTCGACAGGTTCGCCACATACCCGGAGAACGTGTAGAGGGTGTGCGGCTCCAAGCCCGAGATCGTCGTGGTGATGATGTCGTGTGTGCCCCACCCGATCGCGCCGTTGACCACCAAGATCTTTCCCGCGGCCGCCGACTGCGCGTCGCTCACCTGCAGGGTGTTGAGCGCCGGGTTTCCGCTGTCGTAGTACTCGCAGATCTGCTCCGAGGTCGGGTCTTCCATCGGGTTGGTGACGCTGCGCAGGTCAGACCATTGGTTGTAGTAGTGCTCCTCGGGTCCGTTCAGGGTCGCCGTCGGCCAGATCGTGTACTCCCCGTCACACGGCGAGTACTGGTGCGCGCCGGTGCAGTTGGCCGAGTTGGGGTCGGTCATCGCGGTCGGGTCGTGGTAGCCGTACAGCGTGCTGTCTGCGGGCAGTTGCGGCTTGGACTCGCCCAGATAGTCGAAGGTGCCGTTGTTGAAGTCGGTGATCAGGTTGGTCGACAGCGAGACGCGCCCGATCGTGACGTCGGGCAGCGTCCCGGTGTATATCGCGGGCGCCACGACGCGGATCTGGCCGGCCAGGGCCGCCGCGCTGTCGACGCGATAGATCACGGGGTCCGGCGACGTCGGGGTCAACGGCGTCGACCCGTCGTACACCGACCACCCCTCGGGGATCCCGGACAGCAGGTAGGAGTCGTACTCGACGCCCGAGTCGTTGGTGTCGGTCACCTCCAACGTGAACCCTTGGGGGTCGTTGACCCCCACCACCGCCGGAACGGCCCACAGCGCGAGTCCGTCGTCGCCCTCCGCGGCCGCGGCCGGTCCGGCGAGCGCACCCAGGCCGATCACCGGGATCGCCAGTCCCAGCACGGCGGCAGCGATCGCCGCGGTTCCTTGTCGAGTCGTGCGTCTCACGAATCACTCCATTGTTCGAATTCGTCCACGGAAACCCGTGCGCAAACCAGTGCCCCGTGCAGTGCGTCGGGACCGCGGCGAGGCCTCAGGCATGACACCTGCGCGATGTGATTTGGCTCACAACTGCGGCGCCGCGTGGCGGCACTCGCCGCGGTGCGGGGGCGTGCCGACCGTGGGCCTCACGCGACCTGCCCTGTGGCAGGACCGGCGCCTGCCGGATCCGACCTGACGGGTCTGTGACGCTCTGGCTTCGTCGGTTCGTCGTGCGCCCCGGGCGCGTTGCTGCGCCCGGGCGGTCGCGTTCGACGTGAGCCGACCGACGCGTCGCCGTCGGGCGCCTGCGCAGGCGCCCGGGGCCGCGGTCATTCTTCGCCGCAACGAGAAGAATGATTTCTTTGCGACATTGTCGCCGCGCACATCGACCATTCTCGTCGAACCCCCCGACCATATCGATCAGGCGCCGCGAGGCATTTCTTCGACGAGGAGTCGGCCGCCATGGACACCATGAGAGAAGACCCCAGAGCCCGCTGACCTCGACGATTAGCGGTCATGCGCGCGCGGACCGCGGCGCGATGGGCCAGTCCGATGACCTGTCCGCGGCCGTGCCGTGCGTGGCTGGGCGCGGATTTGTGGGGACGCGCGCGAACGCCGGGCCGGCCCCGGTGGGGGCCGGCCCGGCGCGGGTGATCGGTCAGTGGTCGCCGTGCGGGCCGGGCGCCGCGCTGCCGGTGTACTCCCCGAGGTCGGAGACGAGCTGCGTCAGCGTCGCGTCACTCTCGTAGCGCCGCTGGTGCAGCGCGGCGATCTTGGCGCCCAGCTCGGGGTCGTCGTCGTCGGTGAGGTCGAACGACGCGAACTTGTCCACGAGCGGCAGGCCGACACGGTCGGTGCTGCGGTGCGCGGGGTGGATGAGGTACTCCCAGTAGCCGTCGAGGTCGTCGATGACGAAGCTGGCGCCCCACTCGTACTCACCGCCGTGGTCGCGCCCGACGACGAACGAGCGCACCGACGGGATGACGCGGCCCTGGTTGCGCAGGCTTTCGAGGGCCTCTTCGAGCTGGGTGGGGGTGACGCCGGGCTTGATGGTGAAGCGGTTGCCGTGGACGATCATGGTCGTTTCCTTCCGGGGTGAGGATCAGCGGTGTGGATCAGCGGCCGCGACGCGGCAGCAGCAGCGAGGCGGCGAGTGCCGCGCCCACGAGGGTGAGGAGACCGGCGGCGACGAATGCGCCTTCGGGCCCCGCGGAGGTCACGAGCGGACCGGCCGCCAGCGGCGACAGGAACTGCCCGAGGAAGATGCCGGTCACGAGCCCGGCGAGGATGCGGCCGCGGCGCCCGTCGGGCGCGAGGTCGCCGAGGCGGAGGTTGAGGTTGGGCACGGTGAGCCCGACGCCGGCCCCTCCGACGAGCAGCCCGATGACCACGAGGCCCAGGCCGCCCGCCTGGCCGATCAGCGTCCAGCCGGCGCCCAGCAGGGCGAGCGCGGCCAGCGTGATCGCCGTCGGCGACAGGCGTCGGCGCACGGCCGGGAAGGCGAGCGATCCGGCCAGGCTGGTCAGCGTGGACCCGGCGATCGCCACGCCGACGACGCCGGGCCCGGCGCCCATCTCGCCCAGCAGGAAGGGCAGTTGCGTGGGCGCCATGTAGAAGACGGCGGTCGCGGCGAGGGCGAGCAGGTACAGCCCCACCACACGGCCGGCGAGGCGTGGCGACGGCGTGCCGGACGACGTCGTGCCACCCGAGGGCCGCGCGGCCGGGACCGACCGCGTGCGTGGGACCGCGACGAGAGCCAGGGCCGCGATCGGCGCGGCGACGGCGTAGAGCCAGAACGGCGCCCGCCACCCGACGTCGGCGAGCAGCCCGGCGAGGGGCAGGAGCACCACCCCGCCGAGGCTGGCCGCCGCCTGCTGGTAGCCGAGGTAGGTGGCCCGCCGCCGACCGGTGAACCAGTCGGTGAGCAGGGCGCCGACCGCCGTCGTGACGGCTGCGACACCCAGGCCGAGCACCGCCCGGGTGGCCAGCAGCGTGCCAAGGTTCGGCACGACGAGCCCCGCCGACCCGGCCACCGCGTACACCGCGAGCCCGCCCAGCAGCACCGGGCGGCGTCCGATCCGGTCGGCGAGCACGCCCGCGAGGGGCGCGCCGACGGCGATGGCCAGCGAGGTGATGGTCAGCGCAAGCCGGACGGCGGTCTGGTCGTCGAAGTGGCCGGCCATCGCGGGCAGGCTCGGGGCGATCAGGGCGGGGGCCATGATCGTCAGCCCCGCGGAGGCGAGGACCGCGGTCCGGGCGAGCCGCCCGGGCGGGGAGCCTGGTCGCGTGGCCGCGCCGAGGGCGTCCGTAGTGAGCGCGTCCGTGGTGAGCGCGTCCGTGGTGAGCGCGTTGGTGGTCATGGCGTCAGTCCCACAGACTCAGCGCGAGCGCGAATGTGAGGACCGGCACGAGCAGCCAGGGCTCGGCCAGGACGAACAGTGCGGTCAGGCCGAGCGACATCCAGGCCAGGACCTTCGCCCACCGGCGCCGAGGCGCCCTCTTCGCTCGCTTGGTCGCCTTGGCCTCGGCCTTGGTGCGCAAGAGCGTGAGCCAGGCGCCGAGGGAGGCGTCGAGCGCGGCGCGCTGGCCCTCGGCGTCGGCCCGGACCGGATCGCCGTCCCAGGACTCGGCGGTGCGCACGATCGTCGCGCCGCCCTCGGCCGCGAACGTCCACTCGTGGATGCCGGTGACGCCCTGCGCCGGGCCGCCCCACAGGATGCGGCGCGGTGCGTCGAGCGCGTAGACGGTCGAGGTGACGTCGATTCCGTGGGTGCTCCACCGGAACGACGCGCCCGGGACGAGGGGGCCGTCGATGTGCGCCGAGGCGACGTCGGTCTGCCAGGTGGGCCACGCGGCGACGTCGGTGTGCAGGCGCCAGACCAGGTCGATCGGCGCCTCGATGCGAACCTCGCGGCGGACGACGACGGGGGCGGACTCGTCGATGGTGGTGGGGAAGGTGTCGGTGGTGCTCATGCTGGTCTCCGTTCGAAATAGAGTGAACAGTCACTCACTTGTGAGCCGATGAGGGCGTACACAGGGGGTTGCTGGGTGGGGTGGGCGCGGCTCGACGGGCCGGGACTCAGCCGGGGTGCCGGATGCCGTCAGTGAGCAGGCGCGCCCAGGCTTCGGGGGCCTCGGAGATCTGCGCGGTGACGATGAGGTGGCACAGCTGGCCGTAGGCGACGAACCGCTGCACGGCCTCGTCCGAGGCGCGCGATCGGCTCTGGGCGTAGTCCACGACCTGGTGCAGTCCGGCGCGCAGCGCCTGGCCGATCTCGGGGAGGTCGGCCACCGACTGGGCGTGCACCTGGAGCATGAGCAGCGTCCGGTCGGAGATGAGGCGGGCGTAGGCGTCGCCCATGGCGAACAGGACGCCGTCGGGCGACGGGTCCTCGGCGCGGTCGGCGCCGGCGGCGAGCGCCTCGACGACCTGGTCGAAGCAGGTCTCCAGCGCGGTGACGAACAGACGCTCCTTCGTGGGGAAGAGCTTGACCACGTACGCCGGGGAGATCTTGGCGGCACGGGCCACGTCGGCGATCGTGGTGCCGTGGTAACCGCCGCGGGCGAACTCCCGGACCGCCGCCGAGGCGACGACCGGCTTGCGGAGCTCCGCGGTGGAGAGCGTCGTTCGGTTCATGTGAGTGACTGTACATTCACTCTTCCGAAAGCGCCACCCTGTGCGAGCATGCCGATCGTGGCCGCCCACAATCTTGATCACCTGCGCACGTTCCTGACGGCGTACCGAACCGGCTCGGTCAGCGACGCCGCGCGGCTGCTCGGAATCTCGCAGCCCACCGCGTCGAGCCACGTGCGGGCGTTGGAGGCCACCCTCGGCTACCAGTTGTTCGACCGGACACCGGCAGGCCTGGTCGCCACCGCACGCGCCACCATGCTCGCCCAGCAGGCGGCCCGGCACCTGGACGCGCTGGAGGACCTTGTCGAACTGTCGGGCGAGGCGGGCGCCGTCGTGCACGTGGGCGGCGCGGCCGACCTCGTCGCCGAGGTGCTGGCTCCACACGTGCCCGAGCTCGTCGCGGCGGCAGGCGGCCCGGTGCGCCTGCACGTGGGCATGGCCGACGACCATCTCGCGCAACTGCGGCACGGTGATCTCGACGTCGTCGTCAGCTCGGTGCGCCCGCGCGCCCAGGGGCTGAGCGGCTCCCCGATCGCCGACGAGGAGTTCGTGCTCGTCGGCGCGCCACGCTGGGGGCAAGGGCTCACGGACGGCCCCGGCGTCGTCGACGAGCTGGAGCGCATCCCGGTCGTGGCGTTCGCCGAGAACCTGCCCATCATCCGCCGCTACTGGCGGTCGGTCTTCGGTCACCGGCCCGACACCGTCCGCGCGGTGGCCGTGGTGCCGGACCTGCGCGCCATCCGCGCGGCGGTCGTCGCCGGCGCCGGCATGTCGGCGCTCCCCCAGTACCTGGTGCGCGATCAGCTCGCGGACGGGTCGCTGGTCGAGCTGCACCGGCCGCAGATCGGGCCGCTCAACACGCTGTACCTGGTCACTCGGTCCGGGAGAACCGAGGCGAGCCGGAGCCTGCGCGACCTGGCCGCCGTGATCACACGCGTCGTGATCGCGCGGGTCACGACGGCCGAGGTCTGACGTCCACCAGCGACACTCAGGCGGCGAGCAACTCCAGGACGGCGGCCGCGACCGCGTCACTGGACTGCGGGTTCTGCCCGCTGACCAGGTTGCCGTCGCGCACGACGTGGCTGCTCCAGGGGGCGGCCGACTCGACGACGGCGCCGCGCTCGGCCAGCGCGTCCGCCACGAACCACGGGGCGTTGACGCCGAGCCCGCCCGACGTCTCCTCCTCGTTGGTGAACACGGTCAGCCGCCGCCCGGCGAACGCGAACTCCCCGTTCCAGCGGGTCGCGCTCAGCAGCGCGGCCGGGCCGTGGCAGAACGGCGCGACCACGCGGCCGGCGTCGTCGGCCGCGATCAGGGCCGCGCCGACCGCCGGGTCGCCGGCCAGGTCGGCCATGGGCCCGTGCCCGCCCGGCAGGACGACGGCGTCGAACTGCGTGGCGTCCAGAGTGGAGAGGTCCGCGGGCTGCTCCAGCACGGCCTCGATGTCGCTCAGGTAAGCGGCGAACTCGTCGACCTTGCCGGCGTCGCCGACGACGGCCACGTCGAGCGAGCCAGGGTCGACGGGCGCCCGACGGCCGCCGGGCGTCGCGACGACGACCTCGTGGCCTGCGGCGGACAGCGTCCGGTGGGCCACCACCAGCTCCTCCGCCCAGAACCCGGTTGGGTGGGCCGAGCCGTCGGCCAGAGTCAGCGAGTCTGCCGCCGTGACGATCATCAGGATGCGTGACATGCGACACAGCGTGCGCGCCCGCGGCGGCGACGGCCATCAGCGGATTTGCGTGCGGCCATCAGCGCCAGCGACAGGCTCACCGTTCCGAGCCGCCGGTGAGCGCGGCCACATCGTCGTCGCCCAGGAGCAGGCTGGCCGCGCCGAGGTTCTGCTCCAGGTGCCGGATCGAGGTCGTCCCGGGGATGGGGAGCACGTGGGGTCCGCGGCGCAACAGCCAGGCGAGCGCGACCTGGGAGGGCGCGGCGCCGAGGCGGCGGGCGACGGCGTCGACGGGTCCGCCGGGTCGTGCGTGCTCGCCGATCGCAAGCGGGAAGAACGGGATGAACGCGATGCCGTGTGCGGCGGTGTGGTCGACGACCGCGTCATGCCCTCGGGCAGAGAGGTTGTAGAGGTTCTGCACGGCGGCGATCGGAGCGATCGTCTGCGCCTCCTCCAACTGCTCGACCGTGACCTCGGAGAGGCCGAGATGTCGGACCTTGCCCTGCTCGCGCAGCTCGGCCAGCGCCCCGACCTGGTCGGCGATCGGGTAGGCGGGGTCGAGTCGGTGCAGCTGGAGCAGGTCGATCGTCTCGACCCGCAGCCGACGCAGACTCAACTCGGCCTGCTGCTTGAGATAGGCCGGGTGCCCGAGCGGCGCCCACTCGGTGGGCGACGGGCGCACGTTGCCCACCTTGGTCGCGATCACGACGTCGTCCCGGTAGGGGTGCAGCGCCCGGGCCACCAGTTCCTCGCTCTCCCCGAGGGCGTAGGCGTCTGCCGTGTCGATCAACTGGACGCCACGGTCGACCGCGCGCCGCAGCAGCGCAATCGCCTCCGCCGGATCCGCGGGAGCCCGCCAGATCTGAGCGCCTGCCTGTGTGCCGTCTCCGGTGGCGTCGGTCAGCCTCATGGCGCCCAGACCGATGCGGCGGACGGGCAGGCCACCACCCAGGAAGAAGGTGTCGCCAGTAGGGGTTGTGATGTCTGTCGTAGGCGTCATGGGTCCAGACGGTAGGAACTACCACCAATGTCAGATGCAAGGGGGACGCGATGAGCGGTCCGCACGATGACGTCCTGAGCATCGGCGAGCTGTCGCGGCGGACACGTGCAAGCGTCCGATCCATCCGCCACTACGAGCAGAGCGGGCTGCTCGACGCCGCGCGCACGAGCACCGGTCACCGCCGCTTCACGGCGGACGACGTGGAGACTGTGCGCCGCATCCGCCTGCTCCTCGACGGCGGGCTCTCGCTCGCCGTCATCGCCAAGGTCCTGCCCTGCTTCGCCGACGAGGGCGCGACGCTCGACGCCTGCGTCGCCGAATACCTGCGCGACCACCTGCACACCGTCCAGGAGCGCATCGCCCACCTCGACCGCCAGCGCGAGAGCATCACTCGACTACAGCAGTTGGTGAGCGCCTGAGGTCTGGCGTCAGACCTGGGGCCCTGAGGCCGCCGCCCGGCGCCACGCGGAGACCACAAAGTACCGGGCGAAGCGCGCGAGGGTCGCAGCCGACGACGCACCGTGCCGCCCGCCGGCCCGCAGCGAGCCCACCAGCGGCACGAGGCCCGGCAGGGAGATGCGGACCACACCGGCGCCGTGCCAGGGCACGCCGTCCAGGTGGTGGTCGATCGAGACCGGGAGCGTCATCAGGTCGCGCAGGTGAGGCAACGGGCCGCCCGAGTGGGTCTTGCTGCCCACCAGCTCGCCGTGGCAGCGCTCACCGTCGGTGTAGCGCAGGTCATAGCGCATGAACGTGCCGCGCACGTCGGGGAACAGCTCCAGGGTCCCGGTGACCTGCACGCGCGTGGCTCCGAAGGAGGCGACACCGGCAACCGCGGCGGCGGGGGCGGCGTGGCCCGGCGCCGTACGGACGTCGGGCAGGTCGACGGTGAGCCCGAGCCGCAGCGGCTCGCAGACCGATCCGCCGTCGGGACGGGTCATCGTCGCCGCGCCCGCCATGGCCTCGCGGAAGTGCACGGGCCAGGGTGACGGGTCGTAGGAGCCGCCGCGCGCCTGACGCCACTGCTGCACCGCCACCATCGCCTCGTCCTCGGGGACCGGTGCGGGCCGCACCCGCGCCCGTTCGGGTGCGACCCAGCCCGGCTCGCCGGTCAGGTCACGCACCGCGGCCTCGACGTGGCGCTCGGCCAGTGCGGCGATCGTCGCCGACGGGTTGACCCCCGTCGACGCCGGGACGCCCGCGCCGTCGACGACGTACAGGCCCGGGTATCCATGCACGCGGCCGCGCTCGTCGATGACTCCCGTCGCCGCGTTCGGCCCGATCGGCGCGCCGCCGAGGTTGTGCACGGTCGCCCCGGTCCGCAGCACGCTCCAAGACGGCAAATACCGCACCCGGCCGCCGAGCTGGCGCGCCGTCTGCCTGGCCGCCCGCATCTCGGCCCGGTACAGCCCGCCGTTCGGCTTGTTGCGCCAGGCGACCCGCGCCTCGCCCTGATGGTCCAGCGTGAGCACGCCGTCGGAGGTGTCCCGCCCCATCATCAGCAAGGCCATCGTCTCGTCCCTGCGCCCCGAGCGCCGCCGACGGCGCGGCCGCGGTGGCCGCCGCGCCCGCGAACCCGCACGTCCGCGCAGCGGGTTCAGCGACCGCACCAGACCGGCGATCTGGGCCGGATAGGCGCCGTCCTGCACCTGGAACCAGACCTTCTCGTCGCCGATATGGCAGTCGACCACCGTCGTCGTCGTGATGGTCGGGCCACGCCCGGGCTGCAGCTCGGTGCGCGGACGCGAGACGAACGCGAGGAAGTCGCCGTTGCCGGAGAACCCGCGCCCGAGCGTCGGCGACAGGTCAGGAAGGGTGCGATGCACGTCGCGGTTGCGCAGCAGCAGCTCGGTCGTGGCCACCGCTCCCGCGGCCAGGAAGACGGCGCGGCCGATCACCGAGGCCTGCGCTCCGCTCGCATGGTCGACGAAGTGGACACGGTAGCCGTCCGCCTCGGGCTCGATCCGGTCGACCTCGCACCCGGTCAGCGGCGTCGCACCGTGACGTTCGGCGACCACCAGGTAGTTGCGGTCGAGGCTGTTCTTGGCGCCCTCATTGCAGCCGAACATGCACTCTCCGACGAACGTGCACGCGGGCCCCTGTGGCGCCGGCGCGCCTGCGTCCGCACCCTCGGCCTGGTCGGCGAACGTGACCGCCAGGAGGGGCCGGAGCGTGCCGGCCGGGCGGTGCAGGCGCGCGGCGGCGTCCTCCATCGCCGTCGTACGGGCGGGGACGTCACCGGTGAGCGGGTCGACGCCGACGGGCCGCACACCGAGCATGTGGGCGGCCAGGTTGTAGTACGGGTCGAGCGACGCGCGGTCGAACCCGTCCGGCCATGACTCGAAGACCTCATGCGGGGGGCGGGTGAACACGTTCGCGTACACCAGCGACCCGCCACCCCAGCCGGCCGCCTGGACGCCGATCATCGTGTCGAGCCACCGCACGTCATACAGACCACGGTCCTTCGCCCACAGCCAGCCACGGTCCAGGCTCGTGTCGTCCCGCGGGAAGTCGCCCGGCGACCACCGCCGGCCGCGCTCGAGAACCGCCACGCTCTGGCCGGCCTGAGCCAGCCTCGCGGCCGCCACCGCGCCACCGAACCCGCTCCCCACCACGACCGCGTCGAACCGCTCAGGATGTGCCACGGTGTTCCTCCCCAGGTGGTGAAAGCGCACGTCAAGCGGAACCGTAAGTCACCGCGGCCTCACACCCCGCCGCGCCGCGCACCCACCACCCGGCACACCCGGCCGAACGGTCTCCAACTGTCGACGTGCAGTGCAAGGTGCGCGGACACGCCGCCCTGCTCTTCTCAATCCTCATTCTGGGCGTGTCGTCAGCCGCGCGGCGCGAGCAGTGCCTGCCGAAGCTCCTCCGCGATGGCGATCGTCTCGGCGACACGGGCCCTTGCGAACCCGTCGAGGTCCTCGCTGCCCGCCGGCAGAAGGCTGAGCGCCTTCCAGATCCATTCGTTGTCACCCGGCTTCATGCCATGGCGGAGCCGGAGAGGTGTCGTCACTTCCTGGACGTGTCCACGGCGGGCATCCTTCTTGCCGTCCAGGGCAGTGATCGCGATGACCACTCCAACCTCGAGCCCCTCCGTCGCCAGCCACGACAGGCCCGCTCCCACGCGGGCGTACTCCGCCGACACCGGAAGGAACAGGTGCGTCCGTCTCCAGTCGGTACGCAGTTCGTGGGAGATCGCCATGTCGGAGAAGGCGTCGTCGATGGCGGCGCGCAGAGCGGCGTCGAACTCACGGTTCGCCTCCGTGCGTAGGGCAGCCCACTCCTCGATCTGCGCGCGGTGGCGAAGGTAGAAGCTGAGTTTGGCATTGTCGGTCACGCGGGACGTCCTCCGTACTCCTCGATGGTCTCCAGGTAGTCCCGAACTCCCGGGTGCGGGTTCGTCCGCCCGACGGCGGCACTCAGCAGCGAGGAGACGGACTGCCAGGTCAGCAGCCGCCACTCGTCGTCCGGCCGCGCAGTCGTCGGAGCGATACCCGACCGCGTCAGGAAGACCAGCGTCGGGGACTCGTCCTCCCACAGCTCGGCGAGCCGCTGGCACTGCTGAGGCTGCTCGGCCGCCCAGACCTTCGCCTCCAACACGACGCAGATGCCCGCGAGCGGCACGCGAACCACGATGTCCGCCCGCGTCGGATACGGCGCGACGTCGTCGACGCGGCCGTCGATCCGGTACTCCTCGGTGACGATGGTCGCCGAGTGCAGCGCCCGCTGGTCGACGTCCGTGACACCCACCTGTGTGAGGAAGGCGCTTAGGAGGGTCGAACCGAGTCCGTGCCACCCGTCCGGGGTGAGCAGCCACGCCAGACCGGCGCACAGGTGCACCTCGCTGTGGTGCAGGCGCATCGCCCGCAGAAGCGTCCGACCGCCAGGCTCGCACGCGAACGCGAGCTGGCCCCGGTGCTGGACGCCATCACCGTACCGACCCGGTTCGTGGTCGCGTCGGGCACGTCGCTGGGCAGCAAGGGCGACGAGCAGGACCGCATCCGGGCCAGCCTCGACGCGGTCGTGGCCCGCAACCCCAACCTGGCGATCAGCGCGAAGGTCGCCAGCAACCACGACCACATCCTGCGCAAGGACTTCACGGCCGTCGCCGACGCCGTGCGCGATGTGGCGCGCCTGCACACCACGGCGGAGCGGTGACCGCAGGATGCCGACGATCGCGGTGCTCTCCGACGTCCACGGCAACACTCCGGCGCTGCGCGCCGTGCTCGCAGAGATCGACCGGGAGCGAGCGGACCTCGTCGTCAACCTCGGTGACATCGTCTCGGGCGGCATTGACCCGCGCGGCACCGCGGCCCTGCTGCGCCAGCGGCCCGACGTCGTGAACATCGCCGGCAACCACGAGCGGCAGGTGCTCACCGGACGCGTGGACCAGATGGGCGCCTCCGACCGGCACGCCTACGAGGCGCTCGACGAGGCCGCCCTGGACTGGTTGTCACGGCTGCCCGCCCGCACCGAGCCCCGTCCGGGCGTGCTCGCGTTCCACGGCAGCCCGGACGACGACCTGTGCTACCTGCTGCACACCGTCGACCCGGACGTCGCCGGCGGACTGCGCGAGGCGTCCGACGCCGAGGTCTCGGCTCGCCTCGGCGAGCACGCCGGCCGGTATGCGGTGTACCTGTGCGGGCACACCCACCTGCAACGCTCCCGCCGGCTGCCCGACGGAACCCTGGTCGTCAACCCGGGCAGCGTCGGGTGCCGGCGTACGAGGACGACCTCCCTGTGCCGCACCGCGTCGAAGCCGGCTCCCCCCGCTGCGCACCGGCCGGGTAGGCAGCCCTTGACCGCTCGGCGCGCTGAGGGCCTTCGGGATCTGGACACCAGCCCAACCACGGAACTGACGGGAAGAAGGCCGAGGCCGCGTTCACGATCTCGTTCGCACGGCGCAGCTCGGCGTTCTCCCGCCGCAGCCGCCTCAACGGTCGAGCCAGCGCAGCAGCGAGTAGAGCAGCAGCGTCGAGCCGGGCATGAAGTTGTTGCCGTGGTGGTAGGTCGGGTCCATGGTCGAGGCGATGATCCGGCCCGGCGTCGAGGTGCGGTCCTCGTAGAGCATCATCCCGGCGTCGTGCGGGAAGCCGTCGGGTCCGGGCTCCTCGGCGACGACCAGCGGCGTCACCTCGTGCGCGGTGCGCAGCATCCCGTGGAAGTGCCACACCACGGACTTGGTGGACAGGTACTCCCACACCTCGTGCTCCTCTGAGCGGGTGCGGATTCCCGGATCCTCGGCCTCCCGCCACCACCAGAAGTTCGTGGGCCGGAACTCCCACTCCACGCCCGGTATCCAGGTGTGCGCCCCCGACTCGCCGAGCACCACGAGCGTGCCGCCGCGCTCGGCCACGGCCAGCAGCTCGGCGGCGTGCGAGCGCAGCAGCTCGGCGTGCAGGCGGTCGGCGACGATGACGACGTCGTGCTGGTCCAGGTCCCCGGGCTGGAGATCGAGGAGGTGGTAGGGCTGCACGCCGTGCACGGCGAGCGTGCGGTCGCGCAGCGTCGCCAGGTGGAAGTGGGACCCGCCGTGCACGAGCGCCGGACGGCGGCCGCGGGCGGCCGTCGTGGTGCGGCCCGCCGGGTCCCTCCGCTCTGCCTTGGCGGCCGCACTGGCAAGGGCACGCGCCGCCGCGACGTCGGCGTCCGACACCGTGGCCCGGGCCGCGCCGTCGGCGCCCTCGGCCAGCCATGCGAGCAGCTGGGGGAACAGGCGGGCGCCGGTGTCGCCGTCGTGCCGGAACGCCGGGAAGTCGAGGCCGCCGTGCACGAGCACCTGGCCGGCGCCGAGCGGGTAGGCGTAGTCGACGGGCAGGCGGTGCGGCCCGATCCGGGCGATCACGCTCGCAGCCTCGGGCAGCCGGTCGCTGTATCCGCGTGCGTAGAAACCGGTGACGCCGCGCCGCTGCGACACGTCGGCGCCGTCGACGCCCTCCCACACCGGGTGCGGGTCGCCGGGCGTGATCTCCAGGTCGTCGGGGCCTGTGTAGTCGAGCCGGTGCCAGCGGCCCAGGCCGGGCAGGAAGTCGGTCACGGGATGGCCCATGACGGCGACGCGGCCACCGCGCGCGACGAGGTCGGTGAGCAGGCCGGCATGCCGGGCCAGGAACACCTGGTCGGTGTTGCCGTTGATCACCAGGCCGCGCACGGACGACAGATCGAGCGCAGGCAGGTCGTACACGTCGACAGTGCGCACCCCCGAGGTGTCGTTCTCGAGCTTGGTGCCGGTCATGCCGGTGTACGAGCCCTGCGTGACGTGCAGGACGGCGGCGGGCGCGGCCTCGTGGGTCGCGGCTCCTGGCGCTTCGGCGACGGTGGTCATGCGGTGGTCTCCTCCCAGCGCGTGAACAAGACGGTGCGGGGCGTCCCGGCGTCGTCGACGACGGCGCTGCGCACGCCGATGCCGTAGAGCGCGGTCAGGACGTCGTTCGTGACGAGGTCGGACACGGGCCCGTGCCGCACGTCGTCGGGGGCCTGCATGACGACGACGTCGCCGCCGAGGTGCAGGACGTGGTCGGGGTGGTGGGTAGTGAGCAGGACTCCGGTGCCCTCCGCGGCGAGCTGGCGCAGCAGGCCGAGGACGACGGCCTGGTTGCGCAGGTCGAGCGCGGAGACGGGCTCGTCGAGGATTATCAGGCGGCACTCGGACGTCAGGGCCCGCGCGATGAGCACGAGCTGGCGCTGGCCGCCCGACAGCTCCCCGAACGCGGCGTCGGCGAGGTCGGCCGCCCCGACGCGCTCGAGCGCCGCGGTCGCGATCCCTCGGTCGGCCCGTGAGGGGCTGGCGAACGGGGAGACCGCGTGCGCCCGCCCCATGAGGACCATGTCGAAGACCGTGTACGCGAACGCACCGGTGCCGGTGGCCTGCGGTACGTAACCGATCCTTCCGGAGCGCTCGACGGTGCCCTCGATCGGCTTCTGCAGACCGGCGATGCAGCGCAGCAGGGTGGACTTGCCCTGCCCGTTCGGGCCGAGGATCGAGGTGATGCCGCGGGCGGGGACGTCGAGGTCGACACCGCGGAACAGCCAGTCCTTGCTGCCGTAGCGGTGGCCGAGGCCGCGCAGGCGCAGCGCGGGCTCCTCCGTCGTCGAACCGCTGCTCGCGGTGACCGGTGCCGTCGGCGCCCTGCGGGTGACCAGAGCCTCAGACATCGCCGAATCCCCTCCGTCGGGACGTGCGCAGCAACCACACGAACACCGGCGCGCCGATGATCGCGGTGAGGATGCCGAGCGGCAGCTCACCCGGCGTGAGCGTGCGCGAGAGCGTGTCGATGACCGTGAGGTACGCGGCACCGAGCAGGAACGTGGTGGGCATGGACACCCGGTGGTCCGGGCCGACGATCATGCGCGCGATGTGCGGGACCACGAGGCCGACCCAGCCGATGACGCCCGAGACCGCGACGGCTCCGGCCGTCATGAGGGCCACCATCGCGAGGAGCAACGCGCGCAGGCGGCCCGGGTCGACGCCGAGGGAACGGGCGTCGTCGTCCCCGAGCGACAGGACGTTGACCCGCCACCGCAGCCCGATGACGACCACCGCACCGATGAGCACCGGCACGGCGGCGATCGCGACCTGCGCGTAGCTCGCCGTGGCGAGCGACCCCATCAGCCAGAACGTGATGGACGGGAGGGTGGTGTACGGGTCGGCGACATAGGTGACCAGCGAGACCAGCGCCCCGAAGAACGCGCTGACCACGGTTCCGCCCAGCACGATCATGAGGATCGCGTTGCCCGACCGTGTGCGGCCGATCTGCATGACCAGCCACAGCGCGACGAAGCCGAACAGGAACGCCCCGCCCACCAGCGCCGCCGAGCCGAGGCCCAGCAGGAGGGCGAGCACGCCGCCGAACGACGCACCTGAGCTGACGCCCAGGATCTGCGGGCTGACCAACGGGTTGCGGAACACCGCCTGCAGCGCCGAGCCGCCCAGCGCGAGGCCACCCCCCACCAGCATGGACAGCAGCACACGCGGGGCCCGCACCGACAGCACGACCTTGGCCTCCGCCTCGGTCCACGTCTGGGGGACCGCCAGGAACGGCACCCGGTCCAGCAGCAGGCGCGCCGCCTCGTTGACCGGCACGGTGTAGCGCCCGACGGCCACCGCCACCAGCGCGACGGCCACCAACGCGACCACGAGCAGCGGGACCACGAGCGAGCGCGGGGCGCGGCGGTCGGCGTCGGGCGCCCGTTCGGGCGCCGACACCGACGACGGTTCGACCGTCGCCTCAGGCGAGAAGGGACGCATAGCCCGCGCTCCCGGAGTTCGCCTCGGCGTGCAGGATCTGATCCAGGTCGGCATCGGTGAGGTCGTAGCCGTACTGGTCGGCGAAGACCTCGCGGGCCTTGGCCCGCAGGTCGTGCTCGGCGCCGTGCAGCACCGTGGACGCCCACTGCCACATGAGGTCAGACTCGGTGCACGGCACGTCCCACGCGTAGGCACCGATGGGGGCCTTGTAGACGCGCTGGTCGCGCACGGCAGGGAGCGTGCTGAAGCGCTCGTCTGCCAGGAGCTCGGCCGGCGTCGTCGGGTCGTAGTTCGAGATGACGATGACCTCGGGGTCCCATGCGAGGACCTGCTCGAGCGTGACGGACGCGTTCGAGCCGCTGCCGGCACCCGCCGCGACGTTCTCGCCGCCGGCCAGGTCGATCCAGTAGTGCATGTAGGAGTCCTCGGCCGCCGAGGTGAGCTGGTCGACGACGTTGTACAGGTAGAGGACGCGCGGCTTGGTCTTGCTGTCGGCAGCCTTCTGCACGGTCTGGCGCACGTCGGCGAACCGGTCGAGCGTGGCCTGCGCGCGGTCCTTCGCGCCGAGCAGGTCGCCGAGCATCCCGATGGTGAACTCCAGCCGCTCTTGCGTGCCGTACTCGCACAGGAGCACCGGCAGCCCGGCCGCGCGGATGGGCTCGATGATGTCGTCGCCCTTGTCGCCCCACGTGATCACGACCTGCGGGTCCTGGGCGAGCAGCTCCTCGACGTTGGGCATGAAGTCGTTGCCCGCGATCGTCGGGGTGTCGAGAAAGGCCGGGAAGACCGTCCTGAGCATGCCTTCCTTCGCGTAGCGCACCGACACCTCGTTGACGCCCACAAGGACGTCGGTGGTGCCGGCCACGCCCGCGACCATCGCCGGCAGCGGCATGATCGCGGTCGCGAGCCGCTCGACGGGGTTGTCGAAGGTGAGCGTCGTTCCGAAGGCGTCGGTCACCGTGACGGGGCCCGACGTGGCCGCGCCGGACTTTGCCGCAGCGGTGCCGCCGTCGTCGGCCGCGCCGGCGGCCGGCTCGCGCGTGGAGCACGCGGCGAGCAGCGCGCCGGCGACGCCGAGGCCGCCGAGCTGCAAGAGGTTGCGGCGGGACAGGGTTGCGGGGGTCGGCGTCGTCACGCGGACAACACCTCCCAGCGGGCCGATCCGGCGTTGGACTCGGCGTGCAGCACCTTGTCGATGTCGGCGTCGGACATCTCGTAGCCGTACAGGTCGTCGAACGTGGTGCGGATCTTGTCGCGCAGGCCCAGGTCGACGCCGTCGTGGTAGACGGTCGCGGCCCACTGCCACATGAGGTTCGACTCGTTGCATGGCGGGTCCCAGGCGAAGCCGCCGTTGGGCACCTTGTGGACGCGCTTGTTCTTCACCGCCGAGAGGGTGGACCAGCGTGGGTCGGCCATGAAGTCGGCCGGCGTCATGGGGTCGAAGTTGCCGAGGGTGACCACTTCGGGGTCCCACGCGAGCACCTGCTCCTGCGTGATCTCCACCGTGGTGCCCTGGCCGGCGTCCTTGGCGACGTTGGTGCCGCCGGCCAGCTCGATCCAGTAGTCCATGTAGGACCCGGCGGCAGACGCCGCGGTCTGCTCGGCAGCGTTGTACAGGTGCAGCGTGCGCGGCTTGGCCCTTCCGGCGACCGTCCTGGCCACCAGTGCGCGGTCGGACTCGAAGGTGTCGAGGATGCGCTGGGCCTTGTCCTGCGTGCCGAGCAGGTCGCCGAAGATGGTGACCCAGGCCTCAAGGTCCTCCTGAGTGCCGTACCTGAGCAGGATGGTGGGCAGGCCCGCCGCCCGGAGGGGTTCGACGATGTCGTCGCCCTTGTCGCCCCACTGGATGACGACGTCGGGGTTGCCCTTGAGGATCTCCTCGACATTGGGCACGAAGTCCTGGCCAGCGATGACCGAGGTCTGGAGCAGCTCGGGGAACATCGTGGCGAGGAAGCCGTTCTGGGCGAACTTCGCGGCCACCTGGTTGATGCCGGTGATCCGGTCGGCCCCGCGGTCGGCGGCGATGATCATCGACGGCACGGGAATGATCGCCGAGGCGATGCGTTCCACCGGGCCGTCGAGCTCGATCGTCGTGCCGTACTGGTCGGTCACGGTCACAGTGCCGCTGGCATCACCCGACGACGGGGCGTCCGCCGCGTCGGCGGCGGGCGCGCGGGTCGAGCAGGCGGACAGGCCGAGCGTGGCCGCCAAGGCACCGAGGCCGGCTGCCTGGAGCAGGTTCCGGCGGGTGGGGTGGGACATCGGTGAAGTCCTTCAATTGGTTTAGGTAAGCCTTGCCTTGGCGAACCGTGCGCGCCAGACGCTAGCAGTGAAGCGAAGGCTTACCTAACTTCGGTGTATGAGATGGCTCACACGATCCCGTCACCACGAACCGCCGCGCGGCGCGCCGAGCCGGGGAGGGATCAGCCGGCCACCGTCACGACCGCCAGCACCACCAGCGGGGAGCCTGCGAGCACCAGGCCCGCGACGGTGAGCCACCCGCCGTCGCGCAGCAGCGCGACGTACTCGCGGATGGTCGCGCTCGGCCAGTAGTAGCCGGCCGTGGGAGCCCCGACGACGTGCCCTTCCATCTCGGTCCGGCGCAGCAGCGTCGCCGCGCGGAACGCATGGAAGTTGTTGGTGACCACGGTGACGCTGCCGGTGACGCCGCGCTCGGCGAGCAGCCGCCGCGTGTACCCGAGGTTCTGCTGCGTGGTGCGGGAGCGGTCCTCGCGGACGACGACGGCGGGCTCGACCCCGCGCGCATGCTCGAAGACCGTCCGCCCGACGTCGAGCCGCGACGCCAGCAGCGGCGAGACCCGTCCGCCGACCAGCCCCGAGCCCAGCACGACGACGGCGCCGGTGGGTTTGGCCCATCGGCGCACGCCGCGCTGGTACAGCCACGACCACAGCAGGTAGGCGCTGAATCCGAACGCGAGGTAGCCCGCCGGGACCATCACGGCCAGGAGCCAGAGGATGAGCCGGTAGGACTCGGTGAGGACGGCGAGGACTGCGAGGGCGAAGAACTCGAGCAGGAGCAGGCCGAGCAGCCCGGACAGCAGGTTGCCGAGCCGGCGCCCCTCCCGCCGGACCATCGTGATGCCGTTGCCGACGAGCGCAGCCGCCAGCAGCAGCACCCCGACGCGCAGCCGTCGCGGGTCGCGGCGCGCGTCGAGCGCGAACCAGCAGGCCAGGGCGATGAACCCATCGGCGGTCACGCTACTGGTCAGGCCGTCCCAGGCCGTCCAGCGGGCTGCCGTCACAGCGGCATGCCGACGTACTGGACCTCCTGGTACTCGGCGATGCCCTCGAAACCTCCCTCGCGGCCGGTGCCGGACTGCTTCATGCCGCCGAACGGGGCCGCCGCGTTGGAGATGACGCCGACGTTGAGGCCGAGGAGGCCGAACTCGAGACGCTCGGCGAAGCGCGGGCCCCGGCGGACGTCCTGGGTGAAGACGTAGGACGCGAGGCCGTACTCGGTCGAGTTCGCCAGCTCGGCCGCCTCGTCCTCGGTGGAGAAGGTGGCGACCGGGGCGACCGGGCCGAAGATCTCCTCGCGCATGCACCGGGCGTCCGTCGGCACGTCGCGCAGCAGAGTCGCCGGGAAGAAGTGGCCCTTGCCCTCCACGCGGGAGCCGCCGACGACGACGGTCGCGCCGCGCTCGACGGCGTCCGTCACGAACGCCTCGACGGAGTCGACGGCCTTGGCCTCGACGAGGGGGCCGAGCGTGGTGCCCTCCGCCAGGCCGTTGCCGACCCGGACGGCGCGCATCTTGCCGGCGAGCTTCTCGACGAACGCGTCGGCCACCGACTCGTGCACGTACAGGCGGTTCGCTGCCGTGCACGCCTCGCCGCCGTTGCGCAGCTTGGCGGCCATCGCGCCCTCGACGGCCTGGTCGAGGTCCGCGTCCTCGAACACGATGAGCGGGGCGTTGCCGCCGAGCTCCATCGAGGTGCGCAGCGCGTTCTCGGCGGCAGCCCGGATGAGGCTCTGCCCGGCGGCGGTCGAGCCCGTGAAGGAGACCTTGCGCAGTCGGGGGTCGGCGAACAGCGGCTCGCTCACGGCGGACACCGACGCCGACGGGACGACGTTGAGCACACCGGCCGGCAGGCCGGCGTCGAGCATGATCTGAGCGAAGTACAGCGAGGTCAGCGGCGTGAGGCGGGCCGGCTTGCGAATGGCGCCGCATCGACCACGTCGCCTGAGCCACCCGACAGGCCCACCCGACCACACACGGCCTGGCGGGCTCTCAGCCACACCCGGCCACCCAACAACTTACGGATCAGGGCTCAGCCAGCGCTCGAGCCGCGCAACACGAGCTGGGGTAATGGGAGCGGCTACATCTGTAAAGCGCGGAGGCGACGGCGTGCGGCTGTGATCTCCGCTGCCCGTTGGTCGAGCCTGGCGATCTCGGCATCGATGCGATCAGACGCGGCTTGGCAGCGCTGGGAGATCCCGTCGGCGCTGTGGCAGGGTGCGACCACGGCGATGGCGTCCAGAGCGAGCCCGGCAGCCAGCAGGTCGCGAATCAGAGCGACTTGTCCTATTTGATCGTCGTCGTATTCGCGGTACCCGTTAGCGAGCCGGCGTGACCGGAGCAGGCCGACGGACTCGTAGTGGCGCAGCGATCGCGGTGATGCGCCGGTGATCTGAGCGAGCCGCCCGATACGCATGCCTGCACCCTCTGACTTGACCTTGACGCTGGTGTCAGAGTTTAGCGTCGTGGTGAGCGGAGAGGAGTTCTGATGATTGACATCCACGCCCATGTCACGACCGACTTCGAGCTGTACCGGCAGCGCGCCGAGGAGGCCGGCGTCACCCGTCCTGTGTTCTTGTCCACGGCAGTACACCCCGAGCGCGCCACGACGCTGGACGAGGTCCGGGCCGAGCTCGATGGCTTGGCGGGGCTGCTCGACGGCGCGACTACTCCCGATGAGCGGTACGGGAGAAGCCAACGCGAGGTCGAGGTCGCTCTTGCCGCCTGGCCCGGGGCCTTGGCCATGCGCAAGATCGCACTTGAGTGGCCCGATGAGCGCATCATGGCGGCAACGCAGGACGCCGTGGCCGATCCCCACACCGTAGGGATCGGCGAACTGACACCCGCGGGTGGTCAAGGCGCGCTGATCGAATCGGTCGTGCGGGCATCCGCAGAGACAACGGCCGGTCGACCGCTACCCGTCTTGACCCACGGCATCGAGCCGAACAACGCGGACGACCTGCGCGCATACGCTGCCGTCGCCGCCCGCCACCCACGCGTGCCGGTCATCATCGGAGCCTTCGGCGGACTCAACAGCATGCTCGCGGTCGACCTTGCCACGCAGCACCCCAACGTCTACCTCGACCTGTCGTCCGCGCTGCAGCTGTTCGTCGTGCGCGCTGCGCTCAACGAGATCCCTGACCGATGCCTGTTCGGGTCGAACGCCCCCTACGGCGACGTACTCGCCGCCCGGGCCACCGTCGAGGCGGCGACGCAAGACCGCGCCATCCGCGCTCGCGCCCTTGAGCACAACGCGCAAGAGCTGTTCGACCTTGTTGAGTGACCACCGGCTTCCCGGACCGGGACCCTATTGCTGTCGCCCCAGGACTCCGACACTCAAGCCGTCGTCTCTGGCCCTCCTCCACCCCCTGGCTGGATGCGCTCGAGCACCGCACTCAGAGTCTCCGCGCGGGCATCGGCGGCTGCTACACGCACTGCCGCAGCCGCCGCCTCCCCCGGGGTCTTGGACTGGCAGCCGGTGATCAAGTGATCCGTGTTCGTGGTGTTTCGGCTTACGCCACCGCGACAGCGCCTCGCTCAAGAACCCGTCACTATGCGGGCACCCGCGCCAATCCGATCTTCTGCGTCGACGTTGAGCACGCGAACGACATGCGTCGCGCCCTCATCGAGGAGAACCCGGACTTGATGCTTACGAAACGTATCTGCCAGATTGCGAAAACTTGGCTGCACGTCGACAACTGTCGACGTGCAGCGCAGTCTTCGCAGACACGCCGGCCTACCTTTCTCGATCCCGCGCGTGTCTCCAGGATCGAGAAATGTAGACCGGGACTTCGTTGACCGATCGGCGCGATCGACAACTCCCGTCAGACGACGGTCGTCGCTGCCTTCACAGTCGCGTTGGCGATGCCTGCGTAGAGGAAGACGCCGAGGGTCTCGGGCCTGCCGTCGAGGCGGATCGTCATGTCCTTCTCCGCCGCGCGCCTCATGCCCTGCTTCTCGTAGAACCCGTACGAGCAGCGGGTGTCGGCGTAGAGGTAGAACTCGTTGCGGCCGTGGGCACGCAGGTGTGCCATGTAGGTGTCGTAGAGCCCAGCTTTGATCCTGTGGCCGTCCATGGCGTCCAGGTCGCGCGGTCCCCCGACGGCTGTCTGGCCGCCGTCTGCCGGGTGGTCTCGTGGTCACCCGCGTCTGCTGCGCCCATGCACCGCCGGCGCTTTGGATGGCGCGGCGATACCTGCTGACCGTCCGCCGACAGACCGTCAGCCGGCCTCGATGATCCTGCGCAGGTGCTCGAGGTTGTCCTTCATCCCCTTGCTGAAGAGCCGCTCCGCGAGGCCGCCGAGCAGCGCGGCCGGCCCTCGCAGTCCCTCGCCGCTGATGTGCCCATCCAGGGTCACGCGCGACCCGTCCGGGGTGCCGTCGACGACGTACCGGTAGACGAACGGCGTCGGCCCGGTCCGTGAGGTGAGGGTGATCTCGCGGCCCGGCTCGAACGACGTCACCTCCACCTCGTTGCGGACCGGACCGCCCGGCAGCTCCCGGACCACCTCGTAGCGGCCACCGACGCCGGGCCCGCCGCCGAGGTGACGGGCCGAACGGACCGCCGAGTACCACTGCGGCATGGTCATGACGTCGGCAACGTGTGCGAACACGTGGTCTGCGGGCGCGGCGATCTCGACGGCCATCTGGAACGCCATGTCGGCCCCCCTTTTCATGTCGTGTCATCTTTCAAGAAAGTAGATGTCACGTCATGCAGCCTGTCAAGATGGGCAGGTGGCTGACGGAGCGCGCATGACGCCGGTCGAGGAGTTCCGCTACCTGGTGCTGGCGGTGCAGCGCGAGGGCAACCGCCTGCTGGCGCGACGGCTCCGGACGGTCGGGCTGACGCCCTCGCAGGCCGAGGTGCTGCGAGTGCTCCAGGACCGAGCACCGTTGATGCTGTCCGACCTGGGCGAGCTCCTGGTCTGCGAGACGGGCACGAGCCCGAGCCGGCTCGTGGATCGCCTCGTCCTCGCCGGTCTCGTGTCACGCGACGTCGGCACGGACCGCCGGTCGGTGAGACTCGGGCTGACCCCCGAGGGCGAGCGCAAGGTGCGGCAGGTGGAGGACGCCGAGCGGGCGCTGTACGACGAGCTCACACCCCTACTCGAGGGCGGGCACCTCGACGAGACGCTGAGCACGCTACGCGCCGTCGCGGGGGCGTTCCCGGCCGGACGAGCCGTGGCTCTGCGCGCGGGCCGTCCGGTCGCCGGGTGACGGCTCGACCCGCGGCTCGCACTCGCCTTCAGGCTCGCGGAGTGCTTCACCGTCCCGGTCGAGTCGATCTTCAAGCCCTGAGGCGGCCGCAGCCCGTCAGCCGCCGCTCCAGTCCGGCTCCGCGTCGGGTTCAGCAACGCTCACCCGGAGGTGTAGCCGCGCTTATGAAACATATGTGCCCAACTATGAAAAACAGCCCGCAGATCAACAACAACACCCGCGCTACGCCTGCATGTCCACGAATCTGGAGTAGTGCCCCTGGAAGGCGACGGTGATCGTGTCCGTCGGTCCATTACGGTGCTTCGCCACGATGAGGTCGGCCTCGCCCGCGCGCGGCGACTCCTTCTCGTAGGCGTCCTCACGGTGCAGCAGGATCACCATGTCGGCGTCCTGCTCGATGCTGTTGTGGACGGCGATCCCATTGGCGATGAAGTTGTGGGTGTCGAGCACGGTCGCGTCGAAGACCTGCTTCTCCCCCAGGGGCTCGATGGAGACGACCTCGTCCCACAGCAGGTCGTTGACCGCCATGATCTCGAGCTCCTCGCCCTCCAGCACGGCGGCGATCTTTCCGAGGCGCTGACGCGACGGCGCCGCCTCCCCCAGGGGGCTCCCACCGAACCTCGCGCCGACGGCCTCGGCGAACTGCCGATGCGTCATGCCGTTCTCGACAAGCACGTCGCGCACGTCGTCCCAGACCTGCCGCGGCACATCGACGTTCGGGCTCGCGGAGGTGTCGCGGACGATCGCGAGCAGCCGCTCGGCCGCCTCGCCGTCGCCGCGGACGCCGATCTCCTGGAGGAAGCGCCGCTGGTCGTCGACACCTGAGATGTCGAGCGTGTGTCCCTGACGGTTCCTGGCCTCGCCCGTCGCGGCGCGCACCCGCGCGGAGATGCCGAAGCGCAGCAGCAGCCGCGCCACGCCGTCGAGAAGCGGGCGCGAGGTCGAGCGGTAGGAGATGCGCCCGCCGCGACCGTTCGCGTCGACGGTGACCGAGCCGCCAGTCGCCCAAAGGTGCTTGATGAAGAGCGCGATCTGCTGCTTGGGCAGGTGGAACACGCTGGTGGGCACGAATCTCTCGTGGCTGGGCGCTCTGGAGAGTCCCAGGTCGTCGAGCCACTCGGCGATGGAGTTGCGCTTGTCGATCGACGCATCCTCGGTCGCCTGGCGCGTCACGGAGGACCCGTCGCCCAGCAGGTTCGCGAGCATCACGACCTTGCGGTCGTCCCACTGCGCGCACATCTCAGGCCCGGGCACGTGCCGCGGCACGCCCAGGCGCGCGCCCACCTCGAGCTCGCCCAGCGGCGTCCAGCCCTCATACGTGAGGAACGGGTGGTTCGCCGTCGCCTCGACCTCCTTGCCGGACGCCAGGCGCAGTCGGAACACGGGCTTGACGCCCGTCGGGAACACGTGGGTGAGGTGGCGGCGGACATACTGCAGCCGCTCGTTGAGCGCCCACACGGGCACGTCCTTGGCGTTGAGCGCGAACAGCTCGCCCATCGTCGTCTCGGCACCGGTGTCGGCGCGCAGGATGCGCGTGTCCTCGGTGAGGCAGCCGGACTCGCGAAGGTCCGACATCTGCGGCTTCTTGTCGCCGCGCTGCTCCGGCCCACGGTTGAGCTGCGACAGCGCGATCACGGGGACCTCAAGCTCCTTGGCGAGCAGCTTGAGCGCGCGCGAGAACTCGGAGACCTCCTGCTGACGTGACTCCACGCGCTTGCCCGACGACATGAGCTGCAGATAGTCGATGACGATCAACTTGAGGTCATGCCGCTGCTTGAGCCGTCGCGCCTTGGCGCGAATCTCCATGAGCGACATATTGGGCGAGTCGTCGATGAACAGCGGCGCCTCGGACACCTTGCCCATGACCTTGGCGAGCTTCTGCCAGTCGTCGTCGGCCATATTGCCGTTGCGCAGCTTCTGCAGGTGCACGCGCGCCTCGGCGGCGAGCAGACGCATCGTGATCTCGTTGCGCCCCATCTCGAGCGAGAACACGACCGACGCCTGCCCGTGCTTGATCGACGCCGAGCGGGCGATGTCGATTGCGAGCGTCGAGTTATGCGTCGGGATCATCGCCCGGCTCGCGAGGTAGAGGCGGTCAGCGCTGTCGACCTGCACACACCGCACCGGCACGGACTCGACCGGGCGGACCTGAACGATCGAGCGCTGGGTGAGCCGAGCCGACGACGGACGGCGCCGGTCCTTGTGGACGAGGCGCTTGCGCTCGAGCCAGAACACGTCGTCATCGGTCGTGAACGTGATCGTGAACGCTGTAGACGAGGCGGGGCTTCGTCCGTTGACGCGCTTCTGCGACCAGCCTGTCCGGTAGCCAAGGCTGTGGAGAAGCTCTCGGACGCCGTCGGCGAGCCGTCGGCTCGTCGAGGTGAACTGAGGGCTCCCGGTGGGGTTGACCGTTCCGTCCGTGTCGAGCAGTCCGGCGAGCAGGGCGCGCCGCTGCCGCTCCGAACCACGCAGGTAACTCATCGGGATGTGCTTGTTCCCCAGCACACCGAGCGAGCGCAAGATGGCCGTGACGGGCCCCTCGTGAGGCTCGGTCTCCGTGAGGTCGTAGCCGAGCCCCTCGATCGTCATCGCGATCTCGACATCCGCAGAGGTGAACCGAGCGGACGCCGAGTGCCCGTCACCGAGCCACACGCCCAGCGCGTACGGATGCAAGGGGAGATCACGTTCGGGCAGAGCCAGCGCGCCCGTCGTGCGCACGGTGTGGTTGGCGCGCGCGTCCGTCGAGGCGCACCGCACCGTCGCGGCGATCTCCCGCGTCGTCCGTGTGGTCGTCTCTGCCGGCCGCCCAGCGTGCGCCCGGCGGCGCTGGGCCCGGGTGCTCGTCGCCCACAGGTGCTCCGCGTCCGCCACGATCACCGTGCCGTCGTCGAACTCGACCTCGAAGCACGGCCGGTCCACCATGACCTCAGTCGCCGCGACCACCCGCGTCGCTCGCCCGTCGGCCCCGAGAAGTTGGTCACCCACCGCGACCTCGCCCATCGTCGTCCAGCCGGTGGGCGTCGGGAGGGGTGTGTCGAGCGCGAGCGCCTTGCCGATCGCCGGCCGGGCCGCGATGACGATCATCTGCCCCGCGTGCAGGCCGTTGGTCAGCCGGTCGAGGTCCGCGAACCCGGTGGGCACACCGGTCATGCCCTCGCCGCGGTGACCGGCCGCCTCGATCTCGTCCATGGTGCCGCCGATGATCTCGGCGAGCGGCAGGTAGTCCTCGGTGGTGCGCCGCTCGGTGACGGCGTAGATCTCGGC
Organism: Xylanimonas ulmi; assembly: GCF_004216535.1. Lineage (NCBI taxonomy): Bacteria > Bacillati > Actinomycetota > Actinomycetes > Micrococcales > Promicromonosporaceae > Xylanimonas > Xylanimonas ulmi. Next base: position 3,161,051 of record NZ_SGWX01000001.1, read on the forward strand.
CTGGGCGTTGTTGACGATGTCGTCCACGTCGCCGCCGTCGCGCGCGTAGCCGAGCTGGACGATGCGCGTGCCGGCCTCGACGAGGCGGCGCAGCACGGCGCGCTCGCGCACGATGCGGGCGTAGTAGCCGGCGTTGGCGGCGGTGGGCACGCCCGCGACGAGGTCGGCGAGGTAGGCCGCTCCCCCGACGCGCTCCAGCTCGCCGCGTCGGCGCAGCTCGTCGGCCACGGTGATGCCGTCGGCGGGCTCGCCCCGCCCGTACAGGTCGAGGATCGCGTCGTAGACGGTCTCGTGGACCGGGCGGTAGAAGTCGTTGCCGCGGATGGTCTCGACGACGTCGGCGATGGCGTCCTTGCTGATGAGCATGCCGCCGAGCACGCTCATCTCGGCGTTGATGTCCTGCGGTGGGGTGCGGTCGAACGCGGCGGGAGACCCGTGATAGGAGGATTCGAGCTCCTCGATCGACATACCGCTCCCGCCCCTAGGAATGTTGCTCGCCGCGTGCCCCCTTGTTCTACCCCGGGCCACCGACACTCGCGACGACGCTAGGCCCCGCCGCACCCCGGTGCAATCGGCCCTGTGGACGGTGGTGTGGACCGGGGTGTGGACAACCCCCTGCTACTGTGCACAGCCGGTGGACAACACTGTGCACAACTGGGGACAGCGCCTGTGTACAAGGCGTCGCGGCCCGCTGACCAGCGCGGACATTCCCCTCAGCCTGTGGAGGAAAAGAAGGTGAGTGAGGTGCATCCCACCGCGGACGACTCGCGCCCGCGGGCCGATCCTCCACGGTCAGACCGCGCGCCGCACCGCGCCGCACGCACCCCGCGCCCGCCCCGGGCGCGCACGTCCTCGATCGACCGCGAGATCCTCGCCCTCGCCGTGCCGGCGCTGGGCGCGCTCGTGGCCGAGCCGCTGTTCGTGCTCGTCGACTCCGCCGTGGTCGGGCGACTCGGCACCGCGCAGCTCGCGGGCCTCGCGCTCGCCTCCAACCTGCTGCTCACCGTCGTCGGCCTGTGCGTGTTCCTCGCCTACGCGACCACCGCCGTCGTCGCCCGGCTCATGGGCGCGGGCCGCGAACGCGAGGCCCTGCAGGCCGGCGTCGACGGCATGTGGCTCGCGCTCGGCGTCGGCGCCGGCCTGGCGGCGCTCGCCTGGCTCGGCGCGCCCGCCGCGGTCAGCGCGCTCGGCGGGACCGGCGAGGTCGCCACACACGCCGTCGCCTACCTGCGCGCCTCGGCGGCCGGGCTGCCCGGCATGCTCCTGGTGCTCGCCGCGACGGGCGTGCTGCGCGGCCTCCAAGACACGCGCACGCCGCTCGCCGTCGCGTCCACCGGCGCCGTCGTCAACGCGGGCCTGAACATCACGCTCGTCTACGGCGCCGGAATGGGCATCGCCGGCTCCGGCCTCGGCACCGCGCTCACGCAGCTCGCGATGGCCGCGACGCTCACCGTCGTCGTCGTGCGGGGCGCCCGAGCCCGCGGCGCCAGCCTGCGCCCGGCCGCCGGCGGAATCTGGGCGAGCGTCGTCGCCGGCCTCCCGCTGCTGGTGCGCACCGCGTCGCTGCGCCTGGCCATCCTGCTCACCGTCTCGGTCGCCACGCGCCTGGGCGACGTCACGCTCGCCGCGCACCAGATCGTGGGCAGCCTGTGGGGACTGGCCGCGTTCGCGCTCGACGCCCTCGCGATCGCCGCGCAGGCCCTGGTCGGCCACGGCCTGGGCGCGCGCGACGTCGCCCACGTCCGCGCGGTGCTGCGCCGCGCCCTGCGCTGGGGCATGCTCGCCGGCGTCGTCATCGGCGTCGTCATCGGCGGCGCCGGGTGGTGGCTCGCGCCGCTGTTCGGCTCCGACGACGCCGTGCGCGCGGCCGCCGCGGCGGGCCTGGCCGTGTGCGGGCTGTTCATGCCCATGGCGGGCTGGGTCTTCGTGCTCGACGGCGTCCTCATCGGCGCGGGAGACGGCCGGTACCTGGCCGCCGTCGGCATGGTGACGCTCGTCGTCTACGCCCCGGCCGCGCTCGCCGTGGCCGTCTGGGCGCCCGACGGCGCGGCGGGTGTCGCCTGGCTCTGGGCGGCGTTCGCCGGCGTCTTCATGCTCGCCCGCGCCGTGACCACGGGCGTGCGGGCCCGCGGCAGCCGGTGGATGGTCATGGGCGCCTGACACGCGGTCAGGCCCAGGGCGCGGCGAGCGCACCCTGGGCCTGACCCTCGCCTGGGACCGCTACGGCAGCGGCTTGAGGGCGAAGTCGTAGACCGTCGTCTGGCCCGCCACGATCTGGGCCTTCTTGGTCTGCGGCACGTAACCCTGCGCCGAGACGGTCACCTGGAGCGGCCCGTTCGCCTTCTGGAACCAGTAGGCGTACGTGCCGTCCTCACCCGTGATGAGGGTGATGTCGTACGAGACGCCGTCGAGCGAGACGACCGCCCCGGACAACGGCTCGCCGGCCGCGTTCGTCACGGTCCCGGTCACCTTGCCCCAGCCGGCCGGCTGCTTGACCGTCATGGTGGCGGTCACCGACGGGTTCTCGTACGGGGTCTCGGCGCCGACCGTGATGGTCGCCGAGTAGGCGCCCGGCTGGTCGACGTCCGCCGTCATGGTGGCCACGGCCACCACCGACTTGCCCGGCTGCAGCGTGAACGTCGGCGGCTGGACGTCCAGCCACGCGACACCCGAGCCGCCCCCGGTCGTCTGACCGGTCACGTTGAGCACCACGTGCATGTCGGGGAAGCCGATCTCGGCCGACGTCGCCGGGTCCGGCGTCTGGCAGAACGTCGAGGCGAGGTACGACGGCGCCGTCTCGGGCTCGGCGTTCGAGCCGATGTAGAACGTGCCGCCGATCGGCGCGACGACCTCGGCCACGAGCGTGCCGCCCGCCGGGACCGTGCCCGTCACCGGGACAGTGACCATGGCGCCGCTGCCCGCCGCGACCTGGGTGGTCGCGGTGCCGATCTTCGTCATGTTGGCGTACACCAGGTCACCGGCCAGGGTGTACAGGTTCACCGTGATCGGCTGGGCCTGGGCGTTCGACTCGACGCCGAAGCTGACGGCCGAGACGTCCAGCCCCCCGCTGATGCCGAAGTCCGCCAGCGTGAAGGTGCGCAGCCACTGCGTCGGTCCGCCCGGGCAGGCGGCCGCGTTGCCCGTCACGATGTTCTGCGACGTCGAGTGGGTCAGCGTCACCTCACCGGCCGGGATCACCGGCGCGGCCGGGGTGACCGACGTCGCGGACCCCGCGAGCTTGGACGCCTTGCCGTTCGTCGTCAGGCCGCTGCCCGGCTTGGCCTCGGCAGCGGCGCCGAACTTCGACCCCGCGGTCTTGGCCACCGTCGCCTTGCCCTCGACACCCTTGATGACACCCTGGCTCGCGGACGACGTCGAGCCCAGCATCGCGAACTCGTCGCCGCTGGCGCCCAGGTTGACCTCGACCGGCGCGGAGCCGTTGTTGGTCACCCGCACGTTGCGCGAGACGGAGCCGCCGATGGCGAGGTTGGCGTTGATCGCCGTCGTCGACACGGCGAGCTGACCCGCCTTGAGCTGCGCGTTGAACGTCTTGGGCGAGCCCTCGGCGATCGCCACGGCCTTGGAGGCGCCCTCGTACCCCGAGGCCGACACCTCCACGGTCCAGCGACCCTCGAACAGCAGCAGCTCGTAGGTTCCGTCGGCCGCCGTGGTGGCGTCCTTCACGTCGCCGTCCGCGGACGTCGCCGTGACGGTGGCGCCCGCGACGGGGGCCTTGGTGTTGTAGTCCTTGATCGTGCCCGCGACCGTCCCCTGCGGGGGCAGGTCGTAGGTGATCGTCAGACCCTCGTGCAGCACCGGCGCGTTGAGCGAGTACTGCGAGGCCACCGTGCCCTCGGCGTTCTCGATGCCGACGGTCGCCGAGTCGCCGTGGGCGGTCGAGGTGTCGGTGAGCGCGCCGTAGCCGAGGATGATCCGGCCGTCGGCGAGCAGCGTGACCGAGAAGTTGAGGCGGTCGGTGTTGGGCGAGTACTTGCGCACGTTGCGCCACTCGATCGTGAACGCCGCCACGCCGTCAACCGTGGTCGAGGCGGTGTACACGCCCGCGTCGGCGTCGAGGTACAGGTCGTCCCAGAACGGGTAGATCGCGGCATTCGGCGCCGCCGCGGCCGGGATCGCGCCGTTCGAGTACGACGACGTCGCGGCCAGGAAGTTCAGGTGGCCGTTCGAGGTCAGGTACCCGGTGCTGTACGTCTTGCCGTAGAAGGAGAACGCGAACGGCAGCGCGATGGACCCGGTGACGTCGTCACCGGTCAGCGGCAGCTTCGTCGTGCCCTGCAGGTACGCGCCCTGCGAGACCGTGCAGAAGTAGCCGTAGTCGTCAGCGCCCGCCTGGAGTGCGACGTCGAGCGTCTCATCGCCGTCCACCGTGAGCGGAAGGCTGACCGGCTCGGCGCACGCGCCCGCCGTCGCGGTCAGGGTGTACGAGCCCTCCGGGACGTCGGACACGGCGTACGTGCCGTCGGCGCCCGACGTCGCGGCGAGCCCGCCCGGGGCGATCTGGATCGAGGCGCCCGCCACCGCGGCGCCGGTGACGGCGTCGGTGACCGTGCCGGACACCGTGTGCGTCGGCGCGGCGGCGAGGTCGAAGTCGACCGTCGTCGTCTCGTCCGCGGTCACCGTGACCGCCTCGGTCTGCGGCAGCAGGCCGTACGCCGACGCCGTGGCGGTGTAGTCGCCCTCGGTGACCAGGCCCTCGAAGGCGCCGTTCGCGTCGGTGGTCAGCGTGCGGTCGTTCTCGCCGTCCAGAACCACGGTCGCACCGGCGACCGGAGCTCCCTGCGAGGTGACCGTGCCGCTCACGGTGCCCGCGGCGTCGTGCGGTGCGGCCTCGAGCAGCGCGACGACGTCGAGCTTGCCCTCGCCCCACACGTTGTTGTCCGCCGCGGTGCCGCCGCACGAGGTGTCGTCGACGTCCACGGCGGTCTGGTCGAGCAGGGCCTTGGTGCCCTCGATGTCGCCGACGAGCGACGGCGCGTAGCTCCACAGGAGCGCCACGGCGCCCGCGAGGTGCGGCGCGGCCATCGACGTGCCGTCGTAGTTCGCGTAGCCGCCGCCCGGCACCGACGAGCGCACGTTGACGCCCGGCGCCGCGAGGTTGGGCTTGGTCAGGCCGTCCTCGCCTGGTCCGCGTGAGGAGAAGTACGCGATCTGCCCGGAGCTGTCGAACGCGCCCGCCGAGTAGTCGATCGTGTTCGCGCCGGGTGACGACGTCGTCGAACAGGTCGGGCCGCTGTTGCCGGCCGACCAGGCGCCGAAGATGCCGGCCGCCTCCCACGCCGTGACGATGTCGGCGTACCAGTCGTCGATCGTGCCCGCCGCGCGGTAGCCCCACGAGTTGTTGACGATGTTCGGGCGCTTGCTCGGGTCAGGGTCCGACCCGTCGGTCCGCGTCGGGGCGACCTGCCACTCGCCCGCCTCGAGCAGGTCCGCGTCCTCGCAGGTGGCGCAGCCGTTCGCCTCGACCCACTGCGCGCCGGGGGCGACGCCGATCTGGTTCGAGCCGCCGTCCGAGCCGACCATGGTGCCCATGGTGTGGGTGCCGTGCGCGTCGGCGTCACACGGGTCGCCTGACGGTCCGCAGGAGCCCGAGGTGTCGAAGAAGTTGTAGTCGTTGTCGAACGTCCCGTCGGCCTGGTAGCCGCGGTACTTCGACTCCAGCGCCGGGTGGTGGCCGTCGACGCCCGAGTCCACCGACGACACCACGATTCCGGCGCCGGTGGCCCCCATGGCCCACGCCTCGGGCGCGTGGATGGCCACCAGGCCCCACTCAGGCGCGTTCAGGCCCTTGTCGCTCGACGGACGCTCGGCGACCGGCTTCTCGGGCTCGATCGTCACCGTCTCGTGGATCTCCTTGACCGCCGGGGCGGCGGCCAGCGCCGTGGCCAAGGCCAGGTCGCCGTCCTTGACCAGGACGCGGTTGCTGATCCAGAAGGGCTCGTAGTCGGCGCCGGCGGCGTCCAGTTGCGCGACGACGTCCTTCTGCGACTCGGCCGCGACCTTGGTCAGCGTGTCGTAGACGTACTGGCCACGCTCGTTCCAGTCGGCGATGTCCTTGGCCGCGGACAGGTCGGCCTTGTCGGCCAACTTGACCCAGAAGTCCGCCTTCTGGCCCTTCGACAGGGCGTCGGCGGCCGCCGTCGTGAACTTGTCCTCGGCGTTCGAGGCGACGTCGGCCGTGATGACCGACGGTCCGGCCGGGGCGGCGGCTGCTGGCGCCAACCCGACGGCGGTGGTCGCGGCGAGGGTGACGACGGCGCAGACTGCCGTCGTCACCACGCCCGCGAGGGAGTGCCTTCGTTGCACGGATCCTCCAGGAAGACGGCGCCCGCACTGGTCGCGCAGGCGACACGTTGCCGCGTCGGTCGACACGACGACTGCAAACCTCCTGTGTAGTTACCCCGGGCGACAAGGCTGGCCCTGGTGCAGTTGGCGGGCACTTGCCGGACGGGCACGGCGCGCGCAACCGGCTCGGATGCGGTCGGTCGGCGGGCAGAGCGCGGGCAGCGGGTCCGTTGAGGGCGCGAAATGGACCGAAATGCGGAATTCACCCGGATGAATTTGCGCGAAACATCGGATCTGGTACGCATATGCCCACCGGCGACCCGCAGGAGGAGGTCGGGACGCAGTCGACCTTCGGGGGACGATGGATGAGCGCACTGACGCAAGGGCCTGCCGTGTCGGAACCGGGGTACGTGCTCTGCGTCGGGCTGTCGCTCGCACAGATCCGTGAGGTCACCATGGCGCTCGCCGGCCGCGCCGCAGTGCTCGCCGTCGCCGACACCGACGCGGCGCGCGCGCTGCTCGGCCCGCCCGATGCCGGCCCGCCGGTCGAGTCCGTGCCGCCTGTGCCGCCCGTCACGTCGACCGAGTTCGGGCCCGACCTGGGCGCCATGCCCCGGCCGCAGGCCACCACGATCACCCTGACGCCGGCGCATCTGCTCGCCGGGCCGCCGCGCCACGCGGTCACCACCGCGACGCGGTCGACACCCGCGTCGGGGACGGCGTACCGCGGGACCTCGCAGACGCTCGCAGCGGGTGCGGCGCAGGCGGACGCCGTCACCGCGCCCGTCACCGGCGGCGTCCCGCTCGTGACACTGCACCGCGGGCCGTTGAGCGTCGACCTGGCGACCCGCGAGGTCACCGCGCGCGGGATGCGGGTCCACCTGTCTCGGCGCGAGTTCGACCTGCTGGCCGCGCTCGCCTCCGACGTCGGGCGGGTGTGGTCGTTCGAGGAGCTGACCCTGCTGGTGTGGCGGCAGGGCTACCTCGGCGACGCCGACCACGTCACCTCGGCGGTCAAGCGCCTGCGCAAGCGCCTCGGCCCGGTGCCGGGCCTGGAGGTCGCCTCGGTCCGCGGCGTCGGGTACCGCCTCGTCGTGCCCGCCTGACATGCGAAGGCCCCGGCTCCCTCGCGGGGAGCCGGGGCCCTCGATCAGCTCAGGGCGCGCCTCAGGCGGCGACGACCCTGACCGTGATCTTGGCCGACACCTCGGGGTGCAGGCGCACCGACACGGTGTACTCACCGGTCGACTTGATCGGCTGGGCGATCTCGATCTTGCGCTTGTCGACGGCGGGGGCGCCGGCGGCGACAGCCGCGGCGGCGATGTCCGCCGTCGTGACCGCGCCGAACAGGCGGCCGGACTCGCCGGCCTTCGCCTTGACGACGACGACGTTGGCGGCGATCGCCGCGGCCGTGGCCTTGGCCTCGTCGAGCGTCGCGATCTCGCGGGCCTTGCGGGCCTTGCGGATCGCGGCGACCTGCGACTCGTAGCCCTTGGTCCACGGGGTCGCGAGGTTGCGCGGAATCAGGTAGTTGCGGGCGTACCCGTCCTTGACGTCGATGACGTCGCCGGGCTCACCGAGACCGGTGACCTCGTGGGTCAGGATCAGCTTGGCCATGATTGAGTGATCCTTTCCGGTCAGCGGGCCGAGGACGAGTACGGCAGCAGCGCCATCTCACGCGCGTTCTTCACCGCACGGGCGATCTGGCGCTGCTCCTGGACGGAGACGCCGGTCACGCGACGCGCGCGGATCTTGCCGCGGTCGGAGATGAACTTGCGCAGCAGCGCGGTGTCCTTGTAGTCGACGACCTCGATCTTGGCCGTCTTGAGCGGGTTCGACTTCTTCTTGGGCTTGCGCACCACAGGCTTCGCCATGGTGTTGCTCCTTCTTCAGGAAAAGGTGATCTGGGGACAGGTGGCGCGGCGCCGAGCAGATCAGAACGGAGGCTCGTCGTTGAACGAGCCGCCCGAGGACGCGGGGCCCGCAGAGGCCCACGGGTCGTTCTGCTGCTGAGGTCCGCCACCGGAGGATCCGAAGCCCCCACCCTGGCCGTAGCCGCCACCGGGCTGGCTGTAGCCACCCTGGTTGCCGCCACCGCCGAAACCGCCACCGCCACCGCCGCCACCCGAGCGCTGGGCACGGGTGACCTTCGCCGAGGCGTTTCTCAGCGACGGGCCGACCTCGTCGACCTGCAGCTCGACGACGGTGCGCTTCTCGCCCTCACGCGTCTCGTACGAGCGCTGCGTCAGACGGCCCTGCACGATGACGCGCATGCCCTTCGTCAGCGACTCGGCGACGTTCTCGGCCGTCTCGCGCCAGACCGAGCAGGACAAGAACAGGCTCTCGCCGTCCTTCCACTCATTGGCCTGACGGTCGAAGGTGCGCGGCGTGGACGCGATCCGGAAGTTCGCGACGGCAGCGCCCGAGGGCGTGAACCGCAGCTCCGGGTCCGCGACGAGGTTTCCGACCACCGTGACGACGGTCTCACCAGCCATGCCATGCTCCTTCGTTCACCGGTCGATTGCGCGAGTTGGTTCGGGCAGATCCCATCAGACGCCACTGACAGCGGCGACCTGAGGGCGGGTTGTGGTGCTTCGGATCGGTCTCAGCGAGCGTCGCGGCGCAGGATCTTGGTCCGCAGCACGGCCTCGTTGAGGCCCAGCTGGCGGTCGAGCTCCTTGGCGGTCGCGACCGAGGCGGTGAAGTCCACGACGGCGTAGATGCCCTCGGACTTCTTCTTGATGTCGAACGCCAGGCGGCGTCGACCCCAGATGTCCACCTTGTCCACGGAACCACCCTCGGTCGGGACGACCGACAGGTACTTCTCGAGCGACGGGGCGACGGTGCGCTCATCGACCTCAGGGTCCAGGATCACCATCAGTTCGTACTGACGCATGAGTACAACCCACCTCCTCTGGTCTAGGCGGTCACGGTCCATCCGTGACAGGAGGGTCTGTGCGTCGCTGCGCCTGCCTCGCGGGATTGCGAGCGCAGACACAGACAATCACCCAGGGTACCCGACGACGCGGGCCCCGCCGTCCTCGTGCGCCGACGCGCTCGTGCTGCTGCGCGCTAGTGCTGCAGCAGCGAGGAGTCCGGCGGGTCGTGCGCCGGATCCGTCGGCGTCGGCGTCGGCGTCGGGGTGGGCGCCGGCGTCTGGGTCGGCGGCGGCGCCGCCGGTCCCTTCGACACGGTGATCGTGAGCGTCGAGCCCGGCGGCACTCGCTGCCCGGACGGGGTGCTCACCGAGAGCACCGTCGACGCCGGGTCGGGCGCGTCCTGCTCCACGACGTTCACGCGCAGGCCCAGCGCCTGGAGCTTCTGGACGACGTCGGCGGAGTTGCGGCCCACGAGCCGGTCGGGCACGGTGACCCATCCGGCCTGCGGGTCGGCGGGAGGCTCCTCGACGGTGGGCTCCTCGGTGGGAGTCTCCTCCTGCGTCGGGGTGGGCTCAGGGGACGGGGTGGGCCGCGGCGGGGTGTAGGACGGGAAGTCCTCGACGGGCACGCCGTCGAGCGCGACCTTCATGAAGTCGGTCCACGCGCGCACCGGGAACGTCGATCCCGTCATGCCCGAGCGGCTGTTGATCCACTGGCCGAACCGGTCGATGGGCTGCTCCACGGCGCGGCCGTTGTCGTCGGTCGACTCCTGGTGCAGGCCGACGACGGTCACCAGCTGCGGCACGAATCCCGCGTACCACGCCGAGATGTTGTCGTTCGAGGTGCCCGTCTTGCCGGCGGACGGGCGCTGCTCGCCGTTCGGGCCGCGCAACTCCTGCGCCGTCGCGCCCGAGCCCTTCTCGACCACCTGGGTCAGGGCATAGGTCGCGGCGGCCATGACGTCGGGCTCGAACTCGCGCGTGCGCTCGGTCGGACCCTGGTGCAGCAGCGTGCCGTCGAGCCCGCGCACCTCACGCACAATATGCGGCGTGACGCGCTGGCCCTGGCCGGCGATGGTCGAGTACGCGGTCGCGAGGTTGACGGCGCTCACGCTCGCCACGCCGAGCACGTTCGACGGGACGGCGGCGATGTCGATCGACTCGGGGATGCCCAGGCGGTGTGCGACGTCGACCGTGCGGTCGGGCCCGATGGCGATGTTGAGCTGCGCGTAGACGGTGTTGACCGAGTCCGCGGTCGCCTGCAGCAGGTCGATGCTGCGGAAGTTGGCGCCGTCGAAGTTGCGCGGGCCCAGTCCGCTCTCGGAGTCCCAGCCCGCGATGGGGATCTGGCTGCGCCCGTCGAAGCGCTCGGTGAGCGAGTGCCCCTCCTCCAGGGCGCCGATGAGCGTGAACGGCTTGAACGTCGAGCCGCCCTGCGCGCGCCCCTGCGTCGCGAAGTTGAACTGCTGGGTGACGTAGTCCTTGCCGCCGTAGACGGCGCGCAGCTCACCGGTGGTGGGGTCCATCGACACCAGCCCCACCGAGAGTTTCGCGGGGTCGGCGGGGTTGTCGCCCGTGAACGCCGACTCGGCGACGGACACCGCCGCGTCCTGCAGTCGGGGGTCGATGGTCGTGACGATGTTGAGGCCGCGCGTGCGGATCCACTCGGGGTGGTCGCGGAACGCGTCGGTCTGCTTGAGCTCGTCCTCGACCATGCGCACGAGGAAGCCCGCCTGACCGCCGAGCGTGTTGGTCGCCGCGGGGCGGGGCAGCACGGTGGGGAACTCGGCGCTGTCACGCTGCTCCTGCGTGATGTAGCCGTAGGTGTACATACGGTTGATCGAGCGCTGCCAGCGACGCTTGGCCTGTGTCTCGTTGACGTCGGGGTCCCAGTTGTTGGGCGAGGGGATGATGCCCGACAGCAGCGCCGCCTCGGAGTAGGTCAGGTCCTTGGCCGACTTGCCGAAATACGCCTGCGAGGCCGCCTCGATGCCGAGCACGTTGCGGCCCCAATAGATGGTGTTGAGGTAGCTCTCAAGGATCTCCTCCTTGGGCATGCTCCGCGTGACCTTGAGCGCGATGATCATCTCGCGCGCCTTGTCGGGCAGCGACGTCGCGCTGTAGAGCTTGGTGCGCTCGACGAACTGCTGCGTGATGGTCGAGCCGCCCTGGGTGGGCAGTCCTCGCACGTTGTTCCACAGCGCGCGGGCCAGGCCGCGCGGGTCGACGCCGTGGTTGGTCCAGAACGTCGAGTCCTCGGAGGAGACGACGGCGCCGGCCACGAACGGCGGCAGGTCGTCGAGCGCGACCTTGACGCGGCGTTCGTCGCCGAGCGTGCCGATGGGGGTCGCGCCGTCCGAGTAGTAGATCGTCGTGATCTGGTTGTTGACCGACCCGAGGGTCGTGGGGACCTCGGTGGTCACGAACGCCGCGACGACGACGCCGGCTCCGAGCGCGAAGACGCCCAGGAAGCTGCCCAGCACGACGCGCCACGAGGGGATCCAGCGGTGGATCGGACCCTTGCCGCGCCGCGGGTAGTTCCAGAACCGGCGACGGCGATTCGCCGGACGCCGTGCGCTGCTCGTGGCCACGTGGTGCTTCCTCCTGGCTGTGTGACAGAGCGCCAGTGGGCACGCGACCGCAGGGTCGAAAGACGCTCCGTCGATGAACACTAGGCGATCGGCGCGCAGCAGCCTGGCACGCGGACGTCGCTGTGCCGGTTTCGCTCGGCCTCTCCCCGCACGAACCCGACCGGCTCCCCCGAACCTTCACAAACGCCACGGGCTCTGGGCCCCATATGCGCTGTTTTGCGCCACTCGATGATGGACGGCGCAGGTCATGGGGCTTACGATGTATCGAGTCGATAGGTCAGTCGCTCACATCGAGTGATCACATCGAATGACACGCCCGGGTCAACGCCCGGGCGTTTGACCCCGGTCACGCCGTCAGGCGACCGACGAGGACGACCCAGGAGGCAAGCCGTGCGCAGTCGTTCGCCCGTGCTCGAGACGGCCGTCCTCGGCCTGCTCAGCTCGGCGCCGCTGCACGGCTACGAGCTGCGCAAGCGGCTCGCACTGCTGCTCGGACCGTTCCGGGCGTTCTCCTACGGCTCGCTGTACCCGGCCCTGAAGTCGATGCAGGCCCGCGGGCTCATCGCGACTGGGGACCACACGGGCGCCGCGACGTCGGAGCCTACGCCGTCGGGCGCGGGCTCCGGTAGCCGCGCCGTCGGGCGTGGCGCACGGCGTTCCGCCGCCCACCCCACCCATGAGTCCGAACAGCACGCGGCTGTCCCGTCCCTGACGGGACGGCGTGGCCGCATCGTCTACGAGCTCACCGCCGAGGGCAAGGAGCACCTCCAAACCCTCCTGTCCTCCTCAGGCCCCGCGGCCTGGGAGGACGAGAACTTCGACGTCCGCTTCGCGCTCTTCGCGCAGACCGACGCCGACACCCGCCTGCTGATCCTCGAGGGCCGGCGTTCCCGGCTCACCGAGCGGCTGGAGGCGGTCCGGGAGTCCGCAGCTCGCACCCGTGAGCGGCTCGACGAGTACACGCTCGAGCTGCAACGACACGGGCTCGAGCAGGTCGAGCGCGAGGTGCGCTGGCTGGACGGCCTCATCACCCAGGAAAGGGGCCGTGCGACGCGCGACCCTCGACAGAATCAGAAGGAGCGAGGATGACCTCCATCCGCGTCGCCATTGTTGGCGTTGGCAACTGCGCATCGTCACTGGTCCAGGGCGTGCACTACTACCGTGACGCCGACCCGGCGGGCAAGGTCCCGGGCCTGATGCACGTGCAGTTCGGCGACTACCACGTCTCGGACCTCGAGTTCGTCGCGGCGTTCGACGTCGACGCGAAGAAGGTCGGCTTCGACCTGGCTGAGGCGATCTACGCCTCCGAGAACAACACGATCAAGATCGCCGACGTCCCGCCGCTGGGCGTGACCGTCCAGCGCGGCCCGACGAACGACGGCCTCGGCCAGTACTACTCGGCCACCATCGAGGAGTCGGACGCCGAGCCGGTCGACGTCGTCCAGGCGCTCAAGGACGCCAAGGTCGACGTGCTGGTCTCCTACCTGCCCGTGGGCTCGGAGATCGCCGACAAGTTCTACGCGCAGTGCGCGATCGACGCCGGCGTGGCGTTCGTCAACGCCCTGCCCGTCTTCATCGCCTCCGACCCCGAGTGGGCCGCCAAGTTCGAGGCCGCGGGCGTGCCGATCGTCGGCGACGACATCAAGTCGCAGGTCGGCGCGACCATCACGCACCGCGTGCTCGCCCGCCTGTTCGAGGACCGCGGCGTCATCCTCGACCGGACGTACCAGCTCAACGTCGGCGGCAACATGGACTTCAAGAACATGCTGCAGCGCGACCGCCTGGAGTCCAAGAAGGTCTCCAAGACGCAGGCCGTCACCTCGAACCTGCACGACGGCCCGCTGGCCGGCAAGAAGGACGACCGCAACGTCCACATCGGCCCGTCGGACTACGTCGCCTGGCTCGACGACCGCAAGTGGGCGTACGTGCGCCTTGAGGGCCGCGCCTTCGGCGAGGTGCCCCTGAACCTGGAGTACAAGCTCGAGGTGTGGGACTCGCCGAACTCGGCCGGCATCATCATCGACGCGATCCGCGCGGCGAAGATCGCCAAGGACCGCGGCGTCGGCGGCCCGATCCTGTCGGCGTCGACCTACTTCATGAAGTCCCCGCCCGTCCAGACGGAGGACACCGAGGGCCGCGCCCAGCTCGAGGCCTTCATCCGCGGCGACATCGAGCGCTGACACGCCATCGGTGGTTGAGCCCGACCGGTGGTTGAGCTTGTCGAAACCCGGTGGTGGTTTCGACGGGCTCAACCACCGGTCTTCTCGTATGACAGGGTGAGCGTGTGGGTGTGATCACCGAGCTGCGCCAGCTCCTGCGCCTGAGCGGGTTCCGCCGACTGCTCACCGTCCGGCTCGTGTCGCAGGCCGCCGACGGCATGTTCCAGGTGGGCCTCGCCTCGGCGTGGTTCTTCTCGCCCGACGCCGCAGGCTCGGCCGCCGCGGTCGCGGGCCGCTACGCGCTCATGCTCGCGCCCTTCACGCTGGTCGGCCCGTTCGCGGGAGCGCTGCTCGACCGCTGGCGCCGACGTCAGGTCCTGCTGGTCGGCAACCTGGTCCGCGCACTGCTGACGCTCGCCATGGCGGCCACCGTCGTGGCCACCGGCCCCGACGCCTGGGGGGTGCTGGTGCTGGGCCTGGCCGCGCTGTCGGTCAACCGGTTCCTGCTCGCGGGCCTGTCGGCGGGCCTGCCCAACGTCGTCGAGGGTCGGCTGCTGCTGACCGCCAACTCGATCACACCGACGCTCGGCGCCGGCGCCGCGTTCCTGGGCGGCGGCGTCGGGTTCGTCGTCGCCTGGGTGCTGCCGGCCGGGCGCACCGCCGACGCCGCGGCGCTGGCGTGCGCCGCCGTCGTCATGCTGCTGGGCGCACTGGCCGCCGGGCGGCTGCGCCGCGACCAGCTCGGCCCGCTCACCCCGCGGCGCGGTGACCTGCGCGGCGACCTCGCCGCGGTGCTGCGCGACCTGGTCGCCGGCGCCCGCTACCTCGCCGCGCGCCGCACCCCGGGCCAGGCCCTGGCGGTCATGGCGGCGCATCGCTTCCTGTACGGCGTCGTGTTCATCGCCTCGATCCTCATCGCGCGCAACCTGCTCGCGCCCCCCGGAGACTCGGCCGCCGGGCTCGCCACCTTCGCGCTCATCCTCGGCCTGACGGCCGTCGGCGGGGCCGCCGCCGTCGTCGTCACACCCACGCTCTCGCGCGCGACCGGCCCCCAGGTGTGGATCGCGCTCATGCTGCTGCTCGCCGCGGCCTCACAGCTCCTGCTGTGCACGACGCCGTCGCGCGCCGTCGTGCTGACCGGCGCGGGCCTGCTGGGGCTGGCCGCACAGGCGGCCAAGATCGCCGTCGACACCATCGTGCAGCGCGACACCCGCGACGACTTCCGCGGGCGCGCGTTCGCGCTGTACGACGTGCTCTACAACGCCGCGTTCGTGGGCGCCGCCGTGCTGGCCGCGCTGTTCGTGCCCGACGCCGGGTGGTCACGCCCGCTGTTCGCCGCCCTCGCGGTCGCGTATGTGCTGGTGGCGGCGTGGGTGTGGCTGCGCGCGGCGCGCGAGCCCGAACAGATCGTCGACTCTTCCCCCTCCCGCAATCCGCAGTTGTCACCTACGCTGCCGTGACAGGCGCCCTCTGCGGCGTCCGCCCCACCAGGAGCGACGCAGCAGCGGCTGAGCAGCAGGAGATCCCATGGCCCGGGTTGAGGTCGTGCACTGGAACCCCCTGCGACGACGGCGACGCACCCTGCGCGAACGCCTGCTCGGACGCCATCCCGCCGTGCCGGTCGACAACTTCGGCGACCTGCTCGGGCCCCTCGTGGTCCGGCTGCTGCTCGCCGCCCGAGGCGTCGAGGCCGACCCGACCGACGACGCCGCGCCCGCACGCCTGCTGGCCGTCGGCTCGATCCTGCACCTGGCGCGCGACGGCGACACCGTGTGGGGCAGCGGCGTCAACGGCAAGATCCCGCTCGACGAGGTGCGCGCGCGCAGCCTCGACGTGCGGGCCGTGCGCGGGCCGCGCACGCGCGAGGCCCTGGCCCGGCTCGGCGTCCAGGCCCCGGCCGTGTACGGCGACCCCGCGCTGCTGCTGGCCACGCTCGACCCCCGGCTGCGCGCGTGGGCGGCCGATCCCGTCCACGACGTGACGCTCGTGCCCAACGTCCACGACCTGCCCGCCCACCGCGGCCACCCGGCGCTCGTCTCCCCGACGGCGCCGCTGGACACCGTGCTCGAACGCGTCGCGCGCAGCCGGCTCGTGGTCGGCTCCTCCCTGCACGGACTCGTGGTCGCCGAGTCGCTGGGCATCCCCGCGCGCGCCGTCGTCGCCGGCCACGAGGACCCGCTCAAGTACGACGACTACTACCGCGGCACGGGCCGCGACGGGTTCCACCCGGCCGCGAGCGTCGCCGAGGCCGTGCGCCTCGGCGGGGAGCCCGCCCCCCGCTGGGACCCCGGTCCGCTGCTCGCGGCCTTCCCCGAGGACCTGTGGGCGCCCGCCCCCGCCCGCGGCGCGGGCGCGGGGGCGGCGTGAACGGCCTTCAGGCGCTGCTCGCGCTCCAGCGGGCGCGCGACGCCGCGTTCAGCCTGGTGGCCGCGCGCGGGTTCGCGACCTTCGGCGCCGGCACGCGCATCCTGCTGCCTTTCCGGGTCGGCAACCCGCACCGCATCGCGATCGGCGCGCGGGCCCTGATCGGCTCGGGGTCCTGGCTCATGGTCCCGGCGCGCGGGGACACCGTCGCGCTGACCATCGGCGACCGCGTGCGCATGCGCGGCACCTCGATCAGCGCGGTCGAGAGCGTCGTCATCGAGGACGGCGTCGCCCTGGCCCACGGCGTGTACATCTCCGACCACGCCCACGGGTTCGAGGACCCCGAGGCGTTCATCCGCGACCAACCGCTGACGCGCGTGGCGCCCGTGCGCATCGGGCGCGGCGCCTGGCTCGGGCAGAACGTCGTCGTGCTCCCGGGTGTGACGATCGGCGCCGGCGCCGTCGTCGGGGCCAACTCGGTGGTGCGCGCCGACGTGCCCGCGCGCGCCGTCGCGGCCGGGGTTCCGGCGCGCGTGCTGCGAGAGCTCGCCTCATGAGCGGCGCCGACGTCGTCTTCACGTTCAGCTACGAGACATGGGACGACGCCGTGCGCCGCGGCATGATGCGACCCCCCGACCGCCTGCTGGGCACGCTGCTGGGCAGCGACGAGGTGCGCCACCTGCTGGTCGTCAACCCCTGGCGGTCGCTGCCCACGGTCGCGGCGCGGCGCGTGCTGCGGCGCGACGCGCCGTTCCCCGCCGAGGCGCGCGTGCGCCTGCACACCCCGACCCGGCTGCGCCGCGCCGACCCCACCGACGTCGCGCGGCTGGAGGCGCAGTACATCGCCTACGACCACTCGGTGCGCCGCGCCGCGCGCGCCCATGCCGACCCCGCGGTGCTCACCACCAACCCCCTGGTCGCGGGCTTCGCGCCGCTGCGCTGGGCCGGACCGGTCACCTACTTCGCGCGCGACGACTGGCTCAGCTCGCCGGCGCGCCGCCCCTACTGGGACGCCTACCGCGAGGCCTACCGCCGCATCGCCGACGCGGGCCTCGCCGTGGCGGCCGTGAGCGCCGAGATCCTGGAGCGAATCGCGCCGCGCGGCCCCGCGCGCGTGGTGCCCAACGGGGTCGAGCCCGCCGAGTGGCTCGGCCCGGCGCCCGGCGCCCCCGCGTGGCTCGACGCCCTGCCCCACCCGCGCGCGGTGTACGTCGGCACGCTCGACGACCGCCTCGACGTCGAGGGCGTCGCCGCGCTCGCCGCGGCCCGGCCCGGCCTGAGCGTCGTGCTGCTCGGCCCCTGCCCGAACCCCACGTACGTCGACGCCCTGCGCGGGGTCGCCAACGTCCACCTGCACGACGGGGTGGGCCGCGCCGAGCTGGTCGCCGCGCTGCGCTCCTGCGACCTCGCGCTGCTCGCCCACCGCCGCACCCCGCTCACCGCCGCCATGAGCCCGCTCAAGGTCTACGAGTACTTGGCCGCGGGCCTGCCCGTGCTGGCCACGGACCTGCCTCCCGTGCGTGGGGTCCACCCCCGCGTCACGCTGCTCGACGACGTGCGCTCGTTCGCCGACGCCGTCGACGACGCGCTCGACGCGGGGCCGCTCGGCGAGCCTGAGCGGACCGCCTTCGTCGAGGCGAACTCGTGGAGCCGGCGCCACCGCACCGTGCTCGAACTGACGTTGCGCGACGCCCTCGTTTCGGGGGCATGAAATTCCGCCGACAGTCAGGTAAAAGTCCCGGACAACCCCTGGCGCGGCGCGCCTTGGCCCTGTCTCATGGACGGCAGGCGGCCGGTCACACGCCACGCACCACCCGGCCCCCTCGCCACTGCATCGTCGACGTCGACCACCCCCTCGGTCTGCGCCGTCGCTGACGGAGGAACGCTTCGTCCACCCGTCAAGGTGTCCGAGGGGACGGTATGAGACCGGAACCGAACGCCGCGCTCGTCGGCGGCATGTCCGCCACCACCTCCACACTCGTCGCGGCCCAGCCCGCCCGCGAGGCGGTCGCCCGGGCCGCACGGTCCGCCGCCTCCGCGGTCGCCTGGCAGCCGCGGCGCCCGTCGTGGCGGCGACGGCTCGCCCTGGCGTTGCTCGTCACCGACGCCGCGGCCATCACCACCTCGCTCGTGGTCGCCTACCTCGTGCGCTTCGGCGCCACCGAGTGGTCGGCCGGCGCGCGCCTGCCCTACGGCTGGGTCGGGGTGCTGCTCGGCCTGGCCTGGGTGCTCACCCTCGCCCGCTCGCGCGACGTGCGCGCCGCGGGCATCGGCCTGCTGGAGTACCAACGGGTCATCGGCACGACCGTGCTCACCTTCGGCGCGCTCGCCATCGTCGCGTTCCTGGCCCGGCTCGACATCGCTCGCGGCTACCTCGCCGTCGCGCTGCCCGTGGGCCTCGTTCTGCTGGTGCTCGGCCGCTGGGCCTGGCGCCTGGCGCTCCAACGCCTGCGCCGCGCCGACCGGTGCCTGACCGGGGCCATCGTCGCGGGGCCCGCGGCCGAGGTCGCCCGGGTCGCGGAACAGTTGCGCGCCAACCTGCGCGCGGGCTACCGGCCCATCGCCGTGAGCTGCAGCGACGCCGAGCCCTTGCCCGAGCACGACGCCGCCGCGCACCTGCCCGCGGTCCCGTTCGCCGAGCTCGTCGACGTGGCCCGACGCAGCCGCACCCGCGCCGTCATCATCGCGGGCGAGCTGCCCGGGGGCCGCGAGCGGGTGCGCGAGCTCGGCTGGTCGCTCGAGGACGCCCGGATCGAGCTCATCCTGGTCTCCCAGCTCACCGACGTCGCCGCCCCGCGCGTGCACCTGCGTCCGCTCGACGGACTGCCCATGGTGCACGTCGACCTCGCCCAGCGCACGGGCGTCAACCACGTGGTCAAGCGCACGTTCGACGTCGCGGGGGCCCTGCTCGCCCTCACCCTGCTCTCCCCCGTGCTCGCCGCCGTCGCGATCGCGATCAAGCTCGACGACGGGGGGCCGGTCGTCTTCCGGCAGGTGCGGGTGTGCCAGCACGGCGGGCGGTTCACCATGTACAAGTTCCGCTCCATGGTCGTCGACGCCGAGCAGCGTCTGGGCGACCTCGCCCAGGCCAACGAGGGCGCCGGCGGTGTGCTGTTCAAGGTGCGCGCCGACCCACGGATCACCCGCGTGGGCGGCCTGCTGCGCCGCGGCTCGCTCGACGAGCTGCCGCAGCTGTGGAACGTGCTGCGCGGCGACATGAGCCTCGTCGGACCGCGGCCCCCGCTGCCGCGCGAGGTCGAGCTGTACGAGCGTCCCGCCGAGCGGCGGCTGCTGACCAAGCCCGGGGTGACCGGGCTGTGGCAGGTCAGCGGCCGCTCGCGGCTCACCTGGGAGGAGAGCGTGCGGCTCGACCTCTACTACGTCGAGAACTGGTCGCTCGCTCTCGACCTGCTCGTGCTGGCGCGCACGTTCCGTGCCGTCGTCAAGCGCGACGGCGCCTACTAGCCGTCCCCGCGATCCTCCGACGAGAGGCAGGCTCCACGATGTCCACTCCGGCTCTGCTCGTCTGCTCCGGCGGCGGGCACCTCAAGCAGCTCTTCTCGCTCGCGTCGCGTCTCGGCATCGCACCCGAGGACCAGACGTGGGCGACGTTCGACAACGCGTTGAGCCGCACGCTGCTCGCCGGGCGCGAGCTCATCCCCATCCCCTACGCCGCGCCGCGCGATGCGGCCGCCATCCTGCGGACCCTGGGGCGCGTCCATCAGATCCTCGCCTCACGCCGCTTCGGCCTGGCGGTCAGCACCGGGTCGAGC
The DNA here is from genome assembly GCF_004216535.1 of Xylanimonas ulmi. NCBI lineage: Bacteria > Bacillati > Actinomycetota > Actinomycetes > Micrococcales > Promicromonosporaceae > Xylanimonas > Xylanimonas ulmi. The sequence continues at coordinate 3,181,119 of NZ_SGWX01000001.1, forward strand.
CCGGCCGTCTCGTTCCTGCCCTGGGCCGCGCGGCGGGGGGCGCGCGCGGTGTACATCGAGAGCGCCGCGCGCGCCGACGGCCCGTCGGTCAGCGGCCGGATCCTCATGCACGACCCGCTCGTGACGACGTTCACGCAGTACCCCGGCTGGGCCGACCGGCACTGGACCTATCACGGGTCGATCTTTGACGCCTTCGCCCCCGCCCCCGCCCGGTCCCGGCGGCCCGTGCGGCGCGCCGTGGTCACGCTCGGCACCCAGGAGCAGTACGGGTTCGCGCGGCTGCTGCGCGCCGTCGCGCCGCTGCTGTCCGGGTGCGAGGTGCTGTGGCAGCTCGGCCCGACCGGCGCGCGCGAGGCCGAGGCCCTCGGCATCGCCGGCACCCGCGCGGGGGTGCCGCACGACGAGCTCTCGCAGGCCGTCGCGCAGGCCGACGTCGTCGTCGCGCACGCGGGCACGGGCTCGGCGCTCACGGCGTTCGAGCAGGGGCGCTGCCCCGTCCTGGTCCCGCGCCTGGCGCGGCACGGCGAGCACATCGACGACCACCAGCTCCAGATCGCCGGGGAGCTCGAACGGCGCGGGCTGGCCATCTCGCGCGCCCCCGAGGACCTCACGCTGGCCGACCTGGAGGAGGCCGCCGCGCGCGGCACACGCCGCGTCGCAGCGCCCCGGATCGACCTGGACGGGCCTGCGTTGGACGGCGCGGGGCTGGACGGCAAGCACGGCCACGAGCACGGACCCGAGGGCGCACCCGCCCTCGCCTGCTGAGCCGGCCGACCCTTCGCCCCCCTACCCCATCGACGCCCCCGCGACGTCGGGGCTCATGGGTGAGCCCTCGATCGACTCCTTGGCGGGCTCGTGATCGCCCCACGGCGTGATGGTCGCCGAGGCGACGTCGGTCAGGCGCAGGTCGCCGCCCGCGCGGTCGGCGAGCCGGACCGAGCCTTGGCGGTTCCCGTCGCGGCCGATCACGCTCGGCACCGCGCACATCTTGGTGTTCCACTTCTCGATGACCGAGTTGGTCACGGGCGCGTCGCAGGTCGAGAGGTACTCGACGATATTGCGGTCGAACACCATGCCGTCGAGGGGGTCGACGCGCACCGAGCCGTTGAGGAAGGTGTTGTTGCGCACGGTGATGTTGGTGACGGTGCGCTCGCGCAGGTCGGTCGCCGACCCGCCCCGGCAGGACTCGGTCTTGACCACGCAGCCTTGGATGTAGTTGGCCTCGATGAGCAGGTCGTCGCTGCCGGTGCGCCGCCCGGGCGAGATGATCAGGCCGGCGTTGTAGCAGTTCGACAACCGGTTGCCGCGGATCGTCACGTGGCGCGAGTCGAAGATCTGGACGCAGTCCGCGTGCAGGCCGTTGTCCTTGGCCTGGTCGTAGTCGCGCACCGTGTTGCCCTCGACCAGCACGTCCTGCGCGCCGCCGATCTGGATGCCGTCGACCGAGGAGCCCCCCTCGAACAGCGAGTCGACCACCGTGACGCCCTGCGACCGGATGAACAGCCCCGTGCCGTCGAGGTGGGCGCGCTCGATGCGCGTGCCCTTGGCCGCCTTGTTGACGAACCACACGCCCGTCACGCGCAGCCCGCGCCACGTGACTCCGGGAACCTCGAGCGAGAGCCGGTCGAAGCTCGCCGTGACGCCCTCGGGCGCCTCGACGACGACGGGAGGGTCGAGCGACGCGAGCCGGCCCTCGCCGACCAGGTCCATCGACCCGTACTCGCCCGCGGCCAGCGCCACCACCCCGCCCGCCTCGGCGATCCCGAGCGCGCGGGGCAGCGCGCACGCCGTCTGCGCGGTGCGGCAGTCGCCGTCGCCCTGCGGGCTCGCGTACACCGTCTGACCCTGCGGCGACGGCGAGGGCGCGGGCGTGGACGCCGACGGCGCTGCGTCCGGGGCCGGAGCGCCGGTGCACCCCGCGAGCGCGGCGCCGACGAGCGCGACGCCCACCAGGAGCTTGGGCGCGCGCAGCGTGCCCGCGCGCGTCATCCGGCCCCCTCGCCCACCGGGCGCGACTGCCACACCTGCCAGGCCACGTCGGCGATCTTGGCCTGGCCCAACGCGGAGGGGTGGAAGTGGTCGATCGACGAGACCTCGTCGGCGGAGAACCGCACGTCGTGCAGCGCGCCGCCGTCGGACACGCACGTGGGCAGCGCGGCGCACGCGCCGGCGATCGCCGCGTTGAACTGCTGGACGCGCTCGGCGACGGCGGCGCGGCGCGTGGCGTCGTCGGCGGCGGTGGAGTCGGCGTGCCACAGCAGCGAGCGGCAGCTCGGGGACTTGTCCCACAGCGCGACCGCGTCAGGGTCGTCCTTGCCGATCTCCCAGATCTGGTTCAGGTCGGGCACCGAGAGCGCGAGCACCGTCGCCTCGGGCAGCCCGCGCGTCAACTCCTGCAACAGCGCGGTGATCTCGCTCGCGAAGCGGTCGGCCGGGGTCATCGCGTCGAACGTGCGCGCGCACGCGTCGTTCGCGCCGACCAGGACGGTCACGACGTCGGGACGCTGGTCGATGACCTCCTGGACGTGGTCGAGCGCGTCCTTGGCCGTGGCGCCGTCGAGCGCGAACGGCAGCGTGGTGGGCCGCGCGCCCGACTCGTCGGCGAGCCGCGCCGCGAACGCGTCGACGTCGGACGTCCCCACCGCCCACGACTCGTCGAGGCACGGGCCGCCCTCGTCGCAGGCGTTGACGCCCAGCGTGATCGAGTCGCCGACGGCGGCTAGGCGTGCGACCGTCGGGGGCGCCGAGACCGCCGTGGGGCTGGGCGCGGCCTCGAGCGACGGCGCCGACGGGGCGGCCGATCCCCCGCTCGCGCAACCGGCGGCGCAGGCGCCCAGCGCGAGCGCCGCCGCGCCGAGGGCCGTGCGGGTCCATGCTCGGTTTCTCATGCGGCAGCCCTCACGGTCGCTGGGGTCGGGTCCGAATCAGTCGGGGCCGGGTCAGTGGGGCCCGGGTCGGTGGGGCCTGGGTCGGTGGGGCCCTGGTCAGTGGGGCCCTGGTCGGTGGGGCCCTGGGCCCGCGGCGCCCGCACCTGCCGGGCGAACGAGACCATGCGCGCCAGGTCACGGCGGTAGGCGGGCAGGACGAGCGCCGTGGCGCCCACCGCGAGGCCCGCGGCGAGCGCGAGCGCCAGCGCGGCGACGTCGGACAGGGCGTCGATCTGGCACACGGCGAACGAGGCCGCGAAGCACGGCAGCACGAGCACGGCCGGGCGCACCAGGGGCGCGACGACGTCGGACCCGCGCACGAACGTGCCGCGGATCGCGTAGGCGAACCCGGGCACGAGCAGCAGGCACGTCACGACGCCGTAGACGAGCGCGAGCCCTCGCACACCGCCCCAGGCGATGCCCACCACGAACCCGGCCACGACGATCGGCCGGGTCACCAGGTAGTACCCGAGTTGCCGGTGCGCCCGCCCCAGCGCGATGTACAGCCACCCCTGGACGTTGCCGACCGCCTGGGCCACGCCCGCCACGGCGAGGATCGCGAACAGCGTTGCGGCGAGCGTCCACTGCGGTCCGAGCGCGACGGCCACGAGCGGGCGGGCCACCCCGGCCAGCAGCGCGTACCCGGGCAGCGCGGCGTAGCCGATCACGAGCATGGCCGAGCGCACGTAGCGGCGGAAGCGCTCGCCGTCGTCGCGCAGGCTCGACAGCACAGGCAGCGCGACACGCCCCAGCGGCCCCGTCAGCTGTTGCAGGGGCAGGAGGAACAGCGAGTAGGCGCGCGAGTACTGGCCCACGACCGCCGAGCCGAGCTGGTGGCCGACGATGACGTTGTCGAGGTTGCGCGCCGCGTAGTTGAGCAGCTGGACCCCGAGGATGGACCCCCCGGCGCCCGCGAGCGGCAGCACGTCGCGCCCGACGTGGGGGCGGCCGAACCGGGGCCGGACCGCGACCCACAGCTCGACCAGGCGGGTCACCTGGCCGGCGCCGGCGAGCACGACCAGCGACCACACGCCCCATCCGGCCAGCGCGGCGCCGATCGAGCCGAGCACGCCCGCCGCCATCGAGGTCACGTCGACGCGCGCGAGCAGGCCGAAGCGCAGGTCGCGCTGGGCGCGGGCCTGCAGCGGCATCGCCAGGCCGTTGAGCAGCAGCGTCGGGGCGATCGCGAGCGTGAGCACGGTCAGGCGCGGCTCGTCGTAGAGCAGGGCGATGAGCGGCGCCCCGCCCGCCACGACGCCGGTCAACGCGAGCCCCAGGCCCGCGGAGAACCAGAGCACACCCGACCACGTGCGCTCGCTCAGCTCACGCGCCTGGACGATGGCGCCGGTCATGCCGAAGTCGCGCAGCAGGTCGGCGACCCCGACCACGGCCATGATCATGGCGACCAGGCCGAAGTCCGCCGGGACCAGCAGCCGGGCGAGCACGACCGTGGAGGCCAGTTGCACGAGCGAGCGCGTCCACAGCCCGCCCATGGTCACCGCGACGCCGCGCGAGGCGGTGTGCGCGAGGCCGCCACGGGCGGGGGCGGGGCTCATGCGCGTGCCGTCTCGCGTCCGGCCCAGGCGATCGGGGCTCCACGCCGGGCGTCGACCCGCGCGCGCAGCGCCGGCGCCCCGTAGGTCACGCAGTAGACGGCGAGCGCGGGCCACAGCGCGGGGCGGCGGCCCACGCGCGCCAGGAGGGCGACCTGGGAGCGCCCGGGCGATCGCCCGGAAGAACGCCCAGGAGAACGCCCAGCCGCCGCGGCGCCCACGGGCTCGGGCGGGCTCGACGCGAGGCCGCGCGCCACCAGTTCCTGATTGCCGCGGTGGATGCGCGTGGCGCGGCGCATGAGCGCGGGCACGGTGCGCGGCGCCTGGACGGTGAAGGCGTGATCGGGCAGCGTGACGCGCTCGGCGAGGGCGAACCGCTGCTGCACGAACCGGTCGTCGGCGACGACGTCGGGGAAGGCGCCCCAGCGGGCGCGGCCCGCGGCGTTGACGGCGTAGACGCCCGATCCGACGTGGCCGCCGCGGCGGTAGTCGGTCAGCGCCCACACCCGGTAATGCTGTCGCACCGCCCAACTCGCCTCCGAGGCGTCCACGCGCAGCGTCGGCGCCCCGACGGCCGGGCCGGGGCGGGCCCGCAGCGCGGCGGCGAGCGCGAGCAGAGCGTCGGCGTCCACGACGACGTCCGCGTCCAGGTAGACGCGGGGGAAGGCGACGGCGACGGCGTCGCCCGCGGCGAGCGCGGCCGCCTTGGACGGCTCGGGGATCTCGACGACGTGGGCGCCGGCCGCGCGGGCGACCTGCGCGGTCGCGTCGGCGCACCCGTTCGCGACCACGACGATCTCGAAGGCGCCGGGACCGGCCGCCGCGAGCCGCCCGAGCAGGCCGGGCAGCGCCGTCGCCTCGTCGTGGGCGGGGATGACCACCGAGGCGCGCGGGGTCATGGCTCCTCCGCAGGAGTGTCCACAGCCGTGTCCACAGCGGTGTCCGCGTGGGCGTCGGTCAGCAGCCAGGCGCCTACGGCCAGCAGGATCGCCAGCAGCAGGAAGGTCTGAAGGAACCCGAAGGCGTCGTAGAAGAACAGCGCGGCGCCGTACCCGACCACGCTCGTGGCCAGGGCGAACGCGAGCATGGCGTCACGCTCGGGCACGCCCGCGCGCAGCGCGTGGCGCACGAGCATGACGGCGGGCACGATCACGAGCACCGCCAGGCCCAGCACGCCCACGGCCCCGGCGTCGAGCTGGGTGCCGAGCACCTGGTTGTCGAGGATGAACGCGTTGGCGTCGTCACCGACCACGACGCGCGAGCCGACACCCGTGCCGAAGAACGGGTGTTGCAGGGCGAGGGCCGTGGCCGGGGCGAGGTCGGCCAGGCGGCCCGCCCCGGTCCAGCCGGGAGAGGTGTACTGCGAGGCGACGAGCGAGTCCGGGTCGAGGAACGAGCCGACGAGCGAGCCGACGACTTTGGGCGACACGAGCGCGCCGAGCAGCAGCACGGGCACGCCGAGCACGAACAGCAGGCGCGCCAGCCGGGGCCGCAGCACCGCCGTGAGCAGGAACATCGCCCCCAGCACGACGACGGCGGTGCGGCTGATCGCCGCGGCGACGCCCAGCAGCGTGCACGCCAGGACGCCCGCGTAGAACAGGCGGCGGTTGACCGGGTGGCGCGGCCAGCCCGCGTGCCGGGCGAGGTAGACCCCCAGCGGCACCAGCATGCACAGCAGCACCGCCAGGGCGATGGGGTGCTGGGCGGGCCCGTAGGCGCGCGCCCCGCCCGCGCGCAGCGACAGGTCGGGGTCGCGCAGCAGGGTCAGCGGCGCCACCGCGTTCAGCTTGAGGAACACGTTGACGTGCGTCGCGCGCTCCACGACGGCGGCCAGGCCGATGAGGGCGCCCGACCATGACAGCCCGGTCAGCAGCACGGTCACGGTGCGCCGCGAGCGCACGAGCTGGCGCACGGTCACCAGCACGAGCGGGGCGATCATGAGGTTGACCAGCCCGCCCACGGCCGATCCGAACAACCCGCCCGCGGTGAGTGGGAGCGCGTTGACGACGATCGACAACACCATGGTCGCCAGGAAGAACCCCACGGGCGCCCCGAACCGCAGGGGCCGCCAGCGCATCGCCGGGTCGACCAGCAGGTCGGCCAGCACGATGAGCAGCGTGAGCGTCACGAGCACCCGGTAGGGCTCCAACGCGAACGGCAGCGGGATCGGGATCGCGTACCGACGGATCGGCACGAACAGGATCACCGCGACCAGCAGGAACAGCCAGGTCTCGCGGCGGCGCAACGCGCCGCGGGCCAGGTAGACCCCCGCCACGACGACGGCGAGCCCACCCGCGAACGGCGGGGGCACGGCCCAGGCGGCGACGAGCAGCACGACCGCGACGAGCGCGGCCCCGACCGTCTCGCGGCGCGTCAGGCGGCGCGGCGCACGCGCGAGGTCGGGCTCGCCGAACCCCGCCGAAGCAGGGGCCGTCGTCTCAGGGCGCGGCGCATCGGGGCTGAGGGCGAGGACCACGCCGGGCCCCGATCAGCGCTCGCCGGCGACGGCGGGCACGCGGTCGGCGTCCACCTCGCTCGGCGCGTCGTGCGGCCCGGCGAGGGGGGCGGTCTCCTGCCCCCCCTCGGCGTCCTGCTCCCCGCCGACCACCGCGCCGTCGACTCCTGCGCCGTCGACTCCTGCGCCGTCGTCCCCGGCCCCCTGCCGACGGCGGCGCCCGCCGCGCGCCCGCGTCCGACGGCCCGGCTCTGGCGCCGGCGCGGCGACCCGTCGCTGGCGCGCGTTCTCCAGCATGAACGCGAGCGCGACGAACACGAGGATCACGCCGAGCGCGGTCACCACCACAGGGATGGCCGGGTTGGACGAGTCCGCCTCGGCCGCGGAGCCCACATTGAGCGTGGTGAGCTCGACGCGCTGCTCCTTCGGCATCGCGGCCGCGTCCTGCTCACGGGTCACCTCGGCGACGAACGCCGTGGTCGCGGCGGCGGAGATCGCCTCCGCACGCCCCGGGTCGCTCGAGACGCCGACGACGTCGAGGATCGGCAGCGCCAGCCGTCCCGGGAACTTCTCGTCCCCGCCCGGCTGGGTGGTGCGCCGAATGCCGGTGATCTGCTCGTCGGGCGCGAGGTCGCCCACGGTGGCCTCGACCTCGGAGCGCACCTGGGCGCCCGCGACGATATAGGCGTAGACGACCGCGGACTGGCTCAGATCCCGCTCGGTCGGCGCGGACTGCCCCTGGGTGATCGTCTGCCCCGGAACCTCCGCCTGGTAGAGCGGCTGGTTGGGGCTGGAGACGAGCACTGTCGTCGAGGCCGCATAGGAGTGGACGGCGCGCGAGACGATCCGCCCGTCCTGCACCGTGAACCCGGCCAGAAGGCCGGCGAGCACGGCGACTGCGAATCCGGCCACCAGCAGGCGCCGGTGGTTCCACAGCACTTCGAGGTACTTCGGCACGTCCATGGCGGACGCTCCTTCCGGTCGTACCCGCTCAGACGGGTCCTGATGGAGAGGCACCGATGCCTGGACTGCACCCTCATCGTGGGGGGCTCGTGTTAACCCCACCCGCACCGCATGGTTGCGCGTGTGTAAACGCTTGGCGACCGAGCGGGGGATTCGTCGTCGAGGCCTTGCGCGGGCCGCCGCGTTGCGGTGAAGGTGGCAGGGCCGCAGGTTCCTCGCACCGGACGGAGTGCGACAGTGACTCGATTCCCTCCCCGCCCCTCGACGCACCGCCCGACGAGCGTCGACGTCGGCGCGCCCCTGACGGTGCTGTACAGCTTCCCGCACCCCGTCGGCGCCCCGGGCATCGGCTGGACCGCCTGGAATCAGGTGACCGAGCTCGTCGCCGCCGGGCACCGCGTGCACCTGGTGACCACCAGCCTGGAGCGGCCCGTGGCCGGGCTCGCCTCGCTGACCACGACGCTCGCCGTCGCCGGCGTGCGTGTTCCGCACCGCGCGCTCGGCCGCGAGCGGGCGTTTCGGCACCACGACCGCGTCGCCGCACGCGCGGTGACCCGACTCGCCGACACGCTCGACGTCGTGCACGCCTGGCCCGCCGCGTGCCTTGCGACGCTCGGCGCGGCGCGAGAGGCCGGCCTGCCCGCGGTGCGCGAGGTCCCCAACACGCACACCGCGCACGCCTTCGCCGTCGTGGCCGCCGAGTGCGCGCGGCTGGGCGTCGCGATGCCGCCGCGTCTGGCGCACGCGGGCGACCCGCGCAAACTGCGCCTGGAGGAGGCCGAGTACGAGGCGGCGACCGCGCTGCTGGTCCCCTCCGAGCCCGTGCGCCGCTCCTTCCTCGATCGCGGCGCCGCGCCCGAGCGGCTGCTGCGCCATCGTTACGGCTACCGTCCGGGCGGCGCGCCACCGCCCCGCCAGTACGACCCGGCGCGACCGCTGCGCGCGGTGTTCCTCGGCCGCGGCGAGCCGCGCAAGGGGCTGCACCATGCGCTGGCCGCGTGGGCGGCGTCGGGCGCGAGCCGGGAGGGACGACTCGTCGTGCACGGCGACCTCGGGCTCGTGCCGCAGTACCGCGCGGTGCTCGAACCCCTGGTCACGGCGGGCGTCGACGTGCGTCCCTTCACCGCCAACGTACCGGGCGCGCTGGCCGCCGCCGACGTGCTGCTGCTGCCGACCGTCGAGGAGGGCAGCGCGCTGGTCACCTACGAGGCTCAGGCCGCGGGCGTCGTCCCGCTCGTGTCGACCGCCGCGGGCGCGCTGCTCGATCACGGCGTGCACGGTCTGCTGCACGAGCCCGGCGACGTGGCCACGCTCGCCGCGCACCTCGACCTGCTCGCGCGGGACCGCGTGAGGCTGCGGCGCCTGAGCGAGGCCGCGGCCGCGCACGCCCCCGAGCTCACCTGGCAGGCCGCGGGCGGCGAGCTCGTCGCCGCCTACCGCGCGGCGGCCACCCTGCCCCGCCGAGGGTCCCGTGTCCGGGCCGCCTGAGGCGCCGCGCGTCGCGCCACCCGGCCCGGGCGACCTGACCGTGGCCGTGTGCTCACGCGACCGCGGCGACCTGCTGCGCCGCTGCCTCGCCCAGATCGCCCGTGTCACCCCCGCGCAGGTCGAGGTGCTGGTGGTCGACTCGGGCTCGCGCACGCGGGCCACGCTCGACGTCGCGGCCGCCGCCGGCGTGCGGGCGGTGCGCTCCGACACGCCGGGGCTGTCGATCGCCCGCAACCTGGCCCTGGCCTCGAGCGACCGGCCGTTCGTGCTGTTCACCGACGACGACTGCCTGGCGGTCGACGGGTGGACGGGCGCGGTGCTGGGCTGGTTCGCCGACCCCGCGGTCGTGGCGGTCACGGGCCGGATGCTCGACCACACGCTCGTGGGAGTGCCCGACCTCGCCCCCGCACGTGTGCGCCACCTGACCCGGGCCGTCGAGGGCATCGACGCCGGGCACGGCGCCCTCATGGCGTTCCGCCGCGAGCGCCTGCGCGCCCTCGGCGGGTTCGACGACGTCCTGGGCGCCGGGCGGCGCCTGGCGGGCGCCGAGGACCTCGACATGCTCTGCCGTGTGCTCGCGGCGGGCGGCGTCGTCGTGCGCGACGAGGCGAGCGTGGTGCACCACGCCAACACGCGCGAGGGCGCCGACCACACCGACCTGTACCGCGGCTACGGGCGGGGTCTGGGCGCCCTGGTCGCCAAATGGCTGCGCCTGCGCCCGGCGACGGGCCTCACGCTCGGGGCGATCGTCGCCAGGCGCGCGATGCTGCGGTGGTTGCGCGCGCGCGCCGACCGACGCGAGGGCGCCGCCCAGCTCGCACTGCTGGCCGGCGCCCTGAGCGGGTGGCGCGAGGCACGGCGCACACCCCTGGTGGCCGGGCGGTTCGTCGACCAGGCGCCACCCGCGCCAGTCACGCTCCCCACCCCGCAGGGGGTGGCCGATGCGTGACCGCCGTCCCGTCTCGGTCGAGCTGCTCGGCACGCTGGACGAGAAGTTCGTCGCCAACGCCGTGGTGTTCGAGCACGCCACCCCGTGCGCCGGACTGCTGCTGGCGGGTGAGCGGTTCCGCACCCCGTCAGGCTCGCTCGACCACGACCTGGTGCTGCGCGCGCTCGCGGACGGGCTGCGGTACGCGCCCGAGCTGCGGCGGCGCCTGCGCCCGGCGCCGCTCGGGCTGACCACACCGGCCTGGGTGCCCGACGACGCGCTCGACGTCGCCGCGCATGTGCGCTTCCACCCCGGTGTGGTCGCCGCGGACGGCCCCGACCTCCCGGTGCTGCTGGCCGGGCGCCTCAACCCGCCGCTCGACCCGCGCCGGCCGCTGTGGAACACCGTCGTGGCCGAGCTCGACGACGGCCGCCTCGCCGTCGCCTGGCGCATCCAGCACGCGGTCGGGGACGGGCTGTACGGCCTGCGCCTGCTCGACGCGCTGACCGAGGCCGACGCCGCGGCGCCCGCGCTCGGGACGCATCGCCCGCCCCGGTCGGGCGTCGAACTGCTGCGTTTCGCAGGGGCAGCGTGGTGGCGGCGGCAGGCGGGGCCGCGCGCCGCGTGGCACGAGTACTGGCGCAAACCCTTCCGCCGCCGCCTGCGCCGATGGGCCGGGCGCGTGGTGCGCCCGGTGCGCAACCGCGTCATCGCGGCCCGCGGCCTCGCGGCGACGCTCGTGCCGCGGCGGCGCTACGCGTTCGCCGTCCACGACCTGGCGCCCGTCGCGCGCCGCGCCCGCGAACTCGGCGGCTCGGTCCACGACCTGACGGTCGCGGCCGCCCTGGTCGCGCTCGACCAGATGCTGCCCGACCCCGCCGGGCCGCGGCTGGGCGTGCCGCTCTCCCACCGCGCCGCGCGCGGGGACCGGCGCAACCACGTGCGCATGACCGTCGTCGGCCTGCCGCCGGGCACGCCGCTCGCCGAGGCGGTCCCGCTCGTGCACGCGGCCGTCGCCGACGCGATCAAGGGCACAGGGCCAAGTCAGGGCATCGGGCCAGGTCAGGGCGTGCCGGGCGCCGCGCGGGTCGCCGCGCGCGGCTACGCGAGCTTCGTCCCCTGGCGTCCCCGCGTGCGCCACCTCGGCCCGGCCGCCGTGCGCGGCGCGGTGCTGTGGCCTGTGCTCGACCCGCGCGACGACATCGCGGTGTTCGGCTCGTCGTACGCCGACACGTTCGCGCTCGCCGTCGTCGGCTCGACGAGCCTCGACGTCGACGCCGTCCTGCGCGTGTTCGCCGAACAGGTGATCGGCGCGGACCGCCTTGCCGACCTCACCCCCGACCTCACCGGAGGCGCCCCGTGACCGACAACCTCACCGCGAGCGCCCCCGGGGGCGGCGGCGGCCGGTGGCGGGGCGCGCTGCGCTCCCTCGCCGACCCCCGTGTCTACCTGCACGCGCTGCGGCTCGCGCACTTCAGCGCCTACGCGCACGTGCGTCAGGTGCGGCTGCTCGCACGCGGACCCGGCGTGCAGTTCGCGCCCAACGTCTCGTTCCGCAACGCCGAGCGGATCACCCTCGGCGCGGGCGCCCACGTGGGCGAGCACTCGGTGCTGTGGGCCGGGAACGCGACGGGCCGGATCGTGCTCGGCGACAAATGCCTGCTGGGCCCCCACGTGACGCTCACCGCGTCCAACTACCGCATCGACGCGGGGACGCCCGTGATGGACCAGCCCAAGGTCGAGCGCGACATCGTGCTGGGCCGCGACGTGTGGCTGGGCGCCAACGTGGTGGTCACGGCGGGCGTGACCATCGGCGACGAGGTCGTGGTGGGAGCCGGGGCCGTCGTCACGCGCGACCTGCCCTCGGGCTGCGTCGCGGTCGGGGCGCCCGCCCGCGTCATCGGCTGGCGCCCCGGACACCCAGCGGCGGGGCGCCATCCCGATCCCCCGCCCCGCACCGCACGCGTCGACGTCGCGCCAGCGAGCACGACAGTGACCGACCCCGTGACCGAGCCAGCGACCACACCAGTGAGTACGCCATGACCGCCGCGCGCGTCGCCGGCCCTCCGACCGGCCTGGTCTCCGTCGTCGTCGTCACCTACGACACGCTTGAGGAGACCCTGGCGGCGCTGGCCACCGTCGCCGCGGGCTTCACGACGACGCCGCACGAGCTCGTCGTCGTCGACAACGGGACCGACGGGACGGGGGCGGCCGTGCGGGCCGCGCTGCCCGACGCGTGCGTCGTCGAGGCGGGCGAGAACCTCGGGTTCGCGCGCGCGGTCAACCTCGGCGTCGCCCACGCCCGCGGCGACGGCGTCCTGCTGCTCAACCCCGACACGCGGGTGCTGCCGGGCGCGCTGCAACGCCTGGTCGACTTCGCCGGCGCCCACCCGGGCCATGGCCTGTACGGCGGGCGCACACTGCGCTCCGACGGCGCCACCGACCCCTCCTCGTGCTGGGGCGCGCCGTCCCTGTGGTCGCTCACCTGCTTCGCGCTCGGCCTGACGACGGCGTTCCACCGCTCGAGGCTGTGGGACCCCGAGTCGCTGGGCCGTTGGGAGCGCGACACCGTGCGCGAGGTCCCCGTCGTCACCGGCTGCCTGCTGTTCGCGCCGCGCCCGATCTGGGACGCGCTGGGCGGGCTCGACGAGGCGTTCTTCCTCTACGGCGAGGACGCCGACCTGTCGGCCCGCGCGCGCCGCGCCGGGCTGCGGCCCGTCGTCGTGCCGGACGCGACGATCGTGCACACCGTGGGCGGCTCGACGGCGTCGAGCGGGTTCAAGCTGTGCATGGTCATGGCCGGCAAGACGACGCTGCTGCGGCGCACCTGGCGCCGCGCCCCGGCCGGGGTGGGCGTCTGGCTGCTCGCGGCCGGCGCCGGGCTGCGCGCGATGCTGGAGACCCGCCGCGGGCGGCGCGGGCACTGGGACGTCGTGTGGCGCCGCCGCGCCGACTGGCTGCCCGGGTACCCGCACGCGCGCGGCGCACTGTTCGGGCCGCCCGCCCGCGACGGGGTGGGGGCCGCGCCATGACCCGCCGCCCCCTCGTCGTCGAGGCCGAGCCCGCCTTCCGCACGGCGCACGCCAACCCCTACAACGCCAGCCTGTACCGGGCCGTGGGGCGCCTGGGCGTGCGCGTCGACGACCTGTCGGTGCGCCGACTGGCGACCCGGCGCGTCGACGTCGTGCACCTGCACTGGCCCGACCTGACGTTCCTGTCCTCGCACCGGCCGCTCACGGTGCTGCTGCGCCTGGCCACGTTCTTCGGCGCGCTGCGCCTGGCCCGGCTGCGCGGCACGCGGCTGGTGTGGACCGCCCACAACCTGGCGAGCCACGAGCAACGGTCCACCCCCGCGCTGCGGGCGCTGTTCCGCCGCCTGCTGCTGGCGAACCTCGACGGCGTCCTGACGCTGACGGCCGACGGCGCCGCGGCCGTGCGCGACCTGGACCCCGCCCTGGCCGACCTGCCGACGTTCGTGACGCCCCACGGGCACTACCGCGACGACTACGACTTCACGATCACGCGCGCGCAGGCCCGCGAGCGCCTCGCGATCAGCCCGCACGTGCGCCTGGTCGTGACCGTCGGGCAGATCCGCCCGTACAAGAACGTCCCGCGCCTCATCGAAGTCTTCGCGCAGGTCCCCGACCCCCAGGCACGCCTCGCGGTCGTCGGCAAGCCCTCGGGCGGCGTCGACGCGGACGGGCTGCGCGCGCTCGCGGAGGCCGACGAGCGCGTCATCGCCGAGCTGGAGTTCCTCCCGGCGGACCGGCTCGCGCTGTGGCTGCGCGCCGCGGACCTCGTGGTGCTCCCCTACCGCCGCATCCAGAACTCCGGCTCCGCGCTCCTGGCGCTGTCGGCCGACCGACCGGTGCTGGTCCCCGCCATCGGCGCCATGACCGAGCTGGCCGAGACCGTCGGGCCGGGCTGGGTGCGCTGCTACGACGGCGATCTCGACGCGGCCACGCTCGGCGACGCGCTCGCCTGGGCGGCGGCGCCGCGCCCCGAGGTCTGCGACCTCGACGGGCTGGGCTGGGACCGCATCGCCGTCGCCACGGTCGAGGCCTACGAGTCGGTGCTCGCCGCCCCGCGGCGCCGACGCGGCTCGTCGGCGGCCCGAACCCGGACCCCGGCGCGGGGCGCGTCGGACGCTGTCGGGAATAGAGCGCGCGCCTGACGCGTCATGTCGGTTGAGGTTGTGTGCGCCGTCGCCCGCGGCCGTCCCCTACGCCACGAACGACGGAGACACCCATGGACTCGGCACACCCGACGCCGGCGCTCGCCGACCGTCTGCCCGACAGCGACATGAGCGCCCTGCCCGACGCGCACGACACGACGTCGGGCCCACTGCCCCGCGCGCACTTCACGGCGATCGCGCTGCTGCTCGCCTCGACATTCGTCGTCATCCTCAACGAGACGACCATGAGCGTCGCGTTGCCGCCCATCATGGCCGACCTGGGCGTGACCGCCGCCACGGGCCAATGGCTCACGACGGCGTTCCTGCTGACCATGGCCGTGACCATCCCCGCGACCGGGTTCCTGTTGCAGCGGCTGGGCACACGCGGGTCGTACCTGCTGGCCATGTCGCTGTTCAGCCTGGGCACGCTGCTGGCGCTCGTCGCGCCCTTCTTCGGGCTGCTCGTCGTCGCGCGTGTGGTGCAGGCGCTCGGCACGGCGATCATGATGCCGCTGCTGATGACCACGGTGATGAGCCTGGTCCCGCCGCGTCAGCGCGGTCGCGTCATGGGCAATGTCTCGCTCGTGATCTCGGCGGCGCCCGCGCTCGGGCCGACACTGTCGGGCGCCGTGCTGGCGCCGCTGGGCTGGCGCGGCGTGTTCGGCGTCGTGATGCCGATCTCGCTCGCCGCGCTCGTGGTGGGCGCGGCGCTGGTGCGCGACGTCTCCCAGCGCGAGCGCCGACGGCTCGACGCGCTCTCGCTCGTGCTCGCCGTGCTCGGCTTCGGCGGGCTGGTGTACGGCATGACGTCGCTCGGCGAGGCCGCCGCCGGCGACGTCGCCGTGCCGCCCGCGGCACCCCTGGCGCTCGGGGCGGTCGGAGTCGGCCTGTTCATCTGGCGCCAGGTGCGCCTTCAGCGCACCGACGCGGCCCTGCTCGACCTGCGGGTGTTCGCCTCGCGCGGCTTCTCGACCAGCCTCGGGGCGCTGGCCGTCGCCATGCTCGCGATGTTCGGGTCGTTCATCGTGCTGCCGCTGGTGCTGCAGCGCTCGCTCGGCCTGTCCCCGCTGGCCACGGGCCTGCTGGTGCTGCCCGGCGGGCTGGCGATGGGCCTGCTGAGCCCCGTTGTCGGCAACCTCTACGACCGCGTCGGGCCGCGGCCGCTGGTCGTCCCGGGCACGGCGCTGGTCGCCATCGCCTTCGCGGGCCTGACGACGGTGCGACCCGGGACCGGCTGGTGGCTCGTGCTCGCCGCCCACATGGTCCTCAGCCTCGGGCTCGCGCTCGTGTTCACGCCGCTGTTCACGACGGCACTCGGCTCGCTCGCCCCGCACCTGTACTCGCACGGCTCGGCCGCCGTCGGCACGGTGCAGCAGCTCGCGGGCGCCACGGGGACGGCGCTGTTCGTCGCGCTGCTCACCGCGCGCTCACTCGGGATGGAGGCGCACGGCGCCGCAGGCCCGGCGGCGTTGGCGGGGGGTGCGCGCCTGGCGTTCCTGGTCGGCGCGCTGGTCATGGTCGTGGCCATGGCGCTGGCGTTCACGCTGCGTCGCCTGCCGCTGGCCGAGGATCCCGCGCCCGCGCACCCCTGAGGCCTACGCACGCAGGCTCAGCCCCGCACGCAGGCTCAGCCCCGCGCCTGCCACCACGCGCGCAGTTCGGCCTCGGCGCGCTCGGCCCCGAGCGGCCCGTGCTCCATGCGCAGCGCGAGCAGGTGCCGGTACGCCTCGCCCACCTCGCGACCCGGCGGGATCTGGAGGATCCGCATGATCTGTGTGCCGTCGAGGTCGGGGCGGATCGCGTCGAGCTCCTCCTGCGCGCGCAGCGCCGCGATGCGCTGCTCCAGGTCGGTGTAGGAGTCGGCCAGGCGCTGCGCCTTGCGCTTGTTGCGCGTCGTGGAGTCGGCGCGCGTGAGCCGGTGCAGGCGTTCGAGCAGCGGCCCGGCGTCGGTCACATAGCGGCGCACGGCCGAGTCGGTCCACACCGCGCGCGGCCCCGAGCCGGCGGACGTGTCGGCGTACCCGTGGAACCGCAGATGCAGCTCGACGAGCCGCGCGACGTCCTTGACCACCTGCTTGTCGTACTTGAGCGCGCGCAGCCGGCGCGCCACGAGCTTGGCGCCCACCACCTCATGGTGGTGGAACGAGACGCCGCCGCCCGGCTCGAACCGCCGCGTGGCGGGCTTGCCAACGTCGTGCAGCAGCGCGGCCAGGCGCAGCACCAGGTCGGGCGCGGGCACCGGCCCCTCGGGCCCGGTCTCCTGCGCGATGGCCTGTTCGAGCACCGTGAGCGAGTGCTGGTAGACGTCCTTGTGGCGGTGGTGCTCGTCGATCTCGAGCTTGAGCGCCGGCAGCTCGGGCAGCATGTGCTCGGCCAGGCCGGTGTCGACCAGCACCTCCAGGCCGCGCCGGGGCCGGTCGGACAGCAACAGCTTGCTCAGCTCGGCCTGCACGCGCTCGGCCGAGACGATCTCGATGCGCCCGACCATGTCGCGCAGCGCGGCGAGCGTGCCGGCCTCGACGTGGAAGCCGAGCTGGGCCGCGAAGCGCGCCGCGCGCATCATGCGCAGCGGGTCGTCGTCGAACGAGCGCTCGGGCGCGATGGGGGTGCGCAGCACCCCGCGCGCCAGGTCCCCGAGGCCGTCGAACGGGTCGACGAACGTCAGGTCCGGCAGGCGCACCGCCATGGCGTTGACGGTGAAGTCGCGGCGCGACAGGTCGCCGTCGAGCGTGTCGCCGAACGCGACCACCGGCTTGCGTGACGCCGGGTCGTACTGGTCCGAGCGGTAGGTGGTGACCTCGACGACGACGTCGGCGCCCTGGTCCGCACCGCGCGCGAACCGCCGCGCGCCGATCGTGCCGAACTCCTTGCCGATGTCCCAGTGCGCGTCACCCCAACGCGCGAGCAGCTCCTGCGTCTGGTCAGGGGTCGCCGACGTCGCGAAGTCGAGGTCGTTGCTCGCCCGGCCCAAGAACGCGTCGCGCACCGGGCCGCCCACCAGGGCGAGCTCGTGGCCCGCGGCGGCGAACACCGTGCCCAGCTCGATCGCGGCGGGCGCCATGGTGGTCAGCGTGCGCAGCGCGCGGTGCAGCAGTTCCTGCTCGGGGATCGACACGGTATGCGATTCTCCCCGATCCCCACGGCCCGCGCGCACTCGCGACGCCCCGGCGGACACCGGACGGTCCCGGGTGGATCCCACAGGCAGCCCGGTTGGCGCCCGGTTGGCGCCCGGTTGCCGCCCAGTGCGGGCGTCGCGATGCGCGCGAGGACGCCACGACGTGCGCCGAAGATCACTCGCACCAGGCGTGCGGCGTCTGACCGACCGTGCGCACTCGGTAGGGTTGTGACATGCATGGGGCGGCGGCGGCGAGCGGTGGACACCACCCACGCCCGACGGCCCGTCCGGTGCCCCCGGGCGGTAGTCCGCTGCGCGTCGACCCGCGTCGGCTGCGCCCCCTGCCAGGAGCGCTGCCCGGCACGGGCGGACGCAGTCCGCTCCCCGCCTCGAGCTCCCATCAGTCGCACCTGCCGGTGGTCGACGAGACCTCGGCCGGTGGCGTCGTCGTCCGCGCCGCGAGACCCGGTGAGGACGGACCCCAGGCCGCGGTGATCGTGCGCCGCAACCGCGCGGGTCGGCTCGAGTGGTGCCTGCCCAAGGGGCACCTGGAGGGAGCCGAGACGCCGCAGCAGGCGGCGATCCGTGAGGTGCGCGAGGAGACCGGCATCGTCGGCGAGATCCGCACGACGCTCGGCGTCATCGACTACTGGTTCTCGGGCGAGACGCGGCGCGTCCACAAGGTGGTCCACCACTACCTGCTCAGCATGACGGGCGGGCGGCTCACGGTCGAGGACGACCCCGACCAGGAGGCCGAGGACGCCTTCTGGGTGCCCGTCTCCACACTGCCCGAGCGCCTGTCGTACCCCAACGAGCAGCGGCTCGCCGTCGTCGCGCGGCAGTTGCTGCACCGCACGCCCGAGCTGACCCGGCCGAGCCCGCCACGTCCCGGACCGCCCCGCCCCGCGCGCCCGCCCGCACCCGGTTCCCCGCGGTGACGCGCCTGCTCACCCTGCGGCGTGCCCCCGGCGCCCGCCGCCCGCCCGCACGCCCAGCCGCCCGCGCCCGCGCCGCGCGGCTCGCCGTCGCCGCCCTCGTCGGCGCGACTCTCGGCGTCCTCGGGGCGGGTGCCGCTCCCGCGACGGCGGCCACGACCAGCCCGGCCACGACCAGCACCACCAACCCCGCCACCACGAGCCCGGCCACCACCAGCCCCGCCACGACCGCGCGGATCGCGCTGACGAGCCTCACGCCCGCCGTCGCGCGCCCCGGCGACGACCTGACGGTGACGGTCCGCGTGACCAACCAGACCGCGCAGCCGCTCGACGGCGCAAACCTGGAGCTGTGGGCCGGCTGGAAGCGCATCGTTGCGCGCGAGGACCTGTCGGCGTGGGCGAACGACGTCAGCCCCGGGCCACGCCAGCCGCAAAAGCGCGTCCCCGTCGAGCCGGTCGCGCCCGGGCAGAGCGTTGAGGTGTCCCTGACGATCGGGATCGACGGTCTCGGGCTCGATGGCGCGACGCGCGGCCCGCGCCAGCTCGCGCTGACGCTGCGCCAGGACGGCGGGTCGGTCGACGTGATCCGCACCTTCCTCCTGTGGGACCCCGACGCCGCGGACGAGGACGGCGCCGACGCCGACCCCGTCCGACTCTCCCTGCTGGCCCCGATGACCGGCCCCGCGGTGGACCCGTCCGATCCCCAGGCCACCGGAGCGCTCGCCGGGTCGGCCGCTCCCGGCGGCGCCCTGGCCCGCACCCTCGCGGCCGTGAGCGCGGCCGAGCAGGCCACGGGCGCCCGCGGCGCGCTGTCCCTGGCGATCGACCCGGCGTTGGTCGCCACGGCCGCGGCCTCCGACGACCCGCAGGTCGCGGCCTGGGCCGGAGCCGTCAGCGAGCTCGGCGACCGCACCGGGGTGCGCCCGCTGGCGCCCTACGACCCTGACCTGGCCGCGCTCGCGCACGCAAGCCTCGACCCGAGCGCCCTCACGGCCGCGGTGACCGCGCCGCTGCCCGGCGGGTGGACCATGCCCGACACGTGGGGCGACCCGCTCGCGTGGCCCGCCGGGTCCGCCGCCCCGGACCTGGCCACGCTCGGCGCCGCGCGGGCCGCGGGGCTGGGCACCGCCGTCGTCGCGTCGGGGCTCGCGCCGATCCGAGGCACGGGCACCGGCCTGGCGACGGTGGCCACCGGCCACGGTGACATCACGGCGGTCGTCGCCGACGGTCCGCTCTCCACGGTCCTGTACTCCGCGACGCACCGCACCAACGGCCAGACCACCGGCGAGACCACCGGCCAGACGAATGGCCAGGCGAACGGGCACGCGAACGGCGCCGTCGCGCTGTCCACCACCGAGGCGACGCAACGGCTTCTGGCCGAGACGTCGGTCGTCTCCGCCCAGTCTGCCGACAACGAGCCTCACCTGGTCGCGGTCATGCCGCGCGGCTGGTCGCCCGACCTCGACGCGCTGCGCGGCACGCTCTCCGCCCTCGCGGCGAGCGGCTGGGTGCGCCTGACGCCGCTGGACGACCTGCTCAGTGAGCCGACGCCCGACATCACACGCGTCCCCCTGGACTCCTCCGAACCCCAGGCGCAGGAGCTGGCTCCCGATCAGGTGCGACGACTGGAGCAGGCGCGCGCGGCCGTGGCCTCGCTCGCGAGCGTCGCGGCCCAGCCCAGCGACCTGACCGCGCTCGTGGGCCCCCAGCTCGCAGCCCCGACGTCGGTCGCGTGGCGCGCCTCGCCCGAGGCGCGCCCGGCGGCGGTGTCGGCGGCGGTGAGCGCGGCCGACGCGCTGCGCGGACGCCTGGCCGTCTCGGTCGTCGACACCGAGATCACGCTCATCTCGGCGGCGGGCAGCCTGCCCGTCTCGGTGCGCAACGACCTGCCGGTCGACGCGACGGTGACCGTCATGCTCGAACCCGACGACCCGCGCCTCGTCGTCGGGGCACGCCCCACGCAGACGATCGCCGCGGGCGCCGAGGCCCGCATCACGGTGCCGGTCAGCGCGCTCGCGTCGGGCGACGTCGAGGTCGAGGTGCGACTGCTCACCCCCGACGGCGCACCCGCGGCCGCGCCCGTGACCCTCCAACTGCGCGTGCGCGCCGGATGGGAGACCGTGGGCACGGCCGTCATCGCGGGGGGCGTCGCCCTCCTGCTCATCGTCGGCATCTGGCGCACCGTGCGCCGCGGCCGCTCCCCCCGACGGGCCACCGACGCCCATGTGCCCGATCCGCTCATCCCCGCCGAGGCCTCCCGCAGGACCGACAAGCGCACGTGAGCCGGACGGGTGACGGCTATTCTCGCGCCGACTGCGCCCCTGCCCGAGCGGCGCTGGCTGGTCGTCGCCCGCGTCACCCCTACGATGGGCGAGCCGGACAACACGGGCGTCCAGCCCCGTCCGGTTGAATGACCTCGAGCGGGTGAGCGCCCGCCGACACCCGAGGAGGCCAGGTGAGCAACGTCCCGCCGAGCGGACCCACACCCGGCGCCGGACACGGTCCAGCCGTCGAGGCGGGCAGCGTCGTCGTCGACCGCTACCGGATCGACCAGCCGGCCCCGACCGATCTCACCGACGCGAGCGCGTGGCAGGCGACCGACACGGTGCTCGACCGCGCCGTCCGCGTCACCCTCCTGCAGGGGCCGCACGCCGCCGCCGCGCTCGACGCCGCCCGTCGCGCGGCCCTCGTCTCCGACCCGCGCCTGGCCCGGGTTCTCGACGTCGGCACGACGCAGGTCGCCGGGATGTCGCTCTCCTACGTCATCACCGAGCCGTACGCCGGCTCGACCCTCACCGAGATCGTCTCCAGCGGGCTCGTCGACGCCCAGCAGGCCCGCGCCGTCGTCGGTGAGGCCGCCGCCGCGCTCGACGCCGCAGCGCAGCGCGGCGTGCACCACCTGGCGCTGCGGCCCGACGCCGTGCGCGTCAACGGCCACCAGGTCCTGGTCACGGGCCTTGGGATCGACTCGGGCCTGGCGGGCGTCGAGGGCGCCGGGGCCGACGGCGCCGCCGCAGACGCGCGCGACCTGGCCGCCCTCGCCTACTACGCCCTCACCGCGCGTTGGGCGGGAGACAGCCTCGACGAGCCGTGGCTCTCCTTGGACGTCGTGCGTCCGCTGCCCGCACAGCGTGACGAGCAGGGCGTGCCCGCGGCTCTGTCGTCTCTCGTGCCGCACGTCGACCCCGTGCTCGACGGCATGGTGCGCTCGGCCCTCGGCGACGGCGGTGGCCCGGCGAGCCCGGGTGAGGTCGCGGCCGCGCTGCGTCCCTGGGGAGAGGTCTCGGTCGTCGCGGCGCTGCCCGCGTTCGTGCGCCCGGCGCCGCAGGGTGGTGCGCCCGTCCGCCAGTCGGTCCGCCCGAACGGCGTGACGGGAACCCCTCCCACGCGGCGCCCGACCGGTCGGATCCCCCGAGCGACAGGCGCCGGTGCGGCCGGGATTGGCGCGGCCGGGGCCGCTGCGGTGGGCGCGGCCGGCGTGGGCGCAGCGGGTGTCGGCGCGGCGGGTGTCGGCGCCGTCCCACCGCCCCCGCCTCCGCCCCCTGGCCACGGCGCCGCCCCGGCGATCCCGCCCGGAAGGGTCGCGCCGCGGCCCACCGGCCAGCCAGGGCCCCCGTGGCCGACCCAGGCGCAGCCCGCCGCCGGCGCCGCCCAGCGGCCCCCGGCCGGGGCAGCCGCTCAGGGCTTCGCGACCGAATCCGCTCCGCGCCGGCGCGGGGTCAACCCGACGCCGATCGTGCTCGGCCTCGTGCTCGTGGGCCTGATCCTCGGCGGCGGCTGGGCGATCACCCGCTTCCTGTCGCCGTTCTCCCCGGTGACGACGACGAGCACCGCGACCCCCGACGAGGCGGCTCAGTCCCCGGACGGCGAGGGGACGACCGACTCCCCGCAACCCGAGCAGCCGGCCGAGGTGCGTCCCGTCATCGCCGGAGCCGAGCAGGTCGGCCCGGCCGCCGCCTGCAGCGGCGAGCAGCCCGAGACGGCGGCCCTCGCCGTCGACAGTGATCCGTCGACGTTCTGGTTCACGTGCACGTACGCGACGCCCACCTTCGGCGGCCTCAAGGACGGCATCGGGTTCACGGTCCACCTGCGCGAGCCGGCCCCCGTCAACTCGATCACCCTGCTGACCAACAGCCAGGGCGGGCGCGTCGAGGTCCGCAAGACCACGACCGACAGCCCGACCGAGGGCGAGGTGTTGGCCGAGGCCACGATCAGCCCGACGACCGAGCTGACGTTCTCCCAGCCCGTCGTCGGCGACTCGTTCGTCCTGTGGATGACCGAACTGCCTCAGACCGGCGGCCAGAACCGACTCGAGCTCAACGAGATCACTGTGCAGTGACACGGCACAGTGAGACGGCGCGACGACACGCGCCGTGACATCGTGCGCGTCGCGCCGCTGCTCGCACAGGGCGGCGACGACGCCGGAACATCGGCGCCCCAGGGCGCGTTACGCAGGCGGTGCCCCCGCCGTCGTCCGACGACCCCTGGCCACCGCGACAAGGAGAGACTGTGACTGACACCGCGACCGACCCGACGGGCGCCGCTCCCGAGCCCACCATTCACGACGTGGTCATCGTGGGGTCGGGCCCCGCGGGCTACACGGCGGCCGTGTACGCCGCTCGCGCCGGCCTGGCCCCCGTGGTCATCGCCGGCTCGGTGACCGCGGGTGGCGCGCTCATGAACACCACCGAGGTCGAGAACTTCCCGGGGTTCCCCGAGGCGGTGATGGGCCCCGACCTCATGGACAAGATGCGCGAGCAGGCCGAGAAGTTCGGCGCCGAGGTGGTCTGGGACGACGCCGAGTCCGTCGACCTGACCGGCGACGTCAAGCGCGTGGTGACCGGAGGCGAGGAGACCTACCTCGCCCGCGCCGTGATCCTCGCGACCGGCTCGGCCTACCGTGAGCTTGGCCTGGAGGACGAGCGACGCCTGTCGGGGCGCGGGGTGTCCTGGTGCGCCACGTGCGACGGGTTCTTCTTCCGCGAGCAGCACATCGCCGTCGTCGGCGGTGGCGACTCCGCGATGGAGGAGGCCACGTTCCTGACGCGATTCGCCTCCAAGGTCACGGTCGTGCACCGCCGCGACGCGCTGCGCGCGTCCAAGATCATGGCCGAGCGGGCCGCGGCGGACCCCAAGATCGAGTTCGCCTGGAACAGCGAGGTCGCCGCCATCACGGGAGACACGCAGGTCACGGCCCTCACCCTGCGCGACACCGAGTCCGGCCAGGAGCGCGAGCTGCCGGTCACGGGCCTGTTCGTCGCCATCGGCCATGACCCGCGCACCGACCTGGTCAAGGGCCAGGTCGACCTCGACGACGAGGGCTACATCCTGGTCGAGGGCCGCTCGACGCGCACCAACCTGCCGGGTGTGTTCGCCTGCGGCGACGCCGTCGACCACACCTACCGACAGGCGATCACGGCCGCCGGCTCGGGCTGCTCCGCGGCCCTGGACGCGCAGGCCTACCTGACCGCGCTCGACGACGCCGGCGCCCGCACGCCGGAGCTTGCGAAGGAGTACGCATGACAGACAACCACGCGACGCTCGCCGTCACGGACGACACCTTCAAGACCGAGGTGCTCGACGCCGACCTGCCGGTCCTCGTCGACTTCTGGGCGACTTGGTGCGGCCCGTGCCGCATGGTGGCCCCGATCCTCGAGGAGATCGCGCAGGAGTACGCGGGCAAGATCAAGGTGGTCAAGCTCGACACCGACGCGAACCCGAGCACCACGATGGCCTACGGCATCGTCTCGATCCCGACGCTCAACGTCTACCAGGGCGGCGAGCTCGTGAAGTCGATCGTGGGCGCCCGCCCGAAGAAGGCGCTGCTCACCGAGCTGGAGCCGATCCTCTCCTGAGGACCCCTCCCGGTGGTTGAGCCCGTCGAAACCACCCCGAAGGCCGGTGACCTCCCAGGTCACCGGCCTTCGCCGTCCCCTCCGGCGCAGCGCCCCTGCACAAACATCACAACACACTCACGCTTCTTGATCGCTCCGCGCCATCTGCGCTTTGTGAATGAGCTGCGGAGGTGTACTGTCCCCGGCATGGCCCGCAAGCTCCCGGCTGCACTCGTCACGCGCCTCCTTCAGGAGGGCCTCGGCCCGCGCGCGATCGTGGAGCACCTGCGCGTGCACGAGGGTGTCGAGGTCTCCCCCCAGGCGATCTCGACATTCCGCAAGCGGCACACCACCGTGCCGGCTCAGCACTCGACACGGCGCGTGATCCCCTGGGAAGTGCGCCCCGAGCACCGCTCGAGCACCTACCGGCGGGCCGTCCTCGCGTTCCACCGACGGGCCGAGGGTCGCACCCTCACCGGCGAGGAGCGCCGCAACCTGGACCACGTCGAGCGCACCCTGCGCGAGACGGGCCAGGTCATCACCTATCACCCGGACGAGGGCTGGCTCCTCGTCCCCGCTCGACCCGGGATTGACACCGGGATCGTGAGAGAACCGGAGGCCGCGATGACAGATCAGGCCGTGCACGCGACGACGATGCACCCCACGACGCCCCAGCACGGTGCTGCGGCAGCGGGGGCCGCCGCGGCCGCCGGCCAGGTCGAGGCGGCAGGCACGCGACTCGACCCCTGGTTCGGCGCGTACGCGCAGCGCGCTCACGGCATGCGCGCATCAGAGATTCGCGCGCTCTTCTCGGTCGCCAACCGCCCCGAGGTCGTCTCGCTCGCGGGCGGGATGCCGTTCATCCAAGGCCTGCCGCTCGAGGTGATCGGCGAGGCCATGCGACGCCTCATCACGACCAAGGGCGCGACCGCGCTCCAATACGGCTCGGGCCAGGGCGACGAGGAGTTGCGTGAGCGCATCCTTGAGGTGGTCGCGCTCGAGGGCATCACCGACGCGCACCCGGACGACGTCGTCGTGACGACGGGCTCGCAACAGGCCCTCGACCTCGTGACCCGCATCTTCGTCGACCCCGGTGACCTCATCCTCGCCGAGGCGCCGTCCTACGTCGGCGCTCTGGGAGTCTTCCGCTCCTACGAGGCCGAGGTCGCCCATATCGAGATGGACGCCGAGGGCCTGATCCCCGAGGCCCTGGAGCGCACCCTTGTCGAGGCCCGGGCAGCGGGCAAGACGGTCAAGTTCCTCTACACCATCCCGAACTACCACAATCCGGCCGGCGTCACGCTGTCCCTCGACCGGCGCCACCAGGTGCTGGAGATCTGCCGGCGTTTCGGTGTGCTGGTCGTCGAGGACAACCCCTACGGCCTGCTCGGCTTCGACCGTGAGCCGCTGCCCGCGATGCGCGCCTTCGACAACGAGGGTGTGCTGTACCTCGGGTCCTTCTCCAAGACCTTTGCCCCCGGCTACCGCGTGGGCTGGGTCATCGCGCCCCACGCCGTGCGCGAGAAGCTTGTGCTCGCCAGCGAGTCCTCGATCCTCTCCCCCTCCAACGCCTCCCAGATGGCCATCACGACCTACCTGGAGACGTGCGACTGGAAGGGGCAGATCAAGGCGTACCGCGAGCTCTACCGTGAGCGCCGTGACGCCATGATCGGCGCACTGTCGGAGCACCTGCCGAGCGCCACGTGGAACGTGCCGGACGGCGGGTTCTATGTGTGGGTCGGGTTGCCCGAGGGTCTCGACGCGCGCTCGATGCTCCCTCGCGCCGTGACCGAACGGGTCGCCTACGTTCCCGGCACCGCGTTCTTCTACGACGGCCAGGGCGCCGACCACATGCGCCTGTCGTTCTGCTACCCCACTCCCGAGCGCATCCGTGAGGGCGTGCGACGGCTCTCGGGCGTCGTCAACGCTGAGGCCGACCTGGTGCAGCTCTTCGGCACGCACGCGGAGCGTGACGAGGACCCGCGCGACGCCGAGTACCCCTCCCCCGACCTGGCCTGATCCTGCGCCAGGGACGGCCGCCCCACGACCCGGCCGCACCCTGACCCTCCGACGACGAATCGAGCAGGCGCCTCATGACCACCTCGCTGCCCTCCACCATCGCCTCGTCCGGCGCCTCCGGCGCCGCTGGGGCCACGCCCGCCCGGGTCGCCGACGTCGTCGCACCCGGTCTTGGAGACGTGCCGTCCGGGGACCCGAAGCCCGGCTCGGGCCTGTCGGTCGTCGTCCTGGCCGGTGGCCTCTCGCATGAGCGCGACGTCTCGCTCCGCTCGGGACGACGCGTCGCCGAGACGCTGCGCGCGGCGGGTGTCGACGTCTCGTTGCACGACGTCGACGCCACCCTTCTGACCTACCTGGACCAGCAGCGCCCTGACGTTGTCTGGCCACTGCTCCACGGCGCCGGCGGTGAGGACGGATCGCTGCGTGACGTGCTCGAACTCTCGGGCGTGCCGTACGTCGGGACCGGACCTCGCGCGAGTCGTCGCGCCTGGGACAAGCCGATCGCCAAGGAGCAACTGTTGGCCGCGGGGCTGTCGACCCCGGACTGGCTGACCCTCCCCCAAGACCTGTTCCGTGACCTCGGCGCCCACGGGGTCTTGACCACCGTCGTCGAGCGCTTCGGCCTGCCCGTCGTCGTCAAGCCGACGCGAGGGGGCTCCGCGCTGGGTGTGACCCGCGTCAACCGTCCGGACCATCTCGCCCGCGCGATGGTCGACTGCTTCGCCTATGGCGGCGGCGCGCTCATCGAGCGTGCGATCGACGGCGTCGAGCTCGCGGTCTCCGTGGTCGAGGGACCGCAGGGGCCGGTCGCGCTCCCCGCGGTCGAGGTCGTCGTCGACGGAGGGTATGACTACGACGCGCGGTACAACGCGGGGCGGGTTGAGTACTTTGTGCCCGCCCGGCTGTCCGCAGCGCAGGCCGACGACGTCGCCCGCGTCGCCGTCACGGCGCATCGGGCACTGGAGTTGCGGCACCTGTCGCGCACCGACCTCATCCTTCAGGCTGACGGGACCGCGCAGGTCCTCGAGGTGAACGTCGCGCCTGGCATGACCGAGACGTCGCTCTTCCCTCAGGCGGCCGCCGCGGCCGGGCATGACCTGGCGACGCTGTACCGCGGCATCGTCGAGTCCGCCGCACGAGCGACGTCCACCAACTGACCCAGCCCAGCCCAAGCCGCGGCGCGTTTCACGTGAAACGTCGCCGCCTGTGGAGGAGTTGACGACTGAGGGTCCCTGTTTCACGTGAAACAGGGACCCTCAGTCTCGCGGCGATGCGCGCCCATTACGACTTGAGCAACCCCGGATCGTCGGGCGCCATGACCGCGAGGATGCGATTGAGGTCCTCGACCGAGGCGAACTCCACGGTGAGTCGGCCCTTCGACTTGCCCACCTGCACCTTGACGCGCGTCTCGAAGCGGTCCGAGAGGCGCCCGGCGAGGTCGTCGACGGCGACGCTGCGCTGACCCGCACGTGGCGCGCGCGTCTTCGCGTCCGGCCGCTCCGAACCCATGAGCGTGACGATCTCCTCCGTCGCCCGCACCGACAGGCCCTCGGAGACGATGCGCTGCGCGAGGCGCTCGATCTCAGCCCCATCGGTGAGCCCCAACAGCGCACGCGCGTGTCCAGCGGAGAGAATGCCCGCCGCGACGCGGCGCTGGACGAGCGGCGGGAGCTTCAGGAGCCGCAGGGTGTTCGAGATCTGGGGTCGGCTCCGCGCGATGCGCGTGGCCAACTCCTCGTGCGTGCACCCAAAGTCGTCGAGCAACTGCCGGTACGCCGCGGCCTCCTCCAGAGGATTGAGCTGGGCGCGATGCAGGTTCTCCAACAGCGCGTTGCGCAGCATGTCCGCGTCATCGGTCTCGCGGATGATCGCCGGAACGGTGTCCAGTCCGGCCAACTGGGTCGCCCGCCAGCGGCGCTCGCCCATGATGAGCTCGTACTGCCCGTCGCCGTCGCGGTCCGGGCGGACCACGATCGGCTGCAGCACACCGATCTCCTTGATCGACTCGACCAACTCGTCGAGCTCCGTCTCGTCAAAGACGGTCCTCGGCTGCCAGGTGTTGGGGCGGATCGCCGCGACGGGAAGCTCAGCGAACGAGGCTCCCGGCACCGGAAGAAGATCGGAGTCAGCGTCCACTCCCCCGGATGTTTCACGTGAAACGGCGCCCAGGTTCCCGTCGCTGAACGCCTGAACGCGCGACGCTGCCACGGCGCCGCCACGGCTGGCGAGTGCGTCATGGGGAACCCGCACCGAGCCGATCGGCGTCACGGAGGCCAACTCCCCACCGACGACGGGGGTGGCGCCGGTGACGACGCCGATCTCCGCGGGGCCAACACCGCTCGACTCGGTCACAACCGTCGTGTGCCCGGCCTGGTCCCCTGTCCGTTGCGCCATCACCCCGGCCTCGGAGGCATCCTGCTCTTCCGCGACCGCGGTGCTGTCGGCGCTCGCCCCAGCGGCTGCCAGTCGAGGACCGCCCGCAGTGCGAATCGCCAGACGTCCGCTCGACATCGCGGCGTCCCACGACATGGACCGTCCGCTCACCACGCCGCTCTTCGTCAAGGCGTCGCTGGCGTCTCCGGCGCCTTCGTCGGGCTCCACCGACACCGGCGCGAGGCGTTCCCCCTCCCGTTCGGCCGCGGGAAAGAAGACGTCGACCGGGCGGTCGCCTTCGGGACCCGACGGGATGAGCGCGCCCAGCCCGCGACCCAGACCCCGCTTCTTCTGAGCACTCATACCCATTCCCTCGTCTCACGTCGACGTGTCGCCGTCATCATTGCCCTCCGCCTCGTGGTGGCGGCCCCTCGCTCGCCCGTCGTCACATGTGCGCGCTTCGGCATCGAGACTACGCACGTTCCTGCAGGTCAGCGCGTTGAACAGCGCGCTCCGCGAGCTCTCGCGCCGCCTCCAGATAGGCGAGCGCGCCCGTCGACGACGGGTCGTAGGTCATGACCGTCTGCCCATGGCTCGGCGCCTCAGAGATGCGCACCGAACGCGGAACTGTCGTCTTGAGCGTCTGCTCGGGGAAGTGCCGGCGCACCTCATCCGCGACCTGCTGTGCGAGGTTGGTGCGTCCGTCGTACATCGTCAAGAGGATCGTGGACACCGCCAGGTGCGGGTTGAGATGCGCCTTGATGAGGTCGATCGTCTTGAGGAGTTGGCTCAGTCCCTCCAGTGCGTAGTACTCGCACTGAATCGGAATGAGCACCTCGCGTCCCACGACGAACGCGTTGACGGTCAACAGTCCCAGACTCGGAGGGCAGTCCACCAGCACGTAATCGATAGGCTCCTCACCGCGCGCCTGCCTGTCGGCGAGGTACTGATCCAGTGCGCGGCGCAGGCGTGTTTCACGTGAAACAAGCGACACGAGCTCGATCTCTGCGCCCGAGAGGTCAATGGTCGCCGGAACCGCCCACAGACCGGGTACGTCGGGGCACGCCTGGATCGCTGACTCCAGGGGCGCATCCTCGACAAGCACCTCGTAGATCGACTGCGTTCCCGCCCGATGCTCGATTCCGAGGGCGGTCGAGGCGTTGCCCTGCGGGTCGTTGTCGATCACCAGCACATTCAGGCCGGCATGGGCGAGTCCGGCGGCAAGGTTGACCGTCGTGGTCGTCTTGCCGACACCGCCCTTCTGATTCGCCACGGTGAGAATTCGCGTCTGGGCTGGTCGGGGGAACTTCCGCCCCTGCAGGTCGATGCGGCGTCGAGCGTCGACCGCTAACTGCGCAGCCAGCGGGGTGTCCTCATCAACCTCGGGAATGCTCTCGATCAACGCGGCTCGGTTTCCGTCCGCGCGGCCCGTCCACGCGGGCTCCGGCGTCTCGAAGCCCTCTGTATCGATCGGTGCTCCGATCGACACCGGAGCGATCACGACCGCCTCGACGGGCGCCACCTCCGCGCTCACCTGCGAGTCTTCAGGCGCCTGGGTGAGCACCGCCGTCGTGCGACCGTCCTCACCGCGGGCCTCCGCTCCGCCTGCGGTCGGGTCTGGATCGGGAGTGGGGTGGGGTGGGTGCGTCACCGGCATTGGTGCGGGTTCGGCGTGGTCACGTCCTACGGGAGGCGTGGTCATGCGGCTCCATGGCCACCTGCGCTCCTCGGATCCCATGCTGTACGTCCCTCTCCTCGACCCGGTCTCGGCTGAGGGATCCGTACGTGCACGTCAGGGGCACTTCGACGGCGTCCAGCCACAGCCACGCGCACAGCCTACGGCCTTGAGGTGGCGTGAGCGGCGCGTCCACACCGCGGGGGACGGAATGCTGACGCGGACCCGGGCCTGCGTCACTGCCGCGCCACGGGACATGGCGCCGAGCTCGCCGATGCTTCACGCGAGACACGCGGGCGCGTTTCACGTGAAACATCAGACCGACTCAGCCTCGGCGCACCCGCAGGATCGTCGTCGGCTCGACCCCGGGGACCGTGACCCCCGACAGGAGCTCAGGCTCCGAGGCCTTGAACGAACGCAGCGCCTTGCGCGCAGGGTCGATCTCGCTTGCGACGTTCCGCCCTTTGAGGATGATCATCTCGCCGCCCCGGCGCAGGAGCGGCATGCTCATGCGGGTGAGCTTCGCCAAGTTGGCCACGGCACGGGAGGTGACCACATCGGCCTCAAAGGCCCCGTGATACTCCTCCGCGCGTCCGCGCCTAACCTCGACGTTCATCAGCCCAAAGCGCTCCACGACCTCTTCAAGCCACGTGGTGCGCCGCTCCATCGGCTCGATCAGCACGAGCCGCAACTGCGGGCGCATCATCGCGACAACGATCCCGGGCAGCCCGGCCCCTGAGCCGATATCGACCACCACACCCGTGGACGGGAGGTGGGGGACGAGGGCCGCCGAGTTCAACAGGTGCCGCTCCCACAGTCGCGACACCTCGCGAGGGCCGATCAGGCCCCGCAGCCCCCCCTGCTCGCGTAGGAGCTCCCCGAAGCAGCGCACGTTGTCGTACGCGTCCCCCAGAAGCTCGCGCACCATCGCGGACTCTCCGAGCGCGCGGTCCTGGGTGTCGTCCTCCACCGGCTGCGAGGGTCGCTCCAGCTCTTCGCTCATCGACCGATCACCGCACCCGGTGTTTCACGTGAAACACGATGCTCACTGGGCTGGCTGGACCACGACGTAGCGCTCGGGCTCAACGCCACGCGAGTCGCTCGACAAGCCGGCCGCGGCGACGACGTCGTGCACCACCTTGCGCTCAAAGGCGTTGAGGGGCTCGAGCGAGAGCTCGCTGCCCGTCTCCTTGACCTGGGCGACGGCCTTCTCGGCCAGCTCGGTGAGCTCGGCGCGGCGCTGCGCGCGGAACCCCGCGACGTCAAGCATGAGCCGGCTGCGCTCCCCCGTCTTCGCCTGCACCGCCAGCCGCGTCAGGTCCTGAAGCGCCTCAAGCACCTCTCCCTCGCGGCCCACCAGGTGCTTGAGCGACCCCTGGTCCTCGGCCAGGATCTCGACCGCTGCGCGTCCGTGGCGCACGTCGATGTCGATGTCGCCGTCGAGGTCGGCGATGTCGAGCAGCTCCTCTAGGTAGTCGGCCGCGACCTCGCCCTCCTCCTCCAGCTCCGAGGTGCGGTTGGTCGCTTCTGGTGTCGTGTTCGTCATGGCTCGTCAGCCCTTCTTCTTGCGGTTCTTGCGCTGAGGCTGCACCCGCTGGCCGCTCGGCTTGGGCTTCTCCTCCTCGGGAGCCACCTCGGGCACGATGCCCTTCGCGGCGAGCTTGCGCGCCTGACGCTCCTTGAGCGCGCGCTCTGCCTCCGACCCCGGCGCCGGCATGCGCTTGATGGTGTAGAACTGCTGGCCCATCGACCAGATGTTCGTCACGGTCCAGTAGATGAGCACACCCACCGGGAAGTTGACGCCCGACACCGCGAAGACCAGCGGCAGCACATACAGCATGGTCTTCTGCATGTTCGCCATCGGGCCCTCGAGGGCGGCCTTCGGCATGTTCTTCATTGTCAGCTGGCGCTGCGTGGTGAACGTCGTCGCCGACATCGCGACGATGAGCACGATCACGACGACGCGGGCGGCCATGCTCTCGGTCTGCAGGAAGACCTCGGACAGGTGAGCCCCGAAGAGGCTCGACGCCTCGAAGTCCGCGGCGACGGACTGATCGATCGGTCCGAACGACCACATCCTGTCGAAGTGGTCGCCCCGGGCGATGGGCTGGAGGTTGCTGAGCACGCGGAACAGCGCGAAGAAGATCGGTGACTGCAGCAGGATCGGCAGGCAGGAGGCGAACGGGTTCGTCCCGTGCTTCTTGTAGAGCTCCATCGTCTCGCGGGTCATGGCCTCGCGAGACGCCGGGTCCGTCTTGCCCTTGTACTTCTTCTGGACCGCCTGCAACTCGGGCTGCATGATCTGCATGCCGCGTGAGGCCTTGATCTGCTTGACGAACAGCGGGATCATCGCCGCTCGCATGATCACTGTGAGCGCGACGATCGCGAGCACCCACGCGTAGCCGGGTCCGGGGCCGAACCCGATGTGGGCGAACACCCAGTGGGATCCGTACAGGACCCAGGACACCACCCACATGATGGGGGCGAGGATCGGGTCAAAGAAGCCCATAGCGTCGTGTCTCCTTGGGGTACGTCAGAAGTCTGGGGACCCGGAGCGCGAGCCGGGAGGGTTCAGTGCTGGTGCGTCTGCGTGGCTACGCCAGCCTGTGCGCCGGTGTTGGTCGCGCCGTCCACGGGAAGAACGGTGCGGCGCGATGGCGGCACGTCGTCCACCCCACCAAGGCTCCACGGGTTGCAGCGCAGGATGCGCCAAAGCGCCAGCCCAGTCCCCCGCAGCGCACCGTGCGTGCGGATCGCCACAACGGCGTAGTGGGAGCAGGACGGGTAGTACTTGCAGGTCGGCCCCGTCATCGGGGAGACCACGACCTGGTAGACGCGGATCATCCCCACCAGCACGCTGGCGGGGATGTCGCGAATGCTCTCGATCCTCATGGGGTGCTCACCGCAGCGGCACGGCGTCCGGCGCGCTCCGATGCCCTCTCGCAGGCGGTCACGACGTCGCGGCTCAACTCCGTGAAGGTCGCCGAGCCGGCCGCCGGAAGGGCGCGCACGACGACGCGCGCGTGCGCGGGCAGTCCTGCGCCGTCGGCAATGACCGACCGCACGATCGCGCGCAGTCGGCGCTTGACGCGGTTGCGCTGCACGGAGTTGCCCACCGCCTTCGAGACGACGAAGCCGACCAGTGGCGCCGCATCCCCCTCGTTGTCCACAAGGAGGTGCACCACCACGGTCGACCGTCCTGCACGCGTGCCCTTGCGCACCGCCCGCCCGAACTCAGCGGGACGACGAAGCCGGTGCGCCGAGGGCAGCACGCGCGAGGTCAGGCGGACAGCTCGGTGCGGCCCTTGCGGCGGCGCGCAGCGAGGATCGCGCGGCCGGCACGGGTGCGCATGCGCAGCCGGAAGCCGTGGGTCTTCGCGCGACGGCGGTTGTTCGGCTGGAAGGTCCGCTTGCTCACGAGGTGCTCCTGAATGACGTCGGGTGCGGGCACGCCGCCCGACGGGTCGACGATGCTGGTTCTGGCCGGGTGTCCGGACCGGGTGTCCGGACGGAGGACCGACCGAACCGCCCCGAGGAAACTCACGTCGGAAAGTAGGCGCGCGGAAACACCCGGAACGGCTGTCCAACGCTACGCGGCTGGGCCCCCTGCGGTCAAACCGCAACGCCCTCGACGCCAGATGAGGCGAGCGCCACATCTGGTCGTGGCGCGTCATCCACAGGGTCGTCCACATGTCCACAGCGTGTGGAGAACTTTGTGGACAACTAGGGTGTGCTCGCGGCGGAGACGTGACAGACTCCCATCTCTCACCTCCCCCGCGCAACCCGAACCCGGGCGTTGGGTGCGGCGGACATGCCCAGCCCCTTGGGACAAAGAACCACGTGAGAACGCCTGGAAGAACCCCCGTAAGAACCACGTAAGGAGTGCCGCGGTGGCGGACGAGGACATCACCCAGATCTGGGCTCAGACCCTCGACGTGCTCGCGCAGCGGCCTGACATCACGGCCCGCCAGCTCGCGTTCGTCCGCCTCGCCAAGCCCATGGCGGTGGTCAACGACACGGCGTTCATCGCCGTCCCCCACGAGCAGACGCGCACGTACCTGGAGACCAGCGTCCGCGACCAGCTCATCTCCTCCATGTCGTCGGTGCTGGGCCACGACGTCCGCTTCGGCATCACGGTCGACCCGGAGCTCAGCGGTGAGAGCCTCGCCGGCCCCACTCAGGACTACATCGAGCCCGAGCAGGTCGATGAGCCGCCGGCCGTGCTGCCCGTCCCCGAACTGCCCACGCCCGGCCGCAAGTCGGCCGAGACAACGCGGCTGAACACCCGCTACGTGTTTGAGACGTTCGTCATCGGCTCCTCCAACCGGTTCGCGCACGCGGCCGCGGTCGCGGTGGCGGAGGCCCCGGCCAAGGCGTACAACCCCTTGTTCATCTATGGCGACTCCGGGCTGGGCAAGACCCACCTGCTGCACGCCATCGGGCACTACGCGCACAACCTGTACCCCCACGTGCGGGTGCGCTACGTGAACTCCGAGGAGTTCACCAACGACTTCATCAACAGCATCGGCGACAACAAGCAGGGCGCCTTCCAGCGCCGGTACCGCGACGTCGACGTCCTGCTCATCGACGACATCCAGTTCCTTCAGGGCAAGGAGCAGACGATGGAGGAGTTCTTCCACACCTTCAACGCGCTGCACAACGCCAACAAGCAGGTCGTGATCACCTCCGACGTGCCGCCCAAGCAGCTCAACGGCTTCGAGGACCGCCTGCGCTCGCGCTTCGAGTGGGGCCTGATCACCGACGTCCAGCCGCCGGACCTGGAGACGCGCATCGCGATCCTGCGCAAGAAGGCCGCCAACGAGCGGCTGGACGTGCCCCAGGAGGTCCTGAGCTACATCGGCTCGCGCATCTCGACCAACATCCGCGAGCTGGAGGGCGCCCTGATCCGCGTCACGGCGTTCGCCAACCTCAACCGCCAGCAGGTGGACCTGCCGCTCGCCGAGATCGTGCTGCGTGACCTCATCGTCGACGACGACCCCGCCGAGGTCACCCCCGCAATGGTCATCGCACAGACCGCCGCGTACTTCGGCCTGACGATCGAGGACCTGTGCGGCAGCTCGCGCTCGCGCGTCCTGGTCACGGCCCGCCAGATCGCCATGTACCTGTGCCGCGAGCTCACCGACCTCTCGCTGCCCAAGATCGGCCACCAGTTCGGCGGCCGCGACCACACCACGGTCATGCACGCCAACCGGAAGATCGCCGGCCAGATGGCCGAGCGCCGCTCGACGTACAACCAGGTCACCGAGCTCACCAGCCGCATCCGTCAGCAGCACCGCGGATAGCTCACACCGCCCGAGGCGGTCCGGAGCGAGTGTTCGAGGGCGTTGTCCACAGCCGATCAGGCGCCACGAGGCGCGCTGTCGCGCCGTTCGTACAAGTCGCGCCCACAGGTGTGGACAACCGTGTGGACAACTTGCGCCCTGTCATCGCCGTATCCCGTACACAACTGTGCACAACGCTGTGGATAGGTGTGGATGAACCCGCCTCTCGCTGTGGACCACACCCCGCCCTGCGGTGGACGGCTGTGGGGGACGAATCCCCCGTCCACAGTGGCCCCCAGTTCATCCACCGGCGCACCCCCAGCCTCTCCACACCCAGAAAAGGTCGCTGACCTGCGAGAACACGCGATTTCCCCAAGTTCCACAAGTGCTATGACGACGACTACTCATCTCTGAGAGGAAATCCACCTCGCCTTCATCGCTCGATCCGGCGCCTCGATCCCCCGCGCTGTGACGTCCTGTGACGCCGCCGTGCGCCGCGTGCGCTTCCCACGTGCCTGCGACCCCGCCACTCGCGTAGGGTGCGACTACGCAGTGACACACCGAGCGGACCGAGCAGACCGAGCAAGGGAGTGGGATGAAGTTCCGGGTCGACCGTGACGTCCTGGCAGATGCCGTGACCTGGACCGCGCGCACGCTTCCCACGCGCCCACCCGCGCCGGTGCTCGCCGGGGTCCGGATCGAGGCGGACACCACCGGCGTGATCAGCCTGGCGAGCTTTGACTACGAGGTCTCGGCGCGCTCGGAGATTCCCGCCGAGGTCGCCGAGCCGGGCAGCGTGCTCGTCTCGGGCCGCCTGCTGGCCGACATCGCGCGCGCCCTGCCCCACAAGCCGGTCGACGTCACGCTGGATGGCACCAAGGTCGTCGTGACCTGCGGCGCCTCGCGCTTCACCCTCCTGACGATGCCCGTCGAGGACTACCCGACGCTGCCCCAGATGCCCGAGCTCAGCGGGACCGTCTCCGGTGACGCGCTCACGCTCGCGGTCGCGCAGGTCTCGGTCGCGGCGAGCCGTGACGAGACGCTGCCGCTGCTGACGGGCGTGCGCATGGAGATCGAGGGCGAGCGCATCACGCTGCTGTCGACCGACCGCTACCGCCTCGCGCTGCGCGAGCTGACCTGGACGCCGGCGACCCCCGGATACTCGGCGGTCGCGCTGGTCAAGGCCAAGACGCTCACCGACGTCGCCAAGTCGCTCGGCGCGGGTGGCGGCCTCGTCAACATCGGGTTGTCCACAGGCTCGGGCCTCGACCTGGTCGGCTTCGAGGCTGGGGGCCGTCACACGACGTCGCAGCTCGTCGACGGCGACTACCCCGCCGTGCGCCGCCTGTTCCCCGAGTCGACCCCGATCCACGCCGTCGTGCCGACCCAGGCGCTCATCGACGCGGCCCGCCGGGTCGCCCTCGTCGCCGAGCGCAACACGCCCATCCGCCTCGCGTTCACCGAGGGCCAGGTCGTGCTCGACGCCGGCCAGGGCGACGACGCGCAGGCGTCGGAGGCGCTGGAGGCCGTGCTGGTCGGCGAGGACATCACCGTCGCGTTCAACCCGCAGTTCCTGCTCGACGGACTCTCGGCCCTCGGCACCGACTTCGTCCGCCTGTCGTTCACGCACCCCAACAAGCCTGTCGAGTTCACGGGACAGGAGTCCCTCGACGGCGAGGACTCCGCCGAGTACCGGTATCTGCTCGTGCCGATCCGCTTCGCGGGCTGACCAGTCCGCGACGGGACGGTCGCCCGCGCTCCGGGCAGGCGGTCCCGAGCCTGTTCACACCCCTGTACATGCGAGGAGCAATCATGGTCAGCCACATCGGTCTCGTCGGCCTCGGCAAGATGGGTCACAACATGCGTGCCCGTCTGCGCCGGGGAGGCATCGAGGTCACGGGCTTCGACCCCCGGCCCGAGGTGACCGACGTTGCGACGCTTGAGGCGCTGGTGGAGGCCCTGCCGTCGGGCAAGCGCGTGGTGTGGGTCATGGTTCCGGCCGGCGAGCCGACCCGTGGGGTTCTCGCGGAGCTCGGGAAGGTCCTGACCAGCGGTGACATCGTCATCGAGGGCGGCAACTCGCACTACGTCGAGGACCAGGAGCGGGCCGCCGAGCTCGCCGAGAAGGGCGTCGGCTACGTCGACGTCGGCGTCTCGGGCGGCGTGTGGGGTCTGGAGAACGGCTACGGCCTTATGGCCGGCGGCTCGAGCGAGGACATCGAGGCGCTCATGCCCGTGTTCGACGCGCTGCGGCCCGAGGGTCCGCGCGCGGAGGGCTTTGTGCACGCCGGACCCGTCGGCGCCGGCCACTTCGCCAAGATGGTCCACAACGGCATCGAGTACGGCCTCATGCAGGCCTACGCCGAGGGTTACGAGCTGCTCGCCGCCAAGGACCTGATCACCGACGTCCACGGCACCTTCAAGGCGTGGCAGCGCGGCACCGTGGTGCGCTCCTGGCTGCTGGACCTCATGGTCCGGGCGCTGGAGGACGACCCCAAGCTCGCCAAGCTCGACGACTGGGTCGAGGACTCGGGCGAGGGACGCTGGACGGTCGACGAGGCGATCGCCGCGGCCGTGCCGCTGCCCGTCATCTCGGCCGCGCTGTTCGCGCGCTTCGCCTCGCGCCAGGAGGCGTCGCCCGCGATGAAGGCCGTGGCGGCCTTGCGCCAGCAGTTCGGCGGCCACGCGGTCAAGTCCGCGCAGTGACGCGGCACGGTGGTTGAACCCGTCCAGCCACCGAGAGGACCCATGTACGTCTCGCACCTGTCGCTCCTGGACTTCCGCTCGTACGCGTCCGCCGACGTCGAGCTGGAGCCCGGGCCGAACGCGTTCGTCGGGCGCAACGGGCAGGGCAAGACGAACCTGGTCGAGGCCATCGGCTACGTCGCGACTCTCGGCTCGCA
Organism: Xylanimonas ulmi; assembly: GCF_004216535.1. Lineage (NCBI taxonomy): Bacteria > Bacillati > Actinomycetota > Actinomycetes > Micrococcales > Promicromonosporaceae > Xylanimonas > Xylanimonas ulmi. The sequence continues at coordinate 3,219,743 of NZ_SGWX01000001.1, forward strand.
CCGTGTGGCGAGTGACGCGCCGCTGGTGCGGGCGGGCGCGGAGCGCGCCGTCGTGCGCACGCGTGTGGTCCGCGGCGACCGGGCCTCGACCATCGAGCTGGAGATCACTCCGGGCCGCGCCAACCGCGCGCGCATCAACCGCGGCCAGCTCGGCCGGGCGCGTGACGTGCTGGGCATCTTGCGCACCGTGCTGTTCGCCCCGGAGGACCTGGCGTTGGTCAAGGGCGACCCCGACGGGCGCCGCCGACTGCTCGACCAACTGGTGGTGCAACTGCTGCCGCGCGCCGCGGGCCTGCTGAGCGACTACGAGCGGGTGGTGCGCCAGCGCTCGGCTCTGCTCAAGTCGTTGCGCGGGCTGCGCGCCGCGGGGCGTAGCGCCGATCTGGCCACGCTGGAGGTGTGGGACGCGCGGGCGGCCCACCTCGGGGGGCAGATCCTGGCCATGCGCCTGCAACTCGTCCAGGCGTTGCGCCCTCAGGTGCGCGCCGCGTACGCGCAGGTCAGCGACTCGGACGGCGAGGCTGAGCTGGGTTACCGGGCGAGCCTGGACGCGTTTGCCGCCGACGACGGCGCGCCGAGCAGCCTGAGCGCGCCGACCGGCGTGAGCGGCGCCGGGCTGCTGCCCGACGACGCGGCCGCGCCCGTGGCCTCGGCGGACGACCTGGAGCGGGCCTTGCTCGAGGGGATGGGCGCCGCGCGCGGCCGCGAGGTCGAGCGCGGGGTCAGCCTGATCGGCCCGCACCGTGACGACCTGGTGCTCACGCTCGGCGCCTTGCCCGCGAAGGGCTACGCGAGCCATGGTGAGTCGTGGTCGTTCGCGCTCGCGCTGCGTCTGGCGTCCTTCCACCTGCTCGGCGGTGACGCGCCGCTGCTGCGCGGGGAGGGCGAGAGCGCGTCAGGTGCGCCGTCGTCGTTCTGGATCCCGGACCACGGCGTCGACGGCGATCCGGTGCTGGTGCTCGACGACGTCTTCGCCGAGCTCGACGTGCGCCGCCGTGAGCGGCTCGCCGAGCTCGTGGCGCCCGCGCGGCAGGTGCTGGTCACCGCGGCGGTGCCTGAGGACGTGCCGCCGGGTCTGATGGCCACGCGCTTCGAGGTGACGAGCGGAAGGGTCGCCCGTGCGGCCTGAGCCGGACGCGCCGGGCGCCAACCCCGCGGGCGCCGACGCCGGCTCGGGGCCCGATCCGGACGACGTGCCGCCGACGCCGCCTGCTGAGGTCGCTCGGGCGGCGCTCAACCGCGCCCGTGCGGCGGCGCGCGCCAAGGGGCTGCGCCCGGGATCGCCGGCGCGCCGCTCACCGCTCGCCGAGCCGCGCACCTCGGGCGCCGGCCCGACGGCGCGTGACCCGCAACTGCTGTCCGACGTCGTCGGGCGGCTCATGCGCGACAAGGGCTGGCGCGACGAGGTCTCGGTCGGCGGCGTCGTCGGGCGCTGGCGCGAGGTCGTCGGCGATCAGGTGGCCGACCACTGCGCGCCCGAGACGTTCGAGGACAAGGTGCTGGTGGTGCGTGCGAGCTCGACGGCGTGGGCCACGCAGGTGAGGCTGTTGGTCCCGACTCTGCTGCGGCGGTTGGGCGAGGAGGTCGGCGAGGGCGTGGTCGAGGACGTCAAGGTGCTCGGCCCGGCGGGGCCGGGATTCCGTCGCGGCCCGCGGTCGGTGCGCGGGGGCCGTGGACCGCGTGACACCTGGGGATGAGGGCCCCGCAGCGCCACGCGTCGGCCCTCGAAAGAACGATTTCCACAGGCGTGTGGACAGTTATGCGCAGGTGTGGAGAACTCTGTGGACATTCGGGTGCGCCGCTGTCGCCCCATGACGATCAAGGCGTGCGTCGAAGGTGCTGTGATCCGCGGATTTGCGCCCCGAGACGGTAGACTAGGCAGGTCGCCCCGGTGTCCGTGGGCCCTGTGTGAACCGCCTTCCGAAGCCGCTGATCGGCTCGTGCTGCGCCTCGCGGGGACTGGCCGGGTGCGACGGCGCACCGGTCCCGCGGTGCGAACGGACATCGAGGAGCGAACCGGCCTGTGGCGAATCGGAACGACGGCGGATACGACGCCGGGAACATCACCGTCCTGGAAGGTCTCGAGGCCGTCCGCAAGCGTCCGGGCATGTACATCGGCTCCACGGGTGAGCGCGGCCTGCACCACCTGGTCTACGAGGTGGTCGACAACTCGGTCGACGAGGCGCTGGCCGGCTACGCCGACACCATCGACGTGACGCTCCTGGCCGACGGCGGTGTGCGCGTGGTCGACAACGGCCGCGGCATCCCCGTCGCGGTCCACCCCACCGAGGGCAGGCCGACGGTCGAGGTCGTCATGACGATCCTGCACGCCGGCGGCAAGTTCGGCGGCGGCGGTTACGCCGTCTCGGGCGGTCTGCACGGCGTCGGCATCTCGGTGGTCAACGCCCTGTCGACGCGTGTGGTCACCGAGGTCGCGCGCGACGGCTACCGCTGGCGCATGGAGTTCGGCGACGGCGGGCACCCCACGACCGAGCTCGAGCGGCTCGATCCCACGCAGGAGACGGGCACGACCCAGACCTTCTGGGCCGATCCGACGATCTTCGAGACCACCGAGTTCGACTTCGAGACGCTGCGCGCCCGCTTCCAGCAGATGGCGTTCCTCAACAAGGGCCTGACCATCAAGCTCACCGACGAGCGCGCCGGGCACGCCGAGGTACAGGACGAGGTCGTCGGCAGCGCCGAGCACCCGGCGCGCCCCCACCAGGACGCCGAGGGCGTCGTCGTCGCCGATCACGACGACGACCCGTCGACTCCCCCGGTGCGCACGGTCACCTACCGCTACGACGGCGGCCTGACCGACTACGTCAAGCACCTCAACGCGGGCAAGAAGGTCGACCTGGTCCACCCCGAGGTCATCGACTTCGAGGCCGAGGACACCGAGCGGCGCATCTCGGTCGAGGTGGCGATGCAGTGGACCAGCGCGTACAGCGAGTCGGTCCACACCTACGCCAACACCATCTCGACCACCGAGGGCGGCACGCACGAGGAGGGCTTCCGCGCGGCCATGACCACGCTGGTCAACTCCTACGCGCGCGACAAGGCGATCCTCAAAGAGAAGGACGACAACCTCACGGGTGACGACATCCGCGAGGGGCTCACCGCCGTCGTCTCGGTCAAGCTGGGCGAGCCCCAGTTCGAGGGCCAGACCAAGACCAAGCTCGGCAACACCGAGGCGAAGACGTTCGTGCAGCGCGTGGTGCGCGAGCAGCTCACGGACTGGTTCGACTCGCACCCCAGCGAGGCCAGGGACGTCATCCGCAAGGCCATCTCGGCCTCGCAGGCGCGCATCGCGGCCCGCAAGGCGCGCGAGGCCACGCGCCGCAAGGGCATCCTGTCCAGCGGCGGCATGCCCGGAAAGCTCAAGGACTGCCAGTCGAACCGCGCCGAGGAGTGCGAGGTCTACATCGTCGAGGGTGACTCGGCGGGCGGCTCGGCGGTGCGCGGGCGCAACCCGCACAACCAGGCGATCTTGCCCATCCGCGGCAAGATCCTCAACGTCGAGCGCGCGCGGCTCGACAAGGCGCTGTCGAACCAGGAGGTCCAGTCCCTCATCACGGCGTTCGGCACCGGCATCGGCGAGGACTTTGACCTGTCCAAGCTGCGGTACCACAAGATCATCCTCATGGCCGACGCCGACGTCGACGGTCAGCACATCGCGACGCTGCTGCTCACGCTGCTGTTCCGCTACATGCGCCCGCTCATCGAGCACGGATACGTCTACCTCGCGATGCCGCCGCTGTACCGCATCAAGTGGTCGAACGCGCCGCACGACTACGTGTACTCCGACAAGGAGCGCGACGCGTTCGTGCGCGACGGCCTCGCGGCCGGCAAGCGCATGCCGAAGGACAAGGGCATCCAGCGTTACAAGGGTCTGGGCGAGATGGACTACCAGGAGCTGTGGGAGACCACCATGGACCCCGACGTGCGCACGCTGCGCCAGGTCACCATGGACGACGCCGCCGCGGCCGACGAGATCTTCTCGATGCTGATGGGCGAGGACGTCGAGTCGCGCCGCAGCTTCATCCAGCGCAACGCCAAGGACGTCCGCTTCCTCGACATCTAGCGCCCTGCGCGTGAGCGCGCCCGGGGCGAGTGAGCTAAAACCACCTAAAGGATCTGAACGTATGACGGACGAGACCACCGACGTGCCCGAGCTCCCCGAGATCCACCACGGCCGGATCGAGCAGGTCGACCTCAACCTCGAGATGCAGCGCAGCTACCTCGACTACGCGATGAGCGTCATCGTGGGCCGCGCGCTGCCCGACGTGCGTGACGGCCTCAAGCCCGTGCACCGCCGCGTGCTCTACGCGATGTACGACGGCGGCTACCGCCCCGACCGCGGGTTCAGCAAGTGCGCCCGCGTCGTCGGCGACGTCATGGGCAAGTACCACCCGCACGGTGACTCGGCGATCTACGACACGCTCGTGCGCCTCGTGCAGGACTGGTCGCTGCGCTACCCGCTCGTGGCGGGACAGGGCAACTTCGGCAGCCCCGGCAACGACCCGGCGGCCGCCCCGCGGTACACCGAGTGCCGCATGGCCCCCATCGCCATGGAGATGGTCCGGGACATCGACAAGGACACCGTCGACTTCCAGGACAACTACGACGGCGAGGAGCAGGAGCCGGTCATCCTGCCGGCCCGCTTCCCGAACCTGCTGGTCAACGGCTCGGCGGGCATCGCCGTCGGCATGGCCACCAACATCCCGCCGCACAACCTGCGCGAGGTGGCCGAGGGCGTGCGCTGGCACCTGGCCAACCCCGAGGCGTCCCGCGAGGAGCTGCTCGCCGCGCTGCTGCAGCGCATCAAGGGCCCGGACTTCCCCACGGGCGCGCAGATCCTGGGGACCAAGGGCATCGAGGAGGCCTACCGCACGGGCCGCGGCTCGATCACGATGCGCGCGGTGGTCAACGTCGAGGAGATCCAGAACCGGATCTGCCTGGTCGTCACCGAGCTGCCCTACCAGGTCAACCCCGACAACCTCGCGGCGAAGATCGCCGACCTGGTCAACGACGGGCGCCTGGCCGGCATCGCCGACATCCGCGACGAGACCTCGGGCCGCACGGGCCAGCGGCTCGTCATCGTGCTCAAGCGCGACGCCGTCGCCAAGGTCGTGCTCAACAACCTGTACAAGCACACGCAGCTACAGGACACGTTCGGCGCGAACATGCTCGCGCTGGTCGACGGCGTGCCGCGCACACTGAGCCTCGACGCGTTCATCCGGCACTGGACGAGCCACCAGATCGACGTGGTGCGCCGCCGGACCGAGTACCTGCTGCGCGACGCCGAGAAGCGCATCCACATCTACGACGGCTACCTCAAGGCCCTCAACGCGCTCGACGACGTCATCGCGCTCATCCGCCGCTCGCCCAGCGCCGATGAGGCGCGCGTGGGCCTCATGGAGATGCTCGACGTCGACGAGGAGCAGGCCAACGCCATCCTCGCGCTGCAACTGCGGCGCCTGGCGGCCCTGCAACGCCAGGAGATCCTCGACGAGCACGCCAAGCTGCGGGCCGAGATCGAGGAGTACAACGCCATCCTCGCCTCGCCGGTGCGTCAGCGCGCGATCGTCGGCGAGGAGCTCGACGGCATCGTCGAGAAGTACGGCGACGAGCGCCGCACGCACATCCTGCCCTACGACGGCGACATGTCGATCGAGGACCTCATCCCCGAGGAGGAGGTCGTCGTCACGATCACGCGCGGCGGCTACGCCAAGCGCACGCGCTCGGACGCCTACCGCCAGCAGCGGCGCGGCGGCAAGGGCGTGCGCGGCACGCAGCTGCGCGAGGACGACATCGTCGAGCACTTCTTCGTCACGACGACGCACCACTGGCTGCTGTTCTTCACGAACTTCGGCCGGGTGTACCGCGCCAAGGGCTACGAGCTGCCCGAGGGGTCGCGCGACTCCAAGGGCCAGCACGTGGCGAACATGCTGGCCTTCCAGCCCGGGGAGCGCATCGCCCAGGTGCTCGACCTGCGCGACTACGACACGGCGCAGTACCTGGTGCTGGCCACCCGCCGCGGCCTGGTCAAGAAGACCAAGCTCCAGGAGTACAACTCGCCGCGCTCGGCGGGCCTGATCGCCATCAACCTGCGCGAGGACGAGGAGGGCAACCCCGACGAGCTCATCGGCGCGATGCTGGTGGACTCCGAGAACGACATCATCCTGGTCTCGCGCAAGGGGCAGTCGATCCGCTTCCCCGCGAACGACGACACGCTGCGGCCCATGGGCCGGGCGACGTCAGGCGTGACGGGGATGAAGTTCCGCGACGGCGACGAGGTGCTCAGCGCCGCCGTCGTGCGCGAGGACGCCTTCCTGTTCACGGTCACCGAGGCGGGCATGGCCAAGCGCACCGCGCTGTCGGTCGACAACTACCGGCAGCAGGGCCGCGGCGGCCTCGGCATCCGCGTCGCCAACCTGCCCGAGGAGCGTGGCGACCTGGTCGGCGCCCTGGTGGTCGACGAGGACGACGAGGTGCTGGTCATCATGGAGCGAGGCAAGATCGTGCGATCGGCGGTCGATGAGGTGCGCGCCACCGGCCGCACCACCCAGGGCGTCACGTTCGCGAAGCCGGACCGCGGCGATCGGATCATCGCCGTCGCGCGCAACGTCGAGCGCCGTGAAGAGGACGAGTCGGCTAGCGTGGACGACGCGGCCGCGGCCGAGGCGCCCGCCGGCGCCGATGAGAAGTGACAGGGACGCGAGGGGAACGATGACGACGCCGAAGGACAAGACCGCGAGGAGCGCTCCCCCCGTGCCCCCGCCGCCCGCGCCTGCGCCGGCCAAGCCGGCGGCCGGCGCCCAGGACGGCCGGGTGGACGCCGCGGAGGACACGACGGCGTCCGACGGCGCTCGTGCGGGCGCCGTCAAGGCGGCGCGTGCGGCGCTCGCCGCGGCCCGTGACGCCGCGCGGCGTGTTCAGGGCGCGGGCGAGGATCAGCCGACCAACGCCACACCCCAGGCGGCGGGGACGCCGTCGTCGGGGGCGCCGTCGTCGGGAGCGAAGTCGGCCAAGGCCGCCGGCGCCGCCCGATCGGGCGGCGCGAGCGAGTCCCAGATGCACTACACGGCGGGCGGCGTCCGCCTGACGGCCGACGGCGGCCCGGGCGCAGGCGGACAGGCGGCGCCAGGGCCCGCAGGCGCGGCGCGCCCCGCGGCGTCCGCGCCCGTCAGCGGGCCGCGCCGCGTGCGCCTCACGGTCTCGCGCGTCGACCCCTGGTCGATCATGAAGCTCGCGTTCCTGCTCGCCGTGGCGATCGGCATCATGACCGTGGTCGCGGCGGCGGTGTTCTGGTACGTGCTGGACGGGTTGCAGGTCTTCGACAAGGTGCAGCAGTTCATCAATGAGGTCGTCGGCCAGCAGACCAACGTGGACCTGACGCAGTTCGTCGCGTTCGACCGGGTGGTCTCGCTCGCAACCCTCGTCGCGGTCGTCAACGTGGTGCTGCTGACTGCGCTGTCGACCATCATGGCGCTGCTGTACAACATCACCGCCGCGCTCGTGGGCGGGGTGCACGTGACTTTGACGGACGACTGACGCCACGCGGCGGACGTCACAGGCCCGCGGGCTCGGATCGTTTTGGTGACCGGGCCAGGGCTGCGGTAAGGTTTCGTGCTGCACGCGCCCCGCAAGGCGCGGGCCCGGGGCTATAGCTCAGACGGTTAGAGCGCTTCCCTGATAAGGAAGAGGTCGGAGGTTCAAGTCCTCCTAGCCCCACTCACACGGCGTCCCGGCGAACCTCGCGGGGGCGCCGTCGCCGCAAGGCAACGGATCACGAAGACGAGGAGGCATTCGATGAAGAAGCTGGTCTTGCTCCTGATCGCCGCTGCCGCGGGATACACCGTCTGGCGCCGGGTCTCCGGCGGCAACGCGGAGCGCGACCTGTGGTCGGAGGTTACGGACGCGCTCGACTGAGGTCCGCGCCCTGCGGGGCGTGACCGGCACGTGCGAGCGTGCGCGGGGCCATGGCGCAATTGGTAGCGCACCTGCTTTGCAAGCAGGGGGTTAGGGGTTCGAGTCCCCTTGGCTCCACACCAGATGACCTGGGCCGAAACCTTCGGCCCAGGTCACTTTTGTCTCCTGGCCCACATGCGGGCACATCCGTCGCGCGGCGCGCCTGACGCGGTAACTACACTGACGTCTGTAGTGACGACAGTGAACTACAGTGAGGGTGCCATGGAGACGAGCCAGGGGCCAATCGAGCACGTCATCGCGCGACTGCGCGCAGCGGCGACGGATCTCTCGTTCGTCGAGGTGAAGAAGGCGGCCGGAGGACTCCCCAAGGATGTCTGGCCGACAGTGAGCGCGTTCTCCAACGGCGACGGCGGGCTCATCATCCTCGGGCTCGACGAGTCGGCCGGCTTCGCTCCGACGCAGGGCTTCGAGGCCGCCGCCATTCGAGACGGGCTGAGTGAGGGCTTGCGGCCTCGTGGTGGAGGGGAGTCTCCGGGTCCGGTCAGCCCTCGGCCGCTGGGCTCGATCGACATTGCGGTCATCGACGGAGCATCGATCGTCGTCGCCGACATCGAGCCTCTACCGGCGGCGATGAAGCCCGCCTTCGTGACGACGCAAGGCAAGGAGGGCGGTACCTATGAGCGGGTCGGTGACGGCGATCGTCGGATGAGCACCTATGGCGTCTTCCTCCTCTCGACCGACGGCGCGCAGCCGCGCCTGGACACCGAGCCTGTCCGTGGCGCGTCCCTGGACGACCTCGACGGGGAACAGCTCGAACGGTTCATCGCCAGACTGCGTCGTCGTCGCCCGCGATCCGTTGCGGACCTGGCCTCCACGGTCGACATCCTGACGCGCCACAACGTGCTGGCCCCCGACGGACAGACCCCCACCCTTGCCGGACTGCTCGCCTTTGGACGCTACCCGCAGCACTCGCTCCCCCAGGCGATGGTCACGTTCGCGGTCTACCCAGGAAGGACAAAGGACGTCTACGTCGGTGAGACCCGCATGCTGGATCGCCGAGTGATCGAGGGCCCGATCCCGGCCATGGTCGACGACTGCGTCCGCGCGGTGCTGCAGAACATCCAGGTGCGGCGCGTCGTCGTCGGCGCCGGAGCCCGTGACGAACCAGAGATCCCTGAGGTGGCGATCCGTGAGGCCGTCACGAATGCGCTCACACACCGCGACTACAGCCCGTGGGCGCTGGGCGATCAGGTGCGCGTCGAGCTGTACCCCGATCGTCTTGAGGTCACGAACCCAGGAGGCATCTGGGGTGGACGCCGCGTGCTCGATCTCTTCGACGGGTCCTCGCGTTCCCGCAATGCCGTGCTCTCCGCCATGCTCGCCGACGTCCCGATGCTCGACCGTGACGAGTCCGTGTCCGAGAACGCGGGATCCGGGATTCCGACGATGACGGGCGCGCTCGGGCGCGCGGGGCTCGCCGCGCCCCGCTACCTCGCCTCCGTGACCTCGATGACGGTCGTGCTGGATCGGCACGGCCTGCTCAACCCGGAGACCGATCAGTGGCTCGCCGGCATCGGAGCCGACTCGCTTGAGCCGGACGCTCGCCGCGCGCTCGTGCTGGTTCACCGTGGCTACGCGGTCGACAACCAAGTCTTGCGGGCTCAACTTGCCATGGACTCCGCGGACGCACGGGCAGTCCTGCGCGGCCTGGTCGACGAGGGATGGCTCCAGTACCCCCGGCGAACGGACGGCGCCTATCGCGAGGGTCAGCGCCTCGAGGCTGCCAAGACCCTCTTCCCCGAGCCGGTGGGCGACGTCCGACTGGAGGGGTCCCTCGACGAGAGGATCATCGAAGCCCTGACCCCTGGACCAGAGCTGTCGGTCCACGAGATCGGAGAGCGGCTCGGCACGACCGCCGGGTCGCTTCGCCCACGACTGCGTGTCCTCGTGGCACAAGGGGCGATCGTCGCCACGGCACCGCCGACGAGCAGGAGCCGGCGGTACCGGCTCGCTCGCGCGACGACCTGACGGGTTCATCTGTTCCACGAGCAAACTCGCCAAGAATTGTCGCACAAAACGAACAGAATCATTGTGTGGTGATTCACAGGCGGTGCGCTTGCGATCCTTTCGATGCGCAATGACACTTCTTACCAGCGCTTGGACCCCGAAGGCGGATGAGCCTTTGGCATGCCTGCGCGACGTCGAACTCAGTGCTGAGAAGGGCATCTACTGTGGTCATTGCGCAAGGGATTCTGCTGCTCGCGACATTCGCGGCGCTGATCTACTACTGCTTCAAAGGCGGGAACCTTCTCATCGGGTTCCTGGTCACCTCGGTGCTCTGGTGCGTCATCGCACAGGTGCCCGTCGCCACGGTTGTGACCGATGTCTTTCAAGCGTCGGTCGGCGGGTATGGCGGGACGATCGCGATCATCGTCTTCGGCGCGTGGTTCGGCAAGGTCATCGTCGACACCGGCATCGCCGGGTCGATCATCAAGAAGGTTGTCGAGCTCGCCGGCGACAAGGCCCTGCTCACGACAATCCTGCTCGTCGTCGTGTGCACCGCCATCTTCACCTCGGCGTTCGGCGTCGGCTCCGTGATGGCGATCGGCATGATCGTGTTGCCGATCATGTTCAGCATGGGCGTGCGGAAGAATGTGGCGCTGGCCGCGTTCATGTTCTCGGTGGCCGGCGGGATGTGGCTCAATATCGCGTACGTCTCCCAGTTCTACGTGTTCTTCGGGGAGAACCTCTACCAGCGATCCGAGTACATCAGGTTCGCCCTCGTCGCGACCGCCATTCACGTGATGATCGCGATCGCCTTTGTCGTCTTCCACCACATCCGCAGCAAGACGCGGGTGCGGCTCGCCTGGGCGGCTCCCGCGCCGAGCGCCATCTCCGACGCGACGCGGTCCGCGCCCGTCTACTCGTTCGTCGTGCCGTTCGTGCCGATCGTGATGGTCGCGATCTTCAAGTGGCAGCCCGTTCCGTCGTTCCTCGTCGGCATCCTGTTGGGCATGCTGCTGACGGGGAACCTGAAGAGTTACCGCCGTCTTGTGGACGTGGCTCAAAAGACCCTCCACGACGGCATCTCGGAGTGTGGTCTTCTCATCGGGATGCTGTATGGAATCGTGATCTTCCAGGCGGCCGCGGCGCAGGCGGCCCCCATCCTCCAGCACCTGCTCGGTGGGCTCATCCCGAGCAACCCCCTCGTCCTCGCGCTCGCCTTCGGCGTCCTGGCGCCACTCGCCCTCTTCCGGGGGCCGCTGATGATCTTCGGTTCGGGCGCCGCGACGGTCGCGATTCTCCAAGCCACAGGCAACTTCGAGAACTGGACGATGTTCGCGCTCTTCCTGGTCATGCCCGTCGCGGTCGTGGCGAACACCTGCCCGACGCAGTCGTGGGGCATGTGGGGACTGTCGTACTCGAAGGTTGAGCCGCGCACGTACCTGGCGACGGGCGTGCTGTGGTCGTGGGCGCTCGCGCTCATCCTTGAGCCGGTCGCCTACGCGATGATCGGACGCCTGTCGTGAAGGTTCGCATCGGCATCGACGTCGGTGGGACGCACACCAAAGCGGTGGCCATCGACGCGGACACCAACGAGATCCTGTCCAAAGGCACAGTGATGACGACCCACCACCATCCTCGTGGTGTGGCCCAGGGTGTCGTCGACGCGTTCCAACGGTGCCTGGAGAACGGGGACGTGGACCCGTCCGACGTCATCTTCATCGCGCACTCGACGACTCAGGCCACCAACGCGCTCCTTGAGGGTGACACCGCCGTCGTCGGGGTGGTGGGCATCGGCAAGCGCGGTCTGGAGGGATGGCTCAGCAGGAGGCAGACCGAGATCCGCGACATCGACCTCGGCACGGGCAAGTCCATCGAAGTGCGCTCCGCCTTCATGACGTCGAAGGAGTTGACGGCGGACAGCGCCCGGGGCGTCGTCGACGAACTTCGGCGGCAGGGCTCGCAGGTCATCGTCGCGTCCAAGGCCTTCGGGGTCGACGACCCGACCGAGGAGGAGTTGGTCGGCGCGGCCGCACAGGCCTGCGCGCTGCCCACCACGACGGCCTCGGCGATCACCAAGCTCTACGGCCTCAAGACGCGGACACGGACTGCCGCGCTCAACGCCTCGATCCTGCCGACGATGCTCACGACGGCGAACTCGACCGAGGCCGCGGTCCGTTCCGCCGGGATCAGCGTCCCGTTGATGATCATGCGCGGCGACGGCGGCGTGATGCGCATCGACGAGATGCGGCACAAGCCGATCCTCACGATGCTGTCGGGCCCGGCGGCGTCCGTCGTCGGGGCCCTGATGTACCTGAGGGCCTCGAATGGCATCTACTTCGAGGTCGGTGGCACATCGACCAATATCGGCGTGATCAAAGACGCTCGGCCCACCGTCGACTACTCCGTGATCGGAGGGCATCGCACCTACGTCAACTCCCTCGACGTGCGCGTCCTCGGCGTCGCCGGGGGGTCGATGGTCCGGGCATCCACGGGCGCGATCACCGACGTCGGGCCGCGGTCGGCGCACATCGCGGACCTGCCCTACGCAGCGTTCACGGACCCCGACCTGCTTCAGGGTGCGACGCTGTACAGGTTCCAACCGCGCCCGGGTGACCCGGACGACTACCTCGGGGTTCGCCTCGCGAACGGCGACTGCGTGACGATCACGACGACCTGCGCGGCGAATGCGGCCGGGGTGTTGAGCCCCGGCGACTTCTCGACGGGATCGCAGAAGTCGGCGCGCGCGGCGGTCGGGCTGCTCGCCGCGGAGCTGGGATTGACCATCGAGCAGACGGCGAAGCAGATCCTCGACCGCGCCTGCGCGAAGATCACGCCGGTCGTGGACGAGTTGATCGCGAAGTACAAGTTGGAGCGCGAGCAGGTGGTGCTGGTCGGGGCAGGCGGCGGCGCCGGCACCCTGCTCAGGCACACCGGTGAGACGACAGGGCTGCCCTACCAGATCCCTGACAACGCCGACGTCATCTCGTCGATCGGGGTGGCCCTGGCCATGGTCCGCGAGATGGTGCAACGCACGATGCCCAACCCGACGGCGGCCGAGATCGTCGAGCTCAAGAAGGAGGCCGCGAGCCTCGCTCTGAAGGCGGGCGCCGTCGAGGACACCATTGAGCTCTTCCTGGAGATCGACGACCAGACGCAGACGGTCACCTGCATCGCCGTCGGCTCGACGGAGGTGCGCACGACTGACCTCACCCGTCAGGCGACGTTCGACGAGGCGCGCCAGATGGCGGCGCAGTCGATCGGCCTTTCGGCCGCGGAGGTGAGCCTGCACGCAGACACCGGCCATTACTGGGTCTTCGGTGCGCAGAAGGAGGGGCGGCGACCGCTGCGCGTCGTGGACCGGCAGGCGTTCATCAAGGTGCAGCGCAGCAACGCATCATGTGTCCTCGCCGACACGCAGGACGCGGACGCGGCGCTGCGACGGGCGTGGAGCGAGTCGGGCAACTACTCCATGCAGATCGCCTTGCAGCCGGACGCGTTCGTGCTGCGCGGCGCCAAGTTGGTCGACTATTCCGGGCTGCCCGACGTGAGCCAGGTGGCCGACCTCATGGCGAGCGAGTTCGCGGATCCGAGCGATGAGCCGTTCGTCATCCTGACCGCCCGGAACGAACTGTGAGCGCATCCGTGCGCGCCGCGAGTCCCGACCGTGTGGACGCGGCCGGCGCCGCATGGCGGCGTGGAGGTCTCGAGACCATCGCCCGGAGTTCGGTCGGCGCGTCGCTCACTCGCGCCCACATCGAAGACCTCCTCGACCAGGCGGAGGGCGCCGCACAGGCGTCTTTCGCGGAGCTGACCCGGGTGCTCGGGCTTCGCGCTCCCGAGGACTATGTGCGGGAGTTCGCGTTACGCGTCGAAGAGGTGGGTCAGGCGTGGCCGCTGCCGTATTTCGCGCTGTATGACGGCGACGCGCGCGTGATCGAACTCAACACCACGCTGATCGCTGAGGTCGAGTCTCACCTGCGCGCCATGGGCCGGGAGGACCTCGTCGGCGAGGGGTTGCTGCGCCAGGTCGCCGTTGCCCACGAACTGCACCACCACTTGTGTCGGATCCCCGGCCAACCGAGGTCGCTGGTGCGGCGGTGGCGAGAGCGATCGACGGCGAAGGTGCGCGAGCTCCTCGAAGAGCTGGCGGCCGAGCGCTTCTCCCAACTGCTCGTCGGGATCGGGCATGCGCCCCAGGACTACGTGCAGGCGGCGGCGCAGTGGGTTCGAACCCGCGGGGAGGGCGGCACGAGTGCGGGTGGGGCCGCGGGCGGGCCCCCTCACAGCGGGCTGATGTGGCCGCGGCCCTGACCTGAGGCGGGCGTTGCCGCTCGTGTGCGCCCGGGCCCCACACCGAGGTCATCGTCCGGCGCGAGGCGTTGGCGCCGGTACTCGGTGGGGCTCAGGCCCGTCGCCGTATGGACCACGCGCCGCATGCGCGCGAGGGAGCCGAACCCGGTGCGGCAGGCGATGCGGTCAAGGCTCATGTCGATCAGGTGCGGATCGGCGAGCAGCGCCAGAGCGTGTTTCAGACGTGCCGCCGTGATGTGCTCCGCGACGCTCTGGTCTGATCCTGCGAAGAGGCGTTGGAGCGACCGCGTCGACATGCCCAGCTCGGCCGCGACGGTGGCGGGGCACAGGTCGGGGTCGGAGTGTCGGGTGGCGATGTGCTCCAGCACCCGCACCCTGCTGCGCCGCTGCACGGGTGCGGGCACGCCGCCGCTGGGTGGGAAGGCGAGCACCGAGAGCAGCACGGCCTGAGCCAGGTGCTCCAGGCTGCTGCGGGCCGCGGGACTGATGCCGCGCTCATCGCGCCGCACGATCTCGGCGAAGGCGGCCCCGGCCGCGTGCAGCACGGGGCAGTTGGCCCGCCAGGCCAGCGTCGGCACATCGTGAAGCGCGTCGGCGAAGGCCGTGCCCTCGACGTCGACGTCGAGGTGGACGCGAGTGACGTTCCCTGTGCTCTCGTACAGGTACTCCTCCCACCCATGAAGGAGGGCTCCTCCCCCGGTCTCGATGCGGACAGAGCGGCCACCGGCGCTCAGGGTCGCGGCGCCCGCCAGCATGATGAGCAGCCGGACACAGCGACGTGGGCGGCCGAAGTTGTCCCCCGGGCGCAGCACTGCGACCGCGGTGTGGTGCGCGTGGGCCACCGTGAGCCCGTTGAGCCGAGACATCGCGAGGGTGAGGCGAAACTGCTCACGGTCGGCGCGCGTGTGCGCCGTGCCGCCGAAGGCGGCCAGTCCCGGCGCCCCGGTCAGACGCACGACGCTGCGCACGTCCGGGGTGGATTCCGCGACCAATGTCGCGGGGCTCGGAGCCGGTCGCAAAGCAGTGTGGCCTGAGTCGGTCGGCGGCCGGTCGGGTGACAAGCGCAGAGCGGTGACGGAGTCGCGCACGCTTGGAGGCTGGCACACGTGTCGCGAAATCGCTCTCCACTGGTCGCGACTGCACGCGCCGTGACGCCTAGTGGCGTCTGCTCATGACGCGATCTGGCGCTTGGGCGTGCGGAGCCCGCGACGGCGAATCGACGCGAGAGGCTGCCTGACCTGCGAGTCGACGGCGCGTGACGGTCCACTCGGGCCCGAGACGGGTCGCTGCCCGCCGGGCTACGCCGTCGGCCTGAGGCAGAGGCGCCGCCCCACACTCTCTGCGACCGCACAGACGAACAGAACAACCCAAAGCGGTCAACGACGAACGAGGAGGGCGACGACAGATGAGAGTCTCTTTGGGGCGGCTCGGCTCCGTGACCCGGCTGATGGCGTGCGCTGTCGTGGCGCTGCTCGTGGTCGTGTTGGGAGCGGGCCTGGCGCCAGCGCGCGCTGACGCTCAGAAGATCGACGGCGCCATCACGAGCGGCACGCTCACTCCGACGGACCCGGTGCCTGGGGAGAGCGTCGAGCTAGAGATCACGTGGAGTGTCCCCGACGGGGTGCATGGTGGCGACTGGTTCGAGTTGGCTCTGCCCGAGGGGCTCAACCGCTTGACGTCAACGTTCGACCTGAAGGACCCGTCGGGGAACCTCGTCGCGACCGCCGCCGTCAGCGCAGGGGTCGTGAAGTTCACGCTCACGGACTTCGTCGAGACGCACAACGACGTTCACGGCACGGCGTACTTCTGGGTCCGGGTGTCTTCCGAGGCCAAGCCCGGTCAGCAGATCACCGTCACCTTGGGCTCGACGACCACGACGATCATCGTGGGGGACCCCGGCGGGCCGGGCACCGGCGGCCCGGACGACCTGAGCGCCACCAAGTACGGCCACTGGCGGGGCGAAGAGGGTTACGGCGACGAGAGCGACTTCATCGACTACGTCGTTCGGACGCCGGTGGGTCCATTCGACACCGTCACTTTCAAAGACACGCTCGGAGGAGGGCAGGCCTTCGTCTGTCACGAGACCGACGACGCTGAGGCCCCCACCGTCACCTACTACAAGATCGACCCCAATACGGGCGCCTACCTCGCGACGCAGTACCCGGACGAGGACGAGACGACGATCGACTGCACCGAGGCGAGCGCCACTCTCACGGTCACTGTGAAGGACGTCCCTGAGGAGTTCATCGCCTTCCTGACGTACACGGTCCGAGTCACCGAGTACCTCGACGTTTACAAGAACTCGGCGCTCATCACCACAGATCGGACGACGGACGAGGTGCCCAGCAAGGTGGAGCGCATGGGCGCGGGCGGCGACGGCGAGGGCGACATTCCTGACAAGCCGGCGACGGTCGTGGTCACGAAGACCGCTGACCCCATCAGCGGAACCTTGGTCGGACCGGAAGACGTCGTCACCTACACGCTCGCGTTCGATTACGAGGGTCAGGGTGCCGCAGTGCCGGTCGAATACACCGACCACCTCGGCGGAGTCCTCGACGACGCCGATTTCGTCGAGGTGACCAACGACGGCGGGCTGAGTGTCACCGGCCCGACGGACGGCGACCTGCACATCACGGGATCGCTCAGCGCGGACACGGCGGTCAGCTACTCGGTCAAGGTCAAGCCAGCCGCGCAGCAGACCGCGACCGACGGCGACTGCACGCTGCGCAACCAGGTCGTCAAGAAGGGCGAAGAGAGCGGCCCGACCACCGAGCACCCGGTGCAGTGCTTCCCTCGGGTCCACATCGCGAAGGTCGATGAGTACGGTGTCGCGCTCGGCGGTGCGCAGTTCGCGCTGACGAACGCCGCAGGCACCAAGAGCGTCGAACTGACGCCAAAGGACTTGGGCGGGTTCGTCAGTGGGGCGCTTGAGCCGGGTGACTACCGGCTCGAGGAGGTTGCGGCCCCCGAGGGTTACCAGCTCCTGGCGGAGCCGGTGCTCTTCACGGTCGACGACGAGGGTGTCGTGGCGCTGACGGGCCCGTCCGAGAACGGACCGGCCACGGTCTCCCTCTCCGACGACGGCGTGTACGTGATCACCGTGACCGATCGGCGCGCGTACACGCTCCCCCTGACCGGCGGATCGGGCGATGTGGCCTTCTGGGTCGGCGGAGCCGCGGTCCTGTCGATCGCGGCCGCGAGCCTCGTCGTCGGGCGCGGGAAGCAGACCACGCGCCGTCGTCGTGCACAGGCGGTGGATCAGTGAGACCCACCACCTGCCGTACCTCCCCCGTCGTCCCGCTACACCCGAAGGAGAAGAAGGTGCAGAACACCACCAGGCGCGGCCTGCTGCGCACCGCCGTCGTCGCCCTCGCAGGGGCACTCGCCCTCGCGAGCGGGGCAGGTGCGGCGCACGCCGCGGACCCCAGCCCAGTGATCGACCCGGCCGCCAAGGGCTCGATCACCATCCACAAGTTCGACCACCCGACGACGGCGCTGCCGCACGACGGCACGGAGGTCACCACAGGCCTTGAGGGCTTCTCTCCGATCAACGATGTCGAGTTCACCGTTCAGCAGGTCCTGGGCGAGAACGGCGCGTACGACCTGACGACGAACGCAGGCTGGACGGCGCTCGAGTCCCTCACCCCCGAGATCGCCAAGAATGGGCCGTTCGGGTCCTCGACGACCATCACGACGGGGACCGACGTCGACGGCGTCGCGGTCGCGGGCAACCTTCCGGTGGGCGTCTACCTGGTCACCGAGACCAAGCCACCGGTCGGGGCGGCGCCTGTCGCGCCGTTCCTGGTCACCGTCCCGATCATGAACCCCACCACCAAGAGCGCGTGGCTGTACGACGTCCACGTGTACCCGAAGAACTCGATCGTCGGCGCGACCAAGACCGTTGACGACGAGCCGACAACGCTCTTCCACAACGTCGTGTGGACCATCCTCGCGGATATCCCCGACACCCCCGTGGTCGACGACAGCGTGGTGATCGACGGCTACAAGATCGTCGACCCCCTCGACTCGCGCCTGACCTACACCAGCACTGCCGTCTCGTTGACGGCGGGCCCCGCCCTCACCGGCGCCGACTACACGGTGTCGTTCGACAGTGCGCACAACACCGTGACCGTGCTGTTCACGGAGAAGGGCCGGGAGGCGCTCGCCGCGAACCACGACGCCCAGGTCAAGGTGGAGATCACCACGAAGGCGAACACCACGGCCGAGATCCCGAACACGGCCATCGTCTACCCGAACCTTCCGAGCTTCTCCATCGAGCCCGGTCAGCCCGGCGGGCCGACCAAGACGCCCCCCGTCGAGACCAAGTGGGGCAGCGTCTCGATCCACAAGGTCGTCAAGGAATCCAAGCAGAACCTGTCCGGCGCGACGTTCGGCCTCTACCTCAACGAGACGGACGCGCTCAAAGCGGACGCGCAGAAGGCCGTGAAGATCGGCACGACAGGCGCGGACGGCATGCTGAGGTTCGAGGGCCTGCGGTACTCGGACTTCGCCGACGGCAAGGACGTGGTGGAGGGCGAGGCCGGCTACCAGGCCTACTGGATCGCTGAGCTCCAGGCGCCGGCCGGATATGAGCCGCTCACCAAGCCGATCAAGGTCATCGTCGGGGCCCCGGGAACCGCACCGGCCACCTACACCGTGGAGAACGCTCCGCGGCAGAACGTGATCCACCTCCCGCTCACGGGAGGATCCGGCGCCGCGATGCTCACCGTGGCGGGTGCGCTGGTCGTCGCCGGCACGCTCCTGATCGCCTCACGCCGCCGCACGACGGCGCAGGCCTGACCGAAGAACGCGGGCGGGTGTGGGCAGCGGGTGCTGCCCACACCCGCCGCACGAAGGGCCTGGAGTTGGCAACGAGATCTCGCGCCCGGCGGCGCTCGTGGACGGCGCTCGTGGGCGTGACGCTCGGATCGGGGCTCTTGTTCTACCCGGCGGCCTCCGGGTGGTTCTCCGCGTGGGCGCACGGCGCCGAGGTCACCGACTACGTCGAGAGCGTGAGCCGGCTCCCCGTCCCGGAGAAGGCGGACGAGTTGCGCAGCGCACGCGAGTTCAACGCGAACCTCGCGGGCATGCCGCTCGAAGACCCGTACGCAGGCGCCCAGATCGACGCTGACGCCTGGGGTGTTCAGGAGTACCTGGGCCAACTCGACGACACCGAGGTCATGGCGCGGGTGCGCATCCCGGAGATCGACGCCGACCTGCCCATCTACCACGGAACGAGCGAGCAGACCCTCGCTCGGGGTGTCGGACACCTCTTCGGCAGCGCGCTGCCGGTGGGCGGGTCTGGAACCCACGCGGTGCTGACGGGGCACTCCGGCATGGTCGGAGTCAGGGTGTTCGACGACCTGCACGACCTACGGATCGGCGACCAGTTCACGATCAGCGTGCTCGACGAGGTGCTGACGTACGAGGTCGACCAGATTCTCACGGTCGAGCCGACCGACATCGAGGCGCTGCGCCCTGTCGCCGGCCAGGACTACGTCACCCTCGTGACCTGCACGCCGATCGGCGTGAACTCCCACCGGCTCCTGGTGCGAGGCGTGCGGGTCCAGGCGCAGGCCGCGCTCGATCCGGTGACGACGACGGCGCCCGCCGTGGGCGCGTCGCCCGGCTTCCCCTGGTGGGCGCTCGGCGCGTTGGGCGTGCCCGCAGCGTTCGCGGCGGGGGCGTGGCGGCATGAGGTGTGGCGCTCGCGCCGTCGTCGGCCGATCCCCGCGTGAGCGTCGCCGAATGGCGTCAATCCCTGCCCAGACCACGTCATCCGCGCTCAGGCGCATTCGATGAGTCCAGACCATGAGGCGCATGCTGACGACGTCCGAGCCGCACCTGACAGTGCCGGCGGTCGCCTCGGTCCACGCCCGTGAGCGGGACCGGGTGCACTGTCCGTCGGTGTTCGCCTCGACGCTGCCCGGTGGCAAGCGCATGACGCGCGCCTTGGCGGGCGCCGCGGGCATGGCCGCCTTCGGCGCCGTCCCGCTGCGCGTCGGGGATGAGGCGCAGTTCTCGTGGCGCCTGGCCTGCGCCCGATACGGTCCGATCGAGATCGGCATCGCCCAGTTCACACCGCACCGCCGCGAGATGCCCGGGGACCAGTTCGGCCACGATCACCCCGTCTCCCGGTTGGCGATCACGCTCGACGGCTCACAGACGGTCACGGTCGCGGGGCAGGAGCTCGTCATGACGCCGGGGTCGGGTGTGCTCGTCTCGGGTGACATGCACGCGGTGTATGACGCCTCGACTGACGCGACGCGGTTGCACGTCGACATCGCCGCCGACCATCCGGGGTTCGCGCCGCTGTTGCGCAGCGTGCGATGCGGATACTGGCCGCCGAAGACGTCGCTGCTCATCGCGCTGAGCGGCTTTGTCGGAGCGCTCCTGCGCCGCAGTGACTTCGCGGACACGTGGGCCGATCGGGCGGCGGTGCGCCGCACGCTGGAGGCGATGGTGTGCGCGACCGTCTCCTCGGCGCCGCCGGTCCAGGAGGGCGGCGAGTTGGTGCTCAGCCACCGTCAGCAGGCTTTGCAGTACATCCGCGTGCATCACACCGACCCGGCCCTGACGGCGTGCGGCGTCGCGCAGGGACTGGGGATGTCGATCCGGACTTTGCAGCGCGCCTTCGCCGACGACAAGTGCGTATCGCAGTGGATCGGCGAGTTTCGTGTGGAGTCCGGCCTGGCGCTCTTGCGAGACCCGAGGTTCGTCGACACGACGCTCCATGAGATCGCCGTCCGCTGCGGGTTCGGGTCCACCGTGGCGTTGCGCCGGGCCGTGCAGACGGCGACCGGTCTGCCGCCGTCGGTCTACCGTGACCGGCATGTGGGCGCGGCGCGCGGCGCCGGCGGCGCGGGTGAGCGGTGCCATGACGGCTCGGGCACCGGCTACCTTCCGCCCGCCCATCCGGCCACGCGCCGGATGTCCCACTCGGTGGGATAGGCCACGGTCATTCCTGCGCTGCCGCATTGTGCGATTCGCGCCTGGCGGCGGTGGCGGCGCCCGCCTGCGCCGCATTCTGGCGCGATGGCAGCACGGACCATGGGCGCCACCGAGGGCGCCCGCGGACAGGCGAGACCCGCCGTCTCCGGGTGTGCCTCGATCGACCTGCCCTCCGACCCCACGGGGCAGCGGTCGATCCTTCGGCTGGCGGGCGGCGAGGGCCTTCGCGCGTTCGCGGGGCGCGCTCGCGACGGCTCCGAGCAGGACGGCTTCCGGGCGCAGATCGTGGCGGGCCGGTACGGTCCGGTCGACCTGTGCGCTTTGAGGTACACGCCGCACCAACTCGCCAGCGCGGGCGTGAACTTCGGGCACAGCTACCCGGTCAGCCGCCTGCTCATCATGCTGGAGGGCGGTGGCACGGTCTGGATCGGCGAGCACACCATCGAACTGGGCCCGGGCGGTGGAGCGCTGCTGCCCGGCAACCTCCCGGTCCGCTACGAGGTGACCGAGACCTCGTCGCGGATCCAACTCGACCTGCCCGCCGACGATCCCGTGTTCGCCAACCATCTGCAGGACGTGTCCTTGGCCCACTGGCAGTCGCGTCACTTCGCGCTGGAGGGTCTGGCCGCCTATGGGCAGGCCCTGCTGCGCTACGACGGGTCGAAGGCCAGTTGGGCCGAGCGCGCCCAGGCGCGTCGCGGGCTTGAGGCCCTGGCGTTGGAGACCGTCGCGTCGGCGCCGTCGCTGGACGAGGTCAGCCGCCAGTCACCTCGGGGCTTTGCCCTCGACTACATTCGCCGTCACTTCGCTGACCCTGCGCTCACACCCCAGAGCGTGGCTCGCGCGGCGGGCGTCTCGCTGCGCACGATGCAGCGCGCCTTCACCGGTGAGCGCAGCATCGCCGAGTGGATCGCGCACTACCGCCTCGATCACGCGCTCGCGCTCCTGCGCGATGAACGCCTCTCGATGCTGACGAACGCCGAGATCGCCATTCGCTCGGGCTACGGATCGACGACCAGCATGCGCCGCGCCGTCGCGCTGGCCACGGGATACTCCCCGACGACCTACCAACGTCTCCACGCCAGCGCCGAGCGGGAGTGACGTCGTCGGCAGTCCAGTGCCTGGGGCGAGCGTTTCGCGCCAGCCCTGCTGGTTGCCCGGGGCGATGTTCAAAACTGACGGCGAGCGGTGCGTGACCGCCAGACCGAGGAGCGTTGACCATGCCCGTCCCCCACAGGCACTCGTTCAGAACCCACGAGGAGTTGCTGGAGGCCGCCGCGGGTCTGGGCCAGCGCGAGGTCGATGAGGTCGCCCTGGCCGCGTTCGAGGCCGTCCACGCGCTGGAGGGCTGCTCGTGCACCATCAGCGACGACGCCGCACGGTTCGGGTACATCAGCGAGGTCGCCGTCAGCCAGGCCGCCGTCCGCGCCGGGGTGCGCGAGACGATCCTCGGCGACCTGTGTCGCGCCGCGCTCGACACGGTCGACGTGCTCGATGTCATCGAGGGCATGGGGCATGTGGACATCCGCGACGTCGTCTACCCCGCCGTCGCCACGGCGGCCATCGAGCACGCGCGCTCGGACATCGAAGATCGGATGAGCCAGTTCGAGGACCTTGTCTCCGACATCTCCTACACCGAGGTGTCCGTCGCCGAGGTCGCGCAGGTGCGCGGTCAGCTGCACGACGCCGTCGACTGCGCGCTGGAGATCGAGTTGGGGGTCATCGAGCTCGCCGCGGCTCAGGCGCGTGTGGGCACTTATCGAACCCGTCACCTGCGGTAGGCGCCACCGGCTCACCGGTCGCGCGTGAGCAGCGGCTCGACGCGGTCGGCCGCGTCCTGGGGGTCCTCGTGCTCCCAGATGCGCACCACCGACCAGCCGCGGGCCTCCAGCGCGGCCGTCGTCTCGGCGTCGCGGCGCATGTTCCCCGCGATCTTCGCCTGCCAGTAGTCGGTGTGGGTCGCCGGGATGCGGCAGTGGTCCGGGCAGCCGTGCCAGAAGCAGCCGTCGATCAGCACGACGACGCGCGCGCGGGTGAAGACCAGGTCGGCCGTGCGGCGCAGGGTCGGCTCGGGGCGGATGTCGACGCGGTACCGGTAGCCGCGGGCGTGCAGGGCGCGGCGCACCGCGAGCTCGGGCTGGGTGTCGCGCGAGCGATTGCCCCGCATCGATCGGCGGGCGTGCTCGGAGGAAGCCCATGACTCAGGGGCCATGCCTGGCACTGTACGCGCGGCGCAGCGGCCCGGGACGGGCGAGGCGGACCGGACCTGTCGGCGCCACCGTCTAGATTGCCTGTCGTGGCAGACGTGACGCCGATCGGCTCGGCGCGACCGGCGGCGCTGGAGTTCTTCGCCGGCATCGGCCTCGCGCGCCTGGGCCTGGAGCGCGCGGGGTTCCGCGTGTCGTGGGCCAACGACTACGAGCCCGACAAGCGGGCCATGTACACCGCTCAGTTCGCCGACCGACCGGGCGAGCACACCTTCGCGCTCGGAGACGTGGGCCGGGTCGAGGTCGACGACCTCCCGGTGGACGCGGCGCTCGCCTGGGCGTCGTCGCCGTGCACCGACCTGTCGCTCGCCGGCGGCCGCGCGGGCCTGGCGGGCGCCGAGTCCGGGTCGTTCTGGCATGTCGTGCGGCTGCTCACCGGCCTTTGTGAACGCCGCCCGCGCGTGGTGGTCCTGGAGAACGTCGTCGGGCTCGCGACCTCGCACGGCGGCGACGACCTCACCGCCGCGATCACCGCGTTCAACGGCCTCGGGTATTCGGTCGACGTGCTCGCGCTCGACGCGCGGCGGTTCCTCCCACAGTCGCGCCCCCGCCTCTTTCTTGTCGGCGCGCAGCAGCCCCCGGCGGACACCCCCGAGGCGAACCCCGACCTGCGCCCTGACTGGCTGCAGTGGGTGTACGGCGACACGTCGCTGCGGACCCACCGCGCCCCGCTGCCCGCGCCCCCGGCGCCGCTGACCGGCGGACTCGGCGACGTCGTCGAGCAGGTGCCGCTGGACGACGGGCGGTGGTGGGACGAGGCCCGCACCGAGGCGTTCGTCGCCTCGCTCTCCCCCACGCAGCGCTCGCGCGTCGCCGCGCTGCGGCGGGCGCCGGGCGTGCGGTACCGCACGGCCTACCGGCGCACGCGTCACGGGGTCGCGGTCTGGGAGGTGCGCCCGGACGACATCGCGGGCTGCCTGCGCACGGCCCGCGGCGGATCGTCGAAGCAGGCCGTCGTGCGGCTGGGGGGATCGCGGCTGCGCGTGCGGTGGATGACGCCGCGTGAGTACGCGCGCCTCATGGGCGCGGGCGACTACGACCTGAGCGCTGCGCGCACCAACCAGGCGTTGTTCGGCTTCGGCGACGCCGTCGCGGTGCCCGTGGTGGAGTGGCTGGCGAGGCACTACCTGATGCCCCTGGTGCGCGGCGAGCTGGCGCCGCGGTCGCCCGCTCAGCCCGCCGCGGCGTCCTTATCGTTCGACGGCGGCTCGGCCGCGTGGGCGTCGGCGTACAAGTAGTCGTCGCGGTTGGGGCGACTGATGTCCTCGGCCTGCGCGGGCATCTGCGGAATCTCGACCGTCGGGTGCTCGATGGGCTCCCACGGCACGGTGGCCAGGATGTGCTCGATGGCGTTGAGGCGGCTGGCCCGCTTGTCCTCCGACTCGATCGTCACCCAGCGCGCCCAGAACACATCGGTCGAGGCGAACATGCGGTCCTTGGCCCGTGAGTAGTCGTTCCAGCGCGTGATGGACTCGGTGTCCATGGGCGAGAGCTTCCATCGCCGCATGGGGTCGCTCGCCCGGGAGACGAAGCGTCGGTGCTGCTCCTCGCGGCTGACCGAGAACCACAGCTTGCACAGGATGATGCCGTCCTCGACCAGCATCTGCTCGAAGCGGGGGGCCTGCCGCAAGAACCGCTCGTACTCCTGCTCGGTGCAGAACCCCATGACCCGCTCGACCCCGGCGCGGTTGTACCAGGACCGGTCGAACAGCACCATCTCGCCGGCGGCCGGCAGGTGCGCGACGTACCGCTGGAAGTACCACTGGGACGACTCGCGCTGCGTCGGCGTCGGCAGCGCCACGACCCGCACGGTGCGCGGCGACAGGTACTCGCTGATGCGCTTGATCGCCGAACCCTTGCCGGCGGCGTCGCGGCCCTCGAACAGCACGACGACGCGGGCGCCCGTCTCACGCACCCACTCCTGCATCTCGACGAGCTGGGCCTGCAGGCGGCGCAGATCCGCGTTGTAGGTCTTGATCGGAATGCGCTTGACCTTGCTCTTGCTCTTGCCCATGGGCCCGGCTCCCTCGCCTCGACGTGGCCGTGTGGACCCCGAGGTCCACGGCGACTGGCTCCGAGCCTAGCCAAGTGCGCCCGTCACTCAGACTTGGTGGCCTGCTCTTCGTCGTCCGCGCCCTCGTCGTCGGCCTTGTCGTCGGCCTTGTCGTCGTCTGCGGCTGCCGGCTTCTTGGCCGCGGCGCGCGTGCGCGTCGTCGCCTTCTTGGCCGCGCCGGCCGCCTTGTCGACAGCCTCCTCGACGGCCTCGGTGAGCTTCTCCTGCGCCTCGGTGGCCTTCTCGACGATGTCCTCGCGCACCTCGGCGGCGCGCTCGGCCAACTTCTCACCCGCCTCGCGTGAGCGTGCGACCGCGACCCCGGCCACCTCACCCACAACCTCGGCCGCCTCACCCGCACGCATCTTCGCCTCGCGCGCGACGCCCTCGTAGTCGGGCTCGGTCGCCTGCTCCCAGGGCTCGGCCCACGGGTCGTTCTGCGGCTGGGCGCGGCGCCAGAACAGGTACCCGACGGCGGCCGCGGCGCCCGAGACGAGCAGCCAGAAGAACCCGCCCTTGCGCTTGCGCTTGGCCGGCTCCGCGGCGACGACGGCGTCGGCCACCGCCGCGGCGGTGTTGGCGGTCGCGGCCTTGGCGGCGGCGTCATTGAACGCGGCCACCAGGCGCGGCAGGTACTCGTCCACGAGCTTGTCGTGGGCGACGTCGACGGCCTCGGCGGTGCGCACGTGGGCGACGTCGACCAGGGGCAGCAGCCGCTCGTGCGCGGTGTCGACGATCGGCACGAGCCTGTCATGAGCGGTGTCGACCAGCGGGGCGGCCTTGTCGGCGAGGGCCTCGACGCGCGGGGCGGCGGCCTGGACGGACTCGTGCCACGCCTTCTCGGCGCGGGGGCGCAGCCAGGAGAGGAAGTCCTTGGCTCGCGGCTCGGCCCACTCCTTGGCCTGCTCGGCGATGACGCCAGCCTCCTTCGCGGCCCGCGACCCGGCGTCGGTCAGCGTCGCCGCCGCCCGCGCCGCCGAGTCCTTAAGGTGCTCCGCGTCGATAGATCGCACCGAGTGGGTCACCGTCTGGGTCACGCTCTTTCGCACCATGAGCCCACTCTGCCACCGGCCATCATCCTCGCGCGAGACGGCCAGGCGGTGCGGGTCACGTCGTCGGGCCCGTGGCGCTGCGTGGGCGGCGGCCCGTCGCCTCGCGTGCGTTGTCGCACGACGACGCACGGCGGGTCGCGCAGGACCCCTGATCGGGTCGATCCGGCCGGGGCCGTGAGGGTGACCCGTGGGAGGATGGC
This sequence comes from Xylanimonas ulmi, assembly GCF_004216535.1. Lineage (NCBI taxonomy): Bacteria > Bacillati > Actinomycetota > Actinomycetes > Micrococcales > Promicromonosporaceae > Xylanimonas > Xylanimonas ulmi. Next base: position 3,246,519 of record NZ_SGWX01000001.1, read on the forward strand.
GGCATGTTCGCAACCCTGCACACCACGCTCGGCGACATCCGCATCGAGCTGCTGCCGAACCACGCGCCCAAGACGGTCAAGAACTTCGTCGGCCTCGCGACCGGGGCCCAGCCGTGGACCGACCCCAAGACCGGCGAGGAGAAGACCACCCCGCTGTACGAGGGTGTCATCTTCCACCGCGTCATCGACGGCTTCATGATCCAGGGCGGTGACCCGCTCGGCACCGGCACGGGCGGCCCGGGCTACACCTTCGACGACGAGATCCACCCCGAGCTGGGCTTCTCGGAGAAGTACCTGCTGGCGATGGCCAACGCGGGCAAGCGCCGCAACCCCGTCACGGGCGAGGCCGCCGGCACCAACGGCTCGCAGTTCTTCATCACCACGGCCGAGACGCCGTGGCTGACCGGCAAGCACACCATCTTCGGCAAGGTGGCCGACGACGCGTCCAAGGCCGTCGTCGACGCCATCGGCGCCACCAAGACCCGCCCGGGCGACCGTCCGGTCGAGGACATCGTCATCACCTCGGTCACGATCGAGGACTGAGGCTCGCGGCAGGCTCGGCCCCCGGTGGCCGAGCCTGCCGACGCCTGTGGACAACCGCCGACCAGTCGAGGGCCGAACCATCACGACCGACCAGCCGATCTCCCAGCCGCAGGCGCCGCCGGTGTGCCCGCGGCACCCGGACCGCGTCGCCTACGTGCGCTGCCAGCGTTGCGGGCGCCCCGCGTGCCCCGAGTGCCAGCGCCCCGCGGCGGTCGGCATCCAGTGCGTCGACTGCGTGCGCGATGCCGCCAAGAGCGCCCCGCGCACGACGACGGCGGTGGGCGGGCGCGTGCGCCGCGGCCGCCCCACGGTGACGTTCACGCTCATCGGGATCTGCGCCGTGATGTTCGCGCTCCAACTGACCGTGCCGGGGTGGACCGGGCGGTTCATGTACGCGCCCGTGCTGGGGGTGCACGAGCCGTGGCGGTTCCTGACGGCGGCGTTCTTGCACTCGACCGGGTTCTTCGGCCACATCATCTTCAACATGTGGGCCCTGTACGTCACGGGCCAGTTCCTCGAGCCGGTGCTCGGGCGGGCGCGCTTCACCGCGTTGTGCGTGCTGTCGGCGCTCGGCGGCAGCGTCGCCGTCTTGCTGCTCGCGAGCCCCGCACAGGCCGTCGTCGGCGCCTCGGGCATGGTGTTCGGCCTGTTCGGCGCCATGGTCCCGGTGCTGCGGCGGCTGGGCGGCAGCGCGGCGCAGATCATCGGACTGATCGCCATCAACGGCGTGATCGGGTTCCTTGTGCCCGGCATCTCCTGGCAGGGCCACCTGGGCGGGCTCGTCGTCGGGCTCGCGCTCGGCTACGGGTTCGCGCACGCGCCGCGGGAGCGGCAGAAGCTCTTCGGGTGGCTCCTGCCCGCGGCGGTCGCCCTGGTGCTCGTGGTGGCGGTGGTCGCCAAGTACGCCGCGGTCGGCGTCCTCTAGGCGGCGCTCACTTCCAGCGCGTGGTCAGCACGAACCCCGAGATGATCAGCGCGAAGCCGATCAGCAGGTTCCACTGGTGCAACGGCGGAATCGGGAACCCGCCGCCCGCGCGGCTCGACGTGATGTAGAAGACCACGAGCCACACCAGGCCGAGGATCATGAGGCTGAGCATCACGGGCACGAGCCACACGGGGTTGCCCGCCTTCGCCGCCTGGGCGGCCTTGGCGGCGCGCTCGGCGGCCGCAGGAGAGACGGGCGCGACCTTCTTCTTGCGGGACTTCGACTCGGGCACGGCGACGCGCTCCTCGATCTCGGGTGACGACCTGCGACTGAGCCGGTCGTGAACGACATTCCGTCGACTAGCGTAGTGGGCAGCCACGTGCGGCCCCGACATTTGCCCCGAGGGAGGTGCGACCGTGACGCGACGCGCGCATGTCCGGTTGGCGCTGCTCCCCGGCGCGGGAGCCCGCCTGCGCCCCACGCTCACCGTCGGAGCCGTGGCGGCTCTGGCCGGCGTGCTGTTCGCGGCGAGCGCGCAGCTCGCGCACGGGGACTCCGGGATGCGCACCCCCAGCAACCTCGCCGAGCTGGTCGAGGCCGAGACCTCCCGCGTCGACGACCTGTCCGCACACGCCGAACACCTGCGCGCCGAGGTCGACCAGATGTCGGCGGCCACCGCGGACGGCCCCGTCGAGCGCCCTGACGTGGCGCAGCGTGAGGGTATGGCGGCCGGCACGGTCGCGGTGACCGGCACGGGGCTGCGCGTCGAGCTCGACGACGCTCCGGCGTCCAGCGCCACCATCCCGGGCATGACCCCCGATGACCTCGTCGTGCACCAGCAGGACATTCAGCACGTCATCAACGCGCTGTGGGCCGGGGGCGCCGAGGCGATGACCTTGCAGGGCGAGCGGGTCACGATGACGTCGGCCTTCCGCTGCTCGGGCAACATCCTGCTGTTGCACGGCCGCGTCTTCAGCCCGCCGTATGTGATCCAGGCCGTCGGCTCCCCGGCCCGGCTGCGCGCCGCGCTCGACGCCTCCCCTGGTTTGGCGGTCTACCGGCAGTACGTCCAGGCCGTCGGGCTCGGGTGGAGCGTGCGGACCGAGGACAAGCTCGAACTGCCCGCCTACACCGGGTCGGCCGACCTGCGGTATGCGCGCCTGCCCGACGGAACGGACCCGCTGCGATGACGGCCTCCGTCACGACGGCGGCCCACGCGCGCCCGGACCGTCGGCCGCGGCGCGGCGCCGGCAGCGTCGTCATCGGCGTCCTGGGCGAACTGCTCATCACCGCGGGCGTGCTGCTCGGCCTGTTCGTCGTGTGGCAGCTGTGGTGGACCGACGTCGTCGCGCACCGCGAGCACGCCCAGGTGCTGCAGTCCCTCGACTGGCAGCCGCCCCCCGCCGTCGCTCCTGACGCCGCGCCCCCCACCGAGCGGCGCGACGACCCGCCCGTCGACCCTGAGCCGGCGTTCGGGGAGGTGTTCGCCCAGCTCTACGTGCCGCGCTTCGGCGCCGACTACGTCACCCCGATCGCGGGGGGCGTCGACCGGCAGCAGGTCCTTGACCGCCTGGGCGCCGGGCACTACCCGGGCACCGCGATGCCGGGCGACCTGGGCAACTTCTCGATCGCCGGGCACCGCACCACGTTCGGACGCCCGTTCCACCTCATCGCCGACCTCCAGGTGGGCGATCCGCTCGTGGTGCGCACCGAGACGACCTGGTACGTCTACCGCGTGATCGGCTCCGAGATCGTCTACCCCTCGCAGGTCGAGGTGGTCTCGCCCATCCCGGGCCTGCGGCCAGGCGACCCCATGCCCGAGCTGACGCAGCGGCTCATGACCATGACGGCGTGCCACCCCATGTACTCGGCGCGTCAGCGCTACGTGGTGCACGCCGAGTTCGACTTCTGGATGCCCGTGAGCGACGGCGTGCCACAGGTGCTCACCGACGCCGGGGTGCGCGTGGTCGGAATGGAGGGCTGATGTACGGCTTGTTGTGGCGGGTGCTGCCCGGGCCCGGGTGGGTGCGGGCGCTGATCCTGCTCGTGCTCGCGGCCGCCGTGGTCGCCGCCTGCTTCACGTGGGTCTTCCCGTGGCTCTCGGACTATCTGGCGCTCAACGACAACACCGTAGGCTGACGGTGTGAACACCGGGCCGCGGATCCTTGTCGTCGACAACTACGACTCGTTCGTCTACACGATCGTCGGGTACCTCGAGCAGCTCGGCGCGCGCACCGTCGTCGTGCGCAACGACGCCGTGCCGGCGTCGGTGCTGACGGCGGGTGAGGGTGAGCGCCTCCTCGACGCCGACGGCGTCGCGTTCGACGGCGTCCTGGTCTCCCCCGGGCCGGGAACCCCGCACGAGGCCGGGGCGTCCGAGGACGTCATCCGCGCCTGCGCCCGCACGCGCACCCCCATGCTCGGCGTGTGCCTGGGCCACCAGGCGCTGGCCGAGGTGTTCGGCGCGACGGTCTCGCACGCGCCCGAGCTCATGCACGGCAAGACCAGCCAGGTCGAGCACGACGAGGTCGGTGTCGTGGCCGGGCTCGCGCAGCCGTTCACCGCGACGCGCTACCACTCGCTCGCGGTCGAGCCGCAGACCGTGCCGGACGAGCTGCGGGTGACCTGCGCGACGGCGTCGGGCATCGTCATGGGCCTGCAGCACCGTGAGCTGCCCTTGCACGGCGTGCAGTTCCACCCGGAGTCGGTGCTGACGCAGGGCGGACACCGCCTGCTGGCCAACTGGCTTGCGGTGTGCGGCGACGCCGAGGCCGTGGCGCGTTCGGCGGAGATGGCGCCCCTGGTCCACCTCGGCTGATCGTCTATCTCGGCTGATCGGGCCCGGCGCTATCCGTTGCCGGAGTTACCGCCCGCGTTGCTGTCGGGCGACGGCGACGGCGTCGAGTCGCCCGACGAGCCGCGCGGACCCGTCGAGATCACCACGGTCACCACGCTCCCCGTGTCGAGCATCGTGCCAGCTTCCGGCTCCGTGCGGATCACGCTGCCGGGCGCGACGGTGTCGGAGGCCTCAAGCTGCGGCGTGCAGTTGAGTGGGGCGCACATGCCCATCGACTCCTCGTTCCACTCCCGGCCCACGAGATTCGGCACCGGGACCTGCTCGATGGGCGGCTCGACGGCGATGATCAGGTTGACCACCTGACCCTGCGGCACGTTGCCGGCCGCGGGGTCCTGGGAGATCACCGTGCCGGGCGCGGCCGTCGCCGACGGCTGTTCCTCGGTGTTGGAGTTCAGCTCGAGGTCGTTGATCGCGGCGAGCGCGTCGTCGCGCGACATGCCCCGCAGGTCGGGCAGCGCGACGGTGCCGTCGGAGACGAACACGTTGACCGTGTCCCCCACCGTGGCCGCCTCCCGGGCCGGGGGATCGGTCCGCGTGACGTTGTCCTTGGCGACGTTGACGCTCGACTCGGGCGTCACCGTGCCCCAGACCAGCCCGATGGCCTCGATCGCCGCCTTGGCGTCATCCTGCGACATGTTGGTGACGTCGGGCACCGCGATGGTGCTGGGGCCGCCCGAGAAGAAGACGGTGACGATCGAGTCGGGCTGGACCGACTCGCCGGCCTCGGGCGACTGGCGCGTCGCGGTGTCCTTCTCGGCGTTGGAGTCGGGGTCGATGGCGGCCTGGAACCGCAGGCCGGCGTCGGTGATGATCTGCTCGGCCTGTTCGCGGGTCGAGCCGACGGCGACGCTCGGCACCTCGACCGGCTCGGGCGTGTCGGGCCGGTTGCCCAGGATCAACGCCGTCACGATCGCGGCGACCGCGACCACGCCGAGGGTGATGAGGGTCCACAGCAGCGTCTTCTTGCGGCGATCGCGCTTGTGGTCCTCGTCGCTCGGTGTGTCGGCGCCTGCGGCGCCCGCGGGGACGCTCGCCGGGGCGGGCAGCCCGGTCGCGCCCCACTGCTGGGTGGGCGCCGCCTCAGGCGTCATGAGTTGCGTGCCCGCGTCGTGGGGACCCGTCGCGCCGTACGCCATCGTGGGCGCGCCCGCCCCGAGGCTCGCGGCGGCCATCCCCGCGGCGATCGTGGGCGCGCCGATCGCGCCACCGCGCATGGCGGCGTCGAGGTCGCTGCGGAACTCGGCGGCGGACGAGTAGCGCGCGGAGCGCTCCTTGGCCAAAGCCTTGAGCGTGATGCGGTCGAGCACCTCGGGCACGTCGGAGGCGATCTCGCTGGGGCGCTGGGGCGCCTGGCCTACGTGCTGGTAGGCGACCGCGACGGGCGAGTCTCCGATGAACGGGGGACGCCCGGTCAGCAGCTCGAACAGCAGGCAGCCGGTCGAGTACAGGTCGCTGCGGGCGTCGACCTGCTCGCCGCGGGCCTGCTCGGGCGACAGGTACTGCGCCGTGCCGATGACGGCGTGGGTCTGCGTCATGGTCGCCGCCGAGTCCGCGATGGCGCGCGCGATGCCGAAGTCCATGACCTTGACCGCGCCCGTGGGCGTGATCATCACGTTGGCGGGCTTGATGTCGCGGTGCACGATGCCGGCGTGGTGGGAGTACTCGAGCGCGCTGAGCACGCCGACCGTGATCTCGATGGCCTCCTCGATCGGCACCGCGGCGCCGTCCTGGAGGATGTCGCGCACCGTATGGCCCTCGACGTACTCCATGACGATGAACGGCACGTGCACCTGGTTGCCCGTGGCGGCGTCGGTGTGCACGTCCTCGCCGGTGTCGTAGACCGCGACGATCGCCGGGTGGTTGAGGGCCGCGGCCGCCTGCGCCTCGCGGCGGAAGCGGGCGAGGAAGGACGGGTCGCGCGCCAGGTCGGAGCGCAGCATCTTGATCGCGACGGTGCGGCCGAGCCGAGCGTCATGACCGATGTGCACCTCGGCCATGCCGCCGCGGCCGAGCAGCTCGCCGACCTCGTAGCGGCCAGCGAGCACGCGGGGCGTGTTGTCCACCAACTCAAACGTCCTTCGGAGTCGTGGTCGCAGCGGACTCGCCGTGCGACGCGTGAGAGAGCATCATCCCAGAGCCGTCCGGGCCGAGGGCCGCGGACGTACCGGAGATGGACGAATCGGGACCTGTGGGGCGCTGGTCGTCGGCGTCCTGGCCGGTGAGGTTGTTGACCAGTGTCGCAACCACGAGCACGACGAGCAGCACGAGCAGGCCGACCAGCGGCCAGGAGAGCTGTCCCCAGCGCCCCAGGCGCATCCCCGTGCTGGTCGAGGTTCGCTCGGGCGGGCGCTCGTGTGGGGGCTGGCTCGGGTGGCGCGCGGCCTGACGGTGCGCGGCGGCGGGGTCGGCCGGGCGTCGTCGGGCCAGGTCACGGCGCAGCGCGTCGACCGTGCGGGCCGCCTCGGCCGAGCGCCCGGTGGGCCGAGGACCGTGCACGTCGCGGCGCAGCGGGAGCGGGCGCGCGGTCAGGTCACCGGCGTGTGCGCCCCGGGCGCGCGCCGCGTGGGAGGCGGGCGCGCGGCGCGACGGGGAGAGCGGGGGCCCGTCCGGCGTGTGGCCGGCGTCGGGCGCCACGCGCCACGGGCCGGGCACAGGCGCGGCGGGCGTGGCCGGCGTGCTCGGCGTGCTCGGCGCGCCCGCCTGCGCCGTCGTGCTGCGCAGTCGGCGCGCCGTGCGCGAGCGCGCGCCGAGCGGGTCGGCGGCGATCTCCGCCGCAAGCTCGTCGAGCTCGTCGGCCAGCGCGCGGGCCGAGGTGGGCCGCTTGCGCGGGTCCTTCTCGAGCATGCGCACGATGAGCCCGCTCAACCGCGGGTGCACGGTCGTGGGCAGCGCCGGCACGGGGTTGTTGACGTGCGCGACGGCGATGTCGACCGGGGTGTTCCCGGTGAAGGGGCGCTTGCCCGCCGTCGCCTCGTAGGCGACGACCCCGAGGGCGTACACGTCCGACAGCGCCGTGGCGGCCTGACCGACGGCCTGCTCGGGCGAGAGGTACTGGGCCGTGCCCATGACCATGCCCGTCGCGGTCATTGCCGCCTGGTTGGCGGCGAGCGACACGCCGAAGTCGGTGATCTTGACCGCGGTGAGCGCCGTCGAGCGGTTCGGGGTCTCCAACAGGATGTTGCCCGGCTTGACGTCGCGATGCACGACGCCGGCCTCGTGCGCGTGGTGCAGACCGCGGGCCGTCTGCGCCAGGATCGGCAGCAGCCGCTTGGGCGCCAGGACCGGCTCACGCTCCAGCAGGTCCGCGAGAGGCTCGCCCAGCACGAGCTCCATGACGAGGTAGCCCGTCCCGTCCTGCTCGCCGTAGTCGTACATCTGGGCGATGTTGGGGTGCGACAGCGCCGCGCTGTTACGTGCCTCGGTGCGCAGGCGGCGCAGAAAGTCCTCCTGGCCCGTGTACTCCTCGCGCAGCACCTTGACCGCCACCTCGCGGCCCAGGAACGTGTCGTCCGCGACCCACACCTCGCCCATGCCGCCGACGGCGAGGCGCCGGGAGAGGCGGTACCGCTCGCCCAGGGCGAGTCCGCTCGTCGGCTTCATCGGCTCAGCGCCGCCTCGATCACCGCGCGGGCCATCGGCGCCGCCACGCGCCCACCGGTCGCCTCGCTCGTCGCGTCGCCGCCGTGCTCGACGATCACGGCGACCGCGATCTGGGGGTCCTGCGCCGGGGCGAACGCGGTGAACCACGCGTGCGGCGCCACGCCCTGCGCCGTCTGGGCGGTGCCGGTCTTGCCGGCGACCTGCACACCAGAGATGCGCGCGGCCGTGCCAGTGCCTCGCTCGACGGTGTCGACCATCATCTGCGTGAGCGCGGACGCAGTCGCGGGCGAGACGGCGTCGCGGACCTTGGCGGGCTGGGTCTGCTGGACGACCTCAAGCTCGGGGTCGCGGATCGTCTGGACCAGGTACGGCTGCATGAGCGTGCCGTGGTTCGCGATCGCGGCCGAGACCATGGCCATCTGCAGCGGCGTCGAGGTCACGTCGCCCTGCCCGATGCCCGCGAGGGCCAGCCGGTCGGGCGTGAACGCGTCACCGGCGGACGGGAACGCGCTGACGGCCGAGCGCATGGGCACGCGGAACACGTCGTCGAATCCGAACTTGGCCGCCTGATCGCGCATGGCGTCGGCGCCGAGGTCGACTGCGAGCGACGCGAACGCCGTGTTGCACGACATCACCATGGCGTCGTGGATCGACATCATGTCGGTCGGTGAGCAGACCTCGTCGCCGAAGTTGGGCAGTTCGGTGCGCGTGCCCGGCAGCGTGAAGCGGTGGGGCGCCGAGATCTGTGTGTCGCCCTGGTAGTCGCCCGACTCCAGCGCCGCGGCCGCGCCGACCAGCTTGAACGTCGACCCGGGCGGGTACAGGGCGCCGATCGCGCGGTTGATCAGCGGGTCGCCGTCGGCGTTGAGCAGGTCCTGGTAGGCCTGACCGGCCTCGCCGGTCGAGTGCACCGCCAGGGCGTTGGGATCGAACGAGGGCTTGGAGACCATGGCGAGGATCGCGCCCGTCTTGGGGTCGACCGCCACGATCGAGCCACGCTGACCGCCGAGGGCGTCCCACGCGGCCTGCTGGATCGCCGGGTCGATCGTCAGCTCGACCGACGAGCCCTGCGCCTTGCGGCCCGTGAGCATGTTCTGGAGCCGGTCGACCCACAGGGCGTCGGCCTGCCCGTTGAGGAACGCGTTCTCGGCGCTCTCGACACCTGTCGACCCGTTGACCAGCGAGAAGAACCCCGTCACGGGCGCGTACATCTGCGCCTTGTCGGCGTCACCGCCGGAGAACACGCGCTGGAACCCGAACGGCGTGTCGACCGGGACCGACTCGACGATGGGCTGGCCGGCTACGACGATCGGGCCGCGGTCCACATTGAACTCACGGAAGATGCTGCGGACGTTACGCCCGTCGGCGTTGAGCCGTTCGGCGCGGAAGAACTGGGTGTACGTCGTGGACACCATGAGGGCCAGGAACATCACCATGACGACCGCGGAGAGGCGTCGCAGAGTCGTGTTCACGCCTCACCTCCCAGCGACGTCTCGGTCGTGGAGGGGCCGGGGACCGGTCGCACGATCTGGGTCGGAGTGGTGCCGGGCGCGCCACCGGCGTCGTGCTCGCCGTCGGCCGCGGTGATGCGGCCCGGACCCACCTGGCCGCGCACGGGCAGCGCCGACGGGCGCCGCGCGCTGTCGGAGATGCGCAGCAGGATCGCGACGATGATCCAGTTGGACAGCAGCGACGAGCCGCCCTGGGCCATGAACGGCAGCGTCAGGCCGGTGAGCGGGATCAGGCGGGTCACGCCGCCGACGACGACGAAGACCTGCAACGCGATGGTGAACGCCAGGCCCCCCGCGAGCAGCTTGCCGAAGCCGTCGCGCACCGTGATGGCGGTGCGCAGCCCACGCTCGACGAAGATCAGGTAGACCAGCAGGATCGCCAGCATGCCCGTCAGGCCGAGCTCCTCGGCGAGCGAGGTGTAGATGAAGTCGGAGAAGGAGAACGGCACCAGGTACGGGAAGCCCTGGCCCCACCCGGCGCCGAACAGGCCGCCGTTGGCCATGCCGAACAGCCCCGACACGAGTTGGCCCGATCCGCCGACGGCGTTGAACACCGCCGGGTCGAACGCGTTGAGCCACCCCGTCATGCGCTGCGCGACGTGCGAGAACGTCTGCCAGGCGAGCACGGCGCCACCCGCGAACAGCAGCAGGCCGATGAGCACCCAACTGAACCGCTCGGTCGCCAGGTAGAGCATCGCGACGAAGATGCCGAACAGCAGCAGCGACATGCCCAGGTCGCTCTGGAACACGAGCACACCGAGCGAGGCGACCCACACCACGAGGATCGGCCCCAGGTCGCGCACGCGCGGCAACTGCAGGCCCAGCACCTTGGGGCCGGCCAGCGCGAGCGTGTCCCGATTCGTCACGAGGTACCCGGCGAAGAAGATCGTCAGCGTGATCTTGGCGAACTCGGCGGGCTGGAGCGAGAACCCGGCCACGTGAATCCAGATCTGGGCGCCGTTGATGCTGCGCCCGATGCCCGGCACGAGCGGCAGCGCGAGCAGCACGAGGCTCGCGAACATGGCCGTGTAGGTGAGCTTGCGCAGGCTGCGGTGGTCCTTGAGGAACCACAGCACCAGGCACGCCAGCACCACGCCGAGCGCCGACCACTGCGTGTTGCGCACGACGTCGGCGCCCGCGGCGCCGCGAGCCCCGGACTCCTGGATGCGCAGGATCATCGCGAGCCCGACGCCGTTGAGCAGCACGACGGCCGGCAGGATCGTCTGCGCGGCGAACGGCGCGCGGATGCGCACCACGATGTGCGCGGCGAGCGCGAGCACGACCAGCGCGAGCGACTCGAACCAGAAGTGGGCGGGCAGCGCGTCCTCGATCGACAGGCCGACCATCGCGAACGCGCCGACGCCGGCCGCGACCGCGAGGAACAGCAGCCACAGCTCGGCCAGGCGCAGGGGGCGTCGCACCTGCGGCTCGACCTGCTCGGAGGTCTCGGCGGCGCTCATTCGGCGGGCTCCTGCGGAGTCTCGGCCTGCGTGGGAGTGTCAGTGGGAGTGTCGGTGGGGCTGGGCGTCGGCGTGGGGGTCGCTGTCGGTGTGGGGGTTGGGGTCGGCTCCGGCAGCGCCTGGTCGATGAGCCGCTCGGCCCGCGCCCGCGCGTCCTCGCGCGACGACGCGCGGATGGTCCCGTCGAGGCGCGCCACGAAGAACGCGGGCAGGTCCGCGGTGTACGTCCCGGTCAGGTCCACGGCGTGCGACAGCGACAGTGGGCCGATCGAGGCGGGCACGCCGCGGAACACGGCCACCTGGCCGTCGGCCACACCGACGAAGTACTGCCGCTGGGTCCAGGAGTAGGCGCCCCAGGCGCCGAGGCCGACTCCGGCGAGCACCGCGAGCGTCACGAGCGTCGCGATGACGGGATGGCGGCGCGGAAGCGGGCGGGCGTCGGCGTCGTCCGGGTCGCCCAGGTCGTCCTCGTCGAGGGCAGAGCCGAGGCCCGCGTCAGGGCCGTCGGCAGAGTCGGCGCCGCCGTTGGCGCCGCTGTCATCGCCGAGGCCCGCGGCGGGGTCGGCGTCGTCGTCGGCGGGGGCCGGCGCGTCGTCGGGCGTGGCCGGCTGCGCGGGCGTCAGGTGCTCGGAGCCTGGGATCGGCTCGTCGTTCGCGGCGGCTCCGACCACCTGGACGCCGCCCACGCCCGACTCGGCTGCGACCGGCAGACCCGGATCAGCCTGCGTGTCGGCCGCGTCCGACGGCGGGTCGGGCGCGGCGTCGTCGTCGACGACGTCCGCGACCACGACGGTGATGTTGTCGGTGCTGCCACCGCGCATCGCGGCCAGCAGCAGCAGGTCGGCGGCCTCACCCGGGTCGGTGGCCTCGGCGAGGATCTCGCCGATGAGGTCGGCGTGGACGAAGCCCGACAGTCCGTCGGAGCACAGCAGCCAGCGGTCGCCCGCCTTGGCCTCGCGGATCGACATGTCGGGGTGCAGGTCGAGGTCGAAGTCCGACAGCACCCGCATGACGACGTTGCGCTGGGGGTGGTGCTCGGCCTCGTCTGGCGAGATTCTGCCCGTGTCGACCAGGTGCTGGACGAAGGTGTGGTCGACCGTGACCTGCGACAGCGCGCCGTCGCGCAGCAGGTAGGCGCGCGAGTCGCCCATGTGGGCCATGACCAGGGTTGACTCGGTGCGCAGCAGCGCGGTGACCGTGGTGCCCATGCCCGCCAGGTCGGGGTCGGCGGCGCTCGCGCGCACCAGTCCCTGCCGGGCATCCTCGACGGCGGCCTCCAGGTCGGCGAGGGCGGCGTCGGGGGTGTGCGCGCCCGTGTCGAGGCCACGCAGCGAGGCGATGGCGATGCGGGAGGCGATGTCGCCGCCCGCGTGCCCGCCCATGCCGTCGGCCACGACCAGCAGGTGCGGCCCGGCGTACGCCGAGTCCTGGTTGTTGGCGCGCACGAGCCCGACGTCGGAGCGCGCGGCGTAGCGCAGGGAGACGGTCACGCGGCGCTCACCCTTGCAGCTCGACGACGGAGCGGCCGATCTGCACACCCACGCCCACCGGCAGCGCAACGACGCCCGTGATCTGCTGGTCGCCGACGAACGTGCCGTTGGTCGAGCCGAGGTCCTCGACGTACCAGTGGCCGCCCTGCGGGAAGATGCGCGCGTGGCGGCTGGAGGAGTAGTCGTCGTCGAGCACCAGCGTCGAGCCCGGCGAGCGGCCGATGAGGATCGATGAGCCCGTCAGCGGCAGCGACGTGCCCTGCAAGGGGCCGGCCACCACGACCAGGCGCGTCGGCCCACCGCCGCGCGGCGCGGGGGTGGGGGCGGGCGCCGGCGTCGTCGTCGGCGCGGCATCGCGGGCGGCGCCGCGCGAGCGACGACGTTGCGAGCGCACGCCGACAGCGCGCGTCGACAGGTCGCGGCGCAGCACGCCGATCGAGGTGAGCACGAACACCCACAGCAGCACCAGGTACCCCAGCCGGAGCAGGGTGAACGTCAGCTCACTCATGCCGGGTCCCTTCGGACAGCGACGGGCGGCGCCAGTGACCTCGTCGGACGGCTCATCGCGCGCGGATCACCAGTCCTCGGTCTCGGAGGCGGCCGAGCCTGACCAGAACATGATGCGCGTGCGGCCGATGGTCAGGGTGTTGCCGTCGAGCAGCGTCGCCGCGGGGACCTGGTGGCCCTCGACGAACAGGCCGTTGGTCGACCCGAGGTCGGTCGCCACGACGCCGTCGGGCGTGACGCGGATCTCCAGGTGGCGGCGCGAGACTCCGGGGTCGTCGACGACGATGTCGGCGTCGGCGTCGCGGCCGATGACCGTGACGGGGCCCGTGAGCAGGTAGCGCTGCCCGTCGATGTCGATGAGCGGGTGGCGCGTGCTCGGGGCCGACGTCGTCGCGGGCGCCACTGCGCCGCGCACCGACGCCGAACGCACCTGGAAGCGACCCCCGGTCAGATCCTCGTGCTCCTCGAAGGACACGGAGACCGGACCGACGAAGGCATAGTGCTGACTGGAGGCGTACTCGGTGAGGTTGGTGGCGAGCTCGTCCGCCAACGTCTCGGCCCCCCAGGCCTCGATCTGCGCGAAGTCCTCGGGAGAGAGCTCGACCGTGAACTCGTTGGGGGCGACCGTCCGGTCGCGGCCCATGACAGCGGCGCGGTCGTCGAGCTCGCGGCGCAGCCGGCTCGCCAGCTCGACCGGCTTCACCTCACTGCGGCCGATTTTGGCGAACGCGTTGTTCATCGCGCGCTCCACGCCCTTCTCAAAGCGGTCCAGGACGCCCATGCCACCTCCTCTCGCGGGCCCGTCGCACGTGTCTCGTGCCGTCTGCCGCCCGTGCGCACGAATACCTGCGACGTCGACCGGGCCGACCGACCGGTGGGTCGAACAGGCCACGGGGCCCGACGTCGCAGGTCGCCGGGCAGGGGCGACACCGCGGGCAGACTACCTAGATCGTAGGCAGCGGCACAGCGACATGACCGGCATTCGTGTGAACGACTGGCGGACGGGTCGGGGAAATCGGCGTGTTGTGACGTGCTGATCCGCCTCCCGCAGGGGGTGGCGGACCCGATTCGGGACCACCGCCGCCACCGTGCTACCGTTCTCCAGCACGCGCGAGTGGCGGAATAGGCAGACGCGCACGGTTCAGGTCCGTGTGCCCGTGAGGGCGTGGGGGTTCAACTCCCCCCTCGCGCACCGTGTCGAAGGGCCCAGAATCGTTGGAATTCCAACGATTCTGGGCCCTTTGCTCTGCCCGCGCGGCGTCTCGTGGGCACATTCGGGGCACACTCCGCCTTGTCGCGTGCGGCGCTGAGCCGGTCGGCGCCGCCACGAAGCCCGGCGCCTGACCCCGGTCGCGATCCGACGACCAGGCGCCCCGCGAGGCGGTCAGTCCTCCGGGTTCAGCAGCGCGGCTGCTGCGGCGAGGTCCTCGGCGGCGCCCGTCGTGAGCGCATACAGGGCGTAGCCGATCGGGGAGGCGTCCCACAGGCGCTTGGCCTGGGTGGCCAGCCCGGCGTGGACGTGCCCGCCTGCCTGTCGGTACGCGTTCAGGGTGGCCTGCAGCATCTCCTCGCCTGCGGCGCCGTACTGCGCTGCCAGGTCGCGGGCGGGGTCGTCCACGCGAGCCGTGGTCCAGTCCAGCACTCCCGTGATGGTGCCGTCCTCGGCGAACAGCACGTGCGCCGGGTAGATCTCCCCGTGCGTCATCACGGTGGTGTCAGGCCAGCAGAGGTCGTCGTCGAGCCACGCGCGCCACGCGTGCGCCAGCGCCGGCGCGACGGTGAACTCGGCCTGCGCGCGCACGACGTCGTCGGCCCACGCCTGGCGGACCTGGTCGGGGGTGCGGACCTCGACGCCGGCCGCCGCCGCCTGGTCGACGCCGATGCCGTGGAGGCGTGCCAGCAGGCGGCCCAGGCGCTCGGCGTAGTCCGGGCTCGCAGGGTCCATGTGCCACACGGGCGCGGCCCCGTCCATCGTGAGGCCGGGCGCGCCGGGCAGGGCCGGGTAGGCGATCAGGTCCCGTTCACGCACCCGCCAGTCCGGGACGGCGACGCCCTCGGCGGCCAGGACGGGCGCGACGAGGTCCAGGATGCGCATCTCGGCGGCCATGCCCTCGGAGACGTCGGCGCGGCGGGGGAGGCGCAGCACCCACCGGCGGCCGCCGTCGTCGTCGGCCATGACGACGCGGTAGTCCAGGCCGGCCTCGTTCATGTGGGCGGTCGTGGGGTCGAGGCGCAGGCCGTAGGAGGCGGCGAGGGCTGCGGCGTCGTCGATCGAGCTCATGCGGCTACGTTCTCACCCGGCTGCCCGGGGCTCCATCCAGAGCGCACCTGAGCGTGACGGTGTTGTCGCGCAGCCGCGGGAGTCCCTTCGCTGGGTTGTCGTTCAGGCCGTGCTCACGGTAGGTGGTCCTCGTCGACGGTGGCCCCGGGTGCGTGTGTAGCGGCGCAAGGCGCCGGTGTAGGCGGGCTCGCCGAGGTCGACGGCCCAGGGTTGGGGAGGCCGCGTCCGACGTACCGGTCGTGCAGGTGGGTGGCGTTGGCCGGCGAGGGTGACGGCGAGCAGCAGCATCGTCGCGGTGCGTCCGAGCATGCGGAAGAAGCCGCGGTTGACGTTGAGGTCCTGAAAGCGGATCTGGGTGTCGAGGCCCTCGATGCGGGTGCGGCGGTTGTAGGAGGCGGCCCAGGCGTGTCGAGTCGCATGGAGGCGGGCACGTTCGGGCGCGGACATGTCCCGCGAGCGCGAGGCCCTTGAAGCGGTGGCCGTGGCGGCCCGGGATGGGCTTCGAGTGGCGGACGAGGACGTAAGCGTCGCGGGCGGTGACGACGTCGCGCCGGTGTGCCCCCTTCTCGCGAGCGCGGACGCCCCGCCTCAAGCGACGTTGTCGTCGTTGACTTACTCGAGGTGACCGATGACAACCTGTAGTGTGTCGTCGTTGATTAACCTGAGGGGAGCGATGACAAACTCATCCGGTGCGGCGCCAAGACGCGGGCGACCCTCACGCGAGGCCGTCTACCAGCGGTTCTCCTCGGCGATCGCGGAGCTCGCGAACTACGGCGGGCTGCCCAAGCCGTACGAGGCGCGCAAGTTGTGGGACGACCTGTGGGCGCTTGAAGCGCATCACTCGACTGCCATCGAGGGCAACACGCTCGTGCTTCGCGAGGTCGAGAGGCTTCTGTACGAGGGGCGCGCCGTCGGCTCGAAGGAGCTCAAGGATTACATGGAGGTCCTCGGCTACTCCGAAGCGGCGCGTTGGGTGTACCAGCAGGCGGTCGAGCCGACGGAGTGGGCCCACGACCGCCTGGTCACGCTCACCGAGGTCCGCCGTATTCATGCGCTGGCGATGGCGAAGGTCTGGGACGTCGCGCCCCATCCCGACGCGTACGACTCCGAGGGGCCCGGCAGCTTCCGACAGCATGAGATCGCGGAGTTCTCGGGAGGGATGAAGCCTCCGACGCATCCGTTGATCCCTGCGGAAATCGACTCGTGGATCGACCAGGCCAACGCGCTCGGGTCGAGCATCGCGGCGGGCCAGATGGATGTCGCGAACGTCCCCGAGGCGCTTGCGGGCCTGCACCGCGACTTCGAGCGGATCCACCCGTTCATCGACGGGAACGGGAGGACGGGGCGCCTGCTGCTGAACCTGGTCCTGGTCCGTCTGGGCTGGCCGCCCGCCGTCATCCTCAAGGAGCAGCGCCGTCGCTACCTGGTCGCGCTCGACAAGGCCGATCACGGTGACCTGAGTCCACTGGCAGAGATCATCTGCCGCGCCGTGATCGACAATCTCCACCGCCTCATCCCGAACATCGCCGGACCGGCCAAGTACGTGCCCCTCGAGGCGCTTGCCGACGACGAGTTCAGCCTGGTGGCACTCAAACAGGCCGCCACGCGGGGACGGCTCGAGGCAGTCCTGGGGCCTGACGGTCGCTACCGATCTAGCCGTGCCGCAGTCGAGGACTACAAGGCGTCGAAGTACACGAGGCGCCGCCAGTCACCCTGAGGGTGTGCCGGACGGCCCGGTTTGGGTGTGCCTGGACGTCTAGGAAGCGTCGCGTCGTCGCAAGCCAGGGAGATTCGGAGACCTCCCACCGTGTCGAAGGGCCCAGGATCGTTGGAATTCCAACGGTTACGGGCCCTTCGGTGTGGTCAGAGAAGGCTCAGTGAGCACTTTCTGAGCACACTGTGTTGACGCCTCGCGAAAACTGACCCCTTGAGGGGCTGGGAAGTCTGACCCCCTGGTTGATGCTTCGGGGGTGATCAGCGTGGAGAACTGGGCGGAGATCCGCCGGTTGCACAGGTCGGAGGGCGTGGCGATCAAGGAGATCGCGCGCCGGCTCGGGATCGCACGCAACACGGTGCGCGCGGCGTTGGCCTCTGATCGTCCGCCGCAGTACGAGCGGGCCAAGACCGGGTCGGTCGTCGACGCGTACGAGCCGGCGATCCGGTCGCTGCTGCTGAATGCGCCGCGGATGAGTGCACCGGAGATCGCGTCGCGGATCAACTGGCCGCACTCGATGTCTCCGCTCAAGAAGCGGTTGACGACGTTGCGGCCGCAGTACGTCGGGTTGGATCCGTCGGACCGCACCGAGTACGAGGCCGGGGACATCGCCCAGTGCGACCTGTGGTTCCCGGACTACAAGATCCCCGTCGGCCCCGGCCAGGAGGAGATCCTGCCCGTGCTCGCGATGACGCTCGGGTTCTCGAAGATGACCGCCGCCGTGATGATCCCGACCCGCAAGGGCGGAGACATCCTGGCCGGGATGTGGAACCTGATCAGGGGGTGGGGCAAGGCTCCCCGGCAGCTGGTCTGGGACCGGGAGGCCGCGATCGGCGGGCGCGGCAAGCCGACCGTGGAGGCGGCCTCGTTCGCCGGGACCCTCGGGGTGAGCATCACGCTGGCCCCGGCGGTGGATCCGGAGTTCAAGGGCGGGATCGAGCGGCGCAACAAGTACTTCGAGACCTCGTTCCTGCCGGGGCGCACGTTCACCAGCCCGCAGGACTTCAACACCCAGTTCGCCCACTGGCTTGAGACCACAGCGAACGTGCGCCGCATGCGCGTGATCCGCGCCCGCCCCATCGACCTGTTCCAGCAGGACCTCGCCGCCATGGTCGACCTGCCGCCGATCGCGCCGATGATCGGGCTCACGCACCGGGTTCGGCTCGGGCGGGACTACTACGTGCGGATCGACTCCAACGACTACTCCGTGGACCCGCGCGCGATCGGCAGGTTCGTCGACATCCGCGCCACCGCCGACCAGGTGATCGTCACGTGTGACGGGCAGGTCGTGGCCGACCACACCCGCTCCTGGGCGCGCGAGCTGACGATCACCGACCCGGAGCACCGGGAGATCGCCAAGGCGCTGCGCCACGACCTCGCCGAACGCCGTAAGGCGTCCCGGGCGACCCGCACCCACGCCGACGGGCACGTCGTGGCGATCCGGGCGCTGCCCGAGTACGACGCCCTGTTCGGCGTGGACTTCGACCCCCGCCCCGACTCCGGGGCGGGTTCTACCGCTGAAGGGACGAGATGACCACCACCACGACCACGAGACCTGACGGGCTGGCCTCGAAGCTGGCCTACCTGACGAGGGTCCTGAAGACGCCCACGATCTCACGCACCTGGGAAACGCTGGCTGACCAGGCACGGGAGGCGAACTGGTCCCACGAGGAGTACCTCGCCGCGGTCCTCGAACGGCAAGTCGCCGACCGGGAAGCCTCCGGGGCGACCATGCGGATCCGCACCGCGCACTTCCCGGCGATCAAGACACTCGAGGACTTCAACCTCGACCACCTGCCGTCCTTGCGCAAGGACGTCCTCGCGCACCTGGCCACCGCGACGTTCGTGCCCAAGGCGGGGAACGTGATCCTGCTCGGCCCGCCCGGCATCGGGAAGACGCACCTCGCGGTGGGCCTGGGCATCAAGGCCGCCCAGTCTGGCTACTCGGTCCTGTTCGATACCGCGACGAACTGGATCGACCGCCTCGCCCGTGCCCACCACGCCGGGCACCTGGAGGCCGAGCTGAAGAAGATCCGCCGCTACAAGCTGATCATCGTCGACGAGGTCGGCTACATCCCGTTCGATACCGACGCGGCGAACCTGTTCTTCCAGCTCGTCGCCTCCCGCTACGAACAGGGCTCGATCATGGTCACCTCGAACCTGCCGTTCGGCCGGTGGGGCGAGGTCTTCGGCGACGAAGTCGTCGCCGCCGCCATGATCGATCGCCTCGTTCACCACGCCGAGGTCCTCACCCTCGCCGGCGAGTCCTACCGCACCCGAGCCCGCCGCGAACTCCTCGCCAAGGACCGCGAGAAATGAGCGGAAGCTTTCTCAGCGCTCAGGTGAGCTCCCAGCCGCATCCATGGCGCGCTGGATCGCGGTTCGATAGCCCCACACGAGATGCCGAGTTCCGACCGGTGCGTCCTGGTCGTAGCGCGGTGCTGAGTCGCCTTCGACCGGCGCCCAGCCCGTCACAGCCAGGCCCGCCTTGCGGAACAGGTCAATGTGGGTCAGTCCGTGTTCGGTGGGCACCACCCCGGCGACCGTGGCCTCGACCGGCGGTGACTGGCCGCGCCACGGCAACGGCGTGACGACGAACGACGACGCAGACCCCGGTCCTGAAGGCAGAAGCACGGTGACCTGAAGACACGCCCAGGAGCCGTCTTCCAGGGGAACCCCGATCAGGTCACCAACCCGGAGGCTGCGCGACGATCGAGGCGAGAACGGGAACACACGCTCGACCTCAGCCACGCACCAAGCCTGCCCGAGTCGCAGCCGAGAGGGGTCAGTTTTCGGGAACCCGGAGGGGGTCAGTTTTCAGAGACCGTTGACACACTGCGCAAAACGCGAAGCATGTTGGTGGTTCTGAGGGGCGCCAGAAGCGCTGCCGCCGGGCGCATCGAGAGAGCGTCACGCAGCCCTGATCGAAAGCCTGACGGCGGGCCGAGTGAAGCTGGTCGGCCACGAGCGTCATCGCGGCGAACTTGTGGCCGACCAGCTTCTGTACGGCGTTGACGCTGGCGCCTGCGGAGACCGCGAGGGACGCGGCAGCGTGGCGCAGATCGTGGGGAGTGCCTCGCGGGATGCTGGGCCGGCGCACGGCGGACTCGAACCACCCGCCGGAGTAGGGGGGTAGGGGGGTCGGGGGCTTGGGCCTGAGCATGTGGCTGCCCATCCGAGACTGGCTGATCCAAGCTCACGCAGACGGGCAGGCGGTCGTGGTGACGTGCAGCGCTTTGCGCCGCACCCACCGGGACGTGCTCCGTGAGGCGGGCCGGTCACGTTCATCCACCTGACCGGCACGCCCGACGTCATCGCACGCCGCATTGCCAGCCGCGCCGACCACTTCATGCCCGCCACAATGCTGGAAAGCCAGCTCGCCACCCTCGAACCCCTGGCCTGCACCGTTGCGAGGATTCAGCTCCACCACCTCGCGCACGTGTAGGACGTTTGCCTGTGGGACGCGATCCTGTTTCGGCGTTCCCGGAGGGCTGTCGGCGCTGCGCTCCTGCTGGTTGAGCCTGTCGAAACCGAGGTCAGCTTCAGCGCTTCAGCCTCCGGACCGGGCCGGTGGCTGAGCCTGTCGGATCCACGGTCCGATGTGCCGCGCTCCAGCGGCGACTGCCAGAGCGCCGGAGTCCTGCCGCTGCGCGTTTGACCCTCGACCGGGTCGAGGCACGAGCGTGTGGGCCATGACCGTTGTCGACACGCCGGTGCGGGCGCCTGCCTCGCCCGTACATCGCCTGGCTCTCCGCAGTCACCGTCTCCCGCCTCGGCGACGCCGTCCTCGCTTTCGCGCTCGGCTGGGCAGCGTCGGGGCTCGGCGGGACGACGGCGGCCCTGATCCTGACAGTCAGCGCAGTTCCCCGTCTTGTGCTGCTGCGTTCAACCTATCCGACGACTCCCGCAGCGTGGTGATCGACTCCGAGGGCGTCGGGGTTCCTCAGCGCCTCGATCGCAGGGTGACCGGACTATGGACCGGTGCCGATGTCGTCGCGCGGGGCGCAGGCGCGCGAGGTGACGAGATGCGCGGTGTCTCCCCGGGCAGCACCCTGAGGCAGACTCGATCCGGCCCTCGAAGCCTGTCGTGGTCTTCGGCGGGGAACGCAGCAGGTGAGTGTGCTCAGACCTATGACGCTGGCGGGCACTTGGAAGGCGAAAGCGAAGCCTGTAGTGAAACTCGCCAAGCTTTGCTGACTGGGTGGTGATAGTGCCTTTCCTCGTGTTCTTCGTCAGCCTCCTGGTTCGCACGGCTTCCACGGTCCCGGACCTCTGACCTGATGGAACAGGTGGCGCAGGTCGAGGTCGAGCTGTTCGAGCGCCTGCACCGCCATCGTCACGCCGAGAGCTTGTTGTCGGTGCCCGGATTCGGCCCGCTGCTCGCGGCCGACTTCATCGCCGCGACCGGCACGCTGGCCGGGTGTGACAGCGCCGAAAAGCTCGCCGGCCTCGCGGGGCTGGCGTCCGTCCCGCGAGACTCCGGACGCATCACCGGCAACCTCCACCGCCTTCAGCGATACGACCGCAGGCTGCTGCGCGCATGCTTCATGGCCGCGCAGGTCGCCGCCCGCTGTCACCCCGCGTCGCGGGTCTATTACGAGCGGAAACGTTCGGCGGGCCGATGAGGAATCTATGTTCGTCTAGCCGGGCCCGGCGGGGTTGAGTAGCCGCAGATCTGCCTGGCGAGGTAGGGCGTGTGGCAGCGACGGATCTCGCGTGTGGGCCCCATGGCCGTGCGTCGTTCGACGTAGGCACGGCGTCGCGCTGCGGGCCCTGATCGCCGCCAGCGACCACGTGGGGGTCAACTGCGCCGTGGTGAATCCGATCCGGGTTCAACCCTGAACCTGCGCCGACAACATGCCTTTGGCTGTGGTTTCGGCAAGGTCAGCGCCGCCCTCGTCCGGACGCGCATCGCTTGAGGATGCACTGCTCCCGTGCCAAGGCCATACTCGCCGTGTGTCGGTGCGCCCTCACGCGCGTCTTGTCCACGTGAGCGGCATTACGCCGGTCAGACGTAGCCGCACGACCAGGCACCAATTGTGGAGGCGATCCGATATGGGGCTCGACCTGTCCGCTTTTGCCGGAATCCTGCCATATGACAGCCAACTGTACGGCATACATCAGCCGCTCTTGGGCTGGAAGTCGAAGGTCCAGAAGGAGCGCCTGACGAGGGGGCTGGTATCGACACGGCGCTCGTTCCTGTGGGCGGTCGCGCAGCGGTACCGGCCCGAGTTCAGCATCGAGAGCACCGTCGTCGACGCCCCGCGCTATGAACTCGGGGTAGCGTCGGCGCGACCGAGCGTCTCGGCGACCATGATCCCAGGCATGGACGGGCTGCTGACCCAGAACGTCGTGGCCGCCGTCGCTGCCGGAGGAGGCGGCGACGACGCGTGGCGCAAGTACACCAGCCGGGAGTACGTCACCGGGGCGCTCCGAGAGATCCAGGAAGGCATCCGTCAGGAGTTCATCGGCGTCTACACGGCGACGGTCGACCAGCACGCGCGAGCGGCATCCGCCTTCCAGAGGCAGAGTCTCACCGCCATCCTCACTCGGGAGTCGGTCGCCGCTGGCGTCTTGGCCGATTTCAGCGACCAAAAGACTCCCCACGAGCTCGCGCAACTGTTCTCCCCGAACGTCCGCCAGGCCCTTGATCTCCCGTCGGTGTTTGGGCAGCTCGACCCGGCCGAGTCTGATCTGGCGACCGCAGCGTTGTCACCGATCGGCGTCGTCCACCTATTTCGGCAGTACTTCTTCGAGCTTGCGACCTTCCTCGGCACGCCGGTGCAGCACGTCTGGCTCAGCCCCGGTGGCAGCGTCGAATTGATCGAGGTCAGCACCCGGCGTCAGATCCTCGACCGAACGATCGAGCAGCAGTCCGAGACGACGCAGAAGGTCGAGACGGACACGACGAACTCCGACGAGCTCTCCGACGCGGTCAAGCAGGAGAACTCGTCAGACACCAAGCTCGGGGTCACGGCGTCGAGCAACAACAACTACAACACCGGGTTCATCAACGGCTCGGTCAACGTGTCGGGCAGCTTCAACCTCGACCAGCAGCAGAAGCAGGCGCGCGAGCAGACGCATAAGACCACCCGCCAGCAGACGTCGAAGCTCTCGAGTGAGATCCGGCAGAGCTACAAGTCGACGCTGCGGACCATCACCGACACGACGGACATGAGCAGTAAGCGCTACGTGCTGCAGAACACCACCGACACCCTCGTCAACTACGAACTGCGCCGCAAGATGCGACAGGTCGGCGTCCAGTTGCAGGACTACGGCACGCGGCTGTGCTGGCAGGCCTACGTCGACAACCCCGGGGATGACCTGGGGCTGCCGATCTTCGTGCATGCTGCGCCGCCGCCGGATCTGCAGGACCTCAAGGTCCCGGAGGCGCCGCCGGCTCAGCCACCGCTGTCGCGCGGTGACGCGATCGTCGTCAAGGGCGGCTGGGACCACGGCGACAACCGCCAAGACAACTTCATCCCCATCGGCCCGCCCGTCAGCATCGTCGCCCCGGCCGGCACCGTGACCGACCACCTCGAGGTCACGCTCCAGCAGGGGCCGAGCTGGGCCTATCGCGCCTGGCCGGCCAACGCCGCGGACACGACTGTGACTATAGGTACCGGTCCCGAGACCACGGCGGGAAAGGATCTCATCGCTCAGGTGGGGAGCTCGACCGACGGTACCGACGAGACGACGGTCGTCCAGGCGTTCGTGGGCGTGCAGTGCGGGCCGGGCGGGCTTCGTGACGACGCGAAGTACGACATCACGATTCAGGTGACGCCGGTCTTCCGGCCGTCGAAGGCGTCTCTGAAGGCGGTGGCCGACGCCTACAACACCGCCATGACCACATACACCGAAGAGACGAAACTGGCCTACCAGAAGAGCTTGTTCGACTCGATCCGCGAGCGCGTGAAGCTCGCGAGCGGGATCCAGCCCCGTCCGTTCTCCGAGTTGCGCGAGGAGGAGAGGGTCGCGGTGTACCGCAAGCTCGTCGGTCAGCTTCTTGAGGTCGCCGGCGTCACGACGGTCGACCCGCACGTCCGGCATGTCTTCTCGGAAGTCGTCGAGTCGATGTTCGACATGGACAGCATGCTGTACTTCGTGGCTCCCGACTGGTGGATGCCGCGAAACTCGGTCACCTCGCAGCAGGCGCTGGCCGGGCTGGGCGTGACCAGTGCTGACGACCAGGGGGCCTACACCCCGGGCAATGCCGCGAACATCAGTGGAGCAAACGTCGTCGGCTGGGGTGGTGCGCGCGCCGTCCGGAGCGACAACTACTTCATCACCGAGGACTCGCAGCCAGCCCGCCTGGGCAGCTCGCTTGGCTGGCTCGTCCAGCTCGACGGTGACAACTTCCGCAACGCCTTCCTCAACGCCCCCTGGGTCAAGGCCGTGATCCCGCTCCAGGAGGGACACGAGTGGAAGGCGCTGGGCTGGCTGAGCAGCGACAGCATCGAGGGGGCGGATGGCCTGGATGCGATTTACCAGGAAGGCGCGCCCAGCGAGGTGGACGGCATGCTGACCGCGCTGCGCGCGTACGCCGGCTGGCCGTCGCCGGACCTCGGCCCCCGATATGCCGCGCTCGCCGCCGCGGACTTCACCATCCTGGACGCCATCCGGTACCTCATCATCACGATCCAGGGCAAGCAGGATGCGGGGCTGGTCAAGGGGGCCGGTCTGGACTATCTCCCCACCGACAAGGTCTATGAGAACGGCTTCGACCCGCTCACCGGCGGTTTCGTCGCCAAACCGTCCACGCCGTACGAGGTCTTCGACCAGTGGATCGAGGTGCTGCCCACGGATCAGATCGTCCCAGTCGAGGTGGCGTACGACCCGAAGACGGGCCAGCAGCTGTGATGCGGCCGCGGCGCCCGACGGCCCGAGAGGCGGACGTCGAACGGCCGCTGCGGCGGACTCCGGGGGAAGTCGTCCGTGGCTGAGCCGACACAGCTCGTGCTGACCGTTGCGAATGCCGTCGGCGTGCCAATCGCAGCGACCGCGGACGTCCTGGTCCGGCGTGGCGCCGAGTGGAGCCATAACCATCCCGGGCTGTCCTTGCCATCCACAATCCCACTGCCCGCCGGATTCATCCAGGTCACGATCGACGCGACCGCGGCCGACCACGGAGAAGAACGCCTAACGCTCACATACTTCGCCGACCAGGGCAGATGGGAGGCCAGCAACCCGTCTTGCACGATCGACACCCAGGACAGCCTCGTGAACGTCACCGTCCCGCTGGGGCGCATACGCTTCGCGCCGGTCGTCATGCTCAGTGACGACCTGCGGGTCCCCGCCACCGCCTCCGCGGTGCAGCCGTTCCAGCCCGGAGCGGTCCTGGTGACGCAGCAGGGTTACCGCACGATCAACCTCGACGTCGAGGAGCGAGTGCGCGTGCTGTCCGCGAAGGCGATCGGCGACCCGAACTCACCCGGTTGGGACCGCTTCAGATGGAACGAGCAGCGGGTCAAGCTCTCCGACCGGGGCAACTGGCTCGTCCTGGAGTATGGCGACATGACCGGCCAGCTCGGCGCGCTGCGCCACGTGGTCGGTGTGTGGGCGCCGCACACGTACACGGGCGACGCACCACCCGTCGTAGTGCAGATCACGCCCAACACGCGTCTGCCCTACTACCCGTCGGACCGCCTGCCCTACACCGGGGCGTACCCCTACGGTTGTGTGGCCGCACCCGGGGCAGCAGTGGACAAGGCGACCAGCACGGTGGCGCTCCGCGACTGTCGGCAGGCGTACGTGGAGCTCCCGGCGAACCGCAGTCTCGGGCAGTACAAGGTCGTCTACCAGTTGTATGCCGCGCGACCCGACATCTTTGACGGTCCGCACGGGCCGATCGTCATCACGCCGTCGCCGCCGCTCATCGCCGGTGTGGGTCCGCTCCGGTCGCCGTTCGACCATCCCGAAGGGCTCGGTCGCCTGGTTGCTGAGGTGCTGCGCTTCCTCGTCGCGCACAAGTTGACGCTCCCGAACGCTGTCGGTGGCCTCAGCGTGCGCTTCAAGGGCAGCACGGCGTACCTCAGCGGAACACGGCCCGCAAGCCCGGCGATCGGTGTTCCGACGAAGACGCTGACGACCCTGCTGTGCCACAGCGCGGGCGTGGTTCCCGTCATGAGCCTGGCGAACAACCTCGCCAACCGGGCCACCTTTCCGCGAGGCTTCCCGCGGGCGCTGTGGGGCGGCAAGAACGACTACTGCGACGCCAATTGGACGAACCTGTGGGTCGTCGACGGCGTCGCCAGTCCCGGAGGCATCGGCGTCCCGAGCGCGGGGAGCCCGGCGGCACGCACCTGGAAGACCTGGCTCGGACGTCGGGGGCGGCGCGCTGTGCTTGTCTATACGCCGTCCGGGCTGGGCGGCCCGATCGCTCCTGAGCTGATTTCGGGCATTACCGCCCCTCCCGCAGGCAAGGCAGGCAACATCGAGGAGGGTGCGTCTCAGAACGTCCGTTGGCTGCGGATGTCGTACACCTATCTTCGCGCGGACCCGAGCCAGAACCCTGCCGACTTGCGGCCCGCGTTCGGAGGCCTGTCCGACACTGCGGAACAGTCGCACAACAAGATCTACGAGTTCGGAGTCGGCTACGCGGCACGTCCGTAGGAAGTTTGTGGCGATCACCGCGGAGTCTTGATCCCCAGACGCGTCACCCGCCCACGGTACTTGTCCGGGCCACCTATCCGTGCAGCGCAAGCGATACCGGGGTCTCAGTCACCCTCCACGATCCGGCCTTCTCCATGCTGGAGCGGCGCAGTCTCATCGGCCACAATGTCGCCGCAGTCGAGGAGTTCGCTCGCGTGCGGCTCGAGTGCGTCAGCGTCCGTGACGCGGAGCACGGACAGACCGCCATCGAGCAGGTCAATCGGCATGGCGGGTAGCTGGCGGGGAGATGGCGGTCCACTGGCGGGCTCCTGTCTGCTCCCCTGACGAGTCCCGCTGCCTAGGGTGACGCTGTGAACACAACCCGCATCCCCGAACTGCGCAAGTCACGTGGCTGGACCCAGGAGCGGCTCGCCGAGGCGTCCACCGTCGCGGTCCGCACGATCCAGCGCCTGGAGTCCGGCGCCGATGCCTCGCTGGAGACTCTCTCCCTCATCGCCGGCGCCCTCGACGTCCCTGTGTCCGAACTCTTCGCCGACGTCGCGGACGACGACTTCGCCGCCTCCGTCCACGCCCTGGAGGCGCGCACCGTCGCCGCGCGCGCTAACGCTCAGCAGGCTCAGCGCTCGAGGGTCGAGCATGGGTATGACCAGGTTTTCCAGGCCCTCGGCGTCTTGATCACCATGATCGCGCTGATCCTCTTGGTGACACACGTCTTCCGCTGGCCTGTGATGCTCGCGCCTGCGCTGTTCTTCGGTGTGGGCCGGCCCCTGCTCCGCGGTCTCAAGCAGACGGTGCTGGGATCGCGTCTCGACGCGCGCTTTCCCCTCACTGTTCCTGCGGGCCACCCGAGCGCGCAGGACACGGCGAGTCGTTGACGCTCGGGCGTCGGTCAGCCGGCCAGCAACTCCAGCGTCCGCTCCCGGCCAGGCGTGGCGTCCAGTGGCTCACCGTCCCGGGATCCTGCCACCGGCACGAGCATGACCTCGTCGGCCCCGTAGCGCGCCGCGAACGCGGCGAGCTCGGCCGCCGCGACGTCGGGCGTCGCGATGAGCCATCGCGCGCGCATGTCGTCGATGAGCTGCGCCGACAGGGTGTCCGACGGCGCTGCCTGCGCCTGTTCGACGGTCTCGAGCGGGCCCATCGGCCGTCCGGAGCGCAGTCGCGCCATGGATCGCAGTTGCGGCAGGGCCCGCGCGTCCGCCTCATCCTGCGTGTCGGCGACGACGGCGTTGAGCGTGAGGAAGGTGCGCGGCTCGGGGAACGCCTCGCTGGGCTGGTAGCCCTCACGGTAGAGCCGCAGCGCCTCCTGCACCCCGGCGCCCGCGAAGTGGTGGGCGAACACGTAGGGGAGCCCCAGCTCGGCGGCGAGCCGCGCGGAGTAGTCGCTCGACCCCAGGAGCCAGACGGTGGGGGCGGCGTCGGCGGCGGGAGTGGCGCGCACGTCGTACGTCTCGCCGGTGGCGAGCCGGACGGTGGCCCCCTCGCGCCGCATGAGCGCCAGGATGTCCTGGACGTGCGCGGGGAAGCGCTCGACGTCGGCGGTGGGCCCCGAGGAGCGCAGCAGCGCGGAGATCACGGGGTCGCTGCCGGGCGCCCGGCCGATCCCCAGGTCGATGCGCCCGGGGGCGAGCGCCTCAAGCGCGGCGAACTGCTCGGCCACGACGAGCGGCGCGTGGTTCGGCAGCATGACGCCGCCCGAGCCGACGCGGATGCGCGACGTGCGGGCGGCCGCGGCGGCGACCATGACCGGGGGCGCCGAGGCGGCGACGGCTGGCATGTTGTGGTGCTCGGCGAACCAGTACCGCCGGAACCCGAGGCGGTCGGCGAGGCTGATCAGTGCGAGCGAGGCGGTCATCGCCTGTGCGGAGGACTGGCCCGTGCGCACCGGCACGAGGTCGAGCACGGACAGGGCGGGGGCGGTCGTGGCGTTCATCGCCTGTGGCAACCGACGGCGGCCGCCGACTCTTCCCGCGCGGATCAGGCCTGTGGAACGGTCGACCCGCGCACGACGAGGCGGGGGGTGACCCGTTCGACGCCCGGGGTGGCCTTGCCGTCGAGCGCGGCGAACAGCAGGTGGGCCGCGCGACGTCCGATGGCGTCGAACTGCATGTCGACGCTGGTCAGGCTGGGGCGCGTGCCTGCGATCATCGGCTCCCAGTTGTCGAACGACGCGACGGCGATGTCGTGGGGCACGCGCACGGCGCGCTCGTGCAGCACGTCGAGCGCTCCGCGGGCGATCTGGTCGGAGCCGCACAGGATCGCGTCGACAGGCTGCGGTGCGTCGAGGACGGCCGCCGTCGCGCCGCGCCCCCACGCCTCGCTCCACGACCCGTAACGCACGGGCCCGACGAAGTCGAGGCCCGCGTCGGCCAGTGCGGCGCGCGCGCCCGCGGCGCGGTCGGTCGCTGCGGTGTAGGTGGCGTCGCCGGTGATGTGGGCGATGCGGGTGCGTCCGGTCGCCACCAGGTGCTCGGCGGCGATCTCGCCGGCGCGGACGTTGTCGACGACGACGGACACGTCGGCGTCGTCGTGCGAGGGCGCGTAGGCGTAGACGACAGGGACGGAGACTCTGCGCGCGATCGACGGGCGTGGGTTGGTGCGTGAGCCGACGACGATGATGCCGTCCACGCGCCTGCTCAAGAGGGCCCGCAGGTGGTACTGCTCCCGGATCGCGTCCTCTCGGCCGTTGCACAGGAATACGGACATCTGCCCGGCGCCGAAGGCGTCCTCGGCGCCGCGGAGAATCGGCAGCGAGAAGCGGCCCTCCAGGTCGTTCGTGATGAGGCCCACGGTGCCCGAGCGGCCCGCGAGGATCGAGTGCACCAGGGCGTTGGGGACGAACCCGAGCCGTTCGGCGGCCTCGCGGACGCGGGCGCGCGTGGTGGGGCTGACCTCCGCCTTGTCGTTGAGCGCCTTCGATGCGGTCGACAGGGAGACGCCGGCCTCCTGGGCGACGTCGCGCAGGCGTGCCTTGGCGGGCGCGGGGGCGCCGTCACTGCTGGCCATGGTCCTCCGTTCCGGCGTCCGGTCCGGGGTGGACTCACGGCCGAAAGTCGTTTCGGTGGAGCCAGTATGCACGAGACGACAGGGCGATGGCGCGCGCTCGAGTGCGGTGCTAATCTCCCGAAAGGGCTTTCGGAGAGTTTCGGACTGCGTAGTTGGGGTCAGGCGCTCTCGCCGTCGTCCTCCCGGACGGCGGGCGCCCGTGGAGCAGACCCGGAACGACCCGGGCTACACCGAGGAGCGTCAATGAAGATGAGCATGACCAAGCGCGCGGCCCGCGTCGCCGCGCTCGCGACCGCGGGAGCGCTCGCCCTCGCCGCCTGCACCCCGGGTGGCGATGCGGCGGACGACGGAGCCGCGACCGACGCGGCCACCGACGGCGGCGGCGCCGAGGGCACCGTGACCGTGTGGCACTACTTCTCGGACCCGCAGCAAGTCGCGCTGATGGACAAATACGCCGAACTCGCCGAGGCCGCCAATCCGGGGATGACGGTCGACAACGTCTTCGTCCCCTACGACCAGATGAACTCCCAGCTCATCTCGGCCGCGGGCGCGGGGCAGGGCCCCGACGTCGTCATCTTCAACGGGGCGGAGACCTCGACCATCGCGCTGGCGGGCGCCCTCGCCCCGCTCGACGACTTGTGGGGCACGTTCGCCGACGCCGACCAGTTCCCCGACTCGGTGATCCACACGGTCGACGGGACGATGTACGCCGTCCAGGGCTACGTCAACCTCCTGGGGCTCTGGTACAACCAGGACATTCTGGACGAGATCGGCGTTCAGCCGCCGACCACGATCGACGAGCTCGAAAGCGCGATGGCAGCGGCCGTCGCCGCAGGGCACGGAGGCATCACGCTGTCCGGTCTGCCCAACTCTCAGGGCGAGTGGCAGGGCTTCCCGTGGCTCTCGGCCGAAGGCTTCACCTATGAGAACCCGAGCGCACAGGCGCTTGAGGCGGGCCTGACGCGCGTGTCGAACTGGGTCGAGCAGGGCTGGCTGCCGCAGGAGGCCGTCAACTGGGACCAGACGGTTCCCTTCCAGCAGTTCGCCGCGGGCGGCTTCGCGTTCGCCGCCAACGGCAACTGGCAGCAGGGCACCGCCGAGGCCGACGCGGACTTCACCTACGGCGTCGTCCCGCTCCCGCTCGGTGACTCCGGCCAGGTCTACCTCGGTGGCGAGGGCGCCGGCATCGGCGCGAACTCGGCCAACCCGGAGCTCGCGTGGGCCTACCTCACCTCGTCGTACCTCTCGTTCGAGGGGAACCTCGCCGCCGCCGACCTCGTCGGGTCGCTGCCCGCCCGCGCCGACGCCGGCCAACACGACTCGGTGACCTCCAACGAGCTGCTCAAGCCGTTCGCCGAGACCATCACCATGTTCGGCGCGCAGTACCCGAGCGCGGCGATCCCGGCTGAGGCCGTCGCCGACGTCCAGCTGCGCATGGGCCAGGCGTGGAGCGCGGTCATCGGCCGGCAGCACTCGCCTGCCGACGCCGCCCACACCGCCATGACCGCCCTCGAGGGTCTCCTCGGCTGACGCCAGGGAAGGGAAGGCGCCCCATGGCAACCATGACGTCCGGCCGACACGGGATCATCCGTGTCGGCCGGCGCCCGGGCCGCGACCGCGGCGATGTGCGGGCGCAGAGAAACTCGCTTCGCCGAACGGTCTTCCTGGTCCCCGGGATCGCTCTGCTCGGGCTGCTCGGCGTGTATCCGCTCATCCAGCTCGTCTGGATGGCCTTCCACCGTGTGACCAGCGCGACCATCAACAGTGGACCGTGGGAGTGGGTGGGCCTGGACAACTTCGTCCAGGGCTTCCAGCTCGGCGAGACCGGCCCGGCCATCACGCGCACCCTGGTCGTCGTCGCCATCGTCACGGTGTTCGGCATGGTCGGCGGGTTCGCCGCAGCCGTCGCGCTGCGCACGTCGGGATGGTGGTCGAGCGCGCTGTTGGCGCTCATGGTGTTCGTCTGGGCGCTGCCGCCGGTCGTCAACGGATCGGTGTGGAAGTTCCTGCTGTCGGACAACGGCCTCGTCAACGCCATCGTCATGGCGCTGGGACGCAGCACACCCATTCCCTTCCTCTACGACACGAACTGGGCGCTGCTGTCGGTCGCGTTCGTCGGGGCGTTCGCCGTCATCCCGTTCAACGCGCTCGTCTTCCGCGCCGCGCTGTTGGCCGTCGACCCGGAGATCTTTGAGGCCGCCGCGCTCGACGGGGTCAACCGCTGGGGCGAGGTGCGGCACATCATGATGCCGTCGGTCCGCCCCACAAGCCTGGTCCTGCTGGTTCTGACGATGGTCTACGCGTTCCGCAGCTTCGACTTCATCTTCGTCATGACCTATGGCGGGCCTGGCACGGCGACCAACACGCTGCCGTTCCTCGGGTTCCTCCAGGCCTTCGCCCGCTTCAACTTCGGCTACGGCGCCGCGACGTCCGTCCTGGCCGTCATCGTCGTGCTCGTCCTGGCAGTGATCTATGCCCGGTCGATCCGGAAGGAGGAGGCGTGAACACCAAGGCCGGTCCCGTCAACATCGCTTTGAAGGTCCTGTTCACCCTGATGTACGGACTGCCGATCCTGCGGAT
The DNA here is from genome assembly GCF_004216535.1 of Xylanimonas ulmi. Lineage (NCBI taxonomy): Bacteria > Bacillati > Actinomycetota > Actinomycetes > Micrococcales > Promicromonosporaceae > Xylanimonas > Xylanimonas ulmi. The sequence continues at coordinate 3,278,605 of NZ_SGWX01000001.1, forward strand.
CGTGCAGACGTCGTTCACCTCCTCCGCGGACGTCTTCAACGCGCAGTCGAACCTGTTCTTCCGCCCGACGCTCCAGGCGTACGTCAACAACCTCGACGCCAGCCTGTTCATCGCGCTGCGGCAGTCGGTCATCATCGCGACCGGCACGACCGTGCTGGTTCTGCTCGTCGCCGTCCCCGCGGCCTACGGTCTGGCCCGCGTGAGGGGACACGTCGCGACGATCGGACTCGGTCTGCTCGTCGTCCTCCAGACGCTGCCGCAGACGGCGCAGATCATCCCGCTCTTCCAGATCCTCGGGATGTGGGGGCTGCTCGACACGATCGTCGGCGTCGTCCTGGCCAACGCCGCCCTGCTGGCGCCGTTCGCCACGCTGCTGCTGCGGCCGTTCTTCCGGTCGGTGCCGATCGCGCTCGAAGAGGCCGGCGCGATCGACGGCGCCGGGATGTTCCGCCAGTTCGCGTCGATCGCGCTGCCGATCGCCCGCAACGGCATCCTGACGGTCTCGTCGATCACGTTCCTGCTCGCGTGGGGCGAGTTCCTGTACTCGGTGCGGTTCCTGCTCACCCCCGCCAACCGGCCCCTGTCGGTGCTGTTGGCCATGCAGGTCTCCGCGTTCGGCATCGACTGGCCGGGGCTGATGGCGCTCGCCGTCCTGACGTCCCTGCCGATCCTGGCCGTGTTCCTGCTCACCTACCGGCTGCTGCGCGACGGCCTGACCGTCGGCGCGGTGAAGTAGGCGTCCCCCGCAGCGGGCCGCCGCTCGGCACGGCCCGCACACTCCCCCTACGAGAAGTGAGTCGACCATGACGATGAGTCCCGCACGTCCTGGCGTGCGTGCGCAGTCCGCGCCCGACGGCGGTCTGCCCGTGGCCCCCACCCGCGCCCGATGGCGGCCCCTCGGCCTCGCCGACGTCACCATCGAGGAAGGGTTCTGGGCCGAGCGGCAGGCGCTCAACGCCGCCGCCATGATCCCGCACGTCGACTCGTGGCTGGAGCGGCTGGGGTGGACCGGGAACTTCGACGCCGCCGCCGCGGGGCGTCTGCCTGAGGGCCGCCGCGGGCGCGAGTTCTCCGACTCGGAGATCTACAAGCTGTTGGAGGGCATGGCGTGGGAGATCGGCCGCACGGGTGACCCGGCGCTCGAGGCGAGGCTGGGGGAGATCGTGCGCCGGGTCAGCGCCGCGCAGGAGTCCGACGGCTACCTCAACACCATGTTCGGCCGCCCGGGCCAGCGGTCTCGGTACGCCGACCTGGAGTGGGGGCACGAGCTGTACTGCTACGGACACCTGATCCAGGCAGCCGTCGCCCGCGCGCGCACCGTCGGCCTCGACGACGAGCTCGTCCGAGTCGCGGTGCGCGCGGCCGACCATGTGTGCGCCACGTTCGGCCCCGACGGCGATCAGCGCGTGTGCGGGCACCCGGAGATCGAGGTGGCGCTGGCCGAGCTGTACCGGGTCACGGGCGAACGCCGCTACCTTGACCAGGCGCGGGCGTTCGTCGAGCGGCGCGGGCACGGCGTCCTCGGCGAGATCGACTTCGGCCCGCAGTACTTCCAGGACCACATCCCGGTGCGCGAGGCGACGGTGCTCGACGGGCACGCGGTGCGCGCCCTGTACCTCGCCGCCGGCGCCGTCGACGTCGCGATCGAGACGGGCGACGACGACCTGCTGGAGGCCGTGCGCAGGCAGACCCTGCGCACGCTGGCACGGCGCACCTACCTGACCGGGGGCATGGGCGCCCACCACGAGGGCGAGTCGTTCGGCGCCGACTTCGAGCTGCCGCCCGACCGGTCCTACTCCGAGACGTGCGCGGGCATCGCCTCGGTGATGCTCAACCACCGCCTCGTGATGCAGACCGCCGATGCGCGCCACGCCGACGCTGTCGAGCGCACGCTCTACAACATCGTCGCGACCTCGCCTGCGGCGGACGGCAGGGGGTTCTACTACACCAACGTCCTGCAGCAGCGGGTCGAGGGGCAGTTGCCGTCGCAGACCGAGCCGAGCGCGCGCGCCCAGTCCGCCGCGCGCCCGCCGTTCTTCGCCGTCTCGTGCTGCCCCACGAACCTCACGCGCACCTTCGCGTCGCTGGGCGCCTACCTCGCCACGCACGACGACGCCGGGGTCCAACTGCATCAGTACGCGCCCGCGACGATTCGCGCCGGCGTGACGGCAGGCGACGTCGAACTGCGGGTGGCCACGCGCTACCCGCACGACGGACGGGTCGAGGTGTCGGTGACGCGCCCCGCCCCGGGGCCGTGGACGCTGACGATGCGCGTGCCGTCCTGGGCCGTGGGCGCCACCGTGACGGCCGAGGGCCGCACCCGCGCGGTCGAGCCCGGCTACATCGAGGCGCCCGGTCCCCAGGCCGTGGGCGACGTCGTCGTGCTCGACCTGCCGGTCGCGCCGCGCTTCACCTGGGCGGATCCGCGCGTCGACGCCGTGCGCGGTCAGGTCGCCGTCGAGCGCGGACCGGTCGTCCACGCACTGGAGTCGACCGACCTGGGGGCTGACGTCGCCACCGCGCGCGTGCGCACGGACGTCGCGCCGAGCGACGACGACGGCGTGGTCCGGGTGCGCGTGGCCACGGCCCAGACGGACGACGCCGACTGGCCGTACTCCCGCGCCCCGCGCGAACCCCAAGCGGGCGACGAGCGGCTCGTTCCGCTCGTGCCGTACCACTCCTGGGCCGAGCGCGGCCCGTCGACCATGCGCATCTGGATGCCCGTGACCGACAGGTGAGCCGCGGGTGAGCGAACCGCCGGGCGCGGTTCCCAGTGTTCACCGATCAAGGGATCGTTGTTCACCGGAGCGTCACCGGACATCGCTGGGGTGAGCCGATTCCACCCAGCCTGAGGAGTGCCCGGTGAACCCTGTCCGTCCCCGTCCCACCCGAGGGGCCCCCGCCGCGCGCGCTGTCCGCGCGGCGGTGGCCGCCGTCGTCGGCGCCGCGCTGACGTTGCCGCTCGGTCTCCCGGCGCTCGCCGCTCCCGGGGCGCCCGCCGCCGCCGTCGAGTCCGACGGCGAGGCGCCGGCGCCGAGCCCGTCGCCGACAGCGCCCGCAACCGCAGCGCCCACAACCGCGGAGCCGGCAACGGCCGGCCCCGCCACCGCGGAGCTGTCGCTCACCTTCGCCGCGCTGTCGGACACCCACACGCTGTGGGGTGAGTTCCAGCAGGCGCTGTTGTTCGCCAAGACAAACGGCGCCGAGGCCGTCGTCGTGTCCGGCGACCTGACGGACCACAGCAAGGACGAGGAGTGGAGGGGCCTCAAGGCGACGCTGGGCCGGCACGCCGCAGGCATGCGGGTCATCACGTCGATGGGCAACCACGACGTGGACGACCTCGGGGACTACGCCCGCTACCGTGACGCGACCGGCCTCCGGCCGAACGAGGTGACCGAGGTCAACGGGTACACGTTCATCTCGGTCGCCCCCGGTCAGGGGCGGCTGGACCCGGCGACCGGCGCCCCAACGATCGCGGCGAACGGGACCTACGAGTACGCCTGGGAGTGGCTCGACCAGCAGCTCGCCGCCGCGACGGCCGCGCACCCGGACCGGCCGGTGTTCGTGCTGGAGCACCACCCGGTCTGCGGCACCGTGTACGTGGCGGACCTCGGCGAGTGGTGCGGGAACGGGACGGCGTCGTCGGTGCTGTCGAAGTACCCACAGGCCGTGGCCTTCAGCGGGCATATCCACACCCCGAACTCCATCGCGCGCTCGATATCGCAGGACTTGGGCTTCACCGCCGTCAACCTGCAGCCGCTGGCGTACTTCGAGTTCGAGAAGGGCTCCGTGACGGGCTCCAAGCCTCAGGACGCCGGAAACAACGCGGGCGCGTCACTCATCTCGGTGCGCGGCAGCGAGGTGACCGTCAAGAACTACGACCTGCTGTCGAAGCGGTGGATGGCGCAGACGTGGACGTTTGACGTGGCCGACCGGTCGACGTACAGGTACACCAAGGCCGAACGTACAGCGATGGCGTCGCCGCCGGTGTGGGCCGATGGAGCGTGGGCCTCGCTCAGCGAGGTGACCAAGAGCTCGGTGCGGGTCACCTACCCGCAGGCCCAGGTCGTCCCGACCGAGCCCGACGACGTCATCTGGAAGTACGAGTACTCCCTGACCAACCTGGCGACGGGGCAGACGACGCGCGCGGGCACCCACTGGTCAGGCTTCTACATCACGCCGATGCCCGCGACGCGGAGCTGGAAGTTCGACAAGCTCGCCGCGGGGACCGCGTACGAGCTGGCCGTCACTCCTGTCGAGACCTGGGGCAAGTCCGGCCCCCCGCTGACCGTGCGGTTCGTCTCCGGCGGGCACGCCGTCACCGCCGCGGGCGGTGAGCACGGCACGGCCACCGCCGACTGGGCCACGGCGACGCCTGGCCGCGAGGTCACGGTGACCGCGACGCCGAACCCCGGCTACCAGTTCGACGGGTGGAGCGCCGAGGCCGCTGGCGTGACGCTTCCGGCGACCAACCCGGCGACGCTCACGATGCCGGACGCGCCGGTCACCGTCACACCGCTGTTCGTCCCGGTTGTCACCGAGACTCCCGCGGCCCCTGAGACCCCCGAGACCCCCGAGACCCCCGAGACTCCCGCGGTTCCCGAGACCCCCGCGGCCCCCGAGGCCCCCGCGACGGCGTCGGACACCGCCGCGCCGACCGTGGCCGTCACGGGTGAGCCGAGCGGGCACGGCGGATACGCCAGCGCCAACCTCCAGGCCTTCGACCCGGGCAAGGTCGGGCGGATCGTCGTCAACGGCACGGTCTGGGCGCAGCCGCAGACGACGTCGTCGGGTCTGAGGGAGATCCGCCCCGGGTCGTACGGCGCCGTCGTGGGGCTCAACACGGTCTCGGTGGTCGACACCGCGGGCAACGCGCGCACGCTCGTGCTGAGGCTGGACATCAGCGCCCCGGCCCCGCGCAGGCCGGCGCCGAAGCCGCGTCGCACCGTGGTCAGCCCGCCGGCGCCGACCCCGACCCCGACGCCGACCCCGGCGGCGACTCCCGACGCGCCCGCGGACGCCGACGCGCAGGCCCCGCGCGACGCCGTCGGCGCTCACGCCCCCGTGTGCGTCGCGCGGGCTGCGTGGCCGACGTCCGCCGGATGGGGCGCGCCGTGGCATGTGGCGCGGGCGCCGTTCGCCTCGGTGTGGCGGCTCCTGCTGGCGCCGTGGTCCGTGTCCGGGCCCCGGTGCCCGAGCGTCCCGGCGTGGTTCCTGGCGAGCGCGTCACACCACAGATAGCCGCAGGCGCGGTAGAGCCCGCGGGGTGGAGCGATGCTCCTGCCGTGCTGGACGAGGGCACGGCCCCGCGGGCTCCGGTGGTCGCGAAAGACTCGCCACCGTGTCCCGGTCGCCGTCGGACGGCCCTGATGGGCGCCCGGCGACGGGAAGATCAGGACGCGCTAGCGCGCGACCACCTCATCGGTCCGAAGAGACTTCATCTGCTCGGATCACCTCCCTTCTTGATGTGCCGCAGACGCTACGCCGGGCACACGGAGGGGTCCAGGCAATTACGCCGACGGCACAAGGTGGCGCCACTGGTCGGGGTAGTCGTCGAGCCAGTCCGCGAACGACCGCGCCGGGCGTCCCACCAGCCGCGCCACGTCACCGGACACATGCTCGAGCGCGCCCGCCGCGATGGCGGTGTACGACGTCACCCACCCCTCGACGACCTGCGGCCCGACGTCGTAGCCCGCGCGTGAGGCGTAGGCCTCCTCGACCGTCTCGGGCTCGTAGCGGATCGGCCGGCCCGTGAGCTCGGCGAGTGTCGCGGCGGCCTCACCCAGCGTGATCGCATCGGGTCCGGTCAGCTCGTAGGCGACCTGGTCGTGTGCGTTCGCGCGCTCGTCGAGCAGGACGGCGGTCGCGCAGTCGGCGACGTCGTCGTGCGAGACCGACGCGACGCGTCCGGTCCCCGCGGGCCCGCGGATGACGCCGTCGGCGCCGACGAACATCGTCAGCGCGTGGTGGTACAGGTTGTCGCGCAGGAGCGTCCAGCGCAGGCCCGAGGCTCGCAGCAGGTCCTCGGTGTGCCCGTGGTCGCGCGCGAAGGTGAACACGGCGTCGGGCGCCGCGCCGACGAACGAGGTGTAGACCACGCGCTCGACGCCGGCCGCGGCGGCCGCCTCGATCGCGCTGCGGTGTTGGGCCACACGGCCCGCGCCCTCGCGTGCGCTGACCAGGAACAACGTGCGCACGCCGTCGAGCGCGCGGCGCATGGCCTCGCCGTCGCCGTACTCGGGCACGACGGCGACCTCGGCCTCCGGGAGCCCCTTGCCTGACGGCAGCGCGGGGGCGCGGTCCGGGTCGCGGAGGATGAGGCGCTGCCCGGCGCCCTCGGCGGCCAGGCGCAGCGCGAGCCGGGCGCCGAGCCGCCCGCTGGCGCCGGTGACCGCGACGACGCCGTCCCTGCGTCTGACCATGTCCTCACCGTAGAGCGTGGGGACCGGCGATGGGGCGCCCGCGGGTCCATCGGCGTCGCCGGATCGCCCCGGCCGCGCCGGGTGCGAGAGGATGCGGCACATGACTGCGCCGTTCCGGGTGATGACCGTGTGCACCGGCAACATCTGCCGGTCCCCCATGGCTGAGGTTCTACTGCGCGAGGCGTTCGCCGCGGAGGGGCTCGACGGGCAGGTCGTCGTGGACTCCTCAGGTGTCAGCGCCGAGGAGGAGGGCAACCCCGTCGACCGGCGCGCCCGGAACGTGCTCGCCGCGCACGGCTACCCGACGCCCGACGCGCACCGCGCGCACCGGGTCACGTCCGAGGAGCTCGCGGAGCGCGACCTGCTGCTGGCCATGACGGCGCACCACGCGCGGGCGTTGCGCCGGCTGGCGCCGCCCGAGGACGGGGCGGACGGCGCGCGCCCCGAGATCCGCATGTTCCGCGCGTTCGACCCCGAGGCGCCCGAGTTGCGTGACGGCCAGGGCGAGGAGCTGCTCGACATCGACGACCCGTGGTACGGCGGCGCGGCCGACTTCGAGGTCTGCCTGCGCGAGCTGGAGGCCGCGACGCCCGGGGTCGTGGCGTACGTGCGCTCGCGCCTGGCCGACTGAGGGCGGCCGTGAGCGACGACGGCGGGCCCTACCGTGTGCGGCGTGTGCGCGCCCAGGAGTGGGAGGCGGTCCGCCAGATTCGCCTGGCCTCGTTGTGCGACCCGCTCGCGCACCTGGCGTTCCTCGACAGCTACGAGGCGGCGGTCGCCCGGCCCGCGGAGTTCTGGCGCGAGCGCGCCGCGCGCGCGGCGCAGGGCGACGAGGTGGCGCAGTACGTCGTGGTCGACCAGGACGGGCGATGGGTCGGGTCCGTCACCGGACTGCTTGAGCCCGCGGGCTCGGTCGACTTCGAGGGGCGGGCGGTCGCACGGCGTCAGGCGCACGTCGTCGGCGTGTGGCTACACCCCGACCATCGGGGGCGTGGCCTGATCCAGCGCGCGATCGCCGCCGTCGTCGACTGGGCGGGGCAGCAGGGCGCCGAGCGCGCCCGCCTGTACGTGCACGCCGACAACGCGCGAGCGCGCGCCGCCTACCTCAAAGCCGGCTTTGCGCCGTCGGGGCAGGTGATCGCGGGGACGATCGGCCCGGAGGAGGAGTTGGCGCGGCCGATCGGCTGACCGCGCCCGGCGCCGCGAACAGCCGCCGCCACCACGGCGGCCGCGGCGTGGTCGGCGTCGGGGCGGCAGGGGCGACGTACCCGTGGAACCAGCGCGCCGTCTCGCGCCACACCACCTCGCGCACCGGGGCGGCCGACAGCGTCACGTCGTGCAGGGCGCCGTCGATCCGCACCAGCGTGACGACCGAGCCGAGGTGCGGGACGCGGCGCGCCACGCCGGGCACGTCGAGCACCGAGTCGGTGCGGAGCATGTCGTCGTGCCAACGGACCGGCGCCGTCGAGCGCGCCGAGAGCAGCACGAGGATCGGCACGTCCACTCCCAGGCCGTGCGCGACGCGTTCGTGCCCGTCGAACACCGCGGCCAGCCATGCCGGGGTGGCCCGCCAGCCGGAGTCGGGGCGCCATGCGGTGTCGTAGTCCCACTCGCCGTCGTATCGGCGCGAGATCGAGCGCACGTAGAAGCCCTGGTCGACGTTGACGAGGTGGCCGCGGGGCGCGACCGCGGCGTGCGCGCGCACCGGCCCCTCGAGCACCCGGCGGCCCAGGTAGCGGGTCTGGAACTCCAGCCAGGGGCTGTTGAGCACCAGGGCGTCCGCGCGGCCCGGGTGCCGGTCGGCCCACAGGGCGAGCGTGAGGCCGCCCGTCGAGTGGCCCATGAGCAGGAGCTTGCGCGGGTGCGCCGACGACGGCGCGTCGGGCGCCGCGTGACCCAGTGCGCGCAGCGCGGCCTCGATGTCCTCGTCGTAGACGGCGAGGTCGTCGGTGTAGCCCGGAGTCTGGTGATCGCGCAGGCTGCGCCCGTATTTGCGCAGGTCCAGGGCGTGGAACCGCACCCCCAGGCCCTCCCAGAAGTCCGCGAGGTGGGTCTGGAAGAAGTAGTCGATCCACCCGTGGACGTACAGCAGGTCGACGCCCGCGTCGGCGCCGGGCCCGACCCGGCGCACCAGGGTCGCGACGACGTCGCCCTCGTCGTCGGGCGCGAGCGGCAGCGTGAGGCGCTCGAACCCGGGCAGGACGTCGGGCTCCCAGCGCTCCTCACGCTCGGGGCCAGGGGCGATACCGCTCACGTGACGAACGTAGAACGGACCGCGGCGGCGCGCGCTTCGGCGGTCGCCGAAGCCTCGTCGCCCAGTCGCCCAGTCGCCCAGTCGCCTCGTCGCCCGGTCGCCTCGTCGTCGCGGCCTCAGACCGCGCGGAACAGGTCGGGCGTCTCGACGAACGTCACCGGCACGGGGCGTCCTGCGTCGGCGAGCACCTTGGGCAACCAGGCGGCGACGGCGCGCATGCCCTCCTGCTCGCTGGGCACGTGGCCGACGACGATCGCGCCCGCCGCGACCCCGGCGGCGACGGCGTCGACGGCGTACTCCCCCGTCTCCCACTCGTGCGCCTCGCCCAGCACGACGACGTCGACGTCCGCGCGCCGCAGCAGCGCACGGTTGCGCGCGGCGCCGCGGAAGCCCAGGTCGAGGCCCACGCGCCGCACCACCGTGGCCGGGTCGCCCACGAAGCGCGCGGCCGTGGCTCCGAGAGCGGCGGCGACGTGCCGGGCCAGGGCGCCCAGGGTGGTGGGCGCGAGGGTGGCCACGGCGGCGCCCGCGGCCGCCTCGGCGGCGTCGAGAGCCCAGCCGAGCGCGGCGGCCGTGGCGGCGTCGACGCCGTCGGGCCGCTGGTCGTGCCACTGGTCGTGCAGGTGCCAGACCACGAGTCCCCGCTCGTGTACGAAAGCGCGCTTGGCGTTGTACACCGGGTCGTCCTGCGCGGCCAGCGTGTTGCGGGCGTCGTCGGCGTGCGCGAAGTACAGGGGCTCATGCGTGATGACGAGCGTGGCGCCGTCGCCGCCCCAGTCGGCCGCGCGGCGCAGCACGTCGAGCGTGGCCATGGTCGTCACCGCGACCCCGGACACCCCGGCGCCGGGGTCGCCGTCGAGGAACCCGTCGACGGTCACGGGCCGCACCGGGGCGGGGATGGCGGAGCGGACGGCGGCGACGACGTCGGCGGCGGTGGTCACGGGCACCACGGTAGGCCCGGGCGACCGGTGCGCGCGCCGCAGCGGCTCAGTGCCTAGGGTCGCGCACCGCGGCGAGGAACAGCGGCCACGAGGTCTCGGCGTGCGCGACCTCGATGAGGAACGGCCGGTCCAGGTGCAGCTCGACCGTCGGGATGGCCGGCGCGCCGGCCGCCTCCACCCCCAGCTCTGTCACGGCGGCCGCGCGCGTGCCGTCCTCGTCGACCTGGAAGACCGCCTGCTGCACGGCCTGGCCGAGGTAGAGGCGCCGCCCGCCGTCGTCGGTCCCGAGACCCGTGAGGTCGGCGGCGGTGGGGTCGAGCACCGTGGGCGCGCCGAGCGCGGCGACGCTCGCACGCAGGTCGAGCGGGTCGGGTTGGAGGTCGAGCGTGGGCAGCCACACCTCGACCGGCTGCGGCGCGGCCGCGCTCAGCGCCGCGTCGAGGTCCGCGAGCAGAGTGGGGGTCGCCACGGTGGGGTCCCCCGGCGGCAGCAGCAGGTCGGCGTGCAGCGCCCCGTCGCCGTACGGCAGCCGCGCGGCCCGCCACCCGTCGACCTCGGCGTACGCGACGTCGAGCGTCGCGGCCATGGTCTGGGCCTCGATGCGTGAGCCGTCAGCCAGGGTGAAGGGGCGGGGCGCGGTGGCGTACTGGGGGAACGGGCTGCTCCAGCGCGCCGCGAGCACGATCGCGTCCTGCAGCACGAGCCGCAGGTCGGGATCGGGCTCGATCGCCGACTTCTTGATGAGGCCGCCCGAGTGGTGCTGGACCCAGTCGTCGAGCGCGGACGTGTCCGCGCCGAGGTCGACGCGCCGCACCCCGGCGCCGTACACGTCGGCCAGCGTGCGCAGGTACTGCGGCGACGGCGTGAGCTGGTCGTCGACCACGACCTGGGTGGCCAGGTGCACGACCGGCTGCTCGGGCAGCTCCTCGTCCTGGACGACGGCGGGGTCGCCGTCGTGCTCCGCCAGTGCGCCGCGCAGCGCGGCCACGGCGTCGCGCCGCTGCTCGCCGCTCGCGCCCAGGACCTCCTCCAACTGCGCGAGCGTGCCGCCGCGGGCGCCGTCGGCCAGCATCGACAGCGCGACGGCGAGGCTCGACGGCGAGGCGACCGCGTTGGCCTCCTCGGGCGCCGCGGCCAGCATCGCGACGCCGACGCGGCGCGTGGCCTCGACGACGTCGTCGAGCGCCGCGGCGCCCGCGGGCGCGACCTGGCGGGGCTCGACGCCGGGCGCGCGTGTGACCCCCGCCTGCGGGTCGGGGTCTGAGGCGCACGCGCCCGCCACGACGGCCAGCGCGAGCGCCAGGGTGAGCGCAGGGGCGACGGCTCGGGCACGGGCGGTGCGGCGGGAGGACCTCATACCCGACTGTGTCATGCGCCCCCAGGACCTTGCAGGCGGACGACCGGCATGATGAGGGCATGAAGGTCTCGCGCCGCTCCCACGTCCCGGCCTTCGCGGTCATGGAGATCCTCGCCGCGGCCAACCAGCGGCGCGCGCAGGGCCGCGACGTGCTCAACCTGTGCGCCGGTGAGCCGTCCACGGGCGCGTCCGACGTCGTGCGTGCGCGCGCGATCGAACTGCTGCGCGCGGGCGACCTCGGCTACACCGAGGCGCTGGGCGTCCCGGCGCTGCGCGACGCGATCGCCGGGCACTACCGGCGCTGGTACGACGTCGAGGTCGACCCCGCGCGCATCGCCGTCACGACCGGGTCGAGCGGTGGGTTCGTGCTCGCGTTCCTCGCGGCCTTCGACGTCGGCGACCGCGTGGCGGTGGCCCGGCCGGGGTACCCGGCCTACAAGAACATCCTCACGGCGCTGGGCTGCGAGGTGGTCGAGCTCGACTGCGGGCCCGACACCCGCTACCAGCCCACCGTCTCGCAGCTCATGGCGGCCTACTACGACGGCGGGCTCGACGGGCTGCTGGTGGCGAGCCCCGCGAACCCGACCGGGACGATGATCGCGCCCGGGGAGCTCGACGCCGTCGCGCGCTGGTGCGGCGAGCACGACGTGCGGCTGATCAGCGACGAGATCTACCACGGCATCGCCTACGGCGGCGATGTCCATCAGGCGAGCGCCGCGGTGTACGCCGACCTGGGCGCCGTCGTCGTCAACTCGTTCTCGAAGTACTGGGCCATGACCGGGTGGCGGCTCGGCTGGCTGGTGCTCCCCACCGAGCTCGTCTCCCCCGTCAGCGCGCTCGCCGGGAACGTGGCCCTCTCGCCGCCCGCGCTGGCCCAGCACGCCGGGATCGCGGCGCTCAGCCCCGAGGGGTACGAGGCCGCCGCGGCGAACGTCGAGCGGTACGCGGCCTCGCGCGCGGCGCTGCTGGCGCGGGCGCCCGAGCTCGGCTGGGACCCCGTGGCGCCCGCGGACGGCGCGTTCTACCTGTACGGCAACATCGCGGCGACCGGGCTCGACGCGGTCACCTACTGCGCGCGGCTGCTCGAGGAGGCCGATGTGGCCCTCACTCCCGGCGCCGACTTCGACGCGGTCGCCGGGCACGAGTGGGTGCGCCTGTCGTTCGCGGCCGCGCCCGAGACGGTGACGCGCGCGGCGGACCGCATCGCCGCCTGGCAGCGCACCCTGTAGCCGATGAGCGTGCGCCTGGCGACCTTCAACGTGCGGCACGCGCGGCTGCCCGACGAGACGAGCGACGCACTGGCGTTGGGGCGCGCGGTGGCCGGGCTCGACGCCGACGTCGTCGCGCTCCAGGAGGTCGACCGCCACCAGGTCCGCTCAGGCGGCGCGGACCTCGCGCGAGTGGCCGCCGAGGCCATGGGCGCGCTCGACTACCGCTTCGCCGCCACGATCGCCGGGCGCGTCGAGCCGCCCCGCCCCGGCCGCGGGGCGCCGCCGGAGGCGCCCGACCCCGCCGAGGCGCTCGCCCCGCTCGCCACCGCCCGCGGGCGCGCGCTGCCCGGGGCGGCCGCGCAGGTGCTGCGCTCCCCCGCGGGTCGCGCCGCCGCGCGCGCCTACCTCTCCACGTGGGTCTCACGCCACCGTGCCCGCGGCGACGAGCCCGACGCCGCGCCCGCCTACGGCGTCGCGCTGCTCTCGCGCGTGCCCGTGCGTGAGTGGCGGCGCGTGCGGCTCCCCCTCGGGGCGTTGTGGCCGTTCGGGCGCCTGCAACTCGGCCATGACGAGCCGCGCGTCGCGCTCGCGGCCGTCGTCGAGACGCCGGACGGGCCGCTCACCGTCGTGACGACGCACCTGTCGACCGGCACGACCTGGAACCGGCGTCAGCTGCGCTGGCTGGTGCGGCGCCTGCGCGGCGCCCCGCGTCCGCTGGTGCTGCTGGGCGACCTCAACATCCGCGACGACGAGCCCGCCGCCATCACGGGCTGGCGCGAGCTCGTCGACGCGCCCACCTACCCGCGCCAGCGCCCCCGCCTGCGCATCGACCACGTCCTGGTCGACGACGGCGTGGCGCCCGGGTCCGCACCGCGCCCCGCCGTGCGCTCCCTCGGCCCTGCGCGCACGCTCGACCTGGGGATCAGCGACCACCGCGCCGTTGTCGTCGACCTGGCGCGGGCCGCAGGAGCGGCGCGCGCGGCGATGTGAGGAGGGGCGCGTTGGCGCCCTGCTGATGCCCCGGGACACGGACCGGCACTACCGTCGGCCCATGGACGCCAGCGACGGCCGGCCCGAGACCCCGGAGCAGCGCTCTGACCGCAACTGGTCGGAGCTGCTGCAGGAGCTGCGCGTCATGCAGACCGGCGTGCAACTGCTCACCGGGTTCCTGCTGACGCTGCCGTTCCAGCCGCGGTTCGCGGACCTGTCCACCCCGCAGCGCGTCGGGTACCTGATGCTCGTGGTGGTCGCCGCGCTCACCACGGGCCTGGCGGTCGCGCCCGTGGCGTTGCACCGTGCGCTGTTCCGCAAGCACCTCAAGGCGCGGCTCGTGACGGCCGCCGATCACATGACGCGCGCGGCGCTGCTCCTGCTCGCCGTGCTGGTCGCGGGCGTGGTCGCGCTGGTCTTCGACGTCGTCGTCGGGACGGTGGCAGGTGCGGTGACCGGGGGTGCGGCCATCGTGGTGCTGGTCGGCCTGTGGGCCGTGCTGCCCGCGGTGATCCGCGCGCGCCGCGAGCCGTGACGCGACCCTGAACGGGGCGAGGGGTCAGGCGGCCAGGTCGAGGGCGTCGGGCGCGGTGCGCGCCCGGGCGCGCTCGGCGGCGCGCTTGCGCCAGATGACCAGCGTCGAGTGCGCGCCGATGGCGATCCACGCGAAGTTGGCGGCGGCCGAGGGCCAGACGCCGTTGGCGGCCGCGACCAGCAGCATCGCCGTCGCCGCGCCGAGGTTGGTGAGCTGGAACGCGAACGAGCCGGCGCCCCAGTAGCCCTTGGAGACCATGCCGTAGGCCAGAATCCCGGCGGCGGCGCCCACCCAGCCGAACACGGTGACCACGGCGAGCAGGGACATGACGGACTCCTTGGAGATGACGCAGCGGGCTGGGCCCGCGGGTGAGGGGGTGATCGCCCGCGCCGCCGCCCGGTGGGCTCGGCGTCGCGCGCACCCCTATCGTCGCGTCGTTTTTTGTTCAGCGCAATCGAATGATTCTGGATCTGCCATGTAGTATTGCTACATGCCAACCGACCCCCGCCGACTCGCATTCCTGCTGGCCGTCCATCGTGCCGGAGGCGTGCTCGCCGCCGCCGACTTGTTGCACGTCACGCCCTCTGCCGTGTCGCAACAGATCGCCCGCTTGGAGGCCGAGGAGGGGTTCGCGGTGCTCGACCGTGGGCCCCGCGGCGTCACGCTCACCCCGGCCGGACGCGTGCTGGCTGACGCCGCCGAGCGCATCGAGGCCGAGCTCATCGAGGCCCGCCAGGCGATCGTGGCGCTCGGCGACGGGGTCTCGGGGCGCGTGGCGATCGGCGCCTTCCAGACGGCGATCCGCGCCGTCGTCGCGCCCGCGCTCGCCCCGCTCGCCGACCGCTACCCCGGCGTCCAGCTCGACGTGCGTGAGTACGAGCCCGCCGAGGCCGTGCGCAAGCTGCGCGGAGGCGACCTCGACCTCGTCGTGCTGGAGCGCGACTCCGAGATGAAGAACCCCGCGCCGCGCGGGTCGCAGGACGTCATGCTGCTCGACGAGCCCTGGCGCCTGGTCATCCCGGCCGGCATGGCCGCCCCGGAGCACGTGGGCGACCTCGCCCGGTTGACGTTCGTGGCCTCCGACACCGGCACGGCCGCCGACCGCGCGTTGCAGCGCGTGGCGCACTCCCTGGGGACCACCATCGCCACGGTCCACTCGACCTACGACTTCGACACCACGCTCGCGCTCGTCGCCGCAGGTCAGGGCGTCGCGCTGCTGCCCGCGCTGGCCTTGGAGGCGATGGCGGTCAACGACTCCCTGCGCATCGTGCGACTGCCCGGGCTGGGCGAGCGGCAGCTCTTCGTGCGGCACCGCTCGTCGCGGCACGAGCCGGGCCCCGCGGTGCGCGCTGTCGTCGAGGTCATGACCGAGGTCGCCTCGCGCCTCCAACTCGCGTGAGCCAGGTCACGGGCCACCTCGCGGGCTGAGTAGGATCGACGCAGCACAACGCGCACAAACGCCGCTCAAATCGCGACGGGAGAGTTCGCCGGACGGTCCTCCACGGGCCCGGCCGACGGCGCCGAAGGAGCAAACCCTCCCCGGGAATCTCTCAGGCCCCCGTACCGCCGCGACGAGGCAACTCTGGAAAGCGGCCCGCGCGCGACGCCCACGCGTCGCGGACGGGCCCACCGACGGTGCAAGCCGACGTCCCGACCGGACGCGCCGGCCAAACTCTCAGGTCCGATGACAGAGCGGGGAGGGACCGCAGTCCCCCACGCCTGATGACCGGAGTGCCCCGTGACCACCTCCTCGCCCACGCCCTACGACCCCGACCGCTTCGCCGACCGCCACGTCGGGGTCTCGGACGGCCAGGCGATGCTCGCCGTGCTCGGCTACCCCTCGCTCGACGCGCTCGTCGACGCCGCGGTGCCCGCAGCGATCCGCACGCGCCGCCCTCTCGACCTGCCCGCCGCGCGCACCGAGGCGCAGGTGTTGGCCGACCTGCGCGGGCTCGCGGCGAAGAACCAGGTCAAGCGGCAGATGATCGGCCTGGGCTACTACGGGACGCACACGCCCGCCGTCATCCGCCGCAATGTGCTCGAGTCCCCCGCCTGGTACACCGCCTACACGCCCTACCAGCCCGAGATCAGCCAGGGCCGCCTGGAGGCGCTGCTGACCTTCCAGCAGGTGGTCGAGGATCTGACCGGGCTCGAGGTCGCTGGGGCGTCGCTGCTCGACGAGGCCACCGCGGTCGCCGAGGCCGTCGCGCTCATGTGGCGCGCCTCGCGCGCGACGTCGGGCTACGTGGTGCTCGACGCCGACCTGTTCCCCCAGACCCTCGCCGTCGTGCGCGGCCGGGCCGAGGCGATCGGCCTGCCCGTGGTGGTCGCGGCGCTCGACGGCGGACTCGCCGCCGTGCTCGACGGCGCGCTGCCCGACGGCGACCTGGTCGGCGTCGTCATCGCCCAGACCGGGGCGAGCGGTCGCGTGCTCGACGCGCGCGAGGTCGTGGCCGAGGCCAAGGAGCGCGGCGCCCTGGTCACCATGGCGACCGACCCGCTCGCGCTGACGATGCTGGCCTCGCCCGGTGAGCTCGGCGCCGACGTCGCCGTGGGCTCGGCGCAGCGGTTCGGCGTCCCGCTGTTCTACGGCGGCCCGCACGCCGCCTACATCGCCGTGCGCAAGGGCCTGGAGCGCCAGCTCCCGGGTCGGCTGGTCGGCGTCTCGGTCGACGCCGACGGCGCGACGGCGTACCGCCTGGCCCTGTCGACGCGCGAGCAGCACATCCGCCGCGAGCGGGCGACCAGCAATATCTGCACCGCCCAGGCCCTGCTGGCGATCGTGGCCGCGATGTACGCCGTCCACCACGGCCCAGACGGCCTGCGCGCGATCGCGCAGCGCACGCACGCCCACGCGGCCGCGCTGGCCGACGCGCTGCGCGCCGCGGGGATCGCCGTCGAGCACGAGGCCTTCTTCGACACCGTGCGCGCCGTCGTGCCGGGCCGTGCCGCCGCGATCGTCGCGGCCGCGAGCGAGGCCGGAGTCAACCTGTACAGCCCTGATGCTGACCATGTACAGATCGCGTGCGACGAGACGACCACCCCCGAGGACGTCGCCGCGGTGCTCGCGGCGTTCGGCGCGGCGCCCACCACGCCGTCGTTCACCACGCCGGCCGGCGCGGACCTGCCGCCCGCGCTGCTGCGCCGCACGCCGATCCTGACGCACCCGGTCTTCCACCAGCACCGCTCGGAGACCGCGCTGCTGCGCTATCTGCGGACGCTGAGCGACAAGGACCTCGCGCTCGACCGCACCATGATCCCGCTCGGCTCATGCACCATGAAGCTCAACGCGGCGGCCGAGATGGAGGCCATCAGCTGGCCCGGCTTCGCCGACCTGCACCCGTACGCGCCCGTCGAGCAGGCGTTGGGCTACGCCGCGCTCATCGCGACGCTCGAAGCGCAGCTCGCCGAGATCACGGGGTACGCGGCGGTGTCGGTGCAGCCCAACGCCGGCTCGCAGGGCGAGTTCGCGGGGCTGCTCGCGATCAGGGGCTACCACCGCTCGCGCGGCGAGGGTCGCCGCGACATCGTGCTCATCCCGGCCTCCGCGCACGGCACCAACGCGGCGTCGGCGGCGCTCGCGGGGCTGCGGGTCGTCGTGGTGGCCACCGCCGCCGATGGCGCCATCGACCTCGGCGACCTGCGCGCGAAGCTCTCCGAGCACGGCGAGCGTGTGGCGGCCATCATGATCACCTACCCTTCGACGCACGGCGTCTACGAGGAGCACGTGCGCGAGGTCTGCGACCACGTACATGCGGCAGGTGGGCAGGTGTACATCGACGGGGCGAACCTCAATGCGCTCGTCGGCCTGGCCCGTCCCGCCGAGCTCGGCGGCGACGTCTCGCACCTGAACCTGCACAAGACGTTCTGCATCCCGCACGGTGGCGGCGGGCCCGGTGTCGGGCCGGTCGCGGTCGCGGCGCACCTGGCGCCGTTCCTGCCCGCCTCGCCCGTGGGGGTCTCGACAGGCTCGACCGCCGGGGAGGGCTCGACCGCCGGGGAGGGCGCGACCGGCGGGGAGGGCTCGACCGGCGGGCCGGTGCCCGCGCCGGTGAGCGCCGCGCCGTTCGGCTCGGCCGGCATCTTGCCCATCTCCTACGCCTACGTCGCCCTCATGGGCCCCGACGGGCTCACCCAGGCGACCAAGGCCGCCGTGCTGAGCGCGAACTACGTCGCCGCGCGCCTCGCGCCGCACTACCCCACGCTCTACACGGGCCCGCACGGCCTGGTCGCGCACGAGTGCATCCTCGACCTGCGGCCCCTGACGGCGGCGAGCGGCGTCACGGCCGAGGATGTGGCCAAGCGGCTCATGGACTACGGCTTCCACGCCCCGACGCTCGCGTTCCCTGTGCCGGGCACGCTCATGGTCGAGCCCACCGAGTCGGAGGACCTCGCCGAGCTGGACCGGTTCGTCGCGGCGATGATCGCGATCCGCGCGGAGATCGACGCCGTCGCGGACGGGGTCTGGCCCGCCGACGACAACCCCTTGCGGGGCGCCCCGCACACGGCGGCGGCGGTCACCGCCGACGAGTGGACCCACCCCTACGGGCGTGAGCTCGCCGCCTACCCCGTGGCGTCGTCGCGCGCAGCGAAGTACTGGCCCCCGGTGCGGCGCATCGACGCCGCACGGGGCGACCGCACGCTGATCTGCGCCTGCCCGCCCGTCGAGTCGTACGCGACGGCGACCTCATGACCAGCCCGACGACCAGCCCGACGAGCAGCCCGACGAGCAAGGAGACTCCCCCGATGGCCGACACATCGACGCCCCTGGCAGCCGAGCACCGGGCGCTGGGCGCCACCATGACCGGGTTCGGCGGGTGGCTCATGCCGCTGCGCTACACCTCTGACCTGGCCGAACATCGCGCGGTGCGGTCCACGGCCGGGCTGTTCGACCTGTCCCACATGGGCGAGATCCATCTGGAGGGCCCAGGAGCGGCGGCCGCGCTCGACGTCGCGCTGGTGGGCAGCGCGACCGCGATCGCCGTCGGGCGGGCCAAGTACTCGATGATCTGCGCCGAGGACGGTGCGGTGCTCGACGACCTGATCGTGTACCGGCTCGCCGACGAGCACTTCCTCGTGGTCGCCAACGCCGGCAACGCCCCGCTCGTCGCGCGCGAGCTCGCGGCGCGCACCCACGGGTTCGACGTGGTGACGACCGACCGCTCCGCGGCCACGGCGCTCATCGCGGTGCAGGGCCCGCGCGCCGAGCGGATCGTCACCGCGCTCACCGACCCCGCCGACGTCGCCGCCGTGCGCGCGCTGCCGTACTACGCCGCGACGCGCGCGAGGCTGCGGGTGGGGGAGGGCGCCGCGGCGCTGGTGGCCCGCACGGGCTACACGGGCGAGGACGGCTTCGAGCTGTTCGTCGACGTCGCCGACGCCGTCGGGCTGTGGCGGGCCGCGCTCGCCGCGGGCGCCGAGCACGGGCTGGCGCCGGCCGGGCTCGCCGCGCGCGACTCGCTGCGCCTGGAGGCGGGCATGCCGTTGTACGGCCACGAGCTCGACACCACGACGACGCCGTTCGAGGCGGGGCTCGGCCGCGTGGTGCGCCTCGACAAGCAGGACACGGCGGGGCGCCTGGTCGAGTTCGTCGGACGCGCCGCGCTGGCGGCGCGCAAGGCCTCCCCGCCCGCCCGCGTCCTGGTGGGGCTGCGCGGCGAGGGGCGCCGCTCGGCGCGCGCCGGGTACGACGTCGTCAGGCGCGGCGCCGAGGGGTCGGTGGGCGCGAAGGTCGGCGTCGTGACGTCGGCGGCGCCGTCGCCCACCCTCGGGCGCCCGATCGCGATGGCGTACGTGACCCCGGAGGTCTGCGCGCAGGGCGTCGAGCTCGCCGTCGACGTGCGCGGGCGCGCCGAGCCGTTTGTCGTCGTCCCGCTGCCGTTCTACCGCCGCGCCACCGCGTGACCCCCGTACGCTCGACCCCAGCATCGACCGGCGCCCTGGGCGCCCCGCCCGTAGGAGAGGCCATGGCCAGCTACCCCGACCACCTGCAGTACTCGCGTGAGCACGAGTGGGTCGACCCGTCCTCGCCCGCTGTCGTGGGCATCACCTCGCACGCCGCCGATGCGCTCGGCGACGTCGTCTACCTGGAGCTGCCGCAGGTGGGCGCCGAGATCACCGCGGGCGAGGTCATCGGCGAGATCGAGTCGACCAAGTCGGTCTCGGAGCTGTACGCGCCCGTGACGGGCACGGTCGTCGAGGTCAACCAGGCGGCCATCGACGATCCCGCCCAGGTCAACGCCGACCCGTTCGGCGCCGGCTGGCTGCTCAAGGTCGAGGTGACCGCGGTCGGGGAGCTGCTTGACGCCGCGGCCTACGCCGAGTTTGCCGGCTGACTCCCGAGCGGGTGAAACCCGCCACGTTTCCCCAGGTCAGAGGACCGAGCGCAAAGAAACGACAGGAACTTGTTCGTTTGGCGTCATGATTTGACGGCTCGCGGCTCTCATGGTTACGCAGCACATCGCAGGTCGGTCACCCCTGAGGCCGGCCGGCTGCGGCCTGGAGGATCACATGAGCATCATCGAACTGGAGCGCACGGCGCCCGCAGCGTCCATCACCCCTCTGACGCGCCGTGAGCAGGTCGTCCTGTCCAATCTGAGCGAGGACGTCACCCTGGAGCAGATCGCGACCAAGCTGTTCGTCACGCGTAACACCGTGAAGTCGCAGGTGCGCAGCGTCTACCGAAAGATCGGCGTGTCAACGCGGGCGGATGCCGTCGCGTGGGCCCGCCAGGCCGGGATCCGCACTGTCTGAGCCCGTGCCGCTGCGCGAGTCGCGCGCGGCGGGGCTCTCGTCGCACGCAGACACGATGTCCGGCACTACATCGTCGAACGCTCGGCGCTCGCCTCGGTGAGCGCCGAGCGTTCTGTCCTCCCGGGGCGATGACGCCCCCGCCCGTGGCGAAAAGCCGTCACCGCGGTGTCATGAAACCGATATCCCGCGGCTACGAGAAGATGTCAGACTCTGCGCATGACGCACCAGCCCGGCCCCGATCTTGATGCGCCTGGTGCGGCGGTCGGCGCGCGTCGTCTGGTCGTCGCCGCGGCGATCGTCGACGACGTCGTCGCGCCCTCCCGCCTGCTGGCCGCGCGGCGCTCGCGGCCGTCGTCACTCGCAGGCCGCTGGGAGTTCCCGGGCGGCAAGGTCGACGACGGCGAGACTCCGGTCGGCGCGCTGCATCGCGAGCTGCGAGAGGAGCTCGGCGTGTCGGTCGACCTGGGCCCCGAGGTCGCCGGGCCCGACGACGACGCGTGGATCATCACCGACCGCCACGTCATGCGCCTGTGGCTCGCGCGCGTGACGGTGGGGGACCCGGCGCCCCTGGTCGAGCACGACGACCTGCGCTGGCTCGACGCCGAGAGCCTGTTCACCGTCGACTGGCTCGACGGCGACGTGCGGATCGTCGCGGCCCTGGCGGGGCTGCTGACGCGCTGACCAGCCCCTACACGGACCCGGCGACGGCGGGCTCACGATCCGCGACGCGGCCCGGCCTCCTGTTGGCCTCGGCGCCCGGGACCTCGGGGCGCACCTGACCCGCCGCGGCGAGGCTGACGACCATCGCGAGGGTGATGACCAGCAGGGCGTGGCGCACCCCCCACGAGTCCGCGAGCAGCCCGAGGACGGGCGGCGCGGACAGCGCGGCGATCGACCCGAACGAGCTGACCACGGACACACGCGCGGCCGCCTTGGTGGGGTCGTCGGCCGCGGCCGCGGTGCCGACGGGGTAGGCCATCGCGGCGCCCACGCCCCACAGCACGATGCCCGCCCAGGCGAACGGGAGCGAGGGGCCCAGGCCGAACACCAGGAGGCCGAGCAGGGCCGAGACGCCCGAGACGCGCAGCACCGCGACGCGGCCGAACCTGTCGATGAGCGCCGGGCCCAGCAGGCGCACCGTCAGCATCGAGACGACGAACGTGGCGTACGCGGCCGCTCCCACGGCCTCGCGCGTGGCGAAGCCGTCGACCACCGCGAGGTTGAGCCAGTTGGCGGCGGCGCCCTCCGACATCGTCGCGGCCAACAGCACCAGCCCGATCAGCAGGGTGCGCGGCTCGGTCCAGGCCCGCAGGGCGCCGCTGGAGCGGCCACGGGCGCGGGCGCTCGCGGTGAGGCGCGCGAGGAGCGGGCGGCCGGGGCCGTCGGCGGCGCGGGGCGTGGCGTCGCGCTGGGGGCGGCGCGGCTCGTCCTGAAGGGCGGTGCCCGGCGCGATCAGCACAGCGCGCGCGATCGTGACGAGCACGGCGACGGCGATGATGTGCCAGGAGACGTGCAGGCCGATCACCGACGTCGCCGCGGCGATGGCGCTGCCGATCAGCGCGCCGACGGAGAACGCGGCGTGGACGTGGGGGAGCACGGCCCGGCCGAGCGGCTTTTCGAGGCGGGCGGCCTCGAGGTTGACGGGGACGAAGGTGGCCGGTCCGACGATTCCGTTGAGCAGCACGCCGAGGGTGAACAGCTCGACCGAGCCCACCATGGTCGCGACGCCCGAGACCACGAACCCGGCGAAGGCGCCGAGCATGCCGATGCGCAGCATCGTCGCGGAGCCGAAGCGGACGATGAGGGCGCCGATGGTCGCGACGCCGACGAGCGACCCGATGGCGCCGACCACGAGCACGGCGCCGAGCTGCCCGGCCGTGACGGTGAGGTCCTCGCGCACCGAGGGCAGGCGCCCGAGCCAACTCGTCTGGATGACGCCGAAGACGCCGAACATCGCGATGAGGGACCAGCGGACCCGCTGGAGGCTGGCGTTTGGCGGGGGCGAGAGCAAAGGCATGGCGGGGACCTGACGAAGCGCGAGGGAGAGGGAGGGGATCGACGCGCTCGCTACCGAACGCGCCCGCTGTCGAATCGATTCTACTGGGCGAGGGCCACCCGTGCCGAGTCGAGTGCGCCGAACGTCCGCCATCTCACGCTCCGGGGGCGCGCAGCGTCGGGCGCCGCGCGGGGTTTAGGTTGTGCTCATGAGCGAGTTCCAGGTGGCCAAGAGGGTCAAGCAGGAGCCCACCGCGGCGGTCGCCGCGCGCGTCCTGCTGTCGTTCGTGCTGTTCCTCGGTGGGCTGGTGCTCATCGGCGCGGGCGCCTCGGACAGCGGGTCCGTGCCGTGGCTGTGGTTCGCGCTGGGTCTGATCGCCGTCGCGCTGTCGTTCGGGCTGCCGATGCGTGGGGCGTCCCGGGGCTGACGCCGCCGGCGCGCACTACCGGCTCGCGCTGACCCGCACGTCGGTGGTCGGCTCCAACAGGTCGGGCGCCTCGCGCCGCAACAGGCCGACGCCGTCGAGCAGGTCGAGCGCCGGGCGGTGCTTGTTGAACGTGTAGACGTGCAGGCCGGGCGCCCCGGCGTCGAGCACCGCCTGCGCGAGCTCGACCGAGCGCGCGACGCCGCAGGCGTGCTGCGCCTCGGGGTCGTCGAGCGCGTCGAGCGCCGCGAGCAGGTCCGACGGCGCGGCGACGCCCGTCAGCTCCTCGACCCGCCGCAGGCGCCGTGGATCGGTCGCGGGCAGCAGGCCCGCGAGGATCGGGATCGTGATCCCGGCGGCGCGTGCGTCGGCGACGAACTCGACATAGGACTCGGGCTCGTAGAAGAGCTGGGTGATCGCGAAGCTCGCGCCCGCCTCCTGCTTCTCGAGCAGGCGGCACACCTCCTGCGTGCGCGTGGTGCCCGCGCCCGGGTTGCCGTTCGGGAACGTGGCGACCGCGATCGACAGGGGATGGGCGGCGCCGCGCAGCGCCGAGCTCGGATCGGCCGCGGCGCGGGAGGCCTCGACCTCGCGCAGCAGGCGCACGAGCTCGACGCTGGAGTGGACGCCGTCGGCCGGCGGACGCCAGTCGGGCTGGTCGTGGGGCGGGTCGCCGCGCAGCGCGAGGAACGCGCGCACGCCGGCCTCCAGGAAGTCGTCGATGACCGCCGAGACGTCCTCCCGCGAGGCGCCGACGCAGGTCAGATGCGCGATGGGCAGCACTGGGGTGCCGGCGAGCAGGGTCGACACGACGCGGTGCGCCGTCGCGCGGTCCCCGCCGCCGGCGCCGTAGGTCACCGAGATGAAGTCGGGGTGCACCGCGACCAGGCGGCGGGCCGTCTCCCAGAACCGTGGCGCGGCCTCGGGTCGGCGCGGGGGCATGAGCTCGAAGGACACCGTGGGGCGATGGATCGGGCGCCTCGGGGCGTCGGTGGGGCCGCCGTGCGGCACGTGTCCCTCATCGACCACGGTTGCTCCTCGAACCACTCGGTCCCGGAGCGGACGCGCTCCAGGAGACTGAACTCATCGCAGGGCGGTCCGTAGACGCGCCCAGCGCGGGGGTTCCTCAGGAGGCTTCCGTCGGCGGGAGAGTGGCGGCACCCTCCTCGTGGAGGCCCATCGTAGCCTTCGGTCCCGCTGCGCGGGAGGGTTCTGCCCGCCATTCAAGACGGTTCGGTCCGACGGCGGTGGCGCCCGCGATGGCTCGGGTGCCTGTCGGCGCACACCACGCGCCGTGGACACGTACCGTGGCGGGCATGGACACCGAGGAGCGCCTAGCCGTCTTCATCGACTACGAGAACCTGGCGCTCGGCGCGCGCGAGCACCTCGGGGGGATGCAGTTCGACTTCGGGCCGATCGCCGACGCGCTCGCCGTGCGCGGCCGGGTGGTGGTGCGGCGGGCGTACGCCGACTGGTCGTACTTTGACGAGGACCGCCGGGCGCTGACCCGCCACCAGGTCGAGCTCATCGAGATGACGCAGCGCATGGGCGCCTCCCGCAAGAACGCCGCCGACATCAAGATGGTGGTCGACGCGATCGAGATGGCCTTCGAGCGCGAGTACATCTCCACCTTTGTGATGTGTACGGGCGACTCGGACTTCTCGCCGCTGGTCCACAAGCTCCGCGAGCTCAACAAACGCGTCATCGGCGTGGGAGTCGAGAAGTCGACCTCGCGCCTGCTGCCGGCCGCCTGCGACGAGTTCCTGTTCTACGACCGCCTCGAAGGCGTCGACGTGCCGGACAGCGACGACCAGGCCGCACGCGCGGCACGCTCCGGGCGGGGCGGCGCGGGTGACCGGGGGCGCAAGCGGTCGGCGCGCGCCGCCGAGGCCGTGGCGCACGCGCTCCACGCGGCGCCCACCGCGAATGGCGCGCCCGCGGCCAAGGGCGGCCGCGGCCGCGGTGCGACGACCGCCGCCGCAGACGCACCGGCGCCCGACGCCCCCGCGCCGGACGCCCCCGCATCGGACGCCCCCGCGCCCGACGCGACCACGAGCAAGGGACGCGGCCGCCGCCGAACGGGAGCCGCCGCCACGTCAGGCAAGCGCGCCAACGGCGCCACCCCCGAGGCGAGCGACGAGCCCGCCACCGAGCCGGCACTCGCCGAGCCAGCGCCGGCCAGCACTGGCCCGGCCAGCGCCGATCCTGCCGCCGCCGACGCCCTGGACACGGTCGCTGTCGCCGCCGCCGCCGAGACCGACGACGACGAGAGTGTGGGGGACAGCGAGGCGCCGTCGATGGAGGTGCAGGTCGCGCAGACGCTCGCGAACCTGGCGGCCTCGACGAGCGGCGCCGTGACGGCGTCGATGCTCAAGCGGACGCTGCTGCGCAAGGACCCGACGTTCGCGGAGGCCGACTACGGCTTCCGCACCTTCGGGGAGTTCCTGCGGTTCCTGGCCGATCGCGGGTTCCTGGTGCTCGGCACGGGGCCCGCGGCGGGCGACCCCGAGGTGTCGCTGCCCGAGCAGGGCAGCAGCGACCAGACCTTCGCGCTCGTGCGCGACGTGGTCGAGGACGCGGGCTCGCCCGTGCCGCTGTCCGGGCTCAAGCATCGGCTGCGCCGTCGTCGGCCGGACTTCTCGGAGAAGGCCCTGGGCTTCCGCGGGTTCCTGCAGTTCTGCCGGGCAGCCGAGGCGGCGGGCGCCGTGACACTGACCTGGGACGACGCCGCCGACGACTATCTTGTGACGGTCGCCTGACCGGGCGAGGGCACAATGGCCCGGTGACCTACCGCCTGCTCCGTCTGATCCTGTCGCTCGTGGCATACGTGACGCTGCGCCCCCAGGTGGTGGGACTGCACAACGTCCCGCGGCGCGGGCCGGTGATCCTGGCCAGCAATCACCTGTCGTTCCTCGACTCGGTGATCATCCCGCTCGTGGTGCCGCGGCACATCACCTTCATCGCCAAGGCCGAGTACTTCACCGGGCGCGGGCTCAAGGGGCGCCTGTCGCGCTGGTTCTTCACGACCATGGGCCACATCCCCGTCGACCGTGACGACCCGCGCGCGGGGCAGCGGTCGCTGCAGGACGCGCTGCGGGTGCTGGAGCGCGGGGGAGCGTTCGGCATCTACCCCGAGGGCACCCGCTCACGCGACGGCAAACTCCACCCGGGGCACACGGGCGTCGCGTGGCTCGCACTCGCGGGGCACGCGACCGTGGTGCCCGTCGCGCTGGTCGGCACCGACAAGGTGCAGCCGGTCGGCCGGCGCCTGCCCCGGCCCGCGCGCGGCATCCAGGTGCGGTTCGGCGCGCCGATCGACCCCTCGCGGCAGATCGCCGCGGGCGTCCGGCCCGCGCAGGCGCGCCGCGAGCTGACCGACCACGTCATGGCGTCGATCCACACCATGAGCGGCCAGGCGCTCGCCGACCACTGACACGCCGCCTCAGTCGGTCGAGTCCAGCAGCCCCGGCACCGTCGCGAGCCCGGCGGCCAGCTCCTCGCCGTCGCGCCCCGTCACGACGGGGCGCACCGCCGCGGCCACCTGCTCGGTGCGGCTCGCCGCCGACGACGCCGCCTCGCCCGGGCGCCGGTCCTTCGCGGCGCCCGCCGTCGCGATGACGCGCTCGGTGCGGCTCATGGTCCGGATGCCGATCGCCAGCACCGTGTCGGGGTGCTCGCGCGCGGCCTGCGCGTAGATCTCAGGGTCCTGCTGCCCGTCGTCGCCCACCAGCAGCCAGCGCACCTGCGGGAACGTCGCGAACAGCCGTTCGAGCGACGTCGTCTTGTGCTGGCGCCCGCTGCGAAACCACCCCGTCTGTGTGGGCCCGAAGTCGGTCAGCAGGAGGGGACCGGGTGGGTAGCCGTGCCGGGCGAGGAACCGCCGCAGCGTGCGGGCCGTGTTCCACGCGCCCGCCGAGAGGTACACGAACGGGGCGTCGGGGTGCGCCTGCGCGACGCTCGCATACAGCTCGGCCATGCCGCGCACCGCCCGTCGCGCCGCGGCGCGGACCCACAGCATGTTCCACGCCGCGACGAACAGCGTGGGGACCGCGGTGACCATGGCGGTGTCGTCGATGTCGCTGATCACGCCGAGGCGTGCGTCGTCGCCGACGACGACGAGGCCCGCGTGCACCTCGACGCCGTACGGGTCGGTGGTGCGCAGCGTCGCGCGCTGCCATCCGGGCTCCAACGGGGCGCCGGTGGGCAGGTCGACCTCGACGTCGATGTATCCCGCGCGGTCGGAGACGGCCTCGACCACGGTGTCGCCCACCGTCACGATCACGCGGCGGCCGGGGGCGGGCAGCGTCAGGAAGGTGCGAAAGCCCCGCTGGACGGGCCGCGGCGCGCCGTGCCCGAGGCGGCGCGGTGACAGCAGCACGCGCGCCAGCACGCGCACGCGCCGCGGCGTGCCGAAGCCCGTGTACGGCTCGACGCGCGGCAGCCAGCCGGCGCCGCCGCGCAGCAGCGCCCCGAGCGCCGCGATGACGCGGTCCTCGATGATCGCGGCGACGTGCGCGCGCGAGGCGGCCTTGCCGTCGGCTGTGCTCGGGGAGATGTGCTCCGGGCGTTCGCTCACGGGCCCACCTTGGCGCCGAGGCGCCCGCCCGTGCCCGCGCGAGGGCGACGTGTCGTGCTCTGAGGCGATCTCACCCGAGGTCGGCGACGCGCTCGACCGCGGGTGCGACGGCGTCGCGCACCCACGCGGCGAGCGACGTGGCCGGCGGGTGCAGGATCATCGTGTCGACCCCGAGCGCCGCGAACGGCCGGGCGTCCGCGACGAACCCGTCGACGTCGCCGGCGACCAGCTTGTCGCTGTTCGCGAGCATGGTGATGCGGATCTGCGTGATGTCGCGCCCGACGTCGTCGCAGTGCGCGCGCAGCACGTCGAGCTTGTGGCGCAGGTCGTCGGGGGTGGCGGCGAAGAGGTTGCACGCGTCGGCGTACTGGGCGACCAGCCGCAGCGTCTTGCGCTCACCCGAGCCGCCGATCATGACCTCGGGTCGGCTCAGCGGCTGGGGGCGGTTGAGGGTGCGCGCGAGGCGGTAGTGCGCGCCCTCGAACGGGCCGTCGTCGTCGGAGTACATCTGCCGGGCGATCCGCACGGTCTCCTCGAGCATCTCGAAGCGCTCGCGCAGCGGCGGGAACGGGACGCCGAGCCCCGCGTGCTCCTGCTCGTACCAGGCCGCGCCGACGCCGAAGGTCGCGCGCCCGCCCGAGAGCACGTCGAGCGTGGCGACGATCTTGGCGAGCAGCCCGGGGTGGCGGTAGGTCACGCCCGTGACGAGCGTGCCGAGCCGCACCGTCTCGGTGCGCCCGGCCAGGTAGCCGAGCGTCGTGTAGGCCTCGAGCATCGGGTCCTCGGCGGGGAACCCGGCGCTCATCATCTGCCAGTAGTGGTCCATGACCGACAGCCAGGCCAGGCCCGCCTCCTCGGCGTAGGCGGCGGTGTCGCCGAGCTCGCGCCGCAGCGCGGCGGGCTCGACCGAGTCGAATCGCATCAGGTGGGCGCCGAGCTTCATGCCCGCATCATGCGCCCGCCTGCGGGTCGGCGACAGCCGTGCGGGCCAGCACCATCGGGCACGTGGCGAGGTGGTCGTCCACCAGCCCGCACGCCTGCATGGCGGCGTACGCCGTCGTCGGGCCGAAGAAGCGGAAGCCGAGCCGCTTGAGCTCCTTGGACATCGCCTTCGACTCGGCCGTGAACCCCTCCAGGTCCGCGAACGTGGCGGGGTTCGTCGCGCGCGGCGGCGGAGCGAACGACCAGAACACCTCATCGAGCGTGCGGCCCGCCTCGTGCAGCGCGAGCACGGCGCGACCGTTGTCGATCGTGGCCTCGATCTTGGCGCGGTTGCGGATGATCCGGGCGTCGCCCATCAGGCGTTCGACGTCGTCGCCCGACATCGTCGCCACGAGGGCCGGGTCGAAGCCGTGGAAGACCTCGCGGAACGCCTCGCGCTTACGCAGCACCGTGAGCCATGACAGGCCCGACTGGAAGCCCTCGAGCGCGATGCGCTCGAGCAGCGCGGCCTCGCCGTGCACCGGCCGGCCCCACTCGTCGTCGTGGTAGGCCTCGTAGAGCGGGTCGCCGTCACCGAAGCAGCGCGCGGGGGCGGGGCTGTGGTCAGGGCCGCTCGTCTCGCTCGTCATGCGCGTCAGCATGCCGGGCGCCCCTGACAGGCTCCGATGCGCTCCGTCGAGCGACGTAGGCCTCGACGCCGTCGAGCACCACGTGGATGCCGAAGGCGATGTCGTCCTCGGGGTCGGAGGTCTCCGGGACTGTCGCCGTGGGACCCGCGAACGCGGCGTGCAGGTGCGGGTAGTGCGCCGGGTCGGCGAACTGCCCGAGCATGACGGCCAGGTCCTCGTACGGCTGGCCGCCCGCGCGCGCTGCCTCGATCTGGACGCGCGACTCGCCGAGCACGTGCTGGGCGAGGAGCCCGATGATCCCGAACTTCTCGTCCGCGCTCAGGGGCAGGTCGGCCAGGATCGCGAAGGCCTCGTCGATCCACCGCAGGCGATGGGGGCCGGGCATCACGGTGCTCAGTGGCAGGTCGAGGAACCAGGGGCGCCGCACGGCCAGGTCGATCTGCACCCGCATCCACCGCTCCATGCGCTCGCGCCAGGCGCCCTCGCTCGGCAGGGCGGGCAGGTCGGCCGCGACCCGGTCGGTGAGGTGGACGAGGAGCTCGTCCTTGCTGCCGACGTGCCGGTACAGGGCCATGGGGGAGACGCCCAGCGCCTTGCCGAGCCGCGCCATCGACACGGCGGCGAGCCCTTCGGCGTCGGCGAGCGCGAGGGCGGCGTCGACGATGCGCTCGACGCTCAGGTGGGCCTTGGGTCCGCGGCGCGACGGCGGCGCGGGCGCCCACAGGCGGCGCACGAGCTCGACCAGCTCGGGGTCAAGCCTGGCCTCGGGGGCGTCGGCCGGGGGTTGGTGGTCCACGGTGCTCCTCTCGTCCTCCGTCGTGCCTTGCGCGACCGCGCGGCGCTGTCGAGCAGGGTGCGCGATCACGCGCTTGACGTCTCAGTGTAGGGCGTACACACTCGGGTGTACGCCCTACACAGTGGATGCCGTACACATCACGGCGTCCCGCCACCCATTCTCCAAGGAGCCCCATGTCCGACGTCGTCGTGCGCGCCGAAGGCCTGCGCAAGGCCTACGGCGCAGTGCCCGTCCTCGAGGGGGTCGACCTCGCACTGCGCCGCGGCGAGGTCCTCGCCCTGCTCGGCCCCAACGGAGCGGGCAAGACCACCACCGTCAAGATCCTCACCACGCTGCTGCGGCCCGACGGCGGCCGCGCGAGCGTCGCCGGCTTCGACGTCGTGCGCGACGCCGCCCAGGTGCGCCGCGTCATCAGCCTCACCGGGCAGCAGGTCGCCCTCGACCTCAAGCAGACCGGGCGCGAGAACCTCACGATGGTCGCGCGCCTATCGCGCGTGCCGCGCCGCCAGGTCCGGCAGCGCGTCGCCGACCTGCTCGACGGCGTCGGGCTGACCGACGTCGCCGAGCGCCGCGTCGCGACCTACTCGGGCGGCATGCGCCGCCGCCTCGACCTCGCCGCGGGCCTCGTCGCGCGCCCCCAGGTGCTGTTCCTCGACGAGCCCACCACGGGCCTCGACCCGCGCAGCCGCCGGGCCCTGTGGGACCTGGTGCGCGACGTCGTCGCCGGCGGCACCTCGTTGCTGTTGACCACGCAGTACCTCGACGAGGCCGACGAGCTCGCCGACCGTGTCGCGCTCATCGACGCCGGACGCGTCGCGGCCGAGGGCACCGCCGACGAGCTCAAGCGGCGCGTCGGCCAGGCGCGCGTCGAGCTCGACCTCGCCGCCGCCGACGACGTCGTGCGCGTCAGGTCCGCGTTCGCCGACCTGCTCGGCGAGGCCGCCGCCGACGGACCGCCGACCGAGGGCCTCGCGCGCGGCGTCGCGCTGCCCACCGACGGCTCGCTGGCCCACGTGCGCGAGCTCATCGCGCGGGTCGAGGCCACCGGCGTCGTCCCGGCGGGGTGGCGCCTGCGCGAGCCCACGCTCGACGACGTCTTCCTCACGCTGACCGGCCACCTGCACCACGCGGCGGGCATCGCCACCACCAGCGCCGAGACCCAGGAGAAGGCCGCATGACCACCCTGACCACCACGCCGCACCTGACGCCCGCCCGTCAGGGCCCGCTGACCGCCGTGCGCCACGCTCTGGCCGACGCCGCGACCATGGCCGGGCGCTCGCTGCGCCTGGCCCGCCGCGACATCGACGTGCTGGTCACGGCGACCGCCGTGCCGGTCATGATCCTGCTGATGTTCACGTTCGTCTTCGGCGGCGCCGTGGACGTGGGCATCGACTACATCCAGTACGCGACCCCCGGGATCATCCTGCTGTGCGCGGGCTTCGGGGCCGCGAGCACCGCCGTCGCCGTCGAGCAGGACATGTCGGGCGGCATGGTCGACCGGCTGCGCTCGCTGCCGACGACGCCCTGGACGTTCCTGTTCGGGCATGTGGTCGCGGCGATGGCCCGCAACCTCGTGACCACGGGCGTGGTGTTCGCCGTCGCGGCGGCGCTCGGGTTCCGCCCGTCCGCCGGAGTGCTCGGGTGGCTCGCCGCCGTCGGCCTGCTGACGCTGTTCATCAACGCGATCGCGTGGGCCGCGGCGTTCAACGGCGCCGTCGTGCGCAGTCCCGAGGCTGCGGGGGCGTTCAGCTTCGTCGTGATGTTCTTCCCGTACGTCTCCAGCGCGTTCGTGCCGGTCGAGACGCTGCCGACCTGGATGCGCGGGTTCGCCCAGCACCAGCCGGTGACGCCGCTCATCGAGACCGTGCGCGGCCTGCTCGTGCCCGGCACACCGGGCGCCGTGAGCGGTGACGAGCTCGGGTCGACGGCGCTGCTCGCCGTCGTGTGGTGCCTGGGCCTGACCGTGGTGTTCGCGGCGCTCGCAGCGTGGGCCTACCGCCGACGGCGCTGAGCGCCGCCGCCGCTCACGGCGTCTGCGTCGGGTACGTCGTCGGGTGCGCCGGCGCTGAGTACGGGGCGCCGGGCTGCGACGCCGCCCGGCGAGCCCAGAACCTCTCCTCGCTCGGGACCAGCAGCCACAGCACGATGTACGCCAGCACCTGCGGGCCGGGCAGGAAGATCGAGGCGACGGTCAGGAGTCGCACGACGGTGCGCTCCCAGCCGAAATAGTCGGCGACGGCGGCGCACACGCCGCCGATCATCCGGCCCTGCGTGGGCCGGTAGAACGGGGGAGAGGGGCGAGGCGGCGGCGGCGCGTACGCGTACTGGCTGGAGTCGGAGGTCTGCGGGTTCGGGGTTGGAGTGCTCATGCCTCCAGCATGCGAGGAGCGCGCCGGCGGCGGTATCGGGTGCCGCCCGGATTGACCCCTGAGGCGGGCTCAGGGATTCGCCGGTGGCCTCGAACCGGGGCGCCGGGGGCGCGGCGTCCGCTGGCGCTCGCGGCGAGTGGCGGCGCTACTCGCCCGCCCCGGCGCCCGCCGCAGCCAGGGCGGCGTCGAACACCGCCCGCAGGGGTGCGCTGAACAGCACGAAACGGACGTGGTCGACCACGTGCGGACGCGCCACGGCCCAGGCGCGCACCGCTCCGATCGCGGCGTTCGCGGCGTCGTCGGGCGACCATCCGTACACGCCCGCCCCCACCGCGGGAAAGGCGAGCGTCCGCGCGCCGAGGTCGGCCGCGACGTCGAGCGAGCGCGTGAAGCAGGAGGCGAGCGCCGCCGGGTCGGTCTGGCCCGCATGCCGGTTCGGGCCGACCGTGTGGATCACCCAGCGGGCCGGCAGGTCGAAGCCGGGGGTAGCGACCGCGTCGCCGACGGGCAGTCCGTCGGGCAGCGTGGTGCGGCGCAGCTCGCGGCAGGCTGCGAGCAGGCGGGGGCCGGCCGCCGCGTGGATGGCGCCGTCGACCCCGCCGCCGCCTAGCAGCGTCGAGTTGGCCGCGTTGACGATGGCGTCGGCCTCGACCCGCGTGATGTCGCCGAGCTCGGTGGTGATCCGCACAGACCGACCGTAGGCCCCGATCATCTGCCGTGGGAGGCCGAGGTGCCGCTCGCCGAGCCCGCCGCCCGCAGCCGGCCGAGCATGCGGGCGTCACTGAGGCCGACGGCGCGGGCCGGGACACCCAGTTCGTCCTCGATCGTCTCCGGCCGCCCCGTTCGCCTACTGATCGCCTACGGATCGCCCGCGCTCGCCTCGACGCTAGAACGGCGGGTCACCGAGACCGGGGCGACCGGGCGAGTGCGCGCTATCGGGGTGCGGGATCGTGCGGCCCTCGACGTTCGGGTGAGGGCACGCTTCGCTCGCGTCGTTTGGGCGCGGGGGCGCGACGTCGTGGCGCGAACGCGGCTCGCCGAGGCGCCGAGGCTGGTCGGTGTGCTGCCCACTCGGGTCGCCGCGCTGCCCACTCGGGTCGCCGTCGAGCCATGACGGGTCGCTGAAGTCTGACAGTGGCTCATCGAACTCTGGTGACGGCGGGTCGTTGTCGGCGAGCCATGACGGGTCGCCGAAGTCTGGCGGTGGCTCGGCGAACTCTGGGGGCTGTGGCTCGTCGCCGTCGGGCGCGCTCATGTCCGGGAACCGTGGGCGCTCGCGGTGGATGGTCGCCGGGATCAGGTCGGTGGAGGTGGTGTGGCGCCGCCCTGTCGGGGTAGTCCAGGTCAAGGTTCCCTCGTCATCGATCTGGCGGACGGCGAACCGGGCTTGGTGCTTGAGCACATGGTGTCGGTGGCACAGGTGGGCGAGGTTGCTGGACGCCGTCGGCCCGCCTTCGGCATGAGCGACCGTGTGATCGGCGTCCGTCGTGGCCGCGGGGCGCGTGCACCCCGGGAAGCGGCAACTGGTGTCACGCACCTTGATGAAGTGGCGCAGTTCTGCCGGAGGCCGATACGTCTCAGCGCTCACCCCCAGGACCTTGCCGGTGTGCGGGTGGGTCAGCAGCCGCGTGAACGACGACGCCAGACCCGCCATCTCGCGGGCCGTCTCCGGATCGATCGGGACGTCGCCGTCGAGCAAGGCGGGCTCGTCGACGCGGCCCAGCAGGGTCAGCACCGGGACCGTGACGTAGACCTTCGGCCGCACCGAGCGCGCGATGCGCGCCAACTCTGCGGCCGTGCCGCCGGTACGCCCGCGGTAGTCCGCCGCGTGACCCGCGTGCGCGTCGTCGGCGTCCGTGGGGAGACCGGTGGCGAGGTGGGCCTTGGTGGCGTCAGTGATGAGGCGGTCGGTGGCGAGGCGCCCCGTGACAGTGGGCTCGGAGGTGGACTGGCTGGTGGGCTGACCTGCGGGCTCACCTGCGTGCTGGGCCGAGGGGGACATGACGGCTGACGTCGCCTTCGTCGCGGCGGTCATCACGGATGCCGCGCGCAGGTCGAGCGTGCCGTCGTCGAGCAGGAGCGCGCAGGCGACGTCGGCGCGCAGTTGGGCGAGCGTGCGCCCATCGCCTTCGGAGCGAGCCGACCGCGCGACGGTCGAGAGGCGGTCGGTGATCGCGTGCACCGCCGGCGCGGGAGCGAGCAGGGTCAGGTAGGCCATGCCGTCGCGCGCCGGATCGGTCCACACGCCGCGTTTGGTCGCAGCCTCCGCATGACGGACCTCGGCGGGCGTCGGGCACAGCCGGTCCCGCGTGCGCCGCACCGTGCGGGCGAACGTCTTCGTGTTCTGGCACGCTGCCGCGGCCACGACCTGGTCGTCCAGGCGAGCCGCTGTCCGCGGGTCGAGGTCAGCGACGGCGTCGGCCACCTTGACGGCGTTCGCCCAGGCGGCGTCGCCCGTGAGCGCGGTGGTCAAGGTGCGCGGCGCCCGCGCGACCAGCGCTTGTGCGGTCAGCATGCGCGCGCTGACGGTCTGCTCGCCCTGGCGCGTCGCCAAGGCGACCTCCGCGACCAGCGTCCTCCTGGCCAGATCCGCGCGGCGCGCCCGCCCCGCCGAGCGCACCATCGGCTCGGACTCGTTGAGCAGGCCCTCCGCGCACAACGCCTGTCGACGCGCACGCTCGAGCAGAACGCCCTCGAACGCCTCCAACGCGTTGACCCTCGCCCGCACGGAGATGATCGCCTCGAGGGTCTCGTCCAGGTCACGCACGCCGACGGCGCCGCGAACCTCGACGAGGCGTTGGACGTTCACGGGCAGCGTCGCGGTGGGGACAGCGTCGGGCTCAAGTGGCGCGTTGGAGACGGGGCTCGTCGCCCAGTCAAGATCCGCGGGATCGAGGGGGCAGCGGCCGAGGAGCGCGTTGGCGAGACCAGGGCGATCCGCGAACTGCGTGGCGAACGAGCCGTCGTCCTCGATCCGCACCGAGGCGAGCGCGGCCAGGCGTGCTTTGACGTCGGCGCGGAACGCCTCGCGCCGACGGTCCTCGGCCGTCCTGAGGTCCTCGCCGCGAGTGGGGTCCAGCGCGATCGAGCGCGGCACGTCCGCACCACGGCCTCGCGCTGGCTGGGCGGAGGTGGCGAGTACGTCAGGCGCGGCGCAGGTGGCGGGGGGCGTGGCGGAGAGGGCGGGCGGGGTGGACGCGGCGGGGGCGGGCGACGTGGCTGGCGAGATGGGCGCAGCAACAACGCGTGTTGCTTGCCTGCCTTCTTGCCGACTCACCATGCCTTGATTGTATTCGAACACCTGTACGAACTTCCAGGTCATCGCTCATTTTGCGACACCGGTGCTGCCGTGTTCGGTGTTCGTGGGGCATCGGAGCCTGTTCTGCGTCAGGACTTCGTCGACACTCCTGGCCCGGGCTGGAGCGGTCGGCCCGGCTGGCGCGGAGCTCGCCGCGCGCGTGTCACCAGCCGTTGGGCGCGAGTGTCTTGCGGATGCGCTTCTCGCTGACGGTGCCGTCCGTGCCGAGCTGCTGCGCGAAGAGGCTGACGCGCAGCTCCTCGATCTGCCAACGGGCCTCGGCGAGCTCGGCCGCGCGGATGGGGTCGGCCGGGCCTGCGGCGTACGTGGCGCGCGCCTTGGCGTACGCCTCCTCGACGTCGTGCGCGCGCCAGGCCAGCTCGGCGTCGCGGTGGGGGTTGGCCTGGGCCTTCTCCAGCCGGTGCGACGCCGCGCGCAGGTAGCGCACCAGGTGCGGCAGCCGGCGCGGGGGAGTCGCGCTGACGAAGCCGTTGTGCACCAGTGTGGCGGCGTGGTCGCGGATGTCCTGCAGGGTGTTGAGCAGGGCGAGCGACGACGTCGCCCGGACCTCTCCCTCAAGCGTGCGCCAGGCCGCCAGCGCGGCGACGACGTGGCCCGCCACGCGGTAGGTCTCGTCCTCCAGGTGCTGACGCACATGCGCCGTGGCGGTGCTGTACGTCTCGGAGTCACGAATCTGTACAGCGTCGACGCCCGCAGGGGTTCCTGGTCCGAGCGCGACATCGCCGCTGGTCAGCGCGATGACGGCCGCGAGCTGGAGGTCGTCGGCCAGGAGGTCGGTCGTGCGGTAGGGGCTCGCTGCGAGGGTCAGCGCTTGCCTGCCCGTCCAGCGCGACGTGACGCGGGCGGGCGCGAGCCGGTTCTCGGCGAGCAAGAGACGGCGCACGCCGCGCGCGTGCGCGCCCGGCTGCGCGGTGGCGTCGGCCAGGATGCGCAGCGCCACGGTCGGCTCCGCTCGCGGGCCCGGCTCCTCGACCAGGGCCGGGTAGCCGCGCACGACGACGCCGCCACCCAGGTCGCTCGACACGACCTCGGGGAGGCGGCCGTCCGGCAACCCGTCGGGCCACGTCGTCAGGCCGGTGCGCTCGGCGACGACGGGGGCGGCGGGCGCGCTTGCACCCGCCCCCGAACCCCCGTCGCGGGCGCCGGAGCGTGGGCCGGCGGCGGCGCCGGTGGGCGGGGCGGACGCGGCGCCGGCCCCGCCGGAGTTGCCGGTCGGGCGAGAGTCCGCGGACGCGTCCGAGTCGGCCGCGCGCGCCCCCGAGGCCGCGCTCGTCTTGGCGCGAGCCTCCTCCAGCGCGATCCCGACGGCGCCCTTGACAGCCGCGCGCACCGCCGCCTCGGCCTGCGCGGCCAG
Organism: Xylanimonas ulmi; assembly: GCF_004216535.1. NCBI lineage: Bacteria > Bacillati > Actinomycetota > Actinomycetes > Micrococcales > Promicromonosporaceae > Xylanimonas > Xylanimonas ulmi. The sequence goes on from NZ_SGWX01000001.1 coordinate 3,315,473, forward strand.
ACGGCGCTGCAACGCCAGCAGGTCCTTGGACTCATCGAGCACGGCGGCGACGCGGTCGCGGGCCCGGCGGGCCTGGCCCGCGCCGCCCGCGCCGCCCGCAGAGCCCGGACGGGACCCGGCCGCCGAGCCTCCGGCGTCCTCGACCCGGAACGTCACCCGAAGGTGCGCGGGCAGCCGCTCGACGCGCTCGGCGTCCCACGCGTCATCAGGCACGACGACGTCGCGCAGCGCCCGCACCGCGCGCGTGAAGGCCACCGCGAACGGCTCGGCCATGTCGCCCGCCCGGGCCATGTCCTGCCAAGCGGGAGTGTTCTCGCGCAGCCACGCCGCGACGGCCGCGCCGACGTCGGGCGCGGGCACGAGTTGCACGCGCACCGGCTTGGGCAGCGAGCGGATGGTCGCGACGCACAACTCGTCGAGCAGGCCCGGCACCATCCAGTCGAACCCCGACGGCGACAGGCGCGGGAGGATCGACAACGGCACGTGCACGGTGACGCCGTCGGCGTCCTGGCCGGGACGGAACTGATAGGTCAACGGCAGGGTGACCTCGCCCTGCGTCCACGACGACGGGAACTGCGCCGGGTCCACGGCCTCGACGTCGACCAGGTCCTCCAGGCGGAACGTCAGCAGGTCCGGGGTCTGGCGGCGCGCCCTCGACCACCAAGTGTCGAAGTGCCGCGCACTGACCACCGACGCCGGCACACGCTCGTCGTAGAAGGCGAACAGGTCGTCCTCCGAGGCGACCAGCCCGCGCCGACGCGAACGCGCCTCGACCTGCTCGGCCTCCTCCAGCAGACGCCGGTTCTCGGCGAAGAACCGGTGGTGGGTGGTCCACTCGCCCTGCACGAGCGCGTGGCGCACGAACATCTCGCGCGCGGCCTCGGGATCGACCTTGGCGAACAGCACGGGCCGGTCCGCCACGATCGGCACGCCGTACAGCAGCACCTTCTCGGTGGCCATCGCGGCGCCCTGCTTGGTCGACCAGTGCGGGTCGGAGTAGGTGCGCCGGGCCAGGTCGCCCGCGAGCGCCTCGACCCACTCCGGCTGGACGCGGGCCACGTCGCGCGCCCACAGGCGCGAGGTCTCGACGAGCTCGCCCGCCATGACCCAGGCCGGGGGCTTCTTGGACAGCGGCGAGCCGGGGAAGATCGCGAACCGCGCGCCGCGGGCGCCCAGGTACTCGTTGCGGGCGCGCTTGGCCTGCTGGCGCAGGGCGCGGGCGCGGGCCTCGCCCTTGAGGTGCGCGACCGACGACGCCTTGATCTCGCCCGTGTCCTGCATGCCGATCTGCGACAGCAGGCCGGACAGCAGGGCGCGGTGCACGGTCTCGCCGGCCCACTCGCGCCGCAGCTCGCCGCGCGCGGGGCCGCCGGTGGTGGGGGCTGCGGCAGTGGGGGCTGCGGCGGTGGGGGTGTTCGGGGTGGTTTCGACAGGCTCAACCACCGGGGGCGGGTCAACCACCGGGGGCGGGGCGGCCGCGGGGGTGGGGCGGCGTCCGGCGGAGAGGTTGATGCCCAGGTCGTTCGACATCTGTCGCAGCTGCTGGACGACGTCCTGCCACTCGCGCACGCGCAGGAAGTTCAGGTGCTCGGCCTTGCACAGTCGGCGGAACGCCGACCCGCTGAGCTCGCGCTGCTGCTCGCGCAGGTACTCCCACAGGTTGAGGTAGGCGAGGAAGTCCGACGTCGGGTCGGCGAACCGCGCGTGGAGCTGGTCGGCCCGCTCGCGCACCTCGGCGGGGCGCTCGCGGGGGTCCTGCACCGACAGCGCCGCGGCGACGACGGCGACCTCGCGTGCGACGCCGAGCCGCGCGCCCTCGATGATCATGCGCGCCAGGCGCGGGTCCATGGGCAGCGCGGCGAGCTGGCGGCCGACGTCGGTGAGCGCCGTCGTCGTGCCGTCCGGGGAGGTCTCCAGGGCGCCGAGCTCGCGCAGCAGCGTGACGCCGTCGCGCACGGCGCGCGTGTCGGGCGGCTCGACGAACGGGAAGCGGGCGACGTCGCCGGGCGCGGCGACCACGCCGACGGCGATCATCTGCAGCAGCACGGACGCGAGCGAGGTGCGCAGGATCTCCGGCTCGGTGTACTGGGGGCGGGCGTCGAAGTCGTCGCGCGAGTACAGGCGGATCGCGACGCCGTCGGCCACGCGCCCGCAGCGGCCCGAGCGCTGGTTGGCGCTGGCCTGCGAGATCGCCTCGATGGGCAGGCGTTGCACCTTGGTCGCCTTGGAGTAGCGCGAGATGCGCGCGAGCCCGCTGTCGACGACGTAGCGGATGCCGGGCACGGTCAGCGACGTCTCGGCGACGTTGGTCGACAGCACGATGCGCCGGCCCGGGTGTGAGGCGAACACGCGGTGCTGCTCGGCGGCCGACAGGCGTGAGTACAGCGGCAGGATCTCGACGTGCTGGGGGTGGCGGGGGTCGCGCGCGCGGGCGCCGAGGTGGCCGTCGAGCGCGTCGAGCGCGTCGTGGATCTCGCGCTCCCCCGACAGGAACACCAGGATGTCGCCCGGCCCGCAGGTCATGAGCTCGTCGCACGCCTCGACGATCCCTGTGACCAGGTCCTTCTCCTCGCCCTTGCCCTTGCGCAGGCCGGATGCGGGGTCCGTCTCGGGCGCCAGCGGGCGGTAGCGGACCTCGACCGGGTAGGTGCGCCCCGAGACCTCGACGACGGGCGCCGCCTGGGGCAGCACCTCGACGACGGCGTCGGGCGCCCCGCCGACCTGGGCGAGGTGGGAGGGGGAGAAGTGCTCCGCGAACCGCTGCGAGTCGATGGTCGCCGAGGTGATGACGACCTTGAGGTCGGGCCGGCGCGGCAGCAGGCGCGAGAGGTAGCCGAGCAGGAAGTCGATGTTGAGTGAGCGCTCGTGCGCCTCGTCGATGACGATCGTGTCGTAGGCGAGCAGGTCCGGGTCGCGCTGGATCTGCGCGAGCAGGATGCCGTCCGTCATGACCTTGACGAGCGTGCCCTCGCTCGACTGGTCGGTGAACCGCACCTGATAGCCGACGACCGTCCCCAGGGCGCCTGGGCCGCTGATCTCCTCGCTGATGCGCTCGGCGACCGAGCGCGCGGCGATGCGGCGCGGCTGGGTGTGGCCGATCTGCCCGGCCCGGCCGCGGCCCAGGTCGAGCAGGATCTTCGGCAGCTGCGTCGTCTTGCCTGAGCCGGTCTCGCCCGCGACGACGACGACCTGGTGGTCGGCGATGGCGCGCGCGATGTCGGCGCGCCGCGCGCTGACGGGCAGCTGCTCGGGGTAGGTGATCGGGGGCACGACGACGTCGGCGCGCGCGGCGGCGAGCTTGTCCAGGTGGGCGCGTGAGACGCGACGGGGGCCGGCGGTCGAGCGGCGGGCGCCGCGGCGGCGGGTGGCACGGGCCTGGCTCGCCCGCCGGGCGCCCGAGGCGGGCGGGGGCGCCGAGGCGCCCTCGGTGGGCTGCGGGTGGGAGGCGGGAGTGCTCACGACCTCCCATTCTCGCAAGCGGCGCAAGGTGATAGCGCAGGGCACGGACGCGGCGTCCGATGTGTGCCGTTCGCCACGATGTCCGGGGTTTTCCCGAGCCTGGGTTGCCGAGCGGTTCACCGAGACGTCAGATGGAGAGCGGGGGAGCGTCCTCGGGGGTTCGCCCGTTCGTGCGAAGATGCCCGAACCTCGCAGGTTCGCTCGGAAGGTCTCGATCGTGAGCGCTAGTCATCTCGACGAAGGACCATCGCGGTGCGGTCGGCACCGCCAGCCGCCGCCGCGGTCGTACGCAGGGTTAGCGGCTGTCGTCCTGGTGGCCGGGGCGCTGACGAGCGCGAGCGCGAGCATGCTGCCCGGTGTGTCGGGGCCGACGGCGCAGCCCGTCGCCGCGGTGGCCGCGGCCGCCGTCGCGAGTGCGCCGATCACCGTGGGGCAGGTCGGCGGGATGACGTCGTCGGACCTGGTCACGCTGGACCAGGTGTTCGCGCTGCTGGAGCGCGCCGAACTCGCCGCCCACGACGAGGACCGCGCGATCACACCCGAGATCAGTCAGGCGGCGGCCGAGCTCGGCATGCTGCTGTCCGCGTACCTCGCCCAGAACCCCGCGGTGGCCGCGGAGGCCGTGTCCACCGACGTCGCGCCCGTCGAGGTCACTCCGGCCGGGCAGGCGGACGAGAGTGCCGACGCGGAGCCGGAGGCTGCTGACGCGGAGCCGGTGAGCGTTGAGGTGTCTGAGGGTGAGGAGTCAGGGGACGCCACGCCGGGGGCGCAGGGCGATGAGAGGGTCGTCACGTTCGACGAGGTCGTGGTCGCCGCGATGCGGCTCGCCGCGCTGCTCGACCCGGACCTCGCCGAGCGCGTCTCGGTCACCGTCGCGGGGGATCTGGCCGCCGACGCACCGCTGACGGCCGCTTTGCGCGACGCCGTCGCGCGCTTCGGCGACTCGACGGCCGGGTACTCCAACGGCCGCATTCCCAACGACGTGCTGTGCGCGCTCCCGTTCGCGCCCGGACACCGGCTGCGCTGCGACGCGGCCGCCCAGCTCACGGCGCTCAACGCGGCCTACCAGGCGCGGTTCGGCAAGCCGATCGGGATCACCGACTCCTACCGGACGCTCTCGACCCAGTTCGCGCTCAAGGAGACCAAGCCGTACCTGGCCGCGACGCCGGGGTACTCGCTGCACGGGTGGGGCCTGGCCGTGGACCTGGCCAGTCCCATCAGCGGTGGCCGCTCGGCCGAATATGTGTGGCTGCGCCTGCACGCCCCCGACTACGGCTGGGACAACCCGTCATGGGCGCGCCTCGACGGGTCCAAGCCCGAGCCGTGGCACTTCGAGTTCTTCGCGGCGGGTCCGGTGCCGAACCGTGCGCTGTCGGCCGACGACATCGCGCAGTACCGCCGGGCGAACCAGTCCACGCCGTCGACGCCGTCCACGCCGCCGCCCGCGGCGCCGTCGAACGAGCCGGCCACGCCCACCGTGCCGACCACGCCGACCGAGGAGACCACGCCCACGGAGCCTTCGGCCGAGCCCACCACACCGCCCAAGCCCACCCCGTCGCCCGAGCCGACCACGCCGCCCGAGCCCGCGAGCCCGGGCCCGAGCACGCCGAATGATCCCAGCACGACGCCCGATGACTCCCACGGCGACACGGAGGATCCCGGTGGCACGGGCACGGCCGCCGACGACCCGGGCACCCCGGGCGACCAGGGACCCCAGGGCGACGACCCGGGCGTCATGGTCGCGGTGCCGTCGATCGCGGCGCTCGACCTGAGCGGTCTTGGCCCCGACGCGATCGCGGCGAGGGTCGCGCAGGCGATCACTGACGCGGGCCTGGTCCCCGACGTCGCCTGGGCCGACTCCGCCAGCCCGCTGGGGGCCGTGGTCGAGTTGTCGGTGGGAGGGATCTCGGGCGTGCGCGCGGGAGACGAGGCGCCACTGGGCGCCACGATGCGCGTCGTGCTCTCGCGCGGTCCCGCACCAGCTCCGGCCCCCGCGCCGGCCCCCGCCCCGGCCCCTGACCCGGCGCCCGCGCCGGACGCGTCGACCGAGCCTGGCCGTCTGCCGGAGCAGGCGGCGCCGACCCCGGACCTGCCCCCCGCCGTCGACCCGTCGGCGTGAGGCGGGGCCCGGCCCCCGCGTCGAGGACGCGCTCGCACAGCCCGGTTCTCCGCTCGGAGCGGACCCAGCCTGGACTCACGGCGACGAAAAGGGAACACTCGGACAGACGCGGTGGAGTTCGCACCGCCCGACTTGGCCGTCGACGAGTGGAGCGACCTTGACCATGGACCTCGACGAGACCGGTTCGCGCACCGTGACGGGATCCGGCATCGTGTGCCGATCGACGGCCGGTGGCACCGTCGTCTCCCTGTGGGGCGAGGTCGACGCCGCGCTGCGCGAGGCCGCGAGCGAGGCCATGGCCGTGCTCGCCGCCCACATCGCCGGGGTCCCGGTGATCATCGAGGCCAAGGACGTCACCTTCATCGACTCCTCGGGCGTCGCGTTCATCCTCCAGGTCTACGTGCTGGGGCAGGAGACGGGCACGCCGGTGAGCCTGCGCGATCCGTCACCCGCCGTCGTCGAGGTCCTGGACATGGTGGGCATCGGTGGGCGGATTCCGGTGATCCGCGCCGTGGGCGAGGGCTCCTGAGCCGCGCGGACCGCGAGCCGGGCGCGCGAGGGGAGCGACGTCGGACGTTCGCGGCCGCGATCGTGGCGCTCGCGCTGCTCGCGGCCCTGGCCGTCGGCGCCGACCGCGTGGCCGCCTGGGTCACCGAGCGCAGCGTGGCGACCGCCGTCGTGCTGGGCGGCACTGGGGTCAGCGGCGCGCACGTCGACATCCACGGGTTCCCGTTCCTCACGCAGCTCGCCGCGGGGCGGATCGACCACGTGACGGGTCGTCTCGACGCCGGCACGTTCGGCGGCCACACGGTGAGCGACGTCCACCTGGACGCGCGCGGAGTTCAGTCGCGCGCGCCGTGGAACGTCGAGGACGCGCGCGTCGACGGCATCGTGACGTTCGACACCTTGGCGAGCCTGCTGTCCGAGCAGCTCGGCTACGACGTGCGGGTGGCGCGTGCGCCCGAGGAGCCCGACGCCCTGAGCCTCACGCTGACGGCGTGGGGCCTCGACCTGGGTGTGGTCGCCGCGCCCGCCGTCGTCGACGACACCGCGGTCGCGGTGCAGGTCAGGAGCCTCGTCCTCGGCGGCCTCACCGTCGACGCGTCGGCGATCCCCGGAGGTCTCGGGTCGCGGTTGGCCGCGTTGCGGATCCCGCTGCGCCTGCCGGACGGCGTCGCGCTGCGTGCGGTCTTCGTCGAGCCGGGCGGCTTGCGGCTGGTGGCGCAGGCCCACGACGTCGCCCTCTCGCAGCTCGCCCGGTAGCGATCACGGTGCGACGCATTGGCCGTCGCTACTCAGAGTGGTGCATACTTATGCACGCTTCAGAGAACCCACTCAGACCGGAGCCTGTTATGCGTACGCGTCCCGCCCTTCCCGTCGCCGTCCTGGCGGTGGCCACGCTCGCCCTCGGCGCCTGCACCTCGGCGTCCCAGGCGCCGCAGGACGCCCAAGGCTTCGACGTCTCGGACATCGCCAAGGACGAGGCGATCGCCGCGATGGTCCCCGCCGCGATCGCCGCGGACGGCAAGCTGACGGTCGGCGCCGAGCTGTCCTACGCCCCGCTGGAGTTCGTCGCCGAGGACGGCACGACGCCGGTCGGCCTCGACGTCGACATCGCGGGCGCCGTGGCGCGACTCATGGGCCTGGAGGCCGACATCCAGTCGAGCCAGTTCGACTCGATCATCCCCGGCATCGGCACGCGCTACGAGGTCGGCATCTCGGCGTTCACGGTCAACCCCGAGCGCCTTGAGGCCGTGACCATGGTCAGCTACTTCAACGCCGGCTCGCAGTACGCCGCCGTCAAGGGCAACCCCGACGGCGTCAACCCGGCCGACCCGTGCGGCCTGACGGTCGGCGTGCAGACCGGCACCGTCCAGCAGGAGGAGCTCGACGACGCCACCGCGGCGTGCCCCGCGGGCAGCGCCCTCGACGTGCTGCCCTACGGCAAGCAGGCCGACGTCACCACCAATCTGGTCGGCGGCAAGCTCCAGGCCATGTACGCCGACTCGCCCGTGGTCGCCTACGCCGTCGAGCAGTCCGGCGGGGCCATCGAGACGGTCGGCGACATCCGCGACGCCGCGCCCTACGGCGTCGTCGTCGCCAAGGACGACACCGCGCTGGCCCAGGCCGTGCAGGCGGCCCTGCAGCGGCTCATGGACGACGGCACGCTCGCGAAGATCGCCGCCGCCTGGGGCAACGAGCAGGGCGTCATCACGACGGCGGAGATCAACCCGTCCGTCGGCTGACCCCGGCGCACTTGGTGATTCAGGCATCAGTGCGCATACTCATGCAACCCGGCCCGTAGCCACCCACAGGGAGCCTCCCATGCGCACGCGTCACGCCCTCACCGCCACGGCCGCCGCAGTGGCGACCCTCGCCCTGGCCGCCTGCACCTCGGCCTCGCAGTCCGCGGAGGGTGGCGGCTCCGCGAGCTTCGACGCCGCCACGGTCGCCAAGGACGACGCGATCGCCGCGCTCGTGCCGGCCGCCGTCGCGCAGGACGGCAAGCTCACCGTCGGATCCGACCTCACCTACGCGCCCGCCGAGTTCGTCGGCGCCGACGGCAAGACGCCGGTCGGGTTCGACATCGAGATCGCCACGGCCATGGCGCGGCTCATGGGGCTCGAGGCCGACATCCAGTCGAGCACCTTCGACGCGATCATCCCGGGCGTCGGCACGCGCTACGAGGTCGGCGTCTCGTCGTTCACGGTCACGCCGGAGCGCCTTGAGGCGGTCGACATGGTCACCTACATCAACGCCGGCTCGCAGTTCGCGGTGGCGACGGGCAACCCCGACGCCGTCGACCCCGACGACCTGTGCGGCCTGACGATCGGCGTCCAGACGGGCACCACGCAGCAGGACGAGCTGGAGCAGACCAAGACCACCTGCCCGGCCGACAAGCCGCTGACGCTCCTGCCGTACGAGAAGCAGGCCGACGTCACCACCAACCTGGTCGGCGGCAAGGTCCAGGCCATGTACGCCGACTCGCCCGTGACGGCCTACGCCGTCGGGCAGGCCGACGGCAAGCTGGAGCTGCTCGGCGACATCCGCGACGCCGCGCCCGAGGCCGTCGTCGTCCCGCACGGGGACGCCGAGATGGCCAAGGCCGTGCGGGCGGCGCTCCAGAAGCTCATGGACGACGGCACGCTCACCCAGATCCTCGCCGGGTGGGGCAACGAGGACAGCGCGCTGTCGACGTCCGAGATCAGCCCGCAGGCCGACTGATCCTGCATGCTGGACCCATGGTCCAGCCGAGACGGAGGAACGGCGCATGAGCGACCCGATCCCGCATCGCATCCACGCCCGGCCAGTGCCCCGGCCCGGGCGGGTGGTCGGCGCCCTGGTGGTGCTCGTGCTCGCGGCCATGGCCGTGCACGGCCTGGTCACCAACGCGACCTTCCGCTGGGACACCGTGTGGCTGTACCTGCGCGACATCGTCGTGATCCGGGCCATCGGCTGGACGCTCATCCTGACCGTCGGCTCGATGGCGCTGGCGATCGTCATGGCGGTGCTGCTGGCGATCATGCGGCGCAGCGACAACCCCGTCATGCGCGGGGTGAGCTGGGTCTACATCTGGTTCTTCCGCGGCACCCCGGTCTACGTGCAACTGGTCTTCTGGGGCCTGCTGTCGGTGCTCTACCCGCGGTTGAGCGTCGGCATCCCGTTCGGCCCCGAGTTCGTCTCGTTCGACACCAAGGTCGTCATCACGGCCTTCTGGGCCGCGCTGTTCGGCCTGGCGTTCAACGAGGCGGCCTACCTCGCCGAGATCGTGCGCGCGGGGCTCACCTCGGTCGACCCGGGCCAGGCCGAGGCCGCCCGGGCGCTCGGCATGAAGGACTCGACCATCCTGCGCCGCGTCGTGCTGCCCCAGGCCATGCGCGTCATCGTGCCGCCGACGGGCAACGAGACCATCTCCATGCTCAAGACGACGTCGCTGGTCATCGCGGTGCCGTTCACGCTCGACCTGTTCTACGCGACCAACGCCATCGGCAACCGGCTGTTCCAGCCCATCCCGCTGCTCGTGATCGCCTCGCTGTGGTACCTGGTCATCACCTCGATCCTCATGGTGGGCCAGAGCTACCTGGAGAAGTACTACGGGCGCGGGTTCGGCACCGAGACCGCCAGGCGGCGCGGGTTCGGCGGCGGCCCCGGCAGACCCAGCCGGCAGCAGGCCATCCAGGCCGCCGGCACCACCACGGACGACCCCTTCCTGGACGTGACGCCATGACCTCGCAGACGGATGCCCGCGCGCCGCACATGGTGGAGATCCGCGACGTGCACAAGGAGTTCGGCCACGGCCACGCGGCGGTGCACGTGCTCAAGGGCGTCGACCTCGACGTCGCGCGCGGCTCGGTCACCGTGATCCTCGGTCCGTCCGGGTCGGGCAAGTCGACGCTGCTGCGCTGCGTCAACGAACTGGAGGACATCACGGCGGGCTCGGTCGTCGTCGACGGCGAGCGCATGGGCTACCGCGTCGACGGCAAGGGCGTGCTGCACCGCCTGCACCCCAAGGTCGTCGCACGCCAGCGCCGTCGCATCGGCATGGTGTTCCAGCGCTTCCACCTGTTCCCGCACATGACGGCGCTCGAGAACGTCATGGAGGCGCCCCGGCGGGTGCGCGGGATGTCCAAGGCCGACGCGCGGCGGCGGGCCGCCGAGCTGCTGGCCCGCGTGGGCCTGGCCGACCGGGCCGACCACTACCCGGCGCAGCTGTCGGGAGGTCAGCAGCAGCGCGTCGCGATCGCGCGCGCCCTGGCGATGGACCCCGAGCTCATGCTGTTCGACGAGCCGACCTCGGCCCTCGACCCCGAGCTCGTGGGCGAGGTGCTCGCCGTCATGAAGGACCTGGCCGCCTCGGGCATGACGATGATCGTCGTGACCCACGAGATCGGCTTCGCGCGTGAGGTCGCCGACAAGGTCGTGTTCATGGACCAGGGCGTCGTCGTCGAGGAGGGGCCGGCGGCCTCGGTCATCGACAACCCGCGCGAGCGGCGCACGCGCGAGTTCCTGGCGCACGTGCTCTGAGCGCGGGCCCGGCTGGCAGAGCGCCGAACGTCGGCGCGTCGGGGATGGAACCTGCGCCCCTGATGTGCGTGTTCCGGGTATGACGTCCTTGAGCGCCGCGTCGGCGGCTGCCGCGCCCCGCGCCGTGCGGGAGTTCGACGACGACGCCGTCGTCGACGTCGTGCTCACCCATGCCGACCGCAACGCCGAGTTCATGGCGTTCATGCAGGCGGCGCACGAGCCCCTGCACCGCATGGCGTACCTGCTCAGTGGCGACCCGCACCGCGCCGACGAGCTGACTCAGCAGGCTCTGGAGCGCACCTATCGTTCGTGGTCGCGGGCCAGGCGGGGCGATCCGCTGGCGTACGCGCGGCAGGTGCTCGCCAACCTGCGGATCGATGCCTGGCGGCGCACACGCCGCGAGGTCCTCACAGGCCCCGATGCGCTGCCCGACCCGCCTGACGGCGGCCAGGGGGCGTCGGGCGGGAGACGGCCGGCGACCACCGCCGTCGACGATCGTGACGCCGTGGTGCGCGCGTTGCTTCTGCTGCCCGTCAAGCAGCGGCGGATCGTGGTGATGAGGCACCTGCTCGACCTGAGTGAGGCGGAGGTCGCCACTGAGCTCGGCGTGCCCGTCGGGACCGTCAAGTCCAGCGCCTCGCGCGGACTCGCGCACCTGCGAGCCATCCTCGAGCTCGGCCCGCGACGGGGAGCGGAGCACGACGGCGCACGATCCACGAGCGGAGAGGCGCGATGACCAGGCCACAGGACGAGCGGTTCGTTGAGCGCCTGCGCCACGCGACGGCCGAGGCGCCGCCGTCGGGACTCCACCTCGACGAGGTGCTGCGCTCGGCGCGCGGCAAGGCGCGCAGAGCGCGGGCCGTGACGGGGATCGCAGTCGCCGCGGCGGTCGCCCTCGCCGGTGCGGGGGCGTGGCGGGTCGTGCCGTCAGACCGCAGCAGCGGTCCTGCCGATGGTGTCACCGGCGAGGTGTGCGCGCCCGACGACGTCGATGTCCGGTTCGGCCCGGTGACGAGCGCGCCGGTGGTCACCGCCGTCGCGCGCCTGACCGAGTCCGACGACGGCCAGCGCACCGAGGACGTGGCGCCCTACGACCCTTCGGTGTCGGGGGTGCGGCTCGAGGTGGCCGCCTCGCCTGCGGGGCTGCGTGCGGCGATCCTCGCCGCGGCGCGCGCGGCGTCCAGCCCGCTCGAGGGGTTCGCGGGGGCCGAGGCGCCGCGGCCCGACTCGGCCAGCGCCGGAATCGCCATCACCTCGCCTCTGGACGGCACACACCTCGTCTGGCGCGCGGGGGAGCGCCACGAGGTGCGCGGTACGGCCACGTGTGGCGAGCGGTCGGAGGCGTTCGTGCTGCGTTACACGACGGAGGACGATGTCGCCCTGGTGCGCTGCGCGGACGGCGCTCCGTCGTCGTGGGCCTTCGGGCCCCAGGTTGTCGCGGCGTGGTGCCCGGTCGACGAGTTGCCCGAGGCCGACCGCGCCGCGCTCGAGCGCGCGCAGGCCGAGCGTGCCGCGGCGGCCGCCGAGCGTCAGCGGATGCTCGAGCTCGGGGTCATCGCGCCGTAGCGGCGGTCACTCGCAGGCCATGCCGTTGTTGTCGCGGTCGAGCGCTCGGGAGTAGCCGGGGTCGCCCTCGGCGATCGGGGTGCTCACGCCGCTGCGGCGTAGCTGGCCGCACGTCTGGAGACCCGTGAGGCCGTCGGTCGTGGGATTGCTGGCCCCGGGAGTCGGCGACGGGGTGGACTGCCGGGCGGCCCGCGTGTCGAGCTCCTGCTGCCGGGCGGTCTGCTCGGCCTCCTTCTGCGTGGCGGCCTGCTCGCGCGCCGTCACGTCGGCCTCGCGCTGGGCGACGGCCTCCTTCTCCTTCGCGAGCGACGCACGCTCGGCGTCGAGGTCCTTGCGGTCCTGGGCCACCTGGGCCTGCGCGCTGCGCGCGTCGGTCAGGGCCTGGGCGGCGTCCGAGGCGCGCGCCACCGACGCGACCACGCCGATGATCACGCCGAGCGCGAGGCAGGAGAGCGCCACAGTGGCGATGAGCCCGCGGCCCGGCTGTGCGCGCGACGGGCGGCGCGTGCCCGGCGCCGCCGACGACGACGCGGACGACGGCGCGGACGTGGTCGGCGCGGACGTGGTCGGCGGGGCCGGGGGGCGGCCGAGCGGGCCGTCCGGCAGCGGGATCGCGGCGGCGGTGCGCGCGACCGAGCGGGTGCGCTGGGGTGTGGCGGTGGCGGTGGCGGCCACGGCGGGCTGCGCCGTCGTCGGGGCGTCCTCGACCCAGTACTCCCAGCCGGGCGGGGCCGGCGGCCAGGACGGGTCGGGCGCCCAGCCCTGCTCGGGCCGGAACCCCGTCGGGACCTGCCAACCGGGGGGCGGGTTGAATCGCGCGGCCATCCGTCCTCCCTCGACGCTCGACTGGCGGTGGCGGCGCCCACTATGGCGGAAAACGGTCCATCAGGTCCAGACGGGTCGGAGGCGACGCCGCAGAGCGGCCCCCGCACACGGCGACGGCCGACCGCCCCGAGGGGCGACCGGCCGTCGTCGTGCTGTGATCTGAGTGTGGTGCGGCCTTCGGCCGCTCCGCCTCGGGGATCAGAGCGGGCGGATGTTCTCCGCCTGCAGACCCTTGGGGCCCTGCGCGGTGTCGAACTCGACGCGCTGACCCTCCTCAAGGCTGCGGTAGCCATTGGTCTGGATGGCCGAGTAGTGCGCGAAGACGTCCTGCGAGCCGTCCTCGGGGGCGATGAAGCCGTAGCCCTTCTCCGCGTTGAACCACTTCACGGTTCCGGTAGCCATGTCCTGCTCTCCTTCAAGAGTGACGACCTCGACGTCCGAGGTCGTGCATCACGGTGTTCGTCGTCAACTCTTGGTAGAACAAGGTTCGTCTCAGGCCGCGCACATCTTCTGCGCGACCCCCGACGCAGGACGGGGGACCGTCCGGGACAACCGAGGCACTGCAACGAAGCAGAACGCTACGCGACGGGTCCCGGCCGCGCTACCCCCTTCTCCGGCTGTGCTCCCTGTTTGCGCCCGGTTCGATGGTCACGGTCTTGTCACGATGCCCCGCCTGTGACGTGAGCGACACCCGTACGTCACACTTTCTCGCTATCTTCGCCGCCACTACATGCCGTATTCGGCGTAGGTGAACAACCGGAGGAACCACATGATCCGACGAATCACGGCCGCGAAGGGCGTCGCCCTCGCCACGGTCCTCGGCCTCGGCCTCGCGGCGTGCGCCAGCTCCAGCGAGGGCTCGCCGTCCGAGGAGGGCTCGGCGAACGGCGCCAGCGCCGACCCGCTCAAGATCGGCACCATCCTGCCGGTCACGGGCACCCTCTCCTTCCTCGGCCCGCCCGAGATCGCCGGCGTCGGACTGGCGGTCGCCGACATCAACGAGGCCGGCGGCGTGCTCGGCAACACGGTCAGCGTCGAGGCGGGCGACTCGGGCGACACCACCGACCTGTCGGTCGCCCGTGGCACCGCGACCGACCTCATCGGCAAGGGCGTCTCGGCCGTGATCGGCGCGGCGTCGTCGGGCGTCTCGCTCGCCGTCGTCGACCAGTTCGCCGAGGCGGGCGTCATGGAGGTCTCCCCGGCCAACACCGCGACCGACCTGTCGGGCTACGGCGAGTACTTCGCCCGCACGGCCCCGCCGGACACCGTCCAGGGCGCCGCGCTCGGCGCGCAGATCCTCGACGACGGGCACACCAAGGTCGGGTTCCTCGTGCAGAACGAGGCCTACGGCAACGGCCTGCGCGACAACATCGAGAAGACCATCGAGGCCGGCGGCGCCGAGGCGGTCTACGGCGCCCAGGGCGCCGGCGAGGAGTTCGCCCCCGGTGAGACGAACTTCGGCGCCCAGGTGACCGCGCTGCTCGCGCAGAAGCCCGACGCCATCGCCATCGTCGCGTTCGAGGAGACCGTCGCGATCATCAACGAGCTCGCGGCCCAGGGCTGGAGCTTCAACGGCTCGACCTACTTCGTCGACGGCAACCTGTCCAACTACGGCGACCAGTTCGACCCGGGCACGCTGGAGGGTGTGCAGGGCACGCTGCCGGGCGCACAGTCGGGCGACGACTTCCGCAACCGGCTCAAGGAGTGGTCGACGGCCAACGACAACGGCGAGCTCAACGACTTCTCGTACGCGGCCGAGTCCTACGACGCCACGATCCTCGTCGCCCTCGCCGCGGTGCGTGGCGGCGCGACCGACGGCGAGACGATCTCCAAGAACATCCGTGCGGTCTCGGGCTCCGAGGACGGCGCGGTCGAGGTCACCTCGTTCGCCGACGGCGTCAAGGCGCTCGAGGACGGCAAGGAGATCGCCTACAAGGGCCAGTCCGGCATCGGCCCGCTCGACGAGAACAACGACCCGTCGTCGGCGTTCATCGGCATCTACAAGTACGGGGCCGACAACAACTACACCTATGTGAAGTCGGTCGAGGGCAAGCCCTGACCTGACACAGACTGCGGCCCGGCCCCCTCAATGGCGAGGGCGCCGGGCCGCATCATGCGCGGGGCCTTGCGGGGCTCGGGCTACGGCGTGGCGCTCTCGGCGAGGGTGCCGAGGTAGAGGGAGACCACCTTGGGGTCGGCCTGGAGCTGCCTGCCGGTGCCCGTGTAGGCGTCCTTGCCCTGGTCGAGCACGTACGCGCGGTCGCAGATCTGCAGGCAGCGGCGGGCGTTCTGCTCGACCATGATCACCGAGACGCCCGACTTGTTGATCATGCGCGTGCGCAGGAACGTCTCGTCCTGCCGCACGGGCGACAGGCCCGCCGACGGCTCGTCGAGCAGCAGCACCGACGGGTTCATCATGAGCGCGCGGGCCATCGCGACCATCTGCCGCTCCCCGCCCGACATCGCCCCGGCCCGCTGCGCGCGCCGGTCGTAGAGCGTGGGGAACAGGTCGGCGATGAACGCCCACCGCTCCGCGAACGCCCGAGGGCGCAGGAACACGCCCATGCGCATGTTCTCCTCGACCGAGAGCGAGGGGAACACGTTGTTGGTCTGCGGCACGAACCCGACGCCGCGGGCCACGAGGCGGTTGGCGCGCAGCCCCGTGATGTCCTGTCCGCCGAGCGTCACGCGGCCCGAGCGCACCGGCACCAGGCCGAAGAGGGCCTTGAGCAGCGTCGACTTGCCGGCGCCGTTGGGGCCGATGATGCCCACGAGCTCGCCCTTGCCGACCTCGATCGAGCACCCGTTGAGGATGTTCACCCCGGGCAGGTAGCCCGCCACGATCTCCTCGGCGCGCAACAGCGCCTCGCGGCCGCCCGACGGCGGGGCGCTCGCGGCCTCGATCGGGTCGGCCACGGGGGCGGGGGTCGTGTCCGTCATCGCTTCTCCTCCTCGCTCTCGAGCCGGGCGAGCATCGCCGGGTCGAGCAGGGCGTCGTCTCCCAGGTCGGTGTCGTGGTGCGCGCCCAGGTAGGCGTCCACGACGGCGGGGTCGCTCATGACGCTTGACGGCGGCCCCTCGGCCACCACGCGGCCCTCGGCCATGACCACGACCCAGTCGGAGATGTGCCGCACGGCGTGCATGTCGTGCTCGACGAACAGCACCGTCATGCCCTCGTCGCGCAGCGCCTGCACGTGCCCCAGCAGCGACTGCACCAGGGCCGGGTTCACCCCGGCCATGGGCTCGTCGAGCATGATCATGGTCGGGTCGGTCATCAGGGCCCGGGCCATCTCCAACAGCTTGCGCTGGCCGCCCGACAGCGAGCCCGCGTAGTCGTCGCGCTTGGCGTCGAGCTTGAACCGCTCCAGGATCTCGAGCGCCTTGGCCTCGGCGGCCCGCTCGTGGGCGCGCCAGGTGAACGGCAGCCACGACAGCCAGAACCGCTCGCCGGGGTGGTGCGGCGTGGCCAGCAGCATGTTCTGCAGCACCGTCAGGCGAGACAGGGCCTTGGTGAGCTGGAAGGTGCGCACCATGCCGGCGCGGGCCACGCTCGCCCCCGACTTGCCCGCGATGGGCCGCCCGTCGAAGGACCACGTGCCCTGCCCGGGCTGGTCGAACCCGGTGAGCAGGTTGAACAGCGTCGTCTTGCCGGCCCCGTTGGGTCCGATGAGCGCCGTGATGACGCCGCGCTGCACCTCCAGGTGGTCGACGTCGACGGCGGTCATGCCGCCGAAGCGGCGCTGGACGCCGTCGACCACGAGGATCGGGTCGGGCTTGGGCGAGCCGACGACAGGCTCGGCGAGCGTCGCGGTGGTCTCAGTGGCCATGGAACGACAACTCCTTCTTGTTCCCGAGGATGCCCTGCGGGCGGAAGATCACCAGCAGCATGAGCGTGACGCCCACGAGCATTCCGCCGATCTGCTCGACCTGGGTGGCGCCGAGCGCCGAGCTCAGCCCGGTCCGCATGCCGGTGCGCAGCAGCATGTAGACGAAGAAGAACAGCATCGAGCCGAGCACCGGGCCGAACAGGGTCGCGGCGCCGCCCAGCAGCAGCACGGTCCACGTGAAGAACGTCATGGTGCGGCCCATGGCGTCGGGCGTGATCGCCGAGGGCAGCACGTACAGCACGCCGCCCAGCGCGCCGAGCACCCCGCCCAGCACCAGGGCCTGCATCTTCATGGCGTACACGTTCTTGCCGAGGGCGCGCACGGCGTCCTCGTCCTCGCGGATGCCCTTGAGCACGCGCCCCCACGGGCTGCGCGTGGCCAGGTAGACGAACAGCAGCGCGGCGGCGACCAGCGCCCAGGCGAACAGCCGGGTCCACCACGAGTCCGACCCGTTGTTGATGTACTCCAGCGGCCCGATGGCGGTGCGTCCCTCGGGCAGGAACGACAGCGCCTGGAACGTCTCCTTGTAGGACTTGCCGAGCAGGCCCGAGGCGCCGCCCGTCCACTCTTGGAAGGCGGTCGAGCGGCCCAGCCAGCGCACGATCTCGGCGGCCGAGATGGTCACGATGGCCAGGTAGTCGCCGCGCAGCTTGAGCGTGGGGATGCCCAGGATCAGTGCGAACACCGTGCCCGCCGCGATGGCGATGAGTATCGCCAGGACGAACGGGGCCCCCGCGATGGTGGCGATGCCGAACCCGTAGGCGCCTACCAGCATGAAGCCCGCCTGGCCCATGTTGAGCAGTCCGGTGTACCCGAAGTGCAGGTTGAGGCCGATCGCGGCGAGGGCGTAGGCCGCCGTCGTCGGGGCCACGAGCTCGGCCAGGGCCTGGGTGAGGATGCGAGTCAGCTCATCCATGTCCGTACTCCTTTCAGCCGATCCGCTCGCGGCGGCCGAGGATGCCCTGCGGCCGGACCAGGAGCACGAGGATGAGGATCACGAGCGCCGACGCGTAGCGCAGGTCGCTCGGAATGACGAGGTTGGACAGCTCGACGACCAGCCCGATGAGGATCGAGCCGACCAGGGCGCCGAACGCCGTGCCGAGCCCGCCGAGGGTCACCGCCGCGAACATCAGCAGCAGGAGCTGCAGGCCGAGCGACCAGTTGAACGAGCCGAACGAGATCGCCACGAGGATGCCTGACAGCCCGGCGAACGTCGTCGCCATGACCCACACGACCCGGATGATCGTGTTGGGGTTGATGCCTGTGGCCGCCGCGAGCGCCGGGTTGTCGGACACGGCGCGCGTGGCCCGGCCGATGCGGGTGCGCGTCAGCCACCACGCGATGCCCGCGATGCAGACGGCGGCGATGGCCATCGAGATCCACGACGAGCGGGAGAGGGTGATGCCCGCGAGGTGCACGGGCTGCGGGTTGCCCGAGATGACGCGCAGCGACCGCCCGCCGATGAGCATCTGGATGAGGAACTGCAGTGCGATCGACAGGCCGATCGTGACGATCATGGCCTGCATGACCGGGGTGCCGCGCTTGCGCAGCGGCCGCCAGATCGCCGCGTCCTGCAGCCAGCCGGTCGCGCCGCACAGCACGAGCGTGACGGGCAGTGCGATCCAGACCGCCAGCCCCCAGGAGTGGATGGCGAGGAAGGCGACCGCGGCGCCGAGCGTGACCTGCTCGCCGTGTGCGAAGTTCGACAGGCCCGTGGTGCCGAACACGAGGTTGAGGCCGATCGAGGCGAGCGCCAGCAGGAGCCCGAACCGTAGGCCCGAGCCGACCTGCTGCCACACCTGGCCGAGCGTGAGGTCGCGCGTCGAGGCGTCGCCCTCGGGCGTCTGGCCCACGCTCTCGTCTGCGCCGCTGCCGCCGGCGTTGTCGCCGGTGGCGCTCGTGGTGGTGTCCGACGGCGTGGCGGTCTGCTCGGGGGCCTGCGCTCCCTCGCCGACGCGGAAGGCGGCGCGGGCGGTGGAGCCGACCTGACCGGTGACGGTCGCCGACGACGGCGCCCCTGCGGGCAGTTGCTTGTCGGCCGGCAGCGTCGCCGGGTCGAGTGTGACGGTGTACTCGCCTGGCCCGGGCGCCTCGACCGAGGTGACGGCGTCTGCGGAGGTGACGACGTCGACGCTGAAGCCGTCACCGCTGATGGTCGCGCGCACGTCGGGGATGCGGTTGTTGTCGGCGTCGAGCACGAGCACCGCGACGCACGCGACGGCGTCGGGCGTGCAGTTGGCGTCGCCGGGGGCGGCGGCGGCGGGCGACGCGAACGCCAGCGGCGCGGCCGCGAGGGCCAGCGTGGCCAGGCGGCGCCAGCCGCGGCGCGGGCGCGCGGGTGTCTGCTCGTGCGGTCGGGGAGCGTCGTGGGCGCTCCCCGGGATCGGTCGGTCCGTCGTCATCGGCCCTCCGTGGTCGGAACTGAGCGGGTCGTGGCCCCGCTGGTCGTCCGGGGCCACCCACCGACCTATGAAGCAAAACTGAATAGGCCATGCAGGACAACCGGTTGGACGTGGCCGCGAGTGTAGTTGCCTCGTGTGACCAAAAGAACACGATCTGATCACATGCGTGGGTCACAGTCCGGTCACAGAGCGGGTCCGGCCGACGTGAGGCGCGGCCCTGCGCGTCGCCGACGCCGACGCGTAGCCTGACCGCGTGCCAGAGCCCGAACCCGCCGCAGACGCCGTCGCGCCCGTCGCGGCCCGCCGCCCGATCACCCGCACCCACCACGGCGACGTCGTCACCGACGACTACGAGTGGCTGCGCGACGCCGACGATCCCGCCGTCGTCGCGCACCTGGAGGCCGAGGACGCGTGGACGCGGGCACGCACCGCACACCTGCGGCCGCTGCGCGAGCGGCTGTTCGCCGAGATCAAGGGCCGCACGCTCGAGACCGACCTGTCGGCGCCCGTGCGGCTCGGCGCGTCCTGGTACTACACGCGCACCGTCGAGGGGCAGGCCTACGCGGTGCACGCGCGCGTGCCGGTGAGCGGGACGGCGGGCGGCGCCGCGGGATGGGAGCCGCCCACGCTCGAACCCGGCGTCGCGCCCGAGGGGGAGCAGGTGCTGCTCGACGAGAACGCGCTCGCACAGGGCCATGACTTCTTCGCGCTCGGCGGCGCCGAGGTCAGCGCCGACGAGCGCCTGCTCGCCTACCAGGTCGACACCCAGGGCGACGAGCGCTACACGCTGCGGCTGCGGGACCTGGCGACCGGCGTCGACCTGCCCGACGAGATCGAGCAGACCTCGCCCGGCGTCGCCCTCACCCCCGACGGCGCGCACGTCTTCTACACGACGGTCGACGACGCGTGGCGGCCCTCGCGCGTGTGGCGGCACCGGATCGGCGGCCCCGTCGCGGACGACGTCCTGGTGGCCGACGAGCCCGACGAACGGTTCTGGGTCGGGGTGGGGCTCTCGCGCTCGCGGCGGTTCGTGCAGATCGAGCTCGCCTCCAAGCTCACGAGCGAGGTGCGCCTGACGCCCGCCGACGAGGCGACGACGCCCCCGTTCGTCGTCTGGCCCCGACGCGAGGGCGTCGAGTACACGGTCGAGGACGCCGCGGGGCACCTGCTGGTGCTGCACAACGACGGCGCGCAGGACTTCGAGCTCGCCGCCGTCGAGCTCGGGCCACGCGAGGGATGGGAGCGGCCCGGGGCGTTCGCGCCCGAGCGCTCGTTCGTCGTCGTGCCGCACGAGTCGGGGACGCGGCTGGAGGCCGTGGACGCGTTCGCGCGGCACGCTGTGCTGAGCTACCGGCGTGAGGCGACGGCGCGCGTCGCCGTCGCCGACCTGGAGGCGCTGCTCGCGGCGGGGCGCGCAGGCAAGGCGGGTCAATGGCGCGAGGTCAGCACGGGGCAGGCGCTGGAGACCGTGGCGCTCGACGCCTCGCCGCTGCCCGACCAGCCGACCGTGCGCGTCGTCGTCGAGTCGTTCACGACGCCGCGCGCCGTCTACGACCACGTGCTCGCCACCGGCGAGATGCTGCTGCGCAAGCGCCAGCCCGTGCTCGGCGGCTACGACCCGGACGACTACGCCCAACGCCGCGAGTGGGCGATCGCGCCCGACGGCGCCCGCGTCCCCGTGTCACTCGTGTGGCGGCGCGACGCCGTCGACGTCGACGGCGCCCCGCAAGCCCCGGCGCCGCTGCTGCTGTACGGGTACGGGGCCTACGAGTACTCGCTCGACCCGTGGTTCTCCGTGCCGCGGCTCTCACTGCTCGACCGTGGGGTCGTGTTCGCCGTCGCGCACGTGCGCGGGGGCGGCGAGCTCGGCCGGCGCTGGTACGACGAGGGCAAGCTGCTCGCCAAGCGCCACACCTTCACCGACTTCATCGCCGTCGCGCGGCGCCTGGTCGAGGTGGGCTGGACGACCCCCGACCGCATGGCCGGCGAGGGCGGCAGCGCGGGCGGGCTGCTCATCGGCGCCGTCGTGAACCTCGCCCCCGAGCTGTTCGCGGGCGTGCACGCGGCCGTGCCCTTCGTCGACCCGCTGACCTCGATCCTCGACCCCTCGCTGCCGCTGACCGTGACCGAGTGGGAGGAGTGGGGCGACCCGCTGCACGACCCCGAGGCGTACGCCTACATCCGCGGGTACGCGCCGTACGAGAACGTGCCGCCCGGACCCGACGGCGCCGCGCACTACCCGCGCATCCTGGCGACGACGTCGCTGCACGACACGCGCGTGCTGTTCGTCGAGCCGGCCAAGTGGGTCGCACGGCTGCGCGCCGCAGGCGCCCCCGCGCTGCTGCGCGTCGAGATGGCGGCCGGGCACGGCGGCGTCTCGGGCCGCTACGCGCGCTGGGAGCAGATCGCGGAGGAGAACGCCTGGCTGCTGGACGTGCTGGGAGCCGCCGACCTCGACCCGCACGACGCGCGGCCGTAGCGGATCACAGCAGCACGACCGTGGCCAGCGACAGCGTCGCGCGGTCGAGCTCGGTGGCCGCGAGCGCGTCGTACGGCGCCGGGTCCTCGCCCGCGGCCACCGCGTCCGCACGCAGCGGGGCCAGCGCCCGCCGCAGCACGACGCCGTCGTGCTGTTGGCCCAGCACCTCCTGCACGTGCTCGAACCGGCGGGCCGCCTCCTGCGCGTCGCGCGCGACGCCGCCCTTGCCGCGCCCGACCACCTCGGCCGCGTAGCGGGCGCGTCGGGCCGCACGCCGCACCGCGTGCAGCGCGTCGTCGAGCGCGGCCGGCTCGGCCCGCGTCGCCGCGCGCACCCGCCGGGTGACGCGCCGCGCCGCGCGCCGCGCGCCCCGCGGCGCCTCGGCACGCCAGGGCTCACGCGCCTTGGCGGTCAGCGGTGGACGCGCGGCGAGCTCGTCGAGGTCGGCGCGCAGCCGCGCGTGCTCGGGCGTGGCCAGCCGCCCGACGGCGGCCGCGCGCGCCAGGGTCAGGCGCGGCCCCAACGCGGCGTGCGCGCGGCGGCGCACGGCGGCGTCGTCGACCGTGTCGAGCCGGGCCAGCAACACCTCGAGATCGCGGGGCTCACCCAGCGCGCGGCCCAGCGCGCGCAGACGCTCGTTCAAGTCACGGGCGTGGGCGGCGTCGACCATGCGCGGGAACTCGGTGAGCCCAGCGCGCAGGCGCCGGATGGCGACGCGCGCGTCGTGCACCCCCTCCGGACCGTCCGCGACGACGTCGTCCAGGGCGGTGGCGAGCGCGGCGACCTGGACCCGCAGGTGCTCGGTGAGCAGGGCGCCAGCGGTGGTTCCCATCCCCCGTCGTACCACGTCAGGGGCGTGACGGCATCCGGCGGGTGCGACGGCGCGCGCAGCGAAGCCGTGGCGCGAGCGGCGCCGTCAGCCTCTGGCGGCGGCCACGCGGGCGGCCGCGGCGTCGACCTTGGCGGCGAACGCCGGGTCCGAGCGCGCCCGGTCGACCAGGGCGTCGAGCATGGCGTCGGCGGCCGACGGGTCGGCGCTGGCGAGCACGAGGTCGCAGCCCGCGTCGACGGCCGCCACCGCGCGCTCGCCGGGCGACCACGCCTGGACCTGGCGGGCGGCCGAGACGTCGTCCGTGACCACCACGCCGTCGAACCCGAGGCGCTCGCGCACCAGCGAGACCACGGCGGGGGAGAACGCCGCGGGCAGCGCCGGGTCGATCTGGGCGTAGATCGCCGTCGAGACCATGACCCACGGGCGTGGGCCGGCGCTCGCCGACGTGCGGGCGAGCAGGTCGACGAACACGCCGACCGAGGCGTCGTGCGACGTCGTGACCGAGTCCGTCACGCCCGCGGTCGTGTCGGTGTTCGCCGTGACGCGGCCCAGGCCCGGGAAGTGCTTGAGCGTCGGGATCACTCCGGCCGCGCGCAGACCCTGGGCGAACGCGCTCGCCCCGGCCACGACGTCGGGCGCGGTGAACCCGTAGTTGCGCTCGAAGTGCCCGATCGGGGCGTTGGCGTCGGCGAGGTCGGGCGGCACCAGGTCGGCGACGGGCGCGAGGTCGACGTCGACCCCGGCCGCCGCGAGCTCGCGGCCCCAGGTCGTCGCCTGGGCCTCGAGGCCGGGCAGCGTGACCTGCGCCGTCGCGGGCGGGATGTCCGAGAAGCCGGGGCCCTGGAGCACCCGGACCGACCCGCCCTCCTGGTCGGTGGCCACGAGCAGGGGCACGGGGTCGGGGCTCAGCGCCCGGTAGGCGTCGGCCAGCGCCCGCACGTGCGCGGTGTCGGCGTGTGAGCGGCCGGACAGGAAGACGCCGCCCACGTGCCGGTCGGCGACCAG
The DNA here is from genome assembly GCF_004216535.1 of Xylanimonas ulmi. NCBI lineage: Bacteria > Bacillati > Actinomycetota > Actinomycetes > Micrococcales > Promicromonosporaceae > Xylanimonas > Xylanimonas ulmi. Next base: position 3,339,072 of record NZ_SGWX01000001.1, read on the forward strand.
ACGCTCGGTCACGTCGCGTGAGCCCGCGACCGGCAGGCCCACCATGACGAGCTGGCCGACCTTCTGCTCTAGCGTCCACCCCGCGAGGGGGTCGCCGGTGGGTGAGGCGCTGGGCGGCGTCGGGCTGGGGGGCACGGGCGTCGTCGTCGGGCTGGGCGAGGGTGAGGGCGACGGCGGTGGCGGCGATGTCGAGGTCGGTGAGGGGGAGGGTGTCGCGGGTGAGGCCCCGCCGACGCACGCGGTCAGCAGCGTGAGGGTGAGGCCCAGTACGGCGGCCGTCGCCGCCGTGCGGGGCCCGCCCCGGGCCATCAGTGGCGGTGCGCTCCGTCGCTGTGCGCGAGCGAGCACAGGGCGTGGCTCCAGTGCTCCTGGCTGGCCCGGGCGTGCTCGGCCGAGTCGATGTTCTGCTGCACCACGGTGATCCGGGTGCCGCCGTCGGCGGGCTCGAGAGCGATCCGGATGTCGTGGTAGTTCTCGGGCACGTCGTCCAGGCCCGACAGGGGCGCGAAGTGCGTGAAGTGCATGAGCCGCGGGCGCTCGAACGCGAGCACCGTGCCGTGGTCCTCGAACTGGCGGCCGAAGAAGTGCCCCTCGAACGTGATCGGGCTGCCCACCTGGAAGTCCGACTCGATGTTGGCGCCCAACATCCAACGGGCGCCCGGGTGCATCAACTCGGCCCAGACCCGCTCGGGCGGTTGGGTGACGAACGTCGAGGCGGACGCGGTGTGGCGTTCGGTGCTCATAGAGCGAACCTAACGCGTCACAGCGACTGCGCCAGCGCCGCGAGGAATCCCGCCACGTCGCTGTCGCTGGTTGCCCAGCCACACATCCACCGCGCCTCGACGCGCTCGGGGCTCTCCCCGTCGGCCCAGTTGTAGAACAGCGTCCGGGCCCGCAGGCGGTCGGCGGCGTCGCGGGGGAGCGTGGCGAAGACGGCGTTGGCCTGCGTGGGGCGCGTGAGTCGCACGACGTCGCCGCCCAGGGCCTCGACGCCGGCGCGCAGACGCGCCGCGGCGGCGTTGGCGGCGGCCGCGTTGCGCCACCACAGCGGCGCGGTGGTTGAGCCTGTCGAGACCACCGGGGTTCCCGGCTCGCCCAGCAGGGCGAGCAGCTGCGCGCTGACGTACCGCGTCTTGGAGGCGAGCTGCATGGTCGACTTGCGCAGGTACGGCACGGCCGCAGCCGCCGCCCGGCGCGCGGCCGCGGCGCCCGGGGTCGGGGCGTCGTCGGGCCCCAGCACCACGACGGCCTCGCCCAGCAGGCCGCCGTTCTTCGCCGCGCCCAGCGAGACGATGTCGACGCCGACGTCGGTGGTCAGCTCCCGCAGGCCCACTCCCAGGAACGCGGCGGCGTTGGCCAGCCGCGACCCGTCGACGTGCACCGCGAGCCCCATCGCGTGCGCCGCCTCGACGAGCGCGCGCAGGTCCTGCGTGCGGTAGACGGTGCCGAGCTCGGTGGACTGCGTGAGCGTCAGCACGGCGGGCTGCGCGCGGTGCACGTCGCCGAGCTCGCCCGCCCACGCCTCGATGTCGCCGACTGTGAGGCGCCCGTGCGCCGTCGGGCGCGTGAGCACCTTGAGGCCGCCGACGCGCTCGGGGGCGCCGCCCTCGTCGGTGTTGAGGTGCGCGACGTCGGAGGCGACGACTCCGGCCCAGCGCGACGTCGTCGCCATGAGCGCGACGACGTTGGCGCCCGTGCCGTTGAGCACCGGGAACGCCGCGGCCCCGGCGCCGAACACCTCGCGCACGCGCTCGGCGAGGCGGGCCGTCCAGGGGTCCGCGCCGTAGGCGACGGCGTACCCCTCGTTGGCCTGCGCGATCGCGGCGAGCACCTCGGGGTGCGTGGGGGCGTAGTTGTCGGAGGCGAACGGCGGCAGCACGCGGTCAGCGTAGGTCGTGGGGGCGGGTGAGGGCAGCGCCGCGGCGACGTTCGATCACCAGCCGCTCGCCTGCGGCCGGGGCGCGTGCCCGTAGGGTGGGCGGATGCGCTGGCTGCGAGGGCTGTTCGTCGTCTACCTGGCGGCCGTGTTGACCCTGACCATGTGGCCGCAGCTTGAGGACACGTCGGTGCCCGGATGGGCCGACGCCACCATCGAGGCGCTGGCCCGGGTCGGGATTCACGTCGACGTGACGTTCCTGGAGGCGGCGTCGAACCTGGTGATGTTCCTGCCGTTCGGCGTGCTGGGCCTGGTGCTCGTGGCCCACGCGCGGCGCTCGTGGGGCGCCGGGACGCTCGTGCTCGCCGTGGCCGGGGCGGGGTTCGCGTTGTCGACGCTCATCGAGACGACGCAGCTCGCCATCCCGGGTCGCGTGAGCACGCTGCAGGACGTGGCGCTCAACACCGGTGGCGCGCTGGTGGGGGCGGCCGCCGCTGAGGCCGTCCGCTCGGCACTTCGTCGTCGGGTCGTGCCCCCGAGCGGACGACCCGACGACGAAGTGCCGACGTGAGCGGGCTGTGACGCGAGAGTCTGGTCAGCGGGGCGCGGCGGTCGGGGCCGCCATGGGGGTGGGAGCAGGGCGGGCGCCGAGCGGTCCTTGCCCGGCGACGTCGAGGCCCGCCTCGACCACCTGAGCGACGCCGTCGGCGAGGCGCACCGTGGAGACCGAGGCGTTGGGCAGCGGGACCAGCGGGCCCGGCCGCACCGTCCACAGGTAGGCCCCCAGGGTGAGCCCGTGCCCGACGACGAGCACGTCGCCCTCAGGGTGCTCGTCGGCGATGCGCTCGAACACCCCCGCGACGCGCCCCATGAACGCGGCGCCCGACTCGCCCTTCGGCAGCCCGGGGTGGCGGCCCGAGAGCACGGCCGGAACCAGGTCGGCCCACGGCTCGACGGCCTCGAGCTCGCGTTCGGGGCGGCGCTCGAACACCCCGAAGTCATACTCGCGCAGGTCGGCGTCGACCCGCAGGCGCAGGTGCTCGTGGTGCCGCAGGATCTCGACCGCCGTGGCCACCGCGCGGCCCGACGGCGAGGAGTACACGGCGGTGAAGTCCGACGCCGCGAGGTGGTGCGCCGTCGACCGCACGCCCGCGCGGCCGGTGCGTGTCAGTGGCGAGTTGGAGGATCCCTGCAAGATCGAGCGGGCGTTGAACTGTGTCTGCCCGTGTCGCACGAGCGTGAGGGTGAGGGTCATCGTGGTCCCTTTCGTTGTCCGTCCCCCAGACAGTACTCACGCCACGGTGGCCGCGGGGAGACCGGAGGGTGACCTCCACGCGAACACTCGTGTGGTGACGGGGCGAGGGGGTGGAGCGTGTACCTGATCGGTGACGACCTGGTGCTGTCGGCGAGCGACCTGACAGCCGCAGCGACCTGCGAGCTCGCGTTCCTGCGCTCGCTCGACGCGCGGCTCGGCCGCATCCCGGACCCGCCCGCAGCGGACGATCCGATGCTCGCGCGCACCGCGTCGCTCGGGCAGCGGCACGAGCTGCGTGTGCTGCGCGAGTACGAGGAACGGTTCGGGTCCGCGCGCCCGGCGAACGAGGGCGGCGGCGGCGTCGTCGTGGTCGACCGGCCCGCGCTGCGTGACCCCGACGCCGTCGGCGCGGCGCTCGCGGCCACGCGCGCGGCGTTCGACGCGGGCGCCGACGTCGTCTTCCAGGCGATGTTCGCCGAGCCGCCCGCCACGGGTCCCGACGGTGGCGCGCGCCCGGGCTTCGTCGGGTTCGCCGACTTCGTGGTGCGCGAGCCCGACGGGCGCTACCGCGTGCAGGACACCAAGCTCGCGCGGCACGCGCGCGTCACCGCGCTGCTGCAACTGGCCGCCTACGCCGGGCGGCTGCGCGCGCTGGGCGTGCCGGTCGCCGACGAGGTCGACCTGGTGCTCGGCGACGGCGCGCGCAGCACGCACCGGCTCGCCGACGTCGAGCCGGTCTACCGGCTGCGGCGCGCGCACCTCGAACGCCTCGTCGCCGACCACCTCGCCGACCCCGGTCCCGCCGCGTGGGGCGACGCGCGCTGGTCGGTGTGCGGGCGGTGCGCGGTGTGCGACGCCGAGGCGACCGCCCACCGCGACGTCCTGCTCGTGGCGGGACTGCGGGCCAGCCAGCGGGCGCGGCTCGCCGCGGTGGGCGTCACAACCATCGACGGGCTCGCGGCGTCGTCGGGCGCGGTCGAGGGCATCGGCCAGGCGACGCTCGACACGCTGCGCGAGCAGGCGGCGCTGCAGATCGAGTCGGAGGCGGGCGGGGCGGCGCGCGCGCCCGTGGTGCGCGTCGTCGACCCGCAGGGGCTCGCCGTGATCCCCGAGCCCGATGAGGGCGACGTGTTCTTCGACTTCGAGGGCGACCCGCTGCACACCGAGGGCGACGGCACGCGGTGGGGGCTCGACTACCTCTTCGGGCTCGTGGAGGCGGACGGGACGTTCCGGGCCTGGTGGGCGCACTCGTTCGACGAGGAGCGGCGCGCGCTGCTCGGATTCCTCGACTACCTGCGCGAGCGCCGCCTGCGGCACCCGGGCCTGCACGTCTACCACTACGCCTCCTACGAGCGCACGCACCTGCTGGCGCTCGCGGCCCGGCACGGCGTCGGCGAGCAGGAGGTCGACCAGATCCTGCGCGAGCACGTGCTGGTGGACCTCTATCCGGTGGTGCGCCGGTCGGTGCGCGTGGGCAGCCGGTCCTACTCGATCAAGAAGCTTGAGCCGTTGTACATGGGCGACGACCTGCGCTCGGGCGACGTGCAGACCGCCACCGCCTCGATCGATGAGTACGCCGCGGCGCGTGACGCGCTCGCGCGCGGCGACGAGGAGCGGGCCCGCGCGCTGCTCGACGCCATCGCCGACTACAACGCCTACGACTGCCGCTCGACGCTCGCGCTGCGCGACTGGCTCCTGGGGCTCGCGCGCGAGCGCGGCGTGACCCCGGCGCCCGTGGCCGAGCCGGCGCCCGGGCCCGAGGTCGAGGCCTCGCCGCTCGCGGCCCGGCTCGCGGCGCTCGCGGGCGACCCGCTCGACGCCGACCGCACCGCGGACCAGCGCGCGCTCGGGCTCGCCGCCGCCGCGATCGACTACCACCGGCGTGAGCAGAAGTCGTTCTGGTGGGGGCACTACTCGCGGCTCGTCGAGCCGCTCGCGGACTGGGCCGCCACGCGCGACGTGCTGCGCGTCGAGGGCGTGCGCGTGGTGCGCGACTGGTACCGCGAGGGCCGCCAGCGCACCGACCGGCGGCTGCTCGAACTGCGCGGCGAGTGGGCGCCCGGCTCACGCCCGACCGCAGGCGGCCAGGCCTACCTGCTCTACGAGCACCCCGGCCCGTACCCGAACCCGGCGGCCGACCCTGGCGCGCGCTCGGCGCGGACCGTGCGCGTGGTCGAGGCGCTCGACGACGGCGCGGTGCTGGTCGAGGAGACGCTGCCGGCCGGGGTCGAGTCGCATGCGATGGTGCCCAGCGCGCTCACGCCGGGGCCGCCGCCGAGCGCGGGGTCCCAGGTGGGCGCCATCGAGGAGTGGGCCCAGCGCCTGATCGACCCCGCGGTGGTTGAGCCTGCGGTGGTTGAGCCTGTCGAAACCACCCGGACCGACCGTGGAGTGGTTTCGACAGGCTCAACCACCGCGGGAGATCACCCCGGGTGGCCGCGTGACGCGGTGGTCGACGTGCTGCGGCGCGTCCCGCCGCGCACGCGTTCGGGCGCCCTGGCGCCCGTCGTGGTCGGTCCGGACGGCGAGGGCGACACCCTGAGCGCGGTCGTGGCGAGTGTCGCCGACCTCGACCACTCCTACCTCGCGGTTCAGGGGCCGCCCGGCACCGGCAAGACCTACCTGGCCGCGCGCGTCATCCGCGCGCTCGTGGAGCGGCGGGGGTGGCGCGTCGGCGTCGTCGCGCAGTCGCACGCCGTGGTCGAGAACGTGCTGGACGGCGTGGTGCGAGCAGGGCTCGACCCCGATCTGGTGGGCAAGGAGCCCGCCGACGCCGAGGCCGAGCACGCCTTCACCGCCGTGCCCCGCGCGCAGTACGCGGCGTTCGCCGCCGAGCGTGCGAGCAGGGGGTGCGTGCTGGGCGGCACGGCGTGGGACTTCTCGAACGTCGACCGGGTGGAGCGGCGCTCGCTCGACCTGCTCGTGGTCGACGAGGCGGGTCAGTACTCGCTGGCCACGACCATCGCGGCGAGCGTCGCCGCGCGCAACCTGCTGCTGCTCGGTGACCCGCAACAGCTCCCGCAGGTCTCACAGGGCACGCACCCCGAGCCGGTGGACACCTCGGCGCTGGGCTGGGTCACCGACGGGCACGACGTGCTGCCGCCCGAGCTCGGCTACTTCTTGGCCGCGAGCCGGCGGATGCACCCGCAGGTCTCGCGGCCGGTGTCCGAGCTGTCGTACGAGGGCCAGTTGCACTCACACCCGACGGCGTCGCTGCGCGATCTCGACGGTGTCTCACCGGGGCTACACCTGCGGCCCGTGCGGCACACGGGGCGGTCGACCGAGTCCCCCGAGGAGGCCGCCGAGGTCGTCGCGATCGTCCGCTCGCTCGTCGGCAGGAGCTGGCGCGCGGGGCCGGGCGGCGCGGGTCCCGACAGCGCTGCGCGCGCGCTCACCGCGGCGGACGTCGTCGTGGTGACGCCCTACAACGCGCAGGTGCAGTGCGTGCGCGCCGCGCTCGACGCCGCCGGGCTGGGCGAGGCGAGGGTGGGGACCGTCGACAAGTTCCAGGGGCAGGAGGCCGCGGTCGCGATCGTGACGCTCGCGGCGTCGGACGCGGGCGAGGCGCCGCGCGGCATGGAGTTCCTGCTGATGAAGAACCGCCTCAACGTGGCGATCTCACGCGCGCAGTGGGCCGCGTGGCTGGTGTGGAGCCCCGCGCTGCTCGACCACCTGCCCTCCACACCGGCCGCGCTGGCGCAGCTCAGCGCGTTCGCGCGCCTCGTGGACGCGTAGCGGGCGCTCAGGGCAGCAGGTCGCCGTCGACGTAGAGCCAGTGGCCGTGCTCACGGATGAAGCGGCTGACCTCGTGCAGGCGGCCGCGCTCACCGGTGGCCGCGTGGCGCCACGCGGCCGCGAACTCGACCTCGCCCGCGTCGTCGAACGGTCCGCCCGCGCGCGTGGCGAGGATGTCGAGGCGGCGCCAGACGACGTCGTCGTCGAGGTCGAGCGTGGCCGGGCGCGTGCTCGGGTGCCAGGAGGCGCGCAGCCAGGCGTCGTCGCCCGCGGCGAAGGCGCTGTAGCGCGAGCGCATGAGCGCCTCGGCGGTGGCGGCGGGGCGCTGCCCGCGGTGGACGGGCGCGCAGCACTCACCGAAGGCGAGGCCCGACAGGCAGGGGCAGCGGGCGCCGTCGTCGATCATGCGGATCCTTCGGGGGCGGGCGGGGAGGTGGGCTGCGGGGAGGCGAGGGCCGCGTCGACCTCGTGGCGGTGGACCGGCAGCGGCGGGTTGAGGCGGTTCTCGGCGAGCGCGACCACCAGGGCGAGCAGCACCAGCACGGCGCCGACGGCCGGGACCGCGCGCACCCCGACCGTCGCGGTCAGCGCCGCGCCGAGCGCCGAGCCCGAGGCGATGCCGAGGTTGAAGGTGGCCGAGGACACCGCGACGGCCATGTCGGTCGAGCCGGGCGCCACGAGCATCACGCGGTGCGAGAGCGCGGGCGGCACGGTCGCGAACGCGCCGCCGAACAGGATGAGCCCCACGATGGCGAACATATGGTTCGGGCTCAACGCCCACAGCAGCACCTGGGCGACCGCGACGATCGCGATCGCCGTGATGAGCGAGCCCGACGAGTGCCGGTCGAGCACGCGTCCGACGACGAGCGCGCCGATCACACCGGCCCCGCCCTGGATCGCCAGCAGCCACGGCATGTCGGATCGCGCGTACCCGGCGACGTCCTGAAGGAGCTGGGTCACGAACGTGATGAGCCCGAACGACCCGGTGACGACGAGAGCCGTGGTGACCAGTTGGAAGCCGAGCCGGCGCCGGCTCGGGAACGGGGCGCGTGAGGCGCCGCCCTCGGACGGCTTGACGGTCGGGAACAGCACGATCACGAGGACGAAGATGACCAGCGAGAGCGCCGCGACGGCCCAGAACGCGGCCCGCCACGTGGTGTGCTCGCCCAGCCAGGTGCCCGCGGGGATGCCGAGCACGGGGGCGAGCGAGTTGCCGAGGGCGAGGCGGGCCATGACCCGGCCGCGCACGCGCGGTGGGAACAGGCCCACGGTGCCGGGGATGACCGCGACCCAGAACAGGGCCTGGGCCAGCGCGGTGACCAGGCGCGCGGCGAAGAGCGACTCGTAGGTGTCGGCGAGGCCCGCCCACAGCGTCGTCACGGCGGCGAGCCCGACGGTCGCCGACAGCACCCAGCGCCGGGGCACACGCTTGGTCCAGAGCGCGAGCGGCACCGTGGCGACCAGGACCACGAGCGCGTAGCCCGTCACCAGCAGGCCGATGCGCGACGTCGTCGTCTCCAGGTCGGGCGCCATGAGCGTGAGCAGGCCGCTCGGCAGGCCCTCGACCAGCACGAACAGGAATGTCGAGACGGCCATCGCGACGAGGATCACGGTCGCGCGGCGCGGGTCGACGATCCCGGGGCGGCCGGGCGTGGGCGCGTGCTGTGAGGGGGTCACTGTCACGAGGGTGCCTTCCGGCGTCGGACGGCGCCCGCGGGGGGCGCGGGCGGGGGTGGGAGCCCGCGGACGCGAACCGGGGTCGAATCGATTCTACGGAGTTGCGGCGGCCCGCGTGAGCACGAGGTGACGCGCGGTTGGCCCCTCTGCGTCCCGCGGGCCGCTCGACCTGCGCGCCGGGGCGCCCGAGGCGACGATGAGTTCGGCGCCGTCGCGACGTCTGCTCCACCACCCAGCCCAGCCATACCCAGCGAAGGAGCCCGCAGTGCCCGCCACGAAGACCGCGACCCTCTCCGTCCCCGGAGCCGTGCTCACCTATGACGTCCACGACCCGTCCGAGCCCTCGGAGTCCTCGACCGCGCGACCGCTGTTCATCATCGGCAGCCCGATGGGCGCCGCGGGGTTCGCGACGCTCGTGAGCCACTTCCCCGACCGCACCGTGGTGGCCTACGACCCGCCCGGAGCGGACCGCAGCACGCTCACGGGCGCGGGTCCCCACCCCGACCCCGCCACGCGCGGCGCGGCGCTGCATGCGATCGCCGAGGCCGTCGGGCTCGGGCCGTACGACCTGTTCGCCAGCAGCGGCGGCGCCGTCGACGGCCTGGCGTGGATCCAGCAGTTCCCGCATGACCTGGTGCGCGCGGTGCTGCACGAGCCGCCGCTCGCGGCCGTGCTGCCCGACGGCGACGTGGTGGCCGCCGCGATGGACGACGTGCACCTGACCTACGAGTCGCACGGCTTCGGCGCGGGGATGGCCAAGTTCATCGTGCTCGTCTCCACCGAGGGCGAGCTCGCGACACAGTTCCTCGACCAGCCCGCGCCCGACCCCGCGCAGTTCGGGCTGCCCACGGCCGACGACGGCGTGCGCGGCGACGCGCTGCTCGGCGTCAACATGCGCACCATGCAGCACTGGACTCCTGCGATCGCCGCGGTGGCGGCGTCCACGACCCACGTCATCCCGGCCTTCGGCGCCGAGTCGGGCGAGACGATGGCGGCGCGCGCCGCCCGCGCGCTGGCGGGCGAGCTCGACATCGAGGCGGTCGCGCTTCCCGGGGACCACGCGGCGTTCCTGGGCGGCGAGTACGGCCAGACGGGCAAGCCCGAGGAGTTCGCGGCGGCGCTGCGCGACATCCTGGTCTGAGCCCGGGCCGCGAGCCCGCCCGCCGCGGTACCTCCCCGGGGTAGGGGCAGTCGATCCTCGACCGGAGGCCGAGCGGGACGCGCCAGCAAGTCGCGCGCGACCCACCCCCGGCGCCTACCGTCGTGGCCACTCGAATGGCGTGCGCCCGCGCGCCGCCCGCCGCCCCCTCCCCGACCTGCGGCCCTGAGGAACTTCGTGAACTCTCGCACCCACGCGCGACACCGCGCCGAGCGCGCGACGCTGTCGACCCTGACCGGCGCCATCAAGGCCGTGGCCGGCGACGCCAAGGGCGCTGGTCGCAGCGCCGTCGTCGTCGCCACCGCTGGCGGCATCGCGATGTCGGCGATGGCCCCCGCGGTCGCCGAGCCGCTGCCCGCCTCGGCCGACGAGACGGGCGAGATGGTGTTCTTGGCGCCCGTGTCGTCGGCTGACGACTCCGCGGTGGTGCTCGCCGACGCCGTCGCCGACCGGGTGCCCGCCGCACGCCGGACGGTCGTCCAGGGCGGCGAGGGGGACGAGACTCGGGCGCGAGTCGAGAAGCTGAGCTACCAGGCGCGCCACGCCCTGGCCGTGACGCCCGCGGTCACGGTGGCGCAGGAGGCGCGCATCGACGTCGAGCGTGTGAGCGACGACGGCGTGGTCCAGACCGTCGACGTGACGCCCGCCCCGCCGCCCCGGCCCGTCGCGCCGGTGTCGCGGACGCCGGCTGCCTCGCGCAGCGCGGACCGCGGCGGCTGGGGCGCGGCGGCGTCGATCGCCCAGCGGTACACCGGCATCCCCTACGTGTGGGGTGGGTCCACCCCGGCGGGGTTCGACTGCTCGGGTCTGGTCGCCTACGTCTTCGGCCAGCTCGGCGTGAGCCTGCCGCACCAGTCCTCGGCGATCCGCAACTCGGCGCGCACCCAGCATGTCGCGCGGGCGCAGGCGCTGCCGGGGGACATCATCTGGTCGCCCGGTCACGTGACGATCTACATCGGCGGGGGCCGGCAGGTCGAGGCGGTGCGGCCCGGAGTCGCCTCGCGCGTCTCCCAGATCTGGCAGTCGAACCCGCACTTCCTGCGCGTCGTGTGAGGCGCGGCCGCGCCGACGTGGTGGTCGCGGCCGGAGCATAAACCCCCGGGGGTATGCTCCGAGTCATGAAGATCGTCATCGTGGGCGGGGTCGCCGCCGGAATGAGCGCCGCTGCGCGAGCCCGGCGCCTCGACGAGTCCGCCGAGATCGTCGTCCTCGAACGCGGTGAGCACGTGTCCTTCGCGGGCTGCGGTCTGCCCTACCACGTGGGCGGCGAGATCGGCTCGGCCGACGCCCTGCTCGTCCAGACCCCCGCCTCGCTCCAGGCCGCGCTGCGCCTGGACGTGCGCACGCGGCACAACGTCGTCGGCCTCGACGCCGACGCGCGCACCGTGCGGGTGCGCACCCCGGACGGGGAGCAGGCCATCGGCTACGACGCGCTCGTGCTGGCGCCCGGCGCGCAGGCCGTGCTCGGCTTCGACTCGCCGCGCGTGCGCACGCTGCGCACCGTGCCCGACGCCGTCACGATCCGCGGCTGGGTCGACGCCGGGGCCCGCCGCGCCGTGGTGCTGGGCGCGGGCTTCATCGGGCTGGAGGCCGCCGAGCAGCTCGCCGCCGCGGGCGTCGCGGTCGACCTGGTCGAGCGGGCGGACCACGTGCTGCCCCCGCTGGAGCCCGAGCTCGCGATCCTGGTGCGCGAGGAGCTGACCCGCCTGGGCGTCACGGTCCACGAGTCCACGTCCGCCACCGCCGTCACGCCCGCCGAGTCGGGCGCGGACCGCGACGTCGTCGTCCTGTCCGACGGCGCCCGCCTGGAGGCCGACCTCGTCGTCCTGTCGGTCGGGGTGCGCCCCGACACCGCCGTCTTCGCGGCGGCGGGGGTGGCGACCGAGCGCGGCGCGATCGTCGTCGACGAGCACGGCCACACCAACCTGCCGCACGTGTGGGCGGCGGGCGACGCCATCGTGTCGACCGACGCCGTCACCGGCGCGCGGCGCCCCGTGCCCTTGGCCGGGCCCGCCAACCGCGCCGGGCGCCTGGTGGCCGACGCGATCCTGCGCCCCGAGACCGCCAGGCCCATCCCCGCGGCGGTCGGCACCGCCGTCGTGCGCGTGGGCCGCCTGGCCGCGGGCCTGACGGGCGCGAACCGCGAGTCGCTCGTACGGGCCGGGATCAGCCACCACACGCTGCACCTGCACCCCACCCAGCACGCGGGCTGGTTCCCGGGCGCGACCCAGGTCCACCTGGTCGTCCACGTCGGCCAGGACGGGCGGCTGCTCGGCGGGCAGGCCGTCGGCGCCGACGGCGTCGACAAGCGCCTCGACGTGCTCGCCACCGCCATCCGCGCCGGGCTGGGCGCCGAGGACCTCATCGACCTCGACCTCGCCTACGCCCCGCCGTTCGGGGCCGCCAAGGACCCGATCAACCTCGCCGGCATGGTCGCGGGGAACGTGCTCGACGGCACGCTGCGCCTGTGGCACGCGGCCGACCTCGACGAGGTGATGGCGTCGGCGCTGGTCCTGGACGTGCGCTCGCGGCAGGAGTTCGCCACGGGGAGCATCCCCGGCTCGCTCAACATCCCGCACACCGAACTGCGCGAGCGGCTGGAGGAGGTGCGCGAGGCCGCCGCCGGGCGGCCGGTGCGCGTGACCTGCCAGTCGGGGGTGCGCGCGCACATCGCGCACCGTGTGCTCACCCACGCAGGGTTCGACTCCGCGTCGTTGTCCGGCGGGATGCTCACGCTGCGCGCGGCGCTCGGCTCACCCGCGGCCGACCGGCTCACCCGTGCCGACGCGCCCGCGAAGGAGCCGGTCCGATGACCCCCGACGCCCAGGCCCACAAGCGGATCGTCAACCGGCTGCGCCGCGCGCGCGGCCAGCTCGACGCCGTGATCGCGGCCGTCGAGGGCGGCGGCTCGTGCAAGGACGTCGTCACGCAGCTCGCCGCGGTGTCCAGCGCGCTCGACCGCGCGGGCTTCACGATCGTCTCGACGGCGATGCGTGACTGCCTCGCCGACCCCGAGGGCGCCGCGCAGGCCGAGGGGCTGAGCCCCGAGGAGCTGGAGCGGCTCTTCCTCATGCTCGCCTGAGCCCGCCCGCACCTCGCCCGCCCCCGACCCACACCCCCGGCCATCCCCAAGGAGACCTCGATGTGTTACCCCGTCACCTGCTCGACCTGCGGCAAGACGACCTGGGCGGGCTGCGGCCAGCACGTGGACAGCGTCAAGGACCAGGTGCCGCCCGCCCAGTGGTGCGGTGGGCACGACGACGCCCCGCAGGGCAAGGGCGGACTGCTGGGGCGGCTATGGGGGCGCTGAGCGTCGGTCAGCCGGGGGTGCGGGCCTCGGCCAGCGCGACCAGCCGTGCGACCGTGTTGACGTTGCGGGCCGTGCCCTGCGCGGCGGCCGGAACCCGCAGGCGCGAGCGCCCCATCCCGTTCGGATAGTGCACGTACAAGACCCGCTCGCCGAGATGGACAACCTCGCCGTCGTCGGCGCGCGAGACGGTGTCGAGGGCGTCTGACGGTGCCGCTCCCGGCAGGAAGACGACGGCCACCCGGTTGCCGGGCGCCTCGTCGAAGGGGTTCGCGTCGAGCACGCGGCGCAACTCGCCCGGGCTGCGCACCAGGACGCCCACCGGCCTGCCCGCGTACGCCCCGAGCGCACGCTCGAGCCTCCGGCCGACCGTGGCCTCCTCGTCGTCGGACTCCAGGAGCAGGTTGCCGCTCGCGATGTACGTCTCGACGCCGGTGAAGCCGACGTCCTGCGCGAGCCGCCGCAGGTCGGCCATGGGCAGCTTGCCCGTGCCGCCGACGTTGACCGCGCGCAGCAGCGCGATGTGGGTGCTCACGGGGTGACGGTAGGCGCCGTCGGCGGCCCGCGCACGGGCAGGTGAGTCAGGCGAGAATCCGGGCGAGCCCCGCCGCGACGACGGCGAGCGCCGACGCCGCAGACAGGACGCCGAGGGCGACCGACTCGGCGCGCGGGCGGGCGGTCGAGGTCAGGCTCGCGACCTCGCGGGGGCTGAGGGGGTGCAGGTGCGTGGTCATGCCATCGACGCTACGGACGGCGCGCGGCGACGTCGTCGGACCTGCGGTGGAACCTGTGGACGACGGCGTCCGACCGCGGGATGAGGGTCGTGTGCGGCCCTACGCCGCAGGTGGGTCAGGCGGCGCGGCCGCCCATGTCGACGGCGACCCGCCCGGCGACGTACGCGGCGTTGGCTCGCAGCACCTCGCCCGGCGTCAGGGGCAGGCACGCCTCCCAGTCCTGAAGTGGCGAGCCGCGCAACTGAGGCAGCCGGGCGGGGCGCCCGAACAGGAACACGTGCAGGTGCGCCGAGCCGTCACCGTACTTGCCGACGTGCGCGCGCCCGACGCTCGGCAGCGCCTCCATGGCCGCCGCGACCGACACCAGAAGCTGGCCCAGCTCCGCCGCGAGCTCGGTCGTCAGCCCCGGCAGGTCGTGGTGGGCGCGCGGCCCCAGGCTGAGCGTCAGGGGCAGGCTCGACGGCTCGACCAGCCGCAGCACCCACCGCTCGTTGCCCCACACCTCGCCGTGGGCGCCGTCGGGCGAGGCGCACCAGCACTCGGCGGGGTCCTCGCCGCGGCGGGGCGGCTCGACGTCGGCCAGCGGCTCCAGCGGCTTGAGGCGCAGCGAGGCGGCCTCGAACGGGAAGACGTCCCAACTGAGCGGCCCGTCGGTGACCAGCGGCAGGCGGCCGCCCGCGTCCGTCGCGGCGGCGAGGCGGGCGTAATACGACTCGGCGGACTCCGGCTCCATCACACCATCCAACCAGGCGCGCGTGATCCCCGACAGGTCGCGGCGCCGGCGACAGTCGGGGTGGACGCGCGTCAACCGCACACGGGGCGCTGCGCCGCACGCCGTCGCCCGCGCGCACCAGATGTCAGACTTCGGGGGTGAGTGAGGAGTGGATGGCGCAGCGCACCGAGGCCGCGCGGGTGCAGGCCGACCGGTTGCGCGCGCGGCAGGACGCCGTGCACGAGCAGGCCGAGGGGCTGCTGCGCGAGTTCCTGCCCGTCGTGCTCGCCCACGGCCCCGCGCCCACGCCCCTGCGCGTGCGCGGCTACGGCGGCCGCGGCGAGGCCCGCACCCCGCTGCGCGGTTGGCACCTGCGCCTGGACCGCACGGCCGCGCTGGGGGCCGACGGCCACTTCTACGTGCTCATCGCCCCGCTCTCGGCGCTCGACCGCGTGCGCGGCGTGCGCCCGGCGCCGGCTCGCCCGCCCATGGTGCTGGGGGAGGGCGGCAAGGACGGCGAGTCGGTCGAGTTGCCCGTCGCGCTCGAACGCGTGCTGCCGGGGTGGCGCGAGCTCGCCTGACGGGTGATGGCGCGCATCGAAAGCCATTTTCACCCGCGAAACGCCCAGATCGGGCGCGCGAGACGGCACAGTTGTCCGCGTGAGCCTCGTTGACACCCATCGCCCCTCGTTCTGGATCGGGATCTGCGGCCTGCTGCTCGCCGGGCTGATCGGCCTCGTCGGGGGACTGAGCGGCATGCTGGCGTTCGCGCTGCTCTACCTGGCCGCCAGCGCAGCCTGGGGTGTGCTCACCACGCGCACCTGGTGGGGGCGCATGCGCCGGCGCACCGCGTCCGCGGTGGGCGCCGGATCGCTGGTCGCCGTGCTGGTCGTCGCCGGGGCCGCCGGGGCGTCCGACGACGTCGGCGCGCGGGGGGCGCTCGCCGCGTCGTCGGTGAGCGCGCCGTCGCCCGACGCGGAGTCGGCCGTGGCGGGCGAGACGCCCAGCGACATGGCGAGCGACATGGCGAACGAGGTGGCGAGTGAGGAGCCGAGCGCCACGCCGAGCGAGCCGGTGGCCGAGCCGCCCGCGGCAGCGGCGGACACGGGCGCGACGGAGACGGGCGCGACGGAGACGGGCGCAGAGGGGCCCAGCGCGGCGCTCGCGGCCGTCGCGACGCTCACCGTCAAGGGCCGCGCCCCGATGACCGGGTACGACCGCGACCTGTTCGGCCCGGCGTGGGCCGACGTCGACCGCAACGGCTGCGACACGCGCAACGACATCCTCGCGCGCGACCTGACCGACATCGCCACCAAGGCCGGCACGCACGGCTGCGTGGTGCTGACCGGCACGTTCGCCGACCCGTATTCGGGCGAGACGATCGCCTTCCAACGCGGGCAGGACACCAGCGCGCAGGTGCAGATCGATCATGTGGTGGCGCTCGCGGACGCGTGGCAGAAGGGTGCGCAGCAGTGGGCGCCCGAGACCCGCAAGGCGTTCGCGAACGACCCGCTCAACCTGCTCGCCTCCAAGGGCTCGGTCAACCAGGCGAAGGGCGCCGGCGACACCGCCACATGGCTGCCGCCGAACAAGGCGTTCCGGTGCGCGTACGTCGCACGGCAGGTGGCGGTCAAGGCCTCCTACGGTCTGTGGGTCACGGCGCCCGAGCGCGACGCCATGGCGCGCGTGCTGGGCGCCTGCCCCGACGAGCCGCTGCCGTCGGGTGGGTCGGCCGGGCTGGTTGTCGCCCCGCCTGCGGCGCCCGCGCCCGCCCCGGCTCCTGCTCCGGCGCCCGACCCGGCGCCTGCGCCTGCCCCTGCCCCCGCGCCTGCCCCGGCGCCCGCTCCGGAGCCCGCGCCCGCTCCGGCTCCGGTCGACGCGAGCGTCTACTTCAAGAACTGCACGGCGGCCCGGGACGCGGGCGCGGCCCCGCTCTTCGCGGGGCAGCCGGGCTACCGCTCGGCCCTCGACCGTGACGGCGACGGCGTGGCCTGCGAGTAGCGGCTCACTCCGCGGGGGGTGTGCCCGGCTCGGTCGCGCCGGGGGTGCGGTCGAACGGCAGCGAGACGCGCACGCGCGCTCCACCCAGCGGGCTGGGTCCGAGCCGCAGCGACCCGCCGCGCGACTGGAGCCGTTCGGCGTGCCGGGCCAGCCCGAACAGCTCGGGCTCGCCGTCGGGCAGGCCCGTGCCGTCGTCGTCCACGGTGACGTCGAGCAGCCATGGGCCGCCCGGAGCGGACCGGTCGGCCGGGCGCACCTCGGCGGCGACGCGCACCTGCGTCGCGCGCCCGTGTTTGAGCGCGTTGGTCACGGCCTCCTCGACGGTGTAGACCGCCACGAGGCGCTCGGCGAGCGGCAGCGGCTCCTGGCCGGCGTCGGACAGGCGCCGGTACTCGGGGCCGATCTCCAGCGACGTCGCCAGGCGCACCGGCAGCCGGCGCAGCATCTGCTCGATGGCGCGGTGCGCGCCCAGCTCGACGCCCGAGGGGAACACCGCGTGGCTCAGTGAGCGCACCTCCTGGTCGCGGACCTCCTCCAGTCGTTCGGCCCACTCGCGCAACTCGGCCGCCGCCGCCTCATCGGTGGTGGCCAGCCGCGCCGCGAGCCCGTCGAGACCCGCGGTGACCGCGACCAACCGGTGCTGCAGCGTGCCGTGGAGCTGGTCGGAGACCATGCGGCGCACGCGCATCTCCTCGGTCTGCAGCTCCTCGACGGCGCGGGCCGCACGCCGGGCCTCGCGCAGCCTGCGGGTCTCCTCGTCGCGCGCGCGGGTCACGAGTTGCGCGGTGAGCACGCCCGCGCTCACCGCGACGAATCCGGCCGCGAAGCCCGCGACCCACTCGGCGATCGCGAAGACGGCGCCCGACGGCGTCGAGTAGATGGCCCGCAGCCCGGCGACGCGCGGCAAGGACGCCACCAGCGCCACCGCCGCGATGATCAGGTATCGGGTCCGCGGCGGCCACGACATCGGGCGCAGCGCGAACGTGCCGGCCACGACGAGCAGCCCGTAGCCGAGGTTGACGCCGGTGACCCCGAGGGCCTGGGCGAGCGTCGCGGCGCCCGTGAGCTGGGACGCGGTGTACCACCCGCCCCACCCGGCCCACTGCGCGAGCGACATGAGCGCAAACAGCAGCGCGTTGGTCGACGCGAGCACGACGCCCATGCGGGTCGTCGCGTGCCGGGTGAGGTCGGCCCGCAGCGCCGGGAGGCGTTCGGCGCGGCGAGTGGGGCCGGGCGCGGAGGTCATGTCCGCCACGCACGCCCGGTCTGCTCGATGAACGCGAGCACGGCCGCGACGCGCCGGTTGCTGCCGTCGCCGTCGATCCCCAGGCGCTGGTAGATGGACTTCAGGTGGCTCTCGACCGACCGCGTGTTGATGCCGAGCCGTTCGGCCGCCGCCTGGTTCGACAGACCCTCCGCGACCAGCCGCAGCACACCGAACTGCGCGGGCGTGAGGTCGGCCACCGCCGAGCCGGTGCGCGGCTCGGAGCGCTGCACCAGGTACGGGTCGACGACGACCTGCCCCTCCGCGGTCGCCGCGACGGCGCGCACCAGCACGTCGCGCGCGAAGCTCGACCGCTTCGACAGGTAGCTCCACGCCTTGGGCGCCTCCTCCTGCACCGAGGTGAACAGGCCCATGACGTCCTCGGCCGACAGCAGCATGATCGCGAGGTTCGGGTCCTGCCGCTGCAGTTGCACGCCCAGCGCGACGCCGTTGCCGTCGGGCAGGTGCACGTCGAGCAGCGCGACGTCGATCGATCCAGGGGTGAACACCAGGCGCGCCTCCGTGGCTCCCGGCACCGCGTGAACGACGCGCAGGTTCGGCTCGGCCGAGAGCGTCTGTTCGAGCATTCCGCGCATGAGCGCCTCGTCCTCGACGATTCCGACACGTACCACCTGATCCGTCACGGGACGATCGTATGGCGGCGATCGGAACATTGGGCTCACGTCATACCACTTCTGCACCATGACACCATGGCGCGGTGCGGGTTCTGCCCCTGACCTTCGACGCCCTGGTCACGCGCCTGGTGGCGCGCGCGCTGGACTGCCCCGAGGAGCCCGCGCGAGGCCCGGAGGGCACGACGGCGGTGCGGCTGCTCGTGGACGGGCACCCCGCCGCGCGGCCCGAGGCGCTCGCGGACGCGCTGGTCGACCCGCTGCGCGCGGCCGGGCGGCCCGTCGCGCGGGTGCGGCTGCGCGACTTCCTGCGCCCCGCGTCGTTGCGGCTTGAGCACGGGCGACGCGACGCCGACGCGCTGCTCGACGGCTGGGTCGACGCGGGCGCGCTCAACCGTGAGGTGCTCGGCGCCGTCGTCGAGCGCGGGCGCTACCTGCCGACACTGCGCGACCCGGTGACCGACCGCTCGACGCGCGCCCCGTACGTCACCGCGGCGCCGGGCGCCGTCGTCGTGCTCGACGGGTCGCTCGCCCTGGGGCTCGGGCTCGACGTCGACCTGACGGCGCACCTGGCGCTGTCGCGCGCGGCCGAGACGCGCGGCACCCCGCTCGACGACGCGTGGCAGCTCGCCGCCTATGACCGGTACCGCCGCGAGGTCGCCCCCGACAGGCGCGCCGACGTCGTCGTGCGCTTCGACGACCCACGGCATCCGGCGCTCGTGGAGCGAGCCGGGCGGGGCTGAGGCGTGGCCCCCTCCCGCGGCCTCATCCCCAGCACAGGCAGAACGGGTGCCCGGCCGGGTCCGCGAAGACGCGGAACGTCTCGCCCCCGCCCGGCAGGGCCGTGGCGCCGAGCGCGAGTGCGGCGGCCTGCGCGTCGTCGGGGTCGCGCTCGCCGATGCCCAGGTCGAGGTGGAGCTGCTGCGGGCGGGCCGGGTCGGGCCAGGCGGGGGCGTGGTAGTCGGCGACCTGCTGGAACAGGAGGGTGCGCTCGCCGCCCAGCATGGCCATGCCGTCGCCCTCGTAGGCGACCTCCTCGCCCAGCAGGCTCGCCCAGAAGCGCGCGGCGGCGCCGGCGTCGGGCACGTCGAACGTCAGCGCCCACACTGCGGCGTGGTCGACCTCGTCGCTCACGCACAGGTCGAAGGGGTGCCCGGCGGGGTCGGCAAGCGTGTTCCACGTCGGGTTCTCACGCAGCACCGTGGCGCCCGCCGCGACCGCGGCGGCCGTGGCGGCGGGCAGGTCGGGAACCCGCAGGTCCAGGTGGAGCTGCTGCGGGCGCTCCTGCCCGGGCCACTGCGCGCGCTGGAGGTCGGGGGCGGGCTGAAACCCCACCAGCCAGCCCTCGCGGGTGCCCAGCACCAGGAACTGCCCGTCGTCGTCGGCCTCCTGAAGCACCCGCGACGGCGCGACCTGCTGCCAGAAGGCGCCCGCGGCGGCGACGTCGGGCACGTCGAGCACGACGGTCTCGACCACTCCCACACCACTCTTCGTTGTCCCCATACGCCCACAATCACCCGGGCTTGTGCCCCCCGCAACTGTCTCGGTCCGCGCTCCCGCCCGCCGCGCGGGCCGCTCGTGCGCGAGGATGCCGAGCAGGGAGGTGGTCGTGTGATCGTCGCGCCGTTCGGACGGTTCACCGAGGGGCGCGTGCCCGACCCCGGGATCGCGGCGCTGTTCTCGCGTGAGCACCGCTGGCAGGCCCGGCTCGACGTCGAGGCGGCGTTGGCGCTCGCGGAGGCTGACGCGGGCCTGGTGCCGCTTGAGTCGGCGAAGGCGATCGCGCTGACGGCGCGGCTGGAGAAGCTCGACATCAAGCGGGTGCTCGCCGCGACCACGGAGGCCAGCCACCCCCTGGTGCCACTCATCGAGGAGTTCGCGCGCGTCGTCGGGACGCAGCACGGCGGGTGGGTGCACTGGGGCGCGACGACGCAGAACGTCACGCAGACCGCGGACGTGCTGGTGCTGCGCGAGGCGCACACCAAGATCAAGGAGCTGGTGGGCGCGGCGTTGCGGTCCGGTGCGGAGCAGGCGCGGCGCTCGGCCGCGCTGCCGCTCGCCGGGCGCACGCACTCCCAGCACGCGGTGCCGATCACGTTCGGATTCAAGGTGGCCGTGTGGATCGACGAGCTCGTCGCGCACGCCGACCGGCTCGAACGGGTCGAAGAGCGGCTGTTCTGTGTGCTCATGGGTGGTGCGGTGGGCACGTTCGCGTCGTTCGGCGCGGCCGGGCGCGCCGTCGAGGCCGGGGTGGCGCGACGGCTGGGTCTGCGCCCCATGCGCGTGCCGTCACGGGCCATCAACGACGGCATCGTCGAGTATGTGCTGGTGCTGGCGCAGATCGCCGGCACCATCGGCAAGATCGCCAAAGACGTGTACGCGCTCATGCAGCCCGAGTTCGGCGAGGCGTTCGAGCCCATCCCGCCCGGCACCGTCGGGTCCTCGACCATGCCGCACAAGCGCAACCCGCAGTTGGTGCTCGACATGTTGACCATGTCGGCCGAGCTGCGCGCCCTGGCCGCGCCCGCGCTCGAGTCGATGCTGCACGACCACGAGGCCAACGGGGCGATGACGGCGCTGCTGGAGGACATCTCGGCCTCGGCCACGGTGCTGGCCGGCGACATGCTCGCGCGGCTCGACGTCGTGCTCGGAGGGCTGGAGCTCGACGGCGAGCGGATGCGGGCCAACCTGCGGCTGTCGGCCGGGATGATCGGGTCCGAGTCGCTCATGCTCGCGCTGGGGGAGCGGATCGGGCGGCAGCGGGCGCACGAGGTGGTCTACGACGCCGCGCAGAAGGCCGCGGTGACCGACACCCCGTTCCTCGACCTGCTCGCGCAGGACTCGGTGGTGATGGGCGCGTTCACCGTCGAGGAGGTGCGCGAGCTGCTGGACCCGACGGGGTACCTGGGGCGGTCGGTGCAGATCGCCCACGCCATGGCGCAGGTCGCGGACGAGGTCGCGCAGCGGTTGGGCCCGGCGCGCGGCTGAGCGCTGGGATCGGGCGCCCAAGGGCCGTCTCGGAAGGTCGAGCGGGCGCCGACACATTGCGAGACGTGGTATACGCGCCCGCGTCTGCCTGGGTGGGCGGTTTGGGATGGGGATCGTTTTCGTTTTTGTGCGAATCGGGTCCCTGCGTGGCGATTTCAGCTCGGTTCTCACGGATGTGGTTGGACCACTATGACGGTGGGCCGCGACTCCTTGAAACATCAGGAATCGAGCGGACTTGCAGGGGTGGCGGACGCATGGACGAGCGTGCGTCGAAGGGGTCATGCGAAGCGGCGGTGTTCATCGGCGGGATCGGCGCCCGGCGGCCAGCGCCGTCGCATGTCGCCTCTCGAATTGTGACCTGCTAGCCAAAACGCGTCGCTTCTGCGCCTGTGTGGGACATATCGGTAACGATGAGGTAACGATCATCGGATGTTGGCGTCGTTGTCGATCAACCGCCGCCATGCGCCGCAAGGTCCGCGCGATCCGGTACTTAGCGTGAGGCACGCCCCTACGTAGGCGACGGCCGGGGGCGGCGCGAATCGCCGCGCGCACCGACGAGGGAGTACTGCCATGATCGCTCACCGATACCGCAGCAGGCGCCGCTCCGGCTATGCCTCGACCGTGGCCGCGATTCTCGCGTTGGCTCTTGTCGGTACGGGTGCAGTGGCGGTGGCCGGGCCCGAAGAGATGGTGGGCGCAGCGGCGGCTGACGATCCGTCAACAAGCACTGAGCGCCCGGACCACCTCGCGACGCCTGAGAAGCTCGTCGACCCAGAGACGCACCACGAGTATCCGGGTGCGAAGGACCCCGACTACTACGCCATCTCAAGCCAGGGGCCAGGCCGCATCTGGACCGACAAGACCGTCTTCAAGAATGACGTTCCGGTGCCTCCAGGAATGGAAGGCGAAGAAGACCCGGGACCTCTTGTCGTCGGCCCGGATGAACTTGCCGTCGCACTGTCCGCAGTCGGATCGACGCGCCACGTGATGAGCTCGGTGCCAGTGCCGATCGACGTCGTGCTCGTTCTCGACAACTCATACTCCATGAGGCAGTGTGTCGGAAACACTGAAACCTGCGACGAGACGGGTGCGACAACGGCGCCCCGGTCGTGGCTCAACTCTCGTGCGTATGCCATGGTGGACGCAGTCAACTCGGCGATCTCCATCATCCAGGCGGACAACGACGCCAACAAAGTCGCCCTCGTGTTGTTCGGCAACAACGCCGAGGTGCTCGAAGGGCTTGCCCCGCCGACAAAGATCAAAGACTCTGAGGCATACATCTCCTTGACGCGCGGGTCGGGTGGCGCGCTGACGTTGCAGACTGCGACCCAAACACGGACCGTCGGGACGCAAGGCGGAACTCAATCCACGAACATCCAACGAGGTGTGACGACCGGCATGGGCTTGCTCGCGAACCCGAGCGAACCTGTCACGGGACTGAACCAGCGCGTGCCCAACGTCATCCTCTTCACCGACGGCGAACCCACGCTCTCAGCGACCTCACCCTCCTGGTGGAACCCCACGGACGACGGAACCCACGGACCGAGCGCACCGGCGACCCAGAACAACCCCGCGCAGTACTACGGGAACGGATTCAAGGCGGCGCTGGCGGCTTCCCTGCTCAAGGAGAAGATCAGGGCGGCCTACAACGACGACGACTACAACAGGGCCCACGGAGTCAACGGAGTGGAGTCCAGTGTCTACACCGTCGGTCTCGGGATCCCAGGTCTGATCGGACAAGGTCAGGACCTCGCGTATGCGACGCTCGACCCAGCGATGAAGCGCGAGGACGTGGTACAGAACGACATGGATAGGAGCTTCAGCGGCGCCCTCGATCAGTACCTTTCGGGCGTTGAACCTTTCTCCGTCCTTGTGGATAGGAGAAACAACTCTAATGTGGACTATCCCGTCACGCACCCAACGGACGAGGACTATTCTTCCTTTGACCTCGAGAGAGTTAGCGACTTCGCATACAACACCGACTTCTTCGCCCCTGTTACGACCGATGACCTGAAGGACTCGTTCGAAGAGATCGCGGAGACAATCGTCGACGCGGCGCCGAACTTCCCCGTCGCCGTCGGATCCGACGGGGCCAATGCCGACGGGTATGTCACATTTATCGATCAACTCGGGTCCTACATGCACGTCACCGACATGAGCCGAATCGCATTCTGCTCGTTTGACGACCGGGCGATGGAGGAAGCCGAGCCCGGCGATGTTGAGACCGATTGTGTCGCGACGACGTTCACGGTCAAGAGCAGCGTGCAGCAGAGTCAGAACGTGGACGCATACGAGTTCGCGGGTTCGTACGACGCCAACTCAATCATGCCGGGCGCGACGGAACTGACGGCAATCAAGATCACTGTGGCCAGGAGCGATGACCTCAGCGTCGGAGACACCGTGACCGTCCGCGTGCCGGTCGGCCTCCTGCCCGTGTATGACAAGCGTGTCACTCTCGACGAGAACGGCGACCCGAAGAGCATCGCCTCTTTCGTCTCGCACCCCTTGCACGTCTACTACAAGGTGGCACCGAAGAGCGCAGTGCTCGAGTTCCTCGCAAACCCCGTCCCAACTGACCCAGGCGCTGAGCACTTGTTGTCCGCTGCCGAACGGGTTGCGTTGACCAATTACATCTCCGGGAACTCTGTTGACGGCAAGGTACGGTTCTATTCGAACGCCTACAACGACGGCGCCGCGGAAGGACTCACCACTGCCTCCTTCACGCCGTCGCTCCGCAACGACTTCTATCGCATCTCGGCTGCGTCGCCGCTCTTCATGGACGCGCAGGTGAGCGAGCCGCTCACGCAAGCCGACTGGGGAGACCGGAGTACCCCGGTCTACTACCAGGATGTCGTTTACACACGCCCCGACGGAACGACGCCAGAACGGACGCTTCTGACGATCGGCACAACGATCGGCGACCTGCGGGATGCGGGATTCAACCCGACCGCGGCGCAGGGACAGATCGTCGCGCCCGCCGGCCTGCTTGACATCGGCGCCGAACGCATCCAGAGCCTCGACTATGACAAGTGCTCGAATGCCACTTGGGATTACGATGCTCCCACCTGTGTCGGTGGTTCGGGAAACAACACCGGGACCGCGACCTCTGTGCGCACGACGCGCAGTGCGATCACGTCGACAAGTGGGCCCGACGGCGTCGTCACCGTCGCGCTCGGTAATAACGGAACGCTCGACTACCCGGCGCCGGGAACCCTACGGGTGTCGAAGTCTGTTGTGTTCGACGAGAGCGCTGGCCTTCACCCGCAGGCCTCGACGCCGTTCACGTTCCAGCTCGATGTGGCCCGGTCGGAGGAAGCGGCGCAGGACGACGAGGCGCCGTTGGCAGAATCGTTCCTGGCGTCGGTTTATCGCAGCGATCACTCGCTCGACCGCAACATCATAGTCGAGAACCATGATCAGTTCACCCTGTTCGCGGACGAGTACGCGATCTTCTACGGGCTCCCTGCAGGGGCCGAGTACGTCGTGACCGAAGTCGAGTCTGAGATTCCTCCGGGGTATTACCTCGAGAGTCCGGATGGCCCGCCTGCAGGTGTGATTCCCTCTCCGCCGGCGAGCGGGAGTTCAGCGGACTTCGTCAACCGCTACGAACCTGCGAGTGCCGTTTCCGATGGGCCATCGGTCCAAAAGGTTATTGAGGGTCGCAGTTGGCGCGAAGACGACACCTTCCAATTCTCTCTGTGCGATGAGGTGCAGACCTGTAGGACTGTTGACGTAACGAGCGGCGCAGCCGTCTCGTTCCCGCCGATCGAGTTCGAGTCAGCGGGCGAGTACGCCTACACGATCTACGAGCGCGACGATTATGCTGTGGACCCGGCGCTCTCGTTCTCTTCGGCGGCCTACTCGTGGGTGGTGACGGTCTCGGATGAAGGCGACGGCGTGCTGCACGCGTCCGCCGTGCTCACCCCAGTCCGCGACGACGACGGCACCGTTCTCTCCCCTGCCTCGGCAGTGGACGTCGCTTCCTTTGTCAACACGTGGGACGACGGTGAGGTGGGCGGCACGCTGCAGGCGACGAAGCAGGTCAATGACCTCACGAGCTCTGATGGCACCGTATGGCGGAGCCCGACGCTGGCGCATGAATTTCTCTACAAGTCCCTCGGCGCCGATCTCGAGAAGCCGCCGGGCGACCGCACTGGCGTCGAGGGACCGTCGTTCGGGGAGAAGGGAATCGTAGTCACGAATGTGCCGGGTCAGAGTATCGTCCACTCGCCACGCCTGTCGTTCACCGCAATTCACGCGGGACACACATTCTACTACTCGGTAGAGGAAGTGGACCCGAACGATTCGGACTCTTTCGTCTCCTACGACGCGCGCGTCTACTTCTATGCAATTCGCGTGGCTCTGGAAGATCTGGGTGAGACGCCGGATGGAGCAGAGGGGCCAATGGACCTCACAGCGTTCTCTGAGCGTTGTGTGACGACGAAGGACGAGATCAGTGAGGCGAGTCCCTACGGTGAGTGTGATCCAGGTCCCGGCACGTACGGCGTCGACGTCCCTGCGGCATTCGAGAACACCTATGACGCGGGCGAGGCATCGGCCAATATCACGGGCACAAAGTCGCTTGTCGGGCGCGAATGGGCGGACGGCGAGGAGTTCACGTTCACGCTCGAAGCATGCGACGCGTTGACCGAGGCTGCGCTTGACGACGGGACGGTGACGATCCCTGAGGTTCAGGTGACGGCCTCGGCGACGGGAGTGGCAGACGCGCGATTCGCCTTCGAATCACTGACGTTTGCGAAGCAGGGCACGTACACGTTCTGTGTCCGAGAGGTCGCCCCAACTGACGACGGCAGTGGGATGGTCTACGACCGGGATCCTGTGACATACACGGTCAAGGTCACGAACCCCGATGACGCCGGAGACGCGAACCTCGCGGTTGAGGTCACGGCGAGCGGGACGAAGCAGGGATTCGTCAACACGTACATCCCAAGCCCGGCGACGGCCACACCGACGTTCAGGAAGGTGCTCCAGGGACGCGCGTGGTCGGCGTCCGACGTTTTCATCTTTGATCTGAAGGCCCAAGAAGGAGCGCCACTGCCAGCGAGGACGGAGGTGACAGTGGACTCGGGCGCGGGGGCGACGCCGTTTGGCTTCGGTGACATCACTTTCCACGCGAAGGGCACCTACACCTACACGGTGACGGAACGAACACCCGTCCCCGCGCCGTCATGGATGGATTATGCGGACCCCATCACGGTGACGATCGTGGTCGAGGACGATGGGATCGGCGCCTTGTCGATCACGAGCATCGAGTACTCAAACTCGACTGGGGCGTTCGTCAACACGTACTCGGCGAGCCTTCCGTGGCGGCTCGACCTCACAAAGTCGCTCGTAGGCCGGCCAATGAGCGCTGGGGAGTTCGAGTTCACCGTGACGCCGCAGGACGCGGCAACGATCAGCCGTTTCGGCGCCGAGCCTGGAGCACCGGTGCCAACTCTGCTGAGCGCAGCGAACACGCCCGTGACGATGACGGGCCTGGTCGCGACGTTCACGCAAGACGACATCGGCGCGCGGTACTGCTGGGACGTCAGAGAGGTGGTGCCGCCAGCACCGCTCCCCGGCGTCACTTACGACGGAGTGCTGTACGTCGTCTGCACAGTGGTCGCTGACCGCGGCGAAGGAGTGCTCGCTGCGGAGACGACCGTCGCGGGGTACGGCGGCGTGAGTGGCGGCAGCACCGTGACCTCCACGGTGACCACCACGGACCCCGAGCCTCATTGGCCGGTCGCGACGTTCGCCAACACCTTCCACCCCTCGTCCTGGTCGCTGGCTAAGTCGAGCAACCCGGCGGACCGCGCGGTTGATCGCGGCGGACTCATCACCTACACGGTGACTGCCACCAACACGGGCGGCGAGGGCGCAGAGCCCCCCACCGGCCTCGTCATCACCGACGACCTGAGCGGAGTGCTGGATGGGGACAACGCGACCTTCGTCGAGTTCCTCGAACCATATTCAGGCACGGCGTCGTTCGATCCGATCCACCAGAGCATCACGTGGGTGTTTGGATCGCTCGCTGACCAGGAGAGCCTCACGTACACCGTTCGGGTCAGTGAGAAGGCTTACGGCGTGACGTTGCGCAACGTCGTCACTGGCACGGCCAGCGGCAGCCCGGAGACTGTGGAAGACGACCTCCCGCCAACCACGTGTGCGGCGGGCACTCCCTTCGACGAAATCGGCGCCGAGTGCATGACGGAGCACGTGACGGATCCGACGTGGTCGTTGAAGAAGACGAGTAGCGACAACGATGGCAAGGCAGAGCCCGGCCAGCTCATTGTCTACGCGGTGGAGGCCGCGCCGGTCGGAGGAAGCGTCGACGGTCTGACCGATCTGGTCGTCACCGATGACCTGTCCGACGTGCTCGGCGACGGCAAGGCGACCTTCGTGGAGGTGCTCGACCACCAGGACGCGGCGAAGCTCAGCGAAGACGGCATGACGCTCGTGTGGAGGATCGACAAGCTCACCGAGCCCACCGTGCTCCACTACTCGGTGCAGGTCGCCGACGACGCCTACGGCGTGTCGCTGCGCAACGTGGTCACAGGCTCGGGCGGCACGGATCGCGACGAGGACGGCGAGGGCGACTTCCCTCCGATGTCGTGCGCCGAAGGAACCCCGAACGCGTTGCTGGTCGAAGAGTGCATCACCACGCACGCTACGGACCCGGTCTGGCGGCTGAGCAAGACGAGCACCGACACCACCGGCACGGTGGCGCCCGGATCGAGGATCACCTTCACGGTGACCGCCTCGGCGATCGGCGAGGAGTATGCGACGGTGCCGGGCGTCGTCGTCACGGATGACCTGTCCGACCTGCTGACGCACGCGACGCTCATCGATGGTTCGATCACGGCGAGCAGAGGCTCCGCGAAGGTCGCGGACGACGGGCAGAGCATCGAGTGGAGCGTTGGCGCCCTCACCCGTGAGGCGACCTTGACGTACACCGTCATCGTCGACGCCGACGCCTACGGAGTCACGCTGCGCAATGTCGTCACCGGCATGGGCGGGGTGGACCCCGACGAGCCGGGCGACCCCGTCCCGCCCGAGACCTGCGTTGACGGTGTCGAGGTCGAAGACCTTGATGAGGTGTGCGTGACCGTCCACACGATCGACCCGACCTGGTCGCTGACCAAGTCGAGTGACGACCAGGACGGCAAGGCCGATCGCGGCCAGGTCATCACCTACGCGCTGACCGCCACACCCCTCGGCGAGGACATCGACGGTCTGACCGACCTGGTCGTCACCGATGACCTGTCCGACGTGCTCGGCGACGGCAAGGCGACCTTCGTGGAGGTGCTCGACCACCAGGACGCGGTCACGCGCAGCGACGACGGCATGACGCTTGAGTGGAGGATCGACAAGCTCGCCGAGCCCACCGTGCTCCACTACTCGGTGCGGATCGCCGACGACGCCTATGGCGTCACGCTGCGCAATGTCATCACGGGCACGGGAGGCGCCGGCAGGCTCCCGCCGACGTCGTGCGCGGCGCCTGACCTCATGCAGCCGCTGCTGTTCGACGCGGTCGCGCTGCTCGAGCCCGAGGCGACGTTCGTCGACCCCGCCTGCTCGACGACGCACGCGACGGCCCCGGCCCCGCCGAAGCTCCCGGTCACACCTCAGGGCATCGTGTCGCTGCCCCGCACCGGTGCGACAGTCGGCGTGCTGCTGCTTGTCGCGGGCGCGCTCGTGGGGATTGGGTACCCGCTGGCGCGACGGAGGGAGGACGACGCCGCCGTCTGACACGAAACTCTGGGCGGCGGGGGCCTCGCGCATCACGCGCCGGGCCCCCGCCGCGTCATTGTGTCGATGCGGAGACCCAGCGACGGCGCCTCCCGCCTCGTGGTGATCACGTGTCTGCAGCGAGCCGACGGGCCACGGCGGGCTCCGGAGAATCTGGTGCTGCGCGCGTCACGTGCGTGAGGCGTGCCGCGCGGCTCACCTCGTGCGACGCATGAGGGCTGACATCATGTCAGCAACACACCCGACATGTTGTGCCTACTGGCCCTGCGGACCACTAGATGTTGTGGTACTTCTTGAACCACACGGCGGTGATTCACCGCCCTCTCACCGCGAAGGACGCACACATGGGCCGCAGCATCGACGTCGCCTCGACGATCGGGGAGTACCTGGACCGCTCGGACTGGCGCGTGCGCGCCAACGCCAACCAGGGCTTCTCGCTCGGCGGCCTGATCCTCAACGTGGCCGGCAAGGTGACGGCGAACTACTGGCTCGACGAGGTCTACGAGCCCGAGCTCGGCGAGGCCCACCGCTCGGGCGCCATCCACGTGCACGACCTGGACGTGCTGGGTGGCTACTGCGCCGGATGGTCGCTGCGCCAGCTCCTGCAGGAGGGCTTCGGCGGCGTCCCCGGCAAGATCGACTCAGGCCCCGCCAAGCACTTCTCCAGCGCGCTGGGCCAGGTGGTCAACTTCCTCGGCACGCTGCAGAACGAGTGGGCCGGCGCCCAGGCGTTCTCAAGCTTCGACACCCTCATGGCGCCCTACGTGCGCCGCGACGGCCTGACCTACCCCGAGGTGGTCCAGGGCATCCAGGAGCTCGTCCACAACCTCAACGTGCCCTCGCGCTGGGGCACCCAGACGCCGTTCACCAACCTGACGTTCGACCTGGTCTGCCCGGACGACTTCAAGGACCAGCACCCCATCATCGGTGAGGAGGTGGCCGACTTCACCTACGGCGACCTCGCGCCCGAGATGGCGATGATCAACGAGGCGTTCGTCGAGGTCATGACGGCCGGCGACGCCGCGGGGCGGGCCTTCACCTTCCCGATCCCCACGTACAACATCACCAAGGACTTTGACTGGGACGCCCCGGTCGCCGACAAGATCTTCGCGATGACGGCCAAGTACGGCACGCCCTACTTCCAGAACTTCGTGAATTCCGAGCTCAACCCGGGCGACGTGCGCTCGATGTGCTGCCGGCTGCAGCTCGACCTGCGCGAGCTGCTCAAGCGCGGCAACGGCCTGTTCGGCTCGGGCGAGCAGACGGGCTCGATCGGCGTCGTCACGCTCAACATGGCCCGGCTCGGGTTCGTGCACACCGGATCGTGGAGCGACCTGCTCGCGGCGCTCGACCACCTCATCGAGATCTCGGTCGACTCGCTGGAGACCAAGCGCGTGGCCGTGCAGCGGCTCATGGACGACGGCCTGTTCCCGTACACCAAGCGCTACCTGGGCACGCTCGACTCGCACTTCTCGACCATCGGCGTCAACGGCGTCAACGAGATGATCCGCAACTTCACCGGCGACCGCGAGGACATCACCACGCCCGCCGGCCGGCTCATGGCGCTCGAGGTGCTCGACCACGTGCGCGCCCGCATGGTCGAGGCGCAGGAGCGCACCGGTCACCTGTACAACCTGGAGGCGACCCCCGCCGAGGGCACCACCTACCGGTTCGCCAAGGAGGACCGCCGCCGGTTCCCCGGCATCCTGCAGGCGGGCACCGACGCCGAGCCGTACTACACCAACTCCTCCCAGCTTCCCGTCTCGTTCACCGACGACCCGTTCGAGGCGCTCGAGCAGCAGGAGGAGCTGCAGACCAAGTACACGGGCGGCACCGTGCTGCACCTGTACATGGGCGAGCGCGTCTCGGACGCGCAGGCGTGCAAGGCGCTGGTGCGCCGCTCGCTGGAGAGCTTCCGCCTGCCGTACATCACCGTCACGCCGACGTTCTCGGTGTGCGAGGTGCACGGATACCTCACGGGCGAGCAGCACGCGTGCCCCACGTGCGGGCGCGGCACCGAGGTGTGGACGCGCGTCATGGGCTACCTGCGCCCGGTGAGCTCGTTCAACACGGGCAAGCAGGGCGAGTACCACGAGCGGGTGACGTTCCGTGAGCCGGCCTTCGCCTGACCCCACCACCCCACCCGCACCCTCGGTGGTTGAGCCTGTCGAAACCACCCCACCCGCGCCCCCCGGCCCGGTGGTCGCCGGGCTGGTCCGCCTCTCCACGGTGGACTGGCCCGGCAAGCTCGCCGCCGTCGTGTTCCTCCAGGGCTGCCCGTGGCGGTGCGTGTACTGCCACAACGAGGACATCCTCGACCCGCGGGCGCCGGGCGCGATGGCGTGGTCCGACGTCGTCGCGTTCCTGCGCCGCCGCCGCGGCCTGCTCGACGGCGTGGTGTTCTCGGGGGGCGAGCCACTGCTGTCGCCCGCGCTGCCCGCGGCGATCGACGAGGTCCGCGACCTCGGGTTCGCCGTCGGGCTGCACACCGGGGGCGCGTGGCCCCGGCGCCTGGAGGCGCTGGCGGCCCGCGGAGCCCTCGACTGGGTGGGCCTCGACATCAAGCACCTGCCGGAGAAGTACGCACAGGTCACGGGCGTCACGACGTCGGGCTCGGCCGCGTGGCGGTCGCTCGACGTGGTGCTCACCCACGGCGTCGCGCACGAGGTGCGCACCACGGTGGACCCGACGGTGCACACGCGTGACGACGTCGTCGAGCTCGCGGCCCGGCTGCGCGCGCGCGGCGTGCAGCATCACGCGATCCAGGAGGCCCGCCCCGACGGGCTGGCGGCCGAGCACGCCGAGGCGTTCGACGACTGGCGCCTGGCGGACCTGCTGCCCGCGGACGAGGCGCCCGGAACCGAGCGCCGCGCCGCCTGACCGGCCCCGCTCGGCCCGGTCCCGCTCAGCCCAGCAGCAAGTGCCAGCCGCCCACGCCCAGCAGCCCGCCCAGGAGGGGCGCCGCGACCGGCACCCAGCCGTAGCGCCAGTCCGACCCGCCCTTGGCGCGCAGCACCGACGTCGGCAGCAGTTGGTGCAGCAGACGTGGCCCGAAGTCGCGCGCGGGGTTGAGCGCGGGCCCGGTCGGCCCGCCGAGCCCGACGACCAGGGCCCACACCAGGAACCCGATCCCCAGGTGCGCGACTCCCTGCTCCTCGCGCATGAGCGGGGAGTGCACCAGCGCCAGCGCGCACGAGAACAGGATGACCGACCCCAGCGTCTCCGACAGGAACCCGTTGAGCCGGCTGTGGGCCGAGTTGATGGTCGAGAACGTGGCCAGCACGTCCTGCGCGTCGTCGGTCAGGTCGTAGTACGGCTTGTGGGTCACCACGATGGCGAGCTGCCCGGCCATCGCGCCGAGCACCTGCGCGAGCCAGTACAGCGGCACCAGGTGCCAGGGGAACATGCCCCAGATCGCGAGCCCGAGCGTGAATGCCGGGTTGATGTGGTTGCCGCTGATCCCGCCGAACATCATCGCGGGGATCATGACGCCCAGGCCGTAGCCCATCGCGATGAGGCTCCACCCTCCGCGGTACCCCTTCGAGCCTTTGAGGTGCACGTTCGCGACAGTGCCGTTGCCGATGATGATGAGGATCGCGGTGCCGATGAACTCACACGCGAGCCGGATCCACAGGTCGACCGAGGGGTCCATTCGCACACTCTCGCAGCGCGCGCCGGGCCCCGCGCGCGCTAACGCGGCGGCGGCACGCGCCGATCGAGATCAGTTTTCGACGCGGCCCGGATCGTCGCCGTCGGCCGACCGGCCCAGGCCCTCCCAGGCGCGCCACGCGTCGAGCCGCGCCTGTGTCATCGGGATCACGGCGTCCGCGGCGAGGTCCCCGACGAGGATCCGCAGCGGCGGGGCGGGCGCGTCGACGACGGCGAGCACCACCGCCGCGACCGCCTGCGGCGTCGAGGCGCCCGGGGGGTGCCACGCGGCCGCGCGGGCGTCGTCGTAGGCGGGCAGCGGTGTGGCGTGGACGGCGGAGGCGCCGCGCCACGCGGTGTCCACAGGGCCGGGCTCGACCAGCGTGACCGCGACGCCGAAGCGCGCGACCTCCTGCGCGAGCGCGTCGCTCAGCCCCTCGAGCGCCCACTTGGAGGCGTGGTATCCGCCGAGGCCGGGCCACGCCGCGACGCCACTCGAGCTCGACACCTGCACGATGTGGCCCGACCCCTGCGCGCGCAGGAGGGGCAGGGCGGCCTGCGTCACGTGCAGCGCTCCGAAGAGGTTGACGTCGAGCTGGTCGCGCAGCAGCCGCGGGTCGAGCTCCTCGACGTACCCGAACAGCCCGTAGCCGGCGTTGTTGACGACGACGTCGAGGCGGCCGAGCCGAGCGTGCGCGGCGGCGACGGCGTCACGGGCCGCGGCGGCGTCGGTCACGTCGAGCGCGAGCGGCACGACGGCGTCGCCGAAGCGGTCGGCCAGGTCGCGCAGCGCGTCGAGCGACCGCGCGGTCGCGGCGACGAGGTCGCCCCGTTCGAGCGCGGCGACCGCGATGGCCCGCCCGAGCCCGCGGCTCGCGCCCGTGACGAACCACGTGGTCATGAGCGCCTGCGGGGCGGCTCGGTCGGGGGGCGCTCGCCGTCGTCGGAGCCGTCGTCCTGATCCCACAGGAGCTGCTGGATGGTGCGGTGCACCGCGTCCACGCGCGGCACGTCGTGCAGCACCATGCCGGGCTTCTCGGTCGCGTCGGCGATCACGAGCGTGCCGCAGCCGAGCAGCCGGTCGACCAGGTCCTTCTCGATCGAGATGTCGTTGATCCGGTACAGCGGGATGTCGCGCCCGACGCGCGTGACGATGCCGCGCCGCTCGGCGACGCGCTGGGTGGTGACCGCGTACGACGTCGTGCGCCAGCGCAGCCAGGGCAGGAACACCCATCCGACGGCGACCACGGCGGCCACGGCCAGCACCACCCAGGTGACGACGTCGTTGCTGGACAGGAGCATGACGGCGATCGCCGCCGCCACCAGCGCGAGGAACAGGGCGAACGGCCCGATCATCACCTTGGCGTGCGTGCGCAGGTCGAGCACGACGGACTCGTCGTCGATGAGGTTGCGATCGCGCAGGGCCATGCCCGCATGCTCCCACGAGCGGGTGACGCCCGGCCGCGGCGCCTCACGCGGTCACACGGTGGGCGGCAGGTTCCACCCCTCGATCGTGCGCAGCGAGTGCCCGTATCCGAGCAGGCAGATCGCCGCGGTGCCGAGCTCCAGCCGCTCACCGAGGCGCGGATCGGCGCCCAGCCAGGCCGTGGCGAGCACGCGCAGCAGGTGCCCGTGCGCGACGACGAGCACGTCGCCGCCGTCGCGCAGCGTCCGCTCGGCGCGCTCGACGACGGCGGTGGCCCGCGCGTAGACCTCCTCCAGCAGCTCGCCGGGGCGTCCCTCGGAGTGGGCGGGGTCGGGCGGCAGCGCGCGCACGCCGTCGGTGAAGATGCGGAACTCGTGGCCGATCAGGGTGGAGACCTCGTGCGCGGTGCGTCCGTCGACCGGCCCGTAGTCCCACTCCGCGAGATCGGGGTCGACGACGGCGCCGGCGAATCCCGCGAGCTGCGCGGTGCGCCGGGCCCGCGCCAGCGGGGAGGTGTAGACGGCGTCGAAGTCGTACGCCGCCAGCGCCGCGCCAGCCTGCCGGGCCTGGTCCTCACCGGCCCGCGTCAGCGGAATATCGGAGCGGCCGGTGTGCTGCCCGGTGACCGACCAGGCCGTCTCGCCGTGCCGCAGCAGGACCAGTTGGGGCTCTGGGGTCGGGGTGAGTGGCATGCCTCGATCGTCACCCCGCGCAGGGTGAATCGCCGCCTAAGTGACCCGGATCACATGCGTGGGGATGGATTTTGAGACCGAGTGCCACGCACAATCGGCACCTGTCCCCCGCGACGACGCGGGACCCCGCGGGACGTCCACGAGCCTGAGCCCGCTACGCATGGAGGAGCCACAATGAGCGAGACCGCGACTCTCAACCGATCGATCGCCAACCCGCGCCGCACCACGCTCGCCGGTCGCACGCACGCCGAGGTCACGGCTGCGCAGCAACCGGCGCGCGGCGAGGAGGACGCCGAGCGCTGAGCGGGGCGTCCCGCCCGCCACGGCGGGCCGGGCGGTCCGGCCTTTCGGGTCACATGCGTCGGTAGTCCGCGACTGCGAGCCGCGGCCCACGTCGCGGCGCCCGCGGGCGGCCCCCGACCGACAGGAGCCGCACCACGCGATGGCGGTGCGGTGAGTACGGCGCGAGCAGCGCGAGCATCGTGGCCTCGTCGGTGCGCTGCCCGGTCAGCGCCCACCCGACCGCCGCGGGTAGGTGCAGGTCGCCCACCGAGACGGCGTCGGCGTCGCCGAAGGCCCGCTGGGCCACCTCGGCCGACGTCCACGGGCCGACACCCGCGACCCGCTCCAACAGCGCCCGCGCCTCGTCACCCGCGAGCGAGGACGCCGTCTCCAGGCGCGCGGCCAGGCGCGCGCACGCCACTGCGGTGCGCGCCCGCCGCGGGTCGACGCCGGCGCGGTGCCAGTCCCACACAGGCGCCGTGGCCCACGCCTGCGGTGAGGGCGGAACCCGCATGCCCTCGGGGGCGGGCCCAGGCGCGGCAGCGCCGTGCTGCCACACGAGCCGGCGCCAGGCGGCGTGTGCGCTTGAGGCGTGCACACGCTGTTCGAGCACCGCGGGCACCAGCGACTCCAGCACGCGCCCGGTGCGCGGCATCCGCATCCCCCGCGCCCGCCGGGCGGCGTCACGCAAGGCGTCGGGAGGCGTGAACCCCGTGGCGTCGTCGTCCTCGCCGAGCAGCGCGGGCACGGCGTCGGCGGCCTCGCGCGCGCCGTCGCCCCACAGGGTCACGACGGCGTCATGGGGCCCGGCCTGGACGATGCGCTGCGTGAGGGGCCCGGTGGGCAGCAGCGACGTGCGCCACCAGGCGCCGTCGGGCGTGCGGCGCACCGTCGGGTCGGCTGGGCCGTGCCGGAGCGGGGCGAGCGTCAGCGCGACGTCGAGCGGTCGCGTCGAGTGGTGGCGTACCTCCACGCGCAGGACTCCCTCAGCCGCATCGTTCGCTCAGTCGAAGAGGGTGCCGAGCTCCCACTGCGGTTCGGCGTCGGGGCGCGACGCCTCGGCGCGTGCGCCGGCCGCGGTGGGCACGCGCGCCGCGCTGGGCACACGGGGCGCCTCGGGCTGGTGCAGCGTGTCGATGTCGGCGATGAGCACCGATCCGACCTCGCCGCGCCCGGCCGCCCAGTCCTCGGCGGCGTGGCCCGCGAGCTCGTCGGCGCGCTCGTTGAACGGGTTGCCCACATGGCCGCGCACCCAGCGGAAGCGGACCGGGCCCTCGCGGCCGGTGATGGCGGCGTCGATGGCCTGGACGAGCTCCAGGTTCTTGACCGGGCTGCCCGACGCCGTCCGCCAGCCCTTGCGCCTCCAGCCCTCCAGCCACTCGGACGAGCAGCGGATGGCGTACTGCGAGTCCGACTCGATGAGCAGCGGCTCCGGACCCGGGTGCGCCTCGACCGCCCGCAGCACCGCGGTGAGCTCGGCGATCTGGTTGGTGCCCGAGGCGGCGCCGCCCGAGTCGAAGCGCCCGCCCTCGTGGTCGATCCACGCCCAGCCGATCGCGCCTCCGGGGTTGCGCAGGCACGAGCCGTCGGTGCTGACGATGATCACGCCCGTGATTCTGCCCTGAGGCGCCGACAGCGTCGAGCATCCGGCGCACCCCGCGTGGCCCCTGGTCCTCTTGGACGCGGCCTCACCAGGCATGGATGGGGTGATGCGAAAGCGTGGTCGGGCCTCACCGCTCACAATCGATCTCATGGCCATCCTCACTCGCGCCGAGCGCTCCGCCGGGCAGCCCCCCGCCGGTCCGCGCTCCGCCGCCGACATCCGCCGATGGCGGCGCTACCTCGCCGACGAGCGCGCCGAGGCCGCCGTCTACCGCGACCTGGCGAGCCGACGTGACGGCGAGGAGCGGGACATCCTGCTCGCGCTCGCCGCGGCCGAGGGGCGCCACGAGCAGCACTGGCTCGACCTGCTCGGCGACGACGTCGGGCGCCCGCTGCGCGGCGACCGGCGCACGCGCGCGCTGGGCTGGCTCGCGCGGCGCTTCGGCGGCGTGTTCGTGCTCGCGCTCGCCCAGCGCGCCGAGGCCCGCTCGGCCTACACCGACGACGCCGACGCGACGCAGGCCATGGCCGCCGACGAGCAGATCCACGAGGAGGTGGTGCGAGGGCTCGCGACGCGCGGGCGCAACCGCCTGTCGGGCACGTTCCGCGCGGCGGTCTTCGGCGCGAACGACGGTCTGGTGTCCAACCTCGCGCTCGTGCTGGGCATCGGGGCGTCGGGCGCCTCGCAGCAGACCGTGCTGCTCACGGGACTCGCGGGCCTGCTCGCGGGAGCGCTGTCGATGGGCGCCGGCGAGTTCATCTCGATCCGCTCCCAGCGCGAGCTGCTGGAGGCCTCGACCCCCGGCCCGGGCGCCGCCCACGCCCTGCCGCACCTCGACGTCGACGCGAACGAGCTCGCGCTGGTCTACCGCGCGCGCGGCATGGACGCGCACGAGGCCCAGGCGTACGCCGACGGGGTGCTGACGCGCCTGGCGGTGGCCGCGGCGACGTCGGGCACGGGCGCGGTCCCCGTGGCGCCGAGCACGGCCGACCTCGGCGCGGCGACCAGCGCGAGCGCCGACGAGGACGACACGCACGGCACCGCCTGGGGCGCCGCGATCTCCTCCTTCTGCTTCTTCGCCTCGGGCGCCGTGGTGCCGGTGCTGCCCTACCTGCTCGGCGCGCAGGGTCTGGCCGCGGTCATGCTCGCCTCGGTGCTCGTGGGCCTGGCCCTGCTGGTGACGGGCGCCGTCACGGGCCTGCTGTCGGGCACCTCGCCGATGACGCGCGCGCTGCGCCAGCTCGCGATCGGGTACGGCGCGGCGGCCGTGACGTACCTCCTGGGGCTCGCCTTCGGCACCACGATCGGCTGACGCCGCTACAGCAGCAGTCCGAGCAGCATCACCACGCCGCCTGCCACGACCGACACGACGGTCTCCATGAGCGACCACGTCTTGAAGGTCTGGCCCACGGTCATGCCGAAGTACTCCTTGACCATCCAGAACCCGGCGTCGTTGACGTGCGAGAGGAACACCGAGCCGGCGCCGACGGCCAGCACCAGCAGCGCCGCCTGAGTCGGATCGAGGCCCGCGGCGATCGGGGCCATGATGCCGGCGGCGGTGATGGTCGCCACGGTCGCCGAGCCGGTGGCGACGCGGATGAGCACGGCCACGAGCCAGCCGGCGAGCAGCGGGCTCAGGTGCGCGGACGTGATGGCGTCGGCGATGACCTGGCCGACGCCGGAGTCCACCAGCGTCTGCTTGAAGCCGCCGCCGGCGCCGACGATGAGCAGGATGCCCGCGATCGGCAGGAACGACGCGCCGACCAGGTCGGACAGCTCGGCGCGCGAGCGCCCGACGCCGAGGCCGAACACGCCCAGCGCGACGAGCGAGGTCAGCAGCAGCGCGACCAGCGGCGTGCCGAGGAACAGGAACGCGCTGCCCACCGCCGTCGTCTCCTGGTGCAGCACCTCGACCACGGCGCGCGCGAGCATGAGCGCCACGGGCAGCAGCACGACGCCGATCGACACCCAGAAGCTCGGGCGGCGGCTGCCGTCGGCGGGGGCGTCCGAGACGCCGAGCACCGTGGTCGGCGGGTCGAGGCGCACCCAGCGCACCAGGATCGTGGCGAGCACAGGGCCCGCGAGCACGACGGTCGGGACGGAGACCAGCAGGCCGAGGCCGAGCGTGAGGCCCAGGTCGGCGCCCAGCGCGTCGATGGCGAGCAGCGGGCCGGGGTGCGGGGGCACGAGCCCGTGCAGCGCGGAGAGCCCGGCCAGGGCCGGGATGCCCACGAGGATCGGCGAGACCCGGGCCCGGCGGGC
Organism: Xylanimonas ulmi; assembly: GCF_004216535.1. Lineage (NCBI taxonomy): Bacteria > Bacillati > Actinomycetota > Actinomycetes > Micrococcales > Promicromonosporaceae > Xylanimonas > Xylanimonas ulmi. The sequence goes on from NZ_SGWX01000001.1 coordinate 3,378,077, forward strand.
CACGAGCATGACCACGGGGATGAGCAGCACCACGCCGACCTCGAAGAACAGCGGGATGCCCACGATGAACGCGATGAACGCGAGCGCCCATGGCACGCGCCGCGCGGGCGTGCGGGCGAGGATCGTGTCGACGATCTGATCGGCGCCGCCCGAGTCGATGAGCAGTTTGCCGATGATCGCGCCGAGCGCGATGAGCACGCCCACGCCGCCGACAGTGGATCCGAGGCCCTTCGAGAACGAGTCGAAGGCGGCGACCAGGTCGGTGCCCGCGACCAGCGCGAGCACGCCCGAGCCGATCACGAGGGCCAGGAACGGGTGCAGCTTGGTCCAGACGATGAGCGCGACGATGACGGCGATGCCGATCACCGCGGCGAGCACGAGTTGCCAGGTGGGGACCGTGGGGGCGGAGGTGAGCATCATCGCTCCTTCGTGGCGGCGAGGCCGATGGGTGTCGGCGGGGTCGGGGTCGGTGGTGTCGGGGTCGGTGGTGTCAGGGCCGGGTCGAGCGGCACGCCGCGGCCAGGTGCGCGACGACATCCTGGGCGAGCCGCTCGGGGCGCGCCGCGACGTCGAGCACGACGCCCGGCTCGTCGGGGCCGAGCGGCTCCAGGGTCGCGAGCTGGCTCGTGAGCATGTCGGGCTTCATGAAGTGGCCGGCGCGGCCCTGGATGCGCTCGCGCAGCAGGTCGGCCGAGCCGGTCAGGTGCACGAACAGCACCGGTCCGGCCTCGCGCAGCAGGTCGCGGTAGGCCCGCTTGAGCGCGCTGCACGGCACGACGGCGGGGCGTGAGGCGGCGTGCTGCGCGGCGAGCCAGTCGCGGATGCCGCGCAGCCAGGGCCAGCGGTCGTCGTCGTCGAGCGGCACACCGCTGGCCATCTTGGCGACGTTGGCCGGCGAGTGGAAGTCGTCGCCCTCGGCGAAGGCGGCGTCGAGGCGGCCTGCGAGCAGGGCGGCGACGGTCGTCTTGCCAGAGCCGGCGACGCCCATGACGACGACGAGCGGGGCGCAGGAGCCTGCGGAGTCAGGGGAGGGGGAGACGTCGGTGTCCACGCCCGACAGCATGGCCCATTGGTAACACCTTTGGCAAGTGATTGGTGATACCAATCGACCGGTACCCTGGCCCCGTGCCAGAGAAAGCGCTCCACGGCCCGGTGCTCGACGCCCTCGGCCGGCGCATCACCGGCGGAGACCTGCCCGCGGGCGCGGTGCTCACGCTCGAGGGGATCGGCGCCGAGTTCGGCGTCTCGCGCACCGTCGCGCGCGAGGCCATGCGGATGCTCGAGAGCTTCGGGCTCGTGCGCTCGCGCCGCCGCGTCGGCATCGTCGTGCTCGCCATGGACGACTGGCAGGTGCTCAGCCCGCGCGTCATCGCCTGGCGGCTGCAGGGGACCGGGCGCGTGGACCAGCTGCGCACGCTGACCGAGCTGCGCCACGCCGTTGAGCCGCTGGCCGCCGCCGGAGCGGCCCGCCACGCCACCGCCCAGGTGCGCGCCGAGCTGCTGGAGATCGCCCGCCGGATGCGCGCGCTCGGCGAGGCGGGCGAGGGCGACCACGAGGACTTCCTCACCCTCGACGTGCGCCTGCACGAGCTGCTGCTGCGCTCGAGCGGCAACGAGCTGTTCGGCGCCCTGGCGGGCGTCGTCGCCGCAGTGCTCTCGGGGCGCACGGCGCTCGGACTCATGCCGGCCTCGCCCGATCCCAGCGCCCTCGACGGCCACGAGGCCGTGGCGCGCGCGGTCGCCGCGGGCGACGCCGCCGCCGCGCAGGACGCGATGTCCGGCATCGTCGACGAGGTCCAGGCCGCGCTGCTCGTGGTCGACGACGCGCTCGCCGCCGCCCCGTCGCACACCACGTCCACCGCAACGTCCACCGCGTGACGCCGTCGTCGGGCACTCGGGAGCCTGGGGCTACGATCACGGAACCATGCCCCGCCTGCTCGCCGACCTGACGCCTCTGCGCGTCTCGCCGGACTTCCGCCGCCTGTGGTGGGGCCTCGGGGTCTCCAACCTCGGCGCGCAGCTCACCGTCGTCGCCGTCGGCCTGCAGGTCTACAGCCTGACCCGCTCGACGCTCGCCGTGGGCACGCTCGGCGTCTTCGCGCTCGTGCCGCTCATGGTGCTGGGCCTGTACGGCGGCGCGCTGGTCGACCGCTACGACCGACGCACCGTCTCGCTGCTCGCCTCGATCGCGCTGTGGCTCGTGACCATCGCGATCGCGCTGCAGGCATGGTTCGACGTGCGCTCGGTGCACCTTCTGTACGGGCTGGTCGCGCTACAGTCCGCGGCGTTCGCGATCAACAACCCCGCGCGCTCGGCGATCATCCCGCGGCTGCTGCCCGCGCACCTGATGCCCGCGGCCAACGCCCTGCAGACGCTCGCGCTCAACGTCGCGCTCACCGGCGGGCCCGTGGTGGGCTCGGCCCTCGTGCTCGCGGGCGGCTACGCGTGGGCCTACACGATCGACGCCGTCGCCTTCACCGCCGCACTGTGGGCCACCTGGCGGCTGCCGAAGCTCCCGCCGCAGGCGCAGCCCGGCGCGGGGGACGCCGACGACGGCGCCGCGCCGCCGCAGCGCGCGGGCGGGCTGCGGTCGGTGCTCGACGGGCTGCGCTACCTCGCCACGCGACCCAACCTGCGCACCTCGTTCGTCGTCGACCTGTGCGCCATGGTGCTGGCCTTCCCACGCGTGCTGTGGCCCGCCGCGGGCCTGGTGTACCTCGGTGGCGGGGCGGGCACCACGGGCGTGCTCGCGGCGGCGTTCGCGGCGGGCGGCATCCTCGCCACCCTGTTCTCCGGGTCGCTCGGCCACGTGCGCCGGCAGGGCCGCGCGATCGTCTGGGCGATCAGCGCCTGGGCGGTCTCGATCGCGCTGTTCGGCGTCGTGCTCGTGCTCGTGGGGCGCGGGCGCCCCTCGGGCGTGCTGCTCGGCGCGCTCGTGGTCGCCTGCCTCGCGCTGGCGCTCGCGGGCGGCACCGACGCCGTCTCGGCGATCTTCCGCCAGTCGATCCTGCAGACCGCCGCGCCCGACCACATGCGCGGGCGCCTGCAGGGCGTGTTCATCGTCGTCGTCGCGGGCGGGCCGCGCCTGGGCGAGCTGTGGCTGGGCGCGCAGGCGAGCTGGTTCACCGAGGGGTGGGCCGCCGTCGCGGGCGGGCTGCTGTGCCTCGCCGCGCTGTGGCTCGTGGTGTGGCGCACGCCGCGGTTCTGGCGCTACGACGCGCGCACGCCTGAGCCCTGAGGCCTGAGCCCGAGCCCTGAGCCCCTGAGCCATGGCGCTCAGGCGCCGGCGGGCGTGCCCGGGTCGGGGACCTGCTCGACGGCCAGGCCGGCGCGGCCCTGCTGGCGGCGCAGGGTCGGCAGCGCCGCCACCGCGAGCACCACGCACACCCACCCGGCGACCATCGCGACCAGGAACCCGCCGTGTGAGCCCGCGGCGTCGATGCGCGCGCCCGCGAGCCACGACCCCGCCGAGGCGCCGGCCCCGATCGACGTGCCGACCCAGGCGAGCCCCTCGGTCAGGCGCTGCGGCGGGACCAGGGCCTGCACCATCGCGTTGCCGTTGATCACCGTGGGTGCGATCGCGAACCCGGTGACACACATCACGAGGGCGAGCACGGGCAGCGACCGCACCGTGAAGAAGAGCGAGACGCCCGCCGCGAGCACCACGGTGCCGATCGCGAACCTCGTCGACAGCCGCGAGGTCCAGTGCATGGCGCCGTACGCCAGTCCGGACACCAGCGAGCCCAGCGCGAACGCGGCGAGCACGACGCCCGCCAGCGCGCGGCGCTCGTGCTCGGTCGAGAACGCGACGGTCGCCACGTCGACCGCGCCGAAGATCGTGCCCATCGCCAGGAACACGAGCGCGAGCGCGGGCATGCCGGGCACGAACAGCGCCGAGCGCGGCCCCGGCGGGCGCACGCGCGAGCGTGCGAGGCCGGCGCCGTCGTCGTGCGCCGCGCCCTCGAGGTGCGCGCGCACGGGCGGCTCGGTGCCGCGCAGCGACAGGAACACGAGCCCGCCGACGCCGCCCGTCACCGCCGCGAGCAGCAGCGCGGCGGGCGGGATCACGGCCGTGGCCAGCACCGTCGCCAGCACGGGTCCCACGATGAACACGAGCTCGTCGACGGCCGACTCGAAGGAGAACGCGGCGTGCAGGCGGTGCGGGTCGCCGACGAGCGCGTGCGTCCACCGGGCGCGCACGTAGGAGCCGTACGAGCCGCTGGTCGCGCCCGCGACCATCGCGAGCGGCCACAGCACCGGCTCGGGCGCGCCCGCGGCGGCGGCCGTGACCAGACCCAGCAGGCCCGCGGTCGTGACCGCGAGCATGGGCAGGAGCACGCGGCGCTGACCCGCGCGGTCGACGAACCGCGCGACCTGCGGCGAGCCCAGCGCCTGCGCGATGACCAGCACCGCCGAGACGCGGCCCGCCACGGCGTACGAGCCCGTGTAGGCCTGGATCATCAGGACGGTGCCGATGCCCACCATCGACATGGGCAGGCGGGCCAGGCCGCCTGAGGCGGAGAAGGCCGCGGCGCCGGGAATGCGCAGGACGTCGACGTAGGGGTTGCGGGGCACCTGACCGATTCTTGCAGGCTCGACGGCTGAGCAGCGGGTACGGTTCGGGCATGACGGAACGGACGCAGCCTGCGGACCAGGCGCCGGTGTGCATCATCGTCAAGGTTCCGCAGCAGTCGCGCTACGAGGCGCACCATCCCGACAGCGACCGCGTCATGGGCTGGCTGAAGTACCGCGTGGAGGGCGACGTCGTCGTCATTCCGGCGACGGTGACGGTCCCGGAGTTCCGTGGTCAGGGCGTGGCCGGCATGCTGGCGCGCCAGGCCCTGGAGGACGCGATGGACGTCGGCAAGAAGGTCGACGCGCTGTGCTGGTACGTCGCCGAGTTCATCGAGCGCAACCCCCGCTACTACTCGCTCCAGGTCTGATCGACGCGGGAAGTCGACGGCGACACGACACTCAGCGTCACCGATGCGTCACCCGCCGACGCGATTTGCTGTGAGCAGCATCACGGTGTTAAGGGGCGGCGTGTGCGGCCGTGCGGGATGGGAGTGCGCGCCGCGCCGGTGGAAAGGCGGCCGCTCTCAGGTCACGATGGGCGCATGACCGAGGCTAGAGCGCACGTCACCGTCGCGGACGACCCGTCCCGATCCGCGTTCGTCGCCCTGCTCGACGACGGCACGGTCGCGGGCGGCGCCTACTACGAGCGGCGCGGCGCCACCGTGGTCTTCACCCACACCGAGGTCGAGCCCGCGTTCGAGGGCCAGGGGATCGGCTCACGGCTCGCCGCGGGCGCCCTGACCCTGGTGCGCGAGGCCGGCGACGCCGTCGTGCCGCTGTGCCCGTTCATCCGCGCGCACATGGCCAAGCACCCCGAGTACGACGACCTGCTCACGACCCGCACCGACTTCGGCACGCGCGTGGCGGACCCCGCGGGCCACCGCGCCGGGCACGACGCCGGACCAGGCGCCGGACCAGGCGCGGGAGCGGTCGGGGGCGGCGCGTGACGGTGCGCGTCGAGCACGCGGACGTCATCGTCGTCGGCGGCGGGGCCGCCGGCCTGAGCGCGGCGCTCGCGGCCGTCGAGTCGTTCGCCGCGGCCGGGCGGGACGACGCCGTCGTCGCGCTCGTGTCGAAGGTCTACCCGATGCGGTCGCACACCGTGGCGGCCGAGGGCGGCGCGGCCGGCGTCGTGCCCGGCGGCGACGACACGCTCGACCAGCACGTGGCCGACACGCTCGCGGGCGGCGCCGGGCTCGCGCACGAGGCGGCGGTGCGCTACGTCGTCGAGCGCGCGCCCGCCGAGCTCGCGCGCCTGGAGCGGCTCGGCATGCCGTGGTCGCGCACCGCCGAGGGGCGCCCCGCGGTCCGCCGCTTCGGGGGCATGAGTCGCCCGCGCACCTGGTTCGCGGCCGACAAGACGGGCTTCCACCTGCTGCACACGCTCTTCCAGACGAGCCTGCGGCACGAGGCCATCCGCCGCTACGACGAGCACGTCACGCTCGACCTGCTGCGCGCCGACGGCGAGTTCCGGGGGGTGGTCTGCCACGACCAGCGGCGAGGCGAGCGCGTCGTTCTGCTCGGCGGCGCCGTCGTGCTCGCCACCGGCGGGTACGCGCGCGCCTGGGCGACGTCGACCAACGCCGGCATCGTCACCGGGGACGGGCTCGCGATGGCGCTGCGCGCCGGGCTCGCGCTGCGCGACCTGGAGATGGTGCAGGTGCACCCCACCTGCCTGCCCGGCAGCGGCATCCTCATCACCGAGGCCGTACGCGGCGAGGGCGGCGTGCTGCTCGACGCCGACGGCGAGCGGTACCTCGCCGACTACGGACTCGGGCCCGTGACGCCCGTCGGGGCGCCCGAGCCGCGGCGCATGGAGCTCGGACCACGCGACAAGCTCTCGCAGGCCTTCTGGCACGCCGACCGCGACGGGCGCACCGTGCCCACGCGCGACGGCGGCGTCGTCCACCTCGACCTGCGACACCTCGGCAAGGCGTTCCTCGACGAGCGCTTGCCGCTCGTCACGGGCCTGGCCCGCCGGTTCGCGGGCGTCGACCCCGCGCATGAGTTGGTGCCCGTGCGCCCCGCGGCGCACTACACGATGGGCGGTGTGCCGACGACGGCGCAGGGCGCGGTGGTCGACGGCCAGGGCGCCAGGGTCGCGGGCCTGTTCGCCGCCGGGGAGTGCGCGTCCACCGGGCTGCATGGCGCCAACCGGCTGGGCTCGAACTCGCTGGTCGAGACCCTGGTGGTGGGGCGCGCGGCCGGGCAGGCCGCCGCGCGCGCCGCGGGAGTGGGCGCTGCGGGATCGGGCGCCGGGGCAGTGGGCGCCGGGGGAGTGGGCGAGGCCGCGCTGGTGGACCAGGCGCGCGGACTCGCCGAGAGATGGCTGGCGATGCGCGGACGCGGCGGTGAGTCGCCCGCGGCGCTGCGCCGCGAGCTGGGCGCCGTGCTCGACGCCGACGTCGGCGTCTACCGGGACGCCGACGGGCTCGCGCGCGCCGCCGCCGCGCTCGACGGCCTGCACGAGCGCTACCAGGACGTCCGGGTCGCCGACACCTCCGACGTGCTCAACACCGACTGGACCCAGGCGATCGAGCTCGGCGCGATGCTCGCCGTCGCGCGCGGCGTGGTCGCGGCGGCGATCGCACGCACCGAGTCGCGAGGCGCCCACCAGCGCCTCGACCACCCGCAGTCCGACGACGTCGCCCGGCACAGTCTGGTCACGCTCGGCGCCGACGGGGCCGTGGACGTGCGGTTCGAGGCGGCGGACACCGCGGCGCAGGCGCTCGCGGCCGGCGGCGGCGTCGGGCAGGGGGAGGCAGGCGCATGAGCGACGACCTGAGCGGCGAGGCCCACGAGACGCTGCGTGTGACGGTGATGCGGCAGGAGCCGGGGCAGGCGCCGCGCGAGGAGACCTTCGACGTCCCGTTCGACGACCGCACCTCGGTGCTCGACGCGCTCGACTGGATCAAGGACCACGCCGAGCCGAGCCTCACGTTCCGCTGGTCGTGCCGCATGGGCGTGTGCGGGTCGTGCGGCGTCATGGTCAACGGGCGCCCCGTGCTCGGGTGCGAGACGACCGTGGCCGGCTACCGGACGTCGGGCATCACGGTGGGTCCGATGGCGCACGCGGCGGTGCAGCGCGACCTCGCGGTCGACACCGACGAGTTCCTCGCCAAGCTCCGCGGCGTCTCGCCGTGGATGCTCCCACCCCCGGCCGAGCCGCCCACGCTGACCGAGCCGCCCACGGTGGTCGAGCCTGTCGAGACCCCCGGTCCCACCGCGGTGCCCGCCCTCGACGTCCTCGCCGTCCACACCCAGACCCCGGGCCAGGTCGAGGCCTACCGGGGCCTGTCCCAGTGCATCGACTGCATGCTCTGCTACGCCGCGTGCCCGGTGCTCGACGACGTCGCGGGGTTCACCGGCCCGGCCGCGATCGCCACGGCCCGCCGCTGGGACCTCGACTCGCGCGACCAGGGCAACGAGGTCCGCATGGTCGCGCTCGCCGAGAACGAGGAGGGCATCTGGCCCTGCACGCAGGTCGGGGCGTGCACGCGCGCGTGCCCCAAGGGCGTCGACCCGGCCCGCGCGATCCGCGACGCCCAGCGCGAGGCCATGGGCGGCTGAGAACGGGGGAGCCGAGTGTCCGTCAGGCCAGGGCGTCCCCGACAACCTGCTTGGCCGCCTCCTGCACCTGGGTCAGGTGCTCGGCCGACACAAAGCTCTCGGCGTAGATCTTGTAGACGTCCTCGGTGCCCGAGGGCCGCGCGGCGAACCACGCGTCCGCCGTCGTCACCTTGAGGCCGCCGATCTTCGCCCCGTTGCCCGGCGCCGCGGTGAGCTTGGCCGTGATGTCCTGCCCGGCCAGCGACGTCGAGGTCACCTGCTCGGGCGAGAGCGCCGCGAGCCGCGCCTTCTCCTCGCGCGACGCCGCGGCGTCGACCCGCGCGTACCAGGACTGCCCGTAGCGCGAGACGAGGTCGGCGTGGTGCTGAGACGGCGACTTGCCCGTCGTCGCGATGATCTCGCTCGCTAGCAGGGCCAGCAGGATGCCGTCCTTGTCGGTCGACCACACGCGCCCGTCGCGGCGCAGGAACGAGGCCCCGGCCGACTCCTCGCCGCCGAACCCGACCTCGCCCGACAGTAGACCGGGCACGAACCACTTGAACCCGACCGGCACCTCGATCACGCGCCGCGAGAGCCCGGCGCCGACGCGGTCGATGAGCGACGACGACACGAGCGTCTTGCCGATCGCGGCGTCCGCGGGCCAGCCCGGCCGCGCGCCGCCGTACAGGTACTCGATCGCGACGGCGAGGTAGTGGTTGGGGTTCATGAGCCCCGCGTCGGGGGTGACGATGCCGTGCCGGTCGGAGTCGGCGTCGTTGCCGGTGGCGACGTCGAACGGCGCGGCGCCGCCAGGCCCGCCGGTCATCTTCTCGCGCAGCGACGCCATCGCGTACGGCGACGAGCAGTCCATGCGGATCTTGCCGTCCCAGTCGAGCGTCATGAACGCCCAGCGCGGGTCGACCTGCGGGTTGACGACCGTCAGGTCGAGCCCGTGCCGCTCGGCGATGGCGCCCCAGTACTCGACCGACGCCCCGCCCAGCGGGTCGGCGCCGATGCGCACGCCCGCCGACCGGATCGCGTCGAGGTCGATGACGCTGGGCAGGTCGTCGATGTAGGCGGCGAGGAAGTCGTGGCGGTGCGTCGTGTCGGCCGCGAGCGCCCGCTCGACCGAGACGCGCCGGATCTGGCCGATCCCGGCGCGGATGAGCTCGTTGGCCCGGTTCGCGATCCACGACGTCGCGTCGGTGTCGGCGGGGCCGCCGTGCGGCGGGTTGTACTTGAAGCCGCCGTCGCGCGGCGGGTTGTGCGACGGCGTCACGACGATGCCGTCGGCCAGCCCCGGCCCCGACGTGCGCACGCCGCCCTCGGCGACGGCGCCGTTGTGCAGCAGGATCGACTGCGAGACGGCGGGCGTCGGCGTCCACGAGTCGCGCGCGTCGATCATCACGGTGACCCCGTTGGCGGCGAGCACCTCCAGGGCCGACCGCCACGCGGGCTCGGACAGCGCGTGCGTGTCACGGCCGATGAACAGCGGCCCGTCGGTGCCCTGCGACGAGCGGTACTCGACGATGGCCTGCGTGATCGCGACGATGTGCGCCTCGTTGAACGCGTGGTCGAACGACGACCCGCGGTGACCCGAGGTGCCGAACACGACCTGCTGGCCGGGATCGTCCGGGTCGGGCGTCAGGTCGTAGTAGGCGCCGACGAGTGCGTCGACGTCGATGAGGTCATCGGGAAGGGCGGTCAGGCCGGCGCGTGCGTGCATGAGTTGATAGTGCCAGCGCCGCGGGGCCGTGGCGCTCCCGGGGGCGGGTGATGGTGGTCGGCGGGCGCGCCCGAGGTGCGCCGTCGCCTCAGAGGTACTGCCCCGGCGAGGGCCGCCCGTCCTCGCGTGCGTGGTGCGGAATGCCGGGGGTGGTCGGGCCTGCCGCCGCCTCAGGTCCTGTCGGGCCGCCGAACGCCCCGGGGGGCAGGCCGCGCCGCATCTGCGACAGTTGCGCCTGAGCGGCCATCTGCTGGGCGACGAGCGCCGTCTGGATGCCGTGGAACAGCCCCTCCAGCCAGCCCACGAGCTGCGCTTGGGCGATCCGCAGTTCGGCGTCCGACGGCGGTGTGCCGTCGTCGGCGAAGGGCAGCGTGATGCGGTGCAGCTCGTCGACGAGGTCGGGGGACAGCCCGTCCTCGAGCTCGTGCAGCGAGCGCTCGTGGATCTCTGCGAGGCGTGAGCGGGCGGCGTCGTCGAGCGGGGCGTCACGGACCTCGTCGAGCAGTCGCTTGATCATGCCGCCGATGCGCATGACCTTCGCCGGCTCCTCGATGCGTGAGGTCTCCTCGTCGTCGTCCTCGGCCGCGCGGCTCGGCTCCGCGGGCACGTCCTCCCCCTCGGGGGTGACGACGCGGTGCTCGGGTGGCTGCGGGTCCTCGGTCGGGGTCTGCTCGGGGTCCGTCATACCCCCATCCTGACGCGCGTCGCCGAGCCCCGCACAGCCCGGTGGCTGGTCACGGCACCAGCAGCACCTTGCCGAACGCCTCGCCGCGCTCCAGCGTCGCGAGCGCAGCCTCGGCGTCGGCGAGCGGCAGCCGGGCGTGGACGACGGGCCGCACGCGCCCGGCGGCGATCAGGGGCCACACGTGCTCGCGCACGGCCGCGACGATCTGCGCCTTCTCCTGCGGCGTGCGTGAGCGCAGTGTCGTCCCGGTCACCGTGGCCCGCTTGGCCATGAGCGCGCTCAGGTCGAGCTCGCCGCGCCGCCCCTGTTGCAGGCCGATGACGACGAGGCGCCCGTGGTGCGCGAGCGCCCGGACGTTGTCGGGCAGCGCCCGTCCGCCGAGCACGTCGAGCACGACGTCGGCGCCGCGCCCGTGCGTGGCGGCGCGCACCGCCGCCACGAAGTCCTCGCGGCGGTGGTCGACGACGGCGTCGGCGCCCAGCGCGCGCACGCGCTCGGCCCGCTCGGGGCCGCCCGCCGTCGCGATGACGTGGGCGCCGAGCGCGGCGGCGAGCTGGACGGCGATGGTTCCGACGCCGCCTGATCCGCCGTGGATGAGCACCCACTCGCCGGGCCGCACGCGGGCGGTGTCGACGAGGTTGGTCCAGGCGGTGCACACGGCCTCGGGCAGCGCGGCGGCGTCCACGAGGTCGACGCCGTCGGGCGCCGGGAGCGTCTGGGCCGCGCGCGCCACGACGAGGTCGGCGTACCCGCCCCCTTCGAGCAGCGCGACGACCCGATCGCCGACGCTCACGCCCGACACGCCCGGGCCTGTCTCACGGACTGAGCCGGCGACCTCAAGGCCGGGCCAGGGGGGCGCACCGGCCGGCGGCGGATACTTGCCGGCGCGTTGTAGCAGGTCAGCGCGGTTGACGCCAGCGGAAACGTTCTCTATAAGGACCTCGCCCACACCCGGCCGAGGCGCCGGTACGTCAGAAACAGCTAGTTTCCCTCCGCTGGCCTGGGGGGATATCGTGACCGCTCGCACACCCCGGAGCCTATCGATTCGCGCCGCCACAGCGAGCATCGGACGCCGGGCGTGCGCACGAACGACGCGCCGCGGACCACCCGTGGGCGAAGGGAAGGCAGGCCACATGCTCCGCAGGTTGGGTGTTCGCGGGAAGATCCTTGCGACTCTCGCCATGCCGATCCTGGTGCTCGCGCTCGCCGCGGGCTGGGTCTCATGGTCCTCGCTGCGCGAGTCACGCGTCGCCGCGCAGACATCCGCCCTCGTGGACTCGCTCGCGCAGCAGGACCGCGCCGGCTCGGCCTTCGCGGCCGAGCGCTCGCTCAACATCGCCGCCTCGATCGGCGTGCCCGGGGCCCAGGAGGGCTTGGAGGCCGCGGTCAAGGAGACCGACGCCGCGCTCGCAGAGCGCGCCAAGGCGTTCGACGCCGTCGACACCGACGCGCTCGACCCGCGGGTGCGCGCCGCCCTGGCCAAGACCGTCGAGGACCGCGTGCGCATCGAGGCGCTCCAGGAGCAGGTGGTCGCCGGCGCGATCGCCGAGGCCGACGCGACGGCCGCCTACACGGGCTTCATCGAGGACGCGCTCGACGTCGCGCGCGAGCTGGCCGGCACGACGTCGGACCGCGCGCTGGCGCTGCGACTGGAGACGTACGTCGACGCGGACGAGGCGATGCTCGCCGTCGTGCTGGAGCGACCCCTGGTCGGCGGCCTGCTGGTGAGCGCGTCGACCGGCTCGATCCCTCCCGCGACGATGGCGCGCGTGACGTCGGCGATCGACAGCACCAACACCAAGCACTCGCTGGCCCAGCGCGAGCTGGAGCGCCTGCCCGGCGACCTCCAGCTGCCATCGCTCGACGGCCGCCTCGGCACGGTGCGCAGCGCGCTGGTCCGCGCCGACATCGAGTCGGCGATCCCGTTCCTCGCGGCGAAGGGCTGGGACGAGCTCTCCCAGCAGTGGGTCACCGACGCCCAGCCCGTCCGTGACGCGCTGCGCGACCAGACCCGCGACTACGCGGCGCACAGCTCGGACGACTCGCGCACGACGGCGCTGCTCACCGTGGCGGGCGCCTTCGGCATCCTCGCGCTCTCGCTCGCCATCGCCTTCCTCATCGCCGGCCGCATCATCGTGCCGCTGCGGCGCCTGACGAGCGCGACCGGTGAGATCCGCGACCGCCTGCCGCGCATGGTCGAGCAGATGGCGGTGCCCGGCCAGGCGCCGTCGGTCGACCTGTTCGAGATCCCGGTCGAGTCGAACGACGAGATCGGCCGCCTCGCCCAGTCCTTCAACGACGTGAACGCCACCACTGTCGCGGTCGCGAAGGAGCAGGCGGCGCTGCGTGGCTCCATCGCGGAGATGTTTGTCAACGTCGCCCGGCGTGACCAGGTGCTGCTCAACCGCCAGCTCGCCTTCCTCGACGAGCTGGAGCGATCCGAGGAGGACGCGACGACGCTGTCGAACCTCTTCCGGCTCGACCACCTCGCCACGCGTATGCGCCGCAACGCCGAGTCGCTGCTGGTGCTCGCGGGCATCGACTCGGGACGCCGCGTGCGCCAGCCGATGCCCGTCTCCGACGTGATCCGCACGGCGTCGTCCGAGATCGAGCTGTACGACCGCGTGCGCCTCGACCTGCACCTCGACCCGCTGATGCTCGGCCACAACGCGTTGACGGCCGCGCACCTGCTCGCCGAGCTGCTGGAGAACGCGACGATGTTCTCCGAGCCGCACACCCCGGTCGAGGTCATCTCGACGCGCGACCACCGGGGCGTCGTCGTCACGGTGCGCGACCACGGCCTGGGCATGACGCCCCAGGAGATCGCCGAGGCGAACGCCAAGGTCGCCTCCCGCAGCGCGCAGGACGCCGTCGGCGCCCAGCGCCTGGGCCTGTACGTGGTGGGCCGCCTGGCGGCCCGCCTCGGCGCCGCCGTCGGGTTCGCGACAGGCCCTGACGGCTCCGGAACCCTCGTCACCGTGGTGCTGCCCGAGGCGCTCTTCGTGCCCGACGACACGGTGCCGCTGCCCCAGCCGACCGACCCGCTCGCGGCGGCCACGCAGCGCGAGGCCGAGAGCCTGGGCCAGGGCGCCGCATTCGGCGAGGTCGCGGCGTTTGGCGAGGTGACCTCGGCGGCCTTCGCCGCCCCCACGCCCGAGCCGCCGGCCACCGCGTACGACGCCGGCCCCGCGTACGACGGCGGGCCTGCGTACGACGGCGGGCCTGCGTTCGACTCCGGCCCCGCGCACGACGGCGGAGCCGGCCCCGCATACGAGGCGCCGGTCGCCGCGCCCGAGCCGGCGCCCGCCCCCGTGGCGGAGCCCACCCCGCCCGTCGCGACGCCCGTGGACCTCGACGCCCTGACGGACGGCACGACCGCCACGGGCATGCCGCGTCGTCGTACGACACGGACCGACCCCGTCTCGGCGTCGCAGCCCGCGCTCGTCCTGCCGCCGATCGAGACGCCGCACCTCGCCCCCGACCTGAGCAACGACGAGGCGTGGGCGCCGCCGGCGGACGCCGCACCGAGCGAGCGCGCGCTGCCCAGCCGGCGCCGCGCCGACGCCGTCGCCGAGCCCGAGCCCGTCTCGGCGCCCGTCTTGGCCGTCGACCAGCGCACCGGGCTGTTCTCGGGCTTCCGCTCGCTGACCGACCTTGAGTCGGCCGCCGCGGTCACCGGAACGCTGCACCTGGACGCGTCCGTCGAGGATCCGGCGGCCCTCCCGGCGCCGCTGACCGCTCCGGCTCCTTCGGCCCCCGCCGCGGCGCCGCCGGTCGAGGCAGCCGTGGCGGTCGAGCCACTGGTGGCCGTTGAGCCCGCCCCTGTCGCGGAGTCGGCTCGCGTGCCGTCGGCCGCGCCGGCGCCGGCTGAGACCGCCGCGGACCGCGAGGTTCCCGCCTTTGACGAGCTCATCTCGGACCTTCCGTCCCGTCGGTCGGTGCGTGAGTCGGCGAGTGCGGGGCGCAAGCGGGGTCTGTTCGGGCGCCGCCCCGAGATCAGCCCCGAGATCAGCCCCGCGAACGGCGACGGCTTGGTCCCGGTGACCGGCGCTCCGGCGACCGCCGTCCTGGCGTCGGTCGCGCCGACCGCCGCACCGGTTGCGCAAACCGCCGCGCCGGTTGCGCCCGCGGCGCAGTCCGCCGCGCCGGTTGCTCCACCGGCGCCGGCAGGCGTGGGCGCCGCGCCGTTCGCGCCCGAGCCCTTCACGTTCGCCTCGATGCGACCGGCGAGCCCGCGGCCTGCCGCCGTGCCACCCCGGGGCGCGGGCGCCGTCGAACCGACCGTGCGGGCCGGCGTCGGACAGGTCGCGACGACCAGCATGTCGCGTGGTGGCTCAGCGCTGCCGCTGCGTGACGCCTCCACCGACCCGCTCACCGACCCGCTCGACCCGTACGCGATCCCCGACACCATCGAGGCGCGCTCGGAGTGGATGGCCTCGGCCGTCCTCTACGAGGAGATGTCCTCGCTGCTGCGCCGTGGGGTCTTCGAGGAGCACAGAGTGACCCCCACACCCGACGACGTCGCCTACCGTCCGCTGGCCACCGCCCCCGCGGCGTCCTCGGGCCTCGCGCGCCGCGCGTCGCGTCCCACCGTCAACCCGGCGGTGGACCGATTCACCGCTCGCATCGAGCGTGACCCCGAGCAGCTGCGCTCACGCCTGTCGGCGTTCCAGTCCGCAACGGCTCGTGGTCGACAGGCGAGCGAAGACGAAGGGCCCTCGACGTGGGCCCCGGCACCGTGAATGATGGCGACCATCCGGCGCCCCGACGAGGAGGAAGAGTGACCCTCAGCACCGAAGCGACGAATTTCGGGTGGCTTCTCGACAACTTCGTGCGCACCGTTCCGGGTAGCCGGCACACGCTGGTGGTCTCGGCCGACGGATTGCTCATGGCCATGTCCGACCAGCTCGACCGCACGAGCGGCGACCAGCTCGCCGCGATCGTCTCGGGGATGTCGAGCCTGACCCGCGGCGCCGCACGCCAGCTCCACGGCGGCAACGTGCGTCAGGCCATCATCGAGATGGACAACGGCTTCCTGTTCCTGATGAACGTCTCGAACGGCTCCGTCCTGGCGGTCGTGGCCGAGGCGTCCTGCGACATCGGCCTCGTCGGTTACGAGATGGCCCTCCTGGTCACGCGCACCGAGCAGACCCTGACCCCCCAACTGATCTCCGAGATGCGCGGCAACCTCCCCGTCGAGGGCGCCCAGCGCACGGTCTCGGTGGGATGAGGTAACCGATGCCCTACGGTCCCCTCGGAGCGGCGAGTCACGGCTCCCACGCGGCGGACGGCTACGAGGCCGCCACGGTCCGGCCCTACGCGGTGACCGGCGGGCGCGTGCGCTCGGCGTTGTCCGACCTGCCGCTCGAGGCACTCGTCGAGGTCCTTCCGGGCGCGGTCGCGAGCCGCGGCCTGACGCCGGAGAAGCGCGCGATCCTGGCGCACGCGGCCCACACCTACGTGTCGATCGCTGAGCTCTCGGCCCTGCTGCGCCTGCCCCTGGGCGTCGTGCGAATCCTTGTCGCCGACATGCAGGAGGAGGGGCAGCTCGCGGTGCACACGTCGACTCCGGTGAACGTCCACACCGGGCACGGCAGCTCTCAGTCGGGGCTGTCACTGAGCGTCTTGGAGAGTGTTCTCAATGGCATTTCCGCCCTCTGACCGCGCGAACGGCCAGGCGAGCGGGGGTCTGGCTCCGGCGTGGGCGCCCGTCAGCGGTGGCGTCGCCGTGAGCGCGACCACGCAACCCGACCCGGCAGCCCAGACCGCGCCGGCCCCGGCCGCCTCGGGTGCTTCGGGCGTCCCGGGTGCTCCGTTCGCCCCCGGTGCTCCGCTTGCCGCGGGCGCCCCGGTGGCGCAGGCGGCTTCGGCGGCCTCGGGCGCGCCGTCGGCGCCCGGCCCAGCGCGCACCAGCGTTCTGAGCGGCCCGGCGCGCCCGCCCGAGGGGGGCCCGCAGGCCCCGCTCGGCAGCCCGACGCCGTCCGCGGCCGCGACGCCGTCGGCGGCCGGCACGCCGTCGGCGCAGGCGGCTCCCGCATCCGCGGCCCCCGTAGGGGCGCGGCCGGCCGCTCAGGCCTCGCCGGTGCCGTCGACAACGCCCGTGCCGCGGCAGGAGCCGCCCGCCGTGCGACCCGCCGCCGTCGCGCCCCTCGCGCCGCGCGCCGGCGCCGAGCGGGTGGCGCCGACCGTCGTCAAGATCGTCGTGGCGGGCGGGTTCGCCGTCGGCAAGACGACGTTCATCGGCTCGATCTCCGACGTCGAGCCGCTCAACACCGAGGCGGCGATGACCGAGCACTCGGTCGGCGTCGACGACGCGGGCGGCGTCAGCGACCGCAAGACCACCACGACGGTCGCCATGGACTTCGGGCGCGTGGCGCTGCCGGGCAACCTGTGGCTCTACCTGTTCGGCACCCCCGGGCAGGACCGCTTCCTGTTCATGTGGGACGACCTCGTGCGCGGCGCGATCGGCGCCGTCGTCCTGGTCGACACCGACCGTCTGGAGCAGTGCTTCCCCGCGATCGACTACTTCGAGTCGCGCGGGATCCCGTTCGTCGTCGGCGTCAACTGCTTCGACGGCGTCGCCAAGCACCGCCTGGAGGACGTGCGCGAGGCGCTCCAGATCCCCGCGCACGTGCCGATGCTCTACACCGACGCGCGCTCGCGCGTCGCCACCAAGCAGACGCTCATCTCGCTGGTCCAGCTCGCGATGCGCCAACTGCGCGCCGGCGCTACGAGCTGACGGGACCGGACGGCGGCGCCGACCCGCGGCTCGCGGGGACGGCGCCGCGCAGGCGGGCGGCGGTGTCCCACTAAAGCCTGTCGAACAACCTTGGTGAGGTGCTCGGCAGCGTCCTTCTCGGACGTCCCTATGCCGCGGTGGCGGTGAGGGTTCCCACGTCATCCCGGCTGGTTTCGTCGACGCGAGGGCGTCGGCCAGAGTCGTCCGGTCGGTGGGCGTTGTTGACCTGGCCTCGTGCTTCGGGGTCCAGGACCTGGGAGTGTCGCTGTTCGCCCCAGGCGGCGAGGTTGATCGCGGCGTTGCGGTCGCGGTCGATGGTCAGCCCGCATGTGCCGCAGGTGAAGACGCGGTCCGCGAGGGTGAGCGTCGCCTTGACGTCACCGCACCCTGAGCAGGTCTTCGACGACGGGAACCACCGGTCCGCTGTGAGGAGTTGCCCGCCGCGCCAGGTCTGCTTGTAGGTGATCTGGTGGGCGAGCTCACCCCAGGCCGCGTCAGAGATGGCTGCGGCGAGCCGGTGGTTAGCGAGCATGCCGGTGATGTTGAGGTTCTCGATAACGAGCCGGTCGTGGGTCTTGACCAGCAGGTTCGAGACTTCGTGCAGGAAGTGGTGACGGCGGGCACGGACCCGCTCGTGGTGACGTGAGAGGCGTTTGACGGCGGCCCGCCGGCCCGCGGAGCCCTTGACCTTCCGGGAGACCGACTTCTGCAACCGGCGTGTGACCGGTTGCGCGGTCCGGAGCGCCTTGGGCGCCTCGTCGATGCGGAGCACCTCGGTGCCGTCGGCGGTGGCGGCGGCGACGGGTGCGCGCAGCCCGCGGTCCACGCCGACCCACCCGTTGTGGTCCGCGTCGTCACGGGCGGGATGCTGGGCGGCGGGGTGGAGGTCGGCGGCTTCGATGTTCAAGCTGATGCGCCACCGCCCGCCACGCCGGGAGACGGTCGCGAACAGGATCCGTGCCCGGCCCGTGTCGAGCATGCGACGCAACCGGCGGGTGTCGTCGTGGACCTTGATGGCGCCGATGCCCGGCAGGGTCACCGAACGAGGACCGTTCTCACCAACCCGGATCGTTGACCGCTGACCGGTCTTCGTCTGGGAGGTCTTGTTCCGCATGCGGAACGAGCCGCGCTCCGGGTTCTTCTTCTTGAGCCGAGGGTGCCCGACCGGCCGTCCGGCGCGCTTGCCCCGCCGAGAGGCCGTCCACGCCCCCAGCGCCTTGCCAAGGTCGACGACAGCCTCCTCGAACACCTGGGCGCTGACCTCGGCCCGCCAGGCCAGGCCAGTGACTTCCAGCTCAACGTTGCCGGAGCCGTCAACGACGAAGCGGCGGCCGGCGTCCTCGGTCTTCTTCCACGCGTTGAACGCGTTGATCAGGTCGAACCCCGTCCACGGCACCCGCACGACGTCGTCGCCGACGGCGTCCTTGGCCGCATGGCGGGCGTTCAGGTGCAGGCGAAGTCCCTGGTTGAACGCGAACCGTGCTGCGCCCTCGTGTCGGGCCAGCGCACGCGCCTGCTCCGCGGTGGGGTCAGCCACCCACTGGAACGTCGTATGCCGGGCCACGACGCGCACGCTACCGACGGGCGCCGACACGGTCCGGCATGTCGGTGCTGGTCAAGAGGATCTGTCCCGTGTGAACTCATCCCGCGCCGCCCGTACCCCTCCGACCTGACCGACACGGCCTGGGCGCGCATCGCCGCGCTCGTGGTCCCCACCCACACCCGTGGCGGGCGGCCATGCTGCGAGCACCGGTGGCGCGAGTACGTCAACGCGCTGCTCCTCATCGTCGCGACCGGTATCCCGTGGCGCTCGCTCCCGCACGACTTCGCCGTGACCTGGTCCGCGACGCACAAGCACTTCAGCAGGTGGACGAAGAAGCAACTGTGGGGGCAGATGCTGACGATCCTGCGCGCCGAAGACCGCGTCCACGACGGCCGCGACCAGGAACCGACCGCAGCCGTCGTCGACTCCTCGTCCGTCAAGTCCACCCCGGCGCCCGGGGAGCGCGGGTTCGACGGCGCGAAGAAGGTCGACGGGATCAAACGCCACATCCTCGTCGACACCGCCGGACGGCTCCTGGCCGCCCACGTGACCGCGGCGAACGTCCAGGACCGGGCCGCGTTCGCCGACCTGCTGACGAAGAACCCGTGCCCGTCCGTGACGCACGTCTGGGCCGACAAGGGCTACACCGGCCAAGCCCCAGCCACCGCCGCGGCAGCGGCCGGGATCGAACTGGAGATCGTCTCCGGTCCCAAGCCCGTCGGCGGGTTCGTCGTCCAACCACGCCGGTGGGTCGTCAAGCGAACCAACGGGTGGATCAACCGACATCGACGCCTCGTGCGGCAGCACGAAGCCACCCTCACCGCTCACGAAGCGCTCGTGATCCCGTCCCAGATCCGCCTGCTGCTCCGCCGCCCCGACCAACACGGATAGTTGTTCGACAGGCTTTAGACTGGGCGCCCGCGACCCGGGCGCAGCGCGCCCGGTCCGAGGAGGGCTGACCGAGCGGCCGAAGGTGACGGTCTTGAAAACCGTTGTGCGGTAACCCCGCACCGCGGGTTCGAATCCCGCGCCCTCCGCATGAGGCCACGGAGCGCGACGCCGCACGGCGTCCGCGCTCCGTGGCCTGACCTCTCTATGCCCCCTGCGACCAGCGGTCCTGTCACGATCAGGGTCGGCTCTGCGTTCGCCGGACGCCTCCCGCTCGCAGTCCATGGCGGCCCCGGGCGATCATGGCCACGTGACTACCGAGGACCCGCAGCCCGGGACGGCTGGCGAGGCAGGGCTTGAGCCCGTCGAACTGATCCGGCAGTCAGGGACGGTGCAGCGTGCCGGTCGGCTCGCGCTCGCCTCCGGGCACGGCAGCTACCGCGTCAAGTCGCACATGGAGCGCGTCGGCCGCTCGCTCGGCCTCGACGACGTCAAGGCGCACGTGGCGCTGACCGAGATCACGACGACGTCGGTGCGCCAGCAGATCTTCCGCACCGAGGTCTCGGAGGTCCGCACCGTCGGCATCAACGCCGACCGGCTCGCGGAGCTCGAGAACTACATCGGCGACCTGTCGGTCCGCGAGAGCGTCGACCGCGTCGAGCGCGAGCTGGACCGCATCGCGACCAAGCCGCCCTTGTACCCGCCGTGGGCCAACGCCCTGTCAGCCGGCGCCGCGTGCGCGGCGTTCGCCTTCCTCAACAACGGCGGCCCGCTCGAGTGCGCGGCCGTGCTCGTGGCGGCGTCCGTGGGGCAGTACCTGCGGCGCAGTCTGATCCACCGGGGCATCAACCAGTTCGGGGTCACGATGCTGGCCGCCGCGGTGGCGTGCTTGGCCTACCTCGGGCTCGTGTTCGTCGTCGGCAGCGCTGCGGGGCTGCCGGGTCAGCACGTGGCCGGCTACGTGTCCGCGGTGTTGTTCCTGGTCCCGGGGTTCCCGCTGGTCACCGGGGCGCTCGACTTGGCCCGGCTCGACTTCTCGGCGGGGATATCCCGCCTGACCTATGCCGTCATGGTGCTGTGCTCGGCCGCGCTGTCCTTGTGGGCGGTGTCCGCCATCGTCGGATTGGAGCCGAACCCGCCGGTCGCGGCCGCGCTCGACCCGGTGTTGCGCTGGAGCCTGCTGACGATCGCGAGCTTTGTGGGCGTCCTGGGCTTCGCGCTGATGTTCAACAGTCCGTGGCGCATGGCGCTCGGCGCCGCGGGCGTCGGCATGGTGGCCAACGTGATGCGCCTGGCGCTCGTCTTCGAGTGGGACCTCGCGCCGCAGGCGGCCGCCGCGGCCGCCGCGCTGCTGGTCGGTCTGCTGGCGCGGTGGATCGCGACGCCGTTGCGCGTCCCGCGACTGACGGTGTCCGTGCCGGCGGTCGTGATCATGGTTCCGGGCGTCGCGGCGTACCGCGCCGTGTTCGAGTTCAACGGCGGCGACTCGGTCGCGGCGCTGGGCTTCACGGTCGACGCCGGCCTGGTGGTCGCCGCTCTCGCGATCGGCCTCGCCGCCTCGCGCATGCTGACCGACCGGGAGTGGACCTTCGAGCAGCGCCGGGGGCTGTGACGCAGGTCGCCCCCCGCCGCTTTGACGCATGGGGCAACCTCTGGTTAATGTTCTCGACGTTCGCCCGGCAGGGGGGAACGGACACCAGGCCAAGAGCCGGTGGCCGGTCCCACGGGCGGGATCCTGACTCCTTCTTCTCGGGGACGCGCTGCGCCTCCGGTCAGGACCGGTGCGCCCGGATCGATCTTCCAGCCTCACGGCGAGGGAGTTTGACTCCGAGAAACGGATCGGGTAAGGTTGAAGGGTTGCCCCGGATGGGGCCGGTTGAAGCGAACTGGTCCTGATGGTGTGCGTCGGTTGTTTGAGAACTCAACAGTGCGTTTGATAGTCAATGCCAAATTTTTATCCCTTGTCGGGTTGGCCCTTGTGGGTTGGCTCGTGAGGATTCCTTTGGACATGATCAAGCAGTTCAGCTTGGTTCTGTCAGTGTTGGACGAACCGTATGGTTGTTGACTCTGGCCGCTCTTTTGGGGTGGTGGGGGTTGATGTTTTCTTTTACGGAGAGTTTGATCCTGGCTCAGGACGAACGCTGGCGGCGTGCTTAACACATGCAAGTCGAACGGTGAAGCCCTTCGGGGTGGATCAGTGGCGAACGGGTGAGTAACACGTGAGCAACCTGCCCTCCACTTCGGGATAAGCCTTGGAAACGGGGTCTAATACCGGGTATGAGCGTCTGCCGCATGGTGGGCGTTGGAAAGTTTTTCGGTGGGGGATGGGCTCGCGGCCTATCAGCTTGTTGGTGGGGTGATGGCCTACCAAGGCTTCGACGGGTAGCCGGCCTGAGAGGGCGACCGGCCACACTGGGACTGAGACACGGCCCAGACTCCTACGGGAGGCAGCAGTGGGGAATATTGCACAATGGGCGAAAGCCTGATGCAGCGACGCCGCGTGAGGGATGACGGCCTTCGGGTTGTAAACCTCTTTCAGCAGGGAAGAAGCGCAAGTGACGGTACCTGCAGAAGAAGCGCCGGCTAACTACGTGCCAGCAGCCGCGGTAATACGTAGGGCGCAAGCGTTGTCCGGAATTATTGGGCGTAAAGAGCTCGTAGGCGGTCTGTCGCGTCTGGTGTGAAATCCCGAGGCTCAACCTCGGGCTTGCATCGGGTACGGGCGGACTAGAGTGCTGTAGGGGAGACTGGAATTCCTGGTGTAGCGGTGGAATGCGCAGATATCAGGAGGAACACCGATGGCGAAGGCAGGTCTCTGGGCAGTCACTGACGCTGAGGAGCGAAAGCATGGGGAGCGAACAGGATTAGATACCCTGGTAGTCCATGCCGTAAACGTTGGGCACTAGGTGTGGGGGCCATTCCACGGTTCCCGTGCCGCAGCTAACGCATTAAGTGCCCCGCCTGGGGAGTACGGCCGCAAGGCTAAAACTCAAAGGAATTGACGGGGGCCCGCACAAGCGGCGGAGCATGCGGATTAATTCGATGCAACGCGAAGAACCTTACCAAGGCTTGACATGCGCCGGACAGCGTCAGAGATGGCGTCTCCGCAAGGTCGGCGCACAGGTGGTGCATGGTTGTCGTCAGCTCGTGTCGTGAGATGTTGGGTTAAGTCCCGCAACGAGCGCAACCCTCGTCCCATGTTGCCAGCGGGTTATGCCGGGGACTCATGGGAGACTGCCGGGGTCAACTCGGAGGAAGGTGGGGATGACGTCAAATCATCATGCCCCTTATGTCTTGGGCTTCACGCATGCTACAATGGCCGGTACAGAGGGCTGCGATGCCGTAAGGCGGAGCGAATCCCAAAAAGCCGGTCTCAGTTCGGATTGGGGTCTGCAACTCGACCCCATGAAGTCGGAGTCGCTAGTAATCGCAGATCAGCAACGCTGCGGTGAATACGTTCCCGGGCCTTGTACACACCGCCCGTCAAGTCACGAAAGTTGGTAACACCCGAAGCCCATGGCCCAACCACCTTGTGTGGGGGGAGTGGTCGAAGGTGGGACTGGCGATTGGGACTAAGTCGTAACAAGGTAGCCGTACCGGAAGGTGCGGCTGGATCACCTCCTTTCTAAGGAGCTCACCGGCGTCCGCCGTCTGGGGCCTTCGGGTCTGGGTGGGGGGCGTCCATGGTGGACCACGCGCCGGCCGAGTGTGCTGGTGGTGGTGCTCTGGGTGGAACGTTGACTGTTGAGTCGGTTCGGGTCGTTGGCCTGTCCAGTACGCCTGGTCGCCGTCGTCGTGTCCTGTGGGCTTGTCCTGTGGGGTGTGGTGGTGGTGGTGGGGTGGGAACGCTGGTCGGTGATCTGGGTTGGCTCGTGAGCGCACTGTTGGGTCCTGAGGCAATCGCCGCGGGGCCGCCTGGCTCCCCTGGTGGGCTCTGGGCCTCCTGGTTTCGTGCTCGTCCTCCCCTGGTGGGGTGGGTGGGGCGGGGTTGGGGGGTGTGGGGTCTGGTGGGGGTGGGTGGTTCGTTGGTGGGGGTTGTGCTCTGTAGCGGGTCGCTGGTGGTGTCGTACCGCCTCCCAGGTTTGTGGGGGTGGGCGCGCTGGGTCTGGCGGGTCGTCCGTAGCTTGAGAACTGCACAGTGGACGCGAGCATCCAAGATGTTCATACGGCGGTCGCCCTTGGGGTGGCCGTCCCTGAATGTCTCTGTAGTGTGATCGTATTTTTGTTGAAGTTTTTAAGGGCACAGGGTGGATGCCTTGGCACCAGGAGCCGAAGAAGGACGTCGTAGCCTGCGATAAGCCTCGGGGAGTTGGCAAACGAGCTGTGATCCGAGGATGTCCGAATGGGGGAACCCACCCGCAGTCATGTGCGGGTACCCACACCTGAATATATAGGGTGTGTGGGGGGAACGCCGGGAAGTGAAACATCTCAGTACCGGCAGGAAGAGATATTCCGTGAGTAGTGGCGAGCGAAAGCGGATGAGGCCAAACCGTGGCGGTGTGAAAGCTGTCAGGCGTTGCCGTCACGGGGTTGTGGGACCGTCTGGGAGGGGCTGACACCTCTCCAGCCAGTCAGAAAGCCGTGTCATAGTCGAACCGGGTTGAATACCGGACCGTAGAGGGTGGCAGTCCCGTAGACGAAATGGTGCGGCCTGGTGGACGGGATCCCAAGTAGCACGGGGCCCGTGAAATCTCGTGTGAATCTGGCGAGACCACTCGCTAAGCCTAAATACTACCTGGTGACCGATAGCGGACTAGTACCGTGAGGGAAAGGTGAAAAGTACCCCGGGAGGGGAGTGAAATAGTACCTGAAACCGTGTGCCTACAATCCGTCGGAGCCTCCTTTGCAGGGGTGACGGCGTGCCTTTTGAAGAATGAGCCTGCGAGTTAGTGCTCGGTGGCGAGGTTAACCCGTGTGGGGAAGCCGTAGCGAAAGCGAGTCCGAACAGGGCGCCCATAGTCGCCGGGTCTAGACCCGAAGCGAAGTGATCTAGCCATGGGCAGGCTGAAGCGACGGTAAGACGTCGTGGAGGGCCGAACCCACCAGGGTTGAAAACCTGGGGGATGACCTGTGGTTAGGGGTGAAAGGCCAATCAAACTTCGTGATAGCTGGTTCTCCCCGAAATGCATTTAGGTGCAGCGTCTCGTGTTTCTTGCCGGAGGTAGAGCTACTGGATGGCCGATGGGCCTCACCAGGTTACTGACGTCAGCCAAACTCCGAATGCCGGTAAGTTTAAGCGGGGCAGTGAGACTGCGGGGGATAAGCTCCGTAGTCGAGAGGGAAACAGCCCAGATCACCGGCTAAGGCCCCTAAGCGTGTGCTCAGTGGGAAAGGATGTGGAGTTGCACAGACAACCAGGAGGTTGGCTTAGAAGCAGCCACCCTTGAAAGAGTGCGTAATAGCTCACTGGTCAAGTGATTCCGCGCCGACAATGTAGCGGGGCTCAAGCACACCGCCGAAGCCGTGGCAGCGCAGCGACACCCAAGCCGCGACCCTTGTGGTCGTTGGTTCAGGGGCTGTGCTGGGTAGGGGAGCGTCGTGTGGGCGGTGAAGCCGCGGGGTGACCCAGCGGTGGAGACCACACGAGTGAGAATGCAGGCATGAGTAGCGAATGACGGGTGAGAAACCCGTCCGCCGAATGACCAAGGGTTCCAGGGCCAGGTTAATCCGCCCTGGGTAAGTCGGGACCTAAGGCGAGGCCGACAGGCGTAGTCGATGGACAAGGAGTTGATATTCTCCTACCGGCGAAGGACCGCCCATACCGAACCTCGAGATGCTAAACGCCCCAAGCGCGCCACCGCCGGCTTCGGCCGGCACCGGCGCGGGCGGCGCGTGACCCGATCGGGCAGTAGGTAAGCGTGTTAACAGGGGTGACGCAGGAAGGTAGCCCGGCGTGGCGATGGTAGACCACGTCCAAGGCCGTAGCCCGGTGTGTAGGCAAATCCGCACACCACCACGGGTGAGAGCTGACAGTGACCGCGTATGCGGGAAACGGGTGATCCTCAGCTGCCAAGAAAAGCCTCGACGCGAGGTCCTAGCCGCCCGTACCCCAAACCGACTCAGGTGGTCAGGTAGAGAATACCAAGGCGATCGAGCGAATCGTGGTTAAGGAACTCGGCAAAATGCCCCCGTAACTTCGGGAGAAGGGGGGCCCGAACCGTCAACCCACTAGCTGGGGGAAGCGGGGAGGGCCGCAGAGACCAGGGAGAAGCGACTGTTTACTAAAAACACAGGTCCGTGCGAAGTCGCAAGACGATGTATACGGACTGACGCCTGCCCGGTGCTGGAAGGTTAAGAGGACGAGTCAGCGCAAGCGAAGCTCAGAATTTAAGCCCCAGTAAACGGCGGTGGTAACTATAACCATCCTAAGGTAGCGAAATTCCTTGTCGGGTAAGTTCCGACCTGCACGAATGGCGTAACGACTTCTCCGCTGTCTCAACCGCGAGCTCGGCGAAATTGCACTACGAGTAAAGATGCTCGTTACGCGCAGCAGGACGGAAAGACCCCGGGACCTTTACTATAGCTTGGTATTGGTGTTCGGCGCAGTTTGTGTAGGATAGGTGGGAGACTATGAGACCCGGGCGCCAGCTCGGGTGGAGTCAACGTTGAAATACCACTCTGACTGCTTCGGACATCTAACCTCGGTCCGTGATCCGGACCAGGGACAGTGCCTGGTGGGTAGTTTAACTGGGGCGGTTGCCTCCCAAAATGTAACGGAGGCGCCCAAAGGTTCCCTCAGCCTGGTTGGCAATCAGGTGTCGAGTGCAAGTGCACAAGGGAGCTTGACTGTGAGACCGACAGGTCGAGCAGGGACGAAAGTCGGGACTAGTGATCCGGCGGTGGCTTGTGGAAGCGCCGTCGCTCAACGGATAAAAGGTACCCCGGGGATAACAGGCTGATCTTGCCCAAGAGTCCATATCGACGGCATGGTTTGGCACCTCGATGTCGGCTCGTCGCATCCTGGGGCTGGAGTAGGTCCCAAGGGTTGGGCTGTTCGCCCATTAAAGCGGTACGCGAGCTGGGTTTAGAACGTCGTGAGACAGTTCGGTCCCTATCCGCTGCGCGCGCAGGAAACTTGAGAAGGGCTGTCCCTAGTACGAGAGGACCGGGACGGACGAACCTCTGGTGTGCCAGTTGTACTGCCAAGTGCACCGCTGGTTAGCTACGTTCGGGAAGGATAACCGCTGAAAGCATCTAAGCGGGAAGCCTGCTTCAAGATGAGGTTTCCAAGACCCTCGGGTCTGAAGGCACCCAGCGAGACCACTGGGTAGATAGGCCGGATGTGGAAGGCAGGACCAACGACTGCCGCAGCTGACCGGTACTAATCAGCCGACAACTTCAACACACACACTTACATGCGACGCGTCCACTGTGCGGTTCCCGAGTCACGGGCAACCACCCCCCACCCCCACACACGTGAGGGACACGAGGGGGCACCCCGAACAACTCGACACTGTTACGGCGGTCATAGCATAGGGGAAACGCCCGGTCCCATTCCGAACCCGGAAGCTCAGCCCTATAGCGCCGATGGTACTGCCCTGGAGACGGGGTGGGAGAGTAGGACGCCGCCGGACACCCTTCACGAAAGACCCCGCACCCCAGGTGCGGGGTCTTTCGCATACCCAGACACCTCTCGCGGGTCCGCACCTCTCGCGTGTCCAGGCGCCCGGGGGAGAGCCGAGGGGGCGGTTGGGGGACGGCCCCCGTGTCGGTTGGGGTGATCGCGCGGGACGCGCGCGGGGGAGGCGCTCCGGGATGCGGAGGAGGGCTGGCTGATGCCTCTCCTCGCAGGTCACGAGGCTAGGAGGGACTCATTCCCTCGCCTCAGGAGCCTCGATGGGCGCCTCGCCTGCCACCGCCCCGCTGGACACCACCACGCTGGACACCACCAC
The DNA here is from genome assembly GCF_004216535.1 of Xylanimonas ulmi. Lineage (NCBI taxonomy): Bacteria > Bacillati > Actinomycetota > Actinomycetes > Micrococcales > Promicromonosporaceae > Xylanimonas > Xylanimonas ulmi. The sequence continues at coordinate 3,405,674 of NZ_SGWX01000001.1, forward strand.
GGACAACGCCGCCGTGGCAGGGCTCACCCAGCCTGGACTCAACCTGCCCGGACTCAACCCGGCCGGACTCAACCCGCATGAGCGCCCCCTGACCCCAGGGGCGCCGGTCGGGGGTCGTTCGGCGGCACCCGGCACGAGAGCTGCGGCCACGTCGGCAAGGCGGCGCGAGCCGGGCCGGGACCGCTTCGTCGACGCCGTGCGGGCCGTGGCGACCCTGGGGATCGTCGCCCTGCACTGGCTCATGCCCGAGGCCGCGTGGGACGGGCAGACGCTGTGGATCGGCAACGCGCTGGGACACGGACACGCCTGGACGCTGACGTGGGTGTTGCAGACGCTCCCGCTCCTCTTCTTCGCGGCGGGCGCCTCGGCCGGCTACCAGCATGCGCGCCTCGCGCGCGGTGAGGGCTGGGGTCGGGTGCTGGGTAGCCGGCTGCTGCGCGTGGCCCGCCCGGTCGGCGCGTTCCTCGCCGCGTGGGTGGTGGCGGTCGCCGTCCTGCTCGCCGCGGGGGTGCCCGACGGCGCGGTGTGGCGCCTGGCGCGGATCGCGCCGCAATTGCTGTGGTTCCTCGGCGTGTGGGTCGCGCTCGTGGCGCTGGCGCCCGTGCTGGCGGCGGCGTGGCGCCGGTGGCAGGGGCGTGCGGTGCTCGTGGTCGTCGCGGCGCCGCTCGCCGTCGATCTGTTGCGCTTCGGCATGGGGATCGAGGGCCTGGGCTGGGCCAACGTCCTGCTGGTCTGGTCGGCGCCGTTCCTCCTGGGCATCGCCTATGCCAACCCCGGTGCCGACAGTGACGCCAACCCCGCCGCCAACCCCGCCGCCGACCCCGATGCCTACCGCGGAGCCGCCTCGTGTGCCGTCGGGTTCGCGGGGACGTCACGTGCGCGGCTCGCGGTCCTGGCCGTCGCCGCGGTGGGTGCGATGGTGGCGCTCGTCGCGCTCGGCCCGTATCCGGCGAGCATGGTCGGCATGCCCGGCGACGCGATCTCCAACCTCTCCCCGCCCACGGCGCCCGTCCTGGCCCAGTCGCTCGCGCAGGTCGCCCTGGCGCTGCTGGCCCGCGCGGTACTGACACGCTGGGCGCTCGGAAGGGGACGGCGCCTCGTCGATTCGCTCGCGCGCCGCTCGATGACGGTCTACCTGTGGCACCTGACGGCGATGTTCGCCGTGCTGGGCGCGGTCATGCTCGGTCTGGGGGAGCAGCCGCCCGTGCCGTGGAGCACCGACTGGTGGTCGACGCGCCCGGTGTGGTTCGGCGCGTTCGGACTCACACTGCTCGGGCTGGTGCGCGTGTTCGGGCGCTTCGAGGCGCGGCGCACCCCCGCGGTCAGGCAGTCGGCGTCGCGGACGACGACGCGAGTCGGGCCACGTAACGGCGGGCGCCCTGGTGCGCGAGACGACGAGCGAGCACCGCGACAGCGCCCGACACCGCTGCGAACGTCACCGCCTGGACGATCGTGACGCTCTCGTCGTCGGGGTCCTTCGGCGCGGCGTGCCCGGTGCTCTTCGCCCAGATCATCCCGACCGCCCGCTGCGCCAACCATCCGGCGGCGAGCGTGAGCGCCATCGTGCCCACCTTGACCGCCAGGGACTCGTCTCGCTCGGCCACGCGCATGCCTCTCTCGTTCATCGACGCTGCCCGCCCACCGTATCCCTCCGGGCGGTCCCGGCACGCGCGCAGCGCACGCAGCGCGCGGTCGCCGCGGCCGCCGTCGTCGTTGAGGTAGCCTGACCAGGAACGACAGGGGAGCGCCACAGGCGCTGAGAGTGCGGGACACCGCAGACCCTCGAACCTGATCCGGTTAGCACCGGTGGAGGAAGTCGGGCTTCTCATCCTTGTGTCCCTCGCCCGCACGGCGAGGCGGAGGGCACAAGCCCCTTCTCGACATCAGAGGAGGAACCACCATGACCACCACGTCCCCCCGCCGCGGACGCATCGTGGGCGCGGCGCTCGCCGTCGCGCTCCTGCCCGCGCTCGCGGCCTGCGGCGGCTCCGAGCCCGCGGCTGACGCGGCGTCCGGCGCGGCGTCGGACACCGTCACCCTCATCACGCACGACTCCTGGGCCGTGTCCGAGGATGTGCTCGCCGCGTTCGAGCGGGAGAGCGGGCTGACCGTCAAGCAGGTGCCCATGGGCGACGCCGGAACCCTGGCCAACCAGGTCGTGCTGACCAAGGACTCGCCGCTGGGCGACGTCGTCTTCGGGATCGACAACACGTTCGCCTCGCGCGTCGTCGACGCGGGGGCGCTCGAGCCGTACACGCCCGCCGGGCTGGACGCCTCGGCGCAGCCGTACGTGCTCGGCGACGGCGCGCTGACCCCGATCGACCGCGGCGACGTGTGCCTCAACACCGACGTCGCGTGGTTCGAGGAGCACGACCTGCCCGAGCCGACCACGCTCGAGGACGTCGCCAAGCCCGAGTACAAGGACCTGCTGGTCGCGCTCAACCCCGCGTCGTCCTCGCCCGGCATGGCGTTCCTGCTGGCCACCATCGGCGCGTTCGGCGACGACGGGTACGACGGCACGGGGTGGACGGGCTACTGGGCCGCGCTGCGCGCCAACGGCGTCAAGGTCTCCGACTCGTGGGAGGACGGGTACTACTCCGAGTTCTCCGGGGCGGGCGAGGGCGGCACGCGCCCGATCGTCGTGTCCTACTCGTCGTCGCCCGCGTACACCGTGAGCGAGGACGGCTCGGCGACGACGACGCACGCGCTGCTGGGCACGTGCTTCCGCCAGGTCGAGTACGCGGGCGTCCTGCGCGGCGCCGCCAACCCCGCCGGCGCCCAGCGGCTCGTGGACTTCCTGGTCTCCCAGCCCTTCCAGGCGGACATCCCCGGGCAGATGTACGTCTACCCCGCTGACGCGTCGGTCGAGCTGCCCGCCGAGTGGACCCAGTTCGCCCCGCTGGCCGACGAGCCCTTCGAGGTCCCCGCGGCCGACATCGCCGCGAACCGTGACTCCTGGATCGAGAAGTGGACGGCGACGGTCATCGGCTGACGTCCGCCGCGCGGGGTGCGACATTGGGGAGGATGACCGGCCGTCGACCCCTGCGTGTCGCGCCCCCCGCGGTGGGGTGGGCGGTCGCGGCCGCGCTGCCCCTGGCGTTCCTGGGCGTCTTCTTCGCCTGGCCCGTCGCGGCGCTCGTCGCGCGCGGGTTCGTGGCCGAGGCCGGCGGCCTCGACCTGACCGGACTGCGTGACGTGCTCGGCGCCCCGCGCACCTGGCGGCTGCTGGGCACGACGCTCGCGCAGGCCGCGGCTGGGTCCGCCGGGTCGGTGGTGCTCGGACTGCCCGTCACCTACCTGCTGTACCGCACCCGCTTCCCAGGGCGCACGCTGCTGCGTGGACTGGTCACGGTGCCGTTCGTGCTGCCCACCGTCGTCGTCGGCGTCGCGTTCCGCGCGCTGTTTCGCCCAGACGGGCTGCTCGGGTTCGCGCACCTCGACGAGACGTTCGCGGGCGTCGTGCTCGCGCTCGTGTTCTTCAACGTCTCGGTCGTGGTGCGCACCGTCGGCGGGCTGTGGGAGCGCCTCGACCCGCGCGCCGAGCAGGCCGCCCGCGCGCTGGGCGCCTCGCCCGCGCGCGCCTTCCGCACGGTCACCCTCCCGGCGCTCGCCCCGGCCATCGCCTCGGCCGCCGCCGTGGTGTTCCTGTTCTGCGCGACGGCGTTCGGCGTCGTGCTCGTGCTCGGCGGCGCCGGCTACGGCACCATCGAGACCGAGATCTACCGCCGCACCACGCAGTTCCTCGACCTGCGCACCGCCGCGGTGCTCTCGATCCTGCAGCTCGTCGTCGTCTCGGCGGCGCTGTGGGCCGCCGGCCGGGCGCGCGCCCGCCGCGAGCACGCGCTGCACCTCGAGCACGAGGACGTCGCCGCGCACCGTTGGAGCGTGCGCTCCCTGCCCGACGTCGCGGCCGCCGTCGCCACCGCGCTGGTCGTGGGCGGGCTCATGGTGACCCCGCTCGCCGGGCTGGTGGTCCGATCGCTGCGCCACGGCGACGGGTCGTGGACGCTCGACAACTACCTCGCGCTCGGCACGACGGGCGGGCGCAACGCCCTGGTCGTCACCGTGTGGCAGGCGCTGGCGACCTCGCTGCGCACGGCCCTGGTCGCCACCGCGATCGCCGTCGTCGTGGGCGGGCTCGTGGCCCTCGTCGTCTCGCGCCGCCCGCGCGGGAGCGGCGCGCGGCGCGCCGTGGGCGCGCTCGACGCCGTCGTCATGCTGCCGCTCGGGGTCTCGGCCGTGACGGTCGGGTTCGGGTTCCTCATCACGCTGGACCGCCCGCTCGGACTCGACGTCGACCTGCGCACCTCGGGCCTGCTGGTGCCCATCGCACAGGCGGTCGTCGCGATCCCGCTCGTGGTGCGCACGGTGCTGCCGGTGCTGCGAGCCATCGACCCGCGGCTGCGTGAGGCCGCCGCGGTGCTGGGCGCCGCGCCAGGTCGCGTGCTGCGCGACGTCGACCTGCCGATCGCGCTGCGCTCGCTCGGGCTCGCCATCGGGTTCGCGTTCGCGGTCTCGCTCGGCGAGTTCGGCGCGACGGCGTTCCTGGCCCGCCCCGACTCGGCGACGCTGCCCGTCGTGATCTTCCGGCTCATCGGGCGGCCGGGCGCGCAGAACTACGGCATGGCGCTCGCGGCGTCGGTGGTGCTCGCGGCGCTCACCGCCGCCGTCATGATGCTGGCCGAGCGGCTGCGCGGGGACCGCGCGGCGGGCGCGGTCGGAGGGGAGTTCTGATGGACGGTCTCGCGGTGCGGGGCGCCGTCGTGCGCTACGGGGGCGCGGGCGGCACGACGGCGGTCGACGGCGTCGACCTGGACGTCGCCGACGGCGAGATCCTCGCGCTGCTGGGGCCCAGCGGCTGCGGCAAATCGTCGCTGCTGCGGGCCGTGGCGGGCCTGGAGCCGCTGGCGGCGGGATCGGTCACCTACGACGGCGCCGACCTGACGGGCGTGCCGGTGCACCGGCGCGGATTCGGGCTGCTGTTCCAGGACGGGCAGCTCTTCGCGCACCGTGACGTCGCGCGCAACGTCGCCTACGGGTTGGAGACCATGCGCACGCCGCGGGCCGAGCGCGCCGCGCGGGTGCGCGAGCTGCTCGACGCCGTCGGGCTCGCCGGGTACGAGCGGCGCGCCGTCTCGACGCTGTCGGGCGGCGAGCGGCAGCGGGTGGCGCTCGCTCGGGCGCTGGCCCCCCGGCCGCGGTTGCTGCTGCTCGACGAGCCGTTCTCGGCGCTCGACCGCGCGCTGCGCGAGCGGCTCGCCGTCGAGGTGCGCGACGTGCTGCGCGGCACCGGGACGACGGCGGTGTTCGTCACGCACGACCATGACGAGGCGTTCACCGTGGCCGACCGGGTCGGCGTCATGCGCGCGGGGCGGCTGTTGCAGGCGGCGGCGCCCGAGGAGCTGTGGCGGGCGCCGGCCTCACGCGCGGTCGCGGAGTTCCTCGGCTACCAGGCGTTCGTGCCGCGCGACGGCGGCTGGCTCGCCGTCGGCCCTAACGGGCTGCGCGTCGAGGCCAGCGCGCGGCCCGACGCGAGCGCTCGGCCCGACGGCGCCGCGTTGCTCGACGCGAGCGCGCCGCCCGGCGGCGCCGTTGTGGACGGCGCCGCGGGCGACGGCGTGTGGCGCGCGGTCGTGGTCGCCGCGGCCTTCCGGCGCGGGCGGGTCGAGGTGACCGTCGACGTCGACCTCGGTGGCGGTGTGGAGCGGTTGGTCGCGCACCTGACCGCGGACGCTCCCGCGCCTGCGCCGGGCGACAAGGTCGCGGTGCGGCTCGATGCGGCGGGCTGCGCCGTCGTCCCCGCCTGAGGACGACGGCGCAGCCCGCGGGACAACGGCGCGGCCCGCGTGCCGCAGGCGGTGACGCGGCCCGCGTGCCGCAGACGTCGGCGCAGCCCGCGCGCGGCGGACGGCGGCGCCGCGCGCGTGACCGGGCGGGTCAGGCCGCCGAGAGGCGGGCGACCTCCTCGGGCGTCAGCGTGAGCTCGACGGCGCCGGCCGAGTCCTCGATCGACTCGGGCCGCGAGGCGCCGGGGATCGGGATGACGACGGGCGCGAGCGCGAGCTCCCAGGCGAGCGTCACCTGGAAGGGTGAGACGCCGTGCTCGCGCGCGACGTCGAGGAACGGCGCGTAGGCGTCGCCGAGCTCGCCCGAGCGGGCCAGCGCGATGCCTCCCAGCGGGCTCCAGGGCAGGAACGCGACGCCGAGCTCGGCGCACAGCTCAAGCTCGGGCAGCGAGGAGCGGAAGCGGGGTGAGAACTGGTTCTGCACCGACACGAGCCGCCCGCCCAGGATCGCCTGGGCCTCGCGGATCTGGTCGGGATTGGCGTTGGAGATGCCGGCCATCTCGATGACGCCCTCGTCGAGCAGGTCGCGGATCGCGCCCACCGAGTCCGCGTAGGGCACGCGCGGGTCGGGACGGTGGAACTGGTACAGGCCGATGGCCTCCACGCCGAGCCGGCGGGCCGAGGCCTTCGCGGCCTCCTTGAGGTAGGCCGGGTCGCCGTTCTGGGTCCAGGTGCCGTCCCCCGGGCGCAGGTGGCCGCCCTTGGTCGCCACGAGCACGTCGGACACGTCGGAGCCGTAGGTGCGCAGCGCGCGGGCGATGAGCTCCTCGTTGTGCCCGACCTCGTTCGCGTCGCGGTGGTAGGAGTCGGCGGTGTCGATGAGCGTCACGCCGGCGTCGAGGGCGGCGTGGATGGTCGCGACGGATCGCGCCTCGTCGGGGCGCCCCTCGATCGACATGGGCATGCCGCCGAGGCCGATGGCGCTGACCTGACGGTCTCCGAGCGTGCGAGTCTGCATGGATCTCCTCCAAGATCGAATCGTTCCGATTCGATCTTACGCCCGGCGAGCGTCCCGGAATGTCGGCCAAGACCCTCGGGATGCCGACTTTCCGGGACGCTCGACCGACCTCAGGCCCCGCGCAGCGCGCGGTAGCGGCGCAGCAGGGACTGCGTCGAGGGGTCCTGGGCCGCCAGCGCGGCCTCGTCGCCCGAGACCGCGGGCGCGATCTCCAGCGCGAGCTTCTTGCCGAGCTCGACACCCCACTGGTCGAACGAGTCGATGCCCCACACGATGCCTTGCGTGAACGTGATGTGCTCGTACAGCGCGACGAGCTGGCCCACGACCGACGGCGTCAGCGCCGGCGCCAGGATCGACGTCGTCGGGCGGTTGCCCGGGAACACCCGCGCCGAGACGATGTGCTCGGGCGTGCCCTCGGCGCGCACCTCGTCAGCCGTCTTGCCGAAGGCGAGCGCCTTGGTCTGGGCGAAGAAGTTCGCCAAGAACAACTCGTGCACGTCGGCGCCCGCGGACACCGCGCCGCCATCGCCCTCGGCGTCGACGAGCGGGTAGGCGGGCCTGGCGACGGCGATGAAGTCGGCCGGGATGAGCTGCGTGCCCTGGTGGATAAGCTGGTAGAAGGCGTGCTGGCCGTTGGTGCCCGGCTCGCCCCAGAACACCTCACCGGTCGCCGTCGTGACGGGCGAGCCGTCCCAACGCACCGACTTGCCGTTCGACTCCATGGTGAGCTGCTGCAGGTACGCCGCGAAGCGGTGCAACTGCTGGGCGTAGGGCAGCACCGCGTGCGAGGCCGCGCCCAGGAAGTTGACGTACCAGACGTTGAGCAGGCCCATGAGCGTCGGCACGTTGCGCTCAAGAGGAGCCGTGCGGAAGTGCTCGTCGATGATCCGGAAGCCGTCCAGCAGCTCACGGAACCGGTCGGGGCCGACCGCGATCGCCAGCGACGTGCCGATGGCCGAGCCGACCGAGTAGCGCCCGCCGACCCAGTCCCAGAACCCGAACGCGTTGGCCGGGTCGATGCCGAACGCCGCGACCTTGTCCAGAGCCGTGGACACCGCGACGAAGTGCTTGCCGACGGCCGTGCGGCGCGCCTCGTCGTCGTCCGCGATGGCGCCGCGGGCCACGAGCCCGTCGAGCAGCCACGCGCGGGCCAGGCGCGCGTTGGTCAGCGTCTCCAGCGTTCCGAAGGTCTTGGACGCGACGATGAACAGCGTGGTCTCGGGGTCGAGGTCGGCGGTCTTCTGCGCGACGTCGGTGGGGTCGATGTTCGAGACGAACCGGACCGTGAGCCCGGCCTGGCGGTAGGGGGCCAGCGCCTCGTAGATCATCACGGGGCCCAGGTCCGAGCCGCCGATGCCGATGTTCACGACGGTCTCGACGCGCTTGCCGCTCACGCCGGTCCACTCGCCCGAGCGGACCTGGTCGGCGAACGCGCTGAGCTTGTCGAGCTCGGCGGCGACGTCGTCGTCCACCTGCTGGCCGTCGACGACCAGCGGCGGGCGCGTGCCCGGGGTGCGGCGCAGCGCGGTGTGCAGCACCGCGCGGTCCTCGGTGACGTTGATGTGCTCGCCCGTGAACATGGCCTCGGTGCGATCGGTCAGGCCGACCTCCTGCGCCAGGCGCACCAGCAGCGCAAGGGTCTCGTCGGTCACGAGGTTCTTCGACAGGTCGACCCACAGGTCGCCGGCCTCGAAGGTGAGCCGCTCGGCGCGCGCCGGGTCGGCCGCGAACCAGGAGCGCAGGTCAGCGTCGAGGCTCTCGTGGTGGGTGGTGAGGTCGGCCCAGGCCGAGGTGGTCGTCGGGTCGACGGGTGGGGGCGTCGTCATGGGTCCCAACCTAGTGATCCAGGGCGCCATGCGCGCTGCTCAGACGCGACCGTTGCGTGGACAACGCCGTGTGATGACCGGCAGGATTCCGTGCGTGGCCTCCGTTGACGTACGCCCCCTTGCCCTTGAGATCGCCGTCCAAGATGTCGCTGGCGCATTGATCGCCGCCCGCAGCGGCGCCAGGCGCATCGAGCTGTGCTCGGCGCTCGCCGCGACCGGCGGCCTGACGCCGTCGGCCGGGCTGGTCGCCGCGGTCGCCGAGGCGCTCGCCGGCACGGGCACCGGCGTGCACGTGCTGGTCCGCCCGCGCCCGGGCGGCTTCACCTACGACGCCGTCGAGCTCGACGTGCAGGTGCGCGATGTGCGCGCGGTGCTCGACGCCGGCGCCGACGGCGTCGTCGTGGGCGCGCTGACCGGGTCGGGTGACGTGGACCTCGCCGCGCTCGACGCGCTGGTCGCCGCCGCGGACGGCGCCGAGGTGACCTTCCACCGGGCGTTCGACGTCGCCGGCGACCGCGGGCTCGCGCTGCGCCAGGTGCGCGAGGCGGGCGCGCGGCGCGTGCTGACCTCGGGCGGCGCCGCGGCGGCCGGGGCCGGCGTCCCCGAGCTGGCGCGGCTCGCGCCGATCGCCGCAGACCTCGGCGTCGAGCTCATGGCCGGGGGCGGCGTCAAGCCCGAGGACGTCGCCGCGCTGGTCGCGGCGGGCGTCGACGCGGTGCACCTGTCGGCCCGCCGGGTCGTGGCGGGCGACGGCGGCCCGGGCGGCGGCGACGGCGCCCGCGACGTCACGGACCCCGACGTCGTCGCGGCGGCGGCCGCGGCGCTCGCGGCCGCCACACGCCCGGCGTAGGCGCTGAGTACGGCGCCGCCGCGACGCCTGGCGTCGGCGCTGACTGCGGCGTCGGCGCTCAGACCGGCGCGGGCGCCTCCTCGGGCGCGGCGACCTTCTGGAGCACCGCCGCGCCGCCCGCGGGGCGGAACCCGAGCGCGACGTTGATCGCGAGCATGGGCCCGTTCTCCTCGGCGTTCCAGGTGTGGACGCGGCGGACGGCCGGACACAGCTCGGCCAGACGTCGCAGGTTGGCGCACTTGACCAGCATCCCGAGCCGGTGGCCCCGGTGCGGGCGCAGCACGATCGTGTCCCACTGCATGGCGAAGTCGGCGCGCGAGCGCGACCAGTCGAGCATGGTCATGGCCGCGAGCTCGCCGGTGGCGACGTGCTCCGCCGCGGTGATGACGAAGTCGTGGCCCATGGCCGCCCGGTCGCGCTGCATGCGCAGCACGCGGCCGGCGTCCCACACGTCCTCGCGGAGGTCGAGGCCGCCCATCGGGGCGTCGGTGGACATGCGGGTCTCCAGCAGCGCAAACCCGTCGAGCCACCGCTCGGGGATCTCGCCGTGCCAGGTGTGCAGGCGGTACCCCGCCGCGTGTGAGGCGGCGTCGGCGGCGAGGGCCTCGACGGCGGCGCGCGCGTCGGGCGCGAGGGGCAGAGCCAGCGTCGAGCGGCGGTCGACCTGCACGAGGTCGAAGCCGTGGGCGAGCGCGAACCGGACACCGGGCGCGGCCAGGGGCGCCGCGCCCGCCCCGGTCGGCGCGGGCGCCTGCGGCCCGTCGCTGTCCTCAGCGAAGGACACCTCGGCCTGGAGCGTGCCGCGCCCGGCCTCGTGCGCGACGCGCTGGGCATGGGCGAGCAGGTGGGCGCCGATCCCGCGACGGCGGTGGTCGGGGTGCGTGTGGACGAGCGTCCAGGCGGCGTGCAGGTTCGCCGTCCGTGTGCGGTCGACCCGCGCCCAGCCCAGCACCGCCTGCGGTTCGGGTGCGCCGGCCCCGACGGCGATCAGCAGCGTGCGCTCCTCGTCGTCCTGGTGGGCGAGGTCGGCCGCGGACTCGGCGGCGAACAACGCGTCGTCGTCGTGCCCGTCGCGCTCCATGGCGCACGCCCTCCCGACGCGCTCGACACCGCGGTGCGCCCAGCCGTCGGCGGGCTCGTCGGGCGAGACCTCGACGATCCGCCACGCGGGCTCGACAACCTGCCACTTGGGGGCGTGCGAGCCCGTAGGCCCGAGGTGCGAGAGGGTCGGATGTGTGGCGCTCATACGCCCAGCCTCAACCCTCACGCGCCCGCGCGTCACGCGCAATCCGGAGCGCGGCGCTCGCTGCGCAGAGCCTGCGCGTCCCCGCAGGGTGTCCGGCCCCGAGGTGTTCGAGCATTCGTCAGGGTTTTCGAGCGCTCGGGTGCTCGAAAACCGCGACGAATGCTCGAACTCTCCGCAAGGGCTCGAACGCGGCGGCGGGCGGCGAGCGGGGCCGTCAGGGGGCGTTTGGCTCGGGCGGCGGGGCCGTCGAGCGGCGGACCACGAGACGCGAGGGGAGCTGGACGTGCGCCTCGACCTCGCGGCCCTCGAGCAGCGCGATCAGCATGGTCACGGCGCGGGCGCCCATCTCCTGGAGCGGCTGGGCGATGGTCGTCAGGCGCGGGGTGGCGCTGCCGGCCTCGGGGATGTCGTCGAAGCCCACGATCGACAGATCCTGGGGGATGCGCAGGCCGAGCTCATGGGCGACCTCCATGACGCCGAAGGCCGACAGGTCGTTCGCGGCGAACACGGCGGTGGGTCGGTCGGGCAGTGTCAGCAGCTCGCGCGCCGCGTCGATGGCCCACGCGGCGCGGTAGCCGCCGTCGCGCACGAGCCCGGGGTCGTAGGCGATGCCCGCGGCCTCCAGCGCGTCGCGGTAGCCCTGCTCGCGCAGCAGCGCGGACTCCAGGTCGGTGCGGCCGCGCACGTGCGCGATGCGAGTGTGGCCGAGCTCGATGAGGTGCCGGGTCGCCGCGCGGGCGCCCTCGATGTTGTCGCAGTCGATCGTCGACGGTCCGCCCGAGCCGGTGTGCGGGTCGACCGCGATGACCGGGACGCTCGACGTCGGGACGGAGACCGTGGGCGTGAGGATGATGGCGCCGTCGATGAGCGTGCCGCCCAGCCGGGACAGCGAGCGCCGCTCCCAGCCGACGGCGTTGTCGTCGCTGATGGCGCCCGAGTAGGCGAGCAGTTCGTAGCCCTTGCCGACGGCCTCGGCCGAGATGCCCTTGAGGATCTCGGTGGCGAACGGGTCGAATCCCGCGAGCAGGATGCCGATGACGTTGGTGCGGCTGCGGCGCAGAGAGCTCGCGACGAGCGAGGTCTCATAGCCGAGCTGCGCGACGACCTCCAGAACTCTCTCGGCCGTGCTCGACGCGACGCCGTAGCGGCCGTTGACGACCTTGGAGACGGTCGCGACCGAGACTCCCGCTGCGCGGGCGACATCGGTGATCGTCACGCGACCGATCGTTGTGGGCGGGTTGTCTCGGGGGTGGGCTTCGGTGCTCACAAGTGAACATTAGCCTGTCATGTCGCTTTCGTGACCAGTTCAAGGCTCGTGACGCTCCCGTGACCCTCCGAAGCGAAATCGTTATCGATAACGATTGACACTCGATCGATCATCCTGCGACAGTCCCGGTTGACAGATTTCCCTGTCGATGTTGTCGACGATGACCAAGGGGTTTCCACGATGACGAGGAAGATGCGCGGAGGGGCGATCGTCGCCCTCGGTGCGACCGTCGCGCTGCTCGCCGCGGGTTGTGCGGGATCGGGCGGCGCGGCCACCACGGGCGCCAGCGGATCGCCGAAGGCGGCGGACGCGGACGCCAAGACCATCACCTGGTGGCACAACTCGAACACCGGTGACGGCAAGGACTACTACGACCAGGTCGCCAAGGACTTCGAGGAGAAGACCGGCGTCCACGTCGAGGTCAGCGCCATGCAGCACGAGGACATGCTGACCAAGCTCTCGGCCGCCCTGCAGTCGGGCGACCCGGACCAGATCCCGGACGTCTTCATGTCCCGCGGTGGCGGCGAGCTCCAGAACGAGGTCGACTCGGGCGTCACGCGCGACCTGACCGACGTCGCCTCGGACACCATCTCGAAGATCTCGGCCTTCACCGGCCAGTACACGGTCGACGGCAAGGTCTACGCCCTGCCGTTCTCGATCGGCCTGGTGGGCTTCTGGTACAACAAGGACCTGTTCGCCCAGGCGGGCATCACCGACGTCAACCCGGCCCCGACGATCGATGAGTTCAACGGCTACATCGACAAGCTCAAGGCCGCGGGCATCGCCCCGGCGTCGGTCGGCGCCGGCGACAAGTGGCCGGCCGCGCACTACTGGTACTACAACGTCGTCCGCGAGTGCCCCTTCGACACGGTCGAGAGCGCCATCGCCGACAAGGACTACTCGGACCCGTGCTTCCTCAAGGCGGGCGAGCACCTGCAGGACCTCGTGGCCACCCAGCCGTTCAACGACGGCTTCCTGTCGACCAAGGCGCAGGAGGGTCCGACGTCGGCGTCCGGCCTGCTCGCGACCGGCAAGGTCGCCATGGAGCTCGCCGGCCACTGGGAGCCCGGTGTGGCGGGCGGCCTGACGGCCGACGGCAAGGTCCCCAGCTTCCTGGGCTGGTTCGCCTACCCGACCTTCCCGGGCCAGGGCGGCGACCCCAAGGACCAGATGGGTGGCGGTGACGCGTGGGAGGTCTCGACCAGCGCCCCCGACGCGGCCGTCGACTTCGCCAAGTACCTGCTGTCCGACGAGGTCCAGCAGGGCTTCGCCGAGCGTGACATGGGCCTGCCGACCAACCCCGCCGCGACCGACTCGATCTCGAACGCGACGCTCAAGCAGCTCATCCCGGTGCGCGACGCCGGTGGCAACACGCAGCTGTACCTCGACACCCGCCTCGGCGCCGCCATCGGCAACCCGATGAACGACGCGATCGCGCAGGTGTTCGCCGGAAACCCCGGTCCGCAGGAGATCGTCGACGCGATCCAGAGCGCGGCCGACTCGGAGTAAGGACGTGGCAGACGACGTGACCACCCCTCGTGTGGCCGCCTCGCCTGCGGCGTTCGTCAGCTCAGCCGGGCCCGCCCCCCTCGCTCACGCGAGGGTGGCGGGCTCCGGCCTGGGCCGGCGCCGCGGGAGGAGTGCCGCAGCCTGGCGCAAGCGTGCGGAGATCGCCTTCTTCGTCGCGCCCGCCCTTGTCCTCTTCCTCATGTTCGTGGTCTGGCCGATCATCACGGCGGTCCAGATCTCGCTGTACAAGTGGAAGGGCATCGGACCCCTGGTCGACTTCGTCGGCCTGCACAACTACGTGTCGGTGCTGACCAACCAGCTGTTCACCGACGCCCTGACGCACAACCTCATCATCATCGTGGTCTCGATCGCGGTGCAGCTCCCGCTCGGTCTGGGGATCGCGCTGCTGCTCAACCGCAAGATGTGGGGCCAGGGACTGCTGCGCACGCTCATCTTCGTGCCCTACGTCCTGTCCGAGGTCGTCGCGGGCGTCGTATGGCGCCAGCTCCTGGTGCCGACTTACGGCGGCGTCGACGCGATCGCCCGCTTTTTGCACATCCCGACGCCGCAGCAGGGCTTCCTCGGCACACCCGACATCGCGCTGTGGACCGTGCTGTTCGTGCTCACCTGGAAGTACCTGGGCCTGGCGGTCATCCTGTTCCTCGCCGGCTTGCAGGGCGTGCCTGAGGACCTGTACGAGGCCGCGCAGCTCGACGGCGCCTCGTGGTGGCAGGTGCAGCGCAAGATCACCGTGCCGCTGCTCGGGCCGACGGTGCGCACGTGGGCGTTCCTGTCGATGATCGGCTCGCTGCAGATCTTCGACATGGTCTGGATCCTGACCGGCGGCGGCCCCATCGGGCGGACGTCCACGATGGCGACCTTCCTCATCTACCAGGGCACCAAGAGCCAGGCGTTCGGCATCGCCAGCGCCGCCTCCGTGATCCTGTTCGTGATCGCGCTGGTCCTCGCGGTGGCGTATCAGCAGCTCGTCCTGCGCCGCGACACGCGCCCGGACCAGCCCCGGCGAAAGGCCAAGCGATGAGCGCGACGACGCTGACCCGGCACGCGGCCCCCGCGGCTGTCCGCCGCCCCCGGCGGTTCGACCTCAAGCCGTCGACGGCGGCGGTGTACTTCGTCGCGCTGGTCGTCGTGGCCCTCACGCTCGGCCCTGTGATCTACGGCGTGCTCGGGGGTTTTCGCACCAACGCGCAGATCGCCGAGAACCCGGCGGCGCTGCCGCACCCGTGGGTGCTGTTCAACTACACGGGCGTGCTGACCAACCCGGACTTTTGGCGGTACGCGCTCAACTCGACGGGCATCGCGGTCATCACCACGGCGCTCGTGGTGATCTGCGGCATCATGGCGGCCTACCCGCTCGCGCGGTACGAGTTCAAGTACCGCGAGGGCGTCTTCATGGTGTTCGTCGTCGGGCTGCTGTTCCCCGCGTCGGTCGCGATCATCCCGCTGTTCATCCTCATCACGCAGAACTTCCACCTCGGCAACACGTGGATCGGCATCGCGCTGCCTCAGGCCGCGTTCGCGCTGCCCACGACGGTGGTCATCCTGCGCCCGTTCCTCGTGGCGCTGCCCAAGGAGCTTGAGGAGGCGGCCCAGCTCGACGGCGCCAGCCGGATCGGGTTCTTCTGGCGGATTTTGCTGCCGCTGTCGGGGCCTGGCATGGTGACGGTAGGTGTCCTGGCGTTCGTCGGCTCGTGGAACGCGTATCTGTTGCCGCTGCTCCTGCTCGGGCCGCAGAACAAGACCCTGCCGCTCGGTGTCGCCGACTTCTCCTCGGAGCACGGCTCCGACACGGCCGGCGTCTTCGCGTTCACGAGCCTCGCGATGATCCCCGCACTGGTCTTCTTCTTGGCGATGCAGAAGCGCATCGTCAGCGGTCTTCAGGGCGCTGTGAAGGGGTGAGCGCGGCGCGTTGGACGACGCAGTTGGAGCCTCGATGCCACAACCGCGGCGTTGTGCGCCAAAATCGATTTCTGTGAGCGGGGGCCTCGTAGCGTGGAAGCGCTACGGGGCCGCCCCGTGACCTTGACCGTGTCATAAGGAGACGACCCGTGACCGACGCCCTGTCCCCGGCCCCCGTGCGGGCCATGCCCGAGGTGTCCGACCGCGTGCGTGAGCTGCACGCGCAGATGACTCTCGAGGAGAAGCTGGCGCAGATCGTCGGCTACTGGCTCGACCAGGGCGGCAACGTCGTCGCCCCCATGCAGGGCGAGATGGCGGCCGAGACGGCCGGCACTCCGCTCAACGAGATCACCAAGGACGGCCTGGGCCAGTACACGCGCGTGTACGGCACGCGCCCCGTCGACCCGGTCTCGCGCGCCGCGTGGCTGTGGGCCGAGCAGCGCCGCCTGAAGAAGGAGACGCGCCTGGGCATCCCCGCGCTGGTGCACGAGGAGTGCCTGACCGGCCTCGCCGCCTGGCAGGCCGCGACCTTCCCGACGCCGCTGGCCTGGGGCGCCTCGTTCGACCCCGAGCTGGTCTACGAGGCCGGCCACGTCATCGGTGAGTCGATGCGGACCCTCGGCGTCCACCAGGGCCTCGCGCCTGTCATGGACGTGGTGCGCGACCCGCGCTGGGGCCGCGTCGACGAGTGCATCGGCGAGGACCCCTACCTCGTCGGCACCGTCGGCACCTCCTACGTGCGCGGCCTGCAGGACGCGGGCGTGCATGCGACGCTCAAGCACTTCGTCGGCTACTCCGGCTCGCGCGCCGGGCGCAACCACGCCCCGGTCTACGCCGGGCCGCGCGAGGTCGCCGACGTGTTCCTGCCCCCGTTCGAGATGGCCATCCTCGACGGCGGCGTCAAGTCGGTCATGAACTCCTACACCGACCTCGACGGCGTGCCGATGGCGGCGAACGTCGACTACCTCACCGGCATCCTGCGCGAGAAGCTCGGGTTCGACGGCGTCGTCGTCGCCGACTACTTCGCCGTCGCGTTCCTCGAGGTCATGCACGCCGTCGCCGCCGACCGCGGCGAGGCCGCGGCCCTGGCGATCGAGGCCGGCATCGACATCGAGCTGCCCACGGGCGACGCCTACCTCAAGCCGCTCGCCGCCAAGGTGCGCGCGGGCGAGGTCGACGAGGCGTTCATCGACCGCGCCGCGCTGCGCGCGCTGCGCCAGAAGGAGGAGCTCGGCCTGCTCGAGCCCGGCGCCTTCGAGGACGAGCCGCCGACGTCGATCGACCTCGACTCCCCGAAGCACCAGGACATCGCGCGCCGCCTGGCGCAGGAGTCCGTCGTGCTGCTGTCGAACGACGGCGTGCTGCCGCTCGGCCGCGGTGGCGCGGCGCCCGCGCGCGTCGCCGTCATCGGCCCCAACGCGGACCGCACCGAGGCGCTGCAGGGCTGCTACTCGTTCGCCAACCACGTGCTGGCGCACTTCCCCGACCACGAGCCGGGCTTCCACATCCCCACGGTGCGCCAGGCGCTCGACACCGCGTTCGCCGACGCCGGACTGGCCCAGCCGCAGTTCGTCCAGGTCGCCGGGTGCGACGTCGAGGGCGAGGACCGCTCCGGGTTCCCCGCCGCCGTCGAGGCCGCCTCGGGCGCCGACGTCGCCGTCGTCGTCGTGGGTGACCAGGCCGGCCTGTTCGGCCGTGGCACCGTGGGCGAGGGCAACGACTCCGAGTCGCTCGAGCTGCCGGGCGTGCAGCGTGAGCTGGTCGAGGCCGTCGTGGCGACGGGCACGCCCGTCGTCATGGTGCTGCTGACCGGCCGCCCGTACGCGATCAACTGGGCTCTCGACGCCGCGGGACCGCAGACCGGCGACAAGCGGCCCGGCGCGGTGCTTCAGGCGTTCTTCCCGGGGGAGGGCGGCGGTCTGGCGATCGCCGACGTGCTCACCGGGCGCGTCAACCCCTCGGGCCGCCTGCCCGTGTCGCTGCCGCGCTCGACCGGCTCGCAGCCCTACTCCTACCTGCACCCGATCCTGGGTGGCCCGTCCGACGTCACCTCGACCGACTCGACGCCGCTGCGTCCGTTCGGCTTCGGCCTGTCGTACACGACGTTCGCGTACACCGACCTCGTCGTGGACGAGTCCGTGGCCGCGGGCGGCACGTTCACCGCGTCGGTCACCGTGACCAACACGGGCGACGTCGCCGGCGCCGAGCCCGTGCAGCTGTACGGGCACGACGTCGTGGGCTCGATCACGCGCCCCGTGGTCCAGCTGCTCGGCTACCAGCGCGTGACGCTCGAGCCGGGCGCCTCGGCGCGGCTGACCTTCGAGGTCCCCACGACGCGCTTCGCGTTCTCCGACCGCCGCATGGTCAAGGTCGTCGAGCCCGGCGACGTCGAGGTGTGGGTCGGCTCGCACGCCGCGGCCTCGGCGGCCTCGGCCTCGACCGAGGAGTCGACGGGCGGCGCGATCACCAACGAGAAGGCCGCCGCGAAGGTCGAGATCCCGGGCGCGGCGACCGCGCGCGCGACGCTCACGATCACGGGCCCGCTGCACGAGGTCACCAACGCCGACGCCCGCTGGGTCACCGCCACCACGGCCTGACCTGGCCCACCCGGCCGCGAAGCCCGGCGCCGAGGACGAGAGGACGCTCTCGACCTCGGCGCCGGGCTTGTCTGCGTAGGGTGGGGCGATGCGGGTCGACGTGTGGTTGTGGGCGGTGCGGCTGTTCAAGAGCCGGTCGGCCGCGGCGACGGCGCTGCGCGCCGGGCGGGTGCGCGTGAACGGCGTCATCGCCAAGGCGTCCAGCGCGGTCAGGCCCGGCGACCGGGTCACGTGGCGCGAGCCGCTGCGCGAGCGCGTCGTCGAGGTCGTCGAGCTGTTGCCCAAGCGGGTCGGCGCGCCCCTGGCCGTCAAGGCCTACACCGATCACAGCCCCGCGCTGCCCACCCGCGAGGAGCGCTTCGCCGTCGGCGTCCGCGACCGCGGAGCGGGCCGTCCCACCAAGCGCGAGCGGCGCGAGATCGACCGCCTGCGGGGCGACCGGCGCGCCTGAGCGCCGTCGTCGGGCGGCGGGGGTGAGCACGGCGAGTCCGGGCCGATCGCGGGCGCCGCCGGCCGACTCACCTGGGTGAATCTGCGGCCGCGCAAGACCGCGCGTGACGTGGTCGGCGACCGCGTGAGCGCCCGCGACCGCCGCTCGCCGGGGCCGCCCGCGCGCCCAGCGAGGTTGCGGACGCCGATAGCGTGGGCGTCATGAACCCCGTACGCGTGTTCCTGGTGGACGACCATGAGGTCGTCCGGCGCGGCGTCGCCGACCTGCTCGGCGCCGAGCCCGATCTGGAGGTGGTGGGCGAGGCGGGCACAGCCGCCGAGGCCCTCACCCGTGTGCCCGTGCTCGCCCCCGACGTCGTCGTGCTCGACGTGCGCCTGCCCGACGGCGACGGCGTGACCGTCTGCCGCGAGCTCAAGGCGAGGCTCGACGTCGCGTGCCTGATGCTCACCTCGTTCGACGACGACGAGGCCCTGTTCGACGCGATCCTCGCTGGGGCCGCCGGGTACGTGCTCAAGCAGGTGCGGGGAACCGACCTGGTCGAGGCGATCCGCACAGTCGCGGCGGGCGGCTCGACGCTCGACCCGCGCGCGGCCGAGCGCGTCATGGCCCGGATGCGCTCGCAGGCGGACTACGAGGACCCGCTGGCCGCGCTGACGGCGCAGGAGCAGCGCATCCTCGCGCTCATCGGGCAGGGCATGACCAACCGGCAGATCGGCGGCGAGCTCTTCCTCGCCGAGAAGACGGTCAAGAACTACGTGTCGAGCCTGCTGGCGAAGCTGGGCCTGGAGCGCCGGGTCCAGGCCGCGGTCCTGGCGACCAAGCTGGGCCGCGCCGAGCCGCGCTAGCGGCTGCCCGGCCCGCTCACCTCGCGGGCAGGGGGACCCGCCAACGCAGGTGGGTTCCCCGGCCCCCGGGGCAGGCGGTCACCGACAGGCTGCCGTTCAGGTCGCGCGCCCGGGTGCGCAGGTTCTCCAGTCCGCTCAGCCGGGCGCCCGGCCCGATCCCGACGCCGTCGTCGGACACCGTGAGCACCACGTCGTCGGCGGCGACCAGCAGCACCTCGACCGCCCCGGCGTGCGCGTGCCGCGCCACGTTCGACAGGCTCTCGCGCACGACGGCGATGAGGTGGTCCGCGGTCGCCGCAGGCACCAGGGCGTCCACGGGCCCCTCGAAGCGCAGCGCGGGCGCGAACCCGAGCGCGCGCGAGGCGGCCTCGACCTCCGCGATCACGCGCGAGCGCACCCCGACGCGCCGTGCGTCGTCGGTGGGCGGCTGCAACCCGCGGATGGTGGTGCGGATCAGGCCGATCGTCTCGTCGACCTCGTCGACCGCCCCCAGGACGCGCGCGGCGCCGTCGGCGTCCTCGGCGCGCTCAAGGCGCCGCGCCACCCCCTGCAGTCCGAGCCCGGTCGCGTACAGGCGCTGGATCGCCAGGTCGTGCAGGTCGCGCGCGATGCGGTCGCGGTCGCGCACGACGGCGAGGCGCTCGGCGTCGCGCCGTCGCTCGGCGAGCTCGATCGCCACCGCTGCCTGGGACGCGAACGCCTGCAACGCCTCGATGACGACGTTGGAGAACGCGAGCTCGCCGCGCGTGCGGCCCACCGACAGCACGCCCAGCGTCCGGCCCGGCTCACCCAGGGGGAGCGCGGCGAACGGCCCGATGGTCTCCTGCGCCGCCGTGAACGCGGCGGCCGCCCGCGGGTCGCGCGCGGCGTCCACGGTGACGATGGGCAGCCCCGAGTCGTAGACCTCGGCCGCGAACGAGCCCTCGGGCGGCAGCGTCTTGCCGCGGATGTCGTCGGCGCCGACGACGGCGCGCACCACGAGCCCGTCAGGTCCGGGGACGATGAGCGCCGCCAGGTCGGCCCGCGCGACGTGCGCGGCGTGCACCGCGACGAGGTCGAGCACCTCGTCGGGCGCGTCGCCGGCGAGCAGCCGACGTGAGATCTCGTCGCTCGCCACGGCCCACCGCTCACGCAGCCGGGCGTCGGAGTACAGCCGGGCGTTCTCGACCGCGACGCTGGCCGCCGCGGCGAGCGCCTCGATGCGCCGCTCGTCGGCGTCGGTGAAGTCGCCCCCGCCGCGCTTGCTGGTGAGGTAGAGGTTGCCGAACGGGGTGCCGTGCACGCGTAGCGGCATCCCGAGGAACGAGCGCATCGGGGGGTGGTTCGGCGGGAATCCGACCGAGCGCGGGTCGGCGGTCAGGTCGTGCAGGCGCAGCGGACGCGGGTCGCGGATCAGCTCGCCGAGGATGCCGCGCCCGGTGGGGTAGGGGCCGACGGCGCGCACCTCGTCCTCGCTCATCCCCACGGTGAGGAACTGGCCGATACGCCCCTCGGCGTCCAGGACGCCGAGCGCCGCGTACCGCGCGTCGGCGAGGTCGGCGGCCGCCTGGACGATCCGCTGGAGCGTCGCGCCGAGCTCAAGTCCGCGCCCGACGGCCAGGACCGCCTCGAGCAGGACGTCCACCTCGCTCGGGCAGGGGGTCTGGGGCGGTCGCGCGTCCACGCCCCCAACCTATCGGTCGGCCCCCGGGCCCCGGGCCGGGACCTTTGGCGTGCGCGACGGGGCCCGGGGCCCCTGTGCTGCGCTCGGGGCCGGTTGTCCACTGGGGTTGAGTCGACGGTGCGCGCACCGTAAACGATGTCCGGAGGGGGGTCATCATGGTCAGGTGGTGCCAGGGGGTCGTCGTCGGGGTGGACGGCTCGCAGGAGGGGTATCAGGCGCTGGACTGGGCGGCCGCGGCGGCCGACCGCCACGACGCGCGGCTGACTGTCGTCGGCACCTATGTCGTGCCGCTCGCTCCCGTGCCGGCGGGGGGCCTGCTCATCCCCGACAGCCTGCACGCGGGCGCGGACCAGGCGGTCGATCGCGCGCTGGCCCGGCTGGGCCCCCACCGTCCGGGTGGACGCACGCCGTCGACCGAGCTCGTCCCGGGCGCGGCCGCCCACGTCCTGGTGCAGCGCTCGCGCCACGCGGACCTCGTCGTCGTCGGGCGGCGTGGGCTGGGCGCCGTGAGCCGGGCGCTGGCCGGCTCGGTGTCATCCGCCGTGGCGGCGATGGCGCACGGGCTGGTCGCCGTCGTGCCCGCCTGCGCGAGCGGGACGACGCCGCAGCGCGTCGTGGTGGGCGTGGCCGCGGACGTGCGGCCCGAACCGCTGCTCGACGCCGCGTTCAGCGAGGCCGAGCCGCTCGGCGCGAGCGTCGAGGTGGTCCACGCCGTCGACCCGGGGCCGCTGGAGGCGGTGCTCGACGCCTACGCGGGTTGGGGCCAGGCATGGCGGGCCTCCACACTCGAAGCCGTGCGCGACGACATCGACCGCTGGGCCGCCAAACACCCGCAGGTCCCGTGCACGACCCGCATCGAGGACGGGCGGGCGGCCGACGTGCTCATGCGGACGCTGACCCCCCACGACCTCGTCGTCGTCGGCGGGCGGTCACACCGACGCGCGGCGGGACGGCTGCTCGGGTCCGTGCCCGACACGCTGCTGCGCTCGGCGCCGTGCGCGACGCTGGTGGTGCACCAGCCCGACAAGACGCGCGACGGTTGAGCCGCGGCGCGTCACAACGACAGGCGGCGGCGCTCCCAGCCCACGCCGAGCGAGTGCAGCACGGCCTCGCGGTCGCGCTGCGTGGCGTCGGTGAACGCCCGCAGCGACACCACCGACGCCGTCAGCATCGTGGTCAGGACGGCGCGCGCGAGCTGCGGGTCGGCGCTGGCCTCGTCCAGCAACTCCTGGACGACGCGTGAGCCGATGCCCGGCCCCTGCGGGTCCGAGCACGCGGTGAGCAATGCGATGGTCAGCGAGCCTGCGTCGACGTCGGTCATGAGTCCCCCTGCTCGGCCGTGCCTGGTCCACTGTTACCCCACGCGGCGTGACCTCGCACGTGGAGGGGGTCCACGGTGTGACCTGGCGCGACACGGCGCGCGGGGGGACCGTCCCCGTCAGTCGCGCGGCCGCTCGTTCGCCAGGCGCGGCTCGCGGCGCCGGGACGGGTCGTCGCCGGCCTTGTCGGCGTAGAACGCGCGGATGACGTCCATGTCGGCGCCGACGTCGCCCGTGAGCTCGATGGTCGGGCCGACGCCGAGCGTCATCGTGGTGCGGTCGACGAAGCCCAGCGTGACCGGCAGGTGAGCCTCGCGCGCGATGCGGTAGAAGCCGCTCTTCCACGGGCCGCTCGCCGAGCGCGTGCCGTCGGGGGTGATGATGAGGTGGAAGACGCGGCCCTCGGCGACCTCGGCCAGCACGTTCTCGACCACGCGGTACGGGTTGCCGCGGTCGACCGGGATTCCTCCCAGCCGACGCATGATCGGGCCCCGCCATCCGGTGAACAGCGTGTGCTTGCCCAGCCAGCGGATCGGCGCGTCATTGCGCCACGCGAGGGCGAGCATGTGCACAAAGTCCCAGTTGGACGTGTGTGGGGCGCCCAGCACGATGCCGGGATGCTGGGGGAAGGCCTCGTCGACGGGCGTCCAGCGGCTCAGCCGCCAGAAGAGGGCGGCGATCGCGCGGGTGGGCGAAAAGCGGCGCATCGGGACACTCTAGGCCAGCGCCGCGCCGGCGCCGCCCGCGTCCTGCGGCGCCGCAGGTCGCTCCGCACGTGCCACCCGCGCGGGGCGCGACGCGTCACGAGACCTGGCCGCGGGCCGGCGGCGGCCTAGCGTCGCAGCCGGACCACGCCCACGGGGCCCGTCGACAGGAGGCCCGATGCCCGACGAGCGCGCCACGTTCCTGGTGCGCGGCGTCGTGCAGGGCGTCGGGTTCCGCCCGTTCGTCCACCGCCTCGCGCATGAGCTGGGCCTGGCCGGGTCGGTGCGCAACACCAGCGTGCAGGTGGTCGTCGACGCCCAGGGGCCGCCCGGCGCCCTGCGCGAGCTCGGGCGGCGGCTGCGCGACGACGCCCCGGCCCTCGCGGCGGTCATCGACGTCGAGGCCGTGCCCGCCGTCGTCGACCCGGCGCTGCGCGGCTTCGCCATCCTCGGGTCCGACGACGAGGCGGGGGCGCGCACGCTGGCGCCGCCCGACAGCGCGACCTGCCCCGACTGCCTGCGCGAGCTGTTCGACCCCGCCGACCGCCGCCATCGGCACGCGTTCATCACCTGCACGGGTTGCGGGCCGCGGCTCACGATCATCCGCGACCTGCCGTACGACCGTCCACGCACCACATTGGCGCACCTGCCGATGTGCGCGCGCTGCGCGGGCGAATACGACGACCCGCTCGACCGCCGGTTCCACGCCCAGCCCATCTCGTGCCATGACTGCGGCCCGCGGCTGTGGTGGGCCGTGGTCCGTGGTGGCCGACCGGCGCGCGTGCGGGCCAGTGACGACGAGTGTCTGCGCCGCGCCGTGCGGTCGCTGCGCGCCGGGGGGATCGTGGCGGTCAAGGGCGTGGGCGGCTTCCACCTCGCGTGCTCGGCGCTCGACGGGCACGCGGTGCGCGCGCTGCGGGCGCGCAAGGGGCGTGAGGCCAAGCCGTTGGCCGTCATGGTGCGCGACCTGGACACGGCGCGCGCCCTCACGCACGTGAGCGATGCCGAGGCCGCGCAGCTCACGCGTCCCGCCCGCCCTATCGTGCTGCTGCGCCGTCGCGACGACGCCGCCTGGCCCGTCGCCGCCGAGGTGGCGCCTGGCACGGGCGAGCTGGGGGTCATGCTGGCCTACGCCCCCGTCCACCACCTGCTGTTCGCCGACGGCGCCCCGCCGGTGCTCGTCATGACGTCGGCGAACCTGTCGGGCGAGCCGATCTGCTACCGCGACGAGGACGCGCTCACACACCTCGCCGGGGTCGCGGACGCGCTGCTGGGGCACGACCGCCCGATCGCCGTGCCGTGCGACGACTCGGTGGTCCGCGTGGTCGACGGCGCCGTGATGCCGCTGCGCCGCTCGCGCGGCTTCGCCCCGCTGCCCGTGGCCCTCGGCGTCGGCCCGGCCGGGGCGACGACGCCGGTCGTGCTCGCCGTCGGCGGGGAGCTCAAGGCGACCGCCTGCCTGCTGGTGGGCGACCGCGCGCTCCTGTCGCAGCACCTGGGTGACATGCAGTCGCTCGCGGGGCAGGACGCGCTCGCGTTCGCGGCCCGGCATCTCGCGCGGCTCGCCGACGCGCGGCCCGAGGCGTGGGCGTGCGACCTGCATCCCGACTACCACTCGACGCGCTGGGCGCAGCGGCGCCACGGCGACCTGCCCGTGGTGCGCGTCCAGCACCATCACGCTCACGCGGCCGCGCTGCTCGCCGAACACGGGCGGCTCGGCGACGACGCCCTGGTGCTGACCTTCGACGGCACGGGCTATGGGAGCGACGGCGGTGTGTGGGGCGGCGAGGCGCTGCTGCTCGGCGCCGACGTCGGCCGGTTCGCGCGCGTGGGCCACCTGCGCGCCGTCGCGCTGCCCGGCGGTGACGCGGCGGTGGCCGAGCCCTGGCGCGTCGCCCTGGCCCACTTGGCGCAGGCGGGCGTCGCATGGACGCGGGACCTGGCGCCGGTGCGCGCGGCCGGGTCGCGCGCGTTGCTGTTGCGGCAGGTGCTCGGCTCGGGAGTCGGGGCGGCGCGGTCGACCTCGATGGGCCGGCTGTTCGACGCCGTCGCCTCGCTGCTCGACGTGTGCCAGGACCAGCGATACGAGGCGCAGGCCGCGATCGAGCTCGAGCAGGCGGCGCTCGCGGCGGCGCGCGGGCGGCCCGCGCGCGCATGCCCGGTGACGCTGCCGGTGACGGCGACGGGCGTGGCGTTGATGGGCGCGGCGGTGACGGGCGTGGCCGAGGACCACGCCGACCGCGATCCCGTGGTGATCGACCCGGCGCCGGCGCTCGCCGCGATCGTCGCCGCGCTGCGGCGCGGCGCGCCGGCCGAAGTGATCGCCTGGGCCTTCCACTCCTGGGTCGCCGACTGTGCCGTGACCTGGGCCGAGGCGATCCGCGCGCGGACGGGCACGGCGACCGTCGGGCTCTCGGGCGGCGTGTTCTCGAACGCCCTCCTGGTCGCGGCCACGCGGGACGCGCTGGCCGCGCGCGGGTTCGAGGTGCTCACGCACGCCGTCGTGCCGGCCGGAGACGGCGGCCTCGCGCTCGGGCAGGCGGTCGTGGCCGCCGCCCGGCTCGCTCCGGGATGGCCCGGCGCCCGCGCGAGCCGCAGCGGCGTCGTCGTCGAGACGTAGGAGGGCGTGTGCACGAGCTCTCGCTGTGCGGGTCGATCGCGCGCATCGCCGAGCGGCGCCGCGCGGGACGCCGGGTCGAGCGCGTGGGCGTCCGCCTCGGGGCGCTGCGCCAGGCCGTTCCCGAGGCCATGGACAGGTGCTGGGCCGTGGTCACCGCGGGCACCGCGCTGGCGGGCAGCCGGCTCGTGTTCGAGCTCGTCCCGCTCGTCGTGCGCTGCGACGCGTGCGGCGCCCGCACGCGCCTGGACGAGGTGTGGCTGCGCTGCGGGTCCTGCGCCGGCTCGCGCGTCGAGGTGGTCGAGGGCGACGAGTTCCTGCTGACCCATCTCGACCTGGCCGACGACGTCGAATCGCGTCACCGCGCCGCGCCGCCGGGGGCGTCGTCCTAGCCTCGGGCCAGCCCGCCCGGACCCGGCGACGCCGCCGGGGCACACGGAGGCGACGAAGGAGAGACCATGGGCCGCTTCCACCGGCACGACGACGCGCAAGACCACGGCCACGACCACGGCCACGAGGGTGGCCACGACCACCTGGGCGACCACTCGGGCTACGGCACGGGCTCGGACCGCATCGCGGTGCTCGAGCGCATCTTCGACGAGAACGACCACTGCGCGGCGCACAACCGCGCGGACTTCGACGCCGCGGGCGTGCGGGCGGTCAACGTCATGTCGTCGCCCGGCGCCGGCAAGACGGCGCTGCTCGCGCGCACGCTCGACGCGCTCGACGCGAGCCGGGTCGGCGTCATCGAAGGCGACATCGAGACGGCGCTCGACGCCGACCGGCTCGCCGCCACGGGGGCGCGGGTCAGCCTGCTCAACACCGCGCACGGGTTCGGCGGCGAGTGCCACCTCGACGCCCCGATGGTGCGCGACGCGCTCGGCCGGCTGCCGCTCGACGGGCTCGACCTGGTGTTCGTCGAGAACGTCGGCAACCTCGTGTGCCCGGCCGAGTTCGCCGTCGGGGAGCATCTGCGGGTCATGGTCTATGCGATCACCGAGGGTGAGGAGAAGCCCGCCAAGTACCCGGTGATGTTCCGCTCGGCCGACGTGGTGCTGGTCAACAAGACCGACCTGCTGCCGCACCTGGACGTCGACCTCGGCCGGTTCTACGACTACCTGGCACGGGTCCACCCGGGCGTGACGACCATCGAGCTGTCCGCCCGCACCGGCGAGGGCGTCGAGGCCTGGATCGGGTGGCTGCGCGAGCACGCGAACGCCCCGCTGCGCGAGGCGCCCGCCTGAGACGGATCGGGCGCGCAGCGCGGGCGGGTGTGACGATACGGGCATGCCAGGTCGCACCTTCCCCGCGGGCTTCGTGTGGGGCGCCGCCACCGCCGCCTATCAGATCGAGGGGGCGGCCGCGGAGGGTGGTCGCACGCCCTCGATCTGGGACACCTACGCCCACCACTCGGGCCGGGTCGAGAACGGCGACACGGGTGACGTCGCCGTCGACCACTACCACCGGTGGGAGGAGGACGTCGAGCACCTCGCGGCCCTGGGGGTGGGGGCGTACCGCCTGTCGATCTCCTGGTCGCGCGTCATCCCCACCGGCCGCGGCCCGCTCAACCCCGAGGGCGTCGCCTTCTACCGGCGGTTGCTGGAGGCTCTGCGGGCCCGCGGGATCGCGCCCTGGGTGACGCTCTACCACTGGGACCTGCCCCAGGAGCTGGAGGACGCCGGCGGCTGGCCCGAGCGGGCCACCGCCGAGGCATTTGCCGACTACGCCCGGGCCATGGCCCGCGAGCTGGGCGACCTCGTCGAGGTGTGGACCACGCTCAACGAGCCCTGGTGCTCGGCCTACCTCGGCTACGCGTCTGGCGTGCACGCCCCGGGCCGGTCGGAGCCGGCCGCGGCGCTCGCGGCCGTGCACCACCTCTCGCTCGCGCACGGCCTCGCCGCCGCGGCGATCCGCCAGGAGACTCCGGGCGCCCGGGTGTCGGTCACGCTCAACCTGCACGTGCTGCGGGCCGCCGACCCGTCGTCCCGCGCGGACCGCGACGCGCTGCGCCGCATCGACGCGCTCGGCAACCGGGCGTTCCTGGAGCCGATGCTGCGCGGGCGGTACCCGGCCGACCTGCTGGCCGACACGCGTGCGATCACCGACTGGGCGTTCGTGCGCGACGGCGACCTCGAGGTCATCCGCCAGCCGCTCGACGCGTTGGGCGTCAACTACTACTCCACGACGACGGTGCGGGCGGGCGGGGGCAGTGCGCCCGCGGCGGGCTCGGCCGCGTCCACCGCCGCCGACGGGCATCGCCCCTCCGCGCACGGCGCGTGGGTGGGCGCCGAGGACGTGGAGTTCGTCCCGCACGAGGGGCCGTCCACCGCGATGGGCTGGAACATCGAGCCGGCCGGGCTCACCGAGCTGCTCACCGACCTGCACCGCCGCTACGGCGTGCCGCTCGTGGTCACCGAGAACGGCGCGGCGTTCGACGACGAGGTGACGGTCGGCCCCGACGGCGCCGCGCGGGTGCACGACGAGCGCCGGGTCCGCTACCTGCGCGATCACGTCGACGCGCTCGGCGCCGCGCTCGACGCCGGCGCCGACGTGCGCGGGTACTTCGCCTGGTCGCTGCTCGACAACTTCGAGTGGGGTTGGGGCTACACCAAGCGGTTCGGCGTCATCCGGGTCGACTACGACACGCTGGAGCGCATCTGGAAGGACTCGGCGCACTGGTACCGGCGCCTGGTGCGCACCCACGCGCTGCCGCCGCTCGCCCCGGCCCCGTCCGCCTAGCCAGGCGCGTCCAACAGCCCGTCCCCCAGCCCGTCCCACAGTCCCAGGTCGGCGAACGCGGCGAGTGACTCCGCCGCGGACAGCGGGTCCAGCAGCAGGACGGCGAACCCGTTCTGAACGAGCACGTAGTCGCCCACGGCGGCCTGGGGGAGGTAGGCCAGGCAGCACGACGCGGATCGCCCCGCGACGTCGAGGCGCGCCGTCGGCAGCGGGCCTGGGGTGATCTCCTCGATCCGCGCCGGGATCGCGACGCACATGTCAGGTCCCCCTCGGTACGCGTGCGTCGGTGACCGTGAGCCGCATCGTCCCGAGCGGCGCGGCGGTGCACGGCAGGCACGGGTCGGCCTCGCGCACCGCCCGTTCGAGCGCGCCCGCGGCCGCGCTACGGGCCACCGCCGCGCGCAGCAGGTCGGCCAGCCACGGCTCGTTCTGGGCCGTAGGCGTCAGGATCGTGGCGGCCCGCAGCAGCCCGTCGCCGCCTGCGACGTAGCGGTGGACCAGCAGTCCCCGCGGTCCGTCGACCCAGCCGACGCCCACGGCGCCGGCGGGCACGCCCGCGAGGGCGGCCAGGTCCACCGGGGCCCCTGGGACCACGGGGAGGGACACGTCGTCGTCGCCCAGCACCTCGGCGATGGCCTCGACCGCGGCCAGCACCATGACCGCGCGGGCCGCGCTCGCGGTGCGTGCCCCGTCGGACCAACGGGCCTGCGCGTCCGCGGCGAGCGGGGTGGTCAGCGGACCGACGCCGAGCTGGGCCGCGGGGCCGACCCGGTAACGACCGCGGTCGGCGCCCAGCGCGCGCAGGTACGGTCGCGGCGCGGGCGCGCCGGGACGCGACTCGGCGAGCACCGCGTCGAAGCGCGCGGCGGGCTCGGCCGCGTGGAGCACGCCGCCGTCGGCGGCCACCACGCGCAGGTGCGTGCCGAGCAGGTCGGGTCGGCCGTCGGCGTCGACCAACGCGACGTCGGCGCCCGTGAACGACGGGTCCGCCCCGGCGTCGCCGGCCCCGCCGCGCGCGCCGGACTCACCCCGCGCGCCGGACTGATCCAGCGCGTCGGACTGATCCAGCGCGTCGAGCGCGAGCCGGTGCGCCGCGGCCAGGGCCTCGGGCGCGGCGTGGCGCAGCGCGTCACGGGTCGCCGGCGAGACGCCCACGCGCACGCCGCCGGGCGCCGCCGTCGTCGGGAAGTGGGACTGCGCGCCCACCGCGTCGAGCGTGGATCGCGCGAACCCGGCCAGCGCGGCGAGGGCGGACCGCTCCCCGCCGACGGCGCCCGCGCGCTCGGCATGGGCCGCGACGGCCGACGCGTGGTGCAGCAGCCGCCGGATCGCGACGGCCTGTGGGGGCAACGGCCCGATCCCGGCCAGCGCCTCCAGCGCGCGCACGCCTGCGAGGTGGTGGGCGGCGGGGCACAGCCCGCACAGGCGCTCGACGAACGCGGGGACGCGTGCGATCGGGCGGCCCACGAGCAGCGGCTCGACGCGGGGCAGGTCGGCCAGCGAGAGCCGTGCGCCCGTCAGGCGTCCGTCGGCGGCCCGCTCGACGACGACGCGGACCTCGGACGGGTCGAGGAGCTCGTCGAGCACGAGGCGCGTCACCCGCAGGCGCCCGTCGCCGGGGAGCGTGTCACGATCGCCCCATGCATGAGCTGAGCCTGTTGCGCGCCGTCGTCGACTCGGTGGCGCGTGTCGCCGCGCAACGCAGGGCGCGTGGCGTCGAGGCTGTGGGTCTGCGCGTCGGGACGCTCGCCAGTGCGACACCGGAGGCGCTGCGCACCGCGTGGCCGCTCGCCATCTCGGGGACGGCCGTGGCCGGGGCGCGCCTCGACATCGACGTCGTCCAGGCGGCGGTGCGCTGCGCCGAGTGCGCCAGGGACGTGCCGGTCGACCGGTTCTACGCGCTGGTCTGCCCGGTGTGCGCGACGCCGACGGGCGAGCTGGTGACGGGCCGCGAGCTCGCGGTGGCCTATGCCGACCTCGCCGACGACGCCGCCGCCGAGAACCCTGCCGAGAACCCTGGCGACGCTGCGCTCCCTGCGCGCGACCGGCCGGCGGCCTCGTGCCCGGGTCATGACCACCGCCGCTGAGTGACGCAGTCCAACTCCCGATAGTCGGCCTCCGCGAGCCAGTGCTCGACGACCTCGTACGCCATCGCGGCCGCCTCGTCCAGGGCCTCGGTGACGACGTCGGACAGGGAGAAGCGCAGGTCCACGACCTCCGGAACGATCCCGACGATCACGACCTCGCGCGGTTCGCGGCCCAGCAGCCGGGCGACGGAGAGCACGTCGAGCAGGCCGACCTGGTGGGGCGAGAGCTTGCTCGCGAGCAGGCGCGGGACCTGGTCTCCGGTCAACAGCACGACCGTTCCGGGCTCGGGGCCCGCGACCGCGTCGAGCACCAGCAGGCGCTCGGAGTCCTGCACCACGGGCACGAGCTCCATGCCCCCGGTGCCGCCGTCGATGATCTGGACCCGCGGGTCGGTCACCGAGCGCGACAGGTAGGCGATGAGCGCGAGGCCGACGCCGTCGTCGGCCATGATCGGGTTGCCGATCCCCAGCACAGTGATGGTGGCGGCCATGGCGGATCACTCGATCGGAGGGCCGTCGACGGGTCGGGCGCCGCGGCGCACCCACACCCCACCGTTGACCATCGAGGAGACCCCGCCGTGGCGTTCGAGCGAGTCGGCGCGCACCGCGAGGTAGATGTGCATGATCACGAAGGCCCACAGCGCGAACATCAGGAGCGTGTGCGCCAGGCGCACGACGCCGATGCCCACCCAGCCGCTCGGCGCGGCGACCAGCGCCCAGAACGGCGAGTCGACCCGTGCCAGCCCGTAGAGCATGAGCCCCGTCGCCATCTGGAGGGCGCAGGCCGCGTACACGCCGGTGTAGGCGAGTTGCTGGAGCGGGTTGTGCGACAGGTACAGCGGGCTGTGGTCCCTGATGAGCGCGTAGTGCTGCGCCACATGTCCGAGGTTGCGCAGGTCGGCGCGCGACCACAGCGGCCAGAACGAGCGCCACCGCATGGTGCGGTAACGCGAGGTGAAGGTGAGCACGAACCGGGTGGCGCCCAGCACGATCCACGCGAACCCCGCCACGAAGTGCGCCAGGCGCATGCCGCCCATGAGGAACCCGGAGGCGGCGCCGTCGACCGGGGTGGGGCCGAAGAACGGGTCCATGACGTAGTAGCCCGTGGCGCTCAGCACGCCGATCAGGGCGACGTTGGCCCAGTGCTGCAGGCGCAGCGCGGCCGGCCACAAGGCCACGCGGGTCCAGCCGCTCTCGGCGGCGCCGGGGTCACTGGTGTCATGCGGCCCCTGCGGGGTCACCGCGACGAGTCCCTGCAGGTGGAAGCGGCCGACAACGCCGTCGCTGACCGCGGCGGCGGCGACGGCGAGCGGGCGCTCGCCGCGCACGAACGCGCGGTCGGCGTTGCGGCGCACGAGGGATCGCTCCTGCCGGGTGCTGATCGAGGTGGCCAACACCTCGCGCACGGCCCCGCGCATGACGACGACGTCGCGCGTCGCGCCGCTCGGCAGCGCCAGTTCGCGCACCCGCACCAGCGTGTAGCGCCGTTGGGGCGTGGCCGGGTCGACGTCGTCGGCGCCGACCCACGGGACGGGGATCTCGTGGTGGTCGGACTCGAGCGCGGCGGCGGCGGCGCGCACCACCGGGTCGTCGCCGCCCGGGGCCGCGGCGGCGGCGAGCGCGAGCAGTCGCCCATGACTGAGGCCGTCGCTGCTGTGGATCTCCCCGACGTGCAGGACGGCGGCGGGAGACGGCGCGCTCATGGCCCCACGACCGGGGGCCGGGCGTCGCCCAGGTCGAGCACGTGCACGGCGCACGACATGCACGGGTCGAAGGAGTGGATGGTGCGCAGCGGCTCGAGGGGCCGGGCCGGGTCGCGCAGCGGGTGGAGCCCGTCACCGGCGAGCGACTCCTCGTAGGGGCCCTGCCGCCCGCCGACGTCGCGCCCGCCGGCGAGCCAGGTCGTGGGCACCACCGCCTGGTAGCGGGCGACCTTGCCGTCCTCGATCGTGACCCAGTGGCTGAGGTTGCCGCGCGCGACCTCGACGAACGAATAGCCCTCGGCTGTGGCCGGCCAGGTCTTCGGCTCCCAGCGGGAGTTGTCGAACACGTCGAGGTCGCCTTGCGCGATATTGGCCACGAGTTCGGGGAAGGTCACCTCGGCGAGCGTCTCGGCCGAGACCATCGCCTCGATCGCCCGGGCGAGGGTGCGGCCCGCCGTCGAGTTGAGTTGGCCGACGGTGATGCCGAGCTGCCGGGCGGCGTCGTCGACCAGCTCCGTCATGCGGGCGTGCCCCTGGGCGTAGGCGAGCAGCACGCGTGCGACCGGGCCCACCTGGATGGGTCGGCCGTCGTAGCGCGGGGCCTTGCACCACGTGTACCGCTCGGAGTCCGCCAGCCAGTCGAAGGGCGGCTTCGGGCCGGTGTACCGCGGCGTCGTCTCGCCCTGTGCGGGCGGCAGGCCGACGTCGTCGCCGTCCTCGTAGGCGTACCAGGCGGACGCGATGTACTCGGCGATCTTGGTCGGGTCGAACGGGTGCACGGTGGACAGGTCGCCGTCGAGCAGCACGCCGGGCTTGACCGCGGTGTGGGCCGTCGTGGTCCGGGCCGTGTTCGGGTCGCCGCCGAACGTCGCCCCCGCCAGCCCGACCGCGAGGTAGTTCGGCTGGGCGGCGCCGATGTCGAAGTAGTCGCGGTAGGCGCCCATGATCGCGATCGCGTCGGGCAGGTAGCAGTCCCGCACGAACTGGCGCGTCTGGTCGACCCAGTCGGTGATCTGGTCGATCTGGACCTGGTTGATCGACTCCGAGCGGTCGGGGTCGATGGTGCAGGCCATGCCACCCACGAGGAAGTTGGGGTGCGGGTTCTTGCCGCCGAACACCGTGTGGATGCGGATCATCGACCGCTGGAACTCCAGCGCGTCCAGGTAGTGGGCGACGGCCATGAGGTTCGCCTCTGGCGGCAGGCGGTAGTCCGGGTGATCCCAGTAGCCGCCCGTGAAGATCGACAGCTGGCCCGAGTCCAGGAGTTGCCGGACGGTGTCGCGCACCTCGGTCATCCGTTCGAGCGTGTTGCCCCTCCAGGTCGAGCCGATGGCGCGCGCGAACGCGACGGCCGCGGCCGGGTCGGCGGTGGCGGCCGAGGGGACGTGGACCCAGTCGAGCGCGTGCAGGTGGTAGAAGTGGATGACGTGGTCCTGGACCTCCTGCGAGGCCAGCACGATGTCGCGGATGAGCCGAGCCTGCGTGGGCGGGTGGGAGCCGATCGCGTGCTCGACGGCGACGACCGAGGCGATGGCGTGCACCGAGGTGCACACGCCGCAGATGCGCTGCACGAACACCCAGGCGTCGCGCGGGTCGCGGTCCTGCACGATGGTCTCGATGCCGCGGAACTGGGTGGTCTCGCTCCAGGCCCGGGCGATGGTCTCGCCCTGTGTCTCGAGCTCGACGCGCAGGTGGCCCTCGATGCGGGTGATGGGGTCGATGACGACGCGGGTCGACATGGTCACTCCTCCTCGGTGGAGCGGGATGGGAGGGCGTCGTGGCGCACCGACGGGTCGGGGAGCCAGACCTTCTCGCCGAGGGCGTCCAGCGGCGCGCCGTCGGCCCGTCTGCGGGCGGCCGTCCGGCGCAGCGCCGTGAGGCCCGCGTGGGCCGCCACGCCGGCCGCCGTCGCGCCGACCAGCCCCCAGCCGACGGCCTCGGCGGTGGCCTCGACGCCCAGCCCGGCGACGTCGGGCAGGGTTTGGTAGAAGGGCGTGAACCGGTCGAAGAACCGCCTCTCGGTGCAGCCGACACACGGGTGCCCGGCCCCGATGGGCCAGCTCGTGTGCTGGTTCCACTGGATGATCGGGCAGGCGGAGAACGTGCTGGGACCCTTGCAGCCGACGTCGTACAGGCACCAGCCCATGCGCGCGGCCTCGTCGTCGAAGGTCCGCACGAACTGGCCGGCGTCGAAGTGCGGGCGGCGCGGGCACGAGTCGTGCACGCGCTGGTCGTAGGCGAACAGGGGCCGGCCCTCGCCGTCGACGGCGGGCAGGTCGTCGTGGGTCAGGATGTAGGAGACGGCGGCCGTGATGACCTCGCCGATGGGTGGGCAGCCCGCGATGTTGACGATCGGCTTGTCGGTGATGATCTGGTCGACGCCGACCGCGTCCGTCGGGTTGGGGCGTGACGCCTGCACCGAGCCCCAGACCGCGCAGGCGCCGACGGCGAGGATCGCCGAGGCGTGCTCGGCCGACTCGCGCAGCACCTGCTCGGCCGACTTGCCGCCGATGGTGCAGTACGCGCCGCCCTCGCCCCGCGGCACCGAGCCGTTGACGACGAGGATGTGGTCGGACGCGTTGGTCTCGTCGAGCGCGCGGTTGGCGGCGTCGCCCGCGGCCGCCATGACGAGTTCGTTGTAGTTGACCGACAGCAGGCGCAGCACGGCCTCCTCGATCGTGGCGCCGCCCGAGCGCAGCGTCGACTCCACGCATCCGGTGCACTCCTGGAGCTGGAGCCAGACGACGGGGGGCTTGGTCACGGCGGAGAGCCGGTCCGCGATGAGCTCGGCGGTGATCGGCTGGGCCGACGCCGGGCGCGCGAGGGCGGCGTCTCCCATCGCGAAGACGCCCGCGAGGACGCCGCAGAAGGCGAGGAAGTCGCGGCGGCTGACGCCGACATGGGCGAGGTTGCCTCCGAGCGTCGGCGCCCTCCAGCGGCTGGCCTCGACCGGTGTGGCTCCGGTGGGCGGCGGCAGAGACGTCATCGTCTGACCCCTTCGTGGCTGAGGTGGTGACGGCAATCTAGGAAGGAAGCGCGGGCGGGCCGCGTCCGCGTCGTGCCACGTTCACCGCGCGGCGCGGATCGTGCGACGGCGAGGCCGTGCTGCGAGGCAGTGCGGC
The DNA here is from genome assembly GCF_004216535.1 of Xylanimonas ulmi. Classification (NCBI taxonomy): domain Bacteria; kingdom Bacillati; phylum Actinomycetota; class Actinomycetes; order Micrococcales; family Promicromonosporaceae; genus Xylanimonas; species Xylanimonas ulmi. The sequence goes on from NZ_SGWX01000001.1 coordinate 3,440,943, forward strand.
GAGCCGGCGGCCGAGGCGAACTGACATATGGATGCTGTTCGTCCGGATCGATGCGCTGCTGGGCGATCGTGACGCGTCGCGCGCGGCGGGCCGCGGGCGGCCCGGGGCCACGATGTCCCGGTTCACTGTGGAGCGGGAGGACGTGCGGATGTGCCTCGGCATCCCCGGCAGGATCGTGCGCGTCTGGGACGACCAGGGCACGCGCATGGCCGACGTCGACTTCGGCGGCGCGACCAAGGACGTGTGCCTGGCCTACCTCCCGCACGCGCGCGCCGGCCAGTACACCATCGTGCACGCGGGGTTCGGGCTGACCCTCGTGGACGAGGCCTCCGCGGTGGAGTCGCTGCGGGTCTTCCACGAGCTCGGCATGCTGGAGGACGAGCTCGGCATCCCCTCACGCGCCGGGTCGCCGGGCCGCGTCTCGGCGGCCGGGTGAGGAGCCCGGGATGAGGTTCCTCGACGAGTTCGCCGACCCGGTCCTGGCCCGCCGCATGATCGAGCAGATCAAGGCGACCGCGACCCGCACCTGGACCCTCATGGAGGTGTGCGGCGGGCAGACGCACTCGATCATCCGCAACGGCGTCGACACGCTGCTGGCCGGCGCCGTCGAGTTCATCCACGGCCCCGGGTGCCCCGTGTGCGTGACGCCGCTGGAGATGATCGACCGCTCGCTGGAGATCGCCTCGCGGCCCGACGTCGTCTTCTGCTCCTTCGGCGACATGCTGCGCGTTCCGGGGTCCGGGCGCGACCTGTTCCACGTGCGGGCCGACGGCGGCGACGTGCGCGTCGTGTACTCCCCGCTCGACGCGGTGCGGATCGCGGCCGACAACCCCGCCAAGCAGGTCGTGTTCTTCGGTGTGGGCTTCGAGACGACGGCGCCGGCCAACGCCATGGCGGTGGTCGCCGCGCGTGAGCGCGGCCTGCGCAACTTCTCGATGCTGGTCTCGCATGTGCGCGTGCCCCCGGCCATCACCGCTGTGATGCGCTCCCCGCGCTGCCGCGTCGAGGGGTTCCTCGCGGCGGGGCACGTGTGCACCGTCATGGGCACGGCCGAGTACGGGCCGCTCGTGGAGCGGTTCGGCGTGCCGATCGTCGTGACCGGGTTCGAGCCGCTCGACCTGCTCGCGGGCGTGCGCCAGAGCGTCGAGCTGTTGGAGGCGGGCGCCCCCGCGCTGCGCAACGCCTACCCGCGCGCCGTCGCCGCCGAGGGCAACCCGGTGGCGCAGCGGGTGCTCGCGGACGTCTTCGAGGTGTGCGACCGCAAGTGGCGCGGCATCGGTGAGATCCCCGCCTCGGGCTGGCGGCTGTCGGGGGAGTGGGCCGACTTCGACGCCGGGCGCCGGTTCGCCGTCGACGACCTGGAGGTGCGTGAGTCGCCCGACTGCCGCGCGGGCGAGGTGCTGCAGGGCCTGCTCAAACCCCACCACTGCCCGGCGTTCGGCTCCCGCTGCACCCCCCGCTCGCCGCTGGGCGCGACCATGGTCTCGTCCGAGGGGGCGTGCGCCGCCTACTACGCGTTCCGTCGCCTGGAGGTGCCGTCCGGTGCCTGAGATCTCCCCTCCCGATCAGTGGAGCTGCCCGCTGCCCGTGCGCGCGGGCGAGCGCGTCGTCCTGGGCCACGGGGGCGGCGGCGTCCTGTCGGCCGAGCTGATCGAGCAGGTCATCCTGCCCGCGTTCGGTGGCGCCCCCGCCGGCGGCCTGCGCGACTCCGCGCTCGTGGACGTGCCCGCCGCACTCGCCGACGGCGGCCGCCTCGCGTTCTCGACCGACTCCTACGTCGTCGCGCCCCTGTTCTTCCCCGGCGGGTCGATCGGGGACCTGGCGGTGCACGGCACCATCAACGACCTGGCGATGTCGGGCGCGCTCCCGCTCATGCTCTCGTGCGGGCTCATCCTCGAGGAGGGCCTTGAGATCGACACGCTCGCGCGCGTCGCGCGTGACATGGGCCGGGCGGCGCACGCGGCCGGCGTGCCGATCGGCACGGGGGACACCAAGGTCGTCGGCCAGGGCCACGCCGACGGTCTGTATGTCAACACCGCCGGCATCGGCGTCGTGCCCGCGGGCGTCGAGATCGGCCCCGCACGGGCCCGCCCGGGCGACGTCGTCATCGTCTCGGGGCCCATCGGCGAGCACGGCGTCGCCATCCTCTCCCAGCGCGAGGGCCTGGAGTTCGGCACCACGCTGCGGACCGACTCCGCGTCGCTGCACCGCATGGTCGCCGGGCTGCTGTCCGCCGGGATCGACGTGCGCGTGCTGCGCGACCCCACACGCGGCGGCCTCGCGGCCTCGCTGACCGAGATCGCCGCCGACTCCCGGGTCGGCGTCGTGCTCGACGAGGCCGCGGTGCCTGTGCCCGACGCCGTCGCCGCGGCGTGCGGGTTCCTGGGGCTCGACCCGCTGCACGTGGCCAACGAGGGCAAGCTCGTCGCCGTCGTCGCGCCCGACGACGCCGACCCGGCGCTCGCGGTGATGGGCGCCGACCCCGCGGGGCGCGGCGCCGCCGTCGTCGGCTCGATCACCGACGCGCACCCGGGCCTGCTCGTGGGCCGCACCCGGCTCGGGGCGCGGCGCGTGATCGACCGGCCGCTGGGTGAGCAGCTTCCGCGGATCTGCTGACGCCGCCGCCTCGACGCCCCCGCCTCGACGCCCCCCGCCTCGGTGCCCCACCGCCTCGACGCTCCGCGAACGCCGCGCGCACACTGACGTGAGGGAGACACCGATGAGCGTACCCACCCCGACCCCGGCAGCCGCGCGCGTCGTGGGACTGCGCGTCGCGGGACTGCGCGCCGTCGCGCTGGGCGTGGTGGCCGCGCACCTGGCCGCCGCGCTCGCACTGGCCGCGGCCGTCCTGGCGGGCCATGCCGCCGCGCTCGCGCTGGTGGGGACCGCGTACCTGCTGGGGCTGCGGCACGCGCTCGACGCCGACCACATCGCCGTCATCGACTCCGCGACGCGGCGCCTGACGACGCGCGGCCTGCCCGCGGGCGCCATGGGGCTGTGGTTCTCGCTCGGGCACTCGACGGTCGTGCTCGTCGCGACCGTGGCCGGGTGGGCCGGGCTGCGCTGGCTCGCGGCGGGCGCCGCGCAGAGCGCGGTGGACGCGCTCGCGCGCGTCGGGACGGTCTCGGCCGCCGTGGTGCTCTCGGCGCTCGCCGTCGTCAACGGCGTCACCTGGTGGCGTCAGCTCCGCTCGGCGGCGCCCGTGCGCCCGGGGCCGTCCGGGGTGCTGACGCCGCTGCTGCGGCGCCTGACCGCGCGCGGCTCGCGCGCCTCGGGCCTGTTCCCCGTGGGGCTGATGATGGGGCTCGGGCTCGACACCGCGTCGTCGGTCACGCTGCTGGTGCTGGCCGCGGGCGCCGAGGCGTCGGCGTGGAGCGCCCTGGCCGCCCCGCTCGCCTTCGCCGCCGGGATGTCGCTGCTCGACACCTTCGACGGCGTCCTGATGTCGCAGGCGTACGGGTTCGCCGCGCACGGCTCGCCCGCCGCGCGGCGGCGCTACAACCTGACGGTCACGGGCGTGTGCGTCTCGGCGGCCTCGGTGATCGGCGCGCTGCTCTGGGCCGGGCTCGCGGCCGACACATGGCCCGGAGCGGCGGCGCTCGGCCGCCTCGGCGCGGTCGACACGACGGCGGTGGGCGTCGGGCTCGTCCTCGTGCTGGCCCTCGCCTGGGGCGTCGCGCTGGCCCGGGGCCGCAGGCGGCCCGACCGCCGCGGACCCCAGGTGTGAGGGGAAGGTCAGCGCCAGCGGAAGAGCTTGACCGCGAGCGGGGCGCACACCAGCGTCCAGGCGGCCAGCACCACCATCTGGATCCACGGGAAGGTCTCGCCGCCGATCCAGCCGTACTGCATGATCTGCGCGGCCGCGCCCATCGGCGTCGCGCGCGCGATCTCGTACAGCAGGTCGCCCGGAGCCGCGGAGCCGCCCATGGCGCCCGAGACGAACAGGAAGATGAAGAACAGCGTGTTGCCGACGATCGTGCCGACGTTGGTCTTGGGGACGACGGCGGCCACGAGCGACCCGATCGCCAGCAGCGCGGCCAGGCCCAGCAGGATGCCGACCAGGGTGAGGGCCAGGTTCTGCGGCATCGCGATGGGCGTCATCGCGGCGGCGACGGCGACCATGACCACTGCGCCCAGCAGGGAGGCGGCCACGTTGATCAGGGCGTGCGCGGCGAACAGGGCCTGCGGGCGCATGGGCGAGGCTGAGAACAGCGTGAGCACTCCCTTCTCGCGGAACCCGCCGAAGGTGGCCGGGAGGATCGCGAGCGTGGTCATCCCCATACCCATCGCGATGAACCCGGGGATCAGCGCCAGGATGACGGCCGACCCGTAGATCGGGTGGCCCTGGGCGTCCTGCCACCCATACCCCTGGGCGACCTCGCGCAGCTCGGGCGCCATGAGCATGTTCACCAGCAGTATCAGCGTCGGGAACGCGACCCAGAAGATCGAGGAGTCGCGCAGCCACACCTTGGCCTCGGTGGCCAGCAGCGTGGTGAAGCCGCGCCCGAGCAGGCCGGGGCGCGCGGCTCGCGTCGGGGCGGTCTGCGGCGCGGCGGTCGGCGGCGCGTCAGTGGCGATGGAGGTCATGTCGGCGGTCCTTCGGATGTCCGGGGGAGGTCAGCGGCTCGGCGCGGGCGCGGGCGCGGGGGCGCTCAAGAGGCTCAGGAGGCTCAGGCGAAGACGTGTCGCGGCGAGCTGGCGGCGGTGCGCGCGACGAACACGTCCTCGAGCGAGGCGGCGTCGGGGGTCGCGGCGATGAGGTCGGCGGGTGTGCCCTCGGCGACGACGCGGCCTGAGTCGATGAGCACGAGGCGGTCGCACAGCCGCTCGGCCTCCTCCATGAAGTGGGTGACCAGCAGCACCGTGGTCCCCGCCTCGCGCACCGCGCGGATCGCGTCCCAGACGTCGCGGCGCGCCTGGGGGTCCAGTCCGGTGGTCATCTCGTCCAGGATCGCCACGGCGGGCTTGCCGATGAGCGCGAGCGCGATCGACACCCGCTGCTTCTGCCCACCCGAGAGCGTCTTGAACCGGGCGTCGGCCTTCTCGGTCAGGCCCAGCATGCCGATGAGGTTGTCGACGTCGGCCGGGTTCGCGTGGAATGCGGCGAACATGCCCAGCGCCTCGCGCACCGTGATCTTGTCGTGGAGGTGGGTCTCCTGGAACTGGACGCCGATGTGCTCGCGCACCGCCTCGGGGTGGGCCTGCGGGTCCACGCCGAGCACCGTGATCTGGCCGCCGTCGGCCTGGCGCAGCCCGGCGACGCACTCGACCGTTGTCGTCTTGCCGGCGCCGTTCGGGCCGAGCACCCCGAAGATCTCACCGGGGCGCACCTCGAACGACACGTCCTGGACGGCGACCTTGCCCGGGTAGGCCTTGCGGAGGTGGGTGACCCGGATGGCTGCGCTCGTCATGGCGACCATGGTCCGTGACCGTCGCCATCCCGATTCATGCCTGTGAGCAGAAGGTTCCATGACCTGGCCGCAAGTGAGCGACGGTCGCCGGCGTCGCACGGGGATTTCGCTGCGCGTGAAAGTTGAGCGGGCCAGGCTCAAGTTTCGCGACGCTGGCTTGCCTTGCCGGGAGACGCGAACTAAGTTGAGCGCAGCAGACTCAACCCAGTACCACCGGAGGAACACCACCATGGCTCGAGCAGTCGGCATCGACCTCGGCACCACCAACTCCGTCGTCGCCGTCCTGGAGGGCGGGGAGCCCACCGTCATCGCCAACGCCGAGGGCGCGCGCACGACGCCGTCGGTCGTCGCGTTCTCCAAGACCGGCGAGGTGCTGGTCGGCGAGGTCGCCAAGCGTCAGGCCGTCACCAACGTCGACCGCACCATCTCCTCGGTCAAGCGCCACATGGGCACCGACTGGTCGGTCGAGATCGACGACAAGAAGTACACCGCGCAGGAGATCAGCGCCCGCGTGCTCGGCAAGCTCAAGCGCGACGCCGAGGAGTACCTCGGCGAGCCCGTGACCGACGCCGTCATCACCGTCCCGGCCTACTTCAACGACGCCGAGCGCCAGGCCACCAAGGACGCCGGGCAGATCGCCGGCCTCAACGTGCTGCGCATCGTCAACGAGCCCACCGCCGCCGCGCTGGCCTACGGCCTCGACAAGGGCAAGGAGGACGAGCTCATCCTCGTCTTCGACCTGGGCGGCGGCACCTTCGACGTCTCGCTGCTCGAGGTGGGCAAGGACGCCGACGACGGCTTCGCCACCATCCAGGTGCGCGCCACCTCGGGCGACAACCGCCTGGGCGGCGACGACTGGGACAACCGCGTCGTCGAGCACCTGATCAAGCAGGTCAAGAACTCCTCGGGCGTCGACCTGTCCAAGGACAAGATCGCGCTGCAGCGTCTGCGCGAGGCCTCCGAGCAGGCCAAGAAGGAGCTCTCGTCCGCGACGAGCACCAACATCTCGATGCAGTACCTGTCGATGTCGGAGAACGGCCCCATCCACCTGGACGAGAAGCTCACGCGGGCCCAGTTCCAGCAGATGACCCAGGACCTGCTCGACCGCACCAAGGCGCCGTTCCACAACGTCATCCGCGACGCCGGCATCTCCGTGTCGGACATCGACCACGTCGTCCTGGTCGGCGGCTCGACCCGCATGCCCGCCGTCGCCGACGTCGTGCGCGAGCTGACCGGCGGCAAGGAGCCCAACAAGGGCGTCAACCCGGACGAGGTCGTGGCCGTCGGCGCCGCGCTGCAGGCCGGCGTCATCAAGGGCGACCGCAAGGACGTCCTGCTCATCGACGTCACCCCGCTGTCGCTCGGCATCGAGACCAAGGGCGGCGTGATGACCAAGCTCATCGAGCGCAACACCGCCATCCCGACCAAGCGCTCGGAGATCTTCTCGACGGCCGAGGACAACCAGCCGTCGGTGGCGATCCAGGTGTTCCAGGGCGAGCGCGAGTTCACGCGCGACAACAAGCCGCTGGGCACGTTCGAGCTGACCGGCATCGCGCCGGCGCCGCGCGGCGTCCCGCAGGTCGAGGTCACCTTCGACATCGACGCCAACGGCATCGTGCACGTCTCGGCCAAGGACCGCGGCACGGGCAAGGAGCAGTCGATGACCATCACGGGTGGCTCGGCCATCCCGAAGGAGGACATCGACCGGATGATCAAGGACGCCGAGGCGCACGCCGCCGAGGACAAGAAGCGCCGTGAGGAGGCCGAGACCCGCAACCAGGCCGAGGCCTTCGCCTACTCGATGGAGAAGCAGATCGCGGACAACCGCGACAAGCTCCCCGCCGACGTCGTCACCGAGGTCGAGGCCGACATCGCCGGTGTCAAGACCGCCCTGGAGGGCGAGGACGCCGACGCTGTCAAGGCCGCCTACGAGAAGCTCGGCGCCTCGTCGCAGAAGATCGGTCAGGCGCTCTACGCCCAGCAGGAGCAGGCGGCCCCGGCCGACTCCGAGGCCGCGGGCTCCGCGCCGTCGTCGGACGACGACGTCGTGGACGCCGAGATCGTGGACGAGGACGAGTCCAAGTGACGGACGAGTCGCAGGGCGCCGGTCAGGTGCCGGAGGGCGACAAGCCCTTCACGTTCTCCGACAAGCGCAAGGTCGACCCGGCGACCGGCGCCCCCCGTGAGGGGGGCGCCCCCGCCGCCGACGAGGCGTCCGACGTCGACCCGCTGTCCGGGCTCGACTTCGAGCCCTCGGCCGAGACCGCCGAGCTGGAGAAGGCCAAGGCGGAGGCGGCCGAGCACCTCGACGCGCTGCAGCGCGAGCGGGCGTCGTTCACGAACTACCGCAACCGTGCGCTGCGCGACCAGGAGGCCGCGCGCGCCCGGGGGCTGGAGGACGTGCTGACGGCGCTGCTGCCCGTGCTCGACGACATCGAGCGGGCCAAGGCGCACGCCGAGCTCACGGGCCCGATGGCGGCGATCGCGGAGAAGCTCGACGCGTCGCTGGCGAGGTTCGGGATCGAGCGCTACGGCGTCGTGGGCGAGGAGTTCGACCCCACGGTGCACGACGCGCTCATGCACCGCACCACCGCCGACGCGGAGTCGACCACCATCGAGTTGGTCATCGAACCGGGCTACCGCATCGCCGACCGCGTCGTCCGCGCCGCCCGCGTCGGCGTCGTCGGCCCCGAATGACCCGCGAGGTACCGGTCCTCGGTCGAGGTACCGGTCCTCAATCACCGAGGACCGGTACCTCGACCGAGGACCGGTACCTCGGCGGGGTGGAGTGAAGGGAGGCGGGGGTTGTGACCGGGCAGGATTGGATCGAGAAGGACTTCTATAGCGCGTTGGGCGTCGCCAAGGACGCTGACGACGCGGCGATCAAGAAGGCGTACCGCAAGCTCGCGCGCCAGTACCACCCCGACCAGAACCAGGGCGACGCCAAGGCGGAGGCCAAGTTCAAGGAGATCGGCGAGGCGTACGCCGTGCTGTCCGACGCCGAGCAGCGCAAGCAGTACGACGCCATCCGGACGATGGCGGGCGGCGGCGCGCGGTTCCAGGCCGGCGGCCCAGGCGCGGGCGGCGGCGGGTTCGAGGACATCTTCGGCGCGATGTTCGGCGGGGGAGCCCCCGGCGACTCGCGCGTGCGCTACTCGACGGCGGGCGGCGGCGGATTCGAGGACATCCTCGGGTCGATGTTCGCCGGAGCCGGAGCCGGAGCCGGAGGCGGGCGCGGCTTCGGCGGCGGGCGCCGTGCGGGCTTCCAAGCACCCGAGAAGGGCGCCGACCTCGCCGCCGAGACGACGCTGCCGCTGCGCACCGCGGTGCAGGGCGCCACCGTCGAGCTCACCGTCGACGGCAAGAAGGTCACGACCCGCATCCCCGCGGGCGTCAACGACGGGCAGAAGCTGCGCATCCGCGGCAAGGGCCGACCCGGCGGCGCCGGAGGCGCGGCGGGCGACCTGGTCATCACCGTCCACGTGGGCGCCCACCCGGTGTTCACCCTGTCGGGCCGCGACCTGCGCGCGAGCGCGCCGGTCACGTTCGCGGAGGCCGCGCTCGGCGCGCAGATCGAGGTGCCGACGCTCGGCGGCGACACGGTGCGCCTCAAGGTTCCGGCCGGCACGCCGTCGGGCCGCGTGCTGCGCGTCAAGGGCCGCGGCGTGACGACGCCCAAGGGCACGGGCGACCTGCTCGTGACGGTGCAGGTCGTGGTGCCGCAGAAACTCAGCAAGAAGGCCAAGGAGGCGCTGGAGGCGTTCGCCGCCGAGAGCGACCACGTCGACCTGCGCGCCGACCTGGTGGCGCGCGCCGCCCAGGCCTGAGCCATGAGTGACGACGCCCCTGTCCTGACCGTCTCCCAGGCCGCCGCGCTCGCGGGCATGCACCCGCAGACGCTGCGCCAGTACGACCGGCTGGGCCTGGTCGTGCCGCGGCGGACGATCGGGCGGGGGCGGCGCTACTCGCGCCGCGACGTCGAGAACCTGCTCGAGGTGCAGCGGCTCGCGCAGGTCGAGGGCATCAACCTCGCCGGGATCAAGCGCATCCTCGACCTGGAGCGGCACGTCAGCGCACTGGAGGGGCAACTCGCCCAACTTCTGGCCTACCAGGCCGAGCAGTACCAGGCCGAGCGCCGCGTGTTCGCCGCGGGCACGGAGGGCGACGTCGTCGTGGTGCAGCGTGGGCGGCGCGTGCGGTATTCGGACCTGCGTGAGGGCGACTCGCGGGCCGCGAGCGGCGCGCTCGTGCTGTGGCGTCCGAGCCGGGGGTCGCGCGAGGGCTGACGCCGGCGCGCACCGTCAGCGCGTGCGGCCGGTCTGTGTTTCGGCGCGTCGGCGGATGTGGCGCTCTCCGCGTGCGCGCGGGTCAACGCCCGAGGTGGCCCAAGAGGTCGACGGCGTCGGCGTGCGTGGCCGGCAGCCTCTCGATCCACACGCGTGTGGGACGGCGCATCGCGCCCGCCAAGCCGAGGATCTCGGCGTTCTTCTCCACCACGCGACGCAGCGTCTGCGCCAGGTGCGGGGTGACGTTCGTGCGCGAGGTCAGGACGGCGTACAGGCCGTCGGTCAGCACCGCCATGGGGTGCCCTTCGCCGAAGACTTGGTCGAGGGTGCGCCCCACGGTCGCCGACCGTGCGGTGCGCCGCCACGTGTCGAGGTCGTCGAGCGCGACGTCGAGCACCACGAGGCACGCGGTCTCAGCCACCGCGGTCCCCGAGCGCTGCGCCTCTCCGTACGCCTCGCGGAGGCGTTCGCCCAGGTAGTCGGCCGTGGGCAGCCCCGTCGAGGGGTCGCGGACGGATGCCTGGCTCGCGGCTCCCTGGCTCTCGGCCCAGCCGACCGCCACGGCGCGCAGCGCCGCCGGGTCCGTGGGGCAGCCGGTCGTGCGGTACAGGCACATGACATCGTCGAGGGCCTCGCCCATTCCGACACCGGCCACGGCGCGCGCGGCGCCCAAGCGCTGGGCGGCGGCGACGGGGCTGCGGTCGGCCTCGACGGCCTCGGCGAGCGCGTCGACGGCGGGGTGATACCAGTCACTCGGTCGCAGCCAGACGTCCGCGAGGCTCGTGGCGCGCCAGCGGTCGCGCAACTCGGCGGCCCTTGGCACGCCAGCCTGGAACCTGCTCACGTCACACACCCCCCATGGCGTCCCATCATCGCCCACCGTCGCGCGTTCAACCACCCATCGCTTCTGTCCACAGTGTGGTTTCACCCTCGGCAGGTGGGTGACACGCACCTATAGTGACCAAGGTAACCCAAGGTGTCCCTTGGGATAGGTGTGGCTGCCCGAGGTCGGGAGTACGGAACGGACGTCTATGTCGAATCAGACGATCAGTTCCCTTCGCCGAGCGATGCGGAGCTGATCGTCGGGGTGCGCTCGGGAGACCTGAGCGCGTACGGCGAGCTCTACGGGCGGCACGCCGCCGCGGCTCGGCGGCTGGCGCAGTCGTACGTCCGCAACGCCTCCGACGCCGACGACGTCGTCTCGGACGCCTTCGCCCGGGTGCTCGGCGTTCTGCAGGCAGGCCAGGGTCCCGACCAGATGTTCCGCGCCTACCTCTTCACCGTCGTGCGCAATGTCGCGGTCGAGATGACCCGCGGTAACCAGCGCATGCGCCCGACCGGGGACACCGCCACGTTCGAGTCGGCCCTGTCTGCGGAGCCCTCGTCGGAGGACCCGGCTCTGGCCGGCTTCGAGAAGACCGTCGTGTCGCGCGCCTACCAGAGCCTGCCCGAACGCTGGCAGGCCGTGCTCTGGTACACCGAGGTCGAGGGCTGCACGCCCGCTCAGATCGCGCCGATCCTCGGCCTGACCCCGAACGGCGTCTCGGCGCTCGCCTACCGTGCGCGCGAGGGCCTGCGGGTCGGATACCTCCAGCAGCACCTGTCGAGCGAGCCCGCCGATGGGTGTCGGACGGTCAACGCGCTGCTGGGCGGGTACGTGCGTGGTGCGCTCGCCAACCGTGAGGTCGCGAAGGTCGACGCCCACCTCAAGGAGTGCGGCGACTGCCGCACCCTCGTTCTTGAGCTGTCCGACGTCGCACACGGGATGCGTGGCGTGATCGCGCCGCTCGTGCTCGGCGTCGCCGGGCTCGGGCTGCTCGGCGCGCTCCCGTTGGGCGCCCTTGCCGGTTCGACGGCGGCCGCGGCGGCCACCGGGGCCGCTGCGACGGGCGCGGCTGCGACCGGCGCGGCTGCGACGGGCGCGGCGTCCGCTGCGGGTACGGCCGCCGCCGGAACTGCTGCTGCGGGTACGGCCGCCGCCGGAACTGCTGCCGCAGGCACCGCCGCCGCCGCCGGCACGGCCGCCGCCGGGACCGCCGCGGCTGCCACCGGGTCCGCCGTCGCCACCTCGGTCGCCGTGACGGCGGGCGCCGGAGCGCTCGTCGGCGGCACCGGCATGGCCGCAGCGGCGGGCGCGGTCGCCGTCGCCGCCGTCGGTGTGGTGACGATGCTTCAGACCTTGGCGCCGGTCACCGACGTCCCCGCGCCCACGCCGACGTCGATCGTCCAGCAGGCGCCCTCGGTCTTCGATCCGCCGTCGATCTCCGGCCCGGTGGACATCGGGCCGTCGGACACCTCGGTGCTGGGGCAGGCGATGATCGTCGCCGAGCCGGCGAAGCTCTCGGTCGTGCCGGTCATCACGGGAACGCTGGAGCCGCGCGTCCCGCAGCGGGTCGCGATGCGTGTGGTCAACACCGGCGAGCAGATCGCGCGGGACGCCACGGCCCGTCTCACGCTGGCGCCCGGTCTCGAACCTGACTTCACCCACCTGGTGTTCGGGAATGCCGCGTCGGTCCTCGGCCTGCCGATCTCGGCCGCGGCGCTGCGCTGCGAGCTGGCGGACGACGGCAGCGGCGACGTCGTGTGCCACCTCGGTGACATCGAGGGTGGGGCGACCGCGACGGTGGAGTTCGACGTCGTCGCACGCGCTGGGGGCACGTACGGGATCGACGGGGAGGTGTGGGCCGCTGGGGTCGAGCGCACCGCTGTCGCGTTGCCGCCTGCCGCAGTCGACACGTTCGGTCCGGAGCTGACGGCCCAGCTGGGTGACGTGCCGAGCCTGGCGAACCCCGGGACGGGCGACCTGCCGCTGAGCGTCGTCAACACGGGTGACCAGGACGCCCCCGTGGGCTGGTCGCTCAGCGTCACCCTGCCTGACGGGCTGCTGCTCGCGGGAGCCGACGGCGTCGCCTGCGCGCCGGACGATGGCGCGCCGCAGACCGTGACCTGCGCCGCGGTCGAGGCAGCGCCGATGGCGCCGGGCGACGGGTTGTTGGCGACGCTGCACCTGGTCGCCGCGGCGACGGCCCACGACGGCGTGCGCCGCGTCGACGCGGTTCCCGTCGTCGCCGACGGCGGTCACGTCGTCTCGGGCAGGAGCGCCGTGACCGTGGCGCCCGCGTGGCAGGGCGCCGCGCCCGACGGCGGCGTCGTCGCGCAGTGCGCCGCGACGGGTGGGGTCGGGGTGGCCGACGCCGTCGTCGCCGGCACGTACCGCAACACGACGACGCAGCCGCTCACCGTCCGACTCGACGCGGCCGGATCCTCGGCGACCTCGCGCGTGCTGGCTCCTGGGGAGAGCGTCGACCTGGTGGCCCACGACGGCATCCGCGTGCCCGCGGGCGCCGCCACCTGGACCGTCACGGTGCCGGCCGGCGGCGTCGACTACTCGACGACCTTCTCCGCCGGCGGGTTCGACGCCGTGGACTGCTACGACCCGCCGTGGGACGTCACGACCGATGTGATCGCGCAGAACGTCGGCGGGCAGGTGCGCCTGATCGGTGTGATCACCAACGCGACGAACGAGCCGTTCCGGGCCGACATGAGCGCGGGCGGACTCACGAGCGCGTCGGTGAGCGTCGCCGCCGGTGAGACGGCCCGCCTGCCGATCGACACGGGCCGGACCTCGGCGCCGGACGGCGTGGCGACCTTCGACCTGTACCGCTGGGTGGCCGACTCCGACGGCGACCTGCCGACCAAGGGGGTCGTTCCGCGGGAGGTTCCGACCGCCGCGTACACGGGCGCCACGGTGGCGCCCGCCCTCGGCGCGCTCGACGGCGACATCCTCGATCCGGCCTGCGTCTACGACCCGAGCACCGAGACGTCGACCCAGGTGGCGCGCATCCCGCTCGACAACACCGGCTCGACGCTGCCCGTCACGTTCACGGTCGGAGGTCTGACGTTCCCGGTGCCGGCGGGCGCATCGCGGATCGCCGACGTGCCCGTCGCCTTCGGGACGACGTCGCTGGCGGTGCTCGCCGATGGGCGTCCGATCGGTGAGGCGCCGACGCCGGTGTCGAGCTGCGCGGCGCTCGACTGGCCGCAGGGTGTGACCGCCTCTGCGCCGACCCAGTGCTCGGCGCAGTCGCGGCCCGAGGTCGCCGTGTCACTGGCCTCGGACGGCGCCGCCGCGTACACGGCCAGGGCCAAGCGCGGTGGTGGCCCGTGGAGCGACGACGTCGCGGCCGAGTCGGGCAACGTGACCGTGGCCTCGTGGCCCCTCGGCCGGGGCCTGACCGCCCGGGGCGGGAAGGTGACCGTCGAGCTCGCGCGTGTGATCGAGGGCAAGGAGCACTCGGTGACACGCACGGTCGAGTACGACGCCGTCGACTGCACCGTCGTCGCGCCCGACGCCCACCTGGAGCTCGGAGACATCACGGTCACCGACAAGGGCAGCCCGACCTCGACGCGCAGCGCCCAGGTGGTGCTCGACAACCGCGGCTCCAACGTGTCGGTGCGCTTCACCGTCGACGGTGGCGCGCACGACACCGTGGTGGTGCCCGCGGGCGCGACCAGGACGGTGGACGCCGGCGTCGTGCTCGGCCGCACGGGCGCCAGCTACGCGGTCTCGACGCGGACCTGGTCGACGACGCTGACGGTCGATCCGTTCACCGGGACGACCGGCTGGTGCGCTCCGGCCTGGGACCGCGCGACTGAGGCGAGCGGGGGCTACGGCGTCGGCGCCCAGGTGAGCTTCGGGTCGAAGGGCTACACCTACCTCGGTCCGGCGGCGCCGCAGTCCCCGTCCTCGGCGCCGCAGTCCCCGTCATCCCCGTCATCCCCGTCATCCCCGTCGTCGTCCGAGGCGGCCTCCGCCGAGCAGACCTCGACGGCGTCACAGTCCGCGGGCGGTGACGCCGACCGCGACCGAGGCGCGACGTGGGGCTCGAACTGGGGCGCGGGCTGGGGTCAGGAGCGCGGTCGCCACGCGGCCGGCGCCGGCGCCGGCGCCTCGCGCGGCGTGATCGGGGTCGTGTTCGCCTCGGACGCGTGGGTCGTGACGCCGCAGTGGAGCCGCGCCTGGCAGTCCACGGGGGTCTGCGAGTCGCGCTGAGTCGCTCTGGGTCGCTCCGGGTCGCTCAGACCGAGCCGCTCAGACGATGCCGTACAGCCGGTCGCCCGCGTCGCCGAGCCCGGGGACGATGTACTTCTTGTCGTTGAGCCGCTCGTCGACGGCGGCCACGACGACCTGGACGTCGACGCGGTCGCCGACAGCCTTCTCGACGACCTCCAGGCCCTCGGGCGCGGCGAGCAGGCACACGCAGGTGACGTCGCGCGCGCCGCGCTCGAGCGCATAGTCGATCGCGGCGACCAGCGTGCCGCCCGTCGCGAGCATCGGGTCGAGCAGGAAGACCTGCCGGTCGGTCAGGTCGTCGGGCAGCCGGTTGGCGTAGGTGACCGCCTCGTAGGTGGTCTCGTCGCGCAGCAGGCCCAGGAATCCGACCTCGGCCGTGGGCAGCAGGCGGGTCATGCCGTCGAGCATGCCGAGGCCGGCGCGCAGGATCGGGATGACGATCGGGCTGGGCTCGGACAGCTTGACGCCGGTGGTCGCGGTCACGGGCGTCTCGATGTCGTGCGGGTGCGTGCGCACGTGCCGGGTCGCCTCGTAGGCGAGTAGGGTCACCAACTCGTCGACGAGCAGCCGGAACGTCGCCGACGGCGTGTTCTTGTCGCGCAGGACGGTGAGCTTGTGGGCGACCAGCGGGTGGTCGGCGACGTGCAGGCGCATGGGCCCCACGCTACCGGCCCGACCGCGTTGACGACGGCCGGCCTGGCGCGAAGCCCGCGGGGCGTGACCGGGGCGCGGGCGACGACGTCGTCCGGGGACACGCGCGCCGTCGCACGCCACCTGCGCAGGGGCGCGGTCTATAGGCTGCTTGCGAGCCTGAGGACCGCGGGAGGGTGCGTGAGCGACGACGACGCCGGAGGCGTGCGCGCCGCAGGCCTCGCGCTGCCCTGGGCGCAGGGCACGTTCCCGCCCGCAGGCCTGTCCGAGCGGCGCGTGGTGTGGGACGCCCTCATGGGCATGGCGCTGCACGAGGCGAGCCACGCGATCGCGTCAGGCGACGTGCCGGTCGGCGCCCTCGTCGTCGGACCGGATGGGCGGCTGCTGGGGTTGGGCCGCAACCGGCGCGAGGAGACGGGCGACCCGACCGCGCACGCCGAGGTGCTCGCGCTGCGCCAGGCCGCGATGTCGCGCGGACAGTGGCGGCTGGATGGCTGCACCCTGGTCGTGACGCTTGAGCCGTGCGCCATGTGCGCCGGGGCGCTCGTCGCGGCGCGTGTGCGCCGGCTCGTGCTGGGCGCCTGGGACCCCAAGGCCGGGGCGAGTGGATCGGTGTGGGACCTGGTGCGCGACCAGCGGGCCAACCACGCCGTCGAAGTCGTGGGCGGCGTGCGCGAGCAGGAGTGCGCCGACCTGCTGAGGGCATTCTTCGAGCCGCATCGGGAGCGAACGTGAAGGTCGTCTTCGAACCGGGCAACATCTGGCGCACGGGGTTGGTGGTGCTCGCGCTCATCGCGCTCGCCGCCACCGTGATGGCGGTGCTGGACGCGGGTGGCTCGCTGCTGTTCACCGTGTTCACCGCGTGGTTCGTGTCGCTCGCGATGGAGCCCGCGGTCAGCCGACTGGCCCGGCGCATGCCCCGGGCCGCGGCGACCGGGCTGGTCATGCTCGCCGTCGTGCTGTTCCTGGGGACCTTCTTCACGCTGTTCGGCAACCTCGTGGTCCAGCAGATCTCGTCGCTGGTGCAGGGGATCCCGGGGCTCATCGACCAGGCGCTCGACTGGTCCTACGAGCAGTTCGGCGTGCGCTACTCGCTGGAGGACCTGCTCGCCCAGGTCCAGGCCAACGCGGGCAGCGCCGCCACCTTCGCGACCCAGATCGCCGGCGGCATCGTGGCGGTCATCGGCTCGATCGCGGGCGCCGTGGGCACGTTCTTCATCTTCGCGCTCATGCTCTTCTACCTGTCGGCCGACGGCCCGCGCCTGCGCCGCTGGATGGCGTCGCTATTCCCGCCCCGCGCGCAGGAGGCGACGCTCGTGGTGTGGGACACCATGGCCGACAAGACCGGCCGATACGTCGGCGCGCGCCTGCTGCTGGCGACCGTCAACGCGTTCTGCAGCGCCATCGTGTTCGGGGTCATCGGGCTGCCCTCCTGGCTGGCGCTCGCGCTGTGGACGGGCATCCTGGCGCAGTTCATCCCCGCGATCGGCACGTACATCTCGATCGCCCTGCCGGTGCTTGTGGGCCTGCTGAGCCCCAACCCGTGGCTCGGGGTCATCGTGCTCGGCTGGGGTGTGCTGTACCAGCAGGTCGAGAACCTGACGATCGAGCCGCGCATCAGCTCGCGCGCCGTCAACGTGCACCCGGCGGTGAGCTTCGGGTCCGTGATCCTCGGGTCCTCGATGTTCGGCATCGCGGGAGCGCTGCTCGCCGTGCCCGTCGTGGCCATGCTGCTTTCCTTGCTGGAGCTGTACCGCACGCGGTACGAGCTGGTGCCCGCGCTCGCCGCCGACGCCGCCGCGCCCGATCCTGGCGCGACGCGGACCTCGGACGGGGCCCGGGCCGCGAGGGCCGGTGCCGCCGGCGCCCCCGGAGCAGGGGCGGCGTCGGGCGCGGGCGCGTCGCGGGACCGAGCAGCGGGCCCGGCACACGACGGGACCGGGAGGCTCGACAGGCCCGAGGGGTCCCCGGGGCCCGACGCGCCGGGCACGGAGCCCGGGGCAACCACGCCGCGCGAACCAGGCCCGACGGGCTGAGCATGGGGGAATGGCCGCACCCGACCCCGACGAGCCCGGCTCTACGGGCATAGCGAAGCCCGCCCCCGTCGCCGCAGACGCGTCGTCGCCGGCAACCGCGGCCGCGTCGTCGTCGTCGCCCATCGCGGGCACACCCGGGCAGCCGGTGTTGCGTCGCGTCGCGACGCTGCTCGCCCCCTACAAGGGCCAGCTGCTGCTGGTGGCGGTGGCCGTCGTCATCAGCGCCGGGCTCACGAGCGTGGCCCCGTTCCTGACCCGCGCGGTGTTCGACGACGCGCTGTTCCCGGTGGGCCCGACGGGCGCCGTCGCGCCGCCGGACCTGCGGCTGCTCGCCTGGCTCATCGGGGGGCTCGTCGCGATCCCGCTGGTGAGCGCGCTCATCGGCGTCGGGCAGACCTGGCTGACCACGCGCATCGGCAACGGCGCCATGGCCGATCTGCGCGTCGCGCTGTTCGAGCATCTGGAGCGCATGGAGCTCGCGTTCTTCACCTCGACGCGCACGGGCGACATCCAGTCGCGCCTGGCCAACGACGTCAGCGGGGTGCGCTCGGTGCTCACCTCGACCGCGACCACCATCCTGCAGAACGTCGTCACCGTCATCGCGGCATTCGTGTCGATGGTCCTGCTGAGCTGGCAGCTCACCATCATCACGCTCGTGCTCATGCCGCTGTTCATGGTCATCCAGGTGCGGGTGGGCAAGCGGCGCAAGGCGCTGCAGCGGCGCACGCAGGAGTCGCTGTCGGAGATGACCGCGATCACCGAGGAGTCGCTCGGCGTCTCGGGCGTGCTGCTGGCCAAGGTGTTCAACCGCGCCGACGTCGAGGTGGCCCGCTACCGGCGCGAGAACCGCCGCCAGACGCGTCTTCAGGTGCGCAACGCGATGACCGGGCAGACCTTCTTCTCGATCGTCTCGACCTTCTTCGGCCTCACGCCCGCGATCGTGTACCTGGTGGCTGGGCTGCTCATCAACGGAGGCACGCTGGTCGGCGGCGCCACCCTGACGGCCGGCACCATCATCGCGTTCACCACGTTGCAGTCACGGCTGCAGCAGCCGCTCGTGCAGCTCATGCGCGTCACGCTCGACGTGCAGACGTCGTTCGCGCTGTTCGCGCGCCTGTTCGAGTACCTCGACCTTGAGCCCGCGATCACCGACCGCCCGGGCGCGCGCGTGCTGCGCAAGAGCGACGTGCGCGGCGATGTCGAACTGCGTGACGTGTGGTTCCGCTACCCGTCCACCCGCGCCGAGTCCGCGCCCGGCGGGGCGGCGTCGTCGTCGTCCGACGGCGGTGGGCGCCGCGGGGCTGGTGGGCGCGGCGGGGCTGGCGGCGGCACAGGTGGCGGCGCAGGCGGCCGCCGCGGGCCGCGGGGCCGCTCCGGGCGCGGGTATCGGGCGCTCGAGGTGCCCATGGTCGCGGCCCTGACCGACATGGCGGGCGCCAACGTGCTGCCGCCGACGTCGGCGCCAGGCCTCGCGGCGGCCGTCTCCCTGCGCGTCTCCGAGCCTCTGGTCGTGCCCGCCGAAACCACGCGAGGCGCCACGCACCCGCTGGTTGAGCCTGTCGAAACCACGCGAGGCGCCACGCACCCGCTGGTTGAGCCTGTCGAAACCACGCGTCGCGCCACCCACTCGCCGATTGAGCCCGCCGAAACCGCCCCGCCGTCCCCGACCCCGCTGCCCGAGGCCCGCAAGTACCTCGACATCGACGTGACCGACCTCGCCCAGGTGGGCGAAGACCTCGACGCAGACGGCCGCATCTCCGACGACGAGAAGTGGGCGCTCGCGGACCTCTCACTCACGGTGCGCGCCGGGCAGCTCGCGGCGCTCGTCGGGCCGTCGGGCTCGGGCAAGACCACGCTGACGTACCTGGTGCCGCGCCTGCACGAGGTGACCCGCGGCGCCGTCCTCGTCGACGGCGTCGACGTGCGCGACGTGACGCTCGGATCGCTGGCCGACGTCGTCGGCATGGTCACGCAGGAGCCCTACCTGTTCCACGGCACGATCACCGAGAACCTGCGCTACGCCCGCGCCGACGCGACGGACGCGGAGATTGTGGAGGCGTGCCGCGCGGCCAACATCCACGACCGGATCATGAGCTTCGCCGACGGGTACGAGACGATCACGGGGGAGCGCGGATTCCGGCTGTCGGGCGGCGAGAAGCAGCGGTTGTCGATCGCGCGCGTGCTCATCAAGGACCCGCGCATCCTCATCCTCGACGAGGCGACCTCGGCCCTGGACACCGCCACCGAGCGACTGGTGCAGCAGGCGCTCGAACGCGCCATGGCCGACCGCACGACGTTCGCGATCGCGCATCGCCTGTCGACCATCATGAACGCCGACGTCATCTTCGGAATCGCTGACGGGCGCCTCGTGGAGCAGGGCACGCACGCCGAGCTCTTGGAGCGCGGAGGGCTGTACGCGCGGCTGTACCAGGAGCAGTTCGGCGCGGGCGCGGTCGAGGCGCGACTCGCAGACGCAGTCCAGTTCGCCGACGGCGCCACGCTGCCGCGCGCGGCCACGCACCCGAAGCCCGACGTCGCGATCTGACCCCCGGGTGGTCGAGCCCGTCGAAACCACCCCCACACCCTGCTCGCTCAAGGCGTCCGCGCTGGCCACGAGGTTATCCACAGGGCGCTTGGGCGTGGTCGTCGGCCTGGCTATCTTGACGCCTGTTGGGGTCGGTCGACGAGGGGACTGCTCGGATGGGTCACAGGGTGCGTCGGGGCGCCGCGGTGCTGGGGGCGCTCATACTGCTGGGCGGCGTCGGGTGCTCGCCTGATGGCCGCGGGCCCGATGGGAGCCGGTTCGACGGGAGTTCGCCGGCTGGCGTCGCGAGCGCCGACACCGAGGTGACCGACTCGCCGCCGGAGCCCAGCCCAACGCCGTCGCGCGTCGTGGTCAAGCCCGAGCGTCCCGCCGCGATGGACGACGACGGCCCCGCCGGCGCCGAGGCCGCAGCGGTCTATTTCGTGAAACTGGACTCGTATACGCAGGCGACCGGAGACACGGCCGAGTGGGAGGCGATGTCACACGAGGTCTGTGGCTTTTGTGCAGGGCGACTCGCGCAGGCGCAGAGGATCGCGGAGCGCGGCGATGCTTTTGTCGGAGGCGAACTCTGTGCCGAGGTTCGGCACACCTATCGGATGGACTTGCCAACCGGAATCTGGCCCATCGACCTCGATATCGCCGAAAGCCCAACGCGGATCATCAGGCCAGATGGGACCGTTGCCTTCGAGACGGGTGAGTCGCGTTACGTCAAACGCGTTGAGGTCGCGCGTCGCCATGGCGCCTGGGTCGTGTTCACCGTCGGTTCAATTCCGGAGAGCTAGCGTGCGAGTGACAACAGGACTCCTGGCGGCGAGCCTCGCCGCTGGATCTCTGACCGGCGTTCCATCCGCTGTCGGCGCCGATCGCGAGGGCTACTACGGGTTCGTCGATGGTGACGTTGGCGAGTTCCAGGTCGAGGCGGAG
This sequence comes from Xylanimonas ulmi, assembly GCF_004216535.1. Lineage (NCBI taxonomy): Bacteria > Bacillati > Actinomycetota > Actinomycetes > Micrococcales > Promicromonosporaceae > Xylanimonas > Xylanimonas ulmi. The sequence goes on from NZ_SGWX01000001.1 coordinate 3,461,870, forward strand.
GATTCTGCGTGGGAGTCGTCGGGTGGGGGCCGGACGGAGAAGGAGCAGTCGTTGCCGGCGGAGTTGTTCTTCCGGGCGGATGCGACCTATTGCGCGCTCGCCTCTGCGGGGTCGGACTGGATCGAGTCGTCTCCGAGCGGCCCGTGTGGCGAGGACGCCCTGTATGAGTTCACGCTGCCGCCCTGCCAGGACGGGTCCTACGAGCTCGCCCCCCTGTGGGTCCAACGCCTGCGGCCGGACGGGACGTACGGGACCCCCGAGCTCGTCTCGGGACGTCAGTGCGTGACCGCCGCGGACCTGCAGGCCGAGGCGCGTCGGGAGTTCGCGACCCTGCACGTGCCCACCCCCGACGCGACCTTGCAGACCGCGTCCCCGACCCTGCTGGTCAACGCCTGGTACCCCGCCCACACCACCGCCACCCCCATCACGCGCGAGGCCACCCTGCTCGGCGTGCCCGTCCAGGTCCGCGCCATCCCCACCCAGTACACCTGGGACTTCGACGACCCGTTCTCCCCCACCGGACCCACCCTGACCACCACCGACCCCGGCAGGGCGTGGACCCCCGGCGACGGCGACGTCGACCACACCTGGACCGCGCACGCCTGGACCCGCCTCGGCGACCCCGACACCCCCACCGGCAAGAACGCCGAAACCCACCGCGCCGCCAACGGCGCGAAATACCGCACCAACGTCACCATCACCCTGACCACCACCTGGCAAGGCCAATACCGCATCCTCGGCGCCCCGACCTGGACCACCATCCCCGACACCCTCACCACCACCAGCCCCGCCGGGACCTACACCCTCACCGAGGCCCGCACCCACCTGTACTGCGACACCCTCAACGGGGACACCACCTGCTAAGAGGGCGGGAGGGGCTGGGGCCTTCGGCTTGCCTGCGACGACTCACAGCGCAGGGATGCGCACCCCGAAGACCTCGCGGAGCGCCCGGCGGGCGGCGTGGTAGCCCGTCATCCCATGCACGCCGGGACCGGGAGGCGTCGACGCGGAGCACAGGTAGACCCCGCCGCCGACGCCATACGGGTCGAGCCGAGCCGAGGGGCGCGCGATCATCTGCCACATCGTGACGGCTCCGGCCGCGATGTCCCCGCCCACATAGTTCGCGTTGTGATCCGGCATGCGGGATGCCGGCACGCACCGCGAGGCGACGACGACGTCGCGGAAGCCGGGGGCGAACCGTTCGATCTGCGCGGTGACGGCCTGCGTGACGTCGAGCGTCGACCCTGACGGCACGTGCGCGTATGCCCACAGGGGGCGTCGTCCGTCGACGGCGCGTCCTGGGTCGACGACCGATGGGTCGCTGACCAGCACCATCGGGCGGTCTGCGTGCCGCCCGGCGTGCACTTCGGCCTCGGCGTGCGCCATCTGGGCTCGCGTCCCGCCGACGTGCACCGTCCCGGCGCGGGCGATCGCGCCGTCGTGCTCGGGATCGGACCAGGGCACCGGTCCGGAGAGCACGAAGTCGACCTTCGCGGCGGCGTCGCCGTGGCGGAACCGCGTCAGCGCGCGCCGCACGCGCTCGGGCACGGCGTCGCCGACGACGTCGAGCAGCGTGCGGGGAGTGGTGTCGAACAGGTAGGCGCGGGCCGGTGGCAGATCGGCGCGCGACCGCACCCGGTGTCCCGTGACGACGTCGCCGCCGTGCGCCCGCAGGTCCCGCAGGAGAGCGTCGACGATCGCCTGCGAACCGCCTCGCGGAATCGGCCACCCGCCGCCAACGCCGCCGCCACCACCACCACCACCGCTGCCGCCGCCGCCGCTGCCTCCAACGTCGTCGTCGTCGTGTTCGAGCATTCGTCGCGAGTTCGAGTCCCCGGGTGCTCGAACTCTCGACGGATGCTCGAACTCGCGGGGTGGGGGTGCTGCTGCGGGGGTGGCGTGGGCGAGGGCGCCGAGGAGGAGCGCGGTTCCTGACGCGGCGAGCGACGGCAGCGGCGTGATCGTGTGCGCGGCGACGCCGGTCAGCAGCGCGGCCGCCTCCGGGGTTCGCCAACGCAGGTTCCACGCGGGGCTGCCCTGCTCCAGCACGCCGAGCCCGAATCGGGCGGCGCCAAGCAGGCCCGCGCCGAGCGCGCCGCCGCCGAGCGCGCCCCCACTGAGTCCTGGGGGCGCCGACCGCTTGTCGCCCAGCCCGACGGCGGTCACCGCCCGCCACTGGTCCGACGCCGGGCCCAGGAGCGAGCGCCAGGCGCCGCCGTCGGGCCCGAGCCGCTCGATGGTCGCGTCGAGCGAGTGGAACGCGACCGCCGCGGGCCGCCCGTCGATCGGCTGCGTGTACGACACCTCGGGGGTGAGCAGCTCCACGCCGTGCGCCGCGAGGTCGAACGCGCGGAAGAACGGCGACGCCCACGCCATCGGGTGCACGGCCGAGCACACGTCATGCACGACGCCGGGCGCGAGCCCGAGGTCGAGCGTGCGCGCACCGCCGCCGATGGTCTCTTCAGCCTCGAGGACCGTCACGCGCAGCCCCGCGCGGGCGAGCGTCACGGCCGCGGCGAGTCCGCCGGGCCCCGAGCCGATGACGACGGCGTCGTCCACATGCGCCTCCCCGTTTCAGGCCACCATCCAATCACCGCGACGGGGGCGAGCCGCTGTCCGGCGGCCCTGGACCCTGTCCCGCCGCCGTCGGACGGTGCTACCTTGCCAGCGCCCGCAACCTTGAGGAGCCTTGATGGTCTGCGCCGAAGCGCGGCAGCGACGCCGCGCCCGAGCGGTCACGTACGGCATGGTCGCGGTGCTGCTGGTGGCCGCGGTCACCCACGTCGAGCTGTGGCCGTTGACGTCCTTCCGCCTGTTCAGCAGCGTGCGCACTGGAGGCGGCGCCGCCTACGAGCTCACCGCCGTCGCCGACGACGGCGCGCGCACCCGCGTCCCGGCCCGCGGGCAACTGCTCGCCGCGCTCCCGCGCCGATCGCCCGACGCCGCCGTCGCGCAGGTGGACGCGTGGCTCGGCGATGCCGGGATCGACCCGGCGTCGGTCGACGTCGTCGTCCTGGAGCGCGCGTCCTGGCGCCTCGACCCGGAGACGCTCACGCGCCGGGAGACCGGCCGCGAGGTCGTCCTGGAGGTGCGGCCGTGAGCGCGGCCGCCTGGCTCGGGCGCGAGCGGCGCCGGTTCGACGCGCTGCTCATCGCCCCCGGCGAGGCGCGCCACGCCCGCTGGGTGCACGCGGGCGTCGCCGCCGTCGTCGGGCTGCGGTTGGCCGCGCGGGACTGGACCGTGCTCGCGGACCGCGATCCGGCCCTGCGCACGCACACCAACCTCTTGGGGTGGGCGCCGGACCTGCCCGCCTCGGCGCTGATCGCTCTACAGGTGGTCGGTGTGCTGGCAGCGGTGGCGGCGATCGCGCGGCTGCGGCCGCGGGTGGCGTTCGCGGTCGCGTGGGCGTGCTATCTGGTGCTGTGCGGCCTGTGGACGAGCTCGGGCAAGGTCATGCACAACGACGTGCTGACGGTGTGGGTGGGCGCGGTGTGGCTGTTCGCGTCGCCGCCGGGGCGCGGTGTGCGGCCCAGGGAGCGCGGCGCGGGTTGGGGTTGGCCGCCGCGCGCGAGCCTCGCGGTGCTCGGCTGCGTCTACTTTCTGACGGGGTTCCAAAAGCTTGTCCACAGCGGGCCGCGGTGGGCGTTCTCGGACAACATGACGTGGGTGCTGCTCGAGGGCGCGCACGGCAGCCCGTTCGGGGCCGCGTTCCCGCAGGCGATCGCGCACCTTCCGGTGATCCCCCAGGCCCTCGCGACCGGGGCGCTTCTGCTCGAGCTGACGGCTCCGCTCTGGTTGTACTGGCGCTGGACGCGTGCGCCGTTCGCGCTCGCCGTGGCGGTGATGCACACGAGCATCTGGGCCTGCCTCGGCCTCGACTACTCGGCGTGGGTGCTCACGGCCGCGGCCGTCGCGCTGCCCACCGGGCTCACGCCGTGGCTTGCGGCGCTCGAACGCCGACGTCGCCCCGACGGCGTCGGGCCGATGGCGAGCGCCGCCCGCGACCGCTCTACCGTGCGGTGAGCAGCGCCGTCAGCGCCGTGAGCGTCTCGGTGACCCCGGCGTCGACCTTGACCGTCGCGAGCGGGTCACCGCGCGTCTCGCCCCGGTTGACGATGACCACCGGCTTGCCCGCCTTGGCCGCGTGCCGCACGAATCGCAGCCCGCTCATCACCGTGAGCGACGTGCCCGCCACGAGCAGCGCGCCGGCGTCGTCGACCATGGCGTAGGCCCGCGCGACGCGCTCGCGCGGCACTGACTCGCCGAAGTAGACGATCTCGGGCTTGAGCACGCCGCCGCAGAACTCGCACGGCGCGGGCCGGAAATGGGCGGTCTGCTCGATGACGGCGTCGGCGTCGGGAGCGACCTCGACGTCGGTCACGCTGCGGACGCCGCCAACCACCTCGTCGAGGAAGTGCGGGTTGAGCGCGGTGAGCCGGTCGGCCAGGTGCGCACGGGAGATGACGCGGCCGCACTGCAGGCACACGACGCGGTCGGAGCGTCCGTGCAGGTCGATGACCTTGCGTGAGCCCGCCTCCTCATGCAGGAGGTCGACGTTCTGCGTGATGACGCCGCGCACCAGGCCGCGGTCCTCCAGGGCGGCGAGCGCGCGGTGTCCGCCGTTGGGCCGCGTGCGGCGCACGTGCTGCCAGCCCACGTGATTGCGCGCCCAGTAGTGGCGGCGGAACGCCTCGTCGCCGACGAACTGCTGGTAGGTCATGGGATTGCGGGGCGGCGCGTCGGGGCTGCGGTAGTCGGGGATGCCCGAGTCGGTCGAGACGCCCGCGCCGGTCAGGGCGGTGAACGTCAGGCCGCGCAGCACGCGGGCAGCGTCGTCGACCGTGCCGCGGCGCACGACGGCGTCGTCGGGCAGGGTCCAGGTGCGCTGTTGGTACGTGGGCGCCTTGAGGATCGGACTCGGGCGTGCGTCGGCGGGCACGGGTCGAGCCTACGGCGCGCTCGCGCGTGCCCGCGCGCAGCGGGGACGCCCCGCTCATACTCCGAAGATGGGCACTCACGAGCCGGAGGGCTGGTGGCGCAGGCTCAGCGCGGACGTGCGGCGTTGGCTCAAGGAGAATCCGCGCTCGGAGCTCAGCACCACGATCTTCGACGCCGTGATCGGCGCCGGCGGCCCCTACCGCAGCGACCCCGACCGGCATCCCGACGAGTTGCCCGATGGCCGCCTGCTGAGCGACGAGGCGTGGGAGTACATCAAGGAGCAGCCGCACCCCGACGAGGTGCTCGACGAGGGGCCCGACGCACTCGACGAGGGGCTCGACGACAGAGGGTAGGCGTCGCGCGGCGCGATCCGACGCGGTCGGCGGGCGCCGCCGGGAGCGGGATTTGGGGCGTGCGGTCGGAGCGGGTATCCTCGGACGGCCGGTTGCGACCGGCAAGGTAGCGTGTCCGAGCGGCCTAAGGAGCACGCCTCGAAAGCGTGTGTGGGTGAAAGTCCACCGTGGGTTCAAATCCCACCGCTACCGCCCCCGCAAGAGCCCCAGCCGCAGAATCGTGCGGCTGGGGCTCTTCGCATTCCGCCGTACTGCTTTTTCACTGCTTTTTCGTTCCCGCGGCCAGGTCTGCGGAGGCCTGGGTGACGAGCTGATCGATGACGACTCGCAGGTCCGGAGCGAGGCGATTCCGCTTCACGTAGTGCAGCCGCGTCGTCGCCTCGCCGGCGTGGCCCAGCTGCGCGGAGGCGGAGGCGATCGACGTCGTGTTGGCGACCATCGTGCCGACCGTGCGCCGGAAGTCGTGCGGTCGGATGTCGAGTCCGGTGCCCTGCTGCGCGTGCTTGAGTTGGGTCCGGACGTTCGAGGGCGAGCGCGGCCTTGCGGTCGACGTCGGGAACACGAGCCCGTCGGGACCGCCATCGAGGCCAAGGTCGAGAGCCTCGCGAAGCGCGACGACGACGAAGTTCGGCAGGCTGATGGTTCGACGAGACGAGTCGGACTTCGGCATCGGTTGGCGCAGGAGCTTTCCGCCGGCCCGGACCACCGTCCCCTCGACCGTCAGGGTCGGCACCTCCGCATCGAGGTCGAGATCCTCCTCCCGGAGTGCAAGACACTCGCCAATCCGTAGCCCGGTGCCGAGCATCGTGTCGACGATCTGCGGCAGCATCGACACGTTCCGCAACCCTCGGATGGCCGGCCTGTCCTCCCATGCCCGGACGGCCTTGCGGAGAAGGGCGATGTCCTCGAGCGGGATGGTCCTCACCTCGCCGCGCTTCGGCGTCCGCACGGTCATCGCGTCGCGCACGGGATTGTGGGGAGCGGCGCCGTACCGAACGCACAGCATCATGACCTGCTGCATGACGTTCCGGCACTGCCTTGCAGTCGCGTACTTCCGCGCCTTCGTGAGCGCCATGAGCACCCGGTTCACAGCGACCGGTGTCACCTCGCGGACGCGGAGTGCGCCGAGCGCTGGTCGGAGATCCCGGTCGAGCACCCCGACGTACTTCTCCATCGACTGCGGAACGACCTGAGCCTCCGCATGTTTCTCGGCGACCCACTGGTCGAAGACGACGTTCATCCGGGTTTCGGGTGCGATCGGCATCAACCCGCCGACCGTGGCGTCGGTGACGACGCGATGGGGCTTGTCCTCCAGGCGGCGCTGCGCCTCGGCTCCCGATGCACCACGCGCTTCGTACTTGCGGATCACTCCCGCGAAGTCCCGGTAGGACGCCCGAGCCCGCCACACGCCAGGGGACAGTTCCTGCCGCGTGATCACACCCCAGCGACCGGGGTCGAGCGGAACCCTGGGCATCAGTCAGCCCTCCCGCCGGTCGTCGGTCACCGCGTCGAGCCATTCCTCGACGTCGTCGGGCCGGTACCGCAGGCGGCCACCGACGTGGATCACCTTCGGCCCGCCGCCGTGGCTCGACCAGGCGTACACGCAGTACATCGTCACGCCGAGGTACTCGGCGAGTTCCGCGGGCGTCATCAGTCGCCGACGGGTGGTCTGTTCGGTCGTGCTGCTCATCTCGGGTTCCCCTCTCTCGGATGGTGCTCGCTTGTTCGTGACGGTGCTCGGCTCGCCACTGCGCGTACTCGCGGGCGCGCGCGGCTGCGGCGTCGGCGAGAGCCGTGTCCCCGATGCGAGGCCAGCCGGTGCCCTGGAACGTCCAGGCGCCGACGACGAGCGTGGTCTCTTCCTCGTCGGCCAGGAGGCGGGCTTCGAGGTCGCGGGTGTCGAGGGTCTCGCCGCGGCGCCGGGACTCAGCGAGCAGCCGGGCCGCGCGAGGCCGGCGGGCGCGGAGGCGGCCGAGGGTCACGGAGTAGTGGCGTGACTTGGTGGAGAAGTGGCCCCGGAAGCCGAGCATGGTGGACCAGTGACCGAGGAGCGCGGAGGGGTTCTCCTTGCAGTCGCCGCACAGGCCAGGGTGACGATCCCCGGCGCGCTCGTCACACCCGAACGGGCAGCCCGTGAGCGCGCGAGCCGCGAGGGACCGGCACGTCTCCATGATCCGTTCGTGGTGCGGCGCCGGTCGCGAAGGGTCGACGCCGGCCGACTTCGTGGCGTACTTGGCGAGGAAGGCCGCCACCTGTTCAGCGGTGATCTCGTCGCCGACAACGCCGCCCTCGCGCACGACCCGCACGTTGGTCTGCACGCCGAGGTGGAGTTCGCGCGCGATGTCCTCGTCGTCCACAGGGGCCGCGGTGACGACGACGGCAGTGGCGGCCGCGGTGACGATGTCGCACACCCGCGAGGCGGTGATCGGCGCGGGGAGCCCGGTCCGTCCGGCCCGTCGACACGGATGAGCGCGTGGAAGTGGACCACTCCACCGCCCGGATTGAGGCGGCCTCGTTGGCGTACGAGCGCCAGCGGAGCCGTCGGTCCGTTGCCACCAAGACGTGCTGCACGCCGAGGTCGCTGCGCCGACGCCGGAACGCGTTCGTCGTCGTGGACCGGAAGCCCTTCCGAGGGCGACGGACCGCGCCGAGCTCGTGCCCGAACGTCGCGGCCAGGACGGAGATCGGCCGCTCGCGTGAAGCGTGGTCAGCGATCCAGACGGACAGCCGCACGACGACGGCCAGGCCGATCCCGACGGACAGCAACGAGAAGCCGATGCCGGTGCGGTACAGCAGCGCCGCCCCAAGCGCAGCCAGCAGCGGGACGATCATCACCACGCGAAGGCGAAGGCGGGCGATGTAGTACCCGGGAGGGCCGAGGTACGTCATGTCGACGTCGTAGATCTCGTCGTCGTCGTCCGGGAGGCGCATGATGGCTCACGCCCCACCGACCAGGCCGAACAGCCAAGCGCTGATCTCGTCGGCCTTGCCAGACAGGACCATCCCGAGGAACAGCAACCCGACCAGGGCGACGCCCATCTTGGTCACCGCCTTCGAGACGTTGCCTGCGTTGCCGGCCCACAGCACCCCGATCGCGATGACGATCAGGATCAGCGGGACCAGGTTGGTCTCGATCCACCCGGCGATGCCGGTCGTAGCAAACATGAGGGTCCCCGTTCGTTCAGCGTGAAACACATACCGTCTAATGCGTTACACGTTGCGCCGATCTGGAGTGATCGCAAGGGGTCTGGCGGAACAGGTGGAGAACGGCTGCCGGACCGCCCGCCGAGGGTCAGGCGTCGGGGTGCTGCGCCAGGAACGCGCGGGCCTGCTCGGCCGTCGTGATCGTCTGCTGCTGCGTCCTCTGGATGTAGGCCACCATGCTCTTGGACAGGCCAACATCGGCGGCAACTTTCCCGAGCGTGGCCCCGGGGATCGCGAGCATCGCCAGCACCTCCGCGTCGCGGTCCAGACGCGCACGGCGGTCAGCTTCAGCCGCCTTCGCCTGACGCGTGATCGCAGCACGAGCGCGGGCGCGGTGCTCGTCGTACTCAGAGCTCGGCGACTCAACCATGCTCGAGACTGTACGCGCGCAACGTGCAGTATGGTGCACGTTGACCACGTCGCGTTGCCGTGTCACACCCGCGTGAAAGGATCCCGACCATGGCCGTGGCAGAAGTGGGGTTCGTCGAGTACGGGGAGGTCTTCACCCGACGCTGGGTGGTCGAGACCATCCTCGACCTCGTGGGCTACACGGCCGATCGGAACCTGGCCGCTACGACTCTCGTCGAGCCATCGGTGGGCTCAGGGGCGTTCATCGGCCCCGTCGTCGAGAGGCTCGCTGCCAGCGCGACGGCGCACGGCGTGCGCTTCGAGGATCTCGCCGACGCTGTCCGTGGGTATGACCTCCGGCCCCAGCACGTCGAGTCTTGTCAAGCGCTGGTCGCCGAGATCCTGCGCACGCACGGAGCGTCCGACGGCGTCGCGCGTTGGCTGGCGATGACGTGGCTTCGCAGCGCCGACTTCCTCTTGGACGACGCGGACACCCCGGCCGACTTCGTCGTCGGGAACCCGCCATACATTCGCTCTGACGACCTCGACGACGAGACCGAGGCGGCCTACCGCGCGCGATGGACCACGATGTGGGGTCGCGCCGACATCTTCGTCGGGTTCTACGAGCGCGCACTCGCGATGCTCAAGCCTGACGGCAAACTCGGGTACATCTGCGCCGACCGGTGGATGCGCAACGCATACGGTGCGCGCCTACGGGAGCTCGTCGCCGAGCGGTACGCGGTCGAGGCCTTGTGGCAGATGCACGACGTCGACGCGTTCCACGCCGAGGTATCTGCGTACCCGGCCATCACCATCCTTGCCCGGCACGAACAGGGCACCGTGGCCGTCCTCGACACGACGGACGAGTTCGGCCCGCGCGGTGCCGCTGAGGCGCTCAACTTCAGCAAGTCCGGCGCCGACGATGCGCACGGTCACGGATGGACCGGGTCACGGCTGGCTGACTGGTTCGAAGGGCGCGACCTGTGGCCGGCTGGCAGGCCAGCACTGATCCGGGTGCTTGAGCGGCTCAACGAGACGTTCCCGACGCTCGAGGAGACGGGCGGCACGACGAAGATCTCGATCGGCGTCGCGTCCGGGGCGGACAAGGCGTTCATCGTCGACGCGCACGCCGATGTCGAGGCTGATCGTCTCCTTCCCCTCGTCATGGCCGACGACATTCGCGCCGGAACCCTCGGCACGGCTCGTCGACTCCTGATCAACCCGTGGGATGAGCGGGGCGAGCTCGTCGACCTGACCGCGTACCCGCGCATGGCTCGGACACTGGCGGCGCACCCGGCGGTCAAGCGACGCTTCGTCGCGCGCAAGAACCCTGGCCGGTGGCACCGGACGATCGACAAGGTCTACCCGGGCCTGGCCGAGCGTCCGAAGCTGCTTCTCCAGGACATGAAGGCGCAGATCACACCCGTCCTCGAGCCCGGCGGCCTCTACCCGCACCACAACCTGTACTACATCGTCTCGACGGGGTGGGACCTCGAGGTGCTCGGTGGCCTGCTGCTGAGCGAGGTCGCCGAGGCATTCGTCGACGCCTATGGCGTCAAGATGCGCGGGGGGACGCTACGGTTCCAGGCGCAGTACCTCCGCAAGATCCGGGTGCCCCGGCCTGAGGCGATTCCGCCCGAGATCGCGACACAACTGCGGAAGGCGTTCCGAGCGCGAGACCGCGCCGCGGCGACGCGGGCTGCAGAGGCGGCCTACGGCCTGCCCGAGGGAACGATGGCCGCTGTCCGAGGTGTCGGGCCCGGCAGATCACCGTCCTTGTTCGGGTGACGCCGGGGTCAGTACACGCTGTCGGCGACTTCCCTGATCCGCGCCCGTGCCTCACGGTGCATGGTCACGGGAGTTGCGTCGATGACACGGCGGACCATCGTCCCGAGAAACCGTGAAGGGGACAGCGCGGCCGGGATCTTGTCATGCAGGATCTTCACGGCGGGAAGTGCGGCAAGCACTGCATCGACGTCGGAGCTCGGCTCGCTAGGAACGTCCTCGTCTTCCGGTTCGCTCTCGAGCCCGGCGGACACCAGAGGGTTCTCGGCATCGAGGACGTCGTCATCCGCCGGTGCCTCAACGCTCCCGCCGTACTCGATCATGACTAGGCACGTCGCGTGGTACGCGTCGTCCTCACGGCCGAGCTTCTCCAGGAGATCGATCAGCCACTCCGCCTTGTCGGGCTCTTCGTCGAGGATCGTCGAGCGGAGCCCGAACAGGAAGCCCAGCGCTGCGAGCGGGTGACGGAGCCGAAGGTTCTTCGCGTCGCCATACGACTCCTCGACACGGTTCGCCGCGTTCTTCCCGAATGACGAGTCCATGCGCTTGGTCGAGATCAGCAACTCAGGCCCGGTCTGCCAGTCCGTCATGATGACGTCGACCTGCTTGAGGTAGTTCTTCCCGAGGATGCTCGCCGACGACGACGTCACGCCCTGGATCGACGTCTTCGTCGTCAGCAGCCTCGAGATCTCCGCCTGGAGCCGCTTCGGCGCACCATCCATCAGTTTGGCGACGGGCTGCGGCAGGATCCGTGGGTGCGCGGCGCGCGGCCAGACAGCGTCCTTGCCGAAGCCCGCACGTCGGAGTTCGTAGCTCAGCCACACATCGAGAGCGAGCGCGGGCACGCCGGTCGTTGTGGCGGCCTTGAGGTACAGAGGCACACCGAGCAGGCGCTCGAGCGTGTCAAAGTCCGCTGCGTAGGCCAGGAGCCCCTCAGGGTCGATGATCCACGGGTTGCTGTGGGCTCCGTCGAGAGCCGCGTCGGCGACTATGCGATCGAAGTAGGCCCAGGCTCTGGTCTTCACGCTCACGCTGGGCAGCGTAGCGGTTGGCACGGCTCCCGATGCTCCGAAACTGTCGGCACGGCCACGTGACGCACATGAAGTGGCCGACCGTCGAGACAAGCTCGACGACTACGTCGCCGCCGGGCTGTCCGAGGATCGATCAACTCGGTAGCGGCGTTGACGCGCGTAGTCGGCGATTTCGGACCCGATATGAAGGAGTACAAGCGTCGCATCTTCGATGTATCTGGCAATCTCCTTCGCTGACCGGGACTCGTCATCTCTATGGAACAACTCGTCGATCGGCGCATTTGCATGTGCGACGTCGTTTCTGACGCTCGCGAGTTTTGTGATCGATGCATCCGCTGAGGCAGATGGCATCGCGTCGCCACCGATCTCAAGTAAGGACCATACCCGCCTAAGGTGACTTGGCCTAATGGTCCGACCGTCCAGAGGTGGTTGCGGTCCGCTCGATGTGGGCCCTGGCAGTCGAGCGATCTCCGTATCAAGTTCGAGGCGGCTCACTTCGAGGCGGCTTGCCCAATGTGAATCGGCATTGCGCGTGTCCGAAAGACTCTGGAACTTCGAGTGTGCGGCGAGTACGCGAACTCCAGGCACAAGCCGTCGAACCTCCAGGCGGGCGCCATTAATCTCGTAGGAGAGTCCGACGAGGATCTCGCGAACGAGCCGCTCGAGTTCTGCCATCGTCGCCACGACAGCTGCCGCGCGCATCTCCTTGCCCAGGAAGTCATCCTCAGCTAGTCCTGGCATCGACCCATCGGTGAAGCGGAGCAGAAACGCCCGCCATTGGTCCAGTCGGCTTGCGCACTCCTCGGCTAGTTCGACTGCGCGAAGGGCGAGGGGCCTATTCTTCGCCACCGAGGAGTACCTTCGCGCGAGCAATTCTTCGGCGCAGCATCGAACGGGTGTTTGTGCCACCGGTGCTCGAGTCGACGAGCTCGCTATCGTTTAACCAGTCTTGATCTGGCGTAACGAGAGGGACGCCTGCCTCGATCAACTCACCAACCGCAACTGCGCAGGCCTCGAACTGCACCAGAGGTGTGACGTGGGTGTTTCGGCGGAGGAAGGGGCCTTGAATTATGGAAGCGAGATGCTTCATGGTGTCTGCGAAAAGGCGACCCTCGTCCGCGTATGCGAAACTCTTTGATGATTTCTCGACATACGAGTTTAGGAAGTCTGTGACAGCGCCTTGGAAGTTCTCCCGGTAGTTCTTGTATGCGAAGAACTTCAGTGCCTGCTCCGCTGCCGTGCCGTCGCTCTTGTTTGCCTCTTGGAGTTTCAGCAAGCTTGCGAAGTTGGGGTCAGATACCAATCCTTCGAGGAAGTCGATGAAGTCGCCGCGGAACACGGCTGAGCGGACTTCTTGAGGCGACAGCGAGATGGCGCCAGAGTTCAACCGTTCGAAGAGATCGAAGCGAACCTCCTTGTCGCTCTTGTCTGTGAGTGAGATGACTTGCAGGGGCTGGCGGCCGAAGTAGCGCTGGATCGACACCGGCATGTCGCCGAACGCGACGCCATTGAGTTGCGAGAGCTTATCTAGGCCTTCGAGAATGAGTGGAGTCTCTCGCCGGATCGCCTTGAGGTGCGCTTCATCCTCTGCGAGGAACATGATGAGTGTCGAGATGCGTTGGAGGCCATCGACGACCTCCCACTGAAAGTTATCATTTGTGGCGACGAACACGGGCGGAATTGGGAGTCCTAGGAAGACGGATTCGACGAACGTCGAGGCGACGGCTGCAGACCACCTGTACTTCCGTTGGTACGACGGCGCGATGCTAAGCTCGCCGTCGGCGAACATCCGCACAAGCTCGCGGACCGAAAAGCTGACGCTTGACACGTCGACCTTCTTGCGTTCCTTGGTGAGCTGTGCTTCAAGTGCTTCGTAGTCAACGGTCGCTACCACGGCCCGATCCTATGGGTCAGACAGACGGGTTCGCGCGACAAGCGTCGCCCGGCGAGTTGACGCTGTTGGGCGCGGAACGCGGCGAAACGGGCCGCGGCGCCGTCCGCGGATCTCGTGAGGACTTTCCCTACTGACTCAAGCGCGCGGCTTCGCCGCGCGGGCCGGGCCTCCCGGGGCACCACGTTCCGGGGCCCCGCGCTCCGGCGCTTCGCGCCTCCGCGCACCCCGCCCGGCCGGCCCGGCGCACGACAAGCGCGCCGATTCCGACTGTCCCCGAGGCCGCGTCGGATCGTTGCAGCTTCCGGCAGTGTCTGCGTTGGTCGTCGCACGGCTCGCCCCGTCGAGCTCGTCCACCCCCTGGGGACACGTACCGCTCCAGTGTGACACGTACTGTTGACACAACGCACGTACCCCTATATCATTGCACGTATGAGCCTGCCCGGTGGGGGTGAGTCTCGATCACAGGAGGACGACATGAGCACGTATAGGGGTGAGCCGGTCGCCGAGATCGTGCACCTGCGCGAGGTGGACGATGCTGGCGCCAAGCACTTCGAGGGCATTTTCACTGGCGATTGGTTTGACGAGGCCGAGCGGACGGGCCTTCTTCAGCTCAAGGGCAACATCCGTCCTGACTGGCAGACCGGCAGGATGGGCGCGAAGACCAAGCGCAAGGTCGAGCGATGGACCGAGGAGCTGCTCGCGAACAACGCGGTCATGGGGAATCTGAGCGTTCGGTTGGATCCGAGCTCTGCCGTCTACGAGGTCGAGCGGGACGAGGACGGTGACTACACGATCAAGATCTACGAGGGCGCACTCGACACGGGCGTCGACTCGCAGTCCCGCATCACGAGCATCCTCATGGCTCGACGGAACGAGCTCGGTACGTTTCGCGGGAGCACGACGTTCGCCACGCGGATCTGGATCGCCGGAGAAGAGCTCGCTGCGAGAGTTGGATCGGACTACAACACCCGCGGTGACAAGGTGAACGACACCGCGGCGAAGTTTGCTTACCAGGACAACGCTGAGAAGCGCATTGCGCGAACCCTGCTCCAGGACAGCGTCCACCTCGGTATCGACAATGTCGAGGTTCTGAAGAACACGGTCTCCGCCTCCAGCTCCAAGCTGGTGGCTTTCAACACCCTGACCCAGGCGATGGAGAGCTACTGGCAGGGCGACCCCGTGAACCCGGCCGAGGAAGCAATGCAGGCCGCGTTCCTGGTCAAGTTCTGGGACGGTCTCGTCGGCTTCCGCCGCGAGTTTGGGAGGCTCGGCAAGGCTGAGCGCCAGGCGCTTCGCGGAGCCTCCATGGCCGGAACCGCCCTCTCGGTCCATGGCGTGATTGCCGTCGCCAACGCCATCTACACGCAGGGGCTGGACCCGCAGCAGGTGCTTGCGCCTCTGGCCGAACCCGTCTATCACGGCGGCAAGGGCCTGGACTACTTCTCGTACGAGAACCCTGTCTGGACCAAGATCGGAGCGCTTGTTCCGGCCACTGACAAGGGCGGGCAGGACCGCCTCACGCTCCGTATGAGCTTCCAGACGCGCAAGGCCGTGGCGGACGAGCTCATGCGACGCGTCGGTCTCATGCCCGAGGCGTGAAACGGTGGTCGGCCGGGTGCCCACTCGTCGGAAGGCTTGTGAGTGGCGCACCTGCGCTGGCCGCCTGCACCATCTCGCGTCCTGGCGCCGTACCAATACCCGAGCATCCGGCTGACTCCGGCAACCATCAAGGGCGCTTACGGCGTCGCGATGCGATGGGCGAAGCCCACCCTTGACCCTGACCTTCGTCAGTCTCTTGTGCTCCGCTATCGGTGCGGCGCCTCCGAGTGTCCCCACCTCCGGAGTGCGACAGAGGAGTCACGTAGGCGACGCGCATCAGTGACCGCCCTTGCCCCACTCGACGAGCTCGTCGACCTCAGCAGACGTGTACGCGTGCGCGTTCGCGGCGGCCGCTCCGTCGCCCGACGGAATCGGCTCCTGGGCGGCCTGGACGAGGCCGCGGGCGACCAAGGCTGCCAGTGGATCCGCAGGTTCGGTCCCAGCGACAAGGGTCCACCGGTCGTTGACCGCGACGGTGCCTTCTTAGTCTGCCAGCGCCAGAGCCTCCGCCGTGAGTCGTGACAGGAATTGCCGGGTGATGGTCCTCATGTCTGACGTCCTATCGTCAATGCCTGACGTATGAGCATCGACGTGCGTCCGGCCCCGCATCGACAGCCGAGCATCTGGCCGACTCCGACCCGCGTCACGGGTGCCGACGGCGTCGCTGCGCGCGATGGGCCGCGCCCGCCCTTGACGCGGTCAACCGCCAGCGTCCCGTGCTCCGCTACGGGTACCCCGGCCAGCGTTCCCCGCAGATGAGTCTCGGGTGGCCGGATGGTCCACAGGTGCGCGACGTGAGTCGCACCCAGCCCTGGACCGAGGAGGACTGTGATGACCCGTTACCTGATCTCGTTCGACGACGGAGCGATGACCGTCTCTGGCGAGGACCTGGCTGCGGCGGGCGTGGCCTCGCACGCGGTGGTCCGCGCCGCCCAGGCTGCGGGCGTCTGGGTCTTCGGCGGCAGGCTCCAGCGGCAGCGGGCCACCGTGGTCTCGGCCGACGGGACGGTGGTCGACGGGCCGTTCCCCGAGACCAAGGCCGTGGTCGGCGGCTTCTGCGTCCTCGACGTGCCCACGCGCGCCGACGCGGAGGCGTGGGCGGTCCAGTTCGCGTGGGCGTGCCGCTGTGACCAGGAAGTCCGCGAGATCATGGACGACCCCGACGTCTGAGTCCGTCGAGCGCACCCTGGGCGAATGACGCCGCCCGCTACGCCGCCCGCGGCGTGCGCGGCTCGGTCTCGACGGTGGCCGTCAGCGATGGCGACGCGTCGGGGGAGCGGCCGCGGACGTCGTCGGCGAGCGCGCGCAGCAGACCTGGCGCGAAGTCGCGCCCGCGCCGCACACACCAGGGGATCCCCGCCACGATGAGCCACGCGAGCCGGGCGCGGACGGGTGCCGGTGGCGGCGCCGACGGCAGCGAGGCGACCAGGGCCGCGAGGGTGTCGGGGCCTGGCGGCGACGCCTGGGTGCGGCCCGGCGGCACGACGACGGCGGGCCGCACGCCCGGGATGTCGAGCACCCCGGCGCGACCCAGCGTGATCGCCGCCAGCGCCGCGAGCCGCCGGTGCGCGGCTGCGGACGGGTGCACGCGGTCCGAGTGCCACGCGGTGTGGCCGAGGTCGCGCGCGGCCGCCTGGATGTCGACGACGACGACGGCGCCCTGGCGCGGGCGTTGACCGTCGCGGCCGCGTCTCGCCGCCGCCACCTGCTCGACGGTGCGCGGACGCGCGGCGAGCGCGACGGCGTCGACCGTGGCGTTGACGGCCGCGACCCGGGCGCGCATGACGCGGCGCACGCGCGTGGGCATGAGCTCGAACAGGCCGATCGCGGGCAGGCGGGCGAGCACGACCGAGCAGCCGCAGTCGCGCAGCGCGGTGACGGCGGTCGACAGGTCGCGCGCGACGTCGTACGCCGAAAAGTCGGAGCGCAGCACGTCGTTGCCGCCGATGACGAGCGTGGCGACGTCGGGCAGCAGGTCGAGCGCGTGGGGGAGCTGCTCGGTGACCACGTGCTGGGCGCGGGCGCCGTTGCGGGCGAGGTTGACGAACTGAGACGCGCCGGCCAGGTGCGCGAGGTGCGCGGCCCAGCCCGCGCCGTGCGGGGCGTCGCCGCCCGTGGCGTCGCCGACGCCCGCGCTGATCGAGTCGCCCAGAGCGACAATGCGCGGGCCCTGCGCGCCCCGCCGCGCGCCCGCCGCGCCCAGCCCGCCCGGCTCGCCCGGCCCGGCCGGCTCGCCCGGCCCGGCCGGCCCTCCGGACGGCGGGGCCATGGTCACGCGCCGACCTCCGAGAGCTCCCGCGCGCCCACCGCCTTGCCGGAGCCCGTGGCGCCCTCGCCCGCCCGGTGGATCGCCAGCATGGCCGCGCCCGCCGCCGCCCAAGGGAACAGCTCGGCGCGCTCGCGCGCGGCGGCCCGTCGCGCCCCCACCGGTCGGTCGAGCAGGTCGTGCACGGCGAGCGCGATCGCGTCCGGCTCGGGCGCGGCGACCGCCCCGGCGCCGCCGACCACCTCGGGCAGCGCGCTCGTCGCACTCACCGCCACGGGCGTGCCCGAGGCCAGCGCCTCGAGGGCCGCGAGCCCGAACGTCTCGACGGGCCCGGGCGCGACGACGGCGTCGACGCTGGCCAGCAGCGTCGCGAGCCGGGCCCGGTCGGGCACGAACGACAGGAACGTGGCGGGCACCCCGAGGCGTCGCGCACGGCGTTCGAGCGCCCCCGCGAGCGGCCCGGCCCCCGCGACCACGAGTCGCGCCCGTCGCCCGTCGGCGCGCAGCCGCGCGACGGCGTCGACGGCCAGGTCCACACGCTTCTCGCGCGACAGGCGGCTGACGACGAGTACGAGCGCGGCGCCGTCGGGTGCGAGCTCGGCGCGTGTCGCGGCGCGGCACCGGTCGGGGGTGAACGTCTCCAGGTCCACGCCGAGCGGCACGCGGTGCAGCGGCGGCAGCGCGGGGACCCGTCCTCCGGGGATGCCGCCGCGCACGGACCGCGCGCGCCACCGGGCCGCGAGGCGCTCGGCCTCGCCCGCGGCGAACGCGGTGGTGGCCACGAGGTGGTCGAACCTCGGCAGCGTGCGCGCCCCGAGCGCGTCGGCGAACGCGCACAGCCCGGCGCCCACGGGCGGGGTCACGCGTGCGGCGCCCCAGCCGGGCCCGAGCGCGCGCAGCACGCCGTCGACGCGCTCGTGCAGCCACAGTGCGGACGGCACGCCCGCCGCGCGCGCCCAGTCGCCCAGCCCGGTGAGCGTGGTGCGGTCGGAGACCTCGAGGCGGTCGGGCGCGAGCGCGTCGAGCAGTCGCCGCACGCGGGCGGGCCGCGTGACCAGGCGGTAGCCGCCGAGCCCCGGCACGCGCGGGGCGGGCACGGTGACCACCGCGACGCCGTCGTGCCAGGTGACGGCGTCACGCTCGCCCGGGACGACCAGCACGGGCTCGTGCCCGTGGCCGCGGTACTGGCGCGCGAGCGCGTGCATCGCGGTGCGGATGCCACCCGAGCGCGGCCCGTAGAAGTTGGCGACGTGGACGATCCGCATCTCAGACCCCGCTCGCCGTGCGGGCGTGGGCGAGCCGCGCGTCGCGGTAGTGGTCCAGCAGCTCGTCGCACACGGCCGCCCACGTGCGCCCGGTCGCGCGCCGGCGTGCCGCGACGCCGAACGCGCGCCGGCGTGCCGCGACGCCGAACGCGCGCCGCTTGCGGTCGTCGCCGATCAGGTCGACGACGCGCTCACGCATGGCGTCGAGGTCGCCGGGTGGGTAGAGCCATCCGGTGCGCGAGTGGTCGACGATGTCGAGGGGCCCGCCGGCGGCCGGGGCCACGACCGGGACGCCGCTCGCGTGCGCCTCCTGGAGCGTCTGCCCGAACGTCTCGAGCTCGCCGGGGTGGACCAGCACGTCGAGGCTCGCCATGGCGCGCGCGAGGTTGCCGTCGCGCAGCATGCCGGTGAAGACGGCGCCGGGCAGCAGGCGTTCGAGCGGCTCGCGCTCGGGTCCGTCGCCGACGACGACGAGGCGCACGCCGGGCAGGTCGGCCAGCGCGCGCAGGTCCTCGACCTGCTTCTCGGGCGCCAGCCGCCCGACGTACCCGACCAGCAGCCGGCGCCCGGCCCCCACGGCCGCCCGCCAGCGCGCGTCGCGGCGCAGGGGGTGGAACCGGGTGGTGTCGACGCCGCGCCCCCACAGCCGCAGCCGGGGCAGCCCGCGCTCGGTCAGCGAGGCCAGCACCGCCGACGACGGCGCCAGCGTGAGCGTCGCGCGCTCGTGCACGTTGCGCACGCGCCGCCACAGCAGCGGCTCCAGGTGGCGCACGCCGTACCGCGCCGCGTAACCGGGCACCTCGGTCTGGTAGACGGCGACGGTCGGCAGGTGGAGGTTGTCGGCCGCGCGGATCCCGTGCCACCCGAGCGCGAACGGCGAGGCCAGGTGGACGACGTCGGGCCCGAACGCCGCGAGCGTGCGCTGGATGCGGGCGCGCTGGCCGACGACGAGGCGCACCTGGGGGTAGCCGGGCAGCCCGACGGCGCCCATCTCGACCACGGGCGCGCCGGCCACGAACGGGGGCACCACGCCGTCGTCGGCGTCGGGCGCCAGCACGAGGGCCTCGTGTCCGCGGCGCTCCAGGTGCTCCAGCACGCGCAGCACCGAGTGGGTGACGCCGTTGACCTGCGGCAGGAACGACTCGGCGATGATGGCGACCCTCATGGTCCCAGGGCACCAGGGCGGGTTGGCCGGGAGGTACCCGCAGGGCGTCGGGCCGGGGAAACCCCGAAGAACGTCAGTCGAACTCCGCCGGCGTCTGGCTGCGGGAGCCTCAGCGTCCCGGAATGTCGGCTTCCCGGCCCCGGAGTGCGACGTTCCGGGACGCTCGCCGATCAGGCAGTGCGAGCTGGCCCAGCCGCCACACGGCGCCGACGAGCAGCGCCACGAGCGCGAGGTTGCGCAGCGCGGGCACGACCACCATCCAGACCTCGCCGCGCAGGAACTCGCCGTAGG
Source organism: Xylanimonas ulmi (assembly GCF_004216535.1). Lineage (NCBI taxonomy): Bacteria > Bacillati > Actinomycetota > Actinomycetes > Micrococcales > Promicromonosporaceae > Xylanimonas > Xylanimonas ulmi. The sequence goes on from NZ_SGWX01000001.1 coordinate 3,482,009, forward strand.
CGATCGGGTAGAGCGTCTGGGTCAGCACGCCGACGCCCAGCATCCCGAGCGCGGGCGGCGACCACAGGCGTCGCGCGCCGGGCCCGGCGAGGGCGAGGGCGGCGGCCACGGGCGGTCCGAGCCAGGCGATGAACTGCGGCGAGCCCACCTTGTTGAACACGATGAGCGCGAGCAGCGTGGCGGCCGCGCTCAACAGCAGCACGTCGCCAGCGAGGTCCCGGCGCCGTCGTGCGGCCAGCCAGGCCAGCAGGCCGATCAGGACGACGGCGATCGGCAGGGCGGCGTCGAGCAGCGAGGCGACCTGACGGGCCGCGGCGCCGTGCACCTCGTAGGTGAAGATGACGTCGTTGTACTCGATGCGCACGTCCGGGTTCCACAGGCGGGCCACGCTGAACGCGGTGGCCGCGACCGACTCGGCCTGCAGCGTGCGCGCCTCCTGCTCGCCGAACACGCTCCACGCGCGCGCCCCGGCGCCGCCGGCCAGCGCCAGCCCGACGACGACGGCGCTGACCACCGCGCCGGGCACGACGACGTCGCGCACCAGGCGCCGCACACCGTGCGCCGTGGCCGCGAGCGCGACGACGACGGCGCCGGGCGCGATCTTGATCCACGCGCCGAGCGTGGCGACGGCGGCCGCGACCGCGGGGCGGCGCGCGGCGAGCAGCAGCGCGATGAGGATGAGCGGCGCGGCGACGCCGTCGAGCCGACCGAGCCAGATGGGGCCGAGTGCGACGAGGAACACGAGCCACCACCACGCGGCGAGGCGGCCGCGCGGGGGTGTGCGCACCAGCGTCCACATCGCGACGGCGTTGAGCGCGATGACCCCGGCCGACCAGACGACCGCGTAGGCGAGGAACCCGGTGGTGCCCGCGGCCGGGGCCGCGATGGGTAGCAGCGCCGCGGCGGGGTAGACCCAGTCGTAGTCGAGCACGGGCCAGTTGCCCGTAGCGAACCCCTGGTGGGCCCACCAGTGGTAGAGCGAGACGTCGCCGAAGATCTCGCCCTGCCAGGAGATCGCGTCCAGGACGATCCACGCGTGGGCGAGGACGAACCCGGTGATCAGGCCCCAGCGGGACAGCAGCACCTCGCCCGCCGCGGCGAGGGCGGCGTGGGAGCGGTCGGTGGTCGGCGTGGCGGGCACCGGCCCATGGTGACAGACGAGCCGACGGGCGGGCTGGGAGCGGGACACAGTGCGCGCGCCGCGGCGCCGAGTTCTCTTGGCCCGCGATCCGCGCTAGTTTTCGGATATCCGAAAAATCGGGGAGGGGATGTGGCCAGCGCACGGGTCTCACGAGATCGCCGCCCACGGCTGCCGTCGTCCGGCGGCGTCGGGCGGGCGCGGTTGGTCACGCTGCTCGGCCCGGCGTTCGTCGCCGCGATCGCGTATGTCGACCCGGGCAATGTCGCGGCCAACCTCACGGCGGGCGCGCGCTACGGATACCTGCTGGTGTGGGTGCTGGTCGCGGCCAACGTCATGGCGGTGCTGGTGCAGTACCTGTCGGCCAAGCTCGGCGTGGTCACCGGGCGCTCGCTGCCCGAGGTGCTGGGAACGCGGCTGCGTCGCCCGGCCCGGCTGGCGTACTGGGCGCAGGCCGAGGTGGTGGCCGCGGCGACCGACCTGGCCGAGGTCATCGGCGGGGCCATCGCGTTGCACCTGCTGTTCGGCGTGCCGCTCGTGCTCGGCGGCGTCATCACGGGCGTGGTGTCGCTCGCCGTCCTGGGCGTACAGCAGCGCCGCGGGCAGCGCGTGTTCGAGGGCGTCATCGTCTCGTTCCTGGTGGTGCTGACCGTGGGCTTCTGCGCCGGGCTGCTGTTCGCGCCGCCCGACGCCGGCGCCGTGCTCGGTGGTCTCGTGCCGCGCCTGGCGGGCGCGGACTCGCTGTTGCTGGCCGCCTCGATGCTCGGGGCCACGGTCATGCCGCACGCGATCTACCTGCACTCCTCGCTCGCGCGCGACCGCCGCCGCCACGACACGGAGGTCCGACGGCGTCAGGGCGTGGCGGTCTCGCCCGCCTCGACCGCGCGCCTGCTCGCCGCGACCCGGTGGGACGTGGCGTGCGCGCTGGTGCTCGCGGGCGGCGTCAACGTGGCGATGCTGCTGGTCGCGGCCGCGAACCTGGCGGGGCGCAGCGGCACCGACTCGATCGAGGGCGCGCACGCGGCGATCCAGGACTCGCTGGGCGGCGCCGTCGCGCTGCTGTTCGCCGTCGGGCTGCTCGCCTCGGGGCTGGCCTCGTCGTCGGTCGGCGCGTATGCGGGGTCCGAGATCATGGCCGGTCTGCTGCGTGTGCGCGTCCCGCTGGTCGCGCGGCGGATCGTGACGCTCGTGCCCGCCGTCGTGCTGCTGGCCACGGGCATCTCACCGACGTGGCTGCTCGTGGTGAGCCAGGTGGTGCTGAGCTTCGGAATCCCGTTCGCCGCGGTGCCCCTCGTGGTGCTCACACGCCAGGGCACACTGCTGGGCGAGTATCGCAACGGCATCGTCACGCAGGGGTTCGCGTGGCTCGTGGCCGCGGTGATCGTGGTGCTCAACGTCGCGCTGCTGGTGATGACGGTCCGCGGCTGACGGCTGCCACCGCGAGGCACCATGAGACGCGGTGTCGCTTGACGTGAGACTGAGTGTCGCATCACGATAGCCCGCATGAGCGCAGCGCAGCCCGTCCTGCCCGGGGTCACGGCCCCCGCCTACGACGTCTCCACACCCCTCGACCTCGACTACGTGGGCGCGTTCGCGCACGCCACGCCCGCCGAGCGCGCGCACCAGCTCGCCGCGCGCGCGTTCGTGCAGGACGAGGTGCTCGGCGTCATCGACGGGCACTGGGAGCGCGCCGAGGTGCCGTTCGGCCTGGTCAAGGGCCTGGCCGAACGCGACCTGCTGCGCGACGGCGTCGACGTGCCCGGGCGGGCGACGGTCTCGGCGCTCGCGGCGGGGCTCGCCGCGATGGAGCTGTCGCGCGGGGACGGCTCGGTCGCGACGATCTGCGGCGTGCAGGGCGGGCTCGCGCTGCGCTCGATCGCGATGCTGGGCTCGGACGAGCAGATCGCGCGCTACGCCGAGCCCCTCGCGCGCGGCGAGATCCTGGCCGCGTTCGCGCTCACCGAGCCCACCCACGGCTCGGACTCGGTCTCGCTGGAGACGACGGCCCGGCGCGTCACGCGCGACGGCGTCGAGGGCTACGTCATCGACGGCGAGAAGCGGTGGATCGGCCTCGGATCGTGCGGCGACCTCGCCGTCGTGTGGGCGCGGCTGGTCGGCGAGGGCGGCGACGGGCAGGTTCACGCCTTCCTCGTGCCGCAGGACGCCGCGGGCTACCGCGCCACGACGATCGAGGGCAAGGTCGCGCTGCGCGCGATCACGCAGGCGCACATCGTGCTCGACTCCGTGTTCGTGCCGCTCGACGCCGCACTGCCCGGCGCGACGTCGTTCCGGGCGGCCTCACGGGTGCTGTTCGCGACGCGGCTCGGCGTCGCGTGGGCCGCCGTCGGGCATGCGATCGCCTGCTACGAGGCGGCGCTCGCGTACGCGGGCCAACGCGTCCAGTTCGGGCGGCCGCTCGCCGCGAGCCAGCTCGTCCAGGAGCGGCTGGCCCGCATGCTCGCGATCGTGACGCAGTCGCAGGTCCTGGTCGCCCAGGTCACGCGCCTGGCCGAGTCTGACGCGCTGACCGGGCCGCAGGCCTCACTCGCGAAGATGACGTGCACGCGCGGGGCGCGCGAGGTCGCCGCCATCGCGCGCGACCTGCTGGGCGGCAACGGCATCCTGCTGGCGAACCGCGTCGCGCGGCACTTCGCCGACATCGAGGCGTTGCACACCTACGAGGGCACCGAGTCGGTCAACGCCCTGATCATCGGGCGCGACGTCACCGGCTACTCGGCGTTCGCGTAGGCCAACGGCGCGGGGCGCGACTCGCGGCGGTGGATGCGCCACCACACGATGAACCCGACGATGGTGAACGCGCCGTAGAACACGTACATCAGGCCGGTCGCGTAGTACCCGCCGCGGAACAGGAGCGGCACGCCGACGGCGTCGACCGCGACCCAGATGAGCCAGAACTCGACCCAGCCGCGGGCCATGCCGTAGGTCGCGAGCACCGAGCCCATAAAGATCCAGGCGTCGGGCACGGGCGCCCAGGAGTGCAGCATCCCGAACACCCAGGCGAAGAACGCCGTCCCGGCCGCCATGGCCAGCACGAGGCCCCCGCGCTGACGCCACGAGGCCCAGGTCGGGTGCACCGCCACGGCGTTGGCGCCGCCCTCGCGTCGGGTCTGGCGCCAGCGCACCCAGCCGAACACCGAGACCGCGATGAACATGACCTGACGGCCCGCCTGGCCGAGCATGTCGGGGTGATCCCCGGCGATGCCGAACCACGAGCCCAGGAACACGGTGAACAGCAGCACGTTGCCCAGGATCCCGACGGGCCAGGCCCACACCTTGCGCCGCATCCCGCCGAGCGCCGACGTCATGCCGATGACGTTCCCGACGATCTCGCGCCAGTACATGGACTGGTCGCCGATCGTCAGCTGAGCGTCGAACAGGTGCTCGAAGATCCCCATTCCCGCGTCCTCCCTCGTCAGGCACCGGTGCGCGGGATGAGGAGGGACGTCGCCGCGTGTGCGCGGCGCGCCAGAACGTCGCCCTGCGGCGACGCGTGCTTCCTCCCATCCGGACTATGACCGTCGGCCCTGGAGTTCCACCAGGTCAACCGGCCGGCCTCCGCAAGGAGGGGGCGCGGGTCGCGGGCTATCACCGCCGGTTCGGATTCTCACCGACCCCGGAGCACGTCGTGCGTTTCTTGCTCGATCAAAGCATGACACAACGTCGTTCATTCCCGGACATGCGGCCCCTACCGCTCGTGCCCGGCCGCGTCGCCGTCAGCCGAGCGCGTCGCGCACCGCGCGTGCGACCGCCTCCGGCTCCGCACCCGGTTCCAGGTATGCGACGACGACGCGCGCGCCGTTCGCGCCCGCCGTCGTCGTCGCCAGGCTCGCCGCGCCCGACGCGAGCTCACGACGGCGCACCAGGTCCGCCGTCGCGCCGCGGCGCAGCTCGGCGAACGCCTCCTCCAGGTCGGGAACGAGGTCCAGCTCGGGGTTGCGCAGCCACCGGCGCAGGATCGCGTTGTGCACGGCGACGACGCCGGCCGAGAACGCGATCGACTGCACCGTCGAGGAGCGGTCGGCGGGCAGCGTGTCGCGCAGGTACTTGGTGAACGCCCGCTCGTAGCGGTGGGTGGTCACCAGCTCGCGGTCGCGCAGCGCCGGCACGATCTGGAGCAGGTGGTGACGGGCCAGCGACGTCTCGCGCTGGCCCACGTGATGGTCGAAGACGAGGCGCGCGGCGCGGCACACCTCGAGGTAGGGGTCGACGGCCGGGTCCCAGGAGCGCTCGGGCAGGTCGCCGTCGTCGAGCGCGTCGGGGCGCGTCGCGGCGAGCATGACCACGACCTCCTCGAGCAGCAGCTCGTGATCGGCGAAGACCACATCCTCCTTGGAGCGGTAGCGGCGGAAGAAGGTGGCGCGGCTGACCTGGGCGGCGTCCGCGATCTCCTCGACGGTGGTCTGCTCGTAGCCCTGCCGGGAGAAGAGCTCGATCGCGGCGTCGACGGCCTGTGCGTGGGTGTTCGACGTCCGGACGGCGGTCATGGGGCGAGGTTATCGTCCGGCCCGCCGCGGGGGGAGGGACTCAGCGCCGGGGACGGTCGAACTGCGCCTCACGCGCCTGTCGGTGTCGCCGCCCGAGCCATCGGACCTCGCGCAGCGCCACGGCGGCCGACACCGCGAACGGCGCCCACGCCCAGGGGTGTCCGCGCAGCACGCCGCCGAGCGAGACGAGCGCGAGCCCCGCGCCGCCCATCACCGTCCACACGCTGGCCCACCGGATCCCCACGCCCGGCAGCGTACGCGTAAGGTCGGCCGCGTGACCGCGACGCCTGACACCTCGCCCGTCCCCCCGGCCGCCACGACGGCCCCGCCCACCGTCGACGTGTACGTCGACCCTCTGTGCCCGTTCGCGTGGATCACCTCGCGCTGGGCGCTGGAGGTCGCGGCCCAACGCCCGGTGAGCCTGGCCTTCCGGCTCATGAGCCTGTACCTGCTCAACGAGGGCCGTGACCTCACGCCCGAGTACCGGGCATCGATCGACGCGAGCCGAGGCATCGGCCGCGTCGCCGCCGCCGTCCAGACCGAGCACGGCCCCGACGCGTTCGCCGCGTTCTACACGGCCGCCGGCACGCGCATCCACCCTGGACGCGACAAGGACTACGACGCCGTCGCGCGCGCCGCGCTCGCCGAGGCGGGGCTGCCCGCGGCGCTCGCGGACGCGGCGACGTCGGACGCCTACGACGAAGCCCTGCGCCAGTCGCACGAGGCCGGCATGCGGCCCGTGGGGCAGGACGTGGGCACGCCCACCATCCACGTCGACGGCGTCGCGTTCTTCGGGCCGGTGCTCAACCGCATCCCGCGCGGGCAGGACGCGGTGCGGATCTTCGAGGGCGCGCTCGCCCTCGCGAGCTTCCCCGGGTTCTTCGAGCTCAAGCGGACCCGCACGGGCGGACTGGACTTCTCATGACCCTCGACCTGCGCGTCTTCACCGAGCCTCAGCAGGGCGCCTCCTATGACGACCAGCTCGCCGTCGCCCAGGCGGCCGAGCAGCTCGGGTTCTCGGCGTTCTTCCGCTCCGACCACTACCTGGCCATGGGCGGCGACGGGCTGCCCGGCCCGACCGACTCGTGGACCACGCTCGCCGGCATCGCCCGCGAGACCTCGACCATCCGGCTCGGCACCCTCGTGACGTCCGCGACCTTCCGCCACCCGGGCGTGCTCGCCATCCAGGTCGCGCAGGTCGACCAGATGTCGGGTGGGCGCGTCGAGCTGGGGCTCGGCGCCGGGTGGTTCGCGCGCGAGCACGAGGCCTACGGCATCCCGTTCCCCGCCAAGCGCTTCGGCCTGCTGGAGGAGCAGCTCGCGGTCATCACGGGGCTGTGGGGCACGCCCGTGGGCGAGACGTTCAGCTTCGCGGGCGAGCACTACACGCTGACAGACTCCCCGGCGCTGCCCAAGCCCGCCCAGGCGCGCGTCCCGATCGTCGTCGGGGGCGGCGGGCCCACGCGCACCCCGGCGCTGGCGGCCCGGTTCGCCACCGAGTACAACCAGGCGTTCCCCGAGCTGGCGACCATCGCGCCGCGCATCGCCGTCGTCGACAAGGCGCTGGCCGACGCCGGGCGCGAGGCGTCGTCGATCACGCACTCGGCGGCGCTCGTGGTGGCCGTGGGGCGTGACGAGGCGCAGTTCCGCGCCCGTGCGGCCGCCATCGGACGCGAGCCGGACGAGCTGCGCGAGCACGGGGTCGCCGGGACGGTCGCGCAGGCCGTCGACCGCCTCGCGCAGGTCGCGGCCGACGGCGTCGAGCGCGTGTACCTCCAGGTGCTCGACCTGCACGACCTCGACCACCTGGAGCTCATCGCCCGCGAGGTCGCGCCGCAGGTCTGAGGCCCGCCGACGCCGGGCGGTGTGGTGGCGTCATGTGAGCGAGAGGGGCCGGGGCAGCCATTACGGTTTCCCCCGACAGGACCCGTTCACACGACCTTCACGGATGGAGCTCCATGCCCACCACAACTCGACCCGGCGTCGGCTGGACCCTGCACGGGAACGGCAAGACGCTCACGCCCGGCGCCGTCGTCGGCCCTGACGAGCGGCTCACGTGGCCGCGGACGGTCGGCATCGGCCTGCAGCACATCGTCGCGATGTTCGGCGCGACGTTCCTGGTGCCGCTCATCACCGGCTTCCCGCCGTCCACCACACTGTTCTTCTCGGCGATCGGAACCATCGGGTTCCTGCTGATCACGGGCAACCGGCTGCCCAGCTACCTCGGCTCATCCTTCGCGTTCATCGCGCCGATCATGGCCGCCAAGGCCTCGGCGGGCGGCGACCTGGGCACCGCCGTCGGCGGCATCCTCGCCACGGGCCTGCTGCTGGCCGTCATCGGCCTGGTCGTGCACTTCACGGGCGGCGGCTGGATCGACGCCGTCATGCCGCCCATCGTCACGGGCACGATCGTGGCGCTCATCGGCTTCAACCTCGCCGGGGCGGCCTGGTGCACACCCAGCGAGGCGGTGGTCGACGGGCAGCGGGTCCTGTACCCGGACCTGTGCACGGGCGGCCTCAAGACGGCGCCGCTGACGGGTGTCATCACGCTCGGCTCGATCATCCTCGCCTCGGTGCTGTTCAAGGGCATGCTCGGGCGGCTGTCGATCCTGGTCGGCGTGCTGGTCGGCTACGTCGCCGCCGTGATCCAGGGTCAGGTGGACTTCTCGGGCGTGGGCCAGGCCGCGTGGTTCGGGCTGCCCGAGTTCCATGCCCCGCGCTTCGACCTGAGCGTCATGGGCCTGTTCCTGCCCGTCGTCCTGGTGCTGATCGCCGAGAACGTGGGCCACGTGAAGTCGGTGTCGGCCATGACGGGCCGCAACTTCGACAAGCTCACCGGCCGCGCGCTGCTGGCCGACGGCGTCGCGACGACGTTCGCGGGCCTGGGCGGCGGCTCGGGCACCACCACCTACGCCGAGAACATCGGCGTCATGGCGGCCACACGCGTCTACTCGACGGCGGCGTACTGGGTCGCGGCGATCGGCGCGCTGGTGCTGTCGCTGTTCCCCAAGTTCGGGGCGCTCATCGCGACCGTGCCCGCGGGCGTGCTGGGCGGCGCCGGCACCATGCTCTACGGCATGATCGGCATCCTCGGCGCGCGCATCTGGGTGCAGAACAAGGTCGACTTCTCCAACCCGATCAACCTCACCACGGCCGCGGTGCCGCTCATCATCGGCATCGCGGACTACACCTGGGTCGTCGGCGACCTGACGTTCAAGGGCATCGCGCTCGGGACGGCCGCCGCGCTCGTCATCTACCACGGCATGCGCGCCATCTCGCGGCGTACGGGCGCCCACCAGGAGCCGGCCACGCCGGCGTCGGCGCCGGCCGGGACCGAGCTGGAGGGCTGAGGACTCAGCCCTCGGGAGCGGGCTCGCCCTCGTCGGCGGGCTCGCTCCCGGCGTCCTCGGCCTCCTCGGGGCTCGGGGCCGGCAGCGGGGTGAGTTGGTCGGCGGGCTTGCAGCCCGCCATGTTCGTCAGGGGGGTGTCGCTCGCGAGCGTGACGTCGTCGACGCCGAGCGGTTCGTCGTACTTCTCGCCGACGAGCAGGTCGACCGTCGCGTCCTCGCGCGCGTCGAGCACAAGGCGAATCTGCGGGAAGTGCGCGGCCAGCGTGTAGGCCGCGACGATGCCCTGGGCGCCGAAGCGCAGCTCGTTGCGCGCGAGCGTGGTGGCGTAGTTGCCGACCGAGTCGATGATGAACCCGCGCTTCTCCAGCACGGTCTGGTTCGCCTTGGCGATCCCGGTGGCGCCCGACGCGTTGAGGATGCGCACGTGCACCTCGCTCGCGGGCACGGGCAGGGCGCCGTCGGGCTGGTCCTCGATCGCTGGCAGGCACGGCGCCGTCGCGTCGTCGGACGCCGCCGCCGTGGTGAAGTCGCGAGCGAAGGGCGCGTCGATCGCGCCGGTGTAGACCGCGAGGGCGCCGAGGCCGACGAGCAGCAGCAGAGCGACGAGCACACCGAAGATGACGGCCTGCCGCTCATGCTCGCGGCGGCGGCGCGCGAGACGGGCTGGGTCCTGGGCAGGTGAGGTCACGCCACGAAACTACCGGAGCGTGAGCACGCGGGCGTGGAGGACCGGCCGCTGTTGCAGCGCGGCGCGCACCGCGCGGTGCAGTCCGTCCTCCAGGTAGAGCACACCCTGGTAGTCGACGACGTGCGCGAACAGGTCGCCGTAGAAGGTGGAGTCCTCAGCCAGGAGAACGTCGAGGTCAAGGGTGCGTTTGGTGGTCACGAGCTCGTCGAGGCGCACCTGCCGTGGGGGCACGACCGCCCAGTCCTTGGCGCTCACGAGCCCGTGGTCCGGGTAGGGGCGTCCATCCCCGACGGCCTTGAAGATCATGCCGCCATGGTAGGGGCCCGCCCTCAGGTGTGATCACCGACACAAGCCCGCCGGGTCCGGGGTGAGCGGTGGGCCTGTGGCCCGCAGACGACGCCGCCCCCGACCTGTCTTGCGCAGGTCGGGGGCGGGTCTGTGGCGGAGGATGGGGGATTCGAACCCCCGAGGGCGTGAACCCAACACGCTTTCCAAGCGTGCGCCATAGGCCGCTAGGCGAATCCTCCTGGTGGTGCGGCCGTGAGGCAGCCACAGAAGGATACCGGACCCGCGCGTGTGCCTTGGAACCGTGGGCCTCGCGCGCCCGGCGCGCGCGCAGGGGCGGCCGGATTTCGGCGCTGGCCCCTGGCTCCGATAGGCTCATACGCAGACCCCTCGTGCGGCGTCATCGCGCCGAACTCCCCCAGGGCCGGAAGGCAGCAAGGGTAGGTGCGCTCTGGCGGGTGCGCGAGGGGTCCTCTCTGTTTCCGGCGCGACGCGCTGACCTGCGGATTCTCATTTCTTGGGACGAAGGCGTCCCAATCCGCGGGATTTCCCCCGTTCCGGTTCGTCAGCGCGCCAGTGCGCCGCGCATGATGGCGTCATGCCCGCCACCACGACGCACGCCGCACCGACCTCGCGCACCGCATCGCGCGCCGTCATGTGCTGCCGTCGCATGCCGGCCGGGCGAATGTGCCGCACCGCTCGCTGAGCCACGGGCCGTTCTGAGGCCCACGCTCGCGCGGGACAGCCACCTGGCTGGCGCCCCCTCGCATGCGCCTTCGGGCGCGTGCCCGCAGACCCCCTCACCACCCACGCTCCACGGGCGCGGCGCACCGCCGTCGCCCGCCACCGGAAGGAAGACCTATGTCCCGCTCTCGCTTCTCCCTCGTGGCCCGGTCGGCCGCGATCCTCGGCGTCGTCGGCTCGCTCGCCCTGGCCGGCTGCGGCCGTGCCGGCGGTGACGACGCGGTGGCCGCCGGGTCGAAGGAGGACCCGATCGTCATCGGCATCGTCTCCTCGGGCGAGGCGTACTGGGACACCTTCAAGGCCAAGGCCGAGGCTGAGGGCATCTACGTCGAGCTCAAGAACTTCTCGGACTACCAGCTGCCCAACCAGGGCCTGTCCGACGGCGACCTCGACCTCAACCAGTTCCAGCACCTGCAGTTCCTGGCCGACTACAACGTCAAGACCGGCAGCGACCTGACGCCCATCGGCGCCACCGCCGTCTACCCGCTCGACCTGTACTCGACCAAGGTCGACGACGTCGCCGACATTCCCGACGGGGCCGAGGTCGCCATCCCCAACGACGCCTCCAACCAGGCCCGCGCGCTGCTCGTGCTGCAGGACGCCGGCCTCGTGACCCTCAAGGACGGCGGCAACTCGTTCTCGACGACGGCCGACGTCGTCGCCGACCAGTCCAAGGTCAAGGTCACCGCGCTCAAGGCCGACCAGACGCCGTCGGCGCTGCAGGACCCGCAGGTCTACGCCGCCATCGTCAACAACGACTACGTGCCCAACATCGACGCCGCGCACCAGAAGCCGGTCTACTCGACCGACGCCGACTCCAGCGCCAACGACCCCTACATCAACGTGTGGGTCTCGCGGAAGGCCGACGCCGACAACCCGACCTTCGCCAAGCTGATCACGCTGTTCCACGAGGCGGACGTCACGGACGGTGTGGTCGAGGCATCGGGCGGCACCGGCGTCATCAAGGACAACTCGGCGCAGGAGCTCCAGGGCATCCTGGCGACAATCGAGAAGAACGAGAAGGCCCAGGGCTGACCTTCCTGACATCCTGATCATCGTGAGCGAACCCATCATCAGCTTCCGGGACGCCGCCAAGGTGTTCCCGGGAGGGCGCCGACGGCCCGAGGTCCGGGCCGTCGACGGCGTCACGCTCGACATCGAGACCGGCGAGATCTTCGGCGTCATCGGATACTCCGGCGCCGGCAAGTCGACGCTCGTGCGGCTCATCAACGCGCTCGAGCGCACGACGTCGGGCGCCGTGGTGGTGGGAGGCGTCGACCTCACGGGGCTGGGCGAGTCCCGGCTCCGTGAGGTCCGCGCCGGAATCGGCATGATCTTCCAGCAGTTCAACCTGCTCTCCTCGCGCACCGTCGCGGGGAACGTCGCCTACCCGCTCGAGGTCGCCAAGTGGCCCCGCGGCGAGCGCGAGGCACGCGTGCGCGAACTGCTCGATTTCGTCGGCATCGCCGACAAGGCGGACGCCTACCCGTCGCAGCTCAGCGGCGGGCAGAAGCAGCGGGTGGGCATCGCCCGCGCGCTGGCGACCAACCCGCGCATCCTGCTCGCCGACGAGGCGACCAGCGCGCTCGACCCCGAGACCACGCGCGAGGTGCTGCGCCTGCTCCAGCGCGTCAACCGCGAGCTCGGCATCACCGTCGTGATCATCACGCACGAGATGGACGTGGTGCGCTACTGCTGCGACCGGGTTGCCGTCATGGAGCACGGACACGTGGTCGAGACCGGCGGGGCGTACGAGATCTTCTCCAACCCGCAAGCGCCCGTGACGCGTCGCTTCGTGGCGACGTCGCTGCGCGACCGGCCCTCGGACGAGACCCTCGCGCGGCTGCGCGAGCGGCACCCCGGCCGCCTCGTCGTCGTCGGCATCGACGAGGTCACCGGCTCGACGCGCGCGATCTCCCAGGTGCTGCGTGACCAGGGCGTCGAGCCCTCCATCGTCTACGGCGGCATCACCGAGGTGGCCGACCGGCCGTACGGGTCGCTGACCTTCGAGCTCACCGGGCCCGACGACGCCGTGGCCGCCGCGATCGCCCGCCTGCGCGAGGTCACGGGCGTCGACGACCTCGGCACGGCCGCCCGTCCGGCGGTGGCGCCCGCGGTGGCTGAGCCCGCGGTGGTCGAACCCGCGGTGGTTGAGCCTGTCGAAACCACTCCCGGGGGCTCGCCCGGCAGGCCCGGCATGCCCGGCACGAGCGGGCCGCAGCGCCGTCCGGGTGGCGGGCCGTTCGGCGGCCCGACCGGGTTCGTGGAGGGAGACCACTGATGGACTGGGCGAACCTCGGGCCGCTGCTGTGGCAGGCGGCCGGCGAGACCCTCTACATGGTGCTCATCACCCTGGTCGCGGGCGGGTTCTTCGGCCTGCTGATCGGGTTGGGCCTGTATCTGACGCGGGCGGGGAACCTGCTGGAGAACCGCGTGGTCTTCACGGTCCTCAACGTGCTGATCAACCTCATCCGGCCCGTGCCGTTCATCATCTTCCTGGTCGCGCTCGGCCCGGTGACGCGGTTCGTCACCGGACGCACCATCGGCATCGACGCGTTCACGTTCGCGATGTGCGTCATGGCGTCGGTGGTGTTCGCCCGCCTGGTCGAGCAGAATCTGGTGACCATCGATCCCGGCGTCGTCGAGGCCGCGCGCGCGATGGGCGCCTCGCCGCTGCGCATCATCCGCACCGTGCTGGTGCCCGAGGCGCTCGCGCCGCTCATCCTCGGGTACACGTTCCTGTTCGTCGGCGTGCTCGACATGTCGGCCATCGGCGGCTACCTCGGCGCCGGCGGCTTGGGCGACTTCGCGATCGTGCACGGGTACCAGCAGTACAACTGGGGCGTCACGTTCGTCGTCGTCGTGATCATCGTCGCCGTCGTTCAACTCGTCCAGGTGCTGGGCAACACGCTCGCGAAGCGCGCGCTGCGTCGGTAGCGCGCGCGACGGCGACGGCGAGGGCGTGTGCGTGACAGCGCAGGCCTGCGTGTGAGTCCTCAGAGTCACACTTCAGAACGGTGGCTCGCCGTAGGGGTTGGGCTCGCCGTACGGGTCGGGTTCGGCGCAGGGGTCCTCTTCGGGCCCATGAGGCCGATGGATGGTCGCCGGCACGACTGCGGGGTGCGTGGTGTGGGTGCGGCCGGTCGGTGTGGTCCAGGTCAGCGCGCCCTCGGCGTCGGTCTGCCTGACGGTGAACGTCGTCTGATGCTTGGTCACGTGGTGCCGTCGGCACAGGTGGGCGAGGTTCCCCGCTGTGGTGGGCCCGTGGTCGGCGTGCGCGAGCGTGTGGTCGACGTCGGTCGTGGCGGCGGGTCGGGTGCAACCCGGGAACCGGCAGGTCGTGTCTCTGACCTTGACGAAGTGGCGTAGCTCGGCTGGCGGCCGGTAGGCCTCGGAGCCGACGGCCAGCACGCGGCCCGTCTCGGGATGGGTCAGCAGTCGGGTGAACGAGGTGGCCAGTCCGGCCAGTTCGCGAGCTGTCTCGGGATCGATGGGGACCACGCCGTCCAGAAGGGCCGGAGCGTCCGTTCGGCCCAGCAATGTCAGCACGGGAACGGTGACATAGATCCGAGGTCGAATCGCGCGGGCGATGGCCGCCAGGCTGAACTCCGTGCGCTCATACTCACCGGTCCGGTTCCCAGCGTCAGGGGTGAGCGGGTTGCTCACGGCCTCGACGACGCCTGAGGCGCCGCGGGCGCTCGCGGCGCCGGCGCTGCTTGCGGTGCTGGTGCTCTTCGCGACGTCGGTGATGCGCGCCGCCTCGGTGGCCCGCACGGCGCCGGCACCGGCACCGGCGGCGGGGGTCGTGGCGGTGGCGTAGGCCGTGGGGGTCGCGCTCTGCCGGCCGCGGATGGCTGCGGCCCGCACGTCGAGCGTTCCGTCGTCGAGAAGGAGCGCGCACGCGACGTCGGCGCGCAGTTGCCCGAGCGTGCGCCCGTCGCCCCGCCCACGCACAGTCTGTGCCGCCAGGGTCAGTCGGTCGGCGATCGCGTGAACGGCGGGGGCCGGGGCGAACAGCGTCAGGTAGGCCATGCCGTCGGCGGCAGGGTCGGTCCACACCCCTCGCTTGGTCGCCGCCTCGCTGTGGCGCACCTCCGCGGGCGCGGGGCAGAGCCGCTCCCGTGCGCGGCGCACCGTGCGCGAGAAGGTGCGCGGATTCTGGTGTTGGGCGGCCGTGACGACGTCGGCGTCGAGCCGTGACGCGGTGTGTTCGTCCAGTTCGGCGACGGCGTCGCCCAGCCGACCGGCGTTGGCCCATGCGACGTCGCCGGCGACGGCCGCGGCCAGGGTGCGCGGCGCCCGCGCGACCAGTCCCTGTGCCTGCCCCATGCGGGCCGTCACCGCCTGCTCGCTCTGGCGCACGGCCAGCGCCACCTCGGCCACGACTGCGCGGAGGGCAAGCTCGCGTCGCCGCCGCGGGCCTGCCGCGCGGACCATGGGATCACGCTCGTCGACCAGGCCATCGGCCCGCAGCCCCTGGCGGCGCACCCTCTCCAGCAGCACGCCCTCAAGCGCCTCCAGCGCGTTGACCCGCGCCCTCACGTCCTCGATCAGCGCGAGCGTGGCGTCGATGTCGTCGACCCCGACAGGCCCACTGACGTCCACCAGCCTTGAGACGAGCGGCGGGAGGATCGCCGCCTGCGCAGGTGAGGGACGGGATGAGCCCACGCTCGCCGGATCCAGCGGAGAGCGACCCAGGATCGCGTTCGCCAGGCCCGGCTGGTCGGACAGGCGCACAGCCAGCGAGCCGTCGTCCTCGATCCGTACGTTCGCGAGCGCGGCGAGGCGTTCGGCGAACTGCGCGCGGAGTGCGTCGTGCGCGTCGTCAGGCCGGGCAGCGGGTTGCACGGCGAGCCGCATCTCGGGCCGGACGGCAGGAGGCTGACCTGGTTCGATCGTGGACTCAGCGCTGGGCTCAGCGCTGGGCTCAGCGCTGGACCCGGGACTGGACTTGGAGCTGGACCCAGCGGTGGACGTGGTACCGGACTCGGGGCTAGACCCACCGCTGGACCTAGTGCTGGGCTCGGAGGTGGTGCGTGCGCCGGGCTCTGCGGGCTCGCCCCTCGGTGGCCTGTCCGCGGTCGGCTCGCTGGCCCTCGCGCCGCCGACGTCGTCGGGCAGGAGAGTCGGAGTCGGAGCCGCGGCCGGTGTGAGCGCATCACGGTGTGCGGTGCGACCTGTCACGGTCTCCCGCATCCTGGCTCCGGCGCCTGAGTTGCCCACGAGGACAGTTTAGTCGAACATGTGTTCGAACCCAAGCCGGTTGGTCATTTCGCGACAGTGTCATGTCTCTGGACATCGGTGACGGTTCTGCATCAGGACATCGGTGACGGTTGATGTGTCAGGACTTCGGTGACGGTTCGGGCTTCTTGGGGTGGGTTCCGCGGGTTTGCCGTTGCCGACGTACCTGACTCCGGGAGCGGCCCGAGTGTGCTCGATGAGGATCTCGCCGTGGTGGTCGGCGACGATGATCCGTTCGCCGTCGATGACGACGATGACTTCCGCGAAGGCGTGCTCGGCGCCGACCATGTAGAAGACCTTGCGTAGGTAGAAGGTGCCGGCGTGGTTCAGCTTCTTGATGCAGGCGCCCTGGGGAAGTGCCGCCCGCACGGGCGCCGGTACGACTGCCTGCGGCTTGGGCGCGGTGCGCGTGAACAGGGCGCGGATCGGGTTGGGATGGGGAGCCTCGGCCTTCGCCGTCGCGTCCCATGCCGCCTGCGGGGTGATCCTGCCGGGCAGCCCCTGGTGAGGGCGCTGCGTGTTGTAGATGAGGTCGAACGCGTCGACCTGCGCCTGAAGCTGGTCGAGCGTGTCGGCCAGGGGCTGCTTGCCGAGGTAGCGGAACAGGGTCTGATGGAAACGCTCGTTCTTCCCCTGTGTGGTGGGCTTGTAGGGCTTGCCGGTGATCGCCTCCACGCCCAGGACGGTCAAGTGCTCGACGAGCTGGCCCGCGTAGCCGCGTCGAGTGGGGTTCAACGCGGCGCCGTTGTCGCTGAGCAGTCTCTGCGGGACGCCGCGCGCCGCGATGGCCTTGTCCACGACGACGATCGCGCCCTCGGATGTCTCACCCCACGCGACGTGGGAGGCGACGGCGTAACGGGAGTGGTCGTCGATGAGTTGGAAGATCACGCACTTACGCCCACCGGTCAGGACGTACTCGGTCGCGTCGAGCTGCCAGCACGCGTTCGGCGCCGGGTAGACGAACCGCCGGTACGCCGCCCGCGGCTTCTTCCTCGGCTCCAGCCTCGCGACGCCGGCCTGCCGGAAGATCCGTGCGAGCGACGCTGTCGAGGGTGCCGGGTCCAGACCCATCGCGACCATCTTGTCGTGCACGCTGATCGGCCCGTGGTCCAGCCCGGACGCCTCCAGCGCCGACCGCACCGCGACGGCCTGCGCCTTGACCTCGTCGGTCAGCCTCGTCGGGCTTGACGCTGGGCGCCGCGACCGCGGCTCGAGCACCGCCGCCTGGCCCTCAACCGCCGCACGCTTGCGCAACTCGTAGAACGACTTGCGCGAGATGCCATGCTCCGCGCAGAACGTCGTCACCGACCCTCGCGGGGCGTCATCGGGCCACTGCGCGATCGCCAGACGGACACGCGGATCGATCGGTTCTGGGGCTGCCATGCCCCGAGCCTCAGGGCAGAAGTGTCACCACCAAGAACCCCGAAAGCGTCACCGATGTCCTGATGCACAACCGTCACCGATGTCCTGGGACATGACAGTCATTTCGCGACAGTGCCATTTCGCGACAGCGTCGCTTGCTGCGCTTGCTGCGCTTGCTGCGCTTGCTGCGCTTGCTGCGCTTGCTGCGCTTGCTGCGCTTGCTGGGCTTCCCGGGCCTGGCTCGCTGGACGCGGCTCGTCGCGCCCGCGCCCGCGCCCGCGCCGCGCCCGTGACCATCTGCGCCGACTGAGCCCGTCCATGGCCGTCGTCGCAGTCGATCGGAACAACCGCGAGATGACGAGATGTCGGCGCGGGGCGACCCTGGCGAGGAGGACCCCGACGGGTTCGCGTGCTGGACGCTGAACGACGAGGGATGGGAGCGCGGGTCAGGCCGACGCAGACTTCGCCGACCGTTGCCGCCTCATGGACGGAGGATGGGCCAGCGCTGATTGGTGTTCGGCACGCACCACAAGGGCGCGGGGCCACCGTCGACGCCGGGCCTGGCGCAACGGCCGACGGCGTCGCAGCGGTCGCCGCCACGCTCGCGGACGCGCCGAAGGCCGAGCGCCGCGCCCACAGGGAGGTCATTTCCCGCATCACGGACGGCTGAGTGGTCGCCACGAGGACGTGTCGCCCGGCGGTTGGTGGGGCATGGGAGTGGTTCGGGGGGAGCGCGGGAGCAGTAGGCTCCCCCTCGCCGTCGTGCTCGACGTCTCCGCGGTCGGCGGTCGCGGCCCCGCGCGCCAGCGTCCACAGGGCGGCCAGCCGCGTGTCGGCGCCGCCGTCTAGGGTGGTCGGGTGACCACCGCCCTGTACCGCCGCTACCGGCCCGAGACGTTCTCCGAGGTGATCGGTCAGGAGCACGTCACGGGGCCGCTCATGCGGGCGCTGCGCAGCGGGCGCGTCAACCACGCCTACCTGTTCTCCGGGCCACGTGGCTGCGGCAAGACGACGTCGGCGCGCATCCTCGCGCGCACGCTCAACTGTGCGCGCAACACCCCCGAGACCCCGATCGACACTCCCTGCGGGCAGTGCGCGTCGTGCGTGGAGCTCGCGCGTGGCGGCCCTGGATCGCTCGACGTCGTCGAGATCGACGCCGCGTCGCACGGTGGCGTCGACGACGCGCGCGACCTGCGCGAGCGGGCGACGTTCGCGCCGACTCGCGACCGGTACAAGATCTTCATCATCGACGAGGCCCACATGGTCTCGCCGGCCGGGTTCAACGCGCTGCTCAAGATCGTCGAGGAGCCGCCCCCGCACATCAAGTTCGTGTTCGCGACGACCGAGCCCGACAAGGTCATCGGCACGATCCGTTCGCGCACCCACCACTACCCGTTCCGGCTTGTGCCGCCGGACGTGCTCGGCCCGTACCTGGAGGAGCTGTGCGCCGCCGAGGGTGTGACGCTGGGTGGCGGGGTCGTGCCGCTCGTCGTGCGCGCCGGCGGCGGGTCGGTCCGTGACTCGCTCTCGGTGCTCGACCAGCTCATCGCGGGCGCCACGGGTGGCACGGTCGACTACGACCTCGCCGTCGGGCTGCTCGGCTACACGCACGCGTCGCTGCTCGACGACGTCGTGGACGCGCTCGCCGCGCGTGACGGCGCCTCGATCTTCCGCGTGGTCGACCAGCTCATCGTGTCAGGCCACGCGCCCCAGCGGTTCGTCGACGACCTGCTCGAGCGGCTGCGCGACCTCATCGTCATCGCGGTGTCGGGCGACGCCGCCGGGGCGGTGCTGCGCGGCCAGCCCGAGGACCAGCTTGAGCGCATGGCCGCACAGGCGTCGCGGCTGGGGATCGCCGAACTCTCGCGGGCGGCCGATCTGGTCAACACCGCGCTGACCGAGATGACCGGGGCGACGTCGCCGCGCCTGCACCTGGAGCTGCTGTGCGCCCGATTGCTGCTGCCCGGCGCGGACGCCGGGTCGGCGGGCCTCGCCGCACGAGTCGAGCGGCTGGAGCGTGGCGGGATGTCCGTCGGCGCTCGCGGACCCGCACCGGTCCGGCCAGGGGCTCCCGCCGACGACGACGCCGCGGGGCCCGGGGGCGCTGACCCCGAAGGGCTGCGCGGCGCGGCGGCCGTTCGGGCGGCGATGCGCCCCGGTCGCCCGGTGCCCGGGACGGCGCAATCGGACGCAGTCGAAGGCGCGCGGTCGGACGCCCGCGGCGGCGCTCGGCCAACGGCGCCGGCTGGGCGTGACAGGGCGCCCGCGCAGGCCGAAGCGCCTGCCGGGGTTGGCTCGCCCGCGCAGGCCGACGCGTCTTCCAGCTCCGGCTCTCCTGCGCGCGCCAGTACGACCGTCAGTCCTGGCGCGCCCGCTCCGGGGCCCGTACTGGCGGAAGCCAGCGAGTCCGTGCCCCCCGCCGCTGCGCCTGCGGCGGAGCCGACTGCATCTGGCCAGCAGGATTGGCCGGAGTCCGGTCAGCCGGAGCGACGCATTGCCGGCCCGTCGGCGCCGCCGGCGTCCGGACGACTGGTTTCGGCCGCGCCCGACGCGGCGGCGCCAGCCATGCCCGACGAGCAGACTCCTGCCATGCCGGACGTCCCGGCACTTGCGGCGCCTGGCACGCAAGCGCCCGCCGCGCCCGCCGTCTCGGAGCCCGACGTGCCCGGGCAGGCGCGAGTGGCGTCCGGCGAACAGACCGACTCGCATCCGGCGGCGCCCGAGGCGTCTGTCTCTGCGGCCGAGCCCGAGTCTGCGTCGTCGGCCGAGTCTGCGACGCCGACTGACTCTGCGTCGGTGGTGGAGACCGCCTTGGCGTCATCGGGAGCGGGCGACGTCACGACCGAGGTTGTCCGACGCCGCTGGCGCGAGGTGCTGGCAAGCATCGGCAATCCCCGAGCAGAGGCGTTCCTTGGCGAGCACTCCCAGGTGCTGAGGCTTGAGGCAGACGTGCTCCGACTCGGGTTCCCGCCCGCCGTCGTCGCGCAGGCGCGGCACGGACGCCCCGAGACCATCTCGGACGCCGTCTACCAGACGCTCGGCATTCACGTCCGGATCGAGATCGACGTCGACGACGGCGCACGCCCGCGCGAGTCGGGGCTCGTTCGCGGCCCGTCATCGGACTCTCCCGACGAGGAGGCCGCGCGCGCGGGCGGGCAAGGTCTCGGCCGCGCGCGCGACGACGTGACAGAGGAAGAGGCGACAGAGGGCTCGTCCGCCGAAGGCCGCGCCGTGGCGTCGACGAGCCGCACCGACGCACTCGAGGCAGTGCGCGCGCACATTGCGACGGCATCGATCAGGTCGGAGGCGGCCTCGGAGCCCGCGCAGGCGCTCGCGTTGGGCACGGAGCCCTGGCCGGAGCCCACTTCGGGCACGGAGCCCCGGCCAGAGCCCGAGCGGCCGACGGAGCCTCCTTCCGAGCCGCAGTCTGCGCTGCGGGATGCTCCGCAGTCCGCGCGACCGACTGGGGCGCAGCCTGCGCGACCGACTGGGGCACCGTCCGCGCGGCCGACTGGGGCGCAGCCTGCGCAGGTGTCGCCTCCCGCGCCCGCTGGCGCGTCCGAGGCGGGGCCAGGGTCGCAGGAGCCCGGGTACGACGAGGCCGACGCCGCGTGGCTGGCCGGGGTTCCGCTGCACGAGCCGCCCGACTTCGACGAGCCTGAGCCGCCCTTCGACGACCCGGTCGAGGAGTCGCTCGGCGACGCGGCGCCCGGTGTTGTGACTCCCACGGCGACGACCCGGCCCCCGGCGCAAACGCATTCCGCAGCTCTCGCCGGGCGGGCGGCCGCGCTCGGTCGCGGAGCTCCCGCGTCGTCAGCGGCGGCGTTCGCTCCGGGGGCGGCGTCCGGTGCTGCTGCTGCGGCGGCGTCCCCCGCGACGGCGTCCTCGCCGGCCCCGGCTTCCTCGGCGGCTGGTGCTGCGGCGGGATCGGCGACTCCGAGCGCCTCGGCGTTCGCGCGCGTGGCGGCTCCCGCTCCGTCCGCGCGCACCGTGGTCGCAGCGCCCGACCCCTACGACGACTCCTCGGCAGACGACCCCGACATCGCCTCGAGCGGACTCGTCGGCGTGCCACTGGTGGTCAAGATGCTCGACGGCACGATCATCGACGAGCAGGTCGACCAGACGTGAGCGGGGCGGCGCCTGGCCCGTCCGGTGAGGTGACGGGCAGCGCGCCCGGCGCCGCAGACCCCACGGTGCTGCGCATCGTCGCCGCGGTCATCGTGCGCGACGGGCGGTTCCTGCTGGTCCGCAAACGCGGGACGACGTCGTTCATGCAGGTGGGCGGCAAGATCGAGCCGGGGGAGCGTCCGGGCGATGCGCTCGTGCGCGAGGTCGCGGAGGAGATCGGGGCGTCCCTGGACCCAGGCAGTGTTCGCGCGCTTGGGCGGTTCTCGGCAGTGGCGGCCAACGAGTCGCACCACGTGGTGGACGCGCACGTCTTCGAGGTCGACCTGCCCGCCGACGTCGACCCGCGACCACAGGCCGAACTCGAAGACCTCATCTGGGTCGACCCGGAGGCCCCGGTCGCGCCGCACCCGATCGCGCCGCTGTCGCTCGACTTGATCGCGGCCTGGTCGCGTCGCGCCCGCTGAGGCCAACAGCCCAGGTCACAGGCCTGTGCGCGCCATGCGGGCCACCGTCGGGCGGACGCGAGAGAATCCCCGGGTGACTGCCTCCCCGCGGCGGCTGCCGCGCACATCGCCCGAGGCCGTGGGCGTGAGCCCGCAGGCCCTGACCTCGCTCGTCGACGCCCTCGACGCGATCGGCGGTGCGCACAGCCTCATGGTGCTGCGCCACGGCCACGTCGTCGCCGAGCACTGGTGGCAGCCCCACGCACCGGGCCAGCGGCACGCCATGTTCTCGGTCTCCAAGACGTTCACGGCGATGGCCGTCGGCCTGGCTGTCGAGGAAGGCCTGCTGACCATCGAGGACCGCGTCGTCGACCTGCTGCCCGAGGCCGCACCCCCGGCGCCGAGCGACCACCTCGCCGCGATGCGGGTGCGCCACCTGCTCACGATGACGAGCGGCCACTCGGACGACTCGATGGCGGTCGTCGACGCGGGTCCCGCGGACTGGACGGCCGCCGTGCTCGCGCACCCGGTGGACCTTGAGCCCGGCACGCGGTTCGTCTACGACACCGGCGCGACCTTCCTGCTCTCGGCGATCGTGCACCGGCTCACCGGGCAGCGTCTGCTCGACTACCTGACTCCGCGCGTGTTGGCGCCGCTCGGCATCGAGGGCGCGACCTGGGAGCAGGACCCGAGCGGCGTCGACATGGGCGGGTTCGGACTGACGCTCCACCTGGAGGACATGGCGGCCTTCGGTGAGCTGTTGTTGCGCCGCGGGCGATGGGGCGAGCGCCAGCTCATTCCCGCGGCGTGGGTCGACGCCGCGACCGCCGCGCACGTCGACAGCTCAACCCAGGGCTGGGGCCCGGACACGCGTGTCGGCTACGGGTATCAGATGTGGCGGTGCCGTCCGGGCGCGGTGCGCGCCGACGGCGCGTTCGGCCAGTTCATCGTCGTCTGGCCCGAGCACGACGTCGTTGTCGCCCTCACCTCCGGCACGAGCCAAATGCAGGACGAGCTCGACGCCGTGTGGCGCAGCCTCGGTGGGGCGTTCGGCTCGGCGCCGGACGCGGTGGTGCCGAGCGAGGTTGTGCCCGTGCCCGTGCCCGTGCCCGTGCCCGTGCCCGTGCCCGTGCCCGTGCCCGTGCCCGTGCCCGTGCCCGTGCCCGTGCCCGTGCCCGTGCCGGCGCCCGCGCCGCCCGAGCACATGCTGCGCCTGGCGGTCCCTGTGGGCCAGGGGCGTAGCGCGCTCGACGGCGTCATCGACGGCCGGACGTTCGCGCTCGACGTCGCGCACGCCGGCGGCGAAGCGTTCGGCGGCGGGCACGCCCCGGGCACGCTCACGGTGCGCCGCGATGGGGACCTGCTCCTGCTCGACGTCGGAGGGGAGCGGGCCTGGGCGGCGCACGCCGACTGGCACACGCCCACGTCCACGCACCCCGAACCGGAGCGGGAGCGGGAGCGGGATACTCAGACGGGGCAGGCCGACGTCCGGGCGGGACGCGCCGATCTGAGCGCGGCGTCGTCGTACGCGTGGACCGACGAGCGCACCCTGGAGGTGCGCGTCGCCGGGCTCGGCACGCCGTTCATGTGGACAGCGCGGCTTGCCTTTGGTGACGACGGCGCCACGGTGGACGTCGCGATCGACCAGAACGTCTCGTTCGGGCAGACGGTGGTGCTGCTCGCGGTGGGCCGCGCGGGCTAGCGGCGTCGCGCGAGCAGCGCCCGCGCGATGGTGAGGTCGGGCGCGGCGAACGGCCGACTGGGCGCCTCGAGCGCCCACAGCAGCGAGGACAGGCAGCGCGCCAGCGTCCATGCCACCGCGCGATCGGGATCGAGGCAGGCGGACTCGATGAGGCGGTCGAAGCGCCGCAGGGCAACGCGCGCGGCGTCGCCGGTGGCCACCGCCTCGTCCCAGCGGTTGTGCAGCGCGGGCAGCAACTCATAGCAGGGGTCGCCGAGCAGCGGCTTGGGGTCGATGGCGAGCCACTCGCCGCGCTCGGCGGCCGGGGATCCGGCCAGCGGTGCGAGCACGTTGGCGTAGTGCAGGTCCCCGTGCAGGACCCGGTCGCCGGGCTCGGTGATGACCTCGGCCAGGGCGGCCGCGCAGCCGTCGAGCACGCGGCGCCATCCGGCGTCGGGCGCGACGACGTGGGGCGCTTCGTCGAGCAGGCGAGCGCCGAGGTCGGCGAGCGTCCGCAGGGCGCCGTCCGGCGGCGTCGCAGGAGCGGGTGGTCGCGCGGTCGCCCGAGTGGGTGACGGCGTGGGCTGCGGTGCGGGTGGCGGCTCGGGTGGCGGCGGGGGCTGCGGTGCGGGTGACGGTACGGCTGGCGGCGGGGGCTGCGGTGGGGGTGGCGGCGTGGCAGGCGGCAGGGGCGACCGGTGGAGGCGGCGGAGCAGTGCGCCGATCACGTCGAGCGCTGCGGGGACGGGCAGCGTCCCGATCGAGCGTGAGGCGTCAAGCCGTTCGAGCAGCATCGACCCGCTCGGCTCGTCGTGGTCCAACAGCAGCACCGCGCCGTCGCCCGACCAGACGCGCAGGGCCAGCGGCTCGCCCACCGTCTCCTCGTCCCGCGGCTGCAATTTGAGCACGGCCTGGCTGCCGTCGGCTCGCCGGACGGGCACGATCCAGGCGACGGCGCCGTGCGCCGTCGGGCCGTCCACCCGCAGGCCCCACGCGTCGAGGAGGCGCGCGGCGAGGTCGGGGGCGGCGTCGAGCCAGGCGCCGGTGTCGGCGCCGTGACCGCGGTGCGCCTCGCGCAGCGCCCTCGGCACGCGCAGGCCGTCCGCGCGCGAGAGGTCCGCCCGCGAAAGGCCCGCGCGCCTGGGGTCCAGGGGCGCGGGGTCCAGGGGCCGGGGGTCCATGGGGCCATCCTGGTCTCGCCTGCGACCAGCGCCAATCCGCCTTCGGGAATTGAACGCGACGCGATCCTCCGCTACAGATGGACTCATGAGCACGTCCCCCTCTGGCGCCGGATCGCAGGCATCGCTGCGTGAGCGGAACACCGCGGCCCTCTCGGCCGCCCTCTCGGCCCGCGGCCCGCAGCTACAGGCCGAACTCGCCACGCTGACCGGACTGTCGCGCGCGACGGTGTCCAACATCGTGGGCCAGGAGGTCGAGGCGGGCCGGTTCCGCGTCGAGCGCGTGCTGCGCGACGGGCGCTGGGGCGTGCTGGTCTCGCTCGTGCCCGAGGGCTGGGTCGTCTTCGGCGTCGACGTCGGGCGCACGCACGTGCGCCTGGTCGGGTGGGACACCGCACGCCATGAGATCGGCGGCCGGGCGGAGCCGCTGGCCCCGGGCCACTCGCCCGAGTCGACGCTGACGCTGGTCGCGCGGCTCCTGGACGACGTCGTGGCCGACGCGGGCATGGGCAGGTCGGCCGTGCGCCGCGTGGGCCTGTCGCTTCCGGCGTCGATCGGGCCCGACGGCGAGGTGGTCCAGGGCTCGGTGCTGCGCGAGTGGTCGGGGCGCGACCTGCATCGGCTGGCGGTCGAGGCGTTGGGCGTCGACGTCGTCATCGAGAACGACGCCAACCTCGGGGCGCTGGCGCACGCGCAGCATGCGTCCGCGCGCGGCGGGACCCTCGTGTACGTCAAGATCGCCTCGGGCATCGGCGCCGGGATCGTCACCGGCGACCAGGTGTACCGGTCCACGTCCGGGCTGACGGGGGAGATCGGCCACGTGCAGGTCGTCGACGGCGGGCAGACCTGCTACTGCGGGTCGCGCGGCTGCCTGGAGACGCTGGCGTCGGTGCGCACGATCGTCGCGGACTATGGGCACGCCCGCGGTCGGGAGGCCACCGTGGACGACCTCGTGGCGGCGGTGCTCGCTAACGACCGGGTGGCGGTGCGCATCCTGGAGGAGGCGGGCGACGCGCTCGGCCGCGTGCTGGCGTCGGTGTGCAACCTGCTCGGGCCCGACGCCGTCGTCCTCGGTGGCCCGCTCGCTCCGGTCGGCGAGCCGTTGCTCGCCGCCGTGGTCGCCTCGGTGCGTAAGCGCGCCCTGCCGTCGGCGATCGGCGGGGTCGAGTTCTCGATGTCGCACCTTGAGCCGCGCGCCGAGGTCCAGGGGGCGTGTCTGCTCGCGCTGGCGCCCGGTGGCGTGGTCTGAAGCCCTTCGTCACAAGAACGTAACGCGACCTGGCAATTTGCGTTCAAGACTTGAAAGGGTGGTTTCCCGTCCCTAGCGTGGGGCCTGCCCGGCGCGGACGCCGGGCGACGGCGCCGCGATGTCGCGGCCGGGAAGGAGCACCCGATGCGGAACCAGGACCCCATCCTGGAGATGCGGTCGATCACGAAGACGTTCCCGGGCGTCAAGGCCCTGGACAACGTGTCGATGACCGTCGCGCAGGGCGAGATCCACGCCATCTGCGGTGAGAACGGCGCGGGCAAGTCCACGCTCATGAAGGTGCTCTCGGGCGTCTACCCGCACGGCTCCTATGAGGGCGAGATCGTCTACCGGGGCCGCGAGGTCGCGTTCAGCTCGATCAAGTCGAGCGAGCAGTCGGGCATCGTCATCATCCACCAGGAGCTGGCGCTCATCCCCGAGCTGTCGGTCGCGGAGAACATCTTCCTCGGCAACGAGCAGCGCGGCCCGGTCGGGATCGACTGGCTGACGACCCACGAGAAGGCCAAGGAGCTCCTGCGCCGTGTCGACCTCAAGGTGGACACCAGCACGCCCGTCAAGAACCTCGGCGTGGGTCAGCAGCAGCTCGTCGAGATCGCCCGCGCGCTGTCCAAGGACGTCGAGCTGCTCATCCTCGACGAGCCCACGGCGGCCCTCAACGAGCACGACTCGCTGCTCCTGCTCGACCTGCTGCGCGACCTGCGCTCCAACGGCCTGACCTGCATCATCATCTCCCACAAGCTCAACGAGATCATGGCGGTCTCCGACTCGATCACCGTCATCCGCGACGGCCAGACCGTCGAGACGATGGACGTGGGCGCCGCGGACGTCGACGAGGACCGCCTCATCCGCGCGATGGTGGGCCGCTCGCTCGAGTCCCGGTTCCCACCGCGCACGCCCGACATCGGCGAGGTGTTCTTCGAGGTCGAGGACTGGACCGTCGAGCACCCCCAGATCCCCGGGCGCCTGGTCGCCAAGGGGTCGAGCTTCTTCGTCCGGCGCGGCGAGATCGTCGGGTTCGCGGGCATCATGGGCGCCGGCCGCACCGAGCTGGCCCGCTCGCTCTTCGGACGCTCCTACGGGCGCTACCTGGCGGGGGCCATCCGGATGAACGGCGAGGAGATCAAGATCCCGAACGTCCCCGCGGCGATCGAGCACCACATCTCCTACGTCACCGAGGACCGCAAGGCGCTCGGCCTCAACCTCCTTGACGACATCCAGACGACGGTCGTCTCGGCCGACCTGAGGAAGGTCAAGCCCGGCGTGGCGCTCGACGCCAACCTGATCCATGAGGCGGGCGAGCACGCCCGCTCGTCATTGCGGATCAAGGCGACGAGCGTCTCGGACGGCGTCGCCAAGCTCTCGGGCGGCAACCAGCAGAAGGCCCTGCTCGGCAAGTGGCTGTTCCCCGAGCCAGAGCTGCTGATCGTCGACGAGCCGACGCGCGGCATCGACGTCGGCGCCAAGTACGAGATCTACGGGCTCATCAACGCGCTCGCCGCCGAGGGCAAGGGCGTGGTGGTGATCTCGTCGGAGCTGCCCGAGCTGCTGGGCCTGTGCGATCGCATCTACACGATCTTCGAAGGCGCCATCACCGGTGTGCTCCGCCGGGGCGACGCCGACCAGGAGAAGCTCATGCGGCTCATGACCGGCGTCGGCGCCGACGCCGCGTGACGACGACCACTGACACACAGCAACGACAAAGGACGACGATGACCGCACTCAAGGAGCTCTTCAGCGGCGGGGCTCGCAAATTCGGCATGGTGTTCGCCCTGCTCGCCCTGGTGATCATCTTCAACTTCGCCACCAACGGCCTGGTCGTGACCCCGACCAACGCGCAGAACATCATCTTCGGCAACGCGCACATCCTCGTGATGACCATGGGCATGGTGCTGGTGATCATCGCCGGGCACATCGACCTGTCCGTCGGTTCGGTCGCGGCGGCGGTCGGCGTGATCGTCGCGGTCGCGACGCGTGACTGGGGAGTGCCGTGGTGGGCCGGGATCCTGCTGGGCGTCGCGTGCGGCCTGATCATCGGGGCCTGGCAGGGCTTCTGGGTGGCGTACGTCGGCATCCCCGGCTTCATCACCACACTCGCCGGCATGATGCTGTTCCGCGGTCTGCACCTGTACATCTCGGCCCAGGCGGGCACCAACGTGCGGGTCCCCAAGGAGATGTGGTTCATCGGCTCCGGGCACCTGCCCGAATGGGGCCCCGACACCGGGCTCAACAACTCGACCCTCGTGCTGGGACTCGTCGGCGTCGCCCTGGTCGTGTGGGGTGAGATGCGCAGACGCGCCAACGCCAAGCGCCTGCAGGGCGAGGCCCCGAGCCTGAGCCTCTCGCTCCTGCGGGCGGGCGGCCTGGCGATCGTGATCGGCTACCTGACCTGGCTGTTCGGCTCGGGCCGCCCGGGCACGTCGTTCCCGGTCACGGGCCTGATCGTGCTCGCGATCGCCGCGATCTACTGGTTCCTGTCGACCAAGACGATCACGGGCCGGCACGTGTACGCCGTCGGCGGCAACCGGGCCGCGGCCGCGCTGTCCGGCGTCAACATCAAGCGCGTCAACTTCCTGGTCATGATGAACATGTCGCTGCTCGCGTCGGTCGCGGCGATCCTGTTCATCAGCCGCGCACGCACCACGGGCCCCGCCGACGGCACGGGCTGGGAGCTCGACGTTATCGCGGCCGTGTTCATCGGCGGCGCCGCGGTCTCCGGCGGCATCGGCACCGTGACCGGCTCGCTCATCGGCGGCATGGTCATGGCGGTGCTCAACAACGGCCTGCAGCTCATGGGCGTCGGCGCCGCCCAGAACTACATGATCAAGGGCCTCGTGCTCCTCACCGCGGTCGCCTTCGACGTCTACAACAAGGTCCAGGGCCGCCCGTCGATCATCGGGAAGATCACCGACTCCCTGCGCGGACCCACGACGACGGAGGCAGCCGCCCCCGCCGCCCCCACCCCCACGTCCACGTCCTGACGGACCGATGCCGGCACGGATGGGCCTGCCGGCAACAGAAAGGTGCATCATGAAGAAGCTCAAGTCCGCTCTCGTCGCCTCGGCGATGGTCAGCGTGCTCGCCCTGTCGGGCTGCGGAGAGGGCCGCGGCGGCGACGCCACCGCGGATGGCGACGGTGACGGTTTCGGCGCTGACGCCGTGATCGGTGTCGCGCTGCCGCAACAGACCTCGGAGAACTGGGTGCTCGCCGAGGACCTGTTCAACGACGGCCTACGCGAGGCTGGGTTCGAACCGATCGTGCAGTTCGCCAACGCCGGCGTCATCGAGCAGCAGAACCAGATCGAGGCGATGATCGAGCGCGGCGCGTCCGTCATCGTCGTCGGCGCCGTCGACGGCGCCCAGCTCGGCACGCAGGTCGAGGCCGCCCGCGCCGCCGGCGCGACGGTCATCGCCTACGACCGGCTGCTGACCCAGACCCCCGACGTCGACCTGTACGTCGCGTTCGACAACTTCCAGGTGGGCGTGCTCCAGGGCACCGCGCTGCTGGACGGCCTGGCCGCGCGCAAGGGCGAGGGCCCGTGGAACATCGAGCTGATCGGCGGCTCCGCCGACGACGCGAACTCCACGCCGTTCTTCGAGGGCGCCATGAGCGTCCTGCAGCCCAAGATCGACGACGGCACCCTGACCGTCGTCTCGGGCCAGAACACGTTCGAGCAGGTCGCCACGGCCGGCTGGCTCGCCGACAACGCGCAGCGCCGCATGGACACCGTGCTCGCCGGCTTCTACGCCGACGGCGCCGAACTGCACGGCATCCTGTCCCCGAACGACACGCTGGCCCGCGCCGCTCTGACGGCGGTCGACTCGGCTGGTCTGGACGTCCCGGTCATCACCGGCCAGGACTCCGAGGTCGAGTCGGTGCGCTCCATCATGGAGGGCGTCCAGTTCTCGACCATCTACAAGGACACCCGCGCGCTGGTCGCCGAGACCATCCGCCAGATCAAGCTCGCGCAGCAGGGCGAGTCGTTCGACGTCAACGACGAGCTCGACAACGGCGTCACCGGCGTCCCGACGTTCTTCCTGCCTCCCGTCATCGTGACGCAGGACAACGCCGTCGAGGTCTTCGACGGAGACCCGATCCTCGAGCCCGTCATGTCCGAGTTCAAGTGACGCCCACCCTGTAGGCGCCCGAGGCGAAGCGGTCCACGGCGTCCGCCGTGGGCCGCTTCGCGCGCTTTTGTGCGTACCGTCATACGCACCGTGGCACCACCCTGTGCGCACCGCCGCACGCACCCTGACTCATCGAGGAGAAACCCCATGACGGCCCTGTCCGGATCGGTCGCCGCGACGTGGCCATCGTCGCCGACGCACCGCCGCTGGCTCGACGACGAGGCCCGCCGCCTGCTCGCCTTCGGCGCCGCCGCCGCACGTCCCGCCGCAGACGGCGGCGCCGCCTACCTGGACGACGACGGACGCCCCGACGCCTCCCGCGGCGTGCAGACCTGGATCACCGCCCGCACCGTCCACTCGTTCGCGCTCGGGCATCTGCTCGGGGTCCCGGGCTGCGCGCCCGTCGCCGACGCGGCGCTCGCGGGGCTGACGGGCGTGCTGCGCGACGAGGAGCACGGCGGCTGGTTCCATGCGGTGGCGTCGTCGGGCGAGCCCGACCGCGGCGCCGGCAAGTCGGCGTACGACCACGCGTTCGTCATGCTCGCGGGAGCCTCCGCCACGATCGCGGGCCGCCCGGGCGGGCCCGGCCTGCTGGCCGCCGCCACACAGACCTACCTCGACAAGTTCTGGGACGAGGAGACGGGGCGCCCCGTCGACACGTGGGACCACACATTCACCACGGTGGACGGGTATCGCGGGCTCAACGCCATGATGCACTCGGTTGAGGCGATGCTGACCGTGGCGTCGGCGGTCGAGGCAGGGCAGGGCGCGGCGTGGGTCGACCGCGCCGCGCGCGCCGTCTCCTTCGTCGTGGACATGGCGGCCGCGCACGCCGGGCGGCTGCCCGAGCACTTCGGCCCCGACTGGGAGCCCGCGCTCGACCTCAACGCCGACCGTCCCGGCGACCAGTTCAAGCCATACGGCGCCACCCCGGGGCACGGACTGGAGTGGGCGCGGCTGCTGCTGCACCTGGAGGCGATGCGCCCCGCCGACCGGCTCGTGGAGACCGCCGTCACGCTCTTCGACCGGGCCGTGGCCGACGCCTGGGCCGCCGACGGCGCCGACGGCTTCGTCTACACCACCGACTGGTCGGGCGCGCCCGTGGTGCGCACGCGCATGCACTGGGTGGTCACCGAGGGCATCGCCGCGGCCGCCGCCCTGTACGCGCGCACGGGCCAGGACCGCTTCGCCGACTGGTACGCCACCTGGTGGGACTACGCCGAGCGGCGCCTGATCGACCGGGTCCGGGGGTCCTGGCGCCATGAGCTCGACCCCGACAACCGGCCCGCGGCGACCGTGTGGCCGGGCAAGCCCGACATCTACCACGCGCTGCAGGCGACACTCGTCCCGCGCCTGCCGCTGGCCCCGATGCTGCCCGCCGCGCTGCGCGACGGGAGCCTGCGGTGACCGGCCCGGCCGCGGCGCGGCTCGTCGTCGTCGGTGAGGCGCTCGTCGACGTCGTGCCGGACGCCGACGGCGGGACGCGCGACCTGCCCGGCGGCAGCCCGGCCAACGTCGCGGTGACCCTCGGCCGCCTCGGCCACCGCCCCACTCTCGTGACGTCGTTGGCCCAGGACGCGCGCGGCGCCCTGGTGCGTGACTGGCTCGAGGCGTCCGACGTCGAGGTCCGCCTCGCCGCGCCCGCGTGCGGGCGCACGTCCACTGCCGCCGTCGTGCTCGGCGCCGACGGCGGCGCGTCCTACGAGTTCGACCTCGACTGGGACCTGCCGGCCGACCTGCTGCGCGCCGCGCTGGACGGCGCCGACGTCGTGCACACCGGCTCGATCGCGACGGTGCTCGACCCGGGGGCCGACGCCGTCGAGGTGGCGATGCGCGCGGCCCGGGGGCGCGCGCTGGTCTCCTTCGACCCCAACGCCCGTCCCGTCATCACCCCCGACGTCGACGCGGCGCGCACGCGCGTCGAGCGGCTGGTCGGTCTGTCGGACCTGGTCAAGGTCTCCGACGAGGACCTCGGCTGGTACTACCCCGGGCAGCCGGCGCCCGCGGTCGCCCGGCGCTGGGCGACCGCGGGCCCGGTGCTCGTCGTGGTCACGCTCGGCGCGCAGGGAGCGCTGGTGGTGCGCGGCGAGGACGTCGTGACCGTCCCCGGCGTGCGGGTGCAGGTCGCCGACACCATCGGCGCCGGGGACACGTTCACCGGGGCTCTCCTGGACGCGCTGACCAGGGCCGGCGTCGGCGGGCCACGCGCCCGTGGGGCGCTGGCCGACCTGAGCGTCCGGCAGCTCGCCGACGCCGCCGCATGGGCGGCGCGCGCCGCGGCCGTCACGGTCTCGCGCCCCGGGGCCGACCCGCCCACGCGCGCCGAGCTCGACGCGGCCGACGCCTGAGGGGAGCGGCGGCGGCCGGAGCGGGCGCCGTCGTGCGTGGGCGAGGTCACCCGCCCGACCGCTCGGGGCCTGGCTCTGGTCGCGCGGGCGGGCGTAGACTCGTCGGCGGCCCGACAACGGCCGCCAACGCGCGATCAACCAGCGCCCGGGACGAAGGAGGTGGCACGCCATGCGCAGCGAGCCTCCCAGTAGTCCCTGCCGCGGCTGACGCCCCGGCGGAGTCCCTCCCCCGCTGCACAGGCCGCGGCACGCCCCGCGTCCCATCCCTCGCACGCCTGCGCGCGCCTCGCCGCGCCCACCCGGCGTCGCGCGCCCGCGGAGGTTTCCCATGACCACGTCCTTGCCCACCCCTGCCCTTCGTCCGACGACGCCGCGCCCGGCCCCGCGCGGCCTGAGTGGAGTCCTGCGACCCCGACGACGACCCGCCGAGGTCGCCGTCACGGTGACCCCGCCGACGCGTCCCGCGCGCCCGGGCACCGTCGTCGCGTCCGCGATCTACGACGACGGCGCCCGCCGATCGAGCCACGTCCGCCTCGGCGAGACGTTCCGCGCGCTGCGCTCGCGCCCGGGTGGCATGGCGTGGATCGACCTCGACCGGCCCGACGCGACCGAGCTGGCGACGCTCGCCGCCGAGTTCGACCTGCACGCGCTCGCGGTCGAGGACGCCGTCCAGGCCCACCAGCGCCCCAAGCTGGAGCGGTACGGCGACACGCTGTTCGTGGTGCTGCGCGCCGCCCGGTACGTCGACGCCGCCGAGGAGGTCGAGTTCTCCGAGCTGCACGTGTTCGTCGGCCCCGACTTCGTGGTCACGGTGCGCCACGGCGGCTCGCCGAACCTCGCCGAGGTGCGCGAGCGACTGGAGGCCGACCCGGCGATGCTCGCGCGCGGCCCCGAGGCGGTGCTGTACGCGATCCTGGACGCCGTCGTCGACGGGTACCTGCCCGTGGTCAGCGGCCTGGAGAACGACATCGACGAGATCGAGTCCCAGGTCTTCGCCTCGGGCGCCGAGGCGTCGCGGCGCATCTACGAGCTCTCGCGCGAGGTCGCCGACTTCCAGCGCGCCGTGCGCCCGCTGCGTCAGGTGCTGCACGCGCTGACCCAGGGGTTCTCCAAGTACAAGGTCGACGACGAGCTGCAGGCGAACCTGCGTGACGTCGCCGACCACCTCACCGAGGTCGCCGAGCGCGTCGAGACCCACCGCGGCGCCCTGCGCGACATCCTCACCGTCAACGCGACGCTCGTCGCACAGAGGCAGAACGAGGAGGCCACGGTCCAGAACGAGGAGATCAAGAAGATCTCCTCGTGGGCGGCCATCCTGTTCGCGCCCACCGTCGTCGGCGGCATCTACGGCATGAACTTCGACGTCATGCCCGAGCTGCACTGGGCGTTCGGCTACCCGTTCGCCCTGGGGCTCATGCTCGCCGTGAGCGGTGTGCTGTGGATGGTCTTCCGCCTGCGGCACTGGATCTGAGCGCGCGGGACTGTCAGCCCGCGGCCGTAGGCTGTCGGGCGTGTATGAGGGCGCAGTCCAGGATCTGATCGACGAGCTCGGACGCCTTCCCGGCGTCGGACCCAAGAGCGCCCAGCGCATCGCGTTCCACCTGTTGGCGGCTGACACCGCCGACGTGCGCCGCCTCGCGGACGCGCTCATCGAGGTCAAGGCCCGGGTGCGGTTCTGCGAGGTGTGCGGCAACGTCGCGGAGGCCGAACGCTGCCGGGTCTGCCTGGACCCGCGCCGCTCGGACGAGGTCATCTGCGTGGTCGAGGAGCCCAAGGACGTCGTCGCGATCGAGCGCACCCGCGAGTTCCGCGGGCGCTACCACGTGCTCGGCGGCGCCATCAACCCCATCGACAACGTCGGCCCCGACGACCTGCGCATCAAGGAGCTGCTGACCCGCCTGGCCGACGGGCGCGTGCAGGAGGTCATCCTCGCGACCGACCCCAACGTCGAGGGTGAGGCGACGGCCACCTACCTGGCCCGACTCATCGGCCCGATGGGGGTCACAGTGTCACGCCTCGCGTCCGGGCTGCCCGTCGGGGGAGACTTGGAGTACGCCGACGAGGTCACCCTCGGGCGGGCGTTCGAGGGACGCCGCGTCGTCGGGCGCTGAGGACGAGAGGAGCACGTCATGGGCGAGATCCAGTCCGGGAGCGACCTGCGCGAGATCGCCGAGAAGACCCAGGCCCAGGTGCGCGCCTTCCTGTCGACCGTGATGGAGGTCGCCTCGGGCAGCGCGCCCGGCGCCGAGCTGTCGCTGCTGCTGCTGGCCACGAGCGACCTGCTCGGGTGCGGCGCGCACCTGGCGGCCATCACCGACGTCGTGCCCGCCGAGCGATTCGAGCCCGACGCCGGCCCCGACACCGACGTCGATCCGCTGCGCGCGGCGCTCGCCCAGATGTTCGACGGGTTCGACGACTACGTCGAGGTCGTCGACCCGGTGCTCGGCGCCGAGATCGGGCCGGCCACCCTCTCGGGCGACCTCGCCTGCGTCGTCGAGGAGCTCGCCCGCGGGCTCGCGCACTACGACGACGGGCACGAGCTCGAGGCGCTGTGGTGGTGGCAGTTCTCCTACCTGTCCTCGTGGGGCGAACGCGCCGCCTCCGCGCTGCGCGTGCTCCAGGCCGTGCTCGCGCACGTCCGCCTCGACGTCGAGGACGACGTCGCC
This sequence comes from Xylanimonas ulmi, assembly GCF_004216535.1. NCBI lineage: Bacteria > Bacillati > Actinomycetota > Actinomycetes > Micrococcales > Promicromonosporaceae > Xylanimonas > Xylanimonas ulmi. The sequence continues at coordinate 3,517,158 of NZ_SGWX01000001.1, forward strand.
CAAGAGGCCGAGTACGACGCCCTCCACTCCTGAGCCCCCCGGCGGTTGAGCCCGTCGAAACCACCCGAAACCCACGCCGGTGGTTGAGCCTGTCGAAACCACCGATGCTCAGGCGACGCGCGTGCCCCGCGGGAGCGTGCGTGTCGGGATGCGCAGACGGTTGACGGCCAGCACCACGCCCCCGGCGCCGAGCAGGAGCTGGAGGCCGAGGCCCCACGGCCACACCGGGTTGCGGCTGGGCTCGACCGGCGCGACCGGTGAGGCGGGCTGCGCGATGAGCTCGCCCTGGCTGTTCCACTGCGTGAAGTTGCCGGTGCAGTAGTCGAACTCGTCCGCGGCCCCCGCGCGCACGTACCGCACCGCGAACTGCAGCGCCGCGAGCGGGTTCGCGTCGTCGGCGAAGGCGCGCGCCAGGTCGCCCTCAGGCAGCGGCTGCGCGTCGGCGACGATGACGAACGGGTTGGGAGCGAGCAGCCACCAGGTGCGCTCGGAGTGCCACACCTGCTGCTCCTGGGTCTGCCACTCGCACACCGCGGGGTCGTTGCTCGAGTAGTCCCAGTTGGTCGGCACGGTCCACACGCGCACCTGCGACGTCGTCGTCACGAGCGGCGCCGACAGCCCGAACAGCACCGGTGCGACGACGGCCAGGCCGCCGATCGTCAGATACGTGAGCACCGCCGAGCCTGACGTCTTGGTCACGAGCGCGGAGAAGCCGAGCCCGATCGCGCACACCACGAGCAGCACGGCTGCGAGCATCAGCAACGTCGTGACCAGCGAGAGCACGCCGACGCCGCCCGAGGCCAGCGCCCACAGGATGAACGGCACGCTCGTGAGCAGGAACGCGAGCGCCGCGACCCACGCCGCGAGCAACTTTCCGAGCACGATCTCGGCGGGGCTGAGCAGCGTCGCCTGGAGGGTGGCGAGCGTGCCCGCGTTGCGGTCGCCGTTGATCGCCGCGGCGCTCAGTGTGGGCGAGACGAGCAGCCCGAGGAACAGCACGAAGAACACGACGATGCCGTAGATCATCGGGCCGAGCGGCGGGTCCGTGGCCGAGCGGTCGTCGGCGAGCACGTGCAGCGCGCTCGTGGTGAGCCCGGTGATGACGCCGACGACCACGAACCACACGACGAGCGCGACCTTCCAGCGCGTGGAGCGCACCCGCTGGCGCAACTCCAGTTGCGCGACCGTCCGCAGCCCCTGCCAGGTCACGCGCCAGTCGCCGCGGCGCCTCGGTGAGCGGCCCGACGGCGCAGCGACCGACACCTCGACCGTGGGAGTCTCGGGGGTGCTCATCGTCGCTCCTCCTCGAGAGCCAGGTACGCCTGTTCGAGCACGCCGCCCGCGGGGGCGATCGAGCTGATGGGAACGCCAGCGGTGACCGCCGCGCGCAGCAGCGCGGCCGCGGCGTGCTCGCCGTCGAGGTCGACGACGACGCCGGTCGAGCCCGTCGCCCCGCTCCCGGTGGTTTCGACAGGCTCAACCACCGGGGGTGGGGGGCCGGCTGCGGGGGCGCCGAGGTAGCCGGCCGTCGTGAGCCAGCGCTCCAGTGCGGGCTGGTCGAGTGCGGTCACGCGCCATGGCCGGCGCTGCGCGGCCGCGCCCTTCACCGACTGTGTCGCGACCGTGCGGCCGCGCGAGAGGAACACGGCGTCGTCGACCATCTCGTCGAGCTCGCTGAGCACGTGGCTCGAGACCAGCACCGTCTTGCCCTGAGCGGCCAGCCGCCGCACCAGGACGCGCAGGTCCACCCGCGAGCGCGGGTCGAGGCCCGAGGCGGGCTCGTCGAGCAGCAGCACCTGCGGGTCGTGGACCAGTGCGCGGGCCAGGCCGAGCCGCTGCTTCTGCCCACGCGAGAGCACGTGGGCGGGCGCGTCGGCGAGGTCGTCGAGGTGCACGAGCGTGAGCAGGTCGGCGGCGCGGGCCGCGGCGACGTCGCGCGGCAGGCGGTAGGCCGCCGCGACGGTGGTGAGGACCTCGCGCGCGGTGAGCGAGTCCCAGGTGCCGAACACGTCGGGCATCCAGCCCGTGCGGCCGCGGGCCTGCGCGCCCTGCGTCACGGGGTCGAACCCGGCCACCGTGACCGTGCCGGCGTCGGGCACGAGCAGGCCCGCCAGGACGAGCAGCAGAGTCGTCTTGCCCGAGCCGTTCGGCCCGACCAGCGCGGTGACCCGCCCGGGCTGCGCGTCCAGGTCGACGCCGTCGACCGCCCTGACCGCGCCGAACGCGCGCCGCACGCCCGAGGCGTGGACGCCCCCGGACCCTCCGACATCGGTGTCCATGCGTGGAACGTACCCGCCGAGAGGTCTGACCGACAGGCGCACCGCCGCACACGCGGGTGAGACCATGCGCGAGTGCTCGAACTCGACGTCCTGGCGTGGGTCCTGCTGCTGCTCGCGGGGCTGACCGCGGGGTGGGTCGACGCCGTCGTGGGCGGCGGCGGCCTCATCCAACTGCCCGCGCTGCTGCTCGTCCCCGGCATGGCGCCGGTTCAGGCGCTCGCGACCAACAAGGTCGGGTCGATCATGGGGACCTCGACGTCGTCGATCACCTACGCCCGGCGTGTGCACCCCGACTTCACGACGGCGGGGCCGATGGCGGTTGCGGCGCTCGCGGGCGCCGTCGGGGGAGCGGCGCTGGCCGCGCGCATCCCGGCGTCGGCGTTCAAGCCGATCATCCTCGTGGTGCTCGTCGCGGTCGCCGCCTACACCGTGGCCAAGCCGTCGCTCGGCGAGCACACGCGGCTGCGCTGGGAGGGCAACAGGCACCGCGTCTCGGCCGCCGTGATGGGCCTGGTCATCGGCGTGTACGACGGTGTGCTCGGGCCGGGCACGGGCACATTCCTGGTCATCGCGCTGGTCGGCGTGCTCGGGTACGCGTTCCTGCCGGCCTCCGCGCTGGCCAAGATCACCAACTTCGCCACGAATCTGGGCGCGCTGGTCTTCTTCGTGCCCGCCGGGCACGTCGTGTGGCACGTGGGTCTCGCGGTCGGTGCCGCCAACCTGGTCGGCGGGTACGTCGGGGCGCGCATGGCGGTCGCGAAGGGGTCGCGGTTCGTGCGCGCCGTGTTCGTCGTCGTGGTCGCGGCGCTCATCGTGCGGCTCGGGTATGACGTTGTCACGGGAGCGTGAGGCTGCGACGGTGGATGGCGTGAGCATCGCGCGCACGCCCGAGCCGCCCTACACCGCCGTCATCTTCACGTCGCTGCGCACTCCCGGCGACCAGGGGTACGCGCGCATGGCCGCGCGCATGGAGGAGCTCGCGCGGCTCCAACCCGGATTCCTGGGGATCGAGTCGGCCCGCGAGGGTCTGGGCATCACCGTGTCGTACTGGTCCGACGACGCCGCCGCGGCCGCGTGGAAGCAGGTGCACGAGCACGTCGTGGCGCAGGATCGCGGCCGTGAGGTCTGGTACGCCGACTATGAGGTGCGGGTCGCGACCGTCACGCGGGCGTACGGGGCACGCGACGGTGAGCGGGGCTGAGGCGGGTCAGGTGGTGGCCGGAATGTGGCCCTCGGACGCCGCGCGCGGCTCGAGGCACGTACCATCGACGCGCAAGCACAAGCACCCGGCGGGCCGTTGAGAGAGACGGAGGCCGGCGACAGAAAGAGCAACAGCATGGCACTGGTCGTACAGAAGTACGGCGGGTCCTCGGTCGCTGACGCGGGCAGCGTCAAGCGCGTCGCCAAGCGCATCGCCGAGGCCAAGCGAGCCGGGAACGACGTCTGCGTCGTCGTCTCCGCGATGGGCGACACGACCGACGAGCTCCTCGACCTCGCGGCGCAGATCACGCCTCTGCCCCCGCAGCGCGAACTCGACATCCTCCTGACCGCCGGCGAGCGCATCTCGATGTCGCTGCTCGCGATGGCGATCAACAACCTCGGCGTCAAGGCCAAGTCGTTCACCGGCCAGCAGGCCGGCGTCATCACCGACGCCGTCTACGGCCGTGCGCGCATCGTCGACGTCGTGCCGGCGCGCATCCGCGAGACGCTCGACAAGGGACAGGTGGCGATCGTCGCCGGGTTCCAGGGCGTCAACACCGACACCAACGACGTGACGACGCTGGGCCGCGGCGGGTCGGACACGACCGCCGTCGCCATCGCCGCGGGCCTGGGCGCCGACGTCTGCGAGATCTACTCCGACGTCGACGGCGTCTTCACCGCCGACCCGCGCATCGTGCCCACGGCCCGCAAGATCGACCGCGTCTCCTACGAGGAGATGCTGGAGCTCGCGGCCTCAGGCGCGAAGATCCTCGCGCTGCGCGCCGTCGAGTACGCCCGGCGCTACGACGTGCCGGTGCACGTGCGCTCATCGTTCTCCGCCGCCTCCGGAACGCTCGTGACCGGCACGTACGGCGACTTTCTCGACCCCAACGCACCCGTGGAGGCTGACGTGGAAGCCCCGATCATCTCCGGCGTCGCGCACGACCGCAGCGAGGCCAAGATCACCGTCGTCGGCGTGCCCGACGTGCCCGGCATGGCCGCGCGCATCTTCGAGGTCGTGGCTGCCGCCGGCGCCAACATCGACATGATCGTGCAGAACGTGTCGGCGGCGCAGACCGGCCTGACGGACATCTCGTTCACGCTGCCCGAGGGTGACGGGCCCGCGACCCTGGCCGCGCTCAAGGGCGTGCAGGGCGAGATCGGCTACGACTCGCTGCAGTTCGACGACCAGATCGGCAAGCTGTCGCTCATCGGCGCCGGGATGAAGACCAACCCGGGCGTCTCGGCCAGGCTGTTCGGCGCGCTGCGCGACGCCGGCATCAACATCGAGATGATCTCGACGTCGGAGATCCGCATCTCCGTCGTCACGCGCTCCGACTCGCTCGACGAGGCCGTGCGCGCCGTCCACTCGGCCTTCGGGTTGGACTCGAGCGAGGGCGAGGCCGTGGTCTACGCCGGGACCGGGAGGTGACCAGGATGACGCAGATCAACCCTGAGGGTGTCAACGTCGCCGTCGTCGGCGCGACCGGGCAGGTCGGCGGCGTCATGCGCCGCCTGCTCGCCGAGCGGGACTTCCCCGTCAAGGAGCTGCGCCTGTTCGCCTCCGCGCGCTCGGCGGGGTCCGTGCTGCAGTACCAGGGCCACGACGTCGTCGTCGAAGACGTCGCCGCAACCCCGACGGACCAGCTCGCCGACGTCGACATCGCGCTGTTCTCGGCCGGTGGGTCGACGTCGAAGGAGCACGCGCCGCGCTTCGCGGAGGCGGGCGCCGTCGTCGTCGACAACTCCTCGGCCTGGCGTCGCGACCCGCAGGTGCCGCTGGTCGTCTCGGAGGTCAACCCCGAGGCCATCGCCGACGCCGAGCTCGGGATCATCGCCAACCCGAACTGCACCACCATGGCCGCGATGCCCGTGCTCAAGCCCCTGGCCGACGAGGCCGGGCTGGAGCGGCTGCGCGTGGCGACCTACCAGGCGGTGTCCGGGTCCGGGCTGGCCGGGGTCGCCGAGCTGGCCGGGCAGGTGCGCGCCGCCGTCGAGCAGGACCTGGAGGGGCTCGCGCACTCGGGCGACGCCGTGACGCTGCCCGAGCCGGTCAAGTACGTCGCGCCCATCGCGTTCGACGTCGTGCCGCTGGCCGGGTCGCTCGTGGACGACGGGTCGCTCGAGACCGACGAGGAGCAGAAGCTCCGGTTTGAGTCGCGCAAGATCCTGGGGTTGCCTTCGCTCGCGGTCGCGGGCACGTGCGTGCGCGTGCCGGTGTTCACGGGGCACTCGCTCGCGATCCACGCCGAGTTCGGCTCGCCGATCACGCCCGAGCGCGCCGTCGAGCTGCTCTCCGCGGCGCCCGGGGTGCGGCTGACCGACGTGCCGACGCCGCTTGCCGCGGCGGGCGTCGACCCCTCGCTGGTGGGGCGCATCCGCGTCGACCAGTCGGTGCCCGACGGGCGGGGGCTCGTGCTGTTCGTGTCCAACGACAACCTGCGCAAGGGCGCCGCGCTCAACGCGATCCAGATCGCCGAGCTCGTGGCGGCCGACATCGCGGAGCTCGCGACCCTGGATGCCGCGCAAGCCTGAGCCCGTCGGTGGTTGAGCCCGTCGGTGGTTGAGCCCGTCGAAACCACGCCTGTCAACGCACGGGTGGTTTCGACAGGCTCAACCAACGGGGTGCGGGGTGGTTTCGACAGGCTCAACCAACGGGGTGCGGGGCGGTTTCGACAGGCTCAACCGCCAGAGCGGTCAGGCGTGTGACACCGCGAACGGGCCGCCCGGGCCGAACGCCCGACGGGCGAAGCGCTCCCCGATCCGGCGGTGCGCCGCCGTCGTCGGATGCAGGTTGTCGGGCAGCGGCAGCTGCGCCTCATCGGCCTTGCCGTACAGCTCCCGGCCGTCGAGGTAGTGCAGGTTCGGGTCGTCCGCCGAGCGCTCCTCGACGATCCGGGCCAGCTCCTTGCGGATGACGCGCAGCGTGAGCCGACCGGCGTTGACCTCGTCCGGGTCGCCCGTGGCGATGAACTTCAGCTCGCCGCGCCCCAGCGCCTCGACGTCGAACGCCCCCGGTCCTGGGGTCGACTCGTGGATCGGGCACAGGATCGGGGAGACCACCAGCAGTGGCGTGGTGGGGTGCCCCTCGCGGATCGTGTCGAGGAACCCGTGCACCGCAGGGCGGAAAGCGCGTCGGCGCATCGCGTCCGCGTTGACGACGTTGATGCCCAGGCTGAGGCTGATGAGGTCGGCGGGCAGGTCGCGCATGGTGCGGGCCACGAACGGGTCGACCATCGCCGAGCCGCCGAAGCCCAGGTTGAGCAGGTCGACGCCGCCGGCCATCGCGGCGATGGCCGCCCACGTGCCCGTGGGGTGCGCGGCGTTGGAGCCCTGGCTGATCGAGCTGCCGTGGTGGACCCACCGGCGACCCGCCGGATCGACGGGGCGCACCGGCGCGTCGCTCAGGAGTTCGACCAGTTCGATCGTCTCCTGGTGTGGCAGCCAGATCTCGACGCGCTTGTCGCCCTCGGGGAGGTTGTCCGCGACGACGCCGCGCACCTGGCCGGGCGTTGTCTCGGCGCCGCCCGTGCGCGGGTCGAGCGTCACGAGCGTGGCGTCGTCGAGGGTCCCCTGCGCGACCAGGGCGCCGTCGACGACGACGTCGAACACGCCGTCAGGTCGCGCAGGCGCGCCGCGGTAGGCGAAGCGGGTGGCGAGCGCACGCAGCTCAACGCGCCGCGCCGTCGTCGAGACGACGACCCGAGCGCCCGCAGGCTGCGCCTCGACCATGGCGAGCTGGGGGTCGGCGGCCTGGGCGCGAGCCCATGTGGGCAGGCGGTGGACACGCAGCCCGGCGTCGGTGGGCTCGAACTCGACGGCTCCATGGACGAGAGCCTCGGTGAGCGGCGTGGTGTGCATGGCGTTCTGAGGGTCCTTCGCGGGCGGGGGGCGGAGCGGCTCCGAACCTACCTCTTAGCAGGTGGTGTGTCGGTTGAGGGTGTCGCAGTACAGGTGGGTGCGGGCCTCGGTGAGGGTGTAGGTCCCGGCGGGGCTGGTGGTGGTGAGGGTGTCGGGGATGGTGGTCCAGGTCGGGGCGCCGAGGATGCGGTATTGGCCTTGCCAGGTGGTGGTCAGGGTGATGGTGACGTTGGTGCGGTATTTCGCGCCGTTGGCGGCGCGGTGGGTTTCGGCGTTCTTGCCGGTGGGGGTGTCGGGGTCGCCGAGGCGGGTCCAGGCGTGCGCGGTCCAGGTGTGGTCGACGTCGCCGTCGCCGGGGGTCCACGCCCTGCCGGGGTCGGTGGTGGTCAGGGTGGGTCCGGTGGGGGAGAACGGGTCGTCGAAGTCCCAGGTGTATTGGGTGGGGATGGCGCGGACCTGGACGGGCACGCCGAGCAGGGTGGCCTCGCGCGTGATGGGGGTGGCGGTGGTGTGGGCGGGGTACCAGGCGTTGACCAGCAGGGTCGGGGACGCGGTTTGGAGGGTCGCGTTGGGGGTGGGCACGTGCAGGGTCGCGAGCTCCCGACGGGCCTCGGCCTGCAGGTCCGCGGCGGTCACACACTGTGCGGGGGAGACCATCTGCGCGGGACCGTACGTCCCGTCCTCGGCAAGGCGCTGGACCCACAGCGCGGCCAGTTTGTGCGAGTCCTCGGGGCAGGGGGCGGGGATGAGCCACTCCACGGCGCCCTCGCCGCACGGCTCGCGCTGCTTGACCTTCGCTCCGTCCAGGTCAAGGAGCGCGCAGTAGAACACGTCCGCCCGGAAGTACACCTCGGGCGGCAACGCCTGCTCCTTCTCGTTGCGACCTCCGCCCGACGACTCCCACGCCGAATCCTCCGCCGAGACGTTCACTTCCTTGGTTGAGCGATCGAGTATGCCGTCGAGCGCGGCGTCGCTCGGGTAGGGCGATCCAACAAGCGAGAGAGCGAGAAGTCCAACGAATGCGGTCTTCGGCACGAGGTCACCTTCCTGGGATATTGCCGGCTTCGAAGAAGACCCAACGTCCATCGCGCCGTGCCACCTCCACGCGGCGGTCGCCTTGGCCCGAGTCGATCACCGTCACGATCGAACCGTTCGCGTCGGTCACAGTCGCAGGCGCCTGGGTGATCTCGACGTCAATGGGCCAGATCCCGGTCGCAGCGTCTTGGGCGTACGTGTGAAGAACCCTGACGGAGACCTCGCCTCCTTCCCACGTGTACCCCTCGTGCTGGACTCGTCGGGCTTGTGCGAGTAGGTCCGCGCAGTAGTCGCAGGTCGAATGCGACATCGCCTCCCACTCCGCGGTGTCGCCGGTGGCCTGCGTGTAGGAGTCCAGTTGCAGGAAGTAGGTGGCCGCGGCCTCGGCGCCGGCGGGGCCGTCGTCGTCCATCGCGGCGGGACGCTCGGGCTTGACCACGACGCGCGACGGCGTTGGGCTGGGCTCCGACGGCGAGTCGGTCACCTCGGCGTCGGCGCCCGCTCCGCCGTCGAACCGGCTCCCATCGGGCCCGCGACCGTCAGGCGAGCACCCGACGCCGCCCAGCAGTATGAGCGCCCCCAGCACCGCGGCGCCCCGACGCACCCTGTGACCCATCCGAGCAGTCCCCTCGTCGACCGGCCCAAACAGGCGTCAAGATAGCCATGCCGACGACCACGCCCAAGCGCCCTGTGGATAACCTCGCGACCAGCGAAAACTCCCTCAAGACTCCCTCAGAGTTGCCTCCCGGGGGCGCCGGGACGTGGAGCGGCGCGGCGTCATCGGGCGCCCAGCCACCGAGCCCCCGTATCAGCGCCGGGGCCAAAAAGTGGGCGCCAGAGGGAGATGTGTCGAGGAGTCCATTTGTTGACTGGTGGAACGGGGAATGCGAGGCGGGCCGCTCATCGGTGCTGCGCGCAACATCTCACGCATTGTCTCACCATGCGGGATATCTCGGTTGGGTGTGATGTGAGCATTGCGTTTCGGTGAGCATCTTTGGTTCGGTGGAGGTGTCCCGAAAGAACCGAGGAAAGGAGCGCAGCGTGCTCACGGTGACCGACAACGCGCGAGCGGCAGTCGAGAGCCTGGCTCAACAGGCTGGCATTCCCCGGGAGGGCGGTCTGCGAATCGCCCAGTCCGCCGGACAACCCGGCAACTTCGAGCTCGCGCTCGTGCCCGCGCCGCAGCCCGACGATCAAGTCGTCGACGAGGCGGGCGCCAGCAACGTCTTCGTCGAGAGGCAGGCCGCGCCCGAGTTGGACGCGCTCAGCCTCGACACCGACCCGGAGGCGCAGAGCCCGGGCTTCGTCCTCACCTACCAACGCTGAGGCGCCTCGCGCAGGTCGGACGGTCGCACAGGCTGTCTGACCTGCGCGAGCGTCCAGCGCTCGGACGCTCGCACGCGGCGCGGCCGGGCCGTGAGACACTAGTGGCCTCGAGTGCCGCGACCACGCGGCGCCGACGTCGTGGTGATCGCCCCCGGATCGTGCGCGGCGCGCCACGCCTCGAAAGGCATCATGAACTTCTCTGACTTCGGTCTGCCCAGCTCCGTCGTGTCCGTGCTCGCGGAGCGCGGCGTCACGACCCCCTTCCCCATCCAGGCCGCCTCGCTGCCCGACTCGCTCGCCGGCAAGGACGTGCTCGGCCGCGGCCGCACCGGCTCCGGCAAGACGATCGCGTTCGCGCTGCCGGTGGTCACTCGCCTGGCGTCCGGCCGCCGCGCCCCGCGGCGCCCGCGCGCGCTGATCCTCGCCCCGACGCGCGAGCTCGCGCTGCAGATCGACGCGACGACGGCGCCGCTCGCCGCCGCGCTCGGCCTGCGCACGACGACGGTGTTCGGCGGCGTCGCGCAGTCGCGCCAGGTCGCGGCGCTCGACGCGGGCGTCGACGTGCTCGTGGCGTGCCCCGGCCGCCTGGAGGACCTGCTCAACCAGCGGCTGCTGACGCTCGACGGCGTCGAGATCACCGTGCTCGACGAGGCCGACCACATGGCCGACCTCGGGTTCCTGCCCGTCGTCAAGCGGATCCTGGACCGCACGCCGCAGCGCGCCCAGCGCCTGCTGTTCTCGGCGACGCTCGACAACGGCGTCGACATCCTGGTCAAGCGGTACCTCCACCAGCCCGTGACGCACTCGGTCGACGAGGCCGCCGCCCCGCCGCCGCAGATGACGCACCACGTGCTCGCGGTCGCCGACGCCGCGTCCAAGCGCGACGTCGTGCAGCAGCTCGCCGCGGGCGCCGGGCGCCGCGTGCTGTTCACACGCACCAAGCACCACGCCAAGAAGCTCGCCAAGCAGCTCACGGCCGCGGGCGTGCCCGCCGTCGACCTGCACGGCAACCTCGGGCAGGGCGCGCGCGAGCGCAACCTCGCCGCGTTCAGCTCGGGGGCGGTCACCGTGCTGGTCGCCACCGACATCGCCGCGCGAGGCATCCACGTCGACGACGTCGAGCTGGTCGTCCACGTCGACCCGCCGGCCGAGCACAAGGCCTACCTGCACCGGTCGGGCCGCACCGCGCGTGCCGGGTCGGGCGGCGACGTCGTCACGATCATGCTGCCCGAGCAGCGCGGAGACGTGGCCGACCTGACCCGCAAGGCTAAGATCCGCGTGCAGCCGCAGCCGGTGACCCCGGGCGACGCGACCGTCACGGCGCTGGTCGGAACGGTGCTCGCACCGGTCGCCCCGCCGCGTCCGACGACGACGCAGCCCCGCCCCGCCCAGCAGCCCCGCTCTGCCCAGCCGCGTCAGCAGGGCGGTCGCGCCCCGCAGGCGCAGTCCCCGTCGTCCCCGTCGGCCTCGCGCAACCGCCGCGGCCGTGGACGCGGACGTGGGCGTGGCGGTGTGGGCGGCCAGTCGACGCCGCAGCCGGCCCGCGCCGCCGGCGCGCGCTGAGCCGCGGGCCGCTCAGGCGCTCAGAGGCACGGGTCCGAGGATCCAGGTCGCGCCGAGCGCGAGCGCCCCGACCGTCACGGCCAGGAACACCAGCACCCAGAACAGGCCCGGCAGCCCGGTGAGCCGTGCGAGCTGGTCGGCGTCGGACTGGCGCGCCGCCCGCCGGCGCCGCTGCGCCTGCAACTCCAGCACGGGTCGCACCGACCCGAGCAGCAGGAACCAGGTCACGGCGTAGGCCACGGCGGCCTGTGCGGGCTCGTCGAGAAACCAGGACACGCCCACCAGGCCGACCCCGGCCACGAGCACCGACCACAGCCCGAACAGGTTGCGGATCTTGAGCAGCAGCAGCGCGAGCAGCGCCACGAGCAGCCACAGCAGCCCGACGGCGTAGCCCGCGCGCAGCAGCCACGCGGCGCCGAGCCCCACGAGCCCCGGGCCGACGTACCCCGCGAACGTCGTCGCGACCATGCCGAACCCGCGCGGGCGGCCGGCCGAGATGGTCAGGCCCGAGGTGTCGGAGTGCAGGCGGATCGCGTCGAGCCGCCGCCCGGTCAGGGTCGCGACCAGCGCGTGGGCGCCCTCGTGCGCGATGGTGATGACGTGCCGCGCCGTGCGCCACACAGGCCCGACGAGCACGACCGCGAGCGCCACCAGGCCCGCGGCGAGCACCACCGGCTGGGCCGGTGAGGGCACGGGTGACGTCGCCGCCGTCCAGATCTGGGCGAGCACGTCCTTCACGGATGTCAGGTCCACGGGAACGAGCATGCCTCGTTTGGTGTTCAGGTGGGCGGAGGTGCGAGATGACAAACAGGTACGAAGTGACCAAGTCCAACGAGCAGTGGCGCGCCGAGCTGGACCCGAGCGAGTACCGGGTGCTGCGCGAGGCGGGCACCGAGCGCCCCTGGACAGGTGAGCTCCTGGGCGAGCATCGGGTCGGTGTGTACAGCTGTCGCGCGTGCGGCAACGAGCTGTTCCGGTCCGAGACGAAGTTCGACTCACACTGTGGCTGGCCGAGCTTCTACAGCCCGCTGGCCGGTGATCGCGTCGAGCTGATCGAAGACCGCACCCTCGGCATGGTGCGCACCGAGGTGCGCTGCGCGCGGTGCGGCTCCCACCTGGGGCACGTCTTCGACGACGCGCCGCAGACCCCGACAGGCGACCGGTTCTGCATGAACTCGGTCAGCCTGAAGTTCGAGGCCGGGCAGGCTCAGGCGTCCTGAGTGTCGCGCCAGCGCACCCAGTCGTCCGAGTAGCGCCGCAGCAGGCCCGCAAGGGTCGCGACGTCCTTCGGACTCCACTCGGACAGTGCGTGGCCCAGGGCGCTGACGCGTCCGTCGCGCGCGGCCGCGAATCGCGCCTCGCCGTCGTCGGTGAGCGTGATGAGCTGGCCGCGCGTGTCGTCGGGGTCGACCTCGCGGTGGATGAGCCCGAGGTCGGCGAGCCGGGACAGCTGCCGTGACACGGTGGCACGGCCCACGCCGAAGTGGGCGGCAAGGTCGGACCCGCGGGTGCCGGGGTGCAGGTGGATGTGGGCGAGCAGCGGGTAGGCGCTGGCCTCGAGCTCGGGATGCACGATCTGTGCGATCTGTGACGACGACGACGCCGCGCGGCGCACCAGGATCCGCAGCTCGCGCTCCAGGGCGCCGAAGGGGTCGGTCGTCGGATCGGGCGCGGTAGATGCTTGCGTCATTCCCCCATCATGGTGGTTGACCAGGCAAAGATGGTAGAAAGCCGGTCCGAACGAGCGTCCCGCGCCGGTGCGCAGTGTTGTGCGCGCACCGGCGCGGGACGCGCCGCCGTGGACTCAGCCGACGGACCGGGCGCCGACCGCCTGGTCCGTGGCGCCCGAGGCGGCGGCGTCGGAGCCTGCGCCAACTGTCGCGAGCGCGACCTGCGGGTTCGCCGACTCGGCCTGGTCCTGGAGCTGCTCGATGCCGGAACGCTGGCCGAGCGGGATCTCCTTGAGGAACAGCACCGCGACGAGTGCGATGACGGCCATCGGCACGGCGATCAGGAAGATCTCCGAGATTCCGTCGGCGTAGGCGCCCTCGAAGACGGCGCGCACCGGAGCGGGCAGCGTCGACATGTCGGGCACGGCCCCGCTGCCGCCGCCCATGGCGTCGGCGGGCACGCCGAGCCGGCGCAGGCCCGAGAGCACGTCGCCCTTGACCTGGGAGGCGAGGACCGCGCCGAGCGCGGAGACGCCCACGGCGCCGCCCAGCGAGCGGAAGAACGCGACGGTCGAGGTGCCCGAGCCCATCTCGTGCACGGAGAGGGTGTTCTGGACGGCGAGCACGAGGTTCTGCATGAGCGCGCCGACCGAGATGCCCAGGCCGAACAGGTACACGCCCATGATCCAGAAGCTCGTGTCCGTGTCGAGCGTGCTCAGGCCGAGCAGCGAGACGATGAGCACGACGCCGCCGCCGACCATGATCGCCTTGTAGCGGCCCGTCTCGGAGATGATGCGGCCCAGCACGACGCCGGCGAGCATGGTGCCGACGACCATCGGGATGGTCAGCAGACCGGACTCGGTAGGCGTCCGGCCGCGCGAGAGCTGCAGGTACTGCGACAGGAAGACCGCGGTGCCGAACATCGCGACGCCCACGGCGATCGAGCCGATCACGGCCAGCACGAAGGTCCGGTTGGAGAACAGGCGCAGCGGGATCATGGGCTCGGCGACCAGTCGCTCGACGAACACGGCCCCGACCAGGCTCAGGACGGCGCCGCCGACCATCGCGGCGGTCTGCCATGACGCCCAGGCGAACGAGCTGCCCGCGAAGGTGATCCACAGCAGCAGCAGCGCCACGCCCAGCGAGATCAGGGCGGCGCCCCAGTAGTCGATCTGGGCGACCTTCTTGGGGCGCGACGGCAGGTGCAGCGTCTTCTGCAGCACCAGGAGCGCCGCGATCGCGAACGGGACACCGACGAAGAAGTTCCAGCGCCAGCCCAGCGCCGAGTCGGTGATGACACCGCCGAGCAGCGGGCCACCCACCTGGGACACGGCCATGACGCCGCCCATGATGCCCATGTACCGGCCGCGCTCACGCGGCGAGACGATGTCGGCGATCAGCACGGTGGCGAGCGCCATCATGCCGCCGGCGCCCACGCCCTGGGCGGCGCGGAAGCCGATGAGCATGCCGATGTCCTGCGAGAAGCCGGCGGCCGCGGCCGACAGCACGGTGATGACCAGGGCGACCTGGACGAGGCTCTTGCGGCCGAACAGGTCGGCGAACTTGCCCCACAGCGGGGTCGAGACGGTCTGCGCGAGCAGCGTGGCCGTGATCACCCAGGTGTAGGAGCTCTGCGAGCCGCCCAGGTCGGACACGATGCGCGGCATCGAGGAGGAGGTGATGGTCGCCGCGAGCAGCGCGACGAACATGCCGAGGATGATTCCCGAGAGCGCCTCGAGGACCTCCCGGTGGGTCATCGCGGGCCGGGGGCCCGGGGCGGTGGTGGTGGACGTCATCAGTAAGTGCCTTCTTCGTGACGTGGTGTGGGGGAGGTGTGGGGGGTCTCGTGCTCGGGCTCGCGGGAGGGCTCGGCGAGCGAGTCGTGCGCGGCGGTGATCGCTTGGGCGACGCGGCGGATCTGTTGGGCCGCGTCCCCCATCTGGGTCGTCGTCCAGCCGGTGAACACCGCGGCGAGCAGGTCGGAGAACTGCGCCGACATCTGCTCGAGGACGGCCTCGCCCTGCTCGGTGAGTTCGAGCACGCGGGCCCGGCGGTCGTCGGCGGCGACGGTGCGCCGCACGTACCCGCCGTCGACGAGCTGGCTGACCTGCCGGCTCGCGACCGAGGTGTCGACGCGGAGCTTGGCCGCGACGTCGGACAGTTGGACGGGGCCGCACACCGACAGCAGGCGGACGACGCCGAGGCCGGCGCGTGGCCAGTCGAGGCGGCGTGCGATGTGGGTTCCCGCCTCGCGCTGGGCGCGGGCGAGCTCCTCCAGGGCGGCGTAGAGGTCTTCGGCGGGAGGCTGAGCGGGGCTCGGCGACCCGGCCGGAGGGGCCGGTGCGTGGGTGATCACGAGACTCCTTAGTTGCTGAACGCAACTATACACCCATCTGTTTGCTGCAAGCAACTATGACCGCGCGGCCGGCGCCGTCGAGCCTGGCGCACACTGGGGGCATGAACGAGGCCCGCTTCCGCCGCCCCGCCCGGCTCGACCCCCGCGACGCGGAGGAGCTCGTCGGCGACCACGACCCCGCGCTGCGCGACGAGGTCGCGCACACCACCGCGCGCGCCGTCGTGAGTAACGCGCGCGCGTCCGAGGACCCGGAGGTGGTCGCACGCCTCGTGCGGCTCGTCGAGAGCGAAGGGCTCGACGCCGTCGCCGCCCTGTGGGCCGACGCCGCCCCGGTCACGCTCCCCGGGGCGCTGTGGCGGCTGTACGTGCTGCGCGAATGGGTGCGACGCGACCCGCAGACCGTCTCCCTGCGCTACCGCCTCGGCGTCGACGCCGCGCCCGTGCAGGAGGCCGTCGCGGGCGTGCCGCGCCCGCCCGAGCCCACCGACCTGCGCGCGCTCGCCGACGCCGTCCTGTCCGGCGTCTACGCCGGCGACCTCGCCGTCGCGCTCGAACGGGCCGCGGCGTTCTGCCGCATCCTGGCCACCGGCGCCGCGTTCGACGCCGACGCGCGCGAGGTCGCGGACCCGCACGGCGCCGACCGCATGACCCGCGGCGCCGCGGGCCTCGTGCGCACGGCCGAGGAGCTCGAGCAGGCGGCCGGGCACTGGCGCGCCGGAAAACTCGACTGAGGCTGACGGGCGCGCGACCCGCGCGCCCGACGCCTGACTACAATGAACGCGCGACGTCGGGTCGGGGTAGCCCCGGGCTCCATCTTCAGCCGCTACGAGCGGCCACGCGCCGAGAGGCGCTCCCCGGTCCGACGTCGCGCATCCCGGCGCCGCGCCCACATTCCCTGATCGGCACGTGTGACGGTGGACGCAGCGCGCCGTGCAGCGTGGTGTGGGCAGTGCCTGGCATTTACCCTGTGTTCGCCCCCGCTTCAACTCGCTCCGACTGGAGAAACGACGTGCGTCTGCGCTTGACTCCGCGCGATACCACCTACTTCGACCTCTTCACCACGCTTGCCGGGCACGTCGTGACCGGGGTCGGCCTGCTGGCCGAGTTGTTGGGCGCCGACAAGGCGGGCCGCGAGGAGATCGCCGCACGGTTCGTCGAGGCCGAGCACGACGCCGACGGCGTCGCGCACGACATCACCAAGCGCCTCAACCAGACCTTCGTCACCCCGTTCGACCGTGACGACATCTACGGGCTGGCCAACGCGCTCGACGACGTCATCGACGCGATGGAGGAGGCCTGCGACCTCATCGTGCTGTACCGGATCGAGCAGCTTCCCTCGCGCGTGTCCGAGGTCGTCCAGGTGCTGCAGCGCTGCGCCGAGCTCACGCACGAGGCCATGCCGCGCCTGCGCACCATGGAGGAGCTGAGCGAGTACTGGATGGAGATCCACCGGCTGGAGAACCAGGCCGACCGGCTGCACCGCAAGCTCCTCGCCCAGCTCTTCGACGACACGACCGACGCCATCACGCTCATCAAGCTCAAGGAGATCGTCGACGTCCTCGAGGACGCGTGCGACGGCTTCGAGCGCGTCGCCACGCTGGTCGAGACCATCGCGCTCAAGGAGTCCTGACCGGTGGAGGTCGCACTCGTCATCCTCGTGGTGGCGCTCGCCCTCGGCTTCGACTACACCAACGGGTTCCACGACGCCGCGAACGCCATCGCCACCTCGGTCTCCACGCGCGCGCTGACCCCGCGGGTCGCGCTCGCCATGGCCGCCGTCATGAACTTCACCGGCGCCCTGCTGGGCGTCGCCGTGGCCGAGACGATCGCCAAGTCGATCGTCGACCTCGGCCACACCTCGACCATCACCGAGCTGACGGTGGTCGTGTGCGCGCTCGTGGGAGCGATCACATGGAACCTGATCACCTGGTGGTTCGGGCTGCCGTCGTCGTCGACGCACTCGCTCATCGGCGGCCTGGTGGGCGCCGGCTTGGCCGGCGGACTGCCGATCTTCTGGGACGCGATCGTCGACAAGGTCGTGCTGCCCATGGTCATCTCACCGCTGCTGGGCTTCGGGCTCGCGTTCGTGGCGATGATCGCCGTGCTGTGGATCTTCCGCAACGCCGCTCCCGCCCGCACCCACCGCCGGTTCCGCATCGCGCAGACGGCCTCGGCCGCCGCGATGGCCCTGGGCCACGGCCTGCAGGACGCGCAGAAGACCATGGGCGTCATCTACCTCGCGCTGCTCGCCGTCGGTTGGGCCAACCCCGACGACGGCATCCCGCTGTGGGTCAAGATCGCGGCGGCCGCCGCCATCTCGGCAGGCACCTACTCAGGCGGGTGGCGCATCATGCGCACGCTCGGACGCCGCATCATCGAGCTCGACCCCGCGCGCGGGTTCGTCGCCGAGTCGGTCTCCGCCCTGGTGCTCTACGTCAACGCGTTCGTGCTGCGCGCCCCCGTCTCCACGACGCACACCATCACCTCGGCGATCATGGGCGTCGGGGCCACGCGGCGGCTGTCGGCAGTGCGCTGGGGCGTCGCGAAGAACATCGCGGTCGCCTGGGTCCTGACCATCCCCGCCGCGGCCCTCGTGGGCGCGCTCGTCACGTGGGCGCTGAGCCCGTTCCTCGGCTAGCGGGCGAGCGGCGTGGCGCGAAGGACTGCCAGCGAGGTGGGCGGGGTCAGCTCAGCGGGGGAGTGACGTGCTCGACCGCGACCACGCGCGGGCCGCGGGGCGTCGTGGCCACGTGCGCGACGAGCAGTTCGCCGGGCTCGAGGAACGGGTCCTGGGGTGGGAGCAGATCGGCGACGTCGCGACGCGAGTGCTGGCCCAGCACGTCCAGCACCGTGGAGAGCACGGGCCGGTGCGTGCACAGCACCGACGACGCCGGGGACTCCAGGAGCTGGCGCACCGTGCGGGCGACGCGCGCAGGCGACTGCTCGTGGCGAGTCTCGGTCAGGTGCTCGCTGAACCAGGGGCGCACCGCCCCCGCCTTGACGTACGGGGCCACGGTCGCGGCGCACCGCTCCCAGCGTGAGGAGACCACCCGCCGCACGCCGTAGGCGGCCAGCACCGGCACGAGCGCGGCCGCGTGCGCGTGCCCGATCGGCGTCAGGGGCCGGTGCAGCTCCTCGCCGTGCCACTGGGCGCGCGGCAGGGCGCGGCCGTGCCGCGCGATGACGACGGCGTGCGTCGCCAAGCGCCCTTGTGCGTGCTCCTCGACGAGCGCGAGGAGCGGCTTGCGGTCGGTGCGCCGGGTCAGGCGCGCGGCGGCGTCGTCGACGTCGAGCCAGCGGACCTTGTCGATCTCCTCGGGCGACGCGGGCGGCACCGCGGGCCGCGCCGACAGCGCGCTGAGGTCGGACGACGGCTTGGCGCGCCGGGCGGCCCAGTAGGCGACCGTCTTCCAGCGCCCGTCGGGCATGCGGTAGCGCATGGCGGGCAGCGGCACTCCGAGCACCACCGGCTTGGCCGTCTCCTCGGCGACCTCGCGCACGGCCGCGGCCTGGTGCGACTCGCCCGGCTCGAGTTTTCCCTTGGGCCACGACCAGTCGTCATAGCGCGGGCGGTGGACGAGCTGCACCTGCAGCCGGTCGTCGCGCACACGCCAGACCAGGCCGCCCGCCGTGCGGACGGCGGGCGTGCGCGTCGTCACCGGCCCTGCTCCCGCCGACGGCGGTGGCGGCGGACCAGGACCGCCTGAAGGTCGGCCAGCGGCTTGCCGTCGGCGTCCTTGTGGCGCCGGGTCCACGCGCCGTCGGGGCCCAGGCGCCACGACGCGGTCGTGTCGGAGGCGGAGACCTCCAGCAGGTCCAGCAGTTCGGTGACGTGGCCCTCGTCGGTGATGCGCACGAGCGCCTCGACGCGGCGGTCGAGGTTGCGGTGCATGAGGTCGGCCGAGCCGATGAACACCTCGGGCCCGGTCTCGGGGCCCTCACCGATCGCGGGGCCCATGGCGTTGGCGAACGCGAAGATGCGCGAGTGCTCCAGGAAGCGCCCGAGGATCGAGTACACGTGGATGTTCTCGCTCAGGCCCGGCACGCCGGGGCGCAGCGCGCAGATGCCGCGCACGATCAGGTCGATCTGCACCCCGGCCTGCGACGCGCGGTACAGCGCGTCGATCGTGGCCTCGTCGACCGCCGAGTTGACCTTGATCTTGACCCACGCCTCGTGGCCCGCGCGCGCCGCCGCGGCCTCACGATCGATGCGCTCGATGAGGCCCGAGCGGACGGTGCGCGGGGCGACCAGCAGCCGGTGGAAGCGCGACTGCGGCGCGTAGCCCGACAACTGGTTGAACAGGCGCGTCAGGTCCTGCCCGACGTCGGGGTCGCACGTCAGCAGTCCGTGGTCGGTGTACAGCCGCGCCGTCTTGGGGTGGTAGTTGCCCGTGCCCACATGGCAGTAGCGGCGCAGGCCGTCGGCCTCCTGCCGCACCACGAGCGAGAGCTTGGCGTGCGTCTTGAGGCCCACGATGCCGTAGACGACGTGCACGCCCGCCTCCTCAAGCTTGCGCGCCCAGGAGATGTTGGCCTGCTCGTCGAAGCGCGCCTTGATCTCGACCAGGGCGAGCACCTGCTTGCCCGCGTCGGCCGCGTCGATGAGCGCGTCGACGATGGGGGAGTCGCCCGACGTGCGGTACAGCGTCTGCTTGATGGCGAGCACCTTCGGGTCGGCCGCGGCCTGCTCCAGGAAGGTCTGCACCGACGTCGAGAACGAGTCGTACGGGTGGTGCAGCAGCACGTCGCGGCGCTTGATCGCCTCGAACACGTTGGTGGGGTTGGCCGACTCGACCTCGGCGAGCTGGCGGTGCGTCGTCGGGACGAACGACGGGTAGTGCAGCGCCGGGCGCTCGACGTCCGCGATGACGTTGAGGCCCGTCAGGTCGAGCGGCGCGGGCAGCTGATACACCTCGTCGTCGGGCACACCCAGCTCGCGCACCAGCAGGTCGCGGATACGGGGGCTGATGCCGTCGGCGAGCTCCAAGCGCACGGGAGGCCCGAAGCGGCGGCGCAACAACTCCTTCTCCATCGCCTTGAGGAGGTTCTCGGCGTCGTCCTCCTCGACCTCAAGGTCCTCGTTGCGCGTCACGCGGAAGGTGTGCGACTCGATCACGTCCATGCCCGGGAACAGGTGGTCGAGGTGCTGGGCGATGACCTCCTCAAGCGGCACGAACGACGTCGGGCGCTGGCCCGTGCTGCCCGAGCCACCCGTCGTCGGGTTGCTCGGCCGGCCGCGCTCGTCGACGGCGATGAACCGCGGCAGCAGCGGCGGAACCTTGACTCGCGCGAAGTGCTCTTTACCCGTCAAGGGGTTGCTGACCACCACCGCCAGGTTGAGCGAGAGGCCCGAGATGTAGGGGAAGGGGTGCGCCGGGTCGACCGCCAGCGGCGTGAGCACCGGGAAGATCTGCTTGCGGAAGAACTTGTGCAGGCGGTCCTGCTCGCGCGTCTCCAGGTCGTCCCAGTGGACGATCGTGATGCCCTCGGCCGCGAGGGCCGGCTGCACGTCGTGGGAGAACACACGCGCGTGGCGGGCCATGAGGCGGTGGGCGGCCTTGCCGATCCCGTCGAGCACCTCAAGCGGTGAGGACCCCGACGCCGACGTCACGGCGATGCCGATTGCGATGCGGCGCTTGAGGCCGGCGACGCGGACCATGAAGAACTCGTCGAGGTTCGAGGCGAAGATCGCCAGGAACCGCAGCCGCTCCAGCAGCGGCAGTTCGGTGTCCTCGGCGAGTTCGAGGACGCGCTCGTTGAACGCGAGCCAGCTCAGCTCGCGATCCGCGAAGCGGTCGTCGGGCAGGGGGGCGAGCGCGTCCGGGGCCGGGACGCCGTTGGTCTCGGAGTCCTCGGCGATGTGCTCGGCGATGTGGGCAGCCAGCTCGGGGTCGATCGTGCGGGCGAAGCGACCACGGTCGTCACGGACCCGCAGCTCGGGGTTGCTCATGGCTGAATCATGACATTGTTGTGACGTCCGTACTGGACGTCGACCGCGCTGTGCGTGAAGCCCGCGCGCCTGTAGACCGCGAGGGCCGCGGCGTTGTCGCCGTCGACATAAAGCACCGCGCGGCGGGCCCTGCCGGTCAGGTGCGCGAGCCCCGCGCGGGTCAGCGCCGAGCCGAGCCCGCGGCCCGCGTGGGCGGCGTCGACGCCGACGGCGTAGATCTCGCCGTCGTCGGCCAGACCGCCGTGAGCGCCGCCCTCGACGAGCCCTTCGACCTTGGTCCAGATCGAGCCTGCGAGCGTGCCGTCGGGCGCCTCGGCGAGCAGGAGCCCGGCCGCGTCGAACCACGGCTCGGCCATGCGGTCGCGCAGGTCGGCGACCGTGAGCCGGCCCTGCTCGGGGTGCGCGGCGAAGGCGCGCGCGTTGAGCGCGACCCAGGCGGCGTCGTCGCGCCCGGGGACGAACGGCCGCAGGGTGTACCCGCCGGCGAGGGGGGTTGAGCCTGTCGAGACCCGGTCGGGGTGGGTGGTTTCGACGGGCTCAACCACCGGGGCGGGCTCCACCACCGGGGCGGGCTCAACCACCGGGGCGGGCTCAGGCGCCGGGAGGGGCATGGTGAGGAACAGCAGCTCGCGCACGACGACGTAGCCGGCGCTCGCCGCGAACGCGCGGGCGGGCGCCAGATCGCCGTGCGCCCACACCCGCAACGCCTTGCCGCGCTGGCCGGGCGTGCCGCCGAACTGGGGCAGGGCGGCGTCGCGCTCGGCGGTGCGCAGCAGCAGCCGCCCGACGCCGCCGCGCCGGTGCTGCGGGTGCACGACCAGTTCGGCGCTCGCCTCGCCGCCGCCCCGGTCGATCTGCGCGTAGCCGATCGCCTGCCCGGACTTCGACCGCACCAGCGCGTGCGTCAGCCAGCCCTCGTCGGCGCGCAACCGCAACAACGGCTGCTCAGACAGCGGAGCGACGCCGTCGGCCCGGCTCGCGGCGTCGGCGAGGTCGCGCACGGCGTCGGCGTCGGCGGCAGAGAGCGGACCGATCTGCAGAGGAACGGGCAAGCGCATGGCCCCATCGTCCCCCACGGCCGCCGGGATGAAGCCTGGGGTGAAAAGCCGGGCGCTGCGCCACGGCGGCTTGCCCGGCTGCCGACGATCGATCTGGTAATCGAGGCACGCCGAGGCTCGAAGTCCCTCGGCACTCTCGCCGGGACGCCCTCGCCGGGCCGCAGCACCACCGCGGACCGAGGAGAGCGCGTCGCTCCGGGAGACCAGGAAGGCGAGGCATCTCCAGTGACCAGACAAGTCGTCAACACCGACCGACGAGGCCACTGGAGCGCGGCCCGTCGGCGCCTGAGCGCGCCGCTCGCGCTCGCCGTCATGCTCGCGCTCGCCGTCGTCGCTGTGGCCGGAGGCCTCTTCGCCACACCCGAGCAGGCGCGGGCGGAGAGCGGCCCGGCCAACAGTTGGGTGCGAGGCGAGCAGACCTGGTACGCGTACGTCCAGGCGGGAGAGACCTTCTCCGCCGACTTCACCTTGACTGGTCAGGATGCGGGGGTGGGTTGGGGCGACAACTCCCGCGTTCAGGTGAAGGATCCCCAGGGCAACGTGGTCAAGACGTGCGACTTCACGTATAACTCCACGAGGGTGACGGAATGCAGGTACACGTCAGGCCCTCAGGCGACTGCGGGCGTCTTCAGTGTGTCGCTCGGGAAGCTCCCGGGGAACACATCTTCGAGCCCCCTTGGTCGGCCGATCCTCGCATGGGATGTCAGCGTGACGCACGGAGCGGAGCGAAAGTCTGGCCGCGTCTGGTCCGAGCAATTCGTGATGGAGGACTCGCCGTCGACGCCTGTCGACCTGACGCTCTTCTACCAGACGGTGTCAGGGTTCACCTATCGGGCGGATCATGTGGGCATGGTCGGGATCGCCTCGCGATACGTCTCCAGCGCCTTCGGGAACGTGCACGCTGAGGACGTCCCAGGAGAGGGTCAGCCGAAGAAGTGTGACTCGGCCTATCAGTCGATCCCCAACAACTCTCTGCGGGGGAGCAACAAAAACCTCGCGCCGGGGTACAGCGAGCTCGGGATTCCGGCCGACAAGACGGGATGCAAGTTCACGCCGTTCAAGATCTTCTTCGAGGAGCCGAGTAAGGATCTTCCTGCCGAAGCGACCCTGCCCGGAAGTGACTCGCCGGCCTGGCTTCGCGACGCGCCCATGGAAGCCGAAGACGTCCAGGTGACTGACTTCACGTTCGAGCCCGCGTCGCCGGGCTCCCGTGCCGGGACCATCTCCTTTCGGATCCCGCGGCACGAGGGCGTCGCGCGCGTCCAGGTCGACGTCAACGACAACGGCGAGTTCGACGACGAGAACGACCGCGAGTTCCAGACGCGTGTCCTGGCCGGACAGGACGGCAAGGGCGAGCTGGTGACGATCGCGTTCAACGGCATGGACGCGAAGTCCGTTGCGATCGCGCCGACCACACCCCTTGCGGTGCGCGTCACCGTCGACAGGATCGGCGAGGTTCATTTCACGGCCATCGACCTCGAGGTGCTCGCAAACGGCCTGAAGGTCGAGCGCCTCAACGGATGGCAGCCCGGCCCAAGCGGCCTGTCCTGGGACGACTCGATGATCGAAGAGCAGCACAACGGCGCCGTCAAAAAGTGCTCCAGGACCGCCGCGACCACGGGAGATGGGGTGGACAGCAGCCAAGGAGTGCACGGCTGGAACGAGTGCGAATCCGGCACCAACGTCGAGCCGTGGACCTCTCCGAACCCTGGGCACATGGGCTCCTGGGGCAATCTCGCCGCGATCGACAACTGGACGAGCATCCCGGTGGACCACGAGATCATCGTCGAGATCCCCGCGTTCAAGATCTCCAAGACGTCCAGCCCCGCGACGGGTGCTGCCGTCACTCCGGCCGAGCGGATCGAATACTCGATCACGGCGGAGCCCGTGCAGTACTCGCATCCGGGTGACGTGAACGCCTCGAACCCCAGGTGGGTCCCGGCCACCACGTGGAGCGGGCGGTACGTCGACTCCGCCGCCTCGGTCGCCGACGGCGCCACCATCGACTGGGATAGCCTCAAGAGCTCTCCCGCGGCGCACAGCAAGCTGGAGCCGAACACGACGTCGAACCAGTTCACATGGACCGGCGAGGACGTGCCGATCGGCCCGCCCGTCGTGACGAGCTACAGCGCGACGGTCAAACCGGTGGCCGAACAGGGCGAGTCGGGTCTGCTGCACAACCGGGCCGACATCCAGGCGTCGAACTTCGAGCAGCCCAAGGAGTGCATCAAGGATTTGTGCGGCGAGACGAGGCACGCCCTGCTGGAGGTCGAGAAGTCGTCGACGCCGACGGACGGGCAGGACGTCGCCCCCGGGCAAGAGGTCGCGTACACGATCACCTTCACCAACCGAGGCTCACAGAGGGCGCCCGTCGACTATGAGGACCGCATCGCGGACGTCGTGGACGAGGCGGTGGTGAACGCCGCCTCCCTCACCGCGACGAACGGACTGACGGCCGAGTGGAACGCTGAGGGGACGATCATCAGCGTGAAAGGCGGGCTGCCGGCGTCGAACGCCTCCGGGCCGGCGACGGGGACGGTCACCTACACCGTGAAGGTCAAGGACGCAGGGTTCAAGAACGGCACGCTGCGCAACTACGTCGTCAGGCCCACTGCGGACACCCCCGAGGCGTGCGACCCGAAGGACGTGCTGTGCACCGAGCATCCGATCACGGGCGGCTACACGGTCACCAAGACCTCCGATCCGGAGTCCGGCGTGTACGTCTCGCCTGGCAACGTGGTGAAGTACACCGTCACCGCGGTCGGGACGGGCACCGGCGCCACGGGCATCTCCCTGACCGACGACCTCACGAACGTCCTCAAGCACGCGAACTTCACCACGGAATCGGCGTCCCTCAAGGTCGGGAAGGCTGACCCGGCGCCGGTCAGCGACCCGGGCACGGAGCAGAAGCTCGTCGCGGGCCCCTTCGACCTCGCGGAGGGCGAGACCGCGACTCTGACCTACGAGGTCGTCGTCAAGCTCGACGCCTGGTCGAAGGCCCTGGCCAACGTGGTGACCGGCGTCGACGAGAATGGCAAGCCGCCCGCGACGTGCGACCCGTGCGCCACGCGCACGCCGGTGACGGCGCGCATCGAGATCCTCAAGGTCGGCCGCGGGATCAACGGTGCGGGCCCGCTGGGAGGCTCGGCCTGGACGGTGCACAAGGACGTCGCCGGCGCGATGGGCGCCGAGTTGGAGTCACCGCGAGTGACGCCAATCTCCGTCGACGGGCAGGTGCAGGTCGGCAGGTTCGAGTTCACCGAAGCCCTCCCGGGCACGTATTGGTTGATGGAGACCCAGACGCAGGCCGGCTTCTCACTCCTGGCGGCGCCGGTGCGGTTCGTCATCGGCGACGACGGCACTGTCAGCCTCCCGGACCAGCTCGCCCATGGCCAGGCCGTGTCCGTCGCGGGAAATAGTGGCGTGGCAGTCATCACGGTGGAGAACACCGCGGCGGTCATCCTGCCCCGCACCGGCGACTCGACGGGCGACGGACCGCACGTGATGGTCGGCGCGAGCGTACTCGTGGTCGCGATGTCCGCCATCGCGCTGCGCGAGCTGCGGCGCCGAGGCGCCGCAAGGACGCGGCGCGCATGAGGCCGGACTGAGCGGCGCCGCACGTCGGTCGAGCCTGTCGAGTGGTCTCGACAGGCTCGACCGACGGGGGTGCGGCTCGTGCGGGGCGTCAGCGGCGGGCGGTGGTCCCCGCGCCCAGACCCGCGGAGATCAGGTCCATGACCGAGCTGTCCGCGAGCGTCGTCGCGTCGCCCACGGCGCGGTTCTCGGCGACGTCGCGCAGCAGGCGGCGCATGATCTTGCCCGAGCGCGTCTTGGGCAGCTCAGGCACCACGAGGATGCGCTTGGGCTTGGCGATCGGCCCGATCTGGCTCGCGACGTGCTGGCGCAGCTCCTCCTGCACCGCCTGCGCGCCCTCGGGCGTCGCGGCCCGGTCGGCGTGCTCCCCACGCAGGATCACGAACGCGACGACCGCCTGCCCCGTCGTGTCGTCCGAGGCGCCGACGACGGCGGCCTCCGCGACGATGTCGTGCGCGACGAGCGCCGACTCGATCTCCGTCGTCGACAGGCGGTGGCCCGAGACGTTCATGACGTCGTCGACGCGACCCAGCAGCCAGATGTCGCCGTCGTCGTCCCTCTTGGCGCCGTCGCCCGCGAAGTACAGCCCGCGGAACCGCGACCAGTACGTGTCCTCGTAGCGCTGGCGGTCGCCCCAGATGCCGCGCAGCATCGCCGGCCACGGCTCGGTGAGCACCAGGTACCCACCGCCGCCGTCGGGCACGGGGTGGGCCTCGTCGTCGACGACGTCGGCGCTGATCCCCGGCACGGGGACCTGCGCGGACCCCGGCTTGGTGGCGGTGACGCCCGGCAGCGGGCTAATCATGATGGCGCCGGTCTCGGTCTGCCACCACGTGTCGACGATGGGGGTCTTGTCGGCGCCGATGACGCGGCGGTACCACATCCAGGCCTCAGGGTTGATGGGCTCGCCCACCGACCCGAGCACGCGCAGCGAGGACAGGTCGTACGCCGCGGGGATGTCGTCGCCCCACTTCATGCAGGTGCGGATCGCCGTGGGCGCCGTGTACAGGATCGAGACGCGGTACTTCTCGATCAGCTCCCACCAGCGGCCCCGGTGCGGGGTGTCGGGCGTGCCCTCGTACAGGACCTGCGTGGCGCCGTTGGTCAGCGGCCCGTAGACGACGTACGAGTGCCCCGTGACCCAGCCGATGTCGGCGGTGCACCAGAACACGTCGCCGTCCTTGAGGTCGAACACCGTCTGGTGCGTGTAGGCCGCCTGCGTGAGGTATCCGCCCGTGGTGTGCAGGATGCCCTTGGGCCGGCCCGTGGTGCCCGAGGTGTAGAGGATGAACAGCGGGTGCTCGGCGTCGACCCACACGGGCTCGTGGAACGTGTCGGCCGACTCCAGGGCGTCGTGCCACCAGATGTCGCGGCCTGGCGTCCAGGCGGTCTCCTGACCGGTGCGGCGCACCACGAGCACGTGCTTGACGGTCTCGGCGCCCTCACCCGCCAGCGCCTCGTCGACCGCGGGCTTGAGCGCCGACGGCGCTCCGCGGCGGTAGCCGCCGTCGGCGGTGATGACGAGCGTGGCCTGCGCGTCGGCGATGCGCGAGCGCAGCGCGTCGGCCGAGAACCCGCCGAAGACGACGGAGTGCGGCGCGCCGATGCGCGCGCACGCGAGCATCGCGACGACCGACTCGACCAGCATCGGCAGGTAGATGACGACGCGGTCGCCCTTGGACACGCCCAGCGCCGCGAGCGCGTTGGCGGCGCGTGCGACCTCGCGCTGCAGGTCGGCGTAGGTGACGGTCCGGGTGTCGCCGGGCTCGCCCTCGAAGTGGATGGCGACGCGGTCGCCGTGGCCGGCCTCGACGTGCCGGTCGACGGCGTTGTAGGCCGCGTTGAGCGTGCCGTCGGCGAACCAGCGCGCCACGGGCGCGTCTGACCAGTCGAGGGTCTGCGTGAACGGCGTGTGCCACGAGATGAGCTCGCGTGCCTGGGTCGCCCAGAAGCCGAGCCGGTCCGCCTGAGCGGCGTTGTAGAGGCTCGCCTGCGCGTTGGCCGCGGCGGCGAAGTCGGGCGCCGGGGGGAAGGATCGGGTCTCGTGGAGCAGGTTCTCGAGGCCTGCGGTCTCAGGCTGCGGAGTAGTCAACGGAGAAACCTCCTGCGTCGTCGCGAACGACCCCGCTCCGTCGCGGTGCCGCGTTCGCGAGTGTAGACCGTTGAGTGACAAGCGTCACAAGCCCTTGGGCGATCGCAGGATGAGATCACACCGCCGAGCCGCACCCCTGAGGCCGCGCGGTTCCTAGGGTGGGTGGCCGTGAGCCTCCTGTTCGAGCCCCTGCGCCTGCGCGACCTGACCGTCACCAACCGTGTGTGGCTGGCGCCCATGTGCCAGTACTCCGCGCGCGACGGCCTGCCCGGCGACTGGCACCTGGCGCACCTCGGCGCCCGCGCCGCGGGCGGGTTCGGGCTGCTGATCACCGAGGCCACCGCCGTCGTGCCCGAGGGGCGGATCACCGCCCACGACACGGGCCTGTGGGACGACGCCCAGATCGCCGCGTGGCGCCGCATCACCGGGTTCGTGCACGAGCAGGGCGCGGCGATCGGCGTGCAACTCGCCCATGCGGGCCGCAAGGCCTCGGTGCACCGGCCGTGGGCGCCCGTGCAGGGCACCGTGCCGGGGGCCGAGGGCGGATGGCCCACGCTCGGCCCGAGCGAGCAGCCCTTCCCCGGGTACGCGGCGCCTGCCGCGATGACGAGCGAGCAGGTCGCCGCCGTGCCCGAGCAGTTCGCCGCCGCGGCCCGCCGCGCGCACGCCGCGGGCTTCGACGCCGTCGAGCTGCACGCCGCGCACGGCTACCTGCTGCACCAGTTCCTCTCGCCGCTGACCAACGACCGCAGCGACCGGTACGGCGGCACGCCCGCCAACCGCGCGCGCCTGCTCATCGAGGTGGCCGACGCGGTGCGCGCCGTGTGGCCCGACGGCAAGCCACTGCTGGTGCGCGTGTCCGCGACCGACTGGGCCGACGGCGGACTCCAGGCCGACGACGTCGCGCAGGTCGTCAAGGAGCTGCGCGCGCACGGCGTCGACCTCGCCGACGTCTCGACGGGCGGGTTGGTGCCCGCGACCGTCCCGACGGCGCCCGGGTACCAGGTGCCGCACGCGCGGACGGTCCGCGAGGTGGCCGGGATCACCACCGCCGCCGTCGGCCTCATCACCTCGGCCCACCAGGCCGAGCAGGTGCTCGTCGTCGGGGCCGCAGACGCCGTGCTGCTGGGACGCCCCGCGCTGCGCGACCCGCACTGGCCGTTGCGCGCCGCGCGCGAGCTGGGCGACGCCGTCGCGTGGCCGCCGCAGTACCAGCGCGCCGCGTGGCGGTGAGGGTGCGCGATGCGGCGGTGAGCGGCGCGGGCGCGGTGTGGGCTTGTTGAGCGGGATGCGTGGCGAGACGCACGACTGCGGCACCCGGGAGTCGTAGTCGACCGGGTGCCGCCATCGCCGGTGGGCACGGGTAGCAGGCGCCTGCGTCCTGCTCCGTTACGGGACCTGGCCCGCCGGAGTGTCCTCGAAGGGGACTACCTTGGCGTGGGTTCCGTGCCCTGCCGATGTGTTGCTGTCCCTCAATCAGACGCCCGTTCAGGCCTTTCCGCAAGGCGGGCTGTCGCGCCGTGATCGACCTCTCGCCCGGAGCACCTCAGCGGTGCCTCAGCGCCCGCCAGACCAAGAACCCGACCGCCGCGGCGGTCAGCACGCCCAGCACCCCGAGCACCGGCGTCGGCGGACGCAGGTTGGCGCGCAACGCCACGGGACGGGAGAACGTGAGCGCGCCCCAGCCGCGCTCGGCCGCCAGGCGGCGCAGGCTGCGGTCGGGGTTGACGACGAACCCGTGCCCGACCGCCTCGAGCATGGGCGCGTCGGTGACCGAGTCGGTGTACGCGTACGAGCGCGTCAGGTCGTAGTCGTGCTGGGCGGCCAACTCGCGGATCGCGATCGCCTTGTTCTCGCCGTACGCGTAGAACTCCATGTCGCCGGTGTACTTGCCGTCCTCGACGCGCATGCGGGTCGCGATGACGTGGTCGGCGCCGAGCACCGCGGCGATCGGCTCGACCAACTCGGCGCCCGACGCCGAGACGATGACCACGTCGTGCCCCAACTCGTGGTGCTCGGCGATGAGGTCGACGGCCTCGGCGTAGACGTACGGGTCGATGACGTCGTGCACGGTCTCCGCCACGATCTGGCGGACCTTGTCGACGTCCCACCCGGCCGCGAGCTCCGACAGGTGCTTGCGCATGCGCTCGGTCTGGTCGGCGTCAGCGCTGCCCACCACGAACAGGAAGTGGGCGTAGGCGGTGCGCAGCACGTCGACCCGCGTGACCAGTCCACCCTCGTAGAACGGGCGGGACAGGGCCGCCGACGCGCTCGTGGCGATGATCGTCTTGTCGAGGTCGAAGAATGCGGCGGCTCGGCTCACGAGGCCGAGCCTATCCGCGCGTCCCGCGCGACGCGGTAGGCCGAGTGGGTCGGGGTCGATCCCGTCCGGCCGGGGGTCCCCCACGTCGCGCGGTGCGCCATGGGGGCCGACCCCGGCGTGGGCCCCGCAGGGCCCGCCGCCCGGGCTTTTTGCGCAGGCCTCTGCACGGGCCTCTGCGCCAGGCCGCTGCGCTGGTCGTGGCGAGGTGGCGGGTGGCGCAGGCGCGACCCCCAGGCAGTCGCCGCCGGAGGTTGTGCACAGACCGTCCGCGACGCCGCCCGCCGACCCGGCCGCCGAGGTCAGGGTGAGCGCATGGGACAGGGAACCACGGCGCTGGTGGCGGTCGTCGGCGCGTGCGGAGGGGCAGGCGCCTCCAGCGTCGCCGCGGCGCTGGCACACGGGCTGCGGAGAGCGCGCGGGCGTGCGGTGCTCGTCGACCTCGACGCGGGCGGGCACGGAGTCGAGGTGCTGTTGGGCGTCGAGGACGAGCCCGGCGCCCGCTGGCCTGAGCTCGCCGGCGCGCGCGGCGACGTCGACGGCCGCGACCTGCTCGCCGCCCTGCCCCGCTGGGGCGCGGTTCCGGTGCTGTCCGCGAGCCGCCTGAGCCCCACCACGCCCGGCGACGACGTCGTGCTCGACGTGTGCTCGGCGCTCCTGCGCGCGGGCGAGGCCGTGGTCGCGGACCTGCCGCGGCCGGGCGCGTGGACTTCCGCCGCGCGGGCGCTGCTCGCGGACGCCGACGACGTGATCGTCGTGGCGCCGTCGACGCTGCCGGGGGCGGCGGGCGCCGTGGCCGTCTCGCGTGCGCTGGCCGGTCTGCCCACCGACGCAGGCATGGGGCGCACACGCCTCGTGCTGCGGGGGCGGGCGCCCGGACGGGTCGACGCCGCAGACGTCGAGGCCGTGACCGGGCTCGACGTCCTCGCCCGGGTGGGTGAGGACCGGGCGCTCGCCGCGGCCGTCGAACGCGGGCAGGGGCCGCGCGTCGGACGCGGCACCCGGCTCGGCAGGCTCGGCGCCCAACTCGCCGACGCGCTGACGTCACCGGGCGCCGACGCGCAGAGGCGACGGCGGTGAGCGGGCCGCTCCGGCCGGAACGGGGCCCCAGCGACGTCGCCGCCTTGGACCCGAGCCTGCTCGACGATGTGCGCGGACGGATCGGCTCGCGCGATGTGGACGACGCCGCGCTGGGCGCCGCGCTCACCGCGAGCGGACGGGTGCTCGGGTCGGACGCGCTGCGCGACCTGACCCGCGCGGCGCGCGCCGAGCTCACGGGGGCCGGCCCGCTCCAGCCGCTGCTGGAGCTGCCCGAGGTCACCGACGTGCTCGTCAACGGCCCACGCGACGTGTGGGTCGACCGCGGGCACGGCGTCGAGCGCGTCGACGTCGACCTCGGCACACCAGGCGCCGTGCGGGCGCTGGCGGTGCGGCTCGCCGCGCTCGCCGGGCAGCGGCTCGACGACGCGGCGCCCGTGTGCGACGGACGGCTTCCGGACGGCACTCGGCTGCACGCCGTCGTCGAGCCCATCGTGCCCAGCGGGGCGGCGGTCTCACTGCGCGTGCTGCGCCAGTCGACGCTCACCCTCGATGCGCTCGTGGCGCTGCGCGCGGTCCCCGCGGGCTGGGAGACGCTGCTGCACGGGCTCATCGCGCGGCGCGCCAACGTGCTGGTCTCGGGCGGGACGGGGACGGGCAAGACGACCCTGCTGGCCGCGCTGCTGGGACTGGCGCTGCACGACGAACGGCTCGTGGTCGTCGAGGAGGCGCGCGAGCTCGCTCCCGCGCACCCGCACGTCGTGGCGCTCGTGACGCGCCGGGCGAACGTCGAGGGCGCCGGAGCCGTGGGCCTGACCGAGTTGGTGCGCGCCGCACTGCGCATGCGGCCCGACCGGATCGTCGTAGGCGAATGCCGCGGCGCCGAGGTGCGTGAGGTGCTGCTCGCCATGAACACCGGGCACGACGGCGGCCTGGCCACCTTGCACGCCAACGCCGTCGAGCACGTGCCCGCGCGCCTGGAGGCGCTCGCGGCGCTCGCGGGCATGCCCCGCGATGCGGTCGCCGCGCAGGCGGTCGCGGCCGTCGACGTCGTGCTGCATGTGCGGCGCGAGCGCGGCAGACGGTTCGTGGCGGCGCTCGGGGTCGTCGACCGCGCCGACGACGGCTTCCGTGTGCGGGCGGCGGCGCGCTGGGACGGGCAGGCCGCGCAGGCGTGCGTGGCCGACGCGACGGCCTGGGAGCAGGTCCTGGCGAGGTGGGGATCGTGACCGCGAGGTGGGGATCGTGACTGCGGCGGGTGGCGGCGCCCAGGCGGTCGTGCTCGGTGTCGCGGTCACCTTCGCGGTGTGGGTGGGCCTTGACGGCGGGGGACGGCGTGCGTGCGACGTGCTCGGGCGCGCGCCGGGTGGGCGCGGGCGACCCGACGGGCCCCGCGGTGCGGCCCGGGAGCCAGCGACGCCGCTGCGGACCGGGGACGCCAGCGGCCCGCAGGCGTGGCGGGCGACCGCGCTGCGCGTGGTCTCGGCGCGCCGAGGCGGCGCCAGCCGCGACGAGGGAGCGCGCGTACGCGTCGTCGTCGCGCAGGTCGTGGCGCTGCTGCGAGCCGGGGCGCCGCCCGGCGCCGCGTGGACGCGCGCCGCGGGCGTGCCGGTCGACGGCCTGGGCGTGCCCGAGGCCGCGGCGCTCGCGACCGTGGTCGGCGACGCGCCAGCCCGGGCCGTCGCGGCGGCGACGCGGCTGGCGCTGACCGTGGGGGCGCCGCTCGGGCGGGTGCTTGAGGCCGTCTCGGACACGCTTGCGGCACAGGCCGAGTCCGACGCCGAACGCGAGGCCGCGCTTGCCGGTCCGCGCGCGACGGCACGGGTGCTTCTGTGGCTCCCGGCCGTGGGCGCGCTGCTCGGCTGGGCTCTGGGAGCAGACCCGTGGGCCGCCGCCACCGATGGGGGGCCAGGCACGGCCGCGGTGGCGGGTGGGCTCGTGCTGCTCGCCGTCGGGCACTGGTGGACCGGGCGCCTGGTCGAGACGGCGCGGCGCGTCGAGGAGGCGACGTGACCGGCGCGGTCGCGGTCCTGGCGGGCGCGCTGGGTGGTCTGCTCGCCGCCTCGCCGTGGCTGCTCACGACCGCGGGAGTCCGGCGGCGGTGTGGCCTGCTCACCGTCGCGCCACCAGCCCGGCGCGACGACGACGTCGTCCCTGCCGACGTGCCGGTGACGCTGGAGTTGCTCGGCGCCGCGCTGCGCGCGGGGGCCGGAGTGCCGCGCGCCCTGGAGGCGGTGGGGGACGCCGTCGGCGGCGGTGACGGCGCCGCGCTGGGCGCCACGGGGGCGGCGCTGCGGCTGGGCGCGTCCTGGTCGCAGGCATGGGGCGCGGCGCCCGGCCGGCTCGACGTCGTCGCGCGGGCGCTGCGCCCGGCGTGGGAGGAGGGGGCCGCGCCAGCCGCGGCGTTGCGCGCGGCGGGCGAGGAGGTGCGGCGCTCACGTAGGGACGCGGCGCGGCAGGCCGCGGGCCGCCTCGCCGTGCGGCTCGTGCTGCCGCTCGGCGCGTGTTTCCTGCCCGCGTTCGTGCTGGTGGGGCTTGTGCCGGTGCTGCTGGCGTGGGGATCGGGGCTGGCGTCGGGATGACGGCCGGCGCCCACGGGCGTCCCGGCGGCCGCCGGGACGAGGCAAGCGCGGAGGCGAGGGCCGCCGCGCGGACGAGAGGGGATGTCATGGAGAGGGACACGATGGTCAGGACGAACGGGATGAGCCGAATGAATAGGGCGAGCGGGACGGGCGGCACGGGCGGTGCCGACAGGGCCGTCGACGGGCCGGAGGCGGGTATGGCGACCGCGGAGTACGCCGTCGCGACGATCGGAGCCGTCGGGTTGGCGGGGCTGCTCATCGCGATCCTCAAGAGCGACATGGTGCGTGGCCTGCTGGAGGGCATCATCACGTCGGCGCTCTCGGTGGTGTGAGGCCGACGTGACGAGAGTGCGGGCTTGCGCGGCGTCGGCAGGATCGCCCGTGGGGGTGGGGCGGGTCTCACGGACGGCCGAGCGCGGCGCCGTGACGGACGCGCGCGGCGCCGTGACCGCTGAGCGCGGCGCCGTGACCGCCGAGCTCGCCGTCGGACTGCCCGTCGTCGCGCTGCTGCTCGTCGCGGTGCTGACCCTCGCGGCCGCGTCCGGCGCGCAGCTTCGCGCGACGGACGCGGCCCGCGCGGGGGCGCGGGCCGTCGCCATCGGGCAGGACGACACGCAGGTGCGCGAGGTGGTCGCCCGGGTCGGCGGCGCCGGGGCGACAGCGCAGTTGCAGCGCGACGGGCCGTGGGTCGTCGTCGAGGTGTCACGGCCTGTCGGCGATGGATGGTTCGCCCACATGCCGCTGCGCGCGCGGGCGCAGGCGACGGCGTGGACCGAGCCGTGACAGGGCGCGTGGACCGAGCGGTGACAGGGCGCGTGGACGGAGCCGTGACAGGGCGCGTGGACCGAGCCGTGACCGTACGCAGGGGCCGAGCCGCGCACGGCGCCGGGCGCGGCCCGGCGCCGTGGTCGGGGACGGTGGTCGTGCGCCGCCGCGAGTCGGGCTCCGAAGGCGGCGACACGGGCGCGGAGCGGGGCGCCGGGACGGTGCTCGTGCTCGGGTTGGCCGCTGTCGTGCTGACGCTCGGTCTGGCGTTGGGCGCCCTCGGAGCGGCGCAGCGGGCGCGCAGCGCCGCACAGGCGGCCGCCGACCTGGGCGCGCTCGCCGCCGCGAGCGCCCTGCGTGCCGGGCTCGACCCGTGCGCCACCGCCCGGGACGCCGTCGAGCGCAACCACGGCCACCTCGAGTCATGCGAGCCCGAGCGCGGCGGCGTCGTCGGGATCACCGTCGGGCGGCAGGTCCCCGCGCTGCCGACCTGGGCGGGAGGCGTCGCCCGGGCGGAGGCCCGCGCCGGACCCCGCTCCGCGCCGGACCCCGCCTCGGACGCCGCGCGGTGGCGCGGGGTGGGGCAATCAGCTCGGGTTGACTCCGAACATCGCCGCGCGCTCGTGGATCAGGCGAGCCCGGCCCAGACGCGGCTTGTCGGAACCGTCGCGGATCACGCCGCCGGCGGCCTCGAACTCGGCGAGGAAGTCGACCGCCCACGCGACGTCCGCCGGGGACGGGCTGAAGCACTCGTTGACCACCGCGGGTTGATCGAGGTCGAGGCAGATCTTCCCCGTCATGCCGAGCGCGACGGCGTCGCCCGACTGCTCGCGGACCAGCGGGTGGCTCACGCCGACCGTCGGGCCGTCGATCGGGCCGGTGAGCCCGCCGATACGTGACGCCGTCACGAGCCGCGAGCGGGGATAGGCCATCGCGAGCGGCTCGTTCGCGGCGCCCGTGTCGCGGCGGTAGTCGCCCGAGCCGAACGCGAGGCGGAACACCCCGGGAGCGCGGGCGATGGACACGGCCTCCTCGATCCCGAGGGCCGACTCGACCAGCGCGATCACAGGCACCGTGCCGCCCAGGCGCTGCACCGTGTCGACCACCTGGTCGGCGCTCTCGGTCTTGGCGAGCATGACACCGCGCAGGCCGACCGCGTCTCGCAGGGCGCGGACGTCGTCGGCCCAGGCGTCGCAGGCGCGCTCGTTGATGCGCACCCACGCGCGGCCACCACGGCCGAACCAGTCGAGCGCTTTGGCGCGGGCCACGTCCTTGAGCGAGACGTCTACGGCGTCCTCGCAGTCGAGCACCACCTGGTCGGCGCGAGAGAGCTGTGCCGCGTCGAACACGTCGTCGCGCAGGGCCGACAGCAGCAGCCAGGAGCGGGCGTGGGTGGGGCAGACGCGCGCGTCCTCGCGGGAACGGCGCCGTTCGTCGAGTGGGATGTCCACGGTCACGGACGGACAGTACGCCTCGGGCCGGTCGCCGGGCGGCAAGACCCGAGATGGGGGGCGAGGGGTCGATCCCACGTCCGCGGTTCTGGTCGGGGTCGGCTTCGGTCTGCCCTCGGTCTGCCCTCGGTCAGCTCGGCGCGTGCGCGAGCACGGCGTCGAGGAGCGTGACCGCCGCGGCCTTGTCGAGCGGGCTGTTGTAGGTGCCGCACTTGGGCGACTGCACGCACGCTGGGCAGCCGTGATCGCACGGGCACGCGGCGATGGCGTCGCGGGTGGCCCGCAGCCACACCGCGCCAAGGTGGTAGCCGCGCTCGGCGAACCCGGCCCCGCCCGGATAGGCGTCGTAGACGAACACGGTCGCCTGGCCGGTGTCGGCGTGCAGGTCGGTCGAGATGCCGCCCAGGTCCCACCGGTCGCACGTCGCGAGCAGGGGAAGCAGGCCGATCGACGCATGCTCGGCGGCGTGCAGGGCGCCCGGGACGACGTCGGGGTCGAGGCCCGCGGCGCGCAGCACGAAGTCGGGCGCCGACCACCAGACGGCCGTGGTCGGCAGCGAACGCTCGGGCAGGTCGAGCGGCTCGGTGCCGAGCACCTGCAGATCGGGCAGGCGGCGGCGCTCGAAGCTGACGACCTGGCTCGTGACCTCGACCGGGCCCAGACCCCACGTGATCGGGCCCCAGGCGCGGGTGACCGTGGAGCCCGCGGTGGTGGAGTCCGCGGTGGTTGAGCCTGTCGAAACCACGCCGGCGGATGAGGTGGTTTCGACAGGCTCAACCGCCGGGGGTGGGGGTGGGGTGGTTTCGACGGGCTCAACCACCGTCGGATCCACCATCGGGGCGTCCTCGATGGCGATCGTCATGACCTCGCGCGACCACGTGCCGTGGTCGACGTCGCGGCGCACCACGAGCGCGACCCGGTCGGTCAGGTCGAGGTGGTCGACGACGAACGTCGCGCCCTGGTGCACGTACACCGCGCCGTCGTGCACCTGACCGTCGGCAGACCCGGCGTCGACCGTCCCGAGCAGTCGGCCCGTGGGCGCCTCGACCACGCGCACCGGTCGCCCGCCCGACCCGCGCAGGTCGGCCATCGAGGCCGCGGGCTGCGCGTGCGTCCAGTACCAGCCCGATGGCCGGCGGCGCAGCGCCCCGCCCTCGACGAGCTCGTCGAGCACCGCCCGCACGTGCCCCGGCTCGCCGAAGCGGGCCAGGTCCTCGGTGCGCAGGGGGACCTCCTGCGCGGCGGCGCACAGTTGTGGGGCCAGCACGTATCGGTTGGCCGGATCGAACACGGTCGCCTCGAGCGGCGCGTCGAACACCGCCTCGGGATGGGTCACCAAGTAGGTGTCGAGCGGGTCCTCGCGCGCGACGAACGCGACCAGCCCGTCGGCCCCGGCCCGCCCGGCGCGCCCCGCCTGCTGCCACAGCGACATGCGGGTGCCCGGCCAGCCAGCGATGAGCACCGCGTCGAGTCCCGAGATGTCGACGCCGAGCTCCAGCGCGTTGGTCGTGGCCAGGCCCAGCAGCGCGCCCGTGCGGATCGCCTGCTCCAACTCGCGGCGCTCCTCGGGCAGGTACCCGCCGCGGTAGGCGGCCACCCGCCGGGACAGGTCCGTGGACACCGGCCGCAGATGGTCGCGCGCGGCCTGCGCCACCGATTCGGCGCCGCGGCGCGAGCGGGTGAAGGCGAGGGTGCGCGCCCCATGCGCGGCCAGGTCGGCCAGCAGGTCGGCGACCTCGGCGGTCGCCGTGCGGCGCGGGTGGTCGGACCCACCCTCCACCGTGACGACAGGCGCCTGCTCACCCTCGGCGTGGCCGGGGTCGAGCGGGTCGGGCAGCAGCCACGGGTCGTCGTCACCCACGCCCGCCCCGGCGCCCGCCCCGGCGCCCGAGCGCGTGAACCCCGACGACGCCACCTCGGGCGGCTGCCACAGCGCGACGGTCCTCCGCCCCGACGGCGAGGCGTCCGCGACCACGGCCGCGACGTCGTCGGCCCCCACCCCGAGCAGGCGCGCGGCGCTCGCGGCGGGCTCGGCCGACGTCGCGCTCGCGACGACGAAGGTGAGCGTGCCGCCGCGGTGATGCTCCACGAGCCGGGCCAGGCGCCGCAGCACCAGCGACACGTGCGCGCCGAACACGCCGCGGTAGGTGTGCCCCTCGTCGACGACGACGTAGCGCAGCGCCCGCAGGAGCCGCGCCCACCGGCGGTGGTTCGGCAGCAGCGAGAAGTGCAGGAAGTCGGGGTTGGTCAGGACGACGTCGGCGTAGTCCTGCGTCCAGCGGCGCTCCTCGGTGGGGGTGTCGCCGTCGCACGTCGCCACGCGCAGGCCGCGGCCCGCGCCGTCGGGCATGGCGGCCAGCACGCGTTCGAGAGCGGCGAGCTGGTCGGCCGCGAGCGCCTTGGTCGGCGACAGGTAGAGCACGGCGCCGCGCCGCTGCGCGGGCAGGTCACGCCCGACGGCGGTCAGGGCGGGCAGCCAGAACGCGAGCGACTTGCCCGAGCCGGTCGACGTCGCCAGCGCGACGTGCCTGCCCTCCCACGCCGCCGACGCGGCGACCGCCTGGTGCGCCCAGGGGCGTTCGACGCCGAGCGACCGATACGCCGCGACCAGCGCCGGGTCGGCCCACGCGGGCCAGTCGGCGCTGACGCCGGGGCGTGCCGGCAGCGTGCGCACGTGCGTCAGCCGGTCGGCGCGCGCGCCGCCCGCGAGCAGCACGTCGAGCAGCGGGTGGGCGGCGACGTCGGACACCGGGCCATCCTCGCAGGGTCGGGGTCGGCGTCGGGACTGGGGTGGGGCCGTTCGGG
Source organism: Xylanimonas ulmi (assembly GCF_004216535.1). Taxonomy (NCBI): domain Bacteria; kingdom Bacillati; phylum Actinomycetota; class Actinomycetes; order Micrococcales; family Promicromonosporaceae; genus Xylanimonas; species Xylanimonas ulmi. The sequence continues at coordinate 3,556,103 of NZ_SGWX01000001.1, forward strand.
TGGAGCCGGATCGGTGGCTGACGCCGCGGCTCAGCGCGTGGGCGATCCGGCCTCGGCTGTGAGGTGGCCCGCGACGAACGGGTCGACGACGGCGTGGTACGCGTCCGGAGCGTCGCGCCGGACGCAGTGCCCGGCGCCGTCGACGAACGCCGTCGTGATCAGCGGGTTGCGCGCGTGGGCGACGAACGGCGACAGCGCGCCGTGTGTGGGCGCCACGCACAGCGTCGGGACCGCGACCTGCTCCAGCAGCGCCGGCCAATCGCGCTCGGGCAGCTCCAAGCGGTCGATCATCGCCCGCTCGACGAGTGGCTTGCACGCGGCCCAGGCCACGACCTCACGCTGCGACCACGGCGTCTCGGCGCGCATCCGGGCGACCTCGGCGTCGATCCCGTCGGTGAAGGCGTCCAGGAGTCGGTGCTGCTCGGCGCGGAACTCGGGCAGCGTGTCGTTCTCGTCCACCTGCGGCAGCGGCGGGTCCTCCAGCACGGCGGCGCGCACCAGGCCGGGGGTGTCGAGCACCGCGCGCAGCGCGAGGTGGGCGCCGAGGGAGTGCCCGACCAGCACGGGCCGGGATGGGAGCGAGCGCAGCAGATCGAGCAGGTCGCCCAGCCACACGTCGGTCACGCGCGGCGCCCGTGGGCCGAACCGCGGCGAGGAGCCGTGCCCACGCAGGTCGACGGCCAGCAGGCGCCAGCGCTCGTGCCAGCGCTCGACCGCGTCGGGCCAGGTTGTGCCCGCGTCGGTCAGGCCGTGGACGAGCACCACGCAGGGCGCGTCGGGCGGGCCGGACGCGTGGACCGTCATCGGTGACACGGTGCCTCCCGGAGTCTGCATGAGTCCCGGGGGTCGGTGGATCCGGGATCGGACAAATCGCTCGGCGAGCGCCTCGCTCGGGCCAGTGTGGCCGAGGTGGTGGCGATCCGCGGCGCGCAACGTCGGTCCGATGGCGGTGATTGGCGTCGAAGGACCTCCGTCCCTGGCGTCCGGGCCACCGGACGACGACCATCGACCCATGGCAACCACAGCCCGCACCGCCGGCCTCGTCGCGACCGGAGTCCTCGGCCTCGGCGCCGCTCTGCTCACCCGGCGCATGACCCAGACGTGGGGGACGCTCGCGGGCGAGGCCGACGGGCCGCTGCCGGGTGACGACGTCGTGCCCGCCGCCAGCGTCGTGGCGACGCGCGGCGTGGGGATCGCGGCGCCTCCGCGCGCGGTGTGGCCGTGGATCGTGCAGCTCGGCTACGGGCGCGGCGGGTTCTACTCGCACGACTGGCTCGAACGGCTGGTCGGCCTCGACATCCACTCGGCCGACCAGGTCGAGGAGCGCTGGCAGGACCTCACGCTGGGCGACGCCGTCCACCTGGCTCCGCAGGTCACGCTGCGCGTCGCGCGGATCGAGCCGCTGCGCCACCTCGTGCTGGTCGGCGACACCCTGCCCGGGGAGGGCGCGGCCCCGTACGAGTTCACCTGGGCGTTCGTGCTGCGCGCGACGGGGGCGGGCACGCGTCTGCTGGTGCGCGAGCGCTATCGGCCGCTCAGCCCGGCCGGTCGGGTGCTGGCCGAGGCCGTGCAGCCGGTCAGCTTTGTCATGAGCGCTGCGATGCTGCGCGGCGTGCGCGGTCGGGCGCTCGCGCTGGCCTGAGCGCCTCAGCCTCAGCCCGCGAGCACCTGCGCCATCGCGCGCGACAGGTACCAGGGGTCGACGACGGCGGTCAGTTCGCGCGCCGAGTGCATCGACAGAATCGGCACGCCGACGTCGACGGTGCGGATGCCCAGCCGGGTCGCCGTGATGGGGCCGATGGTCGAGCCGCACGGGAGCGCGTTGTTGGACACGAACTCCTGGCTCGGCACGCCCGCCGCGGCGCACGCCGCCTGCCAGCGCGCGGCGCCCTGCGCGTCGGTCGCGTAGCGCTGGTTGGCGTTGATCTTGAGGATCGGGCCGCCGCCCGCGACCGGCTGGTTGGCCGGGTCGTGCCGCTCGGGATAGTTGGGGTGCACGGCGTGACCGACGTCGGAGGAGACCACGAACGAGGCCGCGAAGGCCCGCGCGCGGTCCTCGGGTCCGGCGCCGAGCGCGGCGCCCACGCGCGTGAGCACGTCGGCCAGCAGCGGTCCGGCCGCGCCCGAGCGTGACTCGGACCCGATCTCCTCGTGGTCGAAGGCTGCGACGACGGCGATGGTCGACGCCCGGTCGCCCGCGAGGCCGCCCGCTGCGAGGTCGCCTGCCGCAACCCGCAGCAGCGCGGTCAGCGCGGCGTGCGTCGACAGCAGGTTGTCCAGGCGCCCCGACGCCCACAGCGCGCCGTCGGCCCCGAAGGCGCGCGGGGCCTGGGTGTCGGCCACGACGACGTCGTAGCCGCCGATCTGCGCCGGGTCGACGCCGACCGGGCCACCCGCGCCATCGTCGCTCGCGCCGCCGCCGCCCGCGCCGCCGCCGCCCGCGCCGCCGTCGGCCGGGATCGCGGTCGCCGCGAGCGCCGCCAGCACGTCGGCGTCGCCCACGGCGCCGAGGCCCCACACGGGCTGGGTGTGGCGCTGCTTGTCGAGCGCGAGGCCGTCGTTCGCGCTGCGGTCCAGGTGGATGGCGAGCTGGGGCAGGCGCAGGAGCGGACCGGTGCGCACCAGGTGCTCACTGCCGTCGAGCAGCACCACGCGCCCGGCGAGCTCCAGCTCGCGGTCGAGCCACGAGTTGAGCAGCGGGCCGCCGTAGACCTCGACGCCGGCCTGCCAGAACCCGTGCCCGCCCGTGGTGGGGCGCGGCTTGAGCTTGAACCCGGGCGAGTCGGTGTGCGTGCCGACGACGGTGAACGCCGTCGTCGGGCCCGCGTCCGCGGGCAGGGCGAACGCGAGCGCCGAGCCGTCGCGCACGACGACGTAGCGCCCGCCCGGGGTCAGCTCCCAGGCGTCGGCCTCACGCAGCCGCGTGAACCCGGCCGCCTCGGCACGCCGCGCGATCTCGGCCGCGGCGTGGAACGACGACGGCGAGGCGGTGACGAACGCGCCGAGGTCCTCGGCGTGGGCTCGGGCCTCGTGGGGGACGGGGACGGTGCTGGCGGCCATGCCCGCAGTCAACCACGCGGCGCGACGACGGCCGAGGCCAGCGCGACGCCGTCCGGCGCGGTCAGGCGCACCTGGATCCGTCCGCCGGCCGGCGCGCCGACGTCGACCGTGCGCGTGACCGGCTCGCCGCACGCCGCCGTGCCGCTCGCGACGCTCGCCCACGTGCCGTCGCGGTCGACGCGCACCTCGTAGCCCACGGGCTCCTGCCCCGTCGCGGAGCAGCGCACGGTGAGCTCGTACGGCTGGGCGGTCTCGACGTACCCGACGCTGGAGCGGGCCCGACGGTCCCACGCACCCGTGCGGTCGACGGTCGCCTGGGCCACGGCTCCGCCCTCGGGGGCCGTCGACGGCGGATCGGGCAGCGCGAACGGCTCGGGGGCCGGCGTCGGGGCGCCGGGGCTGAACACGCTGCCGCCGTCGATCACCACCGAGACGGCCTCGCCCACGACGAGGCGCCGCCCCGCGCCGCCGCCGGGGTCCGCCTCGATCCAGGGGCGCACGGTGTAGGCGCCCTCGGGCAGGCGGACGCCGCCGTCGGCGACGCACGAGCTGAGCGTGTCGAGCGAGCCGTCGAGCAGCGCCTGGCCAGCGGCGAGCGCGGCCGACAGGTCGAGCGGCTCCGGGTCGGTGAGCCCGGCGCCGAGGCTGACCAGGCGCCCGCCCGAGAACCACGCGAACGTCGGGGCGCTGAACGTCGTCGTGCCGTCGGAGCCCGCGCCCGCGGCTGGCGCGAGCGTGAGCGGGGCTGAGGGCATGATGACCCACTCACCGTCGTCGCCGGGCGCCGCGTCGTTGACCACGGCGCCGGTGGCGGCGAGGGTGAACGCGGTGTCGCTCGCCGTGAAGTCCGCCTCGGGCATGCCGCACACGATGTCGGTGCCCGCGAAGTAGGCGGGCTGGTAGCCCTCGTCGAGCGGCACGTCGGTCGGCGTGGGCGCGGTGCCGTCCCAGGCGCCGTCGGTGGGCGTGGGGTCGGACGGCGTCGGCGACTCGGACGGGATCGGGGACTCGGACGGGATCGGCGTGGCGGGCGCGACGGGGCCCGGCGCGAGGTGGTCGGCCACGCGCAACGCTCCGACCACGAGCGCGCCGCCGACGGCGAGCGTGGTGACGCCGATCCCGGCCTGCTTGGCGGCCCGACGCCGGCGCACCCGCCCGCGGACGGTGGCCAGCAGTGCGCTGGGCTCGGGCGCGGCGGCGGCGCCCGCGCCCGCCAGCCGCTCCAGGGCGTATTCGAGCTCGGCCCCGAAGCGGGCCTCGTACCGGTCGTCCTGGGCGCTCATCGTCCGGCCCTCCTGCCGTCAGTCGTCTCGGTGGCGTTCGTCCCCGCCGCGGTGGTGGGCGCGGCGGCGTCGTCGGGCACGCTCAGCACGGCGCGCAGGGTGACCGTGGCGTCCGACAGGTACCGCTTGACGGTGCCGGGCGCCAGGCCCATGGCGTCGGCGACCTGCGGCACCGTCAGGTCCTCGAAGTAGCGCAGGACGACGGCGGCGCGCTCGCGCGGGGCGAGGCGGGCCAGTGCGGCGGCCACGTCGGCCCGTGCGGTGGCGCCGGACTCCGGGCCGCGGCCCGTCTCGGCGCTCGCGACGAGAGGGACCACCTGGCGCCACCGGCGCTGGCGGCGCCAGGAGTCGAGGTAGAGCGTGAGGATCGTGCGGCGCACGTAGGCCTCGGTCAGCGTCGGCCCCCCGCGGGTGTCCGCGCCGTCCACGAGGGGGTGCGCGGTCGCGTGCGCCGTCGGCGGCGCGGGGGTGCGCAGGCGCGCGAACACTTTGACCAGGGCGTCCTGCAGCAGGTCCTCGGCCTGCCGCGCGTCGCCGCACAGCAGATATGCGTATCCCACCAGCGCTCGGTGCCGGCGCGTGACCAGCTCTTCGAGCACCGCCTCCCAGCGGGCCATCGGCGACCTCCCCGTCCGTGCTCCTGACCCACTCAACGCCTGGTGGCCGCGAAACGTTGGGTCGGGCGAGCGCGCGCTGGCGCGGGACGAGCGGGACGAGCGGGTCAAGCGGGGGAGGACATCTGGTGACACGCGGAGCACGGTGACCGACATCACCTCGTGACGGACGTCACGTTCCAGGTAGACTCCCGGAATCCCGTCGTCAACGGCGCCGGCGGGGCCTTTCCACGCCTCTGCGAGGCGTCGTCAAGGAGGACGGATGCTCACACTCGGTACCGAGTCCATCGTGATCGTCGGGGTGATCACGGTCATCGGCCTCGCGGCTCTGGCCTGCGCCTTCGTGCTCAGAAGGCAAGTGTTGGCGGCCGGCGAGGGCACAGTCGCCATGCGCGACATCGCGCGCGCGGTGCAAGAGGGCGCGGCGGCCTACCTCAACCGGCAGTTCCGCACGCTCGCCCTGTTCGCCGTCGTCGTCTTCGCGCTCCTCTTCCTGCTGCCCGGCGACGGCGGGGTGCGCCTGGGCCGGTCGGTCGCGTTCCTCGTGGGCGCCGCGTTCTCGGCCGCCATCGGCTACCTCGGCATGTGGCTGGCGGTGCGCGCGAACGTGCGCGTGGCCGCCGCGGCCTCGCAGGCCGGCGGGCGCAGCCAGGGCGCGCAGATCGCGTTCCGCACCGGCGGCGTCGTCGGCATGTCGGTCGTGGGCCTCGGCCTGCTCGGCGCCGGCCTCGTGGTGCTCGTCTACCGCGAGAACGCGCCCGTGGTGCTGGAGGGCTTCGGCTTCGGCGCCGCGCTGCTGGCCATGTTCATGCGCGTCGGTGGCGGCATCTTCACCAAAGCGGCCGACGTCGGCGCGGACCTGGTGGGCAAGGTCGAGCAGGGCATCCCCGAGGACGACCCCCGCAACGCCGCCACCATCGCCGACAACGTGGGCGACAACGTCGGCGACTGCGCCGGCATGGCGGCCGACCTGTTCGAGTCCTACGCGGTGACCCTGGTCGCCGCGCTCATCCTGGGCCGCGCGGCGATGGGCGAGCAGGGCATGGTCTTCCCGCTCATGGTCACCGCGATCGGCGCGTTCGTCGCACTGCTCGGCGTCCTGGTCACGCGCGTGCGCGGCGACGAGAGCGGGCTCACGGCGATCAACCGCGGCTTCTACATCTCGGCCGTCGTGGGCGCGGCGCTCGCCGCCATCGCGGCGTTCGTCTACCTGCCGGCGTCGTTCGACGACCTGCACGGCACGGCCGACCTCGGCGTCATGCACGGGCTGTCGGCCGACCCGCGCGTGGACGCCGCCGCGGCCGTCGCCGTCGGCGTCGTGCTCGCGGGCGTGATCCTGTGGCTGACCGGGTACTTCACGGGCACGACGTCGAAGCCCACGCTGCACGTCGCCGCGACCTCGCGCACGGGCGCAGCGACCGTGGTGCTCGCGGGCATCGGCGTCGGCTTCGAGTCGGCCGTGTACACCGCGGGCCTCATCGCCGCCGCGATCTGCGCGGCGTTCCTGCTGGCCGGCGGCTCGGTGTGGCTCGCGTTGTTCCTCATCGCGCTGGCCGGCTGCGGCCTGCTCACCACGGTCGGGGTCATCGTCGCGATGGACACCTTCGGCCCCGTCAGCGACAACGCGCAGGGCATCGCCGAGATGTCCGGCGACGTCGACGAGGCCGGCGCGCAGGCGCTGACCGACCTCGACGCCGTCGGCAACACCACCAAGGCCATCACCAAGGGCATCGCTATCGCGACCGCCGTGCTCGCGGCGACCGCGCTGTTCGGCTCCTACGCCGAGGCCGTCAAGCGCGCGCTGGACGACGTCACCGAGCACGGGACCGGACTGGTCACCTCGATGCTGAGCTACGAGATCATCTCGCCCGTGACGCTCGTGGGCGTGATCCTCGGCGGCGCGACCGTGTTCCTGTTCTCGGGCCTGGCCGTCGACGCCGTCACGCGCGCGGCCGGCGCCATCGTCTACGAGGTGCGCCGCCAGTTCCGCGAGCACCCCGGGATCATGACGTTCGAGGAGCGGCCCGAATACGGCAGGGTCGTCGACATCTGCACGCGCGACTCGCTGCGTGAGCTCGCGACCCCCGGACTGCTGGCGGCGTTCGCGCCCATCGCCGTGGGCTTCGGCCTCGGCGTCGGACCGCTGGCGGGGTTCCTCGCCGGTGCCATCGGCACGGGCGTGCTCATGGCGGTCTTCCTGGCCAACTCGGGCGGCGCCTGGGACAACGCCAAGAAGATCGTCGAGGACGGCGCATACGGCGGCAAGGGCTCCGAGGCCCACGCGGCCACCGTCATCGGCGACACCGTGGGCGACCCGTTCAAGGACACCGCCGGCCCGGCCATCAACCCGCTCATCAAGGTCATGAACCTGGTCGCGGTGCTCATCGCGCCCGCCGTGGTCGCGATGAGCGTGCCCGCCGACGCCAACCACGTGCTGCGCGTCACCCTGGCCAGCGTCGCCGCCCTCATCGCCTTCTGCGCCGTCGTCACCTCGCGGGTGCGCGCGGCGCGGGCCGACAAGGCGTCGGCGGCCGAGGAGGCCGCGGCCGCCCAGGCCGCCACGGCGGCCGAGGCGCTGGTCCAGGCGGACCGAGCCGAGCGCGACAGGCCGGACGACGTCGACGCACCGGCCCCCCGCCGGTAGTCGCGGGCGCCCTCGGGACGGGACTTTTCGCCCCCTCCCGAGGGTTGCCCACGTCGTGGACGACCTCCTCCCCCCGGGCACCGCCATGCGCGCGGTGACCCTCCACGTCGAGAACCTCGACGTCATGACGGCCTACTACCGCGACGGGCTGCTGCTCGACGAGATCGACGTGCCCGACACGCTCGCCCTCAGCCCAGCCGAGCGAGCGCAGACCGCGGTGCTCGGCCGCGACGAGGCCCCCGTCGTCGTGCTGCGCCGCACGCCCGGCCTGCCACGGCCGCGCCGGGGCGAGGCCGGGCTGTTCCACACGGCCGTGGTGTACGACGGCGCGGCCCAACTCGCGACGGCGCTCGCCTCGGTCGCCGCGCACGCGCCGGGCACCTACGTCGGCAGCGCCGACCACCTGGTCTCCGAGGCCTTCTACTTCACCGACCCCGAGGGCAACGGCGTCGAGCTCTACCACGACCGCCCACGCGAGACGTGGGCGTGGGACGACGGCCAGATCCGCATGGACACGCTGTGGCTCGACCCGAACGGGTTCCTCACCGAGCATCTGCCGCGCGACGCGCAGGAGCGCGCCGCGGCCGCCGCGACGCCCGCCGTCGTCGGGCATGTGCACCTGCAGGTGGGCGACCTCGCCGCGGCCCGCGCCTTCTACGTCGACACGCTCGGGTTCGAGCCCACCGCGACGGCGCCCGGGGCGCTGTTCGTCTCCGCCGGCGGGTACCACCACCACCTCGCCGTCAACACCTGGGCCTCGCGGGGAGCGGGGCCGCGCGCGTCGACGCTCGGGCTGGCGACCATCGGCGTCGAGGCGCCCACCGCCGACGCCGCCGCCGCATTGCGCGACCGGCTGCGGCACGCGGGCGTCGCCGTGGCCGACGACGGCGCAACGCTGCGGTTCGACGACCCGTGGCGCAACCACCTGGAGGTGGTCGTCGCGGCATAGGCCGCCGCCCACGCCGCTCGCGCTCCGCGGCGCCCCGCGAGTTCGAGCATTCGGGTCGTGTTCGAGCCCCCGGGCGCTCGAACAACTCACCGAATGCTCGAACTCGCAGGGTGACTCGGGTTGCCGTCACCGGCAACCGGTCACCGTGGGCGCGGGGGTCAGAGGCCGGTGCGGCCGTCGAGGCACTCGCGCAGCAGGTCCACGTGCCCCATGTGCCGCGCGTACTCCTCGACCATGTGGATCAGCACGTCGCGCGCCTCGACCGTGCCGTCGCCCACGGGGACCTCGCGGTCCATCTCCTCCGACCAGAACACGTCGTCAGCCGCCTCGACCGCCTGGTGCCACTCGCCCCACGCCTCGGTCACGCAGGCGTCGGTCGGCGAGGCGCCGTCGAAGTCGTGGTCGGCGACATCGGGCAGCTCGAACGGGCCCGGCGTGCTCCTGCCTGCCAGCACGCGCTGGAACCAGTGGTGCTCGACGTTGGCCAGGTGCCGCACGACGCCCAGCAGTGACAGCGTCGACGGCGGCACGGAACGGCGCGCGAGCTGTTCGGCGTCGAGTCCCTCGCACTTCATGACCAGCGTCATGCGGTAACGGCACAGGTACTCCCAGACCGTCTCCTTCTCGCCCACGGGGTCGGAGCCCGTCGTGCGGGGGTCGTTCTCGGGGTCGACCCACAGGCCTGTCGTCGCGGACGTCACGCGCGGAGGATGACCCGCGCCGGGCGCCGCGGTCAAGTGGCGCTGGGCGGCCCTTCTACCTGCTGGGACAGCGCGCTACGCTCCGAGCGTGAAACGGTCCACGACGTCACCCGCGCCCGAGGGGCGCGCGCGGCGTGCGGTCCGCCGACCCGCGGCCCCCGCCGCGCCGTGGGCGCCGACCGGGGCGGGAGCGCCCACGCCGTCGGCCCTGAGCCTGACTCCCACGCCTCGCCCGTCGCCGGGCAAGACGGCGACGCCGGTCTTCTCGCCCGTCCTCGATCAGGCGGGTGCGCAGGCCCCGCGCCTGGCGCCTGAGCAACTCTTCACGCTGGAGCGGCGCCCGCCACAGCCCGCGGCGGCCCAGAGCCGCTCCGAGCCTCAGCGCCTTCCGGAGTCCCAGCGCCTTCCGGAGTCCCAGCGCCCTGCTGAGTCCCCGAGCGTTCTGAAGTCCGAGCGACCTGAGCAGTCCGAGCGTCGTGCGGAATCCCGGCGTCGTGCGGAGCCCGGGCGCCCTGCGCGGTCCCAGCGGTCGCAGGGCGCGCTGCTGCTGGAGTCCAGCGAGTCGCCCGACCCGCTTCGTCCCGCGACCGCCGAAACGCCCTCGCGGCGCAGCCCGGCCGCCGAGGCGCCTCCGCGGCGGACCCAGGCCGTCGAGGCGCCCTCGCGGCGGCGACCCGCGGGCTGGCCCCGCGTCCGCTCTTCGGTGCGCGGCAGGCTCGCGGTTCCCCGCCTGCTCGACCACCGCGTCGCGCTCGTCGCGGCGGCCGCGGTCGCGCTGGGCGCGGGACTGGCCACGGGCGCGGCGCGTGCGGGCTCGCCGGCCGACGACGCCGACGCCCTGCCCGCGTCGCCCGAGCAGTGCGCCGCCGCGCAGGTCGCGTGGGCGCAGTCGGCGTCGAGCCAGGTCGGCATGACGGCCGACAACCCGGCGACGCTGCGGACCGGGTTCCGGGGTGCGAGCGAGGCGCTCGCCGAGGCCGTCCCGCCCCCGGCGGTCGCCGCCGACTGGGACGCCGTCAAGGACTATGTGGACACGGTCGCCCAGGCCGTCGACAAGGTTGACGCGGGCGACGGCGACGCGATCACCGCCGCCGTCGGGGCGGCGCTCTCGACGCTCGACACCACCGCCACGACCGCCGCGTCGGCACGCGTGACGGCGTATCTGCGAGGCGACTGCGCCGACTGAGGCCGCCCGAGCCCGGTCGTCGCGGGAGCGTTCTGCGCGCCCGACGACGCCGGGAGGCCCGCCGCGCTCGGCGCCGGCCGGTCCCGCCGCCAGCGCCCACGATTTCGCCTCGCGCGCCCGGGTGGGCGACCATGGAACGGTGCGACCTGCCCGAACGACCCCGATCCGATGCGCCCGCCATGCGCGCGCCGCAGCGGCGCGTGTCGCGGTGGGGGCGCTCGCCGCAGCCCTGTTCGCCGGTTGCGGCGGACCCACCGACGCGCCCGACCCGACGCCCGCCCCGGAGCCGTCGGCCGTCGTGGTGGCGCCCGACGCCGTCGTGCCCGAGTCGGACGGGGGCGCACAGGAGCCGGACGAGCAGGAGGACACCGGCGACGGCGTCGACTGCCCCGCGCTGCAGGCCACGTGGAACCAGGCCAACCAAGCCCTGGTGAACCTCAGCGCGGACCACCCGCGCGCGCTGGTCAACAGCTTCCGTGTCGCAGCCGACGCGATGTCCGGCGTCGAGGTCCCCGACGCGATCGCGGACTCGTGGGCGACCATGTCGCGCTACCTCGACCGGGTCAACGCCGCGTTGGAGGACGTCGACGCGTCCGACGCCGACGCCGTCTCCGCCGCGATGTCACGCACCGTCTCGGCCGAGGACACCCAGGAGGCGACCGCGGCGGGCGAGCGGATCACCGACTTCTTCAAGTCGGGCTGCGCCGGCTGATGGGCCTCGGCCGATGAGCGCCGCCCCCGCCGCCGACGAGGCTGCCCTCGCCGCGCTGCGCGCCGACCTGGAGTCCGCGGCCTTCACGGTCGACGGCGTCGCCGACCTCGTGGGCGAGCTCGGCGCGGCCGCGCTGCGCCGCGAGCAGGCACTGCCCGCCCGACGCGCTGTCGAGGCCGCCGTCGCGGGCCGGGCGCCGCGCGCGTGGGACCCGCGCGCCACGCTCACCCGCCTGTTCCTGCTCGGTGGTCACACGCCGCGCGCCGCGCTCGACGCCGCGCTGCCCGCCACGGGCGCCGAGGGTCTGGTGCGCGCCGGGCTCGCCGTCGCGGCCGGTCAGGGCGACGACGACGCGGTGCGCGCCGCCGTCGACCTCGCGCCCTACGCGGCCACCGACGCCGCGGGCGACGTGCGCTGGTGGCTCGCCTCCGACCTGGGCGAGCTCGCGCGCGGCGGCGCCATCGCCAACGACCATGTGCTCGGCGCGGGTGGCGCGTCGCTCACGCTCGGGCAGGTCACCGTGCGCGAGCGGGTCGGGCGGGTGCTCGACCTGGGCACGGGCTGCGGCATCCAGGCGTTGCACGCCTCGCGGCACGCCGACACCGTGGTGGGCACCGACATCTCGGCGCGGGCGCTGGCGTTCGCGCGGTTCAACGCGGGGCTCAATCTCGGTGACGCTGACGCGTTCGACCTGCGGCTCGGCTCGATGCTCGAACCCGTGGCGGGCGAGGAGTTCGACCTGGTCGTCTCCAACCCGCCGTTCGTCATCACGCCGCACGCGGGCGCCGCGGGACTCGCGATGCGCGAGGCTCTGGGCGACTTCGAGTACCGCGACGGCGGGCGTGCGGGCGACGACCTGGTGCGCGACCTGATCGTGGCGGTCGGCTCGGTGCTCGCGCCCGGCGGCACGGCCCAGCTGCTGGGCAACTGGGAGCACCGGCGCGGCCAGGAGTGGACCGAGCGCGTGGGCTCGTGGCTCGACGCGTCAGGGCTCGACGGCTGGGTCATCCAGCGTGAGGTGCTCGACCCGGCCGAGTACGCCGAGACCTGGATCCGCGACGGGGGGACCACCCCGGAGCGCGACCCCGACGCGTGGGCCGGCGCGTACGGCGCGTGGCTCGACGACTTCGCCTCACGCGACGTCGAGGCGATCGGGTTCGGGATCGTCACACTGCGCCGCCCGGGCGGGCCGGAGGGTGAGACTGTCGCGCCCAGGGGTGGGGTTTCGACAGGCTCAACCAGCGGTGGGGTGGGTGGGGTTTCGACAGGCTCAACCAGCGGTGGGGTGGGCGGGGTTTCGACAGGCTCAACCAGCGGTGGGGTGGGCGGGGTTTCGACAGGCTCAACCAGCGGTCGGGTTCGGCTGCGGCGCCTGGAGGAGCACACGGGCGCGGTGCGCCAGCCGCTCGGCCCGCACCTGGCGGCGTCGCTTGCGGCCCACGAGTGGCTCGCCACCCGCACCGACGACGCGCTCGTGGCCGCCCGCCTCGTGGTGGCGCCCGATGTGACCGAGGAGCGGTACCTCACGCCCGGGATGCCCGACCCGAACGTCGTCGTCATCCGGCAGGGCGACGGACTGGGGCGCGGGGTGCACGCCTCGACGGCGCTGGCCGCACTGGTCGGCGCGTGCGACGGCGAACTCACCGTCGGGCAGATCATCGGGGCGCTCGCGGCCCTGTTCGAGCAGGCCGGGGCGTTGGGCGCGACGCCAACTGCGCTGCGCGACGAACTGCTTCCCGCGGTGCGCGGCCTGGTGCGCGACGGGTTCCTGCGCCCCGCGTGACCTGACGCCGACCCGGCGCCGCCACCTGCGTCGTGACCTCGCGTCGTGACCCGGCGCCCAGCCGGGCCGAGTGACCTCGCGCGCCGACTTGTCGCGCGGTGCGTCCCGGAGGATCACAGGCTCGTCACAACCGTTGGCTACGGTCAGGGCATGCTCGACGCCACCCGCACCGCACCCCGGTACCCTGTGCCGGTGCAGCGACCCGTGCCTCGCCTGTGGCCGCGGGTGCTGGCTTTGGCCGTCGCCCTCGTGGCCGCCGCCGGCGTCCACCTGACCTGGCGGATCTTCGTCGCGAGCGAGGCCGGTCAGCGCGTGGACGGGCTCGCGCTCGCCGGCGCCGAGCACGGCCAGTACCGGCTGTGGACGGTCGCCGAGCCGGTGCTCGACGTCGTCTCGGTCGCCTTCGTCGTCGCGGGCATCGCCGCAGCCATGACGGTCGCCCTCGTCCGACGGCGGTGGGCGCTCGCACTGCAGGTCGCCGTCCTCGTCGGCGGCGCCAACCTCACCACCCAGGTGCTCAAGTACGCGGTCTACGACCGCCCCCACCTGCTGCCCGGCTGGTCCGGCCCCAACACGCTGCCGAGCGGGCACACGACCGTGGCCGCGTCCGTCGCGCTCGCGCTGCTGCTCGCGGCGCCGCGCGCCTGGCGCCCCGCCGTGGCGGCGCTCGGCGCGATCTGGACGGCGGCGACCGGGGTCTCCACACTCGTCGGCCAGTGGCACCGCCCGTCCGACGTCGTCGCCGGCGTGCTGGTCGTGCTCGCGTGGGGTGGCGCGGTGTGCGCGTTCGGCTCACGGTCCTCGCTCGACGTGCTGGAGGGGCCCGGGGGCCGCCGGTCCGGGTCGGTCGTCGTCGCGACGCTGCTGGCGGCGGTCGGCGCGGCCACGGGCTTCGTCGCGTTCGGCGCGCTCGACGGGGCGCGCGGCGGGGCGTGGAGCGACCTGCCGCTGGCGGGTGATGTCACGGCGTACGCGGGGGGCGTGGCGGGTGTGGTCGCGGTGACGGCGGTCGCGTTCGCGGTCATCTTGGTCGTCCGGCAGGCGACGGCTCGGCCCGAGCCCGACTGAGCGCTCGTGGGCCTGAGGGCGGCCTGATCACGGGCCTGTCGGGGCGTTCGCACGGCCCCGCCGGCCGCGTCGCAGGGCGGCGATCACGGGCGGCGTTCGGCGGCCACGGGTATGGTGCCCCGACGGTGAGGGCGTACCGTGAACACCCGCGGCACGCCGAAGGGTCGCGCAAGGGAACTCTCCGGAGAGCAGGAACGGATGCCACGCAAGCTTGTGATCGTCGAGTCGCCGACCAAGGCTCGCAAGATCGCCGGCTACCTCGGGAACGATTTCGAGGTGGAGGCCAGCGTCGGCCACATCCGGGACCTTCCGCAGCCCTCCGAGATGCCGGCGGAGATGAAGAAGGGCCCCTTCGGCAAGTTCGCCGTCGACGTCACGAACGGGTTCGAGCCCTACTACGAGGTCTACGCGGACAAGAAGGCCAAGGTCCGCGAGCTCAAGAAGGCGCTCAAGGAGGCCGACGAGCTCTTCCTCGCCACCGATGAGGACCGCGAGGGCGAGGCCATCGCCTGGCACCTCATCCAGGAGCTCAAGCCCAAGGTGCCCGTGCGGCGCATGGTGTTCCACGAGATCACCCGCGAGGCGATCCTGCGGGCGCTGGAGAGCACGCGCGAGCTCGACACCGACCTGGTCGACGCCCAGGAGACGCGGCGCATCCTCGACCGCCTCTACGGCTACGAGGTCTCGCCGGTGCTGTGGCGCAAGGTGCGTCAGGGCCTGTCGGCAGGCCGCGTGCAGTCCGTGGCCACGCGCCTGGTCGTCGAGCGCGAGCGCGAGCGCATGGCGTTCGTGCCGGCGTCGTACTGGGACGTGACGGGCGCGTTCGCCCCGACGTCGGGGCAGGACGCCGGCACGCAGTTCACCGCGCGGCTGTCGGCGATCGCGGGCGACCGCGTCGCCTCGGGCCGCGACTTCGACGACAAGGGGCGGCTCAAGGTCCGCACCGGCGTCGTGCACGTGGACGAGGCGACGGCGCACGCCGTCGTCGCGGGGCTCGGCGGACAGCGGGCCGAGGGCGCGGACTTCGCGGTGCGCTCGCTGGAGACCAAGCCGTACACGCGCAAGCCCGCCGCGCCGTTCACCACCTCGACGCTGCAGCAGGAGGCCGGGCGCAAGCTGCGCATGAACGCGCGCGCCACGATGCGCACCGCGCAGTCGCTGTACGAGAACGGCTACATCACCTATATGCGTACGGACTCCCCGACGCTGAGCGCCGAGGCGATCGACGCCGCGCGGCGCCAGGCCGCCGAGCTGTACGGCCCCGAGTACGTGCCGGGCGCGCCGCGGCTGTACCAGTCGAAGTCGGCGGGAGCGCAGGAGGCGCACGAGGCCATCCGCCCCGCGGGCGACTCGTTCCGCACCCCCGCCCAGGTGGCGCGAGAGCTCAGCGGCGACCAGTTCCGGCTGTACGAGCTCATCTGGAAGCGCACCGTCGCCTCGCAGATGGCGGACGCCAAGGGCTCGACGGCGTCGGTGCGGCTGGCCGCCGTCCTGTCCGACGCGGCGGGCGAGCTCGCCGGGCGTGACGCGGTGTTCGCGGCGTCGGGCACGGTCATCACGTTCCGCGGATTCCTCGCGGCCTACGAGGAGGGCACCGACACCGAGCAGGCCGACGCCGCCACCGCCTCGGGCAAGGACGCGCGCCTGCCGCGCATGGCCGAGGGCGACGCGCTCGACGGACGCGACCTGACGGCCGACGGGCACAGCACCACCCCGCCCGCGCGGTTCACCGAGGCGTCGCTGGTCAAGGCGCTCGAAGAGCTCGGCATCGGGCGCCCGTCGACCTACGCCGCGACGATCTCGACCATCCAGGACCGCGGCTACGTGCGCACCTCGGGTCAGGCGCTCATCCCCACCTGGCTCGCGTTCGCGGTGACCAAGCTGCTGGAGGACCACTTCGGGTCGCTCGTCGACTACCGCTTCACCGCGGCGATGGAGGCCGACCTCGACGAGATCGCGGCGGGCGAGCGGGAGCGCGTGGCGTGGCTCACCGAGTTCTACTTCGGCCCCGGCGCCGACCCCAATCGCGATGACCCCGATGCCCCCAACGCTCCCGATGCCCCCGGCGCCGCGAAGGGCCTGAGGTACCTCGTCGAGAACCTCGGCGAGATCGACCCCGTGAGCATCAACTCGGTCGAGATCGGCGACGGCGTGCGCCTGCGCGTGGGCCGCTACGGCCCGTACATCGAGGACCTGTCGGCGCCCGTCGCCGAGGGCCAGAACCCGCCGCGCGCCTCGGTGCCCGACGACCTGGCGCCCGACGAGCTGACGATCGCCAAGGCGCGCGAGCTGCTCGCCGCGGGCGGCGACGACGGCCGCGTGCTGGGGACCGACCCGGTCAGCGGGCACGAGATCATCGCCAAGGCGGGGCGCTACGGGCCCTACGTGACCGAGGTGCTGCCCGAGCCGCAGCTCGACCCGGGGCTGTCGGCCGCGGCCAAGAAGAAGGCGCTCGCCGCGCTGCCCAAGCCGCGCACGGCGTCGCTGTTCAAGGACATGGCCCTGGACACGGCGACGCTCGACGACGCACTCAAGCTGCTGTCGCTGCCGCGCGTGGTGGGCGCCGACCCCGAGTCGGGCGAGGAGATCACCGCGCAGAACGGCCGCTACGGCCCGTACCTGAAGAAGGGGACCGACTCCCGCACGCTCGCGAGCGAGGCCATGCTGTTCACGGTCACGCTGGATGAGGCGCTGAAGATCTACGCCGAGCCCAAGCGGGGTCGCGGCGCGCGGGGGGCGGCCGCCCCGCCGCTGCGCGAACTGGGCGACGACCCGACGTCGGGCAAGCCGATCGTGGTCAAGGACGGCCGTTTCGGGGCCTACGTGACCGACGGCGAGACCAACCGCACGCTGCCGCGTGACCTGACCCCCGAGACGATCACGCCCGAGCGCGCCATCGAGCTGCTGGCCGAGAAGCGTGCGGCGGGCCCCGCCAAGCGCAAGCCGGCCGCGCGCAAGCCGGCCACGACGCGGAAGCGCGCCACGGCGAAGTAGCGAGCGCGCGGCGCGGCGGCGCCCGTTCGAGCCGTCACCCGGTCACTCGACCGTCACGGCCTCCAGCACGGGCAGCCGGGCCGCGCGCAGCGCGGGGCCGACGCTCGCCACGAGCCCGATGACGACGGCGACGCCCAGCACCGCGAGCACCTGCCCCCACGGGACCGCCAGGCGGCTGAGCCCCTCGTCGGCCAGCACGCCGGGCAGGGCCGCGCTCACGGCGATGCCCGTGGCCACGCCCAGCACGGTGCCGTAGACGGCGATCAGCACCGACTCGAGCGCGATGACCCCGGCGAGCTGGAGGCGCCCCAGCCCGACGGCGCGCAGCAGCCCGATCTCGCGGGTGCGCTCGATGACGCTCAGCGCGAGCGTGTTGACGATGCCTAGCAGCGCGATGACGATCGACAGCGCGAGCAGCGCGTAGAGGATCGCGATCGCCTGGTCGACCTGGTCGGCCACCGCCGACGCCGTCTCGTCGCGGTCGCGCACCGTGAGCACCAGGAACGGCGTGACGGCCTCGCGCAGGTCGGTGCGCAGCGTGGGGACGTCGGTCCCGTCCGCAGGAGTGACGTACGCGGCCCGCACGCGTGCCTGCGCGGCCGGGATGACGCCGTCGAACACGTCGTCGCGCACGACGACGCCGACGGCGACCACCTGGGAGTCGAAGACCGCCCCGACGCGCACCGCCGTCGTGCCGGCGCCGAGGCCCAGCCGCACCTGGTCACCCACCTGCAGGCCGAGCGTGCGGGCCGTGCGCCGCGCCACGGCCGCCTCGCCGTCGGCGAGCGCCGCCGACGGGTCGCCCTGCAGCGGCTCGACCCGCAGCGCCGAGCGGAAGAACGCGTCCGAGACGCCCGCGAGCTCGACCGCCTGCGCGTCGCCGTCCCCGACGGCCGCGCCCGTCGAGCCCAGCCGCACGACGTCGAGGCGACCCACCCCGGGCACGGCGCGCACCGCGTCGACGGCGCCCGTGGGCAGTTGGAGCGTGGCCGAGTCGACCAGCAGCGGAGCGCGCAGCTCGGTGTGCACCACGGTCGCGACCGACGCCTCGGTCGAGGCCGCGATGACGCCCGTGCAGGCCACCAGGGCCATGCCGATGAGCAGCGCCCCCGCCGTGGCGGCCGTGCGGCGCGGGTTGCGCGTCACGTTGCCGCGCGCCAGGCCGCCGAGCGGCTTGAGCGCGAACGCCGCCGGGGCGCCCAACGCGCGCAGCACCCAGCGCGCCATCGCGGGCGAGCCGACCAGCACGCCGAGCAGCAGCAGACCCGCGCCCACACCCAGCACCACGCGCGGGTTCGCGCCGTCGAGCCACGCCCACCCCGTGACCGCGGCGTCTAGCGCCGAGCCGAGGCGCGAGGCCAGCGCCAGGGTCCCGGCGCCGACGACGGCGAGCGCCGCCCCCACCAGCGCGCGCCGGCCCGTGCCGCGCTCGGGCGCGACGTCCTCGCGCATCGCCTGCACGGGAGGCACGAGCGCGGCCCGGCGCGCGGGCAGCGCGGCGGCGACCAGGCACAGGACCGTGCCGAGGGCCACGGCCAGCGCGACCTGGCCGCCCGACAGCGGCACGTCGCCGCCCAGCGCCATGCCGAACCGGGCCAGCACCGCGCGGATGGCGTGCACCAGCAGGACTCCGCCGCCCACCCCGAGCGCCGCGCCCACCAACCCCACGGCGAGCGCCTGTGCGAGCACCGTCGCGAACACCTGCGCGGGCGAGGCGCCGATCGCGCGCAGCAGCGCGTTCTCGCGCTGGCGCTCGCGCACCGCCATCGCGAACGCGTTGGCGATGATGAACGCGCCGACCACCAGCGCGATCGCCGCGAAGATCAGCAGGAACGTCTGCAGGAACCCGAGCACCTCCTGGATCGACTCGCGGGCCTGCGCGCGCACCTGCGCGCCCGTGACGGCCTGTGCGTCGGCGCTCGCGGGCAGCGCGGCGGCCACACGTGCGGCGAGCGCGGACTCCTTGACGCCGGGGTCGGCGTACACCGAGATCTGCGCCACCAGGCCGTCGGGGGCGAACGCCGCCTGCGCGGTCGCGGTGTCGAAGCCGACCAGCACCGCCCCGGCCGCCGAGGCGTCGATCGCGAAGGTTCCCGAGACGGTGACCTCGCGCGGCGCGTCGCCGAGCACCACCGTGGTCACGTCGCCCGTGCGCAGCCCCGACGCCTCGACCGCGCCCGTCTCCAGCACGATCTGGCCGTCTGCGGGCCACGCGCCCTCGGTGAGGTGGGCGGTCGGGTACTCGGGGTCGATCGCGAAGCCCAGCGACGGCGGCCCCGACGTGACGACGGCGGTGCCGTCCGCGCCTACCAGCACCACCGGGCCCGAGAAGTCGGGCACGGCGCGCTGGACGCCATCGACCGACGCGACGTCGTCGGCGAGCGTGGCGGGGACGGGGTTGCGCTGCGGGCCGAACCCGGCGGTCGACGTCGGCCCCGTCCCGGGGTGGGTGAGGTCGGCGGTGACCTCGTCGGCGCCGTGGACGTAGACGTCGGCGTTGACCGAGGTGGTGATGATGGCGTCGAACGTCGAGGAGAGCATGCCGCGGAACGCGAACGTGCCGACGACGAACGCGACGCCGAGCGTGACCGCGAGCACCGACAGGCTGAAGCGCACCAGGTGCTCGCGGACTCCGCGCAGCGCGACCCGGATCACTGACCCGACCCCCCGCTGGTTGAGCCCGTCGAAACCCCGGTGGTTGAGCCTGTCGAAACCCCGCCGGTGGTTGAGCCTGTCGAAACCGCCCCCGGCGCGGGCACCGCCGCGTGCCGTCCCGTGAGCGGCCCGCTCGTCGTCGCGCCGTCGCGCGGGTCGTCGGCCTCGTCGTCGGCGCCGACCGCCGCGAGGATCTGCTCGCGCGTCGGCGCGTCGAGGTCGGCGGTGATGCGCCCGTCCCCGAGCAGCAGCACGCGGTGGGCGTAGGTGGCCGCGCGCGGGTCGTGCGTGACCATGACGACGGTCTGGCCCAGCTCGTCGACGCTGCGGCGCAGAAACGTGAGCACCTCCCGTGAGGAGCGCGAGTCGAGGTTGCCCGTGGGCTCGTCGGCGAACACCACCGACGGGCGGCCCACCAGCGCCCGCGCGCACGCGACGCGCTGCTGCTCGCCGCCCGACAGCGCGTTCGGCCGGTGGTGGAGGCGGGCGCGCATGCCGACGGCGTCGACCACCTCGTCGAACCAGGCGCGGTCGACCGGTGTGCGGGCGATGTCGAGCGGCAGCGTGATGTTCTCGGCCGCCGTGAGCGTGGGCACGAGGTTGTAGGCCTGGAACACGAACCCGATGCGGGTGCGGCGCAGCCGCGTGAGCTGGCGCTGCGACAGCGCCGAGACCTCGACGCCGTCGACGACGACGGCGCCGCTCGTCGGCTGGTCGAGGCCGGCCATGCAGTGCATGAGCGTCGACTTGCCTGAGCCGGAGGGGCCCATGATGGCCGTCAGCCGCCCCTGCGCGAAGTCGACCGAGACGCCGTCGAGCGCCCGCACCTGGGTCGGCCCGGTCCCGTAGGTGCGCACGAGGTCGCGTGCGTATGCCCGAGCGGGCGGATCGGTGGCCGCCTGTTCGTCCTGCGCCGCGCGATGCCGTCCCCGAGCCAGATCCATACCCCCATGCTGACCGGCCCCACCCCGACCCGCGAGGGCGAGACGCGTCCGCGAGGACGAGGCGTGTGGCGCGTGTCTCTGTCTGAGCCTGTTGCACCTCGCCCCTGACGGACCATGTACGGGTATGAGACCAAGGAACCGATCGTGAGCACCGGGGCGCCCGCGCCGGACTTCGGCGCCGTCTTCCGCGCCCACTACCCGGGCGTGCTCGCCTACCTCCGACGACGCGTGCCGCCGTCGGACGCCGAGGACCTCGCGGCTGAGGTCTTCGCCATCGCGTGGGACCGCTGGGACGCCGTGCCGCACGAGGTGCGCCCGTGGCTGTTCGGCGTCGCGCGCAATGTCGCAGCAGGCCACGCCCGCGCCACCGGGCGACGGCAGCGCCTGGAGTTGCGGGCGCAGCGCGAGCGCGACCTGCCCGACGACGGCGGTCACGGCTTGGCGACCGTGTCCCTCGACCTGCGCCTGGCGTGGTCACGTCTGAGCGACGCCGACCGTGAGGCCATCGCGCTGGTCGCCTGGGACGGGCTCACCGGCGCCGAGGCCGCCGCGGTGCTCGGCTGCACGCGCGCCGCGTTCTCGGTGCGTCTGTCACGCGCCCGACGGCGGCTGTCCCGCCTGCTCGACGACGTCGACCTCGACCCCGACGCGGAGCCCGCCTCGTGCCCGGCGCCGTCGCCCTTCCCGTCCACCGCACCCGTGTTCTCCCCCGGAGGGCTGTCATGAACGCCTCGCTCACCGACCCGCAACTGCGCGACCCGCTCCTGCGCCGTGTCGCCGACGCGGACCCGGCCCCGCGCCTCGACCTCACCGCGGCCGAGGCCGCGCGCGCGCAGGCCCTGCTGTCCCGGCTGGAGGCGACGCCGCGCGGCGTCGCCGCGGCCGCGGAGCCGAGGCGGCGGCGCCTGCCCCGGGCCAAGGCCCGCCTCGCCGCGGCCGGCGCCGCCGTGCTCGCCGTGGTCGCAGCGGCGGTGCTGGCGCCGAGCACCGCGTCGGCCGACGTCGTGCTGCTGCAGGCGGCCGACGCGGCGGCGTTGCAGCCGCAGGCGACCGGGGAGTACTGGTACTTGCGCTGGCAGGTTCAGGACCAGATTCCGGTGGGCGCCGCCGGCGCGGCCACGCCGATGACCTATCAGCGCGAGGACTGGCTCTCGCGCGAGCGCGGCGTCGCCCGGGACGAGGTCTCGGGCGCATTCCGGGCGGTTGAGGCTGGGACGACGACGATCAACCCGGACGACGTGCGCGTGTCCGACTACGGTCTCGACGAGGACGGTCACCCGGCCGTTCCCACCTTCGGCGGGCTGACGTGGGACGAGGTCGACGCGCTGCCGACGGAGCAGGTCGCGCTGCGCGCCGCGCTGCTCGACGCGACGCCCGACTCGGGTCATGGGCGTGACTACGACCTGTGGGACATCACCTCACAGCTCCTCCTGGGCAGCCCCGCCGAGCCGACGCTGCGCCGCGCCCTGTGGCAGGTGCTCGCAGGGATCCCCGAGGTGAGGTTGCTGGGCTCCGAGACTGACGCGGTCGGGCGCGAGGGCACCGCCGTCGAGGCGCGGTTCGCGGACTGGTACGTGATCGTGTTGGTGCTCGACCCGAGGACGGGCGCGCTGCTCGAACGGCGGTCCACGCTGCCCGACGGGACGTGGCCGCTCGTCTCGACCCTCGTCGAGCAGGGGCCGCGCGACTCCGCCCCTGAGCCGCAGCCCCCGCTGTGCGGTCCTGGCTCAGACCCATACATGAGCTGCTGAGCGGCCACCACTGATCAAGGTCAGCGCGGCAGTTTGTCGTCGACTCGTGCCCCCGAGCGCACGAGCCGACGACAAACTGCCGAGTGGAGGGGGAGCGGCCCGGCTCAGGAGCCCAGGCGGCCCACCGCCGTCGTCGCGGCGACGACGGCGGCCACCACGGCGTCGGCGTCGAACGGCGCGTCCACGGTCAGGCGCACCGACGTCTGGGCGACCTCGGGCGCGAGGCCCAGGGCGAGCAGCACGTGTGACGGCTCGTCGCGGCCCGCCGCGCACGCCGACCCGCTCGACGTTGTCACCCCGGCCCGCTCCAGCTCCAGCAGCACGGCCTCACCACTCGTGCCAGGGAAGCAGAAGCTCGCGTGGCCGGGCAGGCGGCGCGCGGTCCCCGGCTCCTGCGCAGTTCCGGGCGCCGCCGCCTTCGCCGTGCCGGGCGCCGCCGGCGCCGTGGGCCGCGGGTCCGGACCCGTGAGCAGCGCCCCCGGCACGCGCGCGAGCACGCCGTCGATGAGGGCGTCGCGTGACGCCGCGACCTCGCCCGCCCGGGCGCGCAGGGCCGGCAGCGCGCGCGCCGCGGCCGCGAGTCCGACGGCGAACGCCACGTTCTCGGTGCCCGACCGGCGCCCGCGCTCCTGGCCGCCGCCGTGCAGCACGGGCTCCAGGGGCAGTCCGGCGCGCACGAGCAGCGCGCCCACGCCCTTGGGCGCGCCGATCTTGTGCCCGGAGACCGACAGCGCGTCGACGCCCAGCCCGGCGAGCGAGACGTCGAGCCAGCCCGCCGACTGCACCGCGTCGGTGTGGAACGGTGCGCCGGCCTCGTGCGCGACGGCGGCCAGCGCGGCGACGTCCTGCACCGTGCCGACCTCGTTGTTCGCGTGGTGGATGGTCACGAGCGTGGTGTCCGGGCGCAGCGCCGCGCGCAGCGCCTCGGGGGTCACGACGCCGTCGGGCTGCGGGGTGAGCACGGTGACCGTGAAGCCGTGGAGGCGCGCGAGGGCGTCGACCGACTGGCCGACCGCCTCGTGCTCGATCGCCGAGGTGACCACGTGCCGGCCGCGCGGGGTCGCCAGCGCCAGCCCCTTGACCGCGAGGTTGTCGGCCTCGGTGCCGCCCGAGGTGAACACGACCTCGCCGGGCCGCGCTCCGAACGCGGCGGCGACGTCGGCGCGCGCGGACGCCAGCGCGCTCGCGGCGCGGTGGCCGAGGTCATGGGTCGAGGACGGGTTGCCGAACTCGCCCGTCAGGTACGGCCACATGGCCTCGAGCACCTCCCGGCGCACCGGGGTCGTCGCGGAGGCGTCGGCGTAGAGCACGGGTCAGACCGCGTCGGTCGCGATGTCGAGGCCCAGGTCCAGGCTGCGGACCCCGTGCGTGAGCGCGCCGACCGAGATGACGTCGACGCCCGTGCGCGCGACCTCGCCGACCGTGTCGAGTGTGATGCCGCCCGACGCCTCGACGATGGCCCGCCCCGCGACCTGTGCGACACCGGCCCGCAGGTCGGCGAGCGAGAAGTTGTCGAGCATGATCGTGGTGACCCCCGCCGCGACGACCTCCTCGACCTGGTCCAGGCGGTCGACCTCGACCTCGATGGTCGCGGTGTGGGGCAGCCGTGCGCGGGCGGCGCGGATCGCGTCGCCCACCGAGACGCCCTGCGCGGCGAGCACCGCGAGGTGGTTGTCCTTGGCCAGCACCGCGTCCGAGAGCGAGTAGCGGTGGTTGTGCCCCCCGCCGTCGCGCACCGCGGCGCGCTCCAGCACCCGCAGGCCCGGCGTCGTCTTGCGGGTGTCGACCACGCGCGCCCGCGTCCCGGTGACCGCCTCGACGTAGCGGGCGGTCGCCGTGGCGACGCCCGACAGACGCTGGACGAGGTTGAGCCCCACGCGCTCGGCGCGCAGCACCGCGCGGGCGTCCCCGTCGACGACGGCGAGCACGTCGCCCCCGGCGAACCGGTCGCCGTCGGCGGCGTGCGGGTCGACGACGGCGGCGGGGTCGAGCAGGGTGAACGTCCGCGCGAAGACGGTCAGGCCCGACGCGACGCCCGGCTCGCGGGCGACGAGCGCCGCGCGCGCCCGCGCGCCCTCGGGCAGGAACGCCTCGCTGGTGAGGTCGCCCCAGGGCGCGTCCTCGGCGAGGGCGCGCGTGAGGATGTCGTCGACGGCGGCGGCGGGGGTCAGGCTCATGCGAGGGCTCCGGTCGTGGGCGCGGCGACGGGGACGAGCGCGGCGGCCGGCAGTCGCCACGTCGTCGAGACGGCCTGGGCGGGGTCGGCGGCCGGGTGGTCGGAGCGGGCGTGCCCGCCGCGCGACTCGGTGCGCGCGAGCGCGGCGGCGACGACGGCGCGGCCCAGGTCGATGAGGTTGCGGTCCTCCAGCTCGCGCAGCGGATCGCCGCTGGCGGCGGGGCGGGCGTCGGCGAGCGCGTCGGCCGCGCGCCGCAGCCCGGCGGCGTCGCGCACGAGCCCGGCGTCGGCCCACAGCAGCGCCTGCAGCGCCTCGCGCGAGAGCGCGCCATTTGGCCGGGAGACCTTCCGGCCTCGCGAGGCGGCCACGGGGAGCGTGCGCGCCGCGGGCGGCGTCGGCCAGTCCTGCGTGTCGAGCGCCTCGGCCGCGCGCCAGCCGAAGACCAGCGCCTCCAACAGCGAGTTCGACGCGAGGCGGTTGGCGCCGTGCACGCCCGTGCACGCCGCCTCGCCCACCGCGAACAGGCCCGGCAGGGAGGTGCGGCCCGACAGGTCGGTGCGCACCCCGCCCATCCAGTAGTGCGCGGCCGGGGTCACGGGCACCTGCTCGGCGCCCCAGTCGAACCCGTGCGTCTGCAGGGTCGCCGTGATGCCCGGGAACCGCCGCGCCAGGCGCTGCCCGCCCAGCGCCGTCGCGTCGAGGTAGACGGGCGCGCCGCCCTGCGCGGCCATCGCCGCGGCGATCCCGCGGGCGACGACGTCGCGCGGCGCCAGCTCAGCGTCGGGGTGCACGTCGAGCATGAACCGCCGCCCAGCGCCGTCGCGCAGCACCGCGCCCTCGCCGCGCACCGCCTCCGAGATGAGCGGCGTGCCCGGCACGGCCAGCGCCGTGGGGTGGAACTGGTAGAACTCCAGGTCGGCGACGACGGCGCCCGCCCGCAGCGCGGCGGCCACGCCGTCGCCCGTGGTGACCTCGGGGTTGGTGGTGTGGCGGAAGAGCTGCCCGGCGCCGCCGGTGGCGAGCACGACGGCGTCGGCCCGCAGCGTCGCCGACGTCCCATCGGCGCGCACGACATCGACGCCGACGACGCGGCGGCCTGTCCCGCGCCCGTCCCCGCCGCGCGAGTCGGCCTCGACGACCAGGTCGCGCAGCATGGTGTGCTCGTGCACCTCGAGCGGCACGGTGCGCACCGCCCCGATGAGGGCGATCTCGATCGACAGGCCGGTCGAGTCGCCGTGCGAGTGCAGCACGCGCGCCGCCGAGTGGGCGGCCTCGCGGCCGCGCGCGAGCGCGCTGCCCGGGCCGTCGACACGGTCGAGGTCCAGGCCGAGCGCGAGCAGGTCGCGCACCCGCTCGGGGCCCTGCGCGCACAGCAGGCGCACCGCCTCGACGTCGCACAGGCCCGCGCCGGCGACGAGGGTGTCGGCGACGTGCGCCTCGACCGAGTCGTCCCCAGCATCGGCCTCGGGCATGACGGCGGCGACGCCCCCCTGGGCGTAGCGCGTGTTCGACTCGGGCAGGTCGGCCTTGGTGACCAGGGCGACCTCGTGCCCGAGCGTGGCCGCGCGGTAGGCGGCGAGCAGTCCGGCGGCGCCGGATCCGACGACGACGACGCGCATCAGCGGACCGCCCCCTTCGTCTCGGGGCCGGCGGTGGTCGGGGTGGGCTTGGGGCGGGCCGCGAGCATGCGCTCCAGGGCCACGCGGGCGTCGGCGGCGACGTCGTCGGGCACCGTGACCTGGTTGACGGTGCGGCCGGCCACGAGCTCCTCCAGGACCCAGGCGAGGTAGCCCGGGTGGATGCGGTACATGGTCGAGCAGGGGCACACGACGGGGTCGAGGCAGAAGATCGTGTGTTGCGGGAACTCGGCGGCGAGCCGGTTGACCATGTTGATCTCGGTGCCGATCGCGAAGGTCGTCGGCTCGGTCGCGCCCGCCACGGCCTTGCGGATGTAGTCGGTCGACCCGGCCTCGTCGGCGGCGTCGACCACCGGCATGGGGCACTCGGGGTGCACGATGACGCGCACGCCGGGGTGCGCGGCCCGTGCGCGGTCGATCTGGTCGACCGTGAAGCGCTTGTGCACCGAGCAGAACCCGTGCCAGAGGATGACGCGGGCGTCCAGCAGGTCGTCGCCCGTCGAGCCGCCGAGCGGCTTGCGCGGGTTCCACATCGGCATCCGCTCGATCGGCACGCCCATCTTCTTGGCGGTGTTGCGGCCCAGGTGCTGGTCGGGGAAGAACAGCACGCGCTGGGCGCGCTCGAACGCCCACTCCAGCACCGTCTCGGCGTTCGAGGACGTACACACGATGCCGCCGTGGCGCCCGCAGAAGGCCTTGAGGTCGGCGGCCGAGTTCATGTACGTCACGGGGATCACGGGCACGCGGCCGTCGGCGTCGGGCTCGGTCCCGTACAGCGCCTCGAGCTGGGCCCAGGCGTCCTCGACCGAATCGATGTCGGCCATGTCGGCCATCGAGCACCCCGCGGCGAGGTTGGGCAGGATCACCGCCTGGCCGGGCTTGGCGAGCACGTCGGCCGTCTCGGCCATGAAGTGCACGCCGCAGAAGACGATCGCCTCCGCGTCGGGCACGGTCTGTGCGGCGTTCGCGAGCTGGAACGAGTCTCCGAGGAAGTCGGCGTGCGCCACGATCTCGTCGCGCTGGTAGAAGTGGCCGAGCACGACGACGCGCGAGCCCAGCGCCTCGCGCGCGGCCGTGATGCGCGCGCGCAGCTCGTCGTCGGACGACTCGCGGTACTCGGCCGGCAGGGCGCCCTGGCGGGGGGCCGACGGCGGTGCGACGTCGCCGAGCGAGGCGCCCGGGCCGTAGCCGGGCACGGTGTCGAAGTCCCACGGACCCTGCGCGAGGTCGGGCGCGCAGGTGGCGGCCGGCTCGGACTGGACGAGGAGGTTGACCGAGTTCATTGCTCTTCTCCTGAGGGAGGGAACGGGTCGTCGGCGCCCAGCGGACCGTTGTCCGCGAGGGCGGCCGACGTGTCGAAGCGGTACAGGCGGGGCGGCCGGTGTCGGCCGCCGGTCAGGCGCTCGCCGGTGGGGACGACGGCGCCGGAGGCCTCCGCCTGGCGGCGGAAGTTCGCGGGGTCGAGCTCGCGGTCCAGCACGGCCTCGTGGACCTGGCGCAGCTCGCTGAGGGTGAAGGTCTCGCCCAGGAGGCCCTGCGCGATGGCGGTGTACTCGACCTTGGTGCGCAGGCGCCACAGGGAGTACTCGACGATGCGGTCGTGGTCGAACGCCAGGTGGGGGATGTCGTCGGCGACGAACCAGCGGACGTTGACCGAGTCGAACGCGGCGTCGGTGCGCTCGCCGATCTGCTCGGGCCGCACCAGCGCCCAGTAGACGACGCTGACCACGCGGCCGGTGGGGGAGCGGTCGGGGGCGCCGAAGGTGTAGAGCTGCTCCAGGTAGGAGGGGCGCACGCCCGTGGTCTCCACGAGCGTGCGGCCCGCCGACGCGGCGAGCGACTCGTCGGGGTCGACCCAGCCGCCGGGCAGCGCCCATCGTCCGGCGTAGGGCTCGCGCGTGCGCCGGACCAGCGGGATCGACAGCGCCGGGCGCTGGGTGGCGGGGTGTGGGCGTAGCGCGAAGATGACCGTGGACACGGCGAGGCCGATGGCGCGCATGCACCCCCCTGGGGATGGCTTTGGTGGTCTGACCTAAGTAAGTGTCAGGGTGACTAGAACAAATCTTACACTTCAGGTCGGAGCGACTACAACGCCGTCCGTCACGTGGACGCGCCGCGGGTTACCGTCGGGGCATGCCCGAACCCCGCTCCTTCGCACCCCGCCTGACCGCCGCCGACCTCGACGGCGCCGTGCCCGACCTGCTCGACGCCCCCGCGATCGGCTGGGGCGTGCTCGGCGCCGGGTCGATCGCCGCCTCGTTCAGCGACGGCGTGCGCGAGCGCACCCGCGCCCGCGTGAGCGCCGTCGGCTCGCGCTCGGCGGCCAAGGCTCAGGAGTTCGCCGCGGCGCACGCGCCAGGCGCCCGCGCGCACGGTTCGTACGAGGACCTGGTCGCCGACTCCGACGTCGACGTCGTCTACATCGCCACCCCGCACTCGCACCACCTGGAGCACGCGCTGCTCGCCGTGCGCGCGGGCAAGCACGTGCTGGTCGAGAAGCCGCTGACGCGCTCGGCCGCCGAGTCGCGCGTCCTGCTCGACGCCGCGCGCGAGGCAGGCGTGTTCCTCATGGAGGCGATGTGGACGCGGTTCCTGCCGCACGTCGCCGCGCTGCGCGGCGCCATCGCGCGCGGCGAGATCGGCGAGGTCGTCACGGTCGAGGCCGAGTTCGACGTGTTCTTCCGCTACGACCCCGCCCACCGGCTGTTCGCGCCCGAGCTCGCGGGCGGCGCGCTGCTCGACCTGGGCGTCTACCCGGTCGCGTTCGCGCACGACCTGCTCGGGGCGCCGTCGTCGGTCACCGCCCGTGGGACGCGCGCGGCGACCGGGGTCGACGACCACGTCGCGATCGTCCTGGAGTGGGACGGCGGGCGCCACGCCGTGCTGCACACGTCGTCGCGCGCCGCAGGCCCGCACGCCGCGACCATCATCGGCACGCGCGGACGCATCGAGGTGCCGCGCGAGTTCTTCACGCCCGCCGACATCGTGGTGACGCGCGAGGACGGCACGTCCTGGACGTTCACCTCCCCGCGCGGGGAGGGCAAGGCCTACGAGGCGGCCGAGGTCGCGCGGCTGGTGACGGCGGGCGCGACGGCGTCGCCGCGGCACTCCTGGCAGGACACGCTGGAGGTCATGGCGATCCTCGACGAGGCGCGCCGCCAGGTGGGCGTGGTCTACCCCGGCGAGTGACTCGCGCAGGTGTCAGCGGGTGAAGCGGCGGCCCGACATGGCCGTCGGCGTGATGCGCAGCCAGACGGGCTTGTGCGTGTCGAGGAACGTCAGCAGGCCGGTGGCCTCGGCGTCGGTGATGTCGTCGTCGTGCTCGAGGATCTCGGCCGCGCCCTTGAGCACGACGCTGTAGGCGAGGTCCGCGCCGACCTCGTCGACCTCGAAGGCGACGTGCCCGTTGACCGCGATCTCGGCGAGCTTCGAGCCCGGGGCGGTGCGCACGAAGATGCGGCGGTTGGTGGCCGCGAAGTTCACCGGGAAGATCTCGACATCGCCGCCGACGGCGGTGGCGAGCCGCCCGATCTGATGCTTGCCGAGGATCTCCCACGTCTCGTCCTCGGTGAGCTCTCTGATGTTCGGCTGATCCGACATACGTCCTCCCCGGCGATTTGGGCGTTGCGCCTCGATGGGCGCGACCTGGTGCGCTATCGCCTCCAGTGTGGACCGACCACAACGGCCGAGCGACCCCCGCGGCGCATACGAGAACGTGAGGTGGACCACTGCCCGCCTGGCCGCAGGCCGTGTCGTCGGCCCCGGCTAGGGTGTCCGGAGTGAGGACACCCGGGTACTTCGTGTCGTTCGAGGGCGGCGACGGCGGCGGCAAGACGACGCAGGCGCGCCTCCTGGGCGACTGGCTCGCAGAGCGCACCGGCCGCGAGGTCGTGGTCACCCGCGAGCCCGGCGGCACCGCGCTGGGCGCCGAGTTGCGCCAGGCGATCCTGCACGGCCAGGACATGGACCCGCGCACCGAGGCGCTGCTGTACGCCGCCGACCGCGCGCACCACGTCGCCTCGCTCGTGCGACCCGCGCTCGACCGTGGCGCCGTCGTGGTCACCGACCGGTACCTCGACTCCTCGGTCGCCTACCAGTCGGGTGGGCGCGAGCTGTCGGCCGACGAGGTGGAGCGGCTGTCACTGTGGGCCGTCGAGGGCCTGCTGCCCGACGTGACGGTGCTGCTCGACGTCGACCCCGCGACGTCGGCGGCTCGCATGACCGGCGACCCCGACCGGCTCGAACGCGCCGGCGACGACTTCCACCGCCGCACCCGCGAGGCGTACCTGCGCCGCGCCGCCGCGGACCCCGAGCGGTGGGTCGTCGTCGACGCCGCGGGCTCGGTCGAGCAGGTCCACGCCCAGGTGCGGGACGCGGTCGCCACCCGCCTGCGCCTTGCGGTGGTTGACCCCGCCCCGGTGGCTGACCCCGCCCCGGTGGTTGACCCCGCCCCGGTGGTTGAGCCTGTCGAAACCACCACCCCCGCCCCGAGCCTGGACGCCGCGCCATGAGCGTCTGGGACGACGTCGTCGGCCAGGACGCCGCCGTCGCTGTCCTACGCCAGGCCGTCGCCGACCCGCGCTCGATGACGCACGCCTGGCTGCTGACCGGGCCGCCCGGCTCGGGCCGCTCGGTCGCGGCCCGCGCCTTCGCCGCCGCGCTGCAGTGCTCCGGGACCGACGGCGAGGCCGGCGGGTGCGGGCGCTGCCGCCAGTGCACGACCACGCTCGCGGGCAGCCACCCGGACCTCACCGTCGCCGCGACCGACCAGGTCACCATCCGCATCGACGAGGTGCGCGACCTGATCGGCACGGCGTCGCGCACCCCGTCGATGGGCCGCTTCCGCGTCATCGTCGTCGAGGACGCCGACCGCATGCTGGAGCGCACCACCAACGTGCTGCTCAAGGCCATCGAGGAGCCGCCGCCGCACACCGTGTGGGTGCTGTGCGCGCCCAGCCCGCAGGACGTGCTGCCCACCATCCGATCGCGCACCCGGGCCGTCGCGCTGCGCGTGCCGCCGCCCGAGGCGGTCGCCGAGCTCGTCGTGCGGCGCGACGGCGTCGAGGCCGACCTGGCGCTCGCGGCGGCTCGCGCGGCGCAGTCGCACGTCGGCCTCGCTCGCCGCCTCGCGCGCGACCCCGAGGCCCGACGACGGCGCTCGGCCGTGCTGTCGGTCGCCCGCCGCATCCGCGGGGTCGGCGACGCCGTGCTCGCCGCGGGCGAGCTGGTCGAGGTCGCCAAGGCCGAGGCGACGTCGTCGACGCAGGAGCGCGACGCCGTCGAGCGCGCCGAACTGCTGCGCGCGCTCGGGGTGGGCGACGGCGACACGCTGCCGCCCCGGCTGCGCAGCCAGGTCAAGCAACTGGAGGACGACCAGAAGCGGCGGGCGACCCGCCGCCAGCGCGACGTGCTCGATCGCTCGATGGTCGACCTGCTCTCGCTGTACCGGGACGTGCTGGTGCTGCAGCTCGGCGCCGACGTCGACCTGGTCAACGGGCTCGACCCGGGCGACCTCGCCGTCGTGCGGGCGCTCGCAGCCGACTCGACGCCCGAGCAGACCGTGCGGCGCATGGACGCGATCGGCGTGGCGCGCGAGCGCCTGGAGGGAAACGTCGCGCCGCTGCTCGCGCTCGAGGCGATGGCGATCGCGCTGCGGCCACAGGGCTGAGCGCCGGCGGCGCCGAGGCGGTGATCATTCGATCCGCCCACGCCAGCGGTTCTCGGCGTTTGCCGGGGTGGCCCATCCGGGGCGGGTAGGTTGGCCGCGTGCGCCTGCCGTCTGTCACCGCAAAGACCGCCGTCTCGGGCCTCACGGTCCTCGCCCTCGCCGTTCTCGCCGGCTGCTCCCGCGCGTCCGACGAGGCCGTCTCGCCGTCCCCGTCTCCGACGGGCGCGGCCTCGACCGTGGCGCCCGACATGTCCGGGGCGCCCGAGGGGTTCGAGCAGTACTACGGCCAGGCCGTCGACTGGTCGGGCTGCGACAACGGGTTCGAGTGCGCCACGATCACGGCGCCGCTGTCGTGGCACGACGCCGACGGCGGAGCGATCGACCTCGCGCTCAAACGCCACCCGGCCACGGGCACGCGGCAGGGCGCGGTGCTCGTCAACCCCGGTGGGCCCGGCGGCTCGGGCGTCGACTACGTCACGTCCGCCTGGCAGGGGCTCGGTGAGCGCCTGCGCGCCGCCTACGACGTCGTCGGCTTCGACCCGCGCGGCGTCGGCCAGTCGACTCCCGTGCGGTGCTTCGACGACGCGCGCAAGGACCTGTCCCTCAGCAAGGACTTCGACGACGACGACGCCGGACTCGCGGCGATGGCCGCCGAGTTCACCGCGTGGGCCGACGCCTGCGGGCAGAACACCGGCGCGCTGCTCGGCAACGTCGACACCCAGTCGGCCGCACGCGACATGGACCTGATCCGGGCCGTCCTCGGCGAGCCGAAGCTCGACTACCTCGGCTTCTCCTACGGCACGCAGCTCGGCGCGACGTACGCGGGCCTGTTCCCGGACCGGGTCGGCGCCATGGTGCTCGACGGCGCCATCGACATCACGCTCGACGCCGACCAGACCTCCGCGCAGCAGGCCGTCGGGTTCGAGCAGGCGCTGCGCAACTACGTGGCCGACTGCCAGGGCGGCGCCGACTGCCCGCTGACCGGCGACGTCGACGCCGGGATGCGCCAGATCCGCGGCATCCTCGACCGCGCGCTCACCGACCCGTACCCGACCCAGACCAACCGCCGCGTCACCCAGACGCTCGCGTTCTACGGCGTGGCGGTCACGCTGTACGACCAGCAGTCGTGGCCAGCGCTGACCCAGGCGCTGAGCGAGGTGGTCAACCGGGGCACGGGGAACACGCTGCTCTACCTCGCCGACTTCTACAACGACCGCAACGACGACGGGACCTTCGAGAACAACTCGGCCGAAGCGTTCCGCGCGGTGGGCTGCCTCGACTCGCGCGGCGCCACCGACCTGGCGCAGATGCGCGCCGAAGCCGCCGCGATCGACGAGGCCGCGCCCACGGTCGGACGCTTCTTCGCCTACACCGGCCTGGTGTGCTCCGACTGGCCGTACCCGGTCGTGGCCCAGGAGTTCGACGTGCACGCGACGGGCGCGCCGCCCATCGTCGTCATCGGCACCACGCACGACCCGGCGACGCCGTACGCGTGGGCGCAGGCCCTCGCCCAGACGCTCGACTCGGGTGTGCTGGTGA
Source organism: Xylanimonas ulmi (assembly GCF_004216535.1). NCBI lineage: Bacteria > Bacillati > Actinomycetota > Actinomycetes > Micrococcales > Promicromonosporaceae > Xylanimonas > Xylanimonas ulmi. The sequence goes on from NZ_SGWX01000001.1 coordinate 3,589,468, forward strand.
CCTACGAGGGCGAGGGGCACACGGCGTACGGGCGCTCGAACCAGTGCGTCGTCGACGCCGTCGACGCCTACTTCGTCGACGGGACGACGCCGCAGGACGGCCTGCGCTGCTGACGGGTTTGGGCTCGGGCACGCTCGTCGGGTACTGTAGGCGCGCTCGCCGATCCGCACGGAGATGGCGCAGCACGCCGCCCTAGCTCAGTCGGCAGAGCGATTCACTCGTAATGAATAGGTCGCGGGTTCGATTCCCGCGGGCGGCTCAGACGGAGAAACAACCCCTCACCTGCGCAGACAGGTGGGGGGGCTTCGTCGTTCCCGGGGCCGGGCTCAACCGCAACGACGGCGCAGCAGCAGCGCGCACCCGGTCGCGCTGGCCGCAAGGGCGAGCAGGGCGAGCCCGCGCTGTCCCGCCGCGGCGGCTTGGCCGGCCAGCGACGTCGCGAAGTCCTGGGCGCCCGATTGCCCGAACCGCATCGAGACATACGCGCGGTTGCCCCAGCGCAGGGCGTCGGCCACCGCCAACGCGGCGAACACGACCGCGAGCACGGTCAGGGCGGTGGCGGCGCGGCGGACCATGTGCCGCAGGCTAGTAGGGGCCGCGCCGCCGCGCCATGGAGCGGCCGCTGACGTCGCGGCGACCGCGCGACGGGCGTACCGTCACGGCGACCGGTGACGCGCCGGCCGCGCGCGGGGGTGACAGGGGTGGGCCTACTCGTGGCCGTCTCGCCCGGGTCGTCGGGAGGTCGGCGTGTGCGAGCATCCGACGTCGGGGTGTCCGCCGGTGTCGCGGCAGGGGTTGATGGCCCAGACGTCACCAGCCGGACCCCGCACCGTGCGCGCTACGCCGACTGGAGTCACGGTCGCGCGCCGACCGGTCCGCCCCGCCCCCACTTCCCCCGACGATGGTTCGTGTGACCGTCCGACTCCGACTCCGACTCCGCCGCCGCACCGCCGCGCTGACGCTAGCGGCCGCGATGACCGCGACCCTCTCCGCCTGCGTCCTGGACCCAGGCGCCGCCGCCGAGACCTCCGTGACAGAGACCGCCGACGCCGAGCGCGAGGCGATCTGCGACACCGGGACTGTCGTCGCGTGGGACGACATCGAGGCCGTGCGCGCGACCATCCCGGATGGCTGCGACGTCTGGTTGCTCGCCCCGGAGCCGGAGCCGGAGCCCGCGGGCGAGAGGCACCAGCGCCTGTTCGAGTGGTCCCTGGCGGGCAACGACCTGGACGACTTCCCGGAGATCGAGATGGTCTACCCCGACGGTGTGATCGTGGACACGACGCGGGACTTCTCCGCCGAGGTGGGCGAGAGCGTCTCCTTCCACTACATCGAAGCCGTGCGAGCGACCGGAGCCTCCGTGTACGTCTCGCCACGTGGTGATGGAGGCGGCCTTGTGGTCGACCCGGACGGGCCACTGCCCGACCAAGTCCGCGCTGACATCGAGGCGGTTCCCCAGCGGGCGGTCGGGACCGACGAGGTGAACGTGGCGTCCAGCCAACTGACCGCGCTGGTCGAGGCCATGCGCGACTGCGGAGTGCGTGCGTTCCGCGTCGCCTACTTCAACCTCCAACCGCACTTTGGAGCGGGGTCGTGGTCGGTGGGTCGTCTTGGGTGGGAGCCAGCGGAGCCTTCGAATGTGCCGCTGTTCGACACCACGTCGCCAACCCGTGAGGGCGCCCTGGCGCGCGCAGCGGCCGAGTTCGCTGAGATCGGCTGGGGCAGGTACGAGGTCATCGGGTAACCGCACCGGCCTCAGCGCCCGCGCACCTCGCGCGGTTTCGACGCGAGCGGCGCCGTCCATGACGTGCACCAGTTTCACGGCGTGGAACACCGCGCGCAGCATCGGCAGGTTCCGATCGCCGCGACGGGGATCACGCCGACATCCATCTCACCTGTGCTCGGCGGCGAGGTGTTCGCCGTTGCGGGCGGCGGTGTTCTTGGCCCATCGGCTGGTGGAGACCAGTGCGAGGGCAAGCGCGGCGAGGCCGGCCACGGGCAGGACGGCCCAGGCGGTGTGGCTGGATTCGATGAAGCCTGCTCCGGTGGTGGCGACGAGGGATCCGGTGACGGCGACGCCGATGGCGGAGCCGAACTGCCGGGCGCTGGCGGCGATGGCGCCGGCGACGCCGGTCTGGTCGGCGGGCAGGCCGGAGATGGCGGTGTGACTGACGGGCGGGCCGATGAGGCCCACACCGAACCCGAAGGCGGCGTAGGCGGCCAGCACGGAGACGATGGTGGTGTCCACAGTCAGGAAGACGAGCCCGAAGGATCCGAGGGTGATCAGGCCGCCACCGAGGGCGAGGGCGAGCCGGTCCTGATGAGTGGCGACGAGTCGGCCGGAGACGTTGGCGGCGATGGCTTGGGCGGCGGCGAGCGGGATGATCGTGAGTCCGGCCTGCATGGGCGTGAAGTGCCGGGCGTCTTGGAGGTAGAGGGTGCTGAGGAACAGCAGGCCGGCGAGGCTCGCGGTCATCAGGAGGGAGATGGCGTTCGCGCCGGAGAAGGGCGGGCTGCGGAAGAAGCGCAGCTCGATCAGCGGCTCGCGGCGGCGCGGCTCGACCAGAAGGATCGCGGCCAGCGCGAGGGCGGTGAGGACGACCAGGGCGATGATCCAGCCGTCGCCCCAGCCGCGGCGGGGTCCCTCGATCGTCGCGGCGATGACGGAGGCGAACAGCACGACGATGAGGACCTGTCCGGGCAGGTCGAAGCGGCGGGCGCGGGCGGCCTTGGACTCGGGGACGAAGACGCCGGTGAGGATCAGGGCGAGGGCGGCGATGGGGACGCTGATCCAGAACACGGAGCGCCAGCCGATGCCGTCGACAAGCAGGCCGCCCAGGACCGGGCCGACGGCGATGGTGATGCCGATGACGGACCCCCACACGCCGATGGCCTTGGCTCGTTCGGCGCGGTCGGTGAACACCCCCGCGATGATGGACATGGCGACCGGGTTGAGCATCGAGCCGCCGACGGCCTGGATGGCGACGAAGCCGATCAGCCATCCCACGCTGGGCGCGAGGCCGCACAGCAGGGAGCCGGCGGCGAACAGCACCAGGCCGGTCTGGAAGATGCGCTTGCGGCCGACGCGGTCGGCCATCGACCCGGAGAGCATCAGAAGGCAGGCCATGACCAGCGAGTAGGTGGAGGCGACCCATTGCAGGCTGGTGACCTCGGCGTGCAGCTCCCGCCCGATGGAGGGGAGGGCGACGTTGACGATGCTGAGGTTGATGCCCGTGACCCCAACGCTCAGGCAGCAGATCGCCAGCACCAGCCAGCGGCGGAGGGGCTGGCCGGTCGTGCCGATTGGAGGGGCGGGCGTGAGTGCGGTTGCGTGGCTCATGGCATTCCTCGGACCAGGTGGGTAGAGTCTCCGAAAGAAACGGAGTGGGTGTTCACATAATACGGACAGCCTGCCCACTTAGCAAAGGACGCGCTCATGCCTGACCATCCGGCCGCCAAGCGAGCCGATGCCGCCCGCAACCGGGAACGGATTCTCGACGCCGCCCGTGAGGCGTTCGCCGAGGCTGATGCAGAGGTCTCGATGGTCGAGGTGGCACGCCGCGCCGGGGTGGGGTCCGCCACGCTGTACCGCAACTTCGCGACCCGCCGCGAACTGCTGGAGGCGCTGCTGGCCGGGGAGGTCGACGAGGTCTGCGCGGCCGCCGAGACCGCAGAGGGTGACAGCCCCGCCGGCCGGCTGGAGGACTGGCTGCGACGGTTCTTCCGGTATGTGACCGAGAAGCGGCCGGTGGTCATCGCCCTGGTGGAGGACACCGATCGGACCAATCCGATCTTCGACACCCGCGGCCGGATGCTCACTGCCGGCCAGCCCCTGCTCTCGGGTGCGCAGGCCGCCGGCCAGATCGCCGCCGGGATCGAGCTCGGGCAGGTCCTCGACCTGGTGGTCGCTATCGCGAAGATCCCCGGCACGACCGAGTACCGTCAGCCGATCCTCGACGCGGCACTCGCCGGGCTGCGTCGGTCAGCCGGCTGACGGGTGGCGTGGGTCTCGGCGCGAGCCGGGCCCTCACGCTCGACTACCGGGCCGCCACCGAGAGCGAGGCCGAGGAGCGGTTCTTGGAGTTCGCCGAGGGCGCCTCAGCCAACCTCCGCTGGCCAGCGACAACAACCGCGGATACGCCCGTGATTTGGAGAGATTCGTCAGAGCCGACATCGCGGGGCGCTCACCCGTGTCGGAGTGGTTGAGAGCGGACAGGTCGGCAGACGGGCACGGATCGAGTGGCGGGGATCGGCGGCGAGAGGCCCGCGGGCTCGACCCGGGGCGGCGTGCGGGTGCGCGCCGCCAACCCGGGTCAGGCCACGACGACGGTGTGCCCGGCCGCGCGGAAGGCGTCGACGGCCTGCCGCTCCGGCTCGGTCACGGGCGACTCGACGATCAGACCGAGCGTCTGCGGAGTGGGCGCCCAGAAGCGGTGGCGCCGCGGGGCGGTGAGCTTCGAGCGGTCGAGCAGGACCCACACCTGGTCGGAGACCTCGATGGCGCGGCTCTTGAGCCCGGCCAGCTCGGCGTCCGGGCAGTTGATCCCGCGTGCGACGTCGAACATGTCGGCGCCGACGAACGCGATGTCCGGCGACAGGGAGTCCAGGAGCAGGTGGGTCCACGCGCCGACGAACCGCCCGCCTCGCTGGTGCAGGCGCCCGCCGATGACCAGGACGTCGGCCGCGCCGTCGGCGGCGTTCTCGAGGCTCGGCAGGCCGAAGGTCGCCAGGGTGAGCCCCGCGCGGGCCGCCAGCACCTGGGCGACCGCGGCGACGGACGTCCCGGCGTCGAGCAGGACGACGCTGCCCGGCGCCACCAGCTCTCCCGCGCGGACCGCGATCCGTCGTTTGGCCTCGGCGTTGGTGCGCTCCTTCTGCCGCCAGGAGGGGTCGCCGCCCTTCGCGACGGCGCCGCCGAGCACGCGCAGCACCTGCCCGTCCCTCTCGAGCCCGGCCAGGTCGCGGCGCACCGTCGACTCGCTGATGCCGAGCCGCTCGGCGAGCGCCGGGATCTCGACGGGGTCGGTCGGCGACAGGTGCGCCAGGAGCGTCCGGCGGCGTGCGCGGGTCGCCGCGCGGGGTGTGCGATCGGGCGCTGTCATCGTCGGTCCTCCCGTCCGTGTTGTGGCGGTCTTGCGGTCGCGCTCACCTTGCCATGAACTCGCTCCGCCTCCGCGGAGGTCCGCGAGCAAGCGTCGGATAGATGCGCAACATGCGCAAGTTCAAGCCTGGAGTTGACTAGAATCGGCAACTAATGCGAGGGTTCTTCCGCGTCACCGCCCCCGTTGTCGAAGGAGACAGACATGGCCGACGTCCTTGTGATCGGCGACGACCTGACTGGGTCGAACGCCACCGGAGCCCTCTACGCCAAGGTCGGCATGAGCGCCGTGACCGTGACCTCGCTCGCCGCCGCCGAGCAGATCCACGACGACGTCGACGTCCTCGTGTTCAACTCCGAGACACGGCACGAGGACGGCGACGTCGCCGCCGGGCGCGTGCGCGAGGTCGTCGAGCGCGCCGCAGACTGGGGCGCCCAGGTCGTCAAGCGCGTCGACACCACGTTGCGCGGCAACCTCGGCGCCGAGACCGCCGCGGCGCTCGCCGGACTCCGCGCGAGCACGTCGGGGCGCTGCGCGGCGCTGGTGGTGCCCGCCTTCCCCGCCTCCGAGCGTGTGACCGTCGGCGGCCACCAGCTCGTGGCAGGTGTGCCCGTGCACCGCTCGTGGGCCGCCAAAGACCCCTTCACGCCCGTCCCGCACTCGCGCGTGGCGAGCCGGCTCGCCCACGCGTGCGACCTCACGGTCGCGGAGGTGGGGCTCGACGACGTCAGCGGCGGCCTCGACCTCCGGCTCGCCGAGGCCGCCGGCGCCGCGGACGCCGTCGTCGTCGACGCGATGACCGACGACGACCTGGCCGCCATCGCGGAGGCGGCCGACCGCGTCAGCGCGAGCACCGGGCAGCGGTGGCTCGTCGTCGACAGCGGACCCTTCGGCGTCGCGCTCGCCTCGCGCCGCGGCGTGCGCCGCCCCCAGCCCCACGTCCCCGAGCCGCTCGTGCTCGTCGTCGCCGGCAGCCTCACCGAGCGGACCGGCGTGCAGCTCGGCCACATGGTGGGCGCGCTCGGCGCACGGCTCATCGCCATCTCGCCCGGCGACGACCCCGACGCCGTCGTCGACCGGCTCGTCGAGCTGCGCGCGCAGGGCGGCCGGGTGATCGGCGTGCGCACCTGCGGTCCCAAGACCACCCCGTCGTCGGGCGAGATGCGCAGCACGCTCGACCTGATCACCGAGGTCTCGCGCCGGGCCGTGGCGAGGCTGCGGCCCGCCGGGGTCTACGCCACGGGCGGCGACGTCGCGATGACCGTCCTGGAGTCGCTCGGCGGCCGCGGCTTCCGTATCACCCATGAGGTGCTGCCCCTGGCCGTGATGGGCGCGATCAGCGGGGGGCCCCACTCGGGCACCGGCTTCGCGACCAAGGGCGGGCTCGTGGGCGACGACGACTCGGCGACTCTCTGCGTCGCCGCCCTCCAGCAAGCAGCACGGCAAGCGTCGAGCGTCCCGCTCGTCGACGTCTTCGAGAAGGAGTGACGACCATGACCACCTCCACCCCCGTCCTCGGTATCACCGTCGGGGACCCCGCCGGCATCGGCCCCGAGATCTGCCTCGCCACCGTGACGCGGCCGGAGCTGCGCGCGGCCGCGCGCAGCGTGCTGTACGCCGACCCCTCGGTCCTGCGCCGCGCCGCCGACGTCCTCGGCCTCGACGTCGAGATCCGCGCCGTCGCGGATCCGGCGGACGCGTCGAGCGACCCGCGTGTCGTCGATGTCGTCGACATCGGCGTCGTCGCCGACGCCGCGGACGTCGAGCTCGGCAAGGTGCAGGAGCTCGCGGGCCGGGCGGCGGTCACCGCCATCGAGCGCGCCGTGGAGGACGCCGTCGCCGGACGCACCGCGGGCATCGTCACCGGGCCGATCAACAAGGAGGCGATCTGGGCCACCGGGTCGACGTTCCTGGGCCACACCGAGATGCTGCAGGACCTCACGGGCGCCGCCGCGACCGACACCATGTTCGTCGTCGACGACCTGTGCGTCTTCTTCGCGACGCGCCACATGTCGCTGCTGCGGGCGGTCCAGTCGATCAAGGCCGACCTCATCGAGGGCTCACTCCTGAGGGCGCTGGAGGCGCTACGGGTCTTCGGCTACGACGAGCCACGCCTCGCCGTCGCCGCGCTCAACCCCCACGGCGGAGAGAACGGGCACTTCGGGCGTGAGGAGATCGAGGAGATCACCCCCGCGATCGAGCGCGTCAACGCCGCCACCGACGCGCGCGTCGCCGGCCCCATCCCGGCGGACTCGGTCTTCCACCTCGGCACCAAGGGCGTCTTCGACGCGATCCTCTCGCTCTACCACGACCAGGGGCACATCGCGACGAAGACCTACGACTTCGACGGCACGGTCTCGGTCACCGTCGGGCTGCCCATCCTGCGCACCTCGGTCGACCACGGCACCGCGTTCGACATCGCCGGGACCGGCAAGGCCAACCCCGCGACCATGGTCTCCGCGTTCAAGGCGGCCGTGAGATTCAGCTCGGCCAACGCCCGCATCGCCCAGACCTACGCCGCGCGTCCCTGACGCCGTCGCTCACAGAGAGGCACGGTCACCACCATGTCGAACCCTGTCGCAGGCGCGTCCGCGGCGATCCCTCAGAAGCGCTGGGTCTATGTCATCCCGGTCGCCGCGATCATGTACATGCTCGCCTACCTCGACCGCAACAACGTCGCCGTCATCCTGCCGTTCATCGACCAGGACGGCGGGATGACCCTCTCGGTGGCCGACAAGGGCCTGGTCACCGGCATCTTCTTCGTCGGCTACATGGTCCTGCAGATCCCGGGGGCCGTGCTCGCGCAGAAGTGGAGCGCGAAGAAGACCGTCCTGATCCTCATGATCCTGTGGGGCCTGGCGGCGATCTCCTGCGGCCTGGTCAACACCCGGGGCCAGTTCCTCGTCGCGCGGTTCTTCCTCGGCGTGTTCGAGGGCGGCGTGTGGCCGGCGGTCCTGGTGCTGCTCGCAAGCTGGTTCCCGCTCAAGGAGCGGGCGCGGGCCAACGCCCTGTGGATGGCCTGCCTGCCGATCTCGTCGGTCATCATGGCCCCGCTGTCGGGCATCCTGCTCGACTTCTTCTCCTGGCGCGCCGTGCTCATGATCGAGGGCGTGCCCCCGCTCGTCTGGGCCGTGGTGTGGTGGTTCGCGATGTCCGACAACCCGGCGCAGGCGCGTTGGGTCTCGGCCGCCGAGCGCGCGCACGTCGAGTCCGCGCTGGCCGAGGACGAGGCCGCCAAGCCCTACGTCAACCCGAAGGGCGGCTACCGCCGTGCCCTGAGGAACTCGCGCGTCTGGCTGCTCATTCTCATCTACTTCTGCTGGATGAGCGGCTTCTACGGGTTCAGCCTGTGGCTGCCGACCGTGCTCAAGGAGCTCACCGGAGGGTCGCCGACGCTCGTCGGATGGCTGACGGCGATCCCGTTCGGGCTGGCGCTGGGGTCGATGATCATGGTCTCCCGCTGGAGCGACACACGCCAGGACCGGCGCCTCGCGGTCGCGGTCCCGCTCCTGGTCGGCGCCGGGGCGCTCGTCGCCGGGCAGTTCGTCCACACTCCCGCCGCCAACATCGTGCTGCTGTGCGTGGCCGCGATGGCGATCTACGCCCCATACGGTCCGTTCTGGGCGATCCCGGCCGAGTTCCTGCGGATCGAGGTGCTGGCGTTCTCGATGGGTCTGATCAACGCGCTGGGCAACCTCGGCGGTTTCCTCGGCCCGTACGCCGTCGGGTACCTCAAGGAGGCCACGGGGTCGGACCTCATCGGCTACCTCTTCCTCGCGGGTCTGCTGGCCCTCGCCGCGCTCGTGACCCTGCGGGCGCTGCGCACGGGCGCCACGGCGCCGAGCGAGCCCGTCGCGACGGACTCCGTCACGTCCTGAGCGTCGCCTCGCTCGCAGCGGCGGGTTGCCGGTCGCCCCAGGAGGCCAGCAGCCCGCCGTGGGCTGTGTGCGCCCTGTGCGGCCGCTGACGTCGCGGCGACCGCGCGACGGGCGTACCGTCACGGCGACCGGCGACGCGCCGGCCGCACGCCGGCATCGCCGCGGCGGTCCGGCGGGAGGAGTCGCGACGCCGAGAGGGGCAGCGCATGGCGGCGGACGGAGCCCACCACTGGACCGGTGACCTGCGCGCGGCGCTGCGGCGCGAGGTCGCGACGATCCGCGCGCGCGACCCCGAGGTCGACGCGGCCGACCTCGGCGCGTTCGCCTCACCCCTCCTGGTGCGCCTGACGCTCATGGCCCTGTTCGGGCTGGTGCCGCTGCTCGGCATCCGGATGGCCGACGACCGCGACGCGACCGTGTTCGGCCCGCTGCTCGCCTCGGCGGCGCTCGCGGCGATCAGCGCGACGGCGGTCGCCTGGCTGGTCGCGATCCTGCTCGCGGGGATCCTCGTGCTCGTGATGTACCGCGAGGCGCCGCGCCGGGCCTCGCGCAGCGTGAGCCACGCCGCCCGGCAGTCGTTCGAGCGCATCTCGACCTTCACCTCGACGCTCACGCTCGTCTCGCTCATCGCAGGGCTGGTGGCGCTCTCCTTCGGGCTGCCCACCCGTCGGGCGAGCGACCTGGAGACCTCGGTCCTGGAGGACCTGCTCGCCGCGCAGCTCGGCGTGCTGCTCGTGGTCCTGGCGGTGGGGTTCGTGGTCGAGGCCGAGCGCGCGGCGGCCGACGTGCTCGACGACGAGTCCCGCATCTTCGCCTGGCCGATCTCGCTGGCGCTGACCATCGTCGCGCTGTTCGTGGCGACCTCGGCCGGCCCGTTCGAGCCCACGGCCCTCATCGCGAAACTGCTGACCGAGTGGCTGCCCGCCGACGTCGGGGGGACTCCGCGCGCTGTGGCCGTGCGCGAGGCGGTGCCGTCCCACCTGCGCGGCTGGGTCGCCGTCGTGATCGTGCCGTTCGCCGTCGTGGTGTGGTTGGCCACGACGCGCACGCTCGGCGTGCTGCCGCGGTTGCGCGCCGACGTCGCCACCGCGGGCGCCGCAGCCCGACGGGAGCTGTGAGGCCCTAAGGGGTCTGGCGCGCGAGCGCCCGCGCCTCGCGCCGCCAGCCGTGAAGGGCCTCGACCAGCGCGGCGGCGTCGAGCGCGATGACCACGGCGGCCACGGCCTTGATGGCGAGGATCGCGGCCGCGACCGCGCCGTGCGTCTCGGCGAGCGGGAACAGCGCGAGCGCCGACCACAGGAACAGGCCGGTCATCATCACCAGCGCGGCGCCTGACCACGCGGCGAGCGTGCGCGCGAACTCCAGGCGCTCGCGGTGCGCCTGCGCCGTCGAGGCCTGCGAGCCCTCATAGAGCCAGGAGGTGAACATGTGGCCCATCCCACCCGACGGCGGCGCCGCGAGCGCCCGCCTGGCTCACATCGGGCGCCATCGCGTCCGACGGGCGACGCCCCGCACTACCCTCGGTGCATGCCTCGGATCTTCGGCCGCCGTCGTCCCGGCACCTACCTGCTGGGTGAGCGTGTCGACGACTACCCCGCATACGCGCCCGAGTCTCAGCGTGGGCGCGCGCTGCGCATCACCGAGATCGGCGAGCCGGTGCTGCACGCCCCGGCCCGGGCGGTCACGGAGTTCTCGACGCCGCAGCTCGCGCGGCTCATCGACGACATGTTCGCGACCATGGACGTCGCCGAGGGCGTCGGCCTCGCCGCCCCGCAGGTGGGCGTCGACCTGCGCGTGTTCGTCTACGACCTGACCGACGAGCGCGGGGACCGTCACGTGGGCGCCGTCGTCAACCCGGTGCTCGAGCAGGACCTCGACGTCGAGCCGGAGACCGAGGAGGAGGGCTGCCTGTCGGTGCCGGGGGCGTACGCGCCGCTCGCGCGGCCGGGGGCGGCGACGATCCGCGGCGTCGACCAGCACGGCGCCCCGGTGCAGCTTGAGGCCACGGGCTATCTGGCGCGGTGCTTCATCCACGAGGCCCAGCACCTGGACGGCGTCCTGTACTGGGACCACCTGACGCCCGAGCAGCAGGCCGACGCGCTGCGCCAACGCGACGAGCAGCGCGCCGACATCCTGGCCAACCGCCACGAGATCGCCGTCGAGCTGGAGAAGGACCCGCCGACGTACCCGGACCAGCCCGCGGGCGGGAGGTAGCGCCGAGGCGGCGCCGTCACTCGGTGTGGGCCAGCGTCTGGACCCACGCGGCGACCGCGGCGGCGACCTCGGCGTCCCCACCCCTGATGTCGTGGGCGCCGGGTAGTGTCACGTGCGTGACCGGCGCCGGGATGGCCGTGGTGTGCTCAGCGAGCTCCTGCGGCGTGGCGAACGGGTCGGCGTCGCCCGAGACGAACAGCACCGGCACGGTGATGCGTTCGAAGTGCTCGACGCGCAGGTTGTCGGGGCGGGCGGGCGGGTGCAGCGGGTAGCTCAGCAGCACCAGGCCCGCGGCCGGCACGCCCTCGGCGACCGCCATGGAGCACATGCGCCCGCCGTACGAGCGCCCACCCAACAGCAGGCTCCCGTTGTCCGTGCCGAGGTCGGCGGCGAAGCGCGCCGACTCGTGCCGCAGGTGCGCGACGGCGACGGGAGCCCGGTCAGGCACGCGCTTTCCGGCGAGCCGATAGGGGAAGTCGAGTCGTTCTGTGGGCAGCGGCGCCAGTGCCTGTTCGACCGCGACGAGCGTGTGGTGGTCGCGCCCGGCACCGGCGCCCGGGGTGAGCAGGAGTCCGGCGGGTGACGGCATGGCGCCAGTCTGCCCGCGCCCGCTGAACGCCGCAGGGCACCCAACGGCGCGTGCAGACGATCGACGGGTTTTGACCGGTCCGACGGCGCGAACTGACAGGCCTCAGCGCACGACGGTGACCGGACAGGCCGCGTACTCCAGCACCTGCCGGCTGACCGAGCCGAGCAGCAGGCGGTCGAACCCGCCCAGGCCGCGGGCGCCGACGACGACGCGGTCGGCCTCACGCGACGCGTCGATGAGGGCCGAGGCGGGGGACTTGTGGACCAGGGTGCGCATGAGCTGCTCGGGGGGCAGCGTGATCCCGGAGGCCTCGATCGCGTCGTCGAGCCGGTCGCTCGCGAAGCCCTCGTACTCATCGAGCGGAGGCGCCCACCCCCACGAGCCCGGCAGTGGGGCCAGGGTGGTGATCTGCCATGCGAAGACCGCCTCAAGCACTGCCCCGGTGCGGGTGGCGACCTCGGCCGCGTGTTGGAGCGCGAGCATCGACGAGCCCGAGGTGTCGACGCCGACGACGACGCGGGGCCCCTTCGCCCGCTCCTCGTCCTGCTCCTCGTCACCGACCGGTCGGGGGCGGACCACGGTCACGGGCGCCTCGGCCCGCTCGACGACCTCCGACGAGACCGAGCCGAGCACCAGGCGGCCGAACCGGCCCAGACGCCGTCGGCCGAGCACCAGCAGGTCGACGTCCTGCGCGGCGGCGAGCAGCGCCTCCGAGGGGTCACCCTCGGCGATCTGGGCGGCCGACTCGACGCTCACCCCGGTGCGGCGCGTGGCGGCGTCGAGCAGCGCGAGCAGGTCCTCGCGGCGGCGTTCGAGCAGGTCCTGGTACTCGTGGGGCTGCACGCCGCGCGGTCCGGTCCACGCCATGACGGCGGTCAGGGGCGCGTTGCGGGACGCCGCCTCGGCCAACGCCCAGTCGAGGGCGGCGTCTGCCTCCGGCGATCCGCTCACTCCGACCACGACACCGTGCATCGCCAGGGCCTCCCGTCATCGCGCGCCGCCCCGATGGGGTGACGTCCTGCGGGCAGCATAGGGGCCGCGGCGTGCGCCGCAGGAGAGGTCCGCGACGGTGCGTCGCTCACAGCGTGGGGTCAGGCGTCGTCTGCCTGGTGCAGCAGGCTGCGCACGGGGCGCATGACGATGTCGACGCGGTCGACGAGGTCGTCGGGTCCGGCGATGACGACGGCGCGGTCGCCCACCGCGACATAGACCGCCGCGACGCCGCGGACCGTCACGCGCGAGCAGGGCGCCGCGGCCCCGCCCACCAGGTAGGTGGCGTGCATGAGCGGCACCTCGTCGACGGCCTCGACGACGGCGCGCATCGCGCTGCGGTAGTCGTCGAACGCCTCGGCGAAGTCGGGCGCGACCTGGTCGGTGTCGGGGTCGGCGTGCAACGGCGCGGCGAGGGCGCCCGAGGCGGCGGCCCGCACGACGTCGTCGATGACGTCCATCGGGCACGGGTCGTGCAGCGTCTCGACCTCGAGCGCCTCGCCCGCGAAGGTGCGATAGGCGCGCAAGAAGCGCTGCGAGGTGGGATCGTCGGGGCGCTCGTCGCCCGTGACGGTCTCCTCCTCCAGGTCGAGTCCCCAGGTCAGCGGGTCGTCGATCTCGGCGACCACCCCGGGGAAGCGCGCGAAGCGCGCGACCAGCTGCTCCCACGACCGCCCTGACTGCCGTCGTTCCTCCATGGGGTACCCCCTCGGCTCGCGCCTGGGGTGCCTGGGTGGCACCTGTTGTCGAGACTGCACCGCGTCCGGGAGGTTGTCCATTGAGCGCGCCGCCTGTCGCCCGGCGTGCGCGCGTCGGGTGTTCGCCGGCGCCGCGGGGGACCAGTGATCACGCCGCTGGCGAACATGGGCAGAACTTCGGGGGGCGCCCCGTTGCGAGGCAATAGAGTCGTCGCAGGCCCGCGTGAGGAGCAGCCCATGTTCGAACGTTTTACCGACCGTGCCCGTCGGGTGGTCGTCCTCGCCCAGGAAGAGGCGCGGATGCTCAACCACAACTACATCGGCACCGAGCACATCCTGCTCGGCCTCATCCACGAGGGTGAGGGAGTCGCCGCCAAGGCTCTGGAGTCGTTGGGCATCTCGCTCGACGGCGTGCGCACCCAGGTGACCGAGATCATCGGTGAGGGCCAGCAGGCTCCGAGCGGGCACATCCCGTTCACGCCCCGCGCCAAGAAGGTGCTCGAGCTGTCGCTGCGCGAGGCGCTGCAGCTGGGCCACAACTACATCGGCACCGAGCACATCCTGCTCGGCCTCATCCGCGAGGGTGAGGGTGTGGCCGCCCAGGTGCTGACCAAGATGGGCGCCGACCTCAACAAGGTGCGCCAGCAGGTCATCCAGCTGCTGTCGGGCTACCAGGGCAAGGAGCCGGTCGCCGCCGGCGGCCCGCAGGAGGGCCAGCCCTCGGGCTCGGCCGTGCTCGACCAGTTCGGCCGCAACCTCACGCAGGCCGCGCGCGAGGGCAAGCTCGACCCGGTCATCGGCCGCTCGAAGGAGATCGAGCGCGTCATGCAGGTGCTCAGCCGCCGCACCAAGAACAACCCGGTGCTGATCGGCGAGCCCGGCGTCGGCAAGACCGCCGTCGTCGAGGGCCTGGCGCAGGACATCGTGCGCGGGGACGTGCCCGAGACGCTCAAGGACAAGCAGCTCTACACGCTCGACCTGGGCGCCCTGGTGGCCGGCTCGCGCTACCGCGGTGACTTCGAGGAGCGCCTGAAGAAGGTGCTCAAGGAGATCCGCACGCGCGGCGACATCATCCTGTTCATCGACGAGATCCACACCCTGGTGGGCGCGGGCGCCGCCGAGGGCGCGATCGACGCCGCCTCGATCCTCAAGCCCATGCTGGCCCGCGGCGAGCTGCAGACCATCGGCGCGACCACGCTCGACGAGTACCGCAAGTACGTCGAGAAGGACCCGGCCCTGGAGCGGCGCTTCCAGCCCATCCAGGTCGCCGAGCCGTCGCTGCAGCACGCCATCGAGATCCTCAAGGGCCTGCGCGACCGGTACGAGGCGCACCACCGCGTGTCCATCACGGACGGCGCGCTGGTCACGGCCGCCACGCTGGCCGACCGGTACATCAACGACCGGTTCCTGCCGGACAAGGCGATCGACCTGATCGACGAGGCGGGCGCGCGCCTGCGCATCCGCCGCATGACGGCCCCGCCCGAGCTCAAGGTGCTCGACGAGGAGATCGCCGAGGCGCGCCGCGAGAAGGAGTCCGCGATCGACGAGCAGGACTTCGAGAAGGCCGCGGGCCTGCGCGACAAGGAGAAGCAGCTCACCGCCAAGCGCGCCGACCGTGAGCGGGCGTGGCGCTCGGGCGACCTCGACACGGTCGCCACGGTCGACGAGGAGCTCGTCGCCGAGGTGCTGGCCATGTCGACCGGCATCCCGGTCGTCAAGCTCACCGAGGAGGAGTCCAGCCGCCTGCTGCACATGGAGGAGGAGCTGCACAAGCGCGTCGTCGGCCAGGAGGCTGCGATCAAGGCGCTGTCGCAGGCCATCCGCCGCACGCGCGCGGGCCTCAAGGACCCCAAGCGCCCCGGTGGCTCGTTCATCTTCGCCGGCCCCACCGGCGTCGGGAAGACCGAGCTGGCCAAGGCGCTCGCCGAGTTCCTGTTCGGCGACGAGGACGCGCTCATCCAGCTCGACATGTCGGAGTTCAGCGAGAAGCACACCGTCTCGCGCCTGTTCGGCTCCCCGCCCGGGTACGTCGGGTACGACGAGGGTGGCCAGCTCACCGAGAAGGTGCGCCGCCGTCCGTTCTCGGTCGTGCTGTTCGACGAGGTCGAGAAGGCCCACGCCGACATCTTCAACTCGCTGCTGCAGGTGCTTGAGGACGGCCGCCTGACCGACTCGCAGGGTCGCGTGGTGGACTTCAAGAACACCGTGATCATCATGACCACGAACCTCGGCACGCGGGACATCGCCAAGGGCGTCCAGACCGGCTTCCAGGCCGGCGGCGACCTGGTGACCTCCTACGAGCGCATGAAGGCCAAGGTCAACGAGGAGCTCAAGCAGCACTTCCGGCCCGAGTTCCTCAACCGCGTCGATGACGTGGTGGTGTTCCCGCAGCTGACCCAGAAGGAGATCGTCGAGATCGTCGACCTCGAGATCGCCAAGCTGGACCGGCGCCTGCGCGACAAGGACATGGCCATCGAGCTCACCTCCGCGGCCAAGAACCTGCTCGCGGAGAAGGGCTACGACCCGGTGCTCGGGGCGCGTCCGCTCAAGCGGGCGATCCAGCGCGAGATCGAGGACACGCTCTCGGAGAAGATCCTGTTCGGCGACCTCAAGCCGGGCGAGAAGATCGTCGTCGACGGCCAGGGCGAGGGCATCCTCGGGGAGTTCACCTTCCGCGGCGAGCCCAAGCCGGCCGGCAAGGAGCCCGTCACGGTCGGCGCGCCGTCGGGCACCGACGTCGCCCGCTCGAGCGGCAGCGACCTGCCGCCGTCAGGTGAGCTCTCGGCCGCCGCCGACTGACACGCCATTCAGACCACCCACCCCGGTGGTTGAGCCGGTCGAAACCCGCCCCGCTGGTTTCGACAGGCTCAACCGCCGGGGTGGTGGTGGTTTCGGCGGGCTCAACCGTCGGGGTGGTGGGACACGGCGGCGGCGTAGGATCACCAGCCGTGACGTCCCTGCCCCGCCTGGAGCGCTCGGGCTCCGCCACGCTCCTGATGGTCGACGACGCGCCGTTCCTGATCCGGGGCGGTGAGCTCGGCAACTCCAGCGCCGAGCGCGCCTACCTCGACCCGTTCTGGCCGGGGCTGAAGGCCATGGGCCTCAACACCGTCGTCGCGCCCGTGACGTGGGAGGCGATCGAGCCCGCGGAGGGCGCGTTCGACTGGACCACGCTCGACGACCTGCTCGCGGACGCCCGCGCGCACGGCATGCGGCTGGTGCTGCTGTGGTTCGGGAGCTGGAAGAACTCGATGTCGTGCTACGCGCCCGGCTGGGTCAAGGCCGACGTCGCCCGGTTCCCGCGGGCTCGCGGCGCGCGTGGCGAGCCGCTGGAGATCCTGACGCCGTTCGCGGACGCCAACCGTGACGCCGACGCGCGCGCGTTCGCCGCGCTCATGCGCCGCCTGCGTGACGTCGACCCTGAGCACACCGTCGTGATGGTCCAGGTCGAGAACGAGATCGGCATGATCCCCGAGGCGCGCGACCACGCGCCGCAGGCCGGCGAGGCGTTCGCCGGGCCCGTGCCCGCCGCGCTGCTCGACCACTTCGCCGCGCACCGCGACACGCTCGGCACGGACCTGCTCACGCGGTGGACGGCGGCCGGGGCGCGCACGTCGGGCACGTGGACCGAGGTGTTCGGCCAGGGCCCGGCGACCGAGGAGGTCTTCCAGGCGTGGGCGTTCGCGCGGTACGTCGACGCCGTCGCCGCGGCCGGCAAGGCCGAGCTCGCGCTGCCGATGTACACCAACGCCGCCCTCATCCGTCCAGGGGCGCAGCCGGGGCAGTACCCGAGCGCAGGCCCGCTGCCGCACCTGGCCGACGTCTGGCGTGCGGGCGCCCCCACGCTCGACTTCCTCGCTCCCGACATCTACTTCCCCCACTTCGCGCGCTGGGCCGACGCGTACGTCGCCAGCGGCAACCCGCTGTTCGTGCCCGAGGCCCTGCGCAGCGCCGACGCCGCCGCCAACGCCCTGTACGCGTTCGGGCGCCACGGCGCGCTCGGGTTCTCACCGTTCGGCGTCGAGTCGGTCGAGGAGCCCGCGCGCACGATGCTCGCCGGGGCGTACGACGTCGTCGCGCAGCTGGCGCCGCTCATCACCGCGCACGCCGGCGACGGGGCGATGACGGGCCTGCTGCCGCCCGCGGACGACCTGCGCGCCCCGCACCGCGTGCGCCTCGACGACCTCGTGCTGGAGGCGACCTACGAGCGTGTCCCCGCGCCGTCGCTCGCCGACGGCGTCATCAACGAGTCGGGCCAGGCGGCGGGGACCACGCGGCTGCCCGCGGCGGCCATCGTCATCCGCACCGGCCCCGACGAGCTCGTCGTCGCGGGCCTCGGCGTGACGCTGACGTTCGCCGCCGTCGAGCCGGGCGGCGACGTCGTCGGCATCCTCGCGTGCGAGGAGGGGCGCTTCGCGGACGGCGAGTGGCGCCGGCTGCGGCGGCTCAACGGCGACCAGACCCACCAGGGCCGCCACGTGCGCCTGGAGCCGGGGCGGTTCGCGGTCCAGCGCGTGCGGCTGTACCGCTACCGCTGAGCGGCTTCGCAGGACGGCCACCTGCGCGTCCGTCAGAACTTGGTCGAGTGTTCACCCGCGCGTCGCCCTGACGCCACGCCACGTCATCCGCGGTCCCTAGCGTCGGGGACATGGCGTCAGGAACTGCGACCGCCGGGCGCGTCGAGACCCCCTGGGCCGTGGGCCGGCACGCCCCGAGCGTGCGGCGCACGGGCCTGCGGGCACTGTGGCACAGCCCCCGCCGCAGAAAGGACCTGTGGGCGTTCCTGCTGCTCGCCGGCCCGAACGTCGCGCTGATCGTCGCGTTCTGCTGGCGGCCCGTCGTGCTCAACCTCCAGTACGCGACGCTCGACTGGACGCTCGGCAACCAGACGGCGAGGTTCGTCGGGCTGCGCAACTTCGTCGAGTTCCTCACGGGCGAGGGTGGGCGCGTGCTGTGGACGACGCTGCTGTTCACCGTGTTCACGGTGGGCGGGTCGATGGTGCTGGGCCTGCTGCTCGCGCTCGTGCTCAACCGCCGCCTGGTCGGGACGACGTTCGCGCGCAGCGCCGTGTTCGCGCCCTTCGTGCTCTCAGGCGTGGGCGTCGGGCTCGTGTGGGTGTTCATCTTCGACCCGACGGTCGGTGTGCTGTCCAACGTGATGGGCAGGCTCCACGTCACGATGCCGCAGTGGTTCCTGCAGCCGGGGCCCGCGCTCGCCATGGTCTGCCTCGTGTTCGTGTGGAAGAACCTGGGCTACTGCGCGGTCATCTACCTCGCGGGCCTGCAGTCGGTGCCCGGCGACGTGCTGGAGGCCGCGGCGCTCGACGGCGCGGGCGCGGCGCGCCGGTTCTGGCGGATCACCCTGCCGCTGTTGTCGCCCGTGACGTTCTTCCTGCTGATCACGACGATCCTCAGCTCGCTTCAGGCCTTCGACCTCATCCGGATCATGACGCCGCTCAACCCGGGCACGACGACGCTCATGTACGACGTCTACCTGCAGGCCTTTGGCGGGTACAACCGCGGCGGCTACTCGGCGGCCCTGGCGACCATCCTGTTCGCGATCCTCGTCGTGGTCACCGTGGCGCAGGTCCGGTTCCTCGGAAGGCGGGTGCACTACGCGTGAGCGCGCTCACCGTCGCAGGCCCGCGCCCGACGCGCGCCCGCCGCCTCCTGTCCGACGTCGTCGGCGGCTACCTGCCCCTCGTGCTCGCGACGCTCATCGTCGCGCTGCCGCTGGTGTGGATGGTCATCGGCTCGCTCAAGACGCCCGGCGAGGTCGTCACGCAGCGCCTGATCCTGCTCCCGTCGCACCCGACGCTCGACGCCTACACGCGGGCCTCGGACCAGATCGACTTCCGGCAGCTGTTCGTGAACTCGGCCATCGTCACCGTCGTCGGCTCGACCATCAAGGTGCTGCTCGCGCTCACGACGGCGTACGCCCTGGTGTTCGTGCAGTTCCCGCTCAAACGGGTCATCTTCGCGGTCATCCTCGTCGCGCTGATGGTGCCCGCGCAGGTCTCGCTCATCCCCAACTACACGCTCATCGCGGCGCTCGGGGGAGTCAACACCTACTGGGGCATCATCCTGCCGGGCCTCGGCACCGCGTTCGGCACGTTCCTCATGCGCCAACAGTTCCTCTCCCTGCCGGCCGAGATCGTCGAGGCCGCCGAGATGGACGGCGCGGGGCACCTGGTCCGGCTGTTCCGGGTCATCGTCCCGATCACCACGCCGACGATCGCGACCGTCGCGCTCGTGACCGTGGTGAACGAGTGGAACGACTACCTGTGGCCGCTGGTCGTGACGAACTCGGCCCACATGATGACGCTCCCCGTGGGCCTGACCCTCCTGCGCAACAGCGAGGGAGACGTCAGCGCCTACCCCGTGCTCATGGCCGGCGCCGTCGTGGTCATCGTGCCCGTCCTGATCCTGTTCGCCTTCCTCCAGCGCTACATCGTCGCCGGCCTGACCCAGGGCGCGGTGCGGTAGCGCGCCCCTGTTCGGCTCCACCCCTCCGAAAGGACGAACCTCCATGAAGCGACCTCGCCCCTCCCTCGTCGCGGCCGCGGCCGTGATCGCCTCGCTCGCGCTGACCGCATGCTCGGGCCCGTCCGTGGCGTCGGGCTCCGACGACGCCTCGGGCGCACCCGCGGCGGCCGCGGGCGGCCCGGACTTCGACGGGGTGACCCCGGCGAAAAAGATCACGTTCTGGTCCTCGAACCCCGGCGGCTCGGGCGACGTGACGCAGGAGATCATCGACGCGTTCACGGCCCAGACGGGCATCGAGGTCGAGCTGGTGCCCGCCGCGAACTATGAGGACGTCGCCCAGAAGTTCCAGGCCGCGCAGGCCGGCGGCTCCCTGCCCGACGTGCTCACGCTCTCGGACGTCTGGTGGTTCCGCTACTACCTCAACGACCAGATCATCCCGCTGGGCGACGCGCTCCAGGCGGCCGAGGTCGACACCGACGACTACCTGCCGGTCTTCTACGGCGACTACCAGTACGCCGGCGAGCAGTGGGCCGTGCCGTTCGCCCGCTCGACGCCGCTGTTCTACTACAACAAGGCGCAGTGGGAGGCCGCGGGGCTTCCCGACCGCGGCCCGCAGACCTGGCAGGAGTTCGCCGAGTGGGCGCCGAAGCTGGCCGCCGTCAACGGCGGCAAGCCCGCGTTCGAGTGGCCCGACATCGCCGGGTACGCGGGCTGGATCGCCCAGGACCTGCTGTGGGGCTGGGGCGGGTCGTGGTCGGCCAAGGACTCGTTCGACATCACGGCGGACTCCGACGCGTCGGTCGAGGCGCTGCAGTTCCTGCAGGACTCGATCGACAAGGAGGGGTGGGCGGCCCAGGCCGCCAAGGACGCGGGCGCCGACCTCGCCGCGGGGGGCACGTCCGCGACGATCGCGTCCTCGGGCTCGTTCGCGGGCATCCAGAAGACGCTCGACTCGGCGGGCAACCCGTTCGAGCTCGGCGCCGCGCCGCTGCCCGGCGGGCCTGCCGCGACCACGGGCGTCAGCCCCACGGGCGGCACCGGTGTCGCCATCCCGAAGGGCATCCCGGTCGAGAACCAGCTCGCGGCCGCCGAGTTCATCGCGTTCCTCACCAACCCCGAGAACACCGTGAAGTTCTCGGCCGCCACGGGGTACATCCCCGTCGACACGTCGGCGGACACGACGGCGCTGCGCAAGGCCGCCCCCATCATCGGCGTCGCCATCGACCAGGCGGGCCAGACCCGCTCGCAGGACTGGGCGCGCGTGTTCCTGCCCGGCGGTGACCAGGCGATGAACGCCGCGATCCAGTCGATCGCGACGCAGAAGGCGCCCGTCAAGGACACGATGGCGGACCTGAGGAGCACGCTCGAGCAGATCTACTCCTCGCAGGTCGAGCCCCACCTGAAGTGAGGCCCAGGTAGCCGGGGTTTCGACAGGCTCAACCAGCGTCCGGTGGTTGAGCCTGTCGAAACCCGCTGCCGGTGGTGGAGCCCGGTGGTGGAGCCCGGTGGTTGAGCCTGTCGAAACCCCGCTACGCGCCGAGCCCGAGCAGGCTCAGCGCCCGCGCCGCCAGGTCGGCGACGTCGTCGACCACGGCGACGGCCCCCGCGGCCTCCAGCTCGCCGTCGGCCGCATAGCCCCAGCGCACGCCGAGGCAGTCGATGCCGTGCTCGCGGGCGCCGACGACGTCGTGCTCACGGTCGCCGACCATGAGCACGGGGCCGTCGAGCAGGGGGCCGTCGCCCGCGCGACGGTCCAGCGTGGCCAGCGCCCGGGCGATGACGTCGGCCTTGGTGCCCTGCTCGTCGAGCGGGGCGCCGAAGACGCCGTCGACCAGCGGCGCGAGGCCGAACCGCTCGACGATCGGGACGGCGAAGACCTCGGGCTTGGACGTCGCGACGACCAGCGCGCAGCCCGCCTCGCGCAGGCGGGCGAGCTGCGCGGGGACGCCGGCGAACACCGTGGCGTCCCACATGCCCGTCGCCGCGAAGTCCTCGCGGTAGACGCGGATGGCCTCCGCGAGCCGCTCGGGCGGCACGCCGTGCGCCGGGAACGACGTCGTGATGGGCGGGCCGACGAACGAGCGCAGCGCCCGGTCGTCGGGCGCCGGCAGGCCGAGCGTGCGGAATGCGTGCGCCACGGACGTGGTGATGCCGGGCGCCGAGTCCATCAAGGTGCCGTCAAGGTCGAGCAGGACGAGGGTCACCCGAGCACCCTACGTGCGCCGTGCGCGCACCCCGCGTCACAAGGACCGGGCGTGCGCCACCAGGCGGTCGAACGCGGCGTCCTGCGCGGCATCGACCTGCTGCGCCTGCGGGTGCGCGTCGTACCACGCGACCTGCTCGAACGCGGCCTCGTCGTAGGTGATCGTGGTGGCGAACTCGGGCACGAGCGCACGCACCTTCGCGCAGTCGAACACCATCGAGTGCGCCTTGTCGCCCAGCAGCCCCGCGGCGTCCTCGGGCAGCACGCGCGCGATCGTCTCGCTCGCGACGTGCACGAGCTCGGGCTCGCGCACCCCGGCGGCCGCGGCCAGCCACGTGTAGATCTGGTTCCACGTCGGGGCGTGCGTGCCCATGATCTGGAAGGTGTCGCCGACTGCGAGCGGGTTGCCGAGCAGCCCCACGAACCCGACGGCGAAGTCCCGCGTGTGCGTCAGCGTCCACTGCGTCGTGCCGTCGCCGTGCACGACGACGGGCTTGCCGGCGCGCATCCGGGCGACGTCGGTCCAGGCGCCCGTGGTGGGGATGAGCGTGCGGTCGTAGGTGTGCGAGGGGCGCACGATCGTGGCGGGGAAGCCGTGCTCGCGCAGCGCGCGCACCAGCACGTCCTCGCCCGCGATCTTGTCGCGCGAGTACTGCCAGAACGGGTTGACCAGCGGCGTCGACTCCGTGACCGGCATGCGCGCGGGCGGCTTCTGGTAGGCCGAGGCGCTGGAGATGAACACGTACTGGCCGGTGCGTCCCGTAAAGCGCGCGACGTCGCGCGCGACATGGTCGGGGGTGAAGGCGCGGAACTGCGCGACGACGTCGAACTCGCGGCCGGCCAGGGCGGCGTCGACGGCGTCGTGGTCGGTCGCGTCGGCGACGAGCGTCTCGATGCCGTCGGGCAGGGGGCGCTGGGACGAGCGGCCGCGGTTGAGCACCGTCACGCGGTGGCCGCGCTCGACGGCGCGGGCGACGCTGGCGTGGCTGATGACGCCGCTGCCGCCGATGAACAGGATCGACTGGGGGTTGCACGTGGTCATGCGTCCATCCTCGCCCGCCCGCGCGCAGACCGTCGCGCAATCCGTCCGACAACGACAAGACTCCCCGTCGGCCGGGCCGACGGGGAGTCTTGGTGTGCCGACGCGTCAGCGCTGCTTGAGCGGGCGGCGGCGGAAGAGCAGGTAGGCGACGACCGTGATGCTCGCGAGCGAGGACAGGGCGACGCCGATCATGAGCACCGGGCCGAGGTCGGGGCCGGCGTTGATCTGGGCGATCTCGACGTCCTCGGAGATCGGGTTGATGCCCGAGTCGACCTCGGAGATGGGCTCGATGTCGGCGGTGGTCGGCATCTCGTCGGAGCGCGCCATGTCGGCGGGCGCGTCCGGGAGACCCGGGTCGCTCGTCTCGCCCTCGACCGTCAGGACGTCCTCGGACAAGGGCTGGATGTAGGGCGAGCGCGTGCCCTCGGGCACGACGGGATCGACCTCGTTGCCGTGCTCGTCGAGGAACACGGTCGACTGGACTGCGGCTGCCGGCTGGGCCGTGGCGACCGCACCGACAACGGGTACGACCGCGACGAGGCCCGCAAGCACGGCGGCGCCGATGCGGGGATAGATGCGGTTCTTCATGGCCCCCAAGGTACGGGACGTGAATGATCGTTGACCGTTCCCGGTAGCCTCCCGTGGCGCGCAGCGAACCAATCCTTTACCAACTGGTATGCGGGTCGCGCCCCTACGCGGGTGGCGCGGTCGACTCGCGGACCACGAGCTCGGTGGTGAGGTTGATGCGCAGGGACTGCGGGCTGCGCTCCTCGACCAGGTCGATCAGCATGCGCGTGGCCAGCGCGCCCATCTCCATCAGGGGCTGGCGCACGGTCGTGAGCGCCGGGGTGGCCCACTCGGCGAGGGACAGGTCGTCGTAGCCCACGACCGACACGTCGCGCGGCACGCTCAGGCCGAGCTCGTGGGCGGCGCGCAGCACGCCCAGGGCCTGCATGTCGGACCCGGCGAACACCGCCGTCGGGCGGTCGGGGCGCGACAGCAACTCGCGCCCGGCGCGGTAGCCCGTCTCGACGTAGAAGTTGCCGGGCAGGATGAGCGAGTCGTCGACGGCGACGCCGGCCTCGGCGTGCGCGCTGCGGAACCCGTCGAGGCGGGCGCGCGAGCACAGCATGTCGGTGGGGCCGCTCACCGCGGCGATGCGGCGGTGTCCGAGGGCGAGCAGGTGGCGCGTGGCCGCCAGGCCGCCGTTCCAGTTGTCGGATCCGACCGTCGGCACGTCCTTGGGCGGCTCGCCGTCGGTGTCGATGACGACGAACGGGATCGAGCGGCGTGCGAGCACGCGCTGCTGGGCGGGCGCCAGGCGTGAGGCGACCATGAGCACGCCGACCGGCGGGCGCAGGAGGGTGGCGTCGAGCCAGGCCTGGGGTGGGCGGTGCTGGCCGCCGAGCTCGGACAGGATGACGCTCATGTGGTGCGCGGCGGCGGCGTCCTCGACCCCGCGGATGATCTCCATCGACCAGGCGGAGCCGAGCCGGTGGAAGACGAGGTCGACCAGGCCGCTGCCCTCGGGGGGAGGCGCGGCCTTGCGACGCTGGTAGTGGTGTCGCTCCAGCGCGGCCTCGACCCGGGAGCGGGTGGTGGCGGCGACGTCGGCGCGGCCGTTGAGCACCTTGGAGACGGTCGGGACGGAGACGCCGACCTCCTGGGCGATCTGAGCGATCGTGGGGGCGGCGCGTCCCGAGGCGTGCTCGGTCTGCTCTGCGCTGGGTGACGACATCGTCCCTTTCCTGCCGGGTTGGCGGGTCTTCGCAAGTTTCTGACCGCGACCCTACACCTGGGCTCCCGGACCCTGGGCGGAGAGGGTCATGACACCCCGCTTTGCAATCGTTATCACGCCGTGACCGGCCAAACTGCGCCACCTGTTGACGCGTGTTCGGCCGCGCGCCTATCGTCCTGACTCGCAAGCAATCGGAAAGTTCCTCGCAACTTTCGGAGTTCTACAGGGTCACGTCGCCGTGACCAGGGCTGGAGTGCGAAGTGGCGCGTCAGAACGAGGTGGTCGACCTCGTGCCGTCGACGGTGGGGTCGGGGTCCAGCCTCGCGCCCGCCGGAGGCTGGCCGATCGACCACCGGGTGGAGCAAAAGCTCCACCGCAAGGACTCGTGGGGCGTGGCCCTGCGCAAGGACTGGCGGATCTACACGTTCGTCGTGCTGCCGATCCTCTTCCTCGTCGTCTTCCGGTACGTGCCGATGTTCGGCAACATCATCGCGTTCCGGCGCTACCGGCCGGGCGGGAGCCCCATCGGCGACGAGTGGGTCGGCTTCCAGTACTTCGACCTGTTCATCCACAACCCGCAGTTCTGGACGGTGTTCTGGAACACCGTGATCCTGGGCGGCCTGTGGCTGATCATCGGCTTCCCGCTGCCGATCATCCTCGCGCTCATGCTCAACGAGCTGCGCTCGCGCAAGCTCAAGCGCACCGTCCAGACCATCTCCTACCTGCCGCACTTCCTGTCGATCGTCATCGTGGCCGGCATCGTGTTCCAGCTCGTCTCGGTCGAGGGCACGGTCAACCAGATCCTCGGCTGGTTCGGGGCCGACCCGATCCCGTTCATGCAGCGACCCGAGTTCTTCCGGGCCATCTACATCCTGTCGGAGGCATGGCAGACGGTGGGCTGGGGCACGATCCTCTACCTCGCCGCGCTGACCACGATCGACGACCAGCTCTACGAGGCCGCACGCATCGACGGCGCCAACCGGTGGAAGCAGACCTGGCACGTCACGCTGCCGGGCATCCGCCCCACGATCGTCGTCCTGTTGATCCTCAACATCGGCACCTTCATGGCCGTCGGGTTCGAGAAGGTCCTGCTGCTGCAGAACCCGCTCATCTACTCGACCGCCGACGTGCTCAACACCTACCTGTACCGCGTCGGCATCCAGACGGGTCAGTTCTCCTACGCCACGGCGATCGGCTTGTTCGAGTCGCTGATCGGCCTCGTCCTCGTCCTCTCCGCGAACTTCACGTCGCGCAAGCTGGTGGGAGCCTCGCTGTGGTGACCGACCTCGACGCCGCCCCGGACATCGCACGCGTCCGCACCTCGCTCACCCAGATCAAGGACACCCGCGGCACCCGCGTCTTCCGCGTGGTCAACGGCGTCATCCTCGCGATCGTCTGCGTGCTGATGCTGTACCCGTTCCTCAACATCGTCGCCAAGGCGTTCTCGGCCGAGAGCTACATCGCGGCCGGCCAGGTCAATGTGATTCCGCGCGGGTTCAACCTCACGACCTTCAACGCGGTCATGAGCGACGCGATGTTCTGGACCAACTACAAGAACACCGTGGTCTACACCGTCGTCGGCACGGTCATCGCCATGCTCCTGACGACGACATTCGCGTACGCGCTCAGCCGCAAGCACCTGCGCGGGCGCAACGGGTTCATCGGCATCGCCGTCTTCACCATGTTCTTCAGCGGCGGCCTGATCCCGAACTACATCCTCGTCGCGCAGTGGCTGCACATGCGCAACACCCTCTGGGCCATCGTGCTGCCGGGCGCCATCTCGGTGTTCAACCTGCTCGTGATGAAGTCGTTCTTCGACGGCTTCCCCTCCGAGCTGGAGGAGGCGGCGGCGCTCGACGGCATGTCGACCTACGGGGTCTTCTTCCGGATCGTGCTGCCGCTGTCCAAGGCCATCCTCGCGACGATGACCCTCTTCTACGCGGTCACCCAGTGGAACTCGTGGTTCAGCGCGTTCCTGTACCTCGATCAGAAGAGCTTGTTCCCCGTGATGATGTACCTGCGCAACCTCATCGCGGCCGCCTCGGGAAGCACCGAGGTCACGGGTGACATGCAGGACGCCGTGCAGATCGGCGCGAACATCCAGTCCGTCACGATGCTGCTCACGGTGCTCCCGATCATCTGCGTCTACCCGTTCATCCAGAAGTACTTCGTCTCCGGAGTCATGCTCGGCTCGGTCAAGGGCTGACGGACGAAGCACCCCGGGCGATCCGCCCACGTCGGACAACGACGTTCCAACGAAGGAGAACCATGAGAAAGATCCGCAGGGGCTCGGCAGCTCTGGCGTCGGTCGCCACGCTCGCCCTCGCCCTGACTGCCTGCTCCTCGGGCGGCGACGACAACGCGTCGCCGAACGAGACTGGGGGCACGTCCGAGGCCACCATCGACGACGCCCACTCCGTGGGCGCGATGGACGACTTCGCGGCGGGCACGACGTTCAAGGCGACCGAGCCGGTCGACTTCTCGCTCATGTACCGCGACCACCCGAACTACCCGGTGAAGGACGACTGGTCGATCCTCCAGCACCTGGACTCCGACCACAACGTCACCTTCACGCGCACCGACGTGCCGCTGGCCGACTGGGACAACAAGAAGTCGCTGCTCATCGGCTCGGGTGACTTCCCCGAGATCGTCCCGGTCACCTACGCCGGCCAGGAGACGCAGTTCGTCGCCTCGGGCGCGCTGCTGCCCGTGTCGGACTACCTGCAGTACATGCCGAACTTCGAGCAGAAGGTCAAGGACTGGGGCATCCAGGCCGAGCTCGACACCCACAAGCAGGAGGACGGCAAGCTCTACATCCTGCCCGGCCTGCGCGAGGTGCCGGACGTCCAGTACTCCGTCCTCATCAACGAGGAGATGTGGGAGAAGGCGGGCATCACCGAGGACCCGGCCACGTGGGACGACTTCGCCGAGGACCTCAAGAAGGTCAAGGACGCGAACCCGGAGATCAAGTACGCGTTCTCCGACCGCTGGAACCAGACGCCCTCCCCGCTCGGCGCCTTCCTGCAGATGACCGCCCCGAACTTTAAGACCGAGGCGGGCTGGGACCAGGCCGCGATGACGTTCGACCAGGACGCCAAGAAGTTCGAGGTCGCGGGCACGTCGGCCAACTACAAGGACCTGGTGACCTACGTCTCCGGGCTCGTGAGCGACGGGACGCTCGACCCGGAGATCACGCAGACCGACGACCAGGCGATCCAGAAGTTCATCACCGGCCAGTCGGCGACCATCTCCGGCAACACGCAGTACTCCACCGACATTGGCGCCAAGCTCGCCGACGCCGGCAAGTCCGACCTCAAGATGCGTCTGCTCACGCTGCCCGCCGGCCCGAAGGGCGACAACCTGCGCGGCTCGCAGCTGACCTCGGGCGTCATGATCTCGGCCAAGGCCAAGGACGACCCGCACTTCAAGGCGCTGCTGCAGTACATCGACTGGCAGTACTTCAGTGACGAGGGCCTCGAGTTCGCCCAGTGGGGCGTCGAGGGCGAGACCTTCCAGAAGGGCTCCGACGGCGCCCGCACGCTGCTGCCCGGCATCGACTGGAACGGCATCAACCCGGACGCCGGCGACAACCCGAAGCTGCTGAACACCGACTTCGGCTACTCCAACGGCGTGTTCATGCTCGCCAACGGATCGACGCGTGACCTGGTCCAGTCGGTCATGGCTCAGGACACCAAGGACTGGGTCAACTCGATCCTCGACCGCAAGACCCTGCTGCCGGTCAAGCCGTCGGCCGGCCTCAACGAGGCCGAGCTCGAGCAGACGTCGCTGCTCGAGACCCAGGTGAAGGACGCCGTCAACACCGCGACGGCCGAGTTCATCACCGGCAAGAAGTCGCTGAGCGACTGGGACGCCTACGTCGCGCAGATCGACGGACTGGGCGGCTCGCAGCTCACCGAGCTCTACAACACCGCCTACCAGCGGTCGCAGGGCTGAACGACCCCACGCCGCCGCCCGTCAGCCTCGCTGGCGGGCGGCGGCGCCGCGTGGAGGCCCCGCTCCCGCGGCAGTCGTGGGGCGAGACCCGCGCGGTTCGCCCCATTCGCCCCGTTCCACCCGAGCCACGACAATCCTGGAGCGCCTCCCGTGAGCAGCGTCATCGTTCCCTCTCAGCCGATCGGCGCCCTGAGCGACGCCTGGCGCAAGGTCGTCGGGACCGGCGAGTTCGTCCTCGGCCTGCGTCGCGACTATCTCGACTCGTTGGCGGTGGTGCAGGCGGAGATCGGGTTTGGCCATCTTCGGGGTCATGGGATCTTCCATGACTGGATGGGGTTGGTGCGTCAGTACGACGCGGCGGGTCATGTGGGCACGCGCTATGTGTGGACGTATCTGGATCAGATCGTGGACGCGTATCTGGAGGTCGGGATCAAGCCGTTCCTCGAGCTGGGGTTCATGCCCCAGGCGTTGGCCTCGGGCGATGAGACGGTGTTCTGGTGGCGGGGGAACATCACCCCGCCGCGCGACTACGCCGAGTGGGGCGCGTTGGTGCGCGCCACGCTGCGGCACCTGATCGACCGGTACGGGCTGGCCGAGGTGCGCACCTGGCCGATCGAGGTGTGGAACGAGCCGTCGTTGAAGGAGTTTTGGCAGGGCGCCTCGAAGTCGGAGTACTTCCGCCTGTATGACCAGACCGCGTTCGCGGTCAAAGACGTCGACGCGGACCTGCGGGTGGGGGGCCCGGCCACCTCCCCGGAGTCGGACGACTGGTACCTGCCGTTCGCCGAGCATGTGGCCGCCTCGGGCGCCCCGGTCGACTTCTTCTCCTTCCACGCCTACGCGACCGGCCCGGCCCAGCACGTCCCGTTCGGGGTGTACCAGACCCTGCGCCACCCCTCGACGCTGCTGGAGCAGTTCGCCCGCCCCCGCACTCTCCTGACGGGCACCGCGCTCGAGCGCCTGCCGATGCACGTGACCGAGTTCAACACCAGCTATCGGCCCGACAACCCGGTCCACGACACCGCCTACAACGCCGCCTACCTCGCCCCGACCCTGGTCGGCGGCGGCGACCTCGTCGACTCCTTCGCCTACTGGACCTTCTCGGACATGTTCGAGGAGCAGGGCGTGCCCGCCTCGATCTTCCACGGCGGGTTCGGGCTGCTGACCCACCGCCAGATCAAGAAGCCCACCTTCCACCTGTACGCGTTCATGGCCGCCATGGGCCCCGACATCCTGGCCCGCGGCCACGACCACCTCGTCACCCGCGACCACAACGGCCGCGTCGCCATCCTGGCCTGGCAGCCCGTGGGCGGCACCGACGACCCCGCCGAGCCCGACCACCACCACCTGTCCCTGTCCGTGCCCGTGGCCCACCCCGACGGCACGGTCCCGGCCACCGCCTACGCCCACCGCTCACGCGTCAACGACGAGTCGGGCAACGCGTTCACCGCCTGGCAGCACATGGGCCGCCCCGCCACCCCGACCTCACGCCAGCTCGACGACCTGCACGCCGCGGCCGAGCCCACCATCACCCACCAGTCCCTCCCCCTGGACCCGACCACCGGCCGCGCCGAGATCACCCTCACCCTCGCCCGCCACGAGATCACCCTCCTCCAACTCACCCCGGTCCACGACGAGACCCCGCCATGGCTCGACGACGCCCGCATCCTGGGCCGCTGACCGCCCCGCGACGACAAACTGCCGCAGGGACGGCGTCGCGCCCGCGCGGGGGAGTGCGCCGTCCCGCTCGGGGCCGATAGGCTCGCGCGATCTCACCTGCTGAGGAGCTGTTTGACGTGGTCACGGTTCGCGACGTCGCCCGTGTGGCGGGCGTCTCCATCTCGACGGTCTCACGCGCGCTCTCGGCCCCCGAGAAGGTGGCCGCGCAGACCCGCGACCGCATCACCGCCATCGCCGACGACCTGGGCTACCAGCCCAACCGCGCCGCGGCGGGCCTGCGCGCGGGCCGCACCGGCGCCGTCGGCCTGCTGGTGCCCGACCTCGCCAACCCGTACTTCGCCGCCGTCGCCAAGGGAGCCGCCGCGGGCGCGCGCGCCCACGGGCTCGGGGTGTTCGTCGTCGACTCCGAGGAGGACCTGCGCCTGGAGGTCGACCTGCTGCGCAGCCTCGCCGCACAGACCGACGGCGTCATCCTGGCCTCGCCGCGCGCGCTCGACGCCGATCGCCCGGCCGCGGGCGGCAAGCCCGTCGTCGTCGTCAACCAGGAGGGCCCGCTGGCCGTCGGCGTCGACAACGCGGGCGGTGTGAGCCTCGCGCTCGAACACCTGCGGGCGCTCGGGCATCGGCGGATCGCATACGTCGGCGGACCGGCGGTGTCCTGGTCGGACGCGCAACGGCGTGCCGCGCTCGCCACGGCCGCCGGGACCGGCGTCGAGGTCGTCGCGCTCGGCGCCCACAGCCCCACCGTCGACGGCGGCGCCGCGGCCGCCGCCTCGGTCATCGCCTCGCACGCCACCGCGGCGATCACCTTCAACGACGTCGTCGCGGTCGGCCTGGTGCGCGCCGTGCGCGCGCGTGGGCTGCGCGTGCCCGAGGATCTGTCGGTCCTCGGGTTCGACGACACGTTCCTGGCTCCGCTCGTGACGCCCGCGCTGACGAGCGTCGGCGCCGACCTGCGCGAGATCGGACGCCGCGCCGTCGACCTGCTCGTGGGCCGGCTCGCCGCCGGGACCACCGAGGGGCCGACGAGGCGCCTGCTGCTGCCGGCCACGCTCGCGGTGCGCGAGTCGACGGCGCGCCCCCGCGCGTAGTCACAGTTCGAGGGGGAAGTCGCTCATCACCTCGCCGGCGTCAGGGCCGACGTAGATCATCCACTCAAGGCGTACTCCGCCAACGGCAGGGTCATAGGCGCCCGGTTCGAGCAGGATGACCATGCCCTCCTCCAGAGGGACGTCGACCCCCGGCGCGATCGTCGGGAACTCATGGCTGGCGGCGCCGACGCTGTGTCCGGTGTGGTGGGGATAGGAATGGCCCTCTCGGGCGAGCGCCGAGCGTACGACCTCGTCCAGCGCGTGCGCTGTGATCCCCGGGCGGATCGCCGCGATGCCGGCGTCGAGTGCGCGCGTGACGGCGGCGTGCATCGAACGCAGCGGGCGTTGTGCCTCGCCGAGGACGAACGTGGAGGCGCTGTCGCCCCAGTAGCCGTCCAGGCGGGGAGCCAGATCGGTGATGATCGGGTCGCTCTCCCTCAGGACCCGATCGGTTGCCCAGCCCACGATTCCCGCGGTGCGCTCAGATCCGGAGAGGAAGTCACCCGTCACCTCGCACCGGTGCCCGAGGGCGCTGTCCCACACGGCGCGAAGGTCGGAGAACACCTCGAGCTCAGTGCGCCCAGCGCGAGCGGCGCGACGCGCCTCGCGCTGAGCCGCCGATGTCAGCAGGGCACAGTTCCGCAGCGCCTCCATCTCCGCGGCGGTCTTGACCTTCCGCGCCGCCCAGATCGCGTCGGTGCCGTCGACAAGCGTGTGGCCACGGGCGCGCAGCAAGTCGGCCACGGCGCCTGTCAGCGACCCGGTCTCGACCAAGACGCCGCCTCTTCCGCTCGGCGCCACGGTCTGAACCACGGTGCGGACGGCCTGGACATACCGACTGATGGGCGTGACGGTTCCGAGAGTGTCGTCGCCATACTCGACGACGTGGTCGGCGCGCGAGGCGTAGGCCGCACTCGCGCGCATTCGGGGGATGATGAGCCACGTCGCTCCGTCGGGGGTGACGACGGCGATGTCCGGCCCACCAGCCACGAATGGGACCCCGAGTTCCTGCGGGACGAGCAGTCCGGTTGCGTAGAAGACGGAGTCGTACCCGCTGAGCACAGCAAACCGCGCACCCGAAGCGCGCAGCGCGGCGGCGATCCTGCTCGTGCGCTCGTCGAGGAGTGCGGCGGTCATCGGACACCCACCCGACCCGTCACGGCACGGCGAACAGGGTTGGTCTCCGGGGCGAACGCGCGCAGCACGATGATCAGAAGCGAGAAGCCGACCATGATGCCGTACACGATGTAGTAGGCGCCGGCGTTCGCGAATCCGCCGTTGCGCTCGAGCACCTGAGACGCCAGAAGTGACCCAGCGACGCCGCCCAGCCACAGGGCAGTGAACACGACGCCGAGAACGGACCCGGTGCGGCGCCCGCCGATGTCCGACGCCGTCGAGAACAGCACCGGGAAGACGGCGTTGAGCGTGACCCCGTAGAGCAGTTGGACGGCGACGATCCCGAACAGGCTCGTCGAGACGGGCAACAACACGAACACCAACGCCTGGATCGCTCCAGCGAAGAGGATGAACCACTTGCGCCCGATGGCGTCGGTGAGCGTCGGCCACAGGTACTGGAAGAACGCGCCGGTGATGCCCCACAGGACGCTCAGTGAGGCGACCGTCGCGAAACTGTAGCCGCCGACGAACTTGAGGTACTGCGGGTAGCTCGACTGGAACACGTTCTGCATCGCCTGGAACAGGAGCGCACACGCAGCCACGATGAGCACGGACCGATTGCGGAGCACCTCGAGGCAACTGCGCACGGTGACCTTGTCGTGGGTCTCGGCCACCGACGGGGTCAGGCCCCGAGCGAGGGTCTCGCGGGTCACCGTCTCGAAGTTGTGCCTCCGGGACAGGAACCAGTACCAGACTGCGAACGGCAGCGTCGCCAGCCCGATGAGGTAGGCGTAGCGCCAGGAGTCCTCCCCGAAGGTCGACAGGACCCATGACGTGAAGAACCCGCCCAGCATCGCGCCAATGGGGTACCCGGTGTGATGGAGTCCGACCGCAAAGCCCCGGTGCTCGCGCGGCCACCACTCGACGGTCGCGACGACGCCGATCGCCTCACTCGCGGTTGTTCCGAGGGCGATTCCGGCTAGGAGGAGAAAGAGGCCCAGCAGGGTGTCGGTCAGTCCCGGAACCGCGACGAGCGCGGCGAGGATCGAGTAGACGATCATGACGGGGAACCACACCGTGCGACGCCGCCAACCGTTGCCCAGGCGGTCGCTGAGGATCGTCAGCGGGAGGTCGAAGACAACCCGCATGCCGAGGTAGCCCGCGATGAGCCAGCCCCATGCCGCGGGCGAGAGGTGGAACTCCTCGATGATCAGCGCGCCGAGGTTGTACAGCATCGTGAACGTCACGACGTTGAGCGCCCACGTGATCCATGTGTTGAGCAGCGTCAGCCAACTCAGCCGTGAGGCGCCGCGCGGGACGAGCCGGACTCTCGGCCTGGAGCGGGGTGGGGCGGCCTGGTCGAGCGAGGTGTTCACGGTCTCTCCTTCGTGACCTGTGGCGGTGCGTTCATGCCGACGGTGGTCAGCCGCACGCGGGCGTCAGTGCCTAGATCCTGGATCCTATAGGGATTGCTGCCGCTGTCAACGGTTTCGCCGACGACCGGGACGCGCTTGACCGAAGACCCGACATGGTGTTTCCTATAGGAAATACGAACTCGGATCGACGGAGATCACATGCGCACCGCTCAGACCTGGCCCATCGCGGCCAACATGTTGTCGTTCGGCTCTCGGGCCGCGGACGGCACCCCCAATCTGCTGGCCCCGGCAGAGTCATGGGTCGCCCAGCTCGCGCAGGTGGCGGACCTCGGGTTCACCGAGGTCGACCCCACAGATGCATGGCTGTCGATCGGGGAGTTGCCCGAGGCCCGCTTCGCCGAGCTGCTCGTCGTCCTCAAGGAGGTCGGGCTCACGGTTCCTTCGGTCTCGACGACTCGGCGCAGCGTCGTCGACGTCGCTCGGGGCGACGACTACTTGCGATGGGGACACGCGATCGTCGACCGGGCTCCTGCGCTCGGGGCGGAGGTCGTGAACTTCGGGTTCATGCAGGCCCTGACCCCCGCGCAGGAGCGGGCGCTCTGGTTCTGGCTCGCCGATGGCCACCATGACGATCTCTACGACAACGAGACGCGCGACCTGGCGGTGCGGCGTATCCGCGAGTTGGCCGACCACGCCGCCCAGGTCGGCGTGCAGATCAGCCTCGAGATGTACGAGGACACGTATATCGGCACCCCTGACCTGGCTGTTCAATTCCTCGCCGACGTCGACCGGGAGAACGTCGGGCTCAACCCGGACCTCGGGAACTTGGTCCGCCTCCACCGCCCTGTCGAGGACATTCCGACGATGTTCGAGAAGGTCCTGCCGTACACGAACTTCTGGCACATCAAGAACTACACGCGTGACGAGGACCCGATCGCGGGCACGTACGCCACGTTCCCGACGCCGCTCGTGCAGGGGGTAGTCAACTACCGCGCCGTGATCCGCCGAGCGCTCGATTTTGGTTTCGAAGGCGTCTTCGTCTGCGAGCACTACGGTTCTGACAGCCTCGGCGTCGCGGCGATCAACCGCGACTACATCCGCGAGGTGCTGCGCGGCGCTGGCCGCTGACGGCCCCGCGTCGACGGCGCCCGCGCCCGTCCCCATTCGACTGAACAAAGGTGTAGGTCATGACGTATGTCCACAATCGACCCGAGGACTTTGCGCGGGAGGCCCTTAGTGGCCTGGTGAAGGCGCACCCCGGGCGTCTGCGATCCGTTCCGGGCGGTGTCGCCCGCGCGGACGGGACGCGACCTGGCAAGGTCGCCGTCGTCGTCGGAGGCGGCTGCGGGCACTACCCCGCGTTCGCCGGTCTGGTCGGCGACGGGGTCGCCGACGCCGCGGTGTGTGGGGAGATCTTCGCCTCGCCGTCCACCCGACAGGTGATCGACGTGTGCCGCGCGGCCGACGCCGGCGCCGGCATTTGGCTCGCGTTCGGCAACTACGCCGGCGACGTGCTGAACTTTGGCGCGGCCGCGAGCAGATTGCGCGCCCAAGGGATCGACGTCGTCGTCCAGGCGGTGACCGACGATGTGGCGTCCGCGCCCACGGAGCGGGTGACCGAGCGTCGAGGAGTGGCCGGCGACCTCGTCGTCTTCAAGATCGCGGGCGCGGCCGCCGAGGCTGGCGCCGACCTGGCGGAGGTCTCGCGCCTCGCCGCGCTAGCCAACGAGCGCACGCGATCGTTCGGCGTGGCGTTCGACGGTTGCACGCTTCCTGGGCGCAGCCATCCGCTGTTCTCACTGCCCGACGCAACGGTCGGTTGGGGGCTCGGCATCCACGGCGAGCCGGGCATCGGTGACGAGCCGCTGCCGAGTGCCGCTGACCTGGCCGACGAACTCGTCGAACGCGTGCTCGCCGAACGCCCGGCCGGCGCCGAGCGTGCCACCGCCGTGCTGAACGGTCTCGGCACGGTCAAGTACGAGGAGCTCTTTGTCCTGTGGGACCAGGTGACGGACCTCCTCGCCACGAGCGGCGTCACCCTCATCGCGCCGCTGGTCGGTGAGTATGTGACGAGCCTCGACATGGCAGGGTGCTCGCTGACGGTGACGTGGCTCGACGACGAACTCGAGCCCCTGTGGCTCGCACCCGCCGATACCCCCGCGTTCCATCACGGGTCGTGGCGGCCCGCGCCCGTGGCGCCGGCTCCGCAGGTCGCAGCCGAGCCTGAACCAGTGCTGACCTTGGCCCGGACACCCGAAGCGCGTGACGCGGCCGCGACGGTCCTGCACGCCATCGAACGCGCGCAGGCGGTGCTGCACGAGGCCGCGCCGCGACTTGGCGAGCTCGACGCAGTGGCAGGCGACGGTGATCACGGGATCGGTATGTGCCGAGGAGTGGATGCCGCGGTAGACGCCGCGCGCACCGCCGTCGGGTTCGACGCAGACGCCCCCTCGGTGCTCAGGCGGGCGGCCGACGCGTGGGCTGACCGCGCGGGTGGCACGTCAGGCGCACTGTGGGGGATCGGACTGCTTGCCGTCGCCGAGCACCTCCCGCCCGAACGGACTGCTGGCGTGGCGCACGTCGTGGCCGGCGCCCGCGCTGCGCTCGACCAGGTCGCCGAGGTCGGTGGAGCGCGCCCTGGGGACAAGACGCTGGTCGATGCTCTGAACCCGGCGGTCGACGCCCTCGAGGCCGCGGTCGGCACCGGTGCGAGCCTGGCAGACGCGTGGGCAAGCGCTGTGCGGGCGGCCGAGCACGGCGCGCGGCGGACTGCGGACATCGTGGCGAGGCGTGGCCGCTCCCGTGTGCTCGCAGACAAGAGCCTCGGTACGCCTGATCCCGGAGCGACTTCTCTGGCCCTTCTCCTGCGGGAGGTCGGCTTGACCCTCGCAGCGACCGTTCCTGACGAGACGAAGGTGGGTGCGTGATGGCTGGCCTGCGCATTGTTGTCGGTGCTGACGACGCTGGATACGACTACAAGGAGATCCTGAAGAGGGATCTGGGAGCCGACGATCGGGTGGCGTCTGTGACCGACGTCGGCGTCGGGGGCGACGAGCACACCCACTATCCGTATGTCGGTGCGGCCGCCGCCCGCATGGTGGCCTCCGGTGAGGCCGACAGGGCCCTGCTGATCTGCGGGACAGGGCTCGGCGTCGCGATCGCAGCCAACAAGGTGCCTGGCGTCCGCGCCGTGACGGCCCACGACTCGTTCTCTGTCGAGCGTGCGGTGCTCTCCAACGACGCCCAAGTGCTGTGCATGGGTCAGCGCGTGGTCGGGGTTGAGCTGGCGCGCCGCCTGGTGCGCGAGTGGCTGGGGTACAGGTTCGACCCAGCCTCGCCTTCGGCCCCGAAGGTCGCGGCGATCGGCGAGGTGGAGGCGGGGGCCGACATCCTGCCTGAACCGGTCGGGGCGTGCGGGTGACCACGCCCCTCGTCGCAGTCTCGCTCAAGGCCTACCTGGGCGCCGCGCAGACACGCGTCTGGCTGGGCGGTGTGCGAGCACTCGCCGACGCCGGTCGCGTCCCCGCAGACGTCGAGCTGGCGGTGCTGCCCAGCATGCCGTTGCTTCCCGCGGCCGTGGAGCTGCTCAGCGGAACACACGTGGCGTGGGGCGCCCAGGACGTGGCTCCTGGCTCCGGCGGCGCTCAGACCGGCGCTGTCACCGCCGCGCTCCTGGCCGAACTCGGCTGCCGTTTTGCCGCGGTTGGGCACGCCGAGCGGCGCAGCCTGTTCCGAGAGACGGACGCCGATGTGCGTGCCAAGGTCGCCAGGCTGAAGGCAGACGCGCTCACACCGATTGTGTGCGTGGGTGAGGTCGAACGCATCGGCGCACGCGCGGCCGCGGTGGCCGCCTCCGACCAGCTCGCAGCGGCCCTCGCGGGGACAGAGGCGGGCGAGGTTGTTGTGGCGTACGAACCCGTCTGGGCCATCGGGGCGCCACAGCCTGCTGGCGGCGATCACGTCGCCGCCGTCGCGCACGCTGTGCGCGAACGTATGCAGGACCTGGGCTGGCGGGGTCGCGTGCTCTATGGCGGCGCTGCCGGCCCGGGCACGCTCGGGGCGCTCGGCGCCAGTGTCGACGGACTCTTCCTCGGCCGCTTCGCGCACGACCTCGGCGCTCTCGCCGAGGTGCTGGACGAAGCCCGGACGGCGGCGCCACGCGCCGTCGGCGCCGGGGCATGATCACGGATCACCACAAGGAAGGAAGACCATTGGTCACCACCATCACGAGCGTTGCGGTCGTCGGCGCCGGTTATATGGGCGGCGGCATCGCGCAGTCGCTCGCGCTCGCCGGACTCCCCGTCACGATCGCCGACGTCTCTGCTGACGCCACGTCCGCAGCCTACGAACGCCTACTCATCGAGGCGCGCGATTTCGAAGACGCCGGCCTGTTCGATGTCGGAGCCGCCGAGAAGATCAGAGCGAACCTGCGCACGGCGTCCTCGATCGAGGAGGCCGTCGCAGACGTCGACTTTGTCGAGGAGGCAGTCTTCGAGTCTGTCGAGGTGAAGCACGAGGTGCTCTCCCGCATCTCGGCGGCGGCTCGGCCCGAGGCGATCATCGGCTCCAACACGTCGACCATCCCGGCCCGAGTCCTTGGAACAGTCGTCAAGCACCCCGAGCGGTTCCTCACGGTGCACTTCTCCAACCCGGCTCCGTTCATTCCGGGCGTGGAGTTGGTGCTGGGGGAGCACACCGACGAGGCCATCGTGCCGGTCGTCAAGGAACTCCTCACGACGGCCGGTCGGCAGGCGGCGCTCGTTGCGGACGTCCCGGGGTTCGTGCTCAACCGCCTCCAGTACGTGCTGCTCAAGGAGGCGATGTCAATCGCCGAGGAGGGCATCGCCTCGCCCGAGGACATCGACACAGTCGTGCGCACCACGTTCGGGTTCCGTCTCGGGTTCTTCGGCCCGTTCGCCATCGCCGACCAGGCGGGGCTCGACGTCTACGCGAGCGGATTTCGCACGTTTGAGGAGGCATTCGGGGAACGTCTGGCGACGCCACAACTCGTGCAGGACGCTGTGGCGTCGGACCGCCGTGGCGTGAAGAACGGCAAGGGACTGTTGCGCGATTACACGCCCGAGGAGGTTAAGGCGCTGGTCGCCCACCGCAACAGGGCGTACAGCGAGATGGGCCGCCTCGTGCGCTCTCTCGGCTCCACCCCGGCCTGAGTCCGGGCAGCAGCACCCAACCAGCGCGCCGGCCAGGCGCCGAAGACGAAGGAGTCTTGGAGTGGTCACCGTCCACGAGGCAGACATTGTCAAGCGCGTCACGCGCAAACTGCTACCGCTGCTCGTCGTCCTGTACACCGTCGCCTACGTCGATCGGTCCGCCGTCGGATTCGCCCAGCTCCACATGGGCGCCGACCGCGGCATTGGCGATGCGGCCTTCGGGCTCGGTGCAGGTTTGTTCTTCATCGCGTACTTCCTGTTTGAGGTGCCGAGCAACGTCCTCATGCAGAGGTTTGGGCCGCGCATGTGGTTTGTGAGGATTCTCGTGACGTGGGGCGCCATCACGATGCTCATGGCGCTCACACAGGGGCCCGGGACCTTCTACGTCCTGCGCTTCCTCCTGGGCGTTGCCGAGGCCGGGTTCTATCCCGGAGTGATCTTCTACCTCACGACGTGGTTCCCCCACCGTCACCGCACGAAGGCCACCGGCATCTTTGTGATCTCGGCGCCGTTGGCCTTCCTGCTGATGTCTCCGCTCGCCGGATGGCTGCTCGAAGTCGAAGGGCTCGGGATGGTCGGCTGGCAGTGGCTTTTCCTCGTCGTCGGGGCCACGGCTGTGCTTATGGCGCTGCCGACTTGGCGGTATCTGCCCGAGGGGCCCCGGTCGGTGAAGTGGCTCTCGCGAGCCGAGGCCGACTGGATCGAGGGCGAGTTGGCGCGTGACAAGGTCGAGCGTGGCCAGGAGGACGGCAAGAACCCGCTGCGAACTCTCGTGGACAAGCGCGTGTTGACGTTCGCACTTCTGTTCTTCCCCTCGACGGTGGGTGTCTACGGCCTCTCCTTCTGGCTGCCCCAGGTGGTCGACAGGTTCTCGGGGTCGACGCTGAACACCGGGCTGTTGACCGACGTGCCCTACGTTTTCGCCCTCGTGGGTGTGCTCGTCACGTCGCGCTGGGCTGCCAAGAGGTTCCGCGACAACTGGGTGCCGCTTGCGGTGCTGTTCGTCGGCGCCGGAGTCGGCATGGGCGCGAGCGCCTTCTTCACGACCCCGGCCCTGCAACTTGCGGCGCTCTCGCTCGCGGCGTTCTGCGTCTACTCGATCGCTGGTGTGTTCTGGGCGCTGCCCAGCGGCGTGCTCGCGGGCGCGACGGCGGCGGTGGCCATCGCCGCGATCAACTCGTTCGGCAATCTCGGCGGGTTCATCGGCCCCTATGTCGTGGGCGTGTTCACGCAGGCATCTGGGAGCACCGCCGCGGGGATGTACTTCCTGATGGCCGTGCTGTGGCTCGGCGCGCTCGGGACCGTCATCGCGCGCCGCGCGATCGCCCGCCTACAGCGATCTGTCGTCGCTTCCCGTGACGATGCGGACGAGGTCGTGGTGACCGTGGGCACGAGCGCCGCCTGACCGGCGACAGAGGCAGCGCGTGAGGCCGCACCCCAGGCCCGGGGTGCGGCCTCACGCGCATGCTCAGGGAGCGTGAGGCGGTGAGGCCCTCAGGCGTCGTGCCGCTCCGCGAGCGAGCGACTCTTGACAGCCTCGATATGCGCTCGCATCAGATCTCGCGCTCGGTCACTGTCACCGTCACGGAGCGCGACGAGGACCGCGCGGTGTTCTGCCACCGCCTGGTCGCGGTCGGTCAC
This sequence comes from Xylanimonas ulmi, assembly GCF_004216535.1. NCBI lineage: Bacteria > Bacillati > Actinomycetota > Actinomycetes > Micrococcales > Promicromonosporaceae > Xylanimonas > Xylanimonas ulmi. Next base: position 3,630,434 of record NZ_SGWX01000001.1, read on the forward strand.
CCCGACGCCGGAGAACTGGCGGAACCGCTGGATCAGGCCGCCGAGAGCCTGATAGGCGGCCAGCAGGTATGGGTTGTCCGCAGCCTCCGCGATGAGTTGATGGAACCGTTCGTCCGCGGCCCAGTAGTCGCGAAACTCCTGGTAGGTGGGCCCAGTGCGGACGGTCTCAAGCAGAGTCACTGCCTCGTCGAGTTCGGCGAGGAACTGCCCGGTGCCGCGCTGTCCCGCGTGCCACGCGCTCACCGGTTCGATGGCGATCCGCGCGTCCATCAGGTCGGCCAACTCCTTGTCGGTGGGCGACGGCGCCACCGAGTAGCCGCGTAGTGCCACCCGGCGGACCATGCCTGTCGACTCAAGTCGTGCCAGCGCCTCGCGCACGGGTGTCGGTGAGACGTCGAGCTGCCGTGCGATCCCGTCGATGTTCAGACTGCTGCCCGCCGCGAGGCTCCCGTCGAGCAGCATTGCCAAGAGCTCGTCGAAGACGTGGTCCGCGAGCAGCCTGCGCCGCAGCGGTGCGCCAGTGGATCGGGAGGTTGCGGGCACCTCGCGAGTCTATCGGGGTGCGGCATGGGCGCCGTGCCGCTGACCTGCGCAGGCCGCGCCGTCAGACCCGGGCGAGCGAGGCGGCGCGGTCCAGCACGGACGAGTACCCCGACAGCATCCGCACGTGGCTGAACCGCGGGCGGACCCTGCTCAGCGCGGGGCGCAGCTCGGCGCGGCAGGCCGCCGCCTGGATCCAGGCCTCGGCGATCTCGACGGGGTCGAAGCCGGTCACGAAGCCGATGCCCTCGACGATGCGCGCCGAGTCCCCGACGGGCGTGGTCACGGGGATCGCGCCGCACATGGCGCCCTCGATGAGGCACAGCGGCGCGGCCTCGCCGAACACCGACGTCAGCGCGACGACGTCGGACGCCGCGAAGACGCGCTCCATGTCGGTGCGCACCCCGAGCGGATGCACCCGTGCGAGCAGGTCGGGGTGGTCGCCGAACGCGAGGTCGAGTTCGGCCACGAGGTCGGGGTTGGCGCTCGACATGCCCGCGCCGCACATCAGCACGTGCCCCGACGGATCGCGGTCGAGGAACTGGCGGGCGGCGGCGATGAACAGGCCCGGGTTCTTCATGGTGTCGAAGCGTGCGGCGAACACGACGACGGTCGCGTCGGCGCCGATGCCCTCGGCGCCGCGCAGCGCGAGGCGGCGCGCGCCCGAGACCGGGCGGAACCGCGCGAGGTTGATGCCGTTGGGCACCACGCGCAGCAGCGACGCGGGCACGCCCGCGGCGCGGTAGGCGTCGCGCGTCGACTCGGCGCAGCAGACCACGGCGGCGAGGCGGCCGGCGCCGGCCGCGACGAGCAGGTCGTCGAGCGCGGGGCCTTGGTGCTCGGGGTCCGAGCGGTGCAGACACGCGACGACGGGCCGGTCGAGGCGGGCGAGCTGGTTGACCAGGCGCAGCGGCTGCTCCTTGAGCGACATGACCACGTCGCTCGCCCGGACCTCGGCCGCCGCGCGCTCCAGCTCGGCGGCGGTGAACACCGACGGGTCGAGGCCGTCGTCGGTGGCTCGGCCCAGCGTGCTCACGCGCACGCCCGCGGCCAGCAGCCTCTGGTAGCGCTGGTCGTCGGCCATGCGCTGCAACGTCGCCTCGCGCCGCACCTCGGCGTGGATGCTCAGCGCCGCATGGCGCTGGCGCCCGCTGGTGTGCAGCCCGGCGACGACCGTCGTGTGCAGCTGGCGGGCGCCGCCGGCGAAGAAGCCCTCGTACAGGGAGAGCACGCGCAGTGCGCGCGGGGACTGGCTCAGGGTCACGGGGATCACCTCCTGCCGCCAGCGTCAGGGCTGTCGATGAGGCGAGCGTGTCGTCCGCGTTAACTTTCTATGACGTTTTGGGGGAAGCGTTGGGGGATTCTTGACCGGCCAAAGCGCGAATCGTGCGCTCGGCCTCCGCGGGCGTCGCCACTCGGCATCCCAGAGCCACCCATCCGTCCACGAGTCGCGGCTCGGAGCGCATGAGGCTCCACCCCCGGCGCAGCAGGGTGGGCAGCGGCTTGCGCGCCTCCGCGACGTCGCGCAGCAGGCGGAACCAGAAGGTCACCCAGGCCGGGCGGCGCAGGCAGATGGCGTCGGCCAGGATGCCCTCGGCCCCGCATGCCGCGACCAGCTGGGCGGCGAAGATCCCCTCGGCGATCACGACGCGGGCGCCGGCGGCGTCGACGACCGTGGACCCGGTGCGCGCGTTGCTCGGGATGTCGTACACGGGGATCTCGGCCCGGCCCGTGGTGGCCAGCGCGCGCAGCGCCTCAAGCGCGCCGTCGCCGTCCCAGGTGCGCGGGTCGTCCCAGTCGACGACGCCGTACCGCTGGGGAAGGTCCGGGTGGTCGCCGTCGAGGTAGAAGTCGTCGAGGGTGACGACGGGCAGGCCCAGGCGCCGGGTCAGCGCCGTCTTGCCCGACCCCGAGGCCCCCGTCAGCAGCACCACGCGCAGCAGCGGACGGCGGGCGCCGTCGGGCACGTCGAAGAGGGCGTCAGGTTCGTGGGCGCTCGTCACGGTCGACCATTGTCCCCTGACGCGGCGCGTCAGGTGGAACCGCGGCTCAAGGTCGCGCCGCGCGGTCCTGTTGGTCGAAATGCGACGTGTCCGCCGTGTGTGGTCCGTCCACAGGCCTAGACTGAGGGGATGCGTACCCATGAACGAGTTCTGGCTCAGATCGAGGAGAACCTCCGCACGGGCGCGTGGGCACTCGGGGAGCGTCTGCCGGGCGAACGCGCCCTGGCCGAGCAGATGGGCGTCTCGCGCCCGTCGGTCCGCGAGGCCGTGCGAGTCCTGGAGGCCATGGGCATCGTCCGCACCGCCGTGGGCTCGGGCCCCGAGGCCGGGGCGACCGTCGTCGACCGCCCCGCCGCGGGCCTCGGCTCGGCGGTCCGCCTGCACATCGCCTCGGGCACGCTGCCCGTGCGCGACGTCGTCGCGACGCGCGCGGCGCTCGAGACGTGGGCGGTCGGGCAGGCCGCGGCGCGATTCGCGCCCGAGACCGACCTCGCCGAGGCGCACCGCCTGCTCGACGAGATGGATCTGCCGGGCCTGTCGCCCACCGAGTTCGTGCACCTTGACCAGCAGTTCCACCTGGGTCTGGTGCAACTCGGCGGCAACCAGCTCGTCGAGGCGATCCTGGGCGGTCTGCGCACCGCGGTCGGCGACTATGTGACCGTCGGCGCCGAGCGTCTGCCCTCGTGGACGACCACGTGCGGGCGGCTATGCGGTGAGCACCGGTCGATCCTCGACGCCGTCACGAGCGGTGACGCGGGGCTCGCCGAGAAGCTCGCGCACGACCACATCTGGGGCTTCTACGAAGAGGCGGGCCTCGCCTCCGAGTAGCCGCGCGCGTCCGCCGCGCGGCGGACGCGGTGTGAGGTTCGCCGGCGTCGGCGCTGGGCGGAACAAACGTTTCCGTCCCGCCGGTTGACGCCCCTATGACGGACTACGGCCACGACCTGGCCTTCGGCAGCTTCATCACGCCGACCAACGCCGACCCCCAGGCGCCCGTGCGCCTCGCCCGCCTGAGCGAGGACTCCGGGCTCGACCTGGTCACCTTCCAGGACCACCCGTATCAGCCCGCGTTCCTGGACACCTGGACCCTGCTGACATGGGTCGCCGCGGCGACCGAACGGGTGACCGTCGCGGGCAACGTGCTCAACCTCCCGCTGCGCCCGCCCGCGGTGCTGGCCCGCGCGGCCGCGTCCCTCGACCTGCTCAGCGGCGGGCGCGTCGCCCTCGGCGTCGGCGCCGGCGGCTTCTGGGACGCCATCGAGGCGATGGGCGCCACGCGCCTGACGCCCGGCGAGTCGGTCGACGCGCTGAGCGAGGCGATCGACGTCATGCGCGGCATCTGGGACGTCGGGCAGCGGCGCGCGCTGCGCGTCGAGGGCGTCCACCACCGCGTCGTCGGCGCCAAGCGCGGCCCCGCCCCCGCGCACGACATCCCGCTGTGGGTCGGCGCCTACAAGCCGCGCATGCTGCGCCTGCTGGCGGCCAAGGCTGACGGCTGGCTGCCCTCGGCGCCCTACCTGAAGGACGGCGACCTCACGCGCGGCAACACCGTCATCGACGAGGCCGCGCTCGCCTCCGGACGCGAGCCGGCCGAGATCCGCCGCCTGCTCAACCTCGGCTCCCCGAGCGGGAGCACCGCCGCATGGGTCGAGGAGCTCGTGCGGCTCGCGATCGACGACGGCGTGGGCACGTTCATGGTCATGGGCGACGACCCCGACCTGATCCGCCGCTTCGGGCAGGAGGTCGCGCCCGCCGTGCGCGAGGCCGTCGCGGCCGAGCGCGCCTCGCGCGGCACGACGCCGGCCGTCGCACGCCGCGGCGCCAACGCGATCGCGCTGCGACGCGAGCACATCGCCTACCACGACGTGCCGCGCTCGTTACAGGACCGCGCGGTCGAGCCCGGCGACCGCGCCTACGAGGGCGTGCGGCACAACTACCTGCGCGCCGGATCGCCCGGCCTGGTGCTGCGCCCCCGCGACGCCGACGAGGTCGCGCAGGCGCTCGCGTTCGCCCGCGCCCAGCGCCTGCCCGACGGCGGCGCCGTGCCGCTCGGCGTGCGCTCGGGCGGGCACGGCATCAGCGGCCGGTCGACCAACGACGGCGGCGTCGTCGTCGACCTGGGCGCCCTCGACGGGATCGAGGTGCTCGACGCCGCGACCCGCCGCGTGCGCGTGGGCGCCGGCGCCACCTGGGGCGCCGTGGCCGCCGCGCTCGCCCCGCACGGGTGGGCGATCACCTCGGGCGACTTCGGCGGCGTCGGCGTCGGCGGGCTGGCGACCACCGCGGGCATCGGGCTGCTGGGCCGCTCGCAGGGCCTGACGATCGACCACGTCGTGGCCGCCGACGTCGTGACGGCCGATGGGCGACAGGTGCGCGCCTCGGCGCACGAGAACCCCGAGCTGTTCTGGGGGCTGCGCGGCGCGGGCGCCAACCTCGGCGTCGTGACGTCGTTCGAGCTGGAGGCGGGCGCGCTGGGCGACGTCGTCTACTCGCAGATGACGCTCGACGCCTCCGACACCGCGGGCCTGCTCGAGCGGTGGGCCACGACCGTCGAGCAGGCGCCGCGTGAGCTCACGTCGTTCCTCATCCTGTCGCCGCCCCGGCGCGGTCAGTCACCCGTGGCGCAGCTCATGACGGTCTGGGCGGGCGACGACACCGACGCCGCCGTCGGGCAGCTGGAGGCGCTCGCGGACGCCGGGCCGCTACTGGGCCACCAGGCCTACCTGCTGCCCTACAGCGGCGTGGTGCAGCCCGTCGAGCGCCACCACGCGGGCGGCGGCGACCCAGCCGTGCGCTCGACGCTCGTGACGCACCTCGACGACCGCGTGGCGCGGGACTTCGAGAAGGTCGCCTGGTCGGGCGAGGCGTACTTCCTGCAGGTGCGCGCGACCGGGGGCGCCACCAACGACGTCGACCCCGACGCCACCGCCTACGCCCACCGCAGGCAGAACTTCCTGCTCACGGCCATGTCCGGGTCGCAGGAACGGCTCGACCCGCTGTGGGACGAGCAGATGGGGCCGCACGCCGACGGGCTGTACCTGTCGTTCGACACCGACACCCGGCCCGAGCGGCTGGCCGACGCGTTCCCCGGGCGCACGCTCGATCGCCTGCGCGCGCTCAAGCGCGACTGGGACCCGGACTGCGTGTTCCGCAGCAACTTCCCGATCCCGCCGGCGCCGCCCGCCTGACGCGACCAGGGCGGGCGCGTGGCGCTGTTCGCCGCGCCCCGCCCGGCCTGGCGAGGTCCCCCACCCGGGAAGGTGAGAGCCTGAGCGCATGCCCATCGCACCCCGGTACCTCGCCGACGAGGCCCGCTACGCGTCCATGACCTACCGCCGCACCGGCCGCTCGGGTCTCGACCTGCCCGCGCTCTCGCTCGGCCTGTGGCACAACTTCGGCGACACCACCCCGTTCGCGACCCAGCGCGACGTCGCCCGCCGGGCGTTCGACCTGGGGATCACGCACTTCGACCTCGCCAACAACTACGGCCCGCCCTACGGGGCGGCCGAGGAGAACTTCGGGCGCATCCTCGCCAAGGACCTGCGCCCCTACCGCGACGAGCTCGTCATCTCGACCAAGGCCGGCTACGACATGCTGCCCGGCCCCTACGGCGACCACGGCTCGCGCAAGTACCTGCTGTCCTCGCTCGACGCGTCACTCGAGCGCATGGGCCTGGAGTACGTCGACGTCTTCTACCACCACCGCCCCGACCCGGCCACGCCGCTCGAGGAGACCATGGGGGCGCTCGCCGCGGCCGTGCACGCGGGCAAGGCGCAGTACGTGGGCGTGTCGAACTACTCGCCGTCGCGCACCCGCGAGGCCGCGGCCCTCCTCGACGACCTGGGCGCGCCGCTGCTCATCCACCAGCCCAGCTACTCGATGTTCAACCGTCACGTCGAGAACCCCGCGCACGTGGACGCCTACGACGGGCAGCAGTCCGAGTCGCTGCTCGACGTCGTCGAGGACCTGGGCGTGGGCTCCATCGTGTTCTCGCCGCTGCAGCAGGGGTTGCTGACCGGGCGCTACCTGTCGGGCTCGGCGCCCGCGGGGTCGCGCGCGGCCCGCCCCGACTCGCCGTTCCTGTCGGCCTCGAACCTGTCGGACACCTACCTGGAGCGGGCGCGGGCGCTCGACGCCGTCGCGCGCGGGCGCGGGCAGACGCTCGCGCAGCTCGCCGTGGCGTGGGTGCTGCGCGACCCGCGCGTCACCTCCGCGCTGGTCGGCGCGTCGAGCGTCGCCCAGTTGGAGGACACCGTCGGGGCGCTCGCGGCGCCGGCGCTGAGCGAGCAGGAGATCGCGGCGATCGAGCCCTACGCCGTCGACGGCACGGGCCGCTGACGGCGGCGGGAGTGAGCATGGCGGTGTGCTGGTTCGTCGGGCTGACCACGCTCGACGTCGTCCACCGCGCCGATGCGCCGCCCGCGCGCAACCAGAAGGTCACCGCGACGCGGCAGGACGTCGCCGCCGGTGGGCCCGCCGCCAACGCCGCCGTGACCGCCGCCGCGCTGGGCGGGCGCGCGGTGCTGGTCAGCGCGCTGGGCGCCGGGCCGGTGGCCGTCGCGGCGGGCGCCGACCTGCGCGAGCACGGCGTCGAGGTGTTCGACGTCGCCGGCGCCGGGTTCGCGCTCGCCGTCTCGGCCGTGCTGGTCGACGACGCCACGGGGGAGCGGTCGGTCGTCTCGCCCGACGGGGCGCTGGCCCGCGCGCCGGCCCCGGCGCCGGGGGAGCTCGACGCGCTGCCCCACCCCGACGTCGTGCTGCTCGACGGGCACCACCCCGCGCTCGCGCGCGCCGTGCTCGCCTGGATCGCGACGGCGTCGCCCCGTCCGCGCGTGGTGCTCGACGGCGGGCGGTGGCGGCCCGTGTTCGCCGACCTGCTGCCGGTGGCCGACGTCGCGGCGCTGAGCGACGACTTCCGCGTCCCGCCGGACGCGGGTGGGGCGGGCGCCGGCGAGGCCGGCGCCGCGGAGTTGGGCGACGACCCCCTCGCCGCGGCGCTCGCGCTCGGGGCGCGCGCCGTCGTCGTCACGCACGGCGCCGACCCCGTCGAGTGGCGCACGGCGGCCGGCGCGGCCGGGACCGTGGCGGCGCCCCGCGTCGAGGCGCGCGACACGCTCGGCGCCGGCGACGCGTTCCACGGCGCCCTGACGGCCGCGCTCGCCCACGGCGCCGCGCTCCCCGCCGCCGTCGCACAGGCGGCGGGTGTGGCGAGCGCCCGTGTCGCCCACGTCGGCCCACGGGCCTGGCTCACCCACCTCCCACAGCCCCCACAGCTCCCGCTCCCACAGCCCTGAACTCGGCAGTTCGTCGTCGACTCGTGCGCTCGGGCTGCCGCGCCGACGACGAACTGCCGCGCCGAGGGCGCGCCGGGAGGGCAGGAGGGGTGGGGCTCAGGCGCCGGGGAAGCCCAGTTGGCGCCAGGCCTCGTAGGTGGCGATCGAGGCGGCGTTGGTCAGGTTGAGGGAGCGGCGGCCGGGGAGCATCGGCAGCACCACGCGTTGGGTCACCCTCGGGTGGGCGAGGACCTCCTCGGGCAGGCCCGTCGGCTCCGGGCCGAACAGCAGCACGTCGCCGGGCTGGTAGGCAACCTCGGTGTACGGCGTCGTCGCCCCGACCTCGAACGCGAACACGCGCGCCCTGGGCAGGGCGTCCATCGCGGCCTGGAAGTGGGGGTGCACGTCCAGGACGGCGAGGTCGTGGTAGTCGAGCCCCGCCCGGCGCAGCTTGGACTCCTCCAGGTCGAAGCCGAGCGGCTCGACCAGGTGCAGGCGGGCGCCGGTGACCGCGGCGAGGCGGATCGCCGAGCCCGTGTTGCCCGCGATGCGGGGCTCGAAGTAGACCAGGTGCGCGAACGGGGCCGACGGCGCGGCGGGCGCGAAGGCGTGCGGGTTGCCGGCCGGGGCCGGGCGCTCGGGCGTGGTGGGCTCGGGCGCGGTGGGCCCGGGCGCCGCGGGCTCGGGCGCGGTGGGCCCGGCCTGGTCGGTCGGCGCGCTCACGCGGCCGCGCCGCCCTCGTCGTGCCCGCCGTCGTGCCCGCCCTCGTGCCCCGCGGCGGGCGCGGCGTGCGTGCGGCCGAAGGGCAGCGCGTGCACGATCGCGAGCACCACGGCGCCTACGGCCAGGCCGACGACGGCCGAGCACAGCGTCTCGAACAGCCACCCGAGCGCGCCGCCCACCCCCGCGACGCCGTCGGCGATGGCGTGTTCGACGTGGCGGATCGCGTCGAACGGGGCCGTCCAGCCGAGCTCGTGCGCGCCGTTGAGCAGGATGTGCCCGCCGACCCAGAGCATCGCGACGGTGCCGACCGCGGCGATGACGCCCAGGATCCGGGGCATGCCGACGACCAGCGCGCGGCCGAACGCCTGCACGCCGCGGCCCCGCCGTCGGGACAGGGCCAGGCCGATGTCGTCCATCTTCACGATGAGGCCGACGACGCCGTACACACCCACCGTGATGACGAGCGCGACCACCACCAGGATGATCAGGCGGTCCCAGAACGTCTCGTGTGCGACCTCGTTGAGCGAGATGACCATGATCTCGGCCGACAGGATGAGGTCGGTGCGCACGGCGCCCGAGATCAGGGTGCGCTCGGCGCTGGCGCCCTGGACGGTGACGGGCGCCGAGGAGTCGACGGCGCCGGGCTCGTGGGCAGCCTCGTGCCCGCGCACGCGCTCCCAGATCTTCTCGGCGCCCTCGTAGGACAGGTACAGGCCGCCGAGCATGAGGATGGGCGCGAGCGCCCACGGGGCGACCCACGACAGCAGCAGCGCGACCGGCAGGATGATCAGCAGCTTGTTGCGGATCGAGCCGAGCGCGATGCGCTTGACGATCGGCAGTTCTCGGTCGGGCGTGACGCCGGTGACGAACTGCGGCGTCACCGCGGTGTCGTCGATGACGACGCCGGCGGCCTTGGCGGTGGCCTTGCCCGCGGCGGCCGTCACGTCGTCGAGCGACGCGGCGGCCGCCTTCGCGATGGCGGCGACGTCGTCGAGCAGGCCGAGCAGCCCGGCGCTCACCGGGCGGACCTGAGGGCGGAGGAGTCGACCATGCGCGCAGCGACCATGCGCGCAACTCTAAGCGGCGCCGACGACTGCGGACGCCCGGATGACAGCGCCCGGGTGGGGTCGGTCAGGAGGCGATCCAGGCGAGCAGGTCGGCCGTGAACTCCTCCTCGTAGGCGCCGTGCAGGCCGTGCGGGGCGCCCGGGTACACCTTGAGCGTGGCGTCGGCGACGATCTTGGCGGTCTTGTGCGCGGCCGCCGCGATGGGCACGATCTGGTCGTCGTCGCCGTGCGCGACCAGCACCGGGACGTCGATCCTCTCCAGATCGGCCGTGTAGTCGACCTGCGAGAACTGCGCGACGCAGTCATACGCGGGCACCAACCCGGCCTGCATCGACAGGCGCCAAAACTGGTCGCGCACACCCTGGGTGAGCGTCGAGCCGTCGCGGTTGCCGCCGTAGAAGGGCACCGCGAGGTCCTGGTAGAACTGCGACCGGTCGGCCACGACGCCCGCGCGGATGCCGTCGAACACCTCCAGCGGCGTGCCCTCCGGGTTCTCGGGCGTCTGGACCATGAGCGGCGGCACCGCGCCCAGCAGCACGGCCTTGCGCACGCGCGCCGAGCCGTGACGGGCCAGGTAGTGCGCCACCTCGCCCCCGCCAGTGGAGTGGCCCACCAGGACGGCGTCGGTCAGGTCGAGCGTGTCGAACAGCGCCGCGAGGTCGTCGGCGTAGGTGTCCATGTCGTTGCCGGTGGACGTCTGGGTCGAGCGTCCGTGGCCGCGCCGGTCGTGCGCGATCCCGCGGAACCCGGCGTCGGCGACGGCCTTGAGCTGGCGGTCCCAGGCGTCGGCGTTGAGCGGCCAGCCGTGGCTGAACACCACGGGACGCCCGGCGCCCCAGTCCTTGTAGAAGATCTCGGCGCCGTCGGAGGCGGTGAGGAATGGCATGGCGGTCCCCTTCGTGGTGGCTCTCGTGGTGGGCTGTGCGGTGGGATCTCAGAGACTCAGGGCCGGGGTGTCGACCCTCTCCTCGATCCAGGCGAGGACGGCGTCGGCCACCTCGCCCCAGCCGTGGTCGATCGTGAGCGAGTGCCCGCGATCGACCTCCAGCAGGTCTGTGGGCGCGCTGGACGCGCGCCGGTGCAGGCGCGCCGTCGTGCGGGTGATCGACGGCGGCACGGTGCGGTCGCGCAGCCCGGCCACGAGCAGCAGCGGGCCGCGCTGTGCGTCGAAGTCGACGCGCGCGGGCGAGCGGGGCAGCAGGTTGGTGGCCGCGTCCTCGAACAGCGGGCGCCCCGGCGAGGGGATGGCCCAGCGCTCGAACAGCTCGTCCGACTCGGCGGGCGGCAGCGCGTTGCCGAACCCGTAGCGGAACTCCGCACGCGTCAACGCCACGGTGCCCGACCAGTGGGCCGGTCTGCGCAACGCGACCGAGGCCACCCGCAGCGCCGAGAGCGGCAGCGCGACGACGCCGCGCACCGGCGCCGCGTCGATCGCGACCGCGGCGCGCGCGTGCCCCTCGGCGAGCATGCGCTGCGCTACGAGCCCGCCGAACGAGTGGCCCACGACGACGGGCCGTGAGCCCAGCGACGCCGCGACGGCCGCGAGGTGGTCGACCACCGAGTCGATGCCGTGGCCGCCGCCGCGGGCGGGCTCGGCGCGCGCCTGCGCGACCGTCGCCGCCTCGTCGGGCCAGCGGGGTGCGACGACGACGCGGCCGGCCGCCGTGAGCCGCTCGACCCACGGCCCCCAGGAGTCGGCGTGCAGCCACAGGCCGTGCACGAGCAGCACGGGGGCTCGCCCGTCCGGCGTGGGCGCGTGGTTCACGGTCGCATCGCTCATGCGGCCAGCGTGCGCCGCGGGCGCGTGCCCGCGGCATCCGTCAGATGACTGGTCGTGCGTCGCCGACGACGTCGCGCAACTGGGCGCGTGAGGTCACGCCGAGCCTCGGGAACACCTGGTACAGGTGGAAGCCGACCGTGCGCGGCGAGAGGAACAGCCGCTCGCCGATCTGCCGGTTGGTCAGGCCCGCCGCGGCGAGCAGCACGATCTGGCGCTGCTGCGCCGACAGGGTCGCGAGCCCCGGGACCCCGCCACGGTCGGGCGCGCCCGCCGCCCGCACTCCCGCGGCCCGCAGCTCGCCGACCGCCCACGCGGCGTAGGGGCGCGCCCCGAGCCGTGCGAACGTCTCGGCCGCCCGGGACAGGTCCTCGCGGGCTTCCACGACGCGCCGCCGACGGCGCAGCCACGCGCCGCGGTCGGCGAGCGCGCGGGCGCGCTCGAAGGGCCACTCACCGCCGCGCGGCTGGGTCAGCGCGCTGGCGAATAGCGCCTCGGCCGCGTCGTCATCGGCGGCCACCAGCGCCTGCGCGTGCGCGGCCAACAGGTGGAGGCGCGGAGACGAGCCCGGCCCGACGGCGTCGCGCAGCGTGTGCGCGGCCGCGCGGGCCTCGGCGTTGCGTCCGGTGCGCAGCGCGCACGTGACCAGGTCGACCAACGCGTACAGCGACAGGTGCGGGTGGGCCGGGGCGCCGTCGTCGAGCACCAGGCGCAGCACCTGGTGCGCCCGCTCCCAGTCGCCCTCGCTCGCGGCCGCGACGCCGAGCGCCCACCGGGCGCGGACGCCCACCACGCGCGTGGCGTCCGGGTCGATCCCGACGAGCGCGGCGGCCGCCAGGTCGCGAGCCTCAGGTTCACCGCGCAGCGCCGCCAGGTGCGCGAGCGCGCCCTGCGAGGCCAGGCCCACGGTCTCGTTGCCCGTCGCGCTCGCGACACGCCGGGCCTCCTCGAGGCGCGCCCACGCCTCGTCCCACCGCCCGGCCTCCAACAGTGCGGCCCCATAGGTGTCGAGCACCAGCGCGTTGACGCCCTCGTGGTCCGGTCCGTCGAGCTTGCGCAGGTAGGCCGCCATGAGGTCGCAGGCCCGCGCCGTGTCGTCGATGACCCACGCGGCGCCCGACAGGCCGTTGAGCGCGATGTGGTCGAGCCCGTCCGGGTTGCCGTCGACGGCGTCGAGCAGGCGATCGATCGCGGCGCTCGTCACGGTCGCGTGCGCCGTCGGGTCGCACGCGGCGCGCGCCCACAGCAGTTGGGGGTGGTCGCTCGGGTCCCAGCCGGCGAGCGCCTCGCGCACGCGCGCGGTCAGGGCGGGGTCGCCCGACAGGTACGCGGCGACGGCGGCCGGGGCGATCGCGGCGCCCGCGGCGTCGGCCGTGCCGGCCGCGCCGGGGGCGCCGGAGGCGTGGGCCGGGTCGGGGTCGGCGGCGCCGTCCGGCCCGCCGCCGTGCGCGCCGCCGTGCGCGCTGTCGTGCCCGCTGTCGTGCTCGCTGTCGCCGCGGCCGTCGGGAGGGGCGCCGGGACCGCCGGGCCCGGCGGCGCTGGTCGGGGTGGGCGGCGCCAGCGTCCCCAGGAGCAGTGTCACCGCCTCGGCGTGCCGCGGTGTGCCCGTCAGCGCCCAGCCGGTCAGCCCGTCGACGGCGGCGCGTCGTGCGGGGGAGGCGAGCGCCCGAGCCCGCTCCATGAGCTCCAGCACCCAGGGACCCTGACCCGCGTACAGCGCGCACCAGCCCGCGTGCAGCAGGCGCTCGACGGCGACGTCGGGGTCGGGGGTCAGACCCGCGGCGCGTTCGAGCGCCCGGCCCGCCGACGACCAGCCGCCGCGCAGCCGGGCGCGCTCGGCGGTCGCGTCGAGCAGCGCGGCGGCCTCCTCGTCGGGCCCCACGGCGGCCGCGGCCACGTGCCAGGCGTGCCGGTCGGCGTCGTGACGCACCAACTGGGCCAGCTCACGGTGCGCGGCCGTGCGGCGGGCGAGCGTCGCCGCCCCGTAGACCGCCGAGCGCACGAGCGGGTGCCGGAACTCGACCGCCGGCGCGCCGCCACCCGCCGCCGTCAGGCGCACCAGTCCCGCGCGCTCGGCGGGCTCCCAGTCCTCCAACCGCGTGTGGGCGGCGAGGACGGCGCTCAGGTCGGCGGCGCCGGCGGCGGCGGCCAGCAGCAGCAGGTCGCGGGTCGCGGGCGGCAGCGTCTGCGTGCGGTCGGTGAAGGCGCGTTCGAGCCGGGCGGTCAGCGGCGCCGGGGCCGCGTCGTCGACCGGCAGGCGGGCGTCGGCCCGCGCGAGCTCGACCAGCGCGAGCGGGTTGCCCTCGGCGTGCCGCAGCACGCGCCGTCGCCGCTCGCCGCGGGGTGGGGTGGGCTGGGCGTCGACGAGGGCGGCGGCCGCCCCGGGCTCCAGGGGGCCGAGGTGGAGCGTGGTCAGGTGCCGGGTGTCGCGGCCCGTGGGCCGCGAGCCCAGCAGCAGCGCGACCGGCTCGCCGTCGAGCCGTGTGGCGACGAAGTCGAGCACCCGCGCGCTCGCCGGGTCGACCCAGTGCAGGTCGTCGACGACGGCGAGCACGCGCCGGTCGTCGCGCGCGAGGTCCGACAGCAGGGTCAGGACGCCGATCGCGAGGCGCAGCGGGTCTGGCACGGCTGAGTCAGGCACGGCCGGGTCGGGCGACGTCACGGCGAGGCCGAAGGCCGCCCGGAGCGCGGCGGCCTGCGCGCCGGGCAGGGCGTCGACGCCGTCGAGCGCCGGGCGCAGCAGGCGGTGCAGCGCGGCGTGGTCCGCGTCCTGCTCGTGCGCGGTGCCGCGGGCCACGAGCACGGCCTGGCCCTCAGCGCGCGCCCGCTCGACCGCGTGGGTCAGCAGCGTCGTCTTGCCCGTGCCCGCGTCCCCGAGCACCAGGAGGGCCGCAGGGCCGCGGCCCGCGACGACGTCGTCGACGCGGGCGAGCTCGTCGTCGCGTCCGAGGACGCCAGCGCCAGCCACCGCCCCAGCATGACGCACCCACCTGTGTGCCGCGTCACAACCCGAGGGCGTGGCGAGCGTGCGAGGGGCCCTGCGGGGAGGCCCTGCGGGGGAGGCCCGCAGGGCCAGCCCGTCAGGCCGTGGCCTGGGCGCTCGTCAGGCGCCGGCGCAGGCTCGCGAGCTGGTCGCGCAGACGCTGCGGCACGCGGTCGCCGAAGACGGCGAAGAACTCCTCGGTCAGATCGGCCTCGCGCAGCCATGGCTCGGGCTGGACGTCGAGCAGCGCCGCCAGGTCCGCCTCGGGGACGTCGAGGCCAGTGACGTCGAGTGCGCCGGGGGCCGGGACCAGGCCGACGGGCGAGGCCGCGGCGCCCTCGGCGACGCCGGAGCCCGCGGCGCGGCCGCGCTCGACCTGGTCGGCGATCCACGCCACCACGCGCGAGTTCTCGCCGAAGCCGGGCCACAGATAGCGCCCGTCGGCGCCCTTGCGGAACCAGTTGACCTGGAAGATGTGCGGGCGGCGGGCCGGGTCGAGCCCGTCGCCGACGGCGAGCCAGTGTGCCCAGTGGTCGGCCATCATGTAGCCGCAGAACGGCATCATGGCGAAGGGGTCGCGGCGCAGCTCGCCCACGGCGCCCTCGGCGGCCGCGGTGCGCTCGGAGCTGATGGTCGCCCCGAGGAACACGCCGTGGTCCCAGCTCAGCGCGTGCGTCACGAGCGGCACGTTGGTCGCGCGCCGCCCACCGAACACGATGGCGTCGACCGGCACGCCGGCCGGGTCGTCCCAGTCGGGCGCGATCGTCGGGCACTGCGCGGCCGCGACCGTGAAGCGCGCGTTGGGGTGCGCGGCCGGGCGGCCCGCGGCGCCGTCGTCGGGCGTCCAGTCCTGGCCGGTCCAGTCGATCAGATGCGCGGGCGCCTGCGGGGTCAGGCCCTCCCACCACACGTCGCCGTCGTCGGTCAGGGCCACGTTGGTGAAGATGACGTCGTGGCCGAGCGTCGCGATGGCCGTGGGGTTGGTGTCGACGCCGGTGCCGGGCGCCACGCCGAAGAACCCGGCCTCGGGGTTGATGGCGCGCAGGGCGCCGTCGTCGTCGGGGCGCATCCACACGATGTCGTCGCCGAGCGTCTCGACCTCCCATCCCGGCAGCGTGGGGCGCAGCATCGCGAGGTTGGTCTTGCCGCACGCGCTGGGGAACGCCGCGGCCAGGTGGTAGCGCCGGCCCTGGGGGGAGGTGACGCGCACCAGCAGCATGTGCTCGGCGAGCCAGCCCTCGTCGCGGGCCATGACCGAGGCGATGCGCAGCGCGAAGCACTTCTTGCCCAGCAGCGCGTTGCCGCCGTAGCCCGAGCCGTAGGACCAGATCTCGCGCGACTCGGGGAACTGGACGATGTACTTGGTGTCGTCGCACGGCCACGGGACGTCCTGCTCGTCCGGCGCCAGGGGCGCGCCGACGCTGTGCACCGCGGGAACCCACTGCTGGCCCGCGTCGATGAGCCGGAGCACCTGGGTCGACACGCGCGTCATGACGTGCATCGAGACCACGACGTAGGGCGAGTCGGTGATCTCGACGCCCACCTGGGAGATGGGACCGCCGAGGGGGCCCATCGAGAACGGCACGACGTACATGGTGCGTCCGCGCATCGACCCGGCGAAGACCTCGCGCAGCTCGGCGCCCATGGCCGCGGGCGAGCGCCAGTTGTTGGTCGGGCCCGCGTCCTGCTCGCGCTCGGAGCAGATGAACGTGCGCGCCTCGACGCGCGCGACGTCGGACGGGTGCGAGCGGGCGAGGTAGGACCGGGGGCGCTTGGCCTCGTCAAGTTTGATGAGTGTGCCGGAGGCGACCATCTCGTCGAGCAGCCGCCGCTTCTCCGCCGCCGATCCGTCGCACCACACGATGGCGTCGGGGAGCGTGAGCGCGGCGACCTGCGCGACCCAGGCTTCGACCGATCCGTCGGCCGGGGCGACCACGGCCTGGGCGCGGGTGGGGACGGGTGCGGTGCTCGTCGGCATGGGGTTCTCCTCGTTTCTGGCCGGACACCCTCGACGATTCCGCAATCAGCGCCCCATTTGCCAGCATTCGAGGTGTCAAGAACGCAGGTTCTTGACGTAGCGTGAAGGGCATGGCTTCCGACGACGCCGCGCCCGACCTCCTCACGCTCGGCCGCCGCGTGCGTCACCTGCGCACTCGCCGCGGGCTGACGCTCGACGCGCTCGGCTCCGCCGTCGGATGCGGGCCGTCACTGCTGTCGCTCATCGAGAACGGGCGGCGCGAGCCGCGCCTGTCGCTGCTGCGCGCGCTCGCCGACGCGCTGGGCGTCGACGTCGCCGACCTGCTCGCCCCCGAGGCGCCCGACCGGCGCTCGGCGCTCGAGATCGAGCTCGAGCGCGCCCAGCGCGGGCCGCTGTTCGACGCGCTCGCCCTGCCC
Organism: Xylanimonas ulmi; assembly: GCF_004216535.1. Classification (NCBI taxonomy): domain Bacteria; kingdom Bacillati; phylum Actinomycetota; class Actinomycetes; order Micrococcales; family Promicromonosporaceae; genus Xylanimonas; species Xylanimonas ulmi. Next base: position 3,647,194 of record NZ_SGWX01000001.1, read on the forward strand.
GTCGTCAAGCCCTCCCAGCGCCTGCCGATGCCCGTGCTCGAACAGCTCGTGGGCCTGCACGCCGAGCTCACGCGCCGCGAGAAGGCCGCGATCGCCACGCCCGAGGAGGCCCGCCGCGCCAACACGGAGCTGCGTCTGGAGCGGCAGGCCCGCGGCAACTACTTCCCCGAGATCGAGGTGGTCGCCGAGCAGATGATCACGCAGGCCGGCTACGTGGGCGGCGGCGCGGTGACGCACCGCAGCGTCGCGCGCCTGGCGCAGTCATTGGGCTTCGAGATCCTCTACGTCACCGACCTGCCGCGCTCGGCGCGCACCGTGACCGACCTCAAGCACGGGCGCATCTACCTGCCGCAGGCCTCGACACCGGGGGGCCACGGCCTGCGCTCGCTCGCGCTGCAGGCCGTCGCGCACCGCGTGCTGGGCCATGAGCGCCCACGCTCCTACGCCGAGTTCCTGCGCCAGCGGGTCGAGATCACCTACTTCGCCTCGGCGTGCCTGGTGCCGCGCACTGCCGCCGTCGACTACCTGCGGGCGCGCAAGCGCGAGCGGGACCTCGCCGTCGAGGACTTCCGCGACGCGTTCGGCGTCACCCACGAGGCCGCGGCGATGCGCCTGACCAACCTCGCCACCTCACACCTCGACATGCCGCTGCACTTCCTGCGCATCGGCGCCGACGGCGCCCTGTTCCGCGGCTACTCCAACGACGGCATGCCGTTCCCGCAGGACGTCACGGGCGCCATCGAGGGCCAGCTCGTGTGCCGCAAGTGGGCCGCGCGCGCGGCGTTCGAGCGCCGCGACCGGGCGACCGAGTACTACCAGTACACCGACACGCCCGCCGGGACGTACTGGGGCTCGGTGCAGATGGGAGCGAGCGGGCCCGTGCCGCCCGACGGCTTCGGCTCAGGCGCCTTCTCGATCACCGTGGGCGTGCCCTACGCGCACGCCAAGTGGTTCCGCGGGCGTGACACGCGCCTGCGCCGCGTGTCGACCTGCCCCGACCCCGCGTGCTGCCAGCTCCCGCCCGCCGACCTCGCCGAGCGCTGGGCCGCCAGCTCGTGGCCCAGCGCGCGCATCCACCAGCAGGTGCTCACCGCACTGCCGCGCGGCGCCTTCCCCGGCGTCGACGACGCCGAGCTGTACGCGTTCCTCGACCGGCACGCGCCGCTGGAGGACGGCTGAGCGAGGGGCCTCACCCGCCCCGGACGGCGTCGCTGGGGGGCGCCACTGCGCGGTCGTCCGACGGGGGCGCGTGCCGCTCGGCCAGGTCCGCGGCGAGCTGACGGATGCGTTCGCGTGCAGACGGCGGGGTGAGCACCTCGATGTGGTCGCCGAACTGGAGGAGTTGGCGCACCGCCTCGACGTCCCGGTAGCGGACGACGACGGTGCACCACCCCCGCTCGGCGTCGCGGACCTCGTGGAGGCGGGCGCCGAGGATGCGCCGCGCGAGGTCGAGTCGGCTCTCGCGCAGACGCGCGGTCACGCTCACCTGACCTGAGGTCTCGGTGCGCTCCCGCAACGCCGCCCACACGGTCCGCAGGCTCTGGCCTGGGCGGATTGCGGCCGGCGCGTCGAGCGGCTCGTAGTCCGAGAGCCGTTCCAGGGCGAACAGCCGGCCGGCGCCCTGGTCGTCGGCGATGAGGTACCAGCGGCCCGACTTCGCCACGAGCCCGTACGGGTCGACGACCCGCGTGGACGCCCGCCCCTCGGCGCTGCGCCGGTACTGGATGCGCAGCCGGCGTCGATGACGCAGCGCCTGGGCGAGTTCAGCGACGTCCACGCCCGCCGTCGGACCCGTCAGCCACGCGCTGCTGTCCACCACGACCAGGTCGGCCAACCGCAAGAGGTTCGCGCTCCCGGGCGCCGCCTGGCGGGCGGCGATCTTGCCCACGGCCCTCTCGTGCGCCGCGCTCAGCCCGAGGCGCTCCAACGGCTCGCCGTCCAAACCGGCGACGGACAACGCCTCCAGCTCGCCGGGCTCAAGGTGGGCGGCGTCGAACCGCGCGCCGGGGAGCAGGACGATCCCGCCGTTGCGCCCCCGCTCCGCGTACACCGGCACACCGGCGATCGAGAGCGCCTCGACATCTCGCAGCACCGTGCGCCGGGAGACCTCCAGGCGCTCGGCGAGTTCGGTGGTGGTCATGCGCTGGCGCGTCTGCAAGAGCAACAGCATGCGCAACAACCTCGCGGCCTTCATGGTGAGCAACTCTCGCAGAAAAGGTGACAGGTTCTGTCGTGATTCGGGGGTCTGCTGACCTGGCGAGAACCCGTCAACAACAACCCGTCAACCCCAGGAGCCCTCCGTGCCCACACCCAACCTGTTCCTGACCTGCGTCCGCGACGCCGAGGCGGCCACCGCCTTCTACAGCAGCCTGTTCGAGGTCGAGCCGACCTTCACCAGCCCCCGCTACGTGGCCTTCGACGTGGCCCCAGGTGTCGCGTTCGCGTTGTGGACCGGCCGCAGCGAGCACGCCGTGGCGAGCACCCCGCGCACGAGCGAGGTCGGGCTGATGGTGCCCGGTCCGGCGTCCGCGGTGGACGAGATCTTCACGAGGTGGGTCGCCCAGGGCGCCCAGGTCGTGCAGGAGCCGTACGACGACGTCTTCGGCCGCACCTTTGTGGTCGCGGACCCGGACGGCAATCTCATCCGGGTCTCCCCGACCGACTGACCCGATCAGCCGCCCTTCCCCGCGGTCAGCCCGTCTGGTCAGCCTGTCTGGTCAGCCTGTCTGGTCAGCGCGGCGAGATCGCGGGGAGGGGGGCGGCGTCGAGCCACGGGGTCAGGCCGTCTGCGGCCGGGGCGCCGCAGCGCTCGGCGACCAGCGCGCGGAAGTCCGCCGTCGTCACGACCGCCCCGCTGTGCCGGCGGGTCCACTCGCGCACCAGCGCGAAGAACGCCTCGTCGCCCACGCGCGTGCGCAGCGCGTGCAGCGTCAACGCCCCGCGCTTGTAGACCCGGTCGTCGAACACCCGCTCGGGGCCGGGGTCGGTGAGCACCAGGTCCTGCGGCGCCCGAACCAGGCGCGCGTGGTGCTCGTCCGCCAGCGCCTGCGCGCTCGGGCCGCCCGAGCGCTGCGACCACAGCCACTCGGCGTAGCAGGCGAACCCCTCGTGCAGCCAGATGTCCGCCAGCGTCCGCGCGGTCACCGCGTTGCCGAACCACTGGTGCGCGAGCTCGTGCGCCACCAGGCGGTCCTCGGGGCGCGTGCCGTCGAGGTGGTTGGCGCCGAACACGGCCGTGCCATGCGCCTCGAGCGGGATCTCCAGTTCGTCGGAGGTCACCACCACGGTGTAGGAGCCGAACGGATAGGGGCCGAACAGCTCCTCGAAGCACTCCAGCAGCTCGTCGTGCCGGTCCAGGTCGTGCGCGACGGCGGCCGCCTGCGCGGCCGGGCGCGCGACCCGCACCCGCGGAGTCTCCCGCGCGCCCAGCGCGACGACGTCGTAGCGACCGATCTGCACCGTGGCCAGGTAGGTCGACAGCGGCTCGGTGCGCTCGAACACCCAGGTGCGCGTCCCGGCGCGGCGCGTGACCGTCGCGACGGGCGCGTTGGCCACCACGGTGTAGGGCGCGTCGGTCGTGAGCGTGAGGTCGAGCGTGGCCTTGTAGCCCGAGTGGTCGTTGCACGGGAACCACGTCGGGGCGCCGTCGGGCTGGCCCGCGACCAGCACGCCCTCGCTCAGCTCCTCCCACCCGGTCTCGCCCCACGGCCCCTTGGCGGGCCTCGGGTTGCCCGCGTAGGTGACTGCGACCGTCGTCGTCGCCCCGGCCTCCAGCGGGCGCGGCAGCCGCACGCGCAGCGAGCGGGGCTTGCGCGTGAACTTGGCCGCTTTGCCGCCCACCTCGGCGCGCGTGACGCGCAGGCCCACCAGGTCGAGCCGCACCTCCTCCAGGGGCGCCAGGGCCCGCACGCTCAGGCGCGCGACGCCCTCCAGCCGGTTGGGCTCGACGCGATAGCGCAGGTCGAGCGCGTAATGGTCGACGACGTAGTCACCGCTCCCGTGGTGCGGCAGGTAGCGGTCGGGGTCGGCGGACCGGCGTTGCGGCATGGCCGGTGACCTTACCGCGCCCGGCTGGTCCGGTCAGCGCGCCGATCGCGCGCGTCACGCCCACTCGGCGCGGTCCGCCCGCCGGCCCACGGCCCCACGGGGTTGCCCTGCCAACGCGAGGCCGCGGGCAGCACCTCGCCGCGCATGACGAGCGACGCCGGCCCGGCCACCGTGCCTGCCCCGAGGCGCGCGGCGGGCAGCACCACCGAGTGCGGCCCGACGGTCCCGCCGTCCTGCACCGCGACGGTGTCGAGGCTCATGACCCGGTCGTGGAACAGGTGCGTCTGCAGCACGGTTCCACGCCCGACGGCGGCGCCGTCGCCGAGGGTGACCAGGTCGCCCTCGGGCAGCCAGTACGTCTCGCACCACACGCCGCGCCCGATGCGCGCGCCCATGGTGCGCAGCCACGCGGTCAGCAGCGGCGTGCCGAGCACGTGGTTGGCGAACCAGGGCGCGGCGACCACCTCGGTGAACGTGTCGGCCAGCTCGTTGCGCCACACGAACCCGCTCCACAGCGGGTGCTCGGTCGCCCGGAACCGGCCCACGAGCGCCCACTTGACGCCCGTGGTGACCGCCGCGGCGAGCAGTCCCGCCACGATGAGCGTGGCCCCGGCCGCCAGCCCGGCCGCGGCCCAGCCCGCCAGGCGCGCGACCTCCAGCACCGCGACGACGACGCCCGCCCCCAACGCCGCCGCGACCACGACGGCGCTCAGCCGCGCCGCCTCGATGGCGCCGCGCGCCCACAGCAGCCGCGCGGGCGGGTCGTAGGTCAGCCCCTCGTCGTCGGACCCGGCGGCCGCGCGCGGCAGCAGCACGGGCGGGCTGCCGATCCACGACGAGCCCTTCTTGGCCTTGTGCGGCGCCGCCGACAGCACCGCGACGAGCCCGTTCTTGGGCACCGAGCGTCCGGGGGCCGTGATGCCCGAATTGCCGAGGAACGCGCGCCTGCCGACCTTGGCGCGCTCGACGCGCATCCATCCGCCGCCCAGCTCGTAGGGGGCGACCATGGTGTCGTCGGCGAGGAACGCGCCGTCGGAGGCCTCCATCATCTTCGGGATGCCCACCACGGTCGACGCCTCGACGCGCCGCCCCATCTTCGCGCCCAGCAGCCGCAGCCAGCCGGGCGTGAACACGCTGGAGTACAGCGGGAACAGCGCCGTGCGCGCGGCGTCCATGACCCGCTCGGTGCACCACGCCTGCCATCCGACCCGGCTGCGCACCGGGTGGAACCCCGGCGTCATCTCCAGGCTCAGCAGCCGCACCAGCACGAGGGCGCCGAGCGCGTAGGCCGCGAACGCCGCCAGCGTCGCGAGCGGCAGCCACGCGAACGCCGACCCGAGCGCCGCGGCGGGCGTGGCGGCGTCGTCGGCGGCCCGCAGCAGCACCAGCACGCCCACGCCGACGGCGGCGAGCGGGTGCAGGGCCAGCACGGCGCCGCTGACCTGGTAGGCCGCCGCCCAGCGGCGAGCGCGCGGTGGCCGCCGCTCGGGCCACGGGTGCTTGACCTGGCTGCGCCGCCGCGTCGCGGGCGACCCCTCCCAGTACTCGTCCTTGCCCGTGGCGCCGACGACGGCGGAGCCCGCCGCGACGTCGGTGCCACGCCCCACGCGCGCCCCGGGCAGCAGCACGCTGCGCGCGCCCACCGTGGCGCCAGGACCGATGACCACGCGCCCCACGTGCAGCACGTCGCCCTCCAGCCAGTGCCCGGCGAGGTCGACCTCGGGCTCGACGGCCGCGCGGTCGCCGACCGTCAGCAGGCCCGTGACGGGTGGGAGGGTGTGCAGGTCGACACCGCGCCCGACGCTCGCGCCCAGCGCGCGGGCGTACACGCCGACCAGGGGAGCGGCCGCGATCGTCAGGCCGCCGAAGGCCTCGACCACCTGCTCGGCGAGCCACAGACGCCGGTGGACCGACCCGCCGCGCGGGTGGTCGCCGGGCTTGACGCCGCGCAGCAGCAGGCGCGCGGCGCCCGCGGACAGCGCGAGGCGGCCCGGTGCGCTGACCAGCGCGAGCCAGGCGACGGCGAGCGCAGGCCACGGCGCCACGGGCAGGTCCTCGACCAGCCGCGTCACGCCCGTGCCCAGGTCCCACCCCGCAGGCAGCGCGGCCAGGATCGTGACGACCAGCGCCGCCCACACCGCCCACCGCAGCCCGGCCACGAGCCGCAGCACCGCGAGCATGACGACCTGGAAGGCCTGCGTCGACGCCGGGGTCGGCGTGCCGCGCGGGGGAGTGTCGGCGCCGACGGTGTCCGGGGCGCCGTAGGCGGACTCCAGGTGCGCCGCCAGATCCTCGACCGTCGGGTTCGCGTACAGGTCGGCGACTGTCGCGAGCGGGTAGCGCTCGCGCACCGCCGAGACGACCTGGGCCGCTGTCAGGCTCCCGCCGCCCAGGTCGAAGAAGTCGTCGTCGGGGGCGGTGGGCGCGACGCCGAGCACGCGCGCCCACAGGCCCGCGACCCAGCCCGCCGTGCCGCCGCCCAGGTCGGCGGCCTCGACGGCGCCGGCCACCTCGTCGTCCAGCGGCCACGGCAGCGCGTCTCGGTCGACCTTGCCGCTCGTGCGCGTGGGGATGTCCTCGACCACCCCGACCAGCGGCACGAGCGCCGCGGGCAGCACCGCGCGCAGGTGCGCCGTCAGCGCGGCGGCGTCGAACGCGTCCGGGTCGGCGGGCACCACGTACCCGACGATGACCTGGTTGCCCGCCGCGGCCCGACGCACGGCGGCGGCCGCCGCGCCGACCTGCGGGTCGGCGAGCAGCGCCGCGTCGACCTCGCCCAGCTCGATGCGCCGCCCGCCCACCTTGACCTGGTCGTCGGCGCGGCCCACGAACAGCAGGCCCGCGGGGTCGTTGACCACCAGGTCGCCTGACCGGTACGCCCTCTCCCAGCCGAGCGAGGGCAGCGGCGCGTACTTCTCGGCGTCCTTCGCGGTGTCGAGATAGCGCGCCAGGCCGACCCCACCGATGACGAGCTCACCCGTGGCGCCGGCCGCGACCGGCTCGCCCGCCTCGTCGACCACGACGAGGTCCCACCCGTCGAGCGGCAGGCCGATGCGCACGGACCCCTGCCCGTCGAGCGGCGCCGCGCACGCGACCACGGTCGCCTCGGTGGGGCCGTAGGTGTTCCACACCTCGCGGCCGGGGGCGACGAGCCTGGCCGCGAGGTCGGGCGGCACCGCCTCGCCGCCGAAGATCAGCAGGCGCACACCCGCCAGGTCGGCGGGCGGCAACAGGCCCGCCAGCGTGGGCACCGTCGAGATGGCCGTGATGCCCTGTGCGGCGACCCAGGGGCCCAGGTCGAGGCCCGTGCGCACCAGCGCGCGGTCGGCGGGCGCGAGGCACGCGCCGTGGCGCCAGGCGAGCCACATCTCCTCGCACGACGCGTCGAACGCGACCGACAGTCCCGCCAGCACGCGGTCGCCCGGCCCCAGCGGGGCGCCGGGGACGAAGAGGCGCGCCTCGGCGTCGACGAAGGCGGCCGCGCTGCGATGGGTGACCGCGACGCCCTTGGGGACGCCGGTCGAGCCCGAGGTGAAGATGATCCACGCGTCATCGTCGGGCGCGGGCCCCCCGCTGGTTGAGCCTGTCGAAACCGGCTCCCCGCTGGTTGAGCCTGTCGAAACCCGGTTGGGGGTGGTTTCGACAGGATCAACCACCAGTGTGGTGGTGGGGGTGGTTTCGACAGGCTCAACCACCGGGGGCTCAACCACCGGTGGGGTGACGGGAGTGATCGTCGCGTCGTCGCCCACGACGGCGACCACGCCCGCCTCGCCGAACACCAGGTCGGCGCGCTCGGCGGGGTCGTCCTTGTCGACCGGGACGTACGCCGCGCCCGCGTGCAGCACCGCAAGGATCGACAGGTACAGGTCCGCGCGGCCCGACGTCGCCCGCACGCCGACGCGGTCGCCGCGCCGCACCCCAGCAGTGGCCAGCGCGTGCGCCCGTGCGCGCACCTCGTCGGCGACCTGCGCGTACGTCCACGTCCGGGCGCCGTCGTCGATCGCGGGCGCGTCCGGGTGGGCGGCGGTCGTCGCGGCGAGCACGTCGACCAGCGTGCGCGCGGCGGGTGCGCGGTCGCCGGCGAGCAGGGCAGGGCAGGGCCCCGAGGGCAGGGTCACGCGTGGTCCTCTCGTCGCCGGGCGAGCGGCGCGCCGCCGCCTGCAAGGATAGGCGCCGCTCGCCCGGGAGCGCCGCCGCGGACGAGCGTGTGAGCGGTCGGCGCCCCGTCCGGACGCCGGTCAGCCGTGTGCGTCGCGCGGCCGGGCCCCGGTCAGGTGAGTGGGCCGCGGGGCCAGGGTGGGTCGGCGCCTCAGTGGAGCGGGCCGCCGCGCTCGTCGAGGCGGCGCAGCAGCGTCGCCAGCACGTCGCCCATGCGCAGGCCGTCGTGCTCGTGCTCGTTGGTGACCCACGCCGCGGCGTTGCCGACATGCGCGGCCGTCTCGAGCGACAGCCCGGCGTCGACGTACATGTCGTCGAAGTACACGGCGGCCTCGACCGGCGCCTCGTTCGCGCCCAACCGCGCCAGGTCGTACAGGTCGCCCCAGCCGTCGCGCCGCGCGAGCGCCTCGGCCGCCGCGCGATACCCGCGCAGCTCGGCCTGCTCGAACATGTGGGGGTAGATCATCTCGCCCGTCAGCAGCAGCGGGTCGGCGCCCGGCGCGAAAGCCGGATCCGCCTCCAGCACGCGCTGCGCGGCCCACGCCGTCGGCCCGGTGTGCGACTGCGCGTATATCGACTCGTGCACGACGGCGTACAGCGGGTTGGTGCGAAACGACGTCGCCGCCTCGACCTCCGCGAGGAACGTGTCGGTCAGCTCGCCGTCGGCGTCGAAGGCCTCGTCGAGGATCCAGTGCGCCCGCTCGAACCCCGGCCGCATGCCGAAGCCCATCCCGAGCGCCTGCACACGCGGAACCGTCAACGGGTCGCCGCACGGCAGGACGACGCCACCCGCCGCGACGCGGTCGACGACGCGGCGCAGCGCCCCGGCGTCGTGCGGGTAGCGCGCGTGGAAGACGGCGTTCTTGGCGGCCACGCGCGGCTGCGTGCGCACGTAGACCTGCGTGGCGCTCGCCGTCAGGCCAGGCAAGCCGCCCGTGACGTAGCACGCGTCGAGCGCCTCGGGCGCGAGCGACAGGTAGGTCAGGGTGATGAACCCGCCGTACGACTGGCCCAGGGACGACCAGCGGCGCCCGTCGTACAGCGTGCGGCGGATGTGCTCGGCGTCGCGCACGATCGCGTCGGCGCGGAAATGGGACAGGTGCTCGGCCTGGGCGGCGCCGTCGCCGACCGCCGCGAGGCGCCGCGCGGACACCGGCGACGAGCGGCCGGTGCCGCGCTGGTCGAGCAGCACGACGCGGAAGCGCTCCAGCGCGGTCGCCAGCCAGCCGTCGGCGCCCATCGGACGCGGACCCTTGCCGCCGGGGCCGCCCTGGAGGAACACCAGCAGCGGCAGATCCTCGAACCGGCGGTGCGCGGCCACGACCTCGCGCACGAACACCGACACGGACGCGGCGTCGTCGGGCGCCGACCAGTCGAGGGGGACGTCGAGGACGCGGTCGACGACGTGCACGCCGGGAATGGTGTAGGCGACTTCGCTGCTCACGGTCGCCAGCCTACGAGGGCCGCGGGGTCTCGACAGGCTCGACCGGCTGGTGGGGTCCGCAGGCACGACCGGCGGGCTGGGCTGGGCCGCCGTCGCGGCCCAGCCCAGCGCCGTCACTGCGTGTCGGCGTCGACCCAGTCGAACGTCTTGGTCACGGCCTTCTTCCACTGCCGGTAGAGCCGATCACGCTCGTCGGCCTCCATCGCGGGCGACCAACGCCGGTCCTCGGCCCAGTTGGCGGTGACGTCGCGCTCACCCGACCAGAACCCGACGGCGATGCCCGCGGCGTACGCGGCGCCGAGCGCCGTCGTCTCGGCGACCTGCGGGCGCACGACGTCGACGCCGAGCTGGTCGGCCTGGAACTGCATGAGCAGCTCGTTGGCGACCATGCCGCCGTCGACCTTGAGCTCGGTCAGCTCGACGCCCGAGTCGGCCTTCATGGCCTCCAGCACCTCGCGCGTCTGGAACGCCGTCGACTCAAGGGCCGCGCGCGCGATGTGGTTGCGGTTGACGTACCGGGTCAGGCCCACCAGCGCACCGCGGGCGTCAGGGCGCCAATACGGGGCGAACAGACCCGAGAACGCGGGCACGAAGTACGCGCCGCCGTTGTCCTCGACCTTGCGGGCCATCCACTCGACGTCGGGAGCGTCGGTGATGATGCCGAGGTTGTCGCGCAGCCACTGGATGAGCGAGCCCGTCACGGCGATCGAGCCCTCCAGCGCGTACCGCGGCTCCTGGTCGCCGATCTTGTAGCAGACCGTGGTCAGCAGCCCGTTCTTGGACGGCACCTTCTCCGTGCCCGTGTTGAGCAGCATGAAGTTGCCGGTGCCGTAGGTGTTCTTCGCGGTGCCGGGCGTGAAGCACGCCTGCCCGAACGTCGCGGCCTGCTGGTCGCCCAGGATGCCCGCGATGGACACCCCCGGCAGCAGCCCGCCGGCGCGGCCCGGGCCGTAGACCTCGGACGACGAGCGGATCTGCGGCAGCATCGACATCGGAATGCCCATGTCGGCGGCGATGTCCTGGCGCCACGAGAGCGTGTCGAGGTCCATCAGCATGGTGCGCGAGGCGTTGGTCACGTCGGTGATGTGCACTCCGCCGTCGGGCCCGCCCGTCATGTTCCACAGCACCCACGCGTCGGTGTTGCCGAACAGCAGGTCGCCGCGCTCGGCCGCCTCACGCGCGCCGGGCACGTTGTCGAGGATCCACTTGACCTTGGGGCCCGAGAAATACGTCGCCAGCGGCAGGCCCACGATCGACTTGTACCGGTCGGGGCCGACGTCGCCGCCGAGCTCCTCGACGATCGCCTGCGTGCGGGTGTCCTGCCACACGATCGCGTTGTAGACGGGCTTACCCGTCTTGCGGTCCCACACGACCGTCGTCTCGCGCTGGTTGGTGATGCCGACGGCCGCGATGTCGGTGTAGGTGACGTTGGCGCGCGTCAGGGCCAGGCCGACGGCCTCGCGCACGTTGTTCCAGATCTGATCGGGGTTGTGCTCGACCCAGCCCGCCCGCGGGAAGATCTGGTCGTGCTCCAGCTGGCCGGTCGAGATCACCCGGCCGGAGTGGTCGAAGATCATCGCCCGCGAGCTCGTGGTCCCCTGGTCGATGGCGAGGACGTAGTCAGGCATGGTGCTGCGTCTCCTTCACGTCGTTGTGTTCGGTCAGGGTCTCATCCTGTGACCACGAGGCGGGCGAGGCATCCCGCGACGACGGCGCCGATGGTCGGTCCGACGACCGGGACCCACGAGTAGGACCAGTCGGAAGAGCCCTTGCCCGGGATCGGCAGCACGGCGTGCGCGATGCGGGGTCCCAGGTCACGGGCGGGGTTGATGGCGTATCCGGTCGGCCCTCCGAGCGAGGCGCCGATGCCGACGACGACGAGCGCGACGGCGAGCGGGCCGAGCTGCGCGGGCGTCTCGCCCGAGGCCAGAACCCAGTAGACCAGCACGAACGTCGCAATGGCCTCGGTGACCAGGTTCCAGGAGTAGGAGCGGATATTAGGCCCCGTCGAGAACACGGCGAGCTTGACGCCCGCGTCCGCGTCCTCGTCGAAGTGCCTCTTGTAGGCGAGCCAGGCGAGCACCGCGCCGAGGAACGCGCCGACGAACTGGCCGGCGAAGTACACCATCGCGTTGCCGAACGTCGGGTCGATCGTCCCGGCGTCGCCCGCGAAGAACGGCTTGTCGGCCACCCACAGGCCGATGGTCACGGCGGGGTTGAGGTGGGCGCCCGACCTGAACGCCGCGTAGACGCCCATGAAGACACCCAGGCCCCACCCGAAGTTGATGAGCAGCCAGTCCCGCCCGGCCCCCTTCGTGCCGGGCAGGATGACATTGGCGACCACCCCGGCGCCGAGCAGGAGCAGGATCCCCGTACCGAGCACTTCTGACCAGAATGCGTCAAGGAGCATCGTCGTTCCCTTCTGTCAGCCTTCCAGCTCTCTCAGCGTTCCAGCGGCGCCATGGCGGCGATGTCCCCGGCGCTCAGGCGGGCCGCCTGGGCGCTGGCGTCGTCGTCCTGCGTGGCCGCCGTCCCATAGGCCTCGACGCGCGCGCGGTACGCGGCGATCTCCGCCTGTGTGGTGGTGTCGTCCCACCCGAGCAGGGGTGCGACGATCTGCGCGATCTCCGGCAGCGCGGCCAGGCCCGCGTCGGGAACCTCGTAGACGAGGCGCGTGCGATGCGCCAGCACGTCCTCCAGGTGCAGGGCGCCCTCATGCGACACCCCGTAGTGGATCTCGGCCCGCAGGTAGGCGGGCGCGTGCTCCAGCGGCCGGGCCAGCGACGGGTCGGCCTCGCACAGGTCGACCAGGTCCGCGACGTCGGCGCCGTAGCGGTGCAGCAGGTGGTCCACCATCGGCGGGCTCCACCCGAAGCGCTTGGCCACGTGGCGCGACTGGCGGGCCACGGCCTGCAGCCCGACGGCGCCCACGAGCGGGATCTTGTGGGTGATCGAGGGCAGTGCGGCCGCGCGCTGCCCGATGGCGTGGTCGACGGCGTCCTTGGCCATGACCCGGTAGGTGGTGAGCTTGCCGCCCGCGATGACCGACAGGCCCGGCGTCGGGCTCGCGACCGTGTGCTCGCGGCTGACCTTGGCGGAGGAGGTGCCCTCCTTGGTGCCCGGCTGCAGCAGTGGGCGCAGGCCCGCGTACGTGCCGATCACGTCCTCGCGCCGGAGTGGGTGCGCGAGCACCGCGTTGGCGTGCGTGAGCACGTAGTCGATGTCCGCCGCGCTGGCCACAGGGTCCACGAGGTCCTCGTGCCAGGGGGTGTCGGTCGTGCCGATGATCCAGTAGCGCGACCACGGGATGATGAACAGCACCGACTTCTCGGTCTGCAGGATCAGCCCGACCTTGCCGCGGATGCGCTCGCGCGGCACCACCAGGTGGATGCCCTTCGAGGCGAGCACGCGCAGCCCGCCCTCGGAGCCGGCGAGTGACTCGGTCTGCTCGGTCCACACGCCCGTGGCGTTGATGACGGCCCGCGCGCGCACCGTGATGCGTCTGCCGGTCTCCAGGTCGACGACGACGGCGCCGTTGACCGCCCCGGTCGACGACTGCGTCAGGCCGACCACCTGGGTGCGCGCGGCCGCGTGGGCGCCGTAGCCCGCCGCGGTGCGCACGAGCGTGTTGACCAGGCGTGCGTCGTCGACCGAGGCGTCCCAGTACTGGACGGCGCCGATGGCGGCGTCGTGGGCGAGGTCGGGGAACTTGCGGGCCATCTGACTGCGCGTGAGGTGCCTATGGATGGGCATGGCCCGCTTGCCGGGCGCGATGCTCGCGAGCGTGTCGTACAGCGCGATGCCTGCCCCCACGTAGGCGCGCTCCCAGACGCGGTGCTCAAGCGGGTAGAGGAAGGGAACGGGGCGCACCAGGTGCGGCGCCAGGTCCCGCAGCAGCAGGTCGCGTTCGGTCAGGGCCTCGTGCACCAGGTGGAAGTCGAGCATCTGCAGGTAGCGCAGGCCCCCGTGCACCAGTTTGGAGCTGCGGCTCGACGTGCCCGAGGCCCAGTCCTGCGCCTCGACGATCGCCGTCGACAGGCCGCGCGTGACGGCGTCGAGCGCGATGCCCGCGCCCGTGACACCCCCGCCCACCACGAGGATGTCGAGCTCATCGCTCGCAGTGGTTGACGCTTCGAGCGCTGCGAGAGCCTGGGACCGGGACTCGGCGGTGAGTCTGGTGGACGCCATCGAAGCTCCTTTTCGTTGCTTGTGACCTGGCTAACGTCACACCTGTCGTGTCGGAGGCGCAACTGGTCGGGGGAAAATGCCCACGTAAGGTGGCGCTGTGCCACTGGACATCCGGCCTGCCCTGCCCCGAGACATCCGGCGCATCCGCTCCCTGGTGGACCCTTACGCGCAGCAGCGCATCCTGCTGCCCAAGGAGCTGGTCGGCTATTTCGAGGCGGTGCAGGAGTTCGTGGTCGCGGAGGCCGACCCTGACGCCGAGCGCGGGATCGTGGGCTGCGGCGCGCTGCACGTCATGTGGGACGACCTCGCCGAGATCCGGACCTTGGCGGTCGCGCCCGAGCTGCGCGGCACCGGGGTGGGCCACGCCCTGGTCGAGGCGCTCGTCGAGCGGGCGCGCGTGTTCGGGCTGCGGCGCGTGTTCTGCCTGACCTTCGAGGTCGACTTCTTCCGGAGGCACGGTTTCGAGGCCATCGAGGGCACGCCCGTGACGCCCGACGTCTACGCCGAGCTGCTGCGCTCGCACGACGACGGCGTCGCCGAGTTCCTCGACCTCGCGCGCGTCAAGCCCAACACCCTGGGCAACACGCGCATGCTCCTGACCTTGGACTGACGCCGGACCGTGGACCGGCGCCGGACGCTGGGCTGACCGCCGACCCTGGCGGCGCGCGTCACCGGGCGTCGGCGCCCTCCCGCGGCAGGTGGTAGGCGCCGCGGGTCTGCTCGACCAGGCCGTCCTCGATGAGCCCCGCCAGACACCGCGTGACCTGCGCGTCCGCGGGCGTGGCGGCCATATGCGCGTCGAGCGCGGTGCGGTCGACCGCGTCGTCGGCCGCGCGCAGCACGGCCATGATCCGCCCGCGGCACTGCCGGTCGGTGCCGTGCCACGCCTGCGTCCGACGGCGGTGGGCGTGCGTGTCGCCGGGGTACCCCGCCGCGCGCCACGCGCACAGGTCGGCCACGGGGCAGGCGGCGCAGCGCGGCGATCGCGCCGCGCACACCAGGGCGCCCAACTCCATCGAGGCGGCGGCCCAGGCGCTCGCGGCCGCGTCGCCGGCAGGCACGACGGCGGCCGCGACGGCCCGCTCGGCGGCCGTCGGGGTGGGCGCGGGCAGCGCGAGCCCCGTGACGGCGCGCGCGAGCACGCGGCGCACGTTGGTGTCGACGACGACGGCGCGGCGCCCGAACGCGAAGGCCCGCACCGCGGCCGCGGTGTACTCGCCCACGCCGGGCAGCGCGCGCAGCGCCGCCTCGTCGTCGGGCACCTGGCCACCGTGCCGTTCGACGACCGCCTGCGCGCACTCGCGCAGGCGCAAAGCGCGGCGGGGGTAGCCGAGGCGGTCCCAGGCGCGCAGCACGTCAGCGGTCGAGGCGTCCGCGAGCGCGGCGGGTGTCGGCCAACGCTCCAGCCACGCACGCCAGGCGGGCTCGACCCGCACGACCGGGGTCTGCTGGAGCATGACCTCGCTGACCAGCACGCCCCACGGCGTGCGCTCGGGCGCGCGCCACGGCAGGTCGCGGCGCGCGGCCTGGAACCAGGCGACGACGCGCTCGACCAGTGCGGCGCGCACCTCGGCGGCGACGGTGGTCGGGGTGGGCACGCGCACACGGTAGTCGGCGGGTCGCGGGCCGGGCGCGGCGGCACGGGGGCGACGCCGCGTGTCATCGCGGCGCGGCTCCGCCGACCTGCCGGGACGTCGTCGTACGTTGAGTCAGTCCCCCGACGAACCGGAGGTCTCATGGCTCCCACCGACCGCGACCGCGCCTCGCGCGGCGATGGGGCGCGCCGCGGGCCGTCGGGGTCGGGCCGGGCCGCGGCGGGCGCGCAGCCGGGCAAGAGTTCGCGCACGGGCGCGGCGGCCGGCTCGCGCACGGGCGCGGCGGGCAAGCCGCGCACCGGGGCGGCAGCGAATCCGCGCACAGGCGGGGCAGGCAAGCCTCGCACGGGGGCGGCAGCGAATCCGCGCACGGGCGCGGCGGGCAAGGAGCGCAGCGGCGCGGCGGGCAAGGCGCGCACCGGCGCAGCGGGTGGTGGTGCGACAGGCGGTTCGCGGCAGGCGGGCTCCGATCGCCGGGTCGTGGCGACCCACGGCTTCCAGGCCCCGGGAGCCGCAGGCGGCGCCCGCGTGCGGCCGGCGCCGCGCAAGTCGGCCTCGTCACGCACGGCGGCGAGCGGACGACGTGTGCCCGTCGCGGCGCTAGTCGTGGTCGGCCTGCTGATCGCGGCCGGGGTGTGCCTGGGCTATGGGATCGGCCGCGGCGTGACGTGGGTGCGTGACGTGTGGCCCGACCCGGTCCCGCAGCTCGCCGCCGACAAGGTGAGCCCGCCTGAGCCCGTCGACGTCGCAGGCCCGAGCCAGGCGTGCCCCGCGTCGAGCCTGCGGCTGGTGGCGCAGCCCGCAGCCACGAGCCTCCAGGTCGGTCAGGGCACATCGTTCGAGGTCAGCATCACCAACGTCGGGCGCCACCCGTGCCTGGTCGACGGCGGCGACACGAACCGTCAGGTCGTGATCACGGACAGCGCGGGCGAGGTCGTGTGGAACAGCGCGCACTGCGCCGGCGGATCGCGCGACCTGCTGCTCGGCCCGGGAGACGGTGACGGGGCGCGCACGCTGCGCTGGTCGGGGGCGCGCTCGGCGCCCGAGGCGTGCACCACCGGGCAGCCCGCCGTCGAGCCGGGCGACTACACCGTGCAGGTCGTGCTGGCCGGCGTCCCGGACGCGGCCAGCAAGCCGCTGACGCTCACGGTCGAGGCGCCCGAGCCGCCACCCGAGCCCACGCCCGACCCGCAGGCCACGTCAGACCCGGAGGCCACGTCAGACCCGGAGGCCACGTCAGACCCGGAGGCCACGGCAGACCCGGGGGCCGAGGGCGCCGGTGAGGCGGCCGACGCCGGCGGTGACAGCGCTGCC
This sequence comes from Xylanimonas ulmi, assembly GCF_004216535.1. Taxonomy (NCBI): domain Bacteria; kingdom Bacillati; phylum Actinomycetota; class Actinomycetes; order Micrococcales; family Promicromonosporaceae; genus Xylanimonas; species Xylanimonas ulmi. Next base: position 3,663,940 of record NZ_SGWX01000001.1, read on the forward strand.
GACGCCGCCGGTGACACCGCCGGCCCGGCGCCGGACGCGGCCACCCAGGACCCGGCCGAAGGCTGACGCAGGACGCGGCCACGCCGGACCTGGCCGAACGCTGGCCGGGACGGGCTCAGGCGGCGGTCAGACGCCGCGTTCTCAGACGCAGCGTTCTCAGACGCAGCGTTCTCAGACGTAGCGTTCGAGGATGCTCGACTCCGCGAGCCGCGACAGGCCCTCACGCACGGCCCGCGCGCGCTGCTCGCCTACGCCGTCGACGGCCATGAGGTCGTCCACCGAGGCGGCCAGCAGCTTCTGCAGCCCGCCGAAGTGCGCGACGAGCCGGTCGATGATGGCGGTGGGCAGGCGCGGCACCTTGGACAGCAGCCGGTAGCCGTGGGGTGCGACCGCGGCGTCGAGCGCCATGCCGCCGCCGGGCAGCTCCAGCACGCGGCCGATCTGGCTCAGGTCGAGCAGCTGGCTTGAGTCGAGTCCGGCCAGCGCGCGCTGGACGTCGCCGAACGACCGGTCGGTGCGCTCCAACTCGACGTAGTCACGCACCACGGACTCGCGGTCGGAGCCGATGCCGCCGATGAGCTCGTCGAGCTGCAACGCGAGCAGGCGCCCGTCGACGCCGAGCTCGATGACGTAGCCGGAGATCTCCTCCGAGATGCGCCGCACCATCTCCAGACGCTGCACCACCGCGCACACGTCGCGCACCGTGACCAGGTCCTCGATCTCCAGCGCGGACAGCGTGCCGGAGACCTCGTCGAGGCGGGCGCGGTAGCGCTCCAGCGTCGCGAGCGCCTGGTTGGCGCGGCCCATGATCGTGTCGGAGCCTTCGAGCACGTGGCGCGCGTCGCCGACATAGAGCGCGACGATCCGCATCGACTGGCTCACCGAGATGACGGGGAAGCCGCTCTGCTTGGCGACGCGCTCGGCGGTGCGGTGGCGGGTGCCGGACTCGCTGGTCTCGATGGTCGGGTCGGGCAGGAGCTGGACGGCCGCGCGCCGGATGCGTGTCGCGTCGCGGTCGAGCACCACGGCGCCGTCCATCTTCGACAGCTCCCGCAGGCGGGTTGCCGAGAACGCGACGTCGAGCACGAACCCGCCGGAGCACATCTCCTCGACCGTCTTGTCGAGTCCCAGGACGACGAGCGCGCCGGTGCGCCCACGCAGGATCCGCTCCAGGCCGTCGCGCAGCTCGGTGCCGGGAGCGACGGCGGCGAGGGTCTCCTTGAAGAGCTCGTCCTGGTCGGGGGTGGAAGCCACGAGGTCGATCCTAGGGGGTCTGTGTGTTATGGCGACGGTGTGCGTCTCATCGGGTAGTACGACCGGGCGCCACAGCGGTGACCGCCTGGGCGACGTGGGCGGCCTCGAGCAGTTCGAGCCCCGCCGCCGACCGTGCGGTCACCCCGGCCTTCGTCCCCACCGGGACGACGGCGCGTACGAACCCGAGCCGGGCCGCCTCGCTGAGGCGTCGGTCGATGCCCGTCACGGGGCGCACGTCACCGGCGAGCCCGACCTCGCCGAACGCGACGGTGCCCGCGGGCAGCGCCTCGCCCGTGCGCGCCGAGACGATCGCGAGCGCGGCCGCCAGGTCCGCGGCGGGCTCCCCGGCGCGCGCGCCGCCCACGGTCGACAGGTAGACGTCCTGGTCGGCGAGCCGCAGCGAGGCGTGCCGGTGCAACACCGCGAGGATCTGCGCGAGCCGCGAGGAGTCCATGCCGTTGGTGGTGCGACGCGGGTTGGCCAGCGGCGACGGCGCCACGAGCGACTGGATCTCGAGCGCGAGCGGGCGGCGACCCTCAAGCGTGATGGTCACGCACGAGCCGGGCACTCCGGCCCCCAGGTGCGACAGGAACAGCCCGCTCGGGTCGGTCAGCCCGGTGATGCCGGTCTCGGTGAGCTCGAAGCACCCGACCTCGTCCGTGGGGCCGAACCGGTTCTTGACCGCGCGCACCATGCGCAGGCGCGAGTGCCGGTCGCCCTCGAACTGGCACACGACGTCGACCAGGTGCTCGAGCGTGCGCGGCCCGGCGACGGCGCCGTCCTTGGTGACGTGCCCGACCAGCAGCACGGGGACCTGTCGTTCTTTGGCGACGGCGATGAGCGCGGCCGCGACCTCGCGCACCTGGGACACGCCGCCCGCGACGCCGTCGACCTCGGCCGAGGCGATCGTCTGGACCGAGTCCACGACCAGCAGCTCGGGTGAGGAGGCCTCGATGTGGCCCAGCACCGTCCCCAGGTCGGTCTCGGCGGCCAGCAGCAGCGACGACGCCAGGGCCCCGACGCGCTCGGCGCGCAGCCGCACCTGCCCGGCCGACTCCTCGCCGGTCACGTACAGGACGGTGCGCGCACCGCGGCCGTCGAGCCCGCGCGCGAACTGTGAGGCGACCTCCAGCAGCAGCGTCGACTTGCCGACGCCGGGCTCCCCGGCCATGAGCACCACCGCGCCCGGCACCAGCCCGCCGCCCAGCACCCGGTCGAGCTCGCCGACCCCGGTCGGCGCCGCGCGCGCCGCCTCGACGTCGATCTCGCCGATCGGGCGCGCCGCGGAGCGCACTGGAGTCACCGCGACGGTGCGCGGTCCCGCGGCGGCCGGGCCGTCCTCGGCCACGGTGCCCCACGCCTGGCACTGTCCGCACCGGCCGACCCACTTGGCGGTCGCCCAGCCGCACTCGGCGCAGCGATAGGCGGGTCGGGCGGCCTTGGCGGCCCCGGACCGGGGCCGCGCCGTCGTCGGAGAGGTCACAGCGCGCACGCTACGGGCCGCCACCGACACGGCCGGAGCGGGTCCCTCGCCGCGGCCCCGCGCGTGCGTAGGCTTTCCGGCAGCCGACGCCCAGTGGTGGGCCGGTCGAACGGAGGCACGCATGACCGACGGTGGCGCCCAGCGCCCGCGCTCGTCCGCGCAGGCGCGCCCGCCGCGGCGACCCTCGCCCGCGGTGATCCGCCGACGCCGCATCGTCGTCGCCTCGCTGGCCGGTGCCCTGGTGCTCGTCGTCGCTCTCGTCACGGCGCTGTGGTGGCCCGGGTTCGCGGTCCCCGACCCGCTGCCGACGCCGACCGCCACCGTCACGGCGCCCGTGCCGACGCCGACCATCTCGCCCGCCGAGCGCACCGGAGAGCAGACCGCGCTGACCAAGGCGCTGCCCGACGCCGTGCTGGCGCACACGCAGCAGGGGATCGAGAACCTGCCGCAGTGGCAGGAGGAGGACTCCGCGACGGAGTCCTGGACCGTCACCTACGCCGACGGCACGGGAGCGGACGCCACGACGATCACGCTTCAGGTGGGTCAGTGGGCCAAGGCCGAGGCCGCCACCTCGTTCTACGAGGCGCAGGTCAAGGCGGCGGGCAACCCCGTCAAGCAGGGCGATGTCCTGGTCGACGACCAGGTGGTGGGCGCCTACGCGCTCGTCCACACCGACGGCGGCGCGGTGCTGTGGTGGCACAACGGCACCGTCGTGCTGAGCGCGCAGGGCCCGGCGGATGCCGTGGAGGACTTTTACTCCGCCTTCCCGCTGTGACTTCCCCGTAACCTGTGTCGCGTGAGCATCGACGACGTCCGCCTGGCCATGCTCGGCACGGGCAACATGGGAGAGGCCGTGCTGGCCGGCGCGCTGCGCGCCGGCGTCGCGCCCGGCAACGTCATCGCGACGGCGCGCCGCGCGGAGCGCGCGGCCGAGGTCGCCCAGCGCCACGGTGTGCGCACGACGGCGGACAACGTCGCCGCGGTGCGTGACGCCGACGTCGTGGTCGTCGCCGTCAAGCCCAAGGACGTCGCGCGGCTGCTGGCGGAGGTCGGCGACGCGCTGCCCGCCCACGCCGTCGTCGTCTCGGTCGCCGCGGGCCTGGCGACGTCGTACTTCGAGGACCGGCTGCCCGGAAAGCCGGCCGTGGTGCGCGTCATGCCCAACACGCCCGCCGCGATCGGGGCCGGCACCTCGGCGCTCAGCGCCGGATCGCACGCCTCGCCCGACGACGTCGCGCTGGTGCGCGCGGTGCTGGCCGGGACGGGCGACGTCGTCGACGTGCCTGAGACGTACCAGGCGGCGGCCGGGGCGCTGGCGGGCTCGGGGCCGGCCTACGTGTTCTACGTGCTCGACGCGATGGCGGAGGCCGGTGTCGCCGTCGGGCTCTCGCGCGAGCTGTCGACACGGCTCGCGGTGCAGACGGTGCTCGGCTCGGCGCGGCTCATCGCCGAGACGGGTGAGCACCCGGCGCTGGCGCGCGAGCGCGTCACCTCGCCGGGCGGCACGACGGTCGAGGCGCTGCGCAGGCTCGACGCCGCGGGAGTGCGCGCCGCGTTCGTCGACGCGGTCGAGGCGGCGCGTGACCGCACGGTCGCGATGGCCGCCGAGCTCGGCGACGCCAACGGCGCCGCCGAGGGCTCCGAGCGCTGAGATGGCCGCGTCGCGCCCACCGGCGATGTCGGACGTCGCGGCGCTGGCGGGAGTGTCGCACCAGACGGTCTCGCGGGTGCTCAACGACCATCCGAGCGTGCGGCCGCAGACGCGTGAGCGGGTGCAGGCGGCCATCCGGGAGCTCGGCTACCGGCGCAACCGCGCCGCCCGCGCACTGGTCACGGCGCGATCGACCACGGTCGGTCTGCTGACCAGCGGCAGCGCGCACTTCGGCCCGGCGAGCACGGTGCTGGCCGTCGAGGCGGCCCTGCGCCGCGCGGGCTACTTCGTCTCGACGAGCTCCCTGGCCGGGTACGACGCCGCCTCGGCCGACGACGCGCTCGACCGCCTCGTCGACCAGGGGGTCGACGGCGTCGTCGCGGTCGCGCCCCTGACCGACGTCGCCCTGGCGGTGGGCGAGCACACGCCGCCGTGCCCCGTGGTGGTCGTCGCGGCGCGGCGTGAGATCCCCGAGACGGTGCGCGAGCAGTACGTGTACGTCGACCAGCACCGCGGCGCGCAGCTCGCGACCGAGCACCTGATCCGGCTGGGGCACACCCACGTGGTGCACCTCGCGGGGCCCACGCGGTGGTTCGACGCGAGCGAGCGCCAGGCCTCGTTCCTCCAGACGGCGGCCGACCTGGGCGCCGAGGCGGATGTGGTCGAGGCCCGGGGGTGGTCGGCGCGCCGCGGGTACGAGCTCGGGCAGACGCTCGCCCCGCGGGTGCGGCGCCCGGGCGGCCCGACGGGGTTCTTCGCGGCCAACGACCTGGTCGCGATGGGGCTGCTGCGCGCGTTCTGGGAGCACGGGCTGCGGGTGCCCGACGACGTGTCGGTGGTGGGCTTCGACGACATCGAGGGCAGCGCGTACCTGGTGCCCTCGCTGACGACGGTGCGCCAGCCGTTCGAGGCCGTGGGACGCGCCGCGGTCCGGGCGCTGCTGGACGCGTGGGAGACGCCCGATGACCCCGGCCGCTCGCACACCGCGGCGGTCATCCCGCCGGAGCTCGTGGTCCGGGGGAGCACCGCCGGACGCCGGTAGCGGCGCGCGGTGGCGCTCGTCGCGGACAGCGCCTGGCACAGGACGCGCACTCCGCATCCCCACGACGTGATGTGAGCGCTAACATCACGATGTGACCAGCGAACGACACCATGACGTGAAGCCCAACGACGGGACTGGCGAGAACCTCGGCCCGCGCGACGCCGTCGTCGCGGGGCGCACCAGCCTCGGCGTCGAGCTGGGCTCGACCAACATCAAGGCCTGCCTGATCGGGCCCGACCAGACCACGCTGGCGGTGGGCGCCCACACCTGGGAGAACCAGTTCGTCGACCGGGTGTGGACGTACTCGCTCGACGCGGTGCACGAGGGCTTGGCGGGCGCGTTCGCCGCGCTGGCCGCGGACGTGCGCGAGCGCTACGGCGTGCCGCTGACCACGGTGGGCGGGCTCGGGGTGTCGGCGATGATGCACGGCTACCTCCCGTTCGACGCTGAGGACCGGCTGCTCGTGCCGTTCCGCACCTGGCGCAACACCTCGACGGGCGCCGCGGCGGCCGAGCTGACCCGCGAGCTGGGCTTCAGCATCCCCCTGCGCTGGTCGGTCGCGCACCTGTACCAGGCCGTGCTCGACGGTGAGGCGCACGTGCCGCAGGTCGCGCACCTGACCACCCTGGCGGGGTACGTGCACTGGCGGCTGACGGGCGAGCGGGTGCTGGGCGTGGGCGACGCCTCGGGCATGTTCCCCATCGACCCGGCCACGGGCGACTACGACGCCGCGATGCTCGCCGCGTTCGACGCGCTGGCCGCCCGTGCGGACGGAGCGCTGGGTGCGCCGCTGCGCGACCTGCTGCCCACCGTCGCCCCCGCGGGAGCCGCGGCCGGTCGCCTCACGGGGGCGGGCGCCGCGCTGCTCGACCCCACCGGGGCGCTGACCGCGGGCGTCCCGCTGTGCCCGCCCGAGGGTGACGCGGGCACGGGCATGGTCGCGACCAACGCCGTCGCCCCGCGCACGGGCAACGTGTCCGCCGGGACCAGCATCTTCGCGATGGTCGTCCTGGAGCGGGCGCTGGCGCAGGTCCACCCCGAGATCGACGTCGTCACCACGCCGTCGGGCGACCCGGTCGCGATGGTGCACTGCAACAACGGGTCCTCCGAGCTGGGCGCGTGGGCCGGCGTCCTGACGCAGTTCGCGCGCGCGATCGGCGCGGACGCCGACCAGGACGCGGTGTTCGCCGCGCTGCTGGGCGCGGCGCTCGACGGCGAGCCCGACGGCGGCGGCCTGCTGGCCTACAACTACCTGTCGGGCGAGACCATCACAGGGCTCGACGAGGGCCGCCCCATGGTGGTGCGCACGCCGGGCTCGCGCCTGACGCTCGCGAACTTCGCGCGCACCCAGGTCTACGGCGTGTTCGCGACGCTCGCCCTGGGCATGCGCACGCTCGCGGCCGAGGGTGTGGCCATCGACGCGCTGCTGGCGCACGGCGGCCTGTTCCGCACCGCGGGCGTGGCCCAGCGCATGCTCGCCGCCGCGGTCGACACGCCCGTCGCGGTGGCCTCGACCGCCGGTGAGGGCGGCGCGTGGGGCGTGGCGGTGCTGGCCGCCTACACCGCCGCGGTCGCCGGGGGAGAGACCCGCCCGCTGGCCGCGTGGCTCGACGAGCGGGTGTTCGCGCACGCCCAGACCGTCGTGGCCGAGCCCGATCCGCGCGACGTGGCGGGCATGGCGGCCTACCTGGAGACCTACACCGCGGGCCTGGCCATCCAGCACGCCGCGACCGCCGCCATCCACTAACCCCTGCGGTGGTGGCGCTCGTTCTCACCACCCCCGACACCCCCTCGACCCCTCGCCGCAGCATCCTGGAGACACCCATGACCATCCCCACCGCCCTCCGCGCCGAGATCGACGCCGCCAAGCAGCGCGTGGCCGCGCTGCACGCCGAGCTGCCCCGCTGGGAGCTGGTCGTGTGGACCGCCGGCAACGTGTCCGAGCGGGTCGGCGACTATCTCGTCATCAAGCCGTCGGGCGTCTCGTACGACGACCTCGACGCCGACGCGATGGTCGTGTGCGACCTCGACGGCAACCTCGTCGAGGGCGATCGGTCGCCGTCGTCGGACACCGCGGCGCACGCCTACGTCTACCGGCACATGGACCACGTGGGCGGCGTCGTGCACACGCACTCGACCTACGCCGCGGCGTGGGCCGCGCGCGGCGAGGAGATCCCGTGTGTGCTGACCATGATGGCCGACGAGTTCGGCGGACCGATCCCGGTGGGCCCCTTCGCGATCATCGGCGACGACTCGATCGGGCGGGGCATCGTCGAGACCCTCGACGCGCACCGCAGCCCGGCCGTGCTCATGCGCAACCACGGCCCGTTCACCATCGGCCGTGACGCCAAGGCCGCGGTCAAGGCCGCCGTGCTGCTCGAAGAGGTCGCCCGCGCCGTGCACATCTCACGCCAGCTCGGCGAGCCGACTCCCATCCCGCAGGAGGCGATCGACTCGCTCTACCACCGCTACCAGAACGTCTACGGCCAGCACTGACCGACCCCGGGCCTTGCCCGGCCACCCGCCACGCCCCCTCGAAGGAGAGACATGCCCAAGCCCTACGCCGACCGTGAGGTCTGGTTCTTCACCGGTTCGCAGGACCTCTACGGTGAGGAGACCCTGCGCCAGGTCGCCGAGCAGTCGCAGGAGGTCGCGCGCGCCCTCGACGCCGCCGCCGAGGTGCCCGCGACCATCGTGTGGAAGCCCGTCCTGAAGGACGCCGCCTCGATCCGCCGGGCGATGCTCGACGCCAACGCCGACGACCGCGTGCTGGGCGTCATCACGTGGATGCACACCTTCAGCCCGGCCAAGATGTGGATCGCCGGCCTCGACGCGCTGCGCAAGCCGCTGCTGCACCTGCACACGCAGGCCAACGTCGAACTGCCGTGGGACACCATCGACTTCGACTTCATGAACCTCAACCAGGCCGCGCACGGCGACCGCGAGTACGCCTACCTGGCCTCGCGCCTGGGCGTCGCGCGCACCACCGTCGTCGGGCACGCGTCGAACCCGGCGGTGCGGCGCCGGGTGGGCACTTGGATCCGCGGCGCGGCGGGCTGGGCGGCCACGCACGAGCTCACGCTCGTGCGCTTCGGCGACAACATGCGCAACGTCGCGGTGACCGAGGGCGACAAGACCGAGGCCGAGCTGCGCTTCGGCGTCTCGGTCAACACCTGGGGCGTCAACGACCTGGTCGCCGCCGTCGACGCCGTCGCCGACGCCGAGGTCGACGCGCTCGTCGCGCAGTACGAGGACCTGTACGACGTCGTCCCCGAACTGCGCCAGGGCGGCGCCCGCCATGAGTCGCTGCGCTACGCCGCACGCCAGGAGATCGCGCTGGAGACCTTCCTCACCGCGGTGGGCGCCAAGGCGTTCACCACCAACTTCGAGGACCTGGGCGACCTGCGCCAGCTGCCCGGGCTCGCGGTCCAGCGCCTCATGGCCAAGGGCTATGGGTTCGGCGCCGAGGGCGACTGGAAGACGGCCGTGCTGGTGCGCGCCGCCAAGGTCATGGGCGCGGGGCTGCCCGGCGGCGCCTCGCTCATGGAGGACTACACCTATGACCTGACGCCCGGCGAGGAGGTCATCCTGGGCGCGCACATGCTGGAGGTCTGCCCGTCGCTCACCACGACGAAGCCGCGCGTGGAGATCCACCCGCTCGGCATCGGCGGCAAGGAGGACCCCGTGCGCATGGTCTTCGACGCCGACGCCGTCGACGGCGCCGTCGTCGTCTCGCTGGCCGACATGCGCGACCGGTTCCGCCTGACCGCCAACGTCATCGATGTCGTGCCGCCGACGGCGCCGCTGCCCCACCTGCCCGTCGCGCGCGCGGTGTGGAAGCCGCGCCCGTCGTTCGAGGTCTCGGCCGAGGCGTGGCTGACCGCGGGCGGCGCGCACCACACGGTGCTGTCGACAGGGGCGGGCGTCGCGGAGTTCGAGGTGTTCGCGCAGCTCGCGCGCACCGAGCTGCTGGTCATCGACGAGGACACGACGCGGCGTGGGTTCGCCGACCAGGTGCGTTGGAACGCGGCCTATCACCGACTCGCTCAGGGGCTGTGACCCCCGGGCGGTAGACACGGGTCGACGCCGCACGAACGGCCGGACGCGCACTGCGCGTCCGGCCGTTCGCGTCTGCGCTGGTCGTGCGCTGGTCGTGCGCTGATCGTGCGCGGGGCTGGGCGGTCGGGGGGACTTGCGGGCGACACCCGTGGCGTCATGACGCGGCGCCGTCTGGCGCACGACGAGCGCGGATTGTGCCCCACCGCGATGTGAGCGCTAACATCGTTTTCGTGCCGGTCACGCGACCGGTTCTCGATGACGAGAAAGGAAGTCCCGATGAAGCGCCTCGCCTCTCGCGTGGTCGCCGCCGCCGCGACCGCGACCCTCGCCCTAGGCCTGACCGCGTGCGCCGGGGGTGGCGCCGGGTCTGCCGACGACGGCGACGCCTCGCGCGACCCGAGCGACATCACCGTGGGCGTCGCCATGCCGACGCAGACCTCCGAGCGCTGGATCGCCGACGGCAACTCCGTCCGCGAGGGCCTGGAGGCCGCCGGCTTCGAGGTCAACCTGCAGTTCGCGAACGACGACATCCCCACCCAGCAGCAGCAGATCGACCAGATGATCACGCAGGGCGCCGACATCCTGATCGTCGCCTCGATCGACGGCACGGCCCTGGCCAACCAGCTCCAGGCCGCCGCCGACGCCGGCATCCCGATCATCTCCTACGACCGCCTCATCCGGGACACGAAGAACGTCGACTTCTACGTCACGTTCGACAACTTCCAGGTCGGCGTCGACCAGGCCACGTCGCTGCTGCACGGCCTCGGCGTCGTGGACGCCGACGGCAACGAGACGGGCGAGACCGGGCCGTTCGTGGTCGAGCTGTTCGCCGGCTCGCTCGACGACAACAACGCGCACTTCTTCTGGGACGGCGCGATGCAGACGCTCCAGCCGTTCATCGACGACGGCACGATCGTCGTCGGCTCGGGTCAGACGAGCATCGAGCAGGCGGCCACGCTGCGCTGGTCGCAGGAGACCGCCCAGCGGCGCATGGAGGACCTGCTGACCGCCCACTACGGCGGTGGCTCGGGCCAGCTCGACGGCATCCTGTCGCCGTTCGACGGCATCTCGCGCGGCATCATCACGGCGCTGCAGAACGCGGGCATCGGCCCGACGCTCGCCGAGGGTCTGCCCGTCGTCACCGGTCAGGACGCCGAGATCGCCTCGGTCGCGCTCATCGACCAGGGTGTGCAGTTCTCGACCATCTTCAAGGACACGCGCCTGCTCGCCGAGCAGGCCGTCACGGCCGCCAAGGCCTTCGCCGCCGGGCAGACCCCGACGCCGAACGACACCGAGTCCTACGACAACGGCATGAAGGTCGTGCCGTCGTTCCTCCTGCAGGTCGACACCGTCACGGCTGACGACATCCAGTCGGTGCTGATCGACTCGGGCTTCTTCACCCCGGAGCAGGTCGCCCGCGGCCAGATGTGACCGGGCCCTCCGGTTCCCTCCGCGGGGGCTCGTCGGCGCCGAGCCGGCGGGCCCCCGCGTCCCGCGACCAGACAACGACGTAAGGACGGCGAGCATGTCGAGCACGATCCTCGAGATGCAGGACATCACCAAGGACTTTCCCGGGGTCAAGGTTCTCAAAGACGTGAGCCTCAAGGTCACCGAGGGCGAGATCCACGCGATCTGCGGCGAGAACGGCGCCGGCAAGTCGACGCTCATGAAGGTGCTCTCGGGCGTCTACCCGCACGGCACCTACGGCGGCCGCATCCTCTACCAGGGCCGCGAGGTCGAGTTCGGCGACATCAAGGACTCCGAGGCGCAGGGCATCGTCATCATCCACCAGGAGCTCGCGCTCGTGCCGCACCTGTCGGTGGCCGAGAACATCTTCCTCGGCAACGAGGTCGCCAGCCGCGGCATGATCGACTGGCACCGGGCCAACGCCGAGGCGTCGGCGCTCATGGAGCGAGTGGGCCTGACCGAGAAGCCCATCACGCCGGTCGGCCAGCTCGGCGTCGGCAAGCAGCAGCTCGTCGAGATCGCCAAGGCCCTGAGCAAGGACGTGTCCCTGCTGATCCTGGACGAGCCGACGGCGGCGCTCAACGACACCGACTCCGAGCACCTGCTCGGACTGCTGCGCGGGCTGCGCGAGCAGGGCATCACCTGCATCATCATCAGCCACAAGCTCGGCGAGATCGAGGACATCGCGGACTCGACGACGATCATCCGCGACGGCGGCGTCGTCGAGACCATCGACATGCACGGCCCCGACGCGACCCAGGACCGCATCATCCGCGGCATGGTGGGCCGCGACCTCGACCAGCGCTTTCCCGCGCGCAGCGTGGCCATCGGCGAAGAGGTCTTCCGCGTCGAGCGGTGGCGCGTGCACCACCCCACCCAGCCGCGGGTCGTCGTCGAGGACGCGTCCTTCGACGTCAAGGCGGGCGAGGTCGTCGGCATCGCCGGGCTCATGGGCGCCGGGCGCACCGAGCTCGCGATGTCGGTCTTCGGGCGCACCTATGGCCGCGACATCTCGGGCAAGGTCTACCTGCACGGCAAGGAGGTCGACACCCGCACGGTCGAGGCGAGCATCGCCAACGGCCTGGCGTACGTGTCCGAGGACCGCAAGCACTACGGCCTCAACCTCATCCAGGACATCAAGACCAACATCTCCGCGGCCGGCCTCGGCAAGCTCTCGCGGCGCGGCTTCATCAACCGCAACGAGGAGATCGCCGTCGCCGAGCGGTTCCGTGGCGTGATGAACATCAAGACGCCGTCGGTGATGCAGATCGTCAACAACCTCTCGGGCGGCAACCAGCAGAAGGTCGTGCTGTCCAAGTGGCTGCACACCGCGCCCGAGGTGCTCATCCTCGACGAGCCGACCCGAGGCATCGACGTCGGCGCGAAGTACGAGATCTACACGATCATCAACGAGCTCGCCGCGCAGGGGAAGGCCGTGGTCGTCATCTCCTCCGAGCTGCCCGAGCTGCTCGGCGTCTGCGACCGCATCTACGCGCTCGCCTATGGCCGCATCACCGGCCAGGTCCCCGTCGCGGAGGCCACCCAGGAGCGCCTCATGGAGCTCATGACCATCGAGAAGACCAGCAAGGAGGCTGTCCGATGAGCGCCCTCGCGGACGTCAAAGACCTGTTCACCCGCAACCTGCGCACATCGGGCATCTACATCGCCTTCGTCGCGATCGTGCTGCTGTTCACGGTGCTCACCGACGGCATGCTGCTGCAGCCGGGCAACCTGACGAACCTCGTCCTGCAGTTCTCCTACGTGCTGATCCTCGCCCTGGGCATGATCCTGGTGATCATCGGCGGGCACATCGACCTGTCGGTCGGGTCGGTCGTGGCGCTGTCCGGCGCCGTGTCGGCCGTGCTCGTCATCCGGCACGGAATGCCCTGGTGGGTCGGCATCCTGGCCGCGCTCGGCGTCGGCCTGCTGGTCGGCGCCTGGCAGGGCTTCTGGGTCGCCTACGTCGGCATCCCGGCCTTCATCGTGACCCTCGCGGGCATGCTGCTGTTCCGCGGCATGACGTTCCGTGTGCTCGACAACGTCTCGCTCTCGCCGTTCCCGCGCGAGTACCAGCAGGTGGCCAGCGGCTTCATCAACGGCCTGCTCGGCGGTCCCGGGTTCGACGTGTTCACCCTGGTCATCGGCGCGTTCGCCGTCGTCGGCTTCGCCTGGACGCAGTGGCGCAACCGTCAAGGCCGCCTGCACTACCGCCAGCCGGTCGAGACGATGGGCCTGTTCGTCGCCAAGCTCGTGATCGTCGCCGCCGTCGTCATGGCGTTCGCATGGCAGCTCGCCAACTCGCGCGGCCTGCCGATCGTGCTCATCATCCTCGCGGTGCTGATCCTGACCTACCAGACCATCACCACGCGCACGGTGTTCGGCCGCCACATCTACGCGATCGGCGGCAACCTCCCGGCCGCGCTGCTGTCGGGCGTCAAGGTCAAGAAGGTCAACTTCTGGATCTTCGTCAACATGGGCCTCCTGGCGGGCGTCGCCGGCGCGGTGTTCTCCTCGCGGTCCAACGGCGCACAGCCCGCGGCCGGCAACATGTTCGAGCTCGACGCAATCGCCGCGTGCTTTATCGGCGGCGCCTCGACCTCGGGTGGCGTGGGCCGCGTGACGGGAGCGATGGTGGGTGGCCTCGTCATGGCCGTCATGTCCAACGGCATGCAGCTCATGGGCGTCGACCAGTCGACGCAGCAGATCATCCGCGGTCTGGTGCTGCTGCTGGCCGTCGCGTTCGACATCTACAACAAGCGTCGGGCCGGCGCGGTGCGCTGACCGCGCGCCCGCACCTGACCGCTGACTCCGCCCGGCGCCGCAGATCCCGGCGCCGGGCGCAGTCGCACCCGGCCCCCGCGGCCACCGTTCCCACGCCGAGGAGTCCACCCATGCTGTCCGCCCTCGTGACCATCGACCCGGCGTTCGTCGTCGGCCCGGTCCGCCCGCGCACGTTCGGCTCGTTCGTCGAGCACCTGGGCCGGTGCGTGTACACCGGCATCCACGACCCGAGCCACCCGACCGCCGACGCCGACGGCTTCCGCGGCGACGTCGTCGACCTGGTGCGTGAGCTCGGCGTCACGACGGTGCGCTACCCGGGCGGCAACTTCGTCTCGGGCTACCGCTGGGAGGATGGCGTGGGCCCGATCGCCGAGCGCCCGCGCCGACTGGACCTGGCGTGGCACTCGACCGACCCCAACCTCGTGGGCGTGGACGAGTTCGTGCGCTGGTGCCGCAAGGCGGACGTCGAGCCGATGATGGCGATCAACCTCGGCACACGCGGCGTGCAGGAGGCGCTCGACCTGCTGGAGTACTGCAACGCGCCCGTGGGCTCCTACTGGGCCGACCAGCGCGCGGCCAACGGCTCGCCCGAGCCCCACAAGATCCGCATGTGGTGCCTGGGCAACGAGATGGACGGGCCGTGGCAGACGGGCCACAAGACGGCGCACGAGTACGGGCGGCTGGCCGCGGAGACCGCGCGCGCGATGCGCCAGATGGACCCCGACCTGGAGCTGGTGGCCTGCGGGTCCTCCGGGTGGGGGATGGCGACGTTCGGCGCGTGGGAGCACACCGTGCTGACCGAGTCCTACGACCAGGTCGACCTCATCTCGGCGCACGCCTACTACCACGAGCAGGACGGCGACCTCGCCTCGTTCCTCGCCTCGCCGGTCGACATGGACCGGTTCATCGACGACGTCACGGCGACCGCGGACGCGGTGCGCGCGGCGGGCAAGCACACCAAGCGCGTCCACATCTCGTTCGACGAGTGGAACGTCTGGTACGTGGACCGCGCCGAGTCGCGTCCGCCGTCGGGCGACGACTGGCCGGTGGCGCCCGTGCTGCTGGAGGACCGGTACAACGTGGCCGACGCCGTCGTCGTCGGCGGGCTGCTCATCTCACTGCTGCGCCACACCGACCGGGTGCACGCGGCCTCGCTCGCGCAGTTGGTCAATGTGATCGCGCCGATCATGACCGAGCCGGCCGACCAGGGCGGGCGCGCGTGGCGGCAGACGACGTTCCACCCGTTCGCGCTCACCGCGCAGCACGCCAAGGGCGAGGTGCTGCGCCTGGCCGTGGACGCGCCCGAGCACGAGACCGCCAAGTACGGGCGCGTGCCGGTGCTCGACGCCGTCGCCACGCATGACCCGGCCACGGGCGGCGTGAGTGTGTTCGCGGTCAACCGGTCGCTGACCGAGACCGTGGCCCTCGACGTCGACCTGCGCGGCTTCC
Source organism: Xylanimonas ulmi (assembly GCF_004216535.1). Classification (NCBI taxonomy): domain Bacteria; kingdom Bacillati; phylum Actinomycetota; class Actinomycetes; order Micrococcales; family Promicromonosporaceae; genus Xylanimonas; species Xylanimonas ulmi. The sequence continues at coordinate 3,679,126 of NZ_SGWX01000001.1, forward strand.
CCGGCCTGCGCGTGGCCGAGGCGGTCACACTCTCCCACCCCGACCACACCTGGACCGCCACCCCCGACAACCCCACCTCGGTGCGGCCGACCGCCAACCCCACCGCCACCGTCACCGACCACCACGCCACCACCCACCTCCCCCCGACCTCCTGGACCCTCCTCCACCTCACCCACCCCTAACCCCACCCCCGAGATACCGGTCCTCGGTCATGGGTCGTCGTTCTGGTGACCGGGTGCAGTTCAGGCGGTGAAGCCCCGTGGAGTCATTCGCTCCCGCTCGATGGCGGCCGGATTCCCACGCGGAGTGCTTCAGAGATCACGGCGCGCACCAGCTCAGCCCTCTGGTCGTCAAGTGACAGGTCGACCACAGTGACGGGAGCTGTGTACGTCTTCTCGCGTAGGGACCAGGCGTGCGGCTGCCACGAACCGCGCCCCAGAAGTCCTTCGAACGTGACGGACCGCGCACGATGGTCGGTGGTCTTGACGACGTACCCCGCAGCCTGCCAGGCACGAACGTGGGGACGCTGCCGACCGCCCCCTCCGCCCTTGGCCCACCATGCGTCACCGCCCGTCCTGCGTGCCGCCTTCGGGCTCCGAACAGCAGTCTCGGGCAGCCCAGGCGGCCCGAGGATCTCGTCGATCTCGGAAAATGTCAGCGTGACCTCGTTCTCTGGCCGGGCAACGAGGGCTTCGTAGAGCGGGTAGTACCTTGAGCTAGCCCTCGGCGGCATGCCCGCATTCGACTCCGACCAGGTCGACTCAAGAAGTGACTGGAACTCCTCTGGACTGTGGGCCGGGTCTTCATGCACCGACGGAAGGTGAAGCGTCTCAACCGCAAGGTGATCGAGGCTCGACGTCGCAAGGCCGCAAAGCTGAGCCTGCAGGTTTTCGATCAGCGCCGACCGGCGCACCTCGCTCGCCAGGACGACGTTGTCGGTGATCCTCCAATCACCGTCCCACCGGAGCCGCAGCGCCCTAGAGATGCCAAGAAGCGACTCGGCGTCCACGCTGGCCACCCCCAGCACGAGTAGCCTGAGGTGCTCCCGGGTAATCTCGGCGGCCTGCACGACGTGGGTCATCACATCACCCAGCGTGAGGCCCGTGGCCTCCGCTGCCGAGAGCATGGCTGAGAGGACCTTTCGGCCGACAAGGTCACTAAGTGCTCTCGCTCGCGCGACGTCGGGCATGGAGTGCTTGTCGGCCCTGAACGGCGGCAGCAGCGCGCCCCGCAACCCGGGCGGGATGTCATCGTGATCCAGGGTCCAGACGGCGAGCGTCACCCGGTCTGCTGGGGCGATATCCGCGAGACCCGATGCGGAGGGCACGTCGCGGGCTGCCAACGCCATGGGACTCCGCGCGCGCAGGTACAGCTCTGCGCGACTCGCCAGCACACGAAAGCGTCCGCCCAGGAGGTTGACGTACCGGTCCCAGAGGGCGTCTCCACGGTGGCACGGGCACGCGCATGCGATGGACCCCGCGGGGCGCTCCTTCGGTTGGCACGTGCACCCCGCCGGCAGATGCTCGACCGTGGCGGCCGCCCGCAACTCATGAAGCTCAGCATGGAAGCCCCGCCCGGTTACACCGTGCCACTGCCACGTGGTCCACAAGACCTCCGGTAGCCACGCGACCACCGCCTTGTACGCACTGCGGAACTGCTGCTCGATGTGGTTCAGACGCGCCTCCCTGTCTGCCGACTCACCCTCGCCCGGGCGCCCGCTCGGATGGTGCCAAGGCGGCGCATAGCGGGAGGAGATGTCGTGGGTCGGAAGGCGGCGCAGCTCGTTCAGCCACCTCGGTGTGGACTCGGCGTCGGAGCGTCCCACCAGGGCTGGTGGAAGCCTGTCCTGCACCAACCACCGCAGCCTGCTGTCCACCCAGGGCACCCACGGTTCATGACCTATCGCACTCCGATGGGCAGAGCACGCCTCACCGTCCGCCCGCGCCGCCTCTTCGGACAGTGCCACCTGAATCTCGGGCCATGAGGGCAGACGGGTACTGCTCGGTATCTCCGTAGGATTGCGTGCCACCTTGAGGGCTGTCTCTAGATCCGAGCTGCGAGGTTCGGAAGAGCAAAAACCTAGGAAAAACAACATCCGGGCGATCAGACGCGCGAGACTCGTGTCCATGGCCTCGACTGTACGCCCGGGGGAGTCTTCGGTAGAAATCACAGCGTCATAGCAGATGCTGTGAATATGTACCTGGTCAAGCGGGGAACAGCGCGGCAGGATGGCTCTTGCGGGCGGGACAGGCGCCCGCAGGACGACAGGAGATTGCACATGGCACAGCGAGCAGTCCGCACCGTTCGTGCGCGCAGCTTCCCGAGGGGGCGGCGGACCGGTCGCCGCAGACATCCGAGCGGCCGCTGCCTCGGCAAGATCCGGTACCGGGACCACGGGGAAGCTATCGTCGCGCTCCACTCGACCCAGGCGAGGGCCCGGCGCGACCTCACTGACGCAGGCCGAACGAGTCGCCACGAGCAGCGGGTGTATCCGTGCGCCCGCTGCTCCGGATGGCACCTGACGTCCTGGCAGGCAGCGGAGCAGCCGCTTCCTGCGTGAATCTCAGAGAGCCGCAGACCGAAACCGGAAGGGAGGTGAACGTCTTGAGCCTCATCGCAGCACTCCTCGGCAGCCTGCTCCACTGGCTGGCCGACAGGGTCCTCGCGTGGCTTCTCGCAGCGGCCACCGCGTAGCAGAGTCGGCGCGTGTGCGGCGGATGCCGGGTCCCCGACCCCGTCGCACACGCGTCGCCGGTTCCGGCAACCCACTCGGGCTCCGGCGCCGGACGAGCGCACAAACACAGGAGATGTGAGGAAGATGGCGAAGAACATCGGCGGACGGCGCGCTGGCGCGGTTACCAATCGCGTCCAGTTCGAAACGCCCGGCGGAACGTACGTCAAGACCGACCGGCTAGGCGTCATCATCTCGGTGAAGAAGTCCCCCGGCCCTTACCGAGGAGTGGCGAAGGTGAGTGCCCCGCCCAAGCCCGCGGGCCGCTGAACATGAGACTCCACGGGCCCATGCCAGATGGCGCAAGCTCGGCTTGGTAGTGGCGACGGCGGCCACGCGCGCACGCTCCTGACACAGTGTCTCGGCCTCGTGCTCAAGTGCGCCACGGCCCTGGCTGCCGCGGTCGCACGCAGCGCGGCCACCGCAGTTTGGTCGTCATCGACCTCCGCGATCGTGGCGGCCAAGGACGGCCACACGGACGAGCGCGCGGCGACCGATCGGACGCGCGAGATGCCCCACCAGCGCGGGCAGAGGCCCGCGCATGGTTGGGGCAGGTCCCGGACCCGCACTCGAAGTTCGGGCGCAGGTACCCGCTGGTGAGCGTGCTCGCACTGGTCCTCGCGGCGGTGGCCCTCGGCGCGCACGATCAACCGGGTCCTGGAGAAGATTAACCACGCCCGGTTCGACGAGATCACCCATGCCTGGCTTGCCGACCGGGCAGCGCGCACCGGTGCCGTGCGTGGGCGCCGCGGGGTGCGGGCGCCGATCCGTGGCCTGGCGATGGACGGCAAAACGTTACGCTGCGCCCGCACGAGCGCCGGTGGGCGCCTCGTGGCCGAGCAGATGTTCGCTGCTGCGTGGCACGACACCGGCGTGGTCGCCGAGCAGGACCGGATCGTGGGCGGGGACGCGACCGGCGCGTTGGCGCCCCTGGTCGAACGGCTCCACACGCGCGGCGAGCTCGGGCCGGATGTATGCGTGACGGTGGACGACAAGCACGCCCAACGGTCCATGGCCGATGCCGTGCGCGACACGAGCACGCACTTCTTGGTCACGATCAAGGACAACCAGCCCACGCTCCGCACGCAGATCGCGGCCCTGGACTGGGACGCCGTGCGTGCCTACGCCACCCGGGATCGGGCGCCCGGGCGCGTCGAGGAACGCACGGTGCGTACCGTGACACTCGGCGTACACCTGCATGGGTGCGGGTGGCGAGACGTTGCCCAGGTCGGGCAAGTCACCCGCCGGACCCTGCGGAAGAAGACGCCGACGGCCGAGCCGTCCTGGACCCAGGAGACCGTGCACATCATGACCTCGCTGCCCGCCGGGCGCGCAGGCATCGCGACGATCGGCGACCTGGTCAGGATGCACTGGGCATCGAGAACCGTGTCCACCACGTGCGCGACATGGCCATGGGTGAGGACCACCACACGGCGCGCACTGGGAACCCGGCCGCGAAGTGGTCCTGCGTGTGCAACCTCGTCCTGGGCCTCCTACGCCAAAGCGGCGCCAAGAACATCGCCGCAGCACAAGCGTCCACGAACCGGGATCCCGCGAAGTTCCTCGCCCTCATCGCGACATAGCGCAAGCCAGGTCACGACCAGGAAAAGAACGCCGAGCCCCTGGGGTTAGATGGGAGTGTGGGTGATGGGGTGGACGGCGTGGGGCGGCGGGGGCGGCGGCCTGCGGGGCAGGAGACGCGCGGGGCGATCCTCGCCGCCGCGCGCGAGGAGTTCCTCACTCAGGGGTACGACGCCGCCTCGATGCGCGCTGTCGCCCGCCGCGCCGGAGTGGACCCGGGTACGGTGCGCCACTGGTTCGGCGACAAGGGGCGGCTTTTCGCCGCCACGGTCGGCCTGTCCGACATCGACCCGGGCGCGCTCATGCGCGCCGCCGTCGAAGGCCCGCTCGACGGCATCGGCGAGCGGATCGTGCGCCGCGTGCTGGAGGTCTGGGACGCCGACGACGGCGGCGCCGGCATCCGCATCGCGCTGCCCGTCGTGCTGGGCGACCCCGAACGGCGGGCGCTGCTGCCGCAGTTCCTCGGGGCCGAGGTGCTCGGCCCGATCGCAGCCCGGCTCGACCCGAACAGCGCGCGACTGCGGGCCTCGCTCGCCGCGACACAGATGGTCGGCGTGCTGCTGGCGCGCTACGTCGTCGGGCTCGACCCGATCGCGTCGATGCCGGCGCGCGAGGTCGCGGCCATCGTCGGGCCCACGCTGGAGCGGTACCTCGTGGGCGAGTTGACGGGCGGGCGCTCCCGCGGCGTCAGGGCCGACGGCGTCACGGGTGACGGCGATCACGTCGACTCCCTTGCGCCCGGGCCCTTGCGGGCGCACAATTCCCCGCATGGTGAATAACTCGCCGAGCGGCGCGGGCGCGACCCCGGCGCCCCCGTCCGCGCCGCCCGCTGTGCGCGTGCGCGGGCTGACCGTCGTCCGCGGCGGCAGCACGATCCTCGAAGGCCTCGACCTCGACGTGCCGAGCGGTCGGGTCGTCGGACTGCTGGGCCCGTCGGGCTCCGGCAAGACGACGCTCATGCGCTCGATCGTCGGCGTCCAGGCCAATGTCACGGGCGACCTGCAGGTGCTCGGCGCGCCCGCGGGGTCGCCGTCGCTGCGCCGCCGCGTCGGGTACGTGACGCAGTCGGCCTCGGTCTACGCCGACCTGTCGGTCACCGAGAACCTGCAGTACTTCGCGGCGCTCGCGGGCCTGCGGGGGGCGGCGGCGCGCGGCGCGGTCGCGGCCGCCGTCGACGCGGTCGACCTCGGTGGGCATGAGCGCCAGCAGGTCGTCACCCTCTCGGGCGGCGAGCGCTCGCGCGTCTCGCTCGCCGGAGCGCTCGTGGCCGACCCCGAGCTCCTGGTGCTCGACGAGCCCACTGTGGGCCTCGACCCGGTGCTGCGCCGCGACCTGTGGACGATGTTCCACCGGCTCGCCGACGAGGGGCGCACGCTGTTGGTCTCCAGTCACGTCATGGACGAGGCGGCGCGGTGTGACCGGCTGTTGCTGCTGCGCGCGGGCACGCTCGTCGCCGACACCACGCCCGACGCGCTGCTCGCCGAGACCGGCGCTCCCGACGCCGAGCGGGCGTTCCTGACCCTGATCGACCGCGCGCACACCGACGCAGGCGCCCGATGAGCCTGACGATCGCGACGGCGAGCCGGGTGCTCGGCCAACTGCGCCACGACCACCGCACCGTGGCCCTCATCCTGCTGCTGCCGTGCCTCATCGTGGGCCTGGTCGCGTGGATGTTCGACGGCACACCGGTGCTCGACCAGTTCGGCCCGGTGCTCGTCGGGTTCTTCCCGCTCTTCGTGATGTTCCTGGTCACGAGCGTGGCCACGCAGCGCGAGCGGTCGAGCGGCACGCTCGAACGCCTCATGACCACGCCGCTGCGCAAGGGCGACCTCGTGGCCGGCTACGCGCTCGCCTTCGGCGGGCTCGCCGTCGTGCAGGCATTCGTCGTCGTCGGATTCGCGCTGGGCGTGGGCATGGACGTGGCCGGGTCGCTCGGGCTGGTGGTGCTGGTCGCGCTGCTCGACGCCGTGCTGGGCTGCACGCTGGGCCTGGCGGCCTCGGCCGCGGCGCGCACCGAGTTCCAGGCCGTGCAGATGATGCCGGCGGTCATCATCCCGCAGATCATCACGTGCGGGATCCTCATGCCGCGCGACCAGATGCCGCAGATCCTGGAGTGGATCAGCCGCGTGCTGCCGCTGACCTACGCGGTCGAGGCGCTGCAGCACCTGGCGGCTGGTGCGCAATGGGCTGACGTGCGGGGAGCGATCGGCGTGATCGTGCTGTGGATCGTGGGCGCCGTGGTGCTGGGCGTGCTGACGCTGCGCCGTCGCACCGAGTGAGGGCGCGCGCCGTCGGGGCGCACGCGAGCGGCGGGCGACGCCCCGCGGACGTTCACCAAATTGTGACCCGAGGCACTTCTCCGCGCCACGTGTGAGCGTTAACATCCTCGACATCGGTTTCATGCCGTCACGGCGCCACTCCGGTGGCGGTCTCGAGGAGGAGACATGGCACGCACGCACCACCCACGCCGTACCGTCCTGGCAGCGCTCGCTGCCACATCCCTGCTCGCGCTCGGCGCGTGCAGTTCCGGCAGCTCCGCGAACACCGCCGACAACGGCGGCGATGACACCATCACCATCGGGTTCGCCCAGGTGGGCGCCGAGTCCGGCTGGCGCACCGCCAACACCGACTCCATCAAGAGCACGCTCACCGCGGACAACGGCTTCGACCTCAAGTTCTCCGACGCCCAGCAGAAGCAGGAGAACCAGATCCAGGCGATCCGCTCCTACATCGCCCAGGGCGTCGACGTCATCGCGTTCTCGCCCGTCGTCGAGTCGGGTTGGGACGCGGTGCTCCAGGAGGCCAAGCAGGCGGGCATCCCGGTCATCCTCACCGACCGCGCCGTCGACACCGACGACGACTCGCTCTACGAGTCGTTCATCGGCTCCGACTTCGTCGAGGAGGGCCGCCGGGCCGGCGAGTGGGTCTCGCAGAACCTCGGAACGGAGCCGATCAACGTCGTCGAACTGCAGGGCACCACGGGCTCGGCGCCCGCGATCGACCGCAAGGAGGGCTTCGCCGACGCCATCGCCGACAACTCCAACGTCACGGTCATCGACTCGCAGACCGGCAACTTCACGCGCGCCGAGGGCAAGACGGTCATGGAGGGCTTCTTGCAGGCGCACTCCGACATCGACGTGGTCTTCGCCCACAACGACGACATGGCGCTGGGGGCGATCGAGGCCATCGAGGCCGCCGGCAAGGTGCCCGGCAAGGACATCAAGCTCATCTCGATCGACGGCGTCAAGGACGGCATGACCGCCCTGGCCGACGGCAAGATCAGCTACATCGTCGAGTGCAACCCGCTGCTGGGCCCGGACCTCGCCGAGATCGCCAAGAAGGTCGTGGCGGGCGAGCCGGTCGACAAGCGCATCGTCACGAAGGACGAGGCTTTTGACCAGGAGGCCGCCAAGGCCGCGCTCCCGGACCGCAAGTACTGAGCAGGGGCGAGCGCTGAGCATGAGCGAGGCCACCGCCGTCGTCGAGATGCGGGGCATCACCGTCCGATTCGGCGAGGTGCTCGCGCTCGACGGCGTCGACCTCACGCTGCGCCGCGGCGAGGTGCACGCCCTGATGGGGGAGAACGGGGCCGGAAAGTCGACCCTGATCAAGACCCTGACGGGCGTGTACCAGCCGACGGCCGGGTCGGTCGCCGTCGAGGGGCGGCCCGTGGCGTTCAGCGGTCCGGGCGACGCCCAGGCCGCAGGCGTCAGCACCGTGTACCAGGAGGTCAACCTGTGCGAGAACCTCTCGGTCGCGGAGAACGTCATGCTCGGCGCCGAGGCGCGGCGCGCGGGGTGCGTCGACTGGCGCACCACCCGGCGCCGCGCCGCCGACCTGCTGGCCCGGCTCGATGTGCGCATCGACCCGGCGTCCTCGCTCGGCGCGCACTCGCTCGCCGTCCAACAGCTCGTGGCGATCTGCCGCTCGCTGGTGGTCGATCCCCGGGTGCTGGTGCTCGACGAGCCGACGTCGAGCCTCGACGCCGACGAGGTCGAGCGGCTGTTCCGCGTCGTGCGGCGCCTGCGCGACGACGGCGTGGCCATCTTGTTCGTCTCACACTTCCTTGAGCAGGTCTACGCGATCAGCGACCGCATGACGGTGCTGCGCAACGGCCGGCTCGTCGGGGAGTTCCGCACCGCCGAGCTGCCGCGCCGCGAGCTCGTGCGCCACATGATCGGCGGCTCGCTCGAGGTGCTGGAGCAGATCGACCAGGCGCCGCGCCGCGCCGTCGTCGCGGGCGCCGGCGCGCGTCCGGTGCTGCAGGCCGTGGGGCTGGGGCGCAAGGGCGCCATCCAGCCCTTCGACCTGGACGTGCACACGGGCGAGGTCGTGGGGCTGGCGGGACTGCTGGGCTCGGGGCGCACCGAGCTTGCGCGGCTCCTGACGGGCGCCGACCGCGCCGACTCGGGCCGGTTGCGCGTCGATGGGCGTGCGGTGCGGTTCGGCGCCCCGCGCGCCGCGCTGCGCCGCAAGATCGCCTACTCCTCCGAGGACCGCAAGGGCGAGGGGATCGTCGGCGACCTCACGGTGCGCGAGAACATCGTGCTCGCGCTGCAGGCAGACCGCGGCTGGGCCCGCCGCCTGCCCGCCCCGCTGGTCGACGAGATCGTCGAGCGGTACATCACCACGCTCGCCATTCGCCCCGCGAACCCGGACGCGCTGGCGCGCAACCTCTCGGGCGGCAACCAGCAGAAGGTGCTGCTCGCCCGCTGGCTCGCCACCGCCCCGCGCGTGCTGGTGCTCGACGAGCCCACGCGCGGCATCGACGTCGGCGCCAAGGCCGAGATTCAGCGCCTGGTCGCCGACCTGGCGTCCCAGGGTATGGCTGTCGTGTTCATCTCGGCCGAGCTGGAGGAGGTGCTGCGCCTGTCGCACCGGGTCGCGGTGCTGCGCGACCGCGCCAAGGTCGGCGAGCTGGACAACACCGACGACGTCGGCGTGGACGCCGTCGTCGACCTCATCGCGAGCGGGGAGGCCTCGTGAACGACCTGCTGCGCCATCGGCTGTTCTGGCCGGTCGTCGCGCTCGTCGCGCTGGTGGTCGCCAACACGGCGCACCAGCCCGACTTCCTCGCGATCCGGACGTTGGACGGGCACCTGTTCGGGTCGCTGATCAACCTGCTGCGCCAGGGCTCGCCGCTGCTGCTGGTCGCGCTCGGCATGACGCTCGTCATCGCGACGCGCGGCATCGACCTGTCGGTCGGGGCCGTGGCCGCGATCGCCGGGGCCATCGGACTGACCTTCGTGGCCGGGGCCGGCGACCCGGCGTCGCCGGCGACCGTCGCGATCGCGTGCGCGCTCGCCCTGGGCGTGTGCGCGGTGCTCGGGGTGTGGAACGGGTTCCTCGTGACGGTGCTGGGCATCCAGCCGATCATCGCGACGCTCGTGCTCATGACCGCCGGGCGCGGCATCGCCATGCTCATCACGGGCGGGCAGATCACCACGGTGACCAGCGCGCCGTTCAAGGCGATCGGCACCGGATTCTGGCTCGGCCTGCCGATCCCCGTGATCATCGCGGCCGCGGTGCTGGTGGGCGTCGCGCTGCTCACGCGGCGCACCGCGCTGGGCATGCTCATCGAGTCGGTGGGCGTCAACCCGCCCGCCGCGCGGCTGGCCGGGGTCAGCGCGCGCGGCCTGACCTGGTCGGTGTACGTCGTCTCGGCGCTGTTCTCAGGCCTGGCGGGCCTCATGATCGCCGCCAACACCATGGCCGCCGACGCCAACAACGCGGGCCTGTTCATCGAGCTCGACGCGATCCTCGCCGTCGTCATCGGCGGCACCTCGCTCGCGGGCGGGAAGTTCTCGCTGTCGGGGACGCTCGTGGGCGTGCTCGTCATCCAGACCCTGAGCCTGACGGTGACGATGCTCGGCATCTCGCCGTCGGTCACGCCCCTGTTCAAGGCCGTGGTGGTGATCGCGGTGTGCCTGGCCCAGTCGCCCGCCGTGCGCGAGCGCCTCGCGGCCCGGCGTCGGCCGCCCGCGGCCGCCGCCACGACCCCGGAGGTGGCCTGATGACCGTCGTCGAGTCCCCGGCCTCCACGCCCGTGACGATGCTGCGCGGCGCCGCGCGCCGGGTGCGGCTCGACCGCCGGTACCTGCCCGTGGTCGGCACGCTCGTGGTGCTCGCGCTCATGCTCGCCGTGGGCGGTGGCCGTTACGAGGGCTTCGTCTCCGGGCGGGTGCTGTCGAACCTCCTGATCAACAACGCCCACTTGGTCGCGCTCGCGGTGGGCATGACGTTCGTGATCCTCACGGGGGGCATCGACCTGTCGGTCGGCGCCGTGGTGGCGCTGTCGGGCATCGTGGCCGCCGTCGCCTTCCGGGCCGGGATGCCCGCCGCCGTGGTGATCCCGGTGGTGGTGCTGGTCGGTACGGTGATCGGCCTGCTGGTGGGGGTCATGGTGCACGTCTTCGGGGTGCAGCCGTTCGTGGCGTCCCTCGCCGCGATGTTCCTGGCCCGGGGGCTGTGCTACGTCATCGCGCCCGAGTCGGTGCCGATCCGCGACGAGACGTTCGTCTCGTTCAGCGACGTCAGCCTCGACCTCGGCGGCGGGTGGCGGATCACGGGCGCCGGGATCATCGCGCTCGCCGTCGTGGCGCTCGCGCTCTGGCTGCTGCACTACACGCGGTTCGGGCGCACCGTCTACGCGATCGGCGGCTCCCAGCAATCGGCGCTGCTCATGGGCCTGCCCGTGGCACGCACCACGGTGCTGGTCTACGTCGTCTCGGGCACGTGCGCGGGGATCGGCGGCCTGCTGTTCGCCATGTTCTCCCGATCGGGCTACTCCCTGACGGGTGTGGGCATGGAGCTCGACGCGATCGCCGCCGTCGTCATCGGCGGCACCCTGTTGACCGGAGGCACGGGGTTCGTGCTGGGCTCGCTGATCGGCGTGCTCGTGCTGGGCCTCATCCAGACCGCCATCACGTTCGAGGGCACGCTGTCGTCGTGGTGGACGCGCATCGTCATCGGCGCGCTCGTGCTGGTGTTCGTGGTGCTGCAGCGGGTGCTGGCAGGGCGTCGGGTGGCCTGAGGCGGGGCGCGCTACGCCTCGAACAGCGCGCGCACATCGTCGACGTCGATCGCGCCCGCGAACAGCTCGGCGTCGTCGTTGAGCACCGCGTCGACCAGGCGGGCCTTGCGCTCCTTGAGCGCCATGACCTTCTCCTCGATCGTGCCCGACGCCACCAGGCGCACCACGTTGACGGGCCTGGTCTGGCCGATGCGGTGCGTGCGGTCGACGGCCTGCGCCTCGGTCGCGGGGTTCCACCACGGGTCGAGCAGGTAGACGTAGTCGGCCTCGGTGAGGTTGAGCCCGAACCCGCCCGCCTTGAGCGAGATGAGGAACAGCGGCGCTGTGCCGTCCTTGAAGCCGGCGACGACGTCGGCACGCCGGCGCGTCGAGCCGTCGAGGTAGGCGAACTCGACCCCTGCGGCCCGGCACCGCTCGGCCACGAGGCCCAGATAGCCGGTGAACTGCGAGAACACCAGGGCGCGGTGCCCCTCGGCCACGACCTCGTCGAGCTGCTCGAACAGCACGTCGAGCTTGCTGGAGGGCACCGCCGCGTACGCGTCCGGGTCGACCAGCGACGCGTCCAAGGCCATGCGGCGCAGCGTCGTCAGGGCCCGGAACACCGCCACACGGTTGGCGTCGAAGTCGTCGAGCAGGCCCAGCACGCGCTTGCGCTCGCGCTGCAGGTGCGTCTCGTAGACCGTGCGGTGGCGCGGGGCGAGGTCGACGGCCACGACCTGCTCCTGCCGCTCCGGCAGCTCGGGGGCGACCTGCTCCTTGGTGCGCCGCAGCAGCAGGGGCCGGGCGCGGCGCTGCAGCCGCGCGAGCCTGGCGCGCGCGTGGCGGCGCATCGCGTCGTCGGTGTCGGGCCGTGACGCCGCCTCGATGGGCTTGACGTAGTCGGTGCGGAAGTGTTGGAGCGAGGGGAAGAGCCCCGGCGCGACGACGGCGAGCAGCGACCACAGGTCGGTCACGTTGTTCTCGAGCGGGGTGCCCGTGATGGCGAGCTTGTACGGGGCGCGCAGCGCCCGCGCGTGCTGGTTGGCCCGCGTCGCGTGGTTCTTGACGAACTGCGCCTCGTCGAGCACCAGCGCGCCCCAGTCGAGCGCCGCGAACGCCTCGGCGTCGAGCCGGAACACGGCGTAGGACGTCACCACCAGGTCGGCCCCGGCCACCACCTCGGGCAGCGGCGTCGCGTCGCGGCGCGAGGACGTCGTCGTCACCGTGGCCACGCGCAGGTGCGGCGTGAAGCGCGCGGCCTCGGCCGCCCACCCCGCCACGACCGACGCGGGCGCCACGACCAGGAAGGCGGGGGCGTCGGGCTGGCGCTCGCGCGCGTGCGCGATGAGCGTGAGGGTCTGCAGCGTCTTGCCTAGCCCCATGTCGTCCGCCAGGATCCCGCCCAGGTGGTGCTCCCAGCAGAACGCGAGCCACTCGAAGCCGCGGCGCTGGTAGGGCCGCAGGTCGGCCTGGACACCCGCGGGCACCGGCAGGGGTTCGGGCAACGCGCCGGTCGCGCCCTCGGGTGCGCCGTCCGCCGCGCCCTGCGTCGCGGCCTCGCCGCGCACCAGCGCCAGCAGGCCGCCGACGGCGGTGCGCCAGCGCTCGGACTGCTCGACGACGTCGGCGACCTCGGCGAGCTCGTCCCACAGGCTCGCCTGGTGGCGGGTCACGCGCAGCTGCGGGGAGCGGCGGTCGGCGATGCCGTCGGCCTCGGCGAGCAGCAGGCGCAGCCGTTCGAGCGAGGGGTGGTCGAGGCGCAGCCACGCGCCGTCGGCCAGCATCAGCCGCCGCTTGCCGTGTGCGAGCGCCTCAAGGATGTTCGGCAGCGGGACCGCGTGCCCGTCGACCGTCACCGTCACGGCGAGGTCGAACCAGTCGGCGTCCTCGGCGTCGCGCGCCTCCAGGGCGATCTGCGGGGTCGAGGTCAGCTCGGTGTAGGCGGGCTGGTCGACGGTGCGCACCTCGACGTCGTCGAGCGTGTCCAGTGCGGGCAGCAGACGCTCGGCGAGGTCGAGCGCGGCGAGCCCCTCCCACTCGACGTGGTCGGCCAGGGCGAAGTCGTCGAAGCCCGCGGCGCGCGCGGCGCGCTGCGCCCGCTCGGCGAGCGTGCGCTCGGCGTCCAGGTCACGCAGCGCGACGTCGGCGGCCGACGGGGCGAACGCGTGATGGCGCGCCTCGTCGACGCCGTCGGAGGAGGAGTACATCCAGCCGGCGCGCAGCGCGGCGGCGCTGACGCCCGTGAACGTCGCGGTCAGCACCAGCGTGGGCCGCGGCGGCGGGGGCAGCGGCACCGAGCCGTCGCTGCTGGTGACGGTCACCTGGCGGCGCAGCGCGGGCAGGTAGTCGGCGCGCAGCCGCTGCTCGTCGGAGGCGGGGACGGCGACCTCGGCGCCGACGGTGAGCAGCTCGGCCGCGCCGGGGGCGAGCGGGGCGGGGGACGGGCCGAGCGTGACGACCCAGGCCTTCGCGTCCTGACCCGCCGCCGTGCCGGGTGGGTCGACCGTGAACAGGCCGTGGTCGCCCAGCGCGCCGCGCAGCGCCGAGACGGCGGGGGAGCCGTCGACCAGCACCCGCGGGACCAGGCGCACACCGCCGTCGTCGCGCGTCGCGTCCACCACGAGCTCGACGCGTTCGGCGAGCACGATCACGTCGCGCTTGGCCGACCCGACGAACGGCACGCCGAGCTCACGGCCGAGCGCCAGGTGAGGCCACAGCAGGCGCCCGGGGAAGTCGTCGAGCGACGTCCAGTCCGAGCCGCCCCAGTACCCCTGCCCGCGCATCGCGCCGAGCTCGGCCAGCCACTGGCGTGCGCGCGGCTCCCAGCGCGTGACGTCGTGCTCACGGCGCAGCGCGTCCCAGCTCACGTCCCAACCGGCCGCCCAGCCGCCGCTCGCATTGCGCCGCACGGGCCGCACCGAGACGCCGAGGTCGACGGGCGCCGCGTGTGCGGCCGCGCCCGCCCCGGCGCGGCGGCGCACCGACGCGCTCACGGCACCGCGCGCGGAGGAGCGTGCGGAGGCGCGCCCGGGGCGCGCGGGCGGCTTCGCCGGGCCGGTGTGGTCGGCGCGGACCAGGCCGTCGACGCGCACCTGCAGCGCCAGCGGTGTCGCGGCCGCGGCGGGCGCCGCCGTCGGCGTCGCGACCGACAGCACCCGGTCGAGCTGACGCTGCCACGCGGCGGGCGCCGGGGTGGCCGGCCGCCTGGCGGCGCCGGGGCCACCCACCGCGTGCAGCAGGGTGGCGACCACGTGCTTGCAGTTGTGGCCGACCGGGCACGTGCAGTCGCCCTCCGCGACGGCGCGGCCCGCGTGGTCGAGGTACACCCACGTCAGGTAGGTGTGGCGGCCGCTGCCGCGCACCTGCGCGGTCAGCACCGACTCGCCGGGGTTCCACTGCAGGTGCGAGACCCGGCCCTGGCGGGCGTAACCCTCGCCACGGGCGTAGGTCCCCGCGTCCACGAGCCGGGAGATCCCGCGCGGGTCGATGCCGGTCAGTCGCAGAGCCACGCGGCGATGCTCCCACGGCCCGGCGCGCGCGAAGCCCACGTGCGCGCTCACGGACGCCCGGCGAACCGCTCCAGAAGGTCCGCGTGGCCGCCGCAGACGATGAGGTCGTTCGCCGCGACCCGCGTCTCGGGCGTCGCGTACTGGAAGTCCAGCCCGGACGACTTGACCCCGATGACCGTCACGCCGTAGCGGCGGCGCACGTCCGACTGCGCGAGCGTGAACCCCTGCATCTCCTTCGGCGGGCGCATCTTGACGATGGTGAAGTCGTCCTCGACCTCGATGTAGTCGAGCATCTTGCCGCTGACCAGGTGCGCGACGCGGGCGCCGGCGTCGGACTCGGGGTAGACGATGTGGTGCGCCCCGATGCGCTCGAGGATGCGCCCGTGCTCGGCCGAGACGGCCTTGGCCCAGATCTGCGGCGTGCCCAGGTCCACCAGGTTGGCGGTCACCAGCACCGACGCCTCGAGCGAGCTGCCGATGCCGACGACGGCGACCGCGAAGTCCTTCGCGCCGAGCTGCTCGAGGGCCTCCGGGTTCGTGGCGTCGGCCTGGACGAGCGGTAGGCGGCCCGACCAGTGGGCGACGTGCGCCTCGTCCTTCTCGACCGCGAGCACGTCCTGGCCCAGGCGGTCGAGCGTGCTCGCTATCGCCGAGCCGAACCGGCCCAGCCCCAGCACGAGCACACCGGCGTCCCGCTCCGGCTCCTTCTTGCCTCTGTCCGGCACGACGGCGGACCTCCTGTCACCTGCGGCTTACCTGTGTTGTCGTCGGGTGAGGCTGCGGCTCCGCTTCGGGCGGGTGCCTCGTTCCTCGGCCCCCACCCTGCGCTGCGCCTCCGCCTCACCCGATGATCGGGCGCTCTTCGGGGAACCTTACGATGCGCCGTCGGTCGCGCAGGGCGAGCGCGGCGGCGAACGTCATCGAGCCGGTGCGCCCGACGAACATGAGCGCGCACAGCACGTACTTGCCGGCGTCGGGCAGATCGGCCGTGAGCCCGGTCGACAGCCCGCACGTCGCGAACGCCGAGATGACCTCGAACAGCACCACGTCGAGCGACTCGCCCGAGATCTCCAGCAGCGCGAGCGACCCGAGCAGCACCGTCGTCGCGCTCATGAACACCACGGCGATCGCCACGCGCAGCGTGTCGCGCGGGATGCGCCGCCCGTAGGCCTCGATGTCCTTGTCGCCGCGCGCCTCGGCGAGGATGGCCAGCAGCATGACGGCGAGCGTCGTCACCTTGATGCCGCCGCCCGTCGACGCCGAGCCGCCGCCCACGAACATGAGTGCGTCGGTCACCAGCCAGGTGCCCTCGTGCATCGACCCCACGTCGACCGTGCTGAACCCGCCCGAGCGGGGCATGGTGCCCGCGAACAGCGACGCGATGAGCTTCTGCCCCACGGGCAGCGGCCCGAACGTGTCGGGGTTGTTCCACTCGAGCCCGGCCAGCAGCACCCATCCGGCCAGGACCAGCCAGGCGCTCGTGACGATCGTGAGCTTGGTGTGCAGCGACCAGCGCGTCCACGTCCGCTGGCCCTTGCGTCGCGTCGAGAGGATGTTGAGGATCACGGGGAAGCCGAGCGCGCCCACGAACACGCCCAGGATGATCGGCAGGTCGAGCAGCCAGTCGCCGACGTGCGGCGCCAGACCGTGCGGTGTGGGCACGAACCCGGCGTTGTTGAACGCCGAGATGCCGTAGAAGAGCGCGTGCCATGCGGAGGTGCCCAGGGACTCGCCCAGCGCCAAGAAGCGCGGGAACAGCAGCGCGGCCACCGCCAGCTCCAGCGACGTCGAGGTCACGATGACGACCCGCACGAGCGAGCCGACCTCGCCCAGGCGGTCGGTCCGCGTCTCGGACGCCGTCAGCAGCCGCTGCGTGAGCCCGATGCGGCGTGAGACGGCCAGCCCCAGGATCGAGGCGAGCGTCATGACGCCGAACCCGCCCACCTTGATCGCCAGGAGGATCACGACCAGCCCCCACGCCGACCAGTAGGTGCTCGTGTCGACGACGGTCAGCCCGGTCACGCACACGGCCGAGATCGCCGTGAAGAGGGCGTCGACGAACGCCACCGACCGGCCCGACGCCGTCGCCCACGGGGCCATGAGCAGCACCGTGAACAGCGCGCACACACCGAGGAACACCGTCAGGGCCAGGCGCGCGGGCGAGTGCCGCGCCGCATGGTCCACGAGCTCACGAAACCCCAGAAGGCTGCCTCGTCGGGGCGACACCCGGGACCTCCCTGCCCCTCGACACCTGGACGTCGGGCCAACTCTGCCACGGTGTCCGATACCGTGGCCGCATGTCGCTGGCCCGTCTGGTGTGGAGCGCCCAGTTGCTGCGCTACGACTTCGGCCGCGGCCATCCCATGTCGCCCGCGCGCCTTGACCTCACCATGCGCCTGGTGGAGCAGCTCGGTCTGCTCGACGCGCCGGGGCTCGAGGTGGTGAGCGTGCCGCCCGCGCCCGACGCGCTCATCGAGACCGTCCACGACCCCGCGTACGTCGCGGCCGTGCGCCTCGCCTCGCAGCAGGGCGTCGCCGACCCGCTGCGCGGGCTCGGCACCGAGGACGACCCGGTCTTCGCCGGGATGCACGACGCCGCCGCGCGCCTGGTCGCAGGGTCGGTCGACGTCGCGCAGGCCGTGTGGGACGGGCGCGCGAGCCACGGCCTGAACATCGCCGGCGGCATGCACCACGCCCATCGCGACGCCGCCTCGGGCTTCTGCGTCTACAACGACGCCGCCGCGGCCATCCGCCGTCTGCTCGACGACGGCGCGCGCCGCGTCGCCTACATCGACCTGGACGCGCACCACGGCGACGGCGTCGAGCACACGTTCTGGGACGACCCGCGCGTGCTGACCGTCTCGATCCACCAGGACGGGCACACGCTGTTCCCCGGCACGGGCAACCCCGCCGACGTCGGAGGTCCCGGCGCCGAGGGCACCGCCGTCAACATCGCCCTGCCGCCGCGCACGCGGTCGGGGCCGTGGCTGCGCGCCGTCGAGGCCGTCGTGCCCGCGGTGGTGCGCGAGTTTCGGCCCGACGTGATCGTCTCGCAGCACGGCGCCGACGCGCACGCGCGCGACCCGCTGAGCGACCTGCGGGTGGGCGTGGACGCGCAGCGGCACGGCGCGCACCTGGTGCACGAGCTCGCGCACGAGCTGTGCGACGGGCGGTGGGTCGCGCTCGGCGGGGGCGGGTACGCCGTCGTCGACGTGGTGCCGCTGGTGTGGTCGTCGCTCGTGGCGGAGGCGCTGCACCGCCCGCTCGACCTGGCGCTGCCCCTGCCGGCCGCGTGGCGCGCGCACGTGGCCGCGGTCTCGGGCCTCGACGCCGCGCGCGTCATCGGCGTCGAGGAGGTCGCGTGGCGCCCCTGGTCGGCGGGCTACGACCCGGCCGACGACGTCGACCGCGCGGTGCTGGCCACCCGCCGGCACGTGTTCCCCTTGTGGGGCCTGGACCCCTATCACGACTGAGGCCGCCTGCGTCCTGCCGCGTTGAGGGGAGGTGCGCGCCCCGCTTCCCGGGCACTGGCGCCGATCAGGTAGGCTGTCGGACGGACTTTTCTCGTGTTGGCCGCTCGTCGTGGACCAACCGTTGTTCCACCGACCGACCCGCACCAGGAGGACCACATGGGCTCCGTCATCAAGAAGCGCCGCAAGCGCATGGCGAAGAAGAAGCACCGCAAGCTGCTTCGCAAGACGCGTCACCAGCGTCGCAACAAGAAGTGACGTACCGAGGCCCGGCCCCCCAGGGGACCGGGCTTCGTTGCTTCGTGGAGCGCCGCGCTGCCTCCTGGCGCGCCGCCGCGCTCAGCGCAGGTCGAGGCGCTTGCGCACCTGCCGCCGGATGGCGCGCACCACGAGCCCGGCGGCCCACGCCGCCCCAGCCCACGACGCCGTCTTGACGCTGCGCCCGGCGACTCGATGGCGGCGCCCGCGGAACTCGCGGATGGGCCAGCCCACGTCGCGCGCGTGACGGCGCAGTCGCCCGTCGGGGTTGATGGGGCACGGGTGCCCGACGGCGGTCATCATCGGCAGGTCGTTGAGCGAGTCCCCGTAGGCGTAGGACGCGTCGAGGTCGATGCCCTCACGCTCGGCGAGGGAGCGCACCGCGTCGGCCTTGACCGACCCGTGCATGAGGTCGCCCAGCAGGCGTCCGGTGTAGAACCCGTCCTTGTGCTCCGCGACCGTGCCCAGGCAGCCTGTCGCGCCCAACCGTCGTGCGATGAGGCGGCCGATCTCGACCGGTGTCGCTGTGACGAGCCACACCTGGTCGCCGGCCGCGATGTGCTCGTCGAGCAGTTTCTTGGTGCCCGGGAAGATGCGCAGCTCCAGGACGGCGTCGTAGACCTCCTCGCCGACGGCCGTGACCTCGGCCACCGAGCGGCCGGCGATGAGCGAGAGCGCGCGCTGGCGCACCTGGTCGATCTGCTCGCGCGACTCGCCGAACAGCACGTAGCGGGCCTGGATCACGCCGAAGCGCAGCAGGTCGAACGTGCCGAAGAACTTGCGCTGGTACAGCGCGCGCGCCAGGTGGTAGGCGCTGGCGCCGCGGATCACGGTGTTGTCGACGTCGAAGAACGCCGCCGCCCGGCCTCGCTCGTGCGAGGGCGAGGTGGCTGTCACGGCGTCCGACATACCGACCACTTTATCCGCGCAGGTAGTCTGTGAGTTGTGGACAGGCCGCTGGAGGACCTTCGGGCGAAGGCTCCGCGTGTGGTCCTCTTCAGCCGGGTCGGATGTCACCTGTGCGACGACGCGCGTGAGGTGGTGGCCCGGGTGTGCGAGGCCGCCGGTGAGCGATGGTGTGAGATCGACATCGACTCCGGCCCGCAGTCCGCTAGTCTCCAGGACCGTTACAGCGACTATGTGCCCGTCGTCGAGGTGGACGGGGTGCAGCAGGGATTCTGGCAGGTCGACGGTGACAGGCTGGCGCGCAGACTCGCGCGCGGTGGCCGCTGACAGTCTGGAGGACGCGGTGATCGAGACGGGTGACCTTGCGGTTCCGGCCGCCACCGTGGCGCGGCTGCCGCACTATCTGCGCGCGCTGCTCGACCTGCAGTCCGCGGGTGTGCGCACGACGTCGTCGACCGAGCTCGCCGACGTCGCCGGGGTGAGCTCCGCGCAACTGCGCAAGGACCTGTCGTATCTCGGCTCGTACGGCACGCGCGGGGTCGGGTACGACGTCGCGTCGCTGTCCACGGTCATCTCCACCGCGCTCGGGCTGGGGTCCACGCATCGTCTGGCCATCATCGGCCTGGGCAACCTGGGCCACGCGCTCGCGAACTACTCGGGGTACACCACGCGCGGCTTCGAGGTGGTGGCGCTGCTCGACGTCGCCGACGCGGTGGTCGGCACGCGTCCGTCGGGGAGCCTGGCCGTCGAGCACCTCGACGACCTGGAGCAGGTCATCAAGCGTGAGGCGGTGACCATGGTGGTGCTCGCGACGCCCGCGCACGCCGCCCAGTCCGTGGCCGAGCGCGTCATCGCGGCGGGTGTGCGCGAGATTCTGTCGTTCTCGCCGGTTGCGCTGCAGTTGCCCGACGACGCCGTGGTGCGCAGTGTCGACGTCGCGGGCGAGCTGCAGATCCTGGCGTTCCACGCGGCGGCGCGTACGGCCACGCGCTCGGTGGGCTGAAGGCCCTCCGTCGCCGGTCGCCCGCGGTGGTCGAGCCTGTCGCGACCTGGGGTCAAGCCGCCCTCGGCGGTCGAGCCTGTCGAGACCCGCGGTCAAGCCGCCCTCGGCGGTCGAGCCTGTCGAGACCCGGGGTCAAGCCGCCCTCGGCGGTCGAGCCTGTCGAGACCCGGGGTCGGGATGGTCTCGACAGGCTCGACCGGCGGCGGGGGCGTCGCCCGGCGGCGGGGTGTCGCCCGGCGGCGGGGGGCGTGGGTCAGGACTGCTTGATCGTCGAGATGTCGAGCGCGATCTTGACCTTGTCGGCCACCAGGAAGCCGCCCGTCTCGAGTGCCGCGTTCCAGGTCAGGCCGTAGTCGGCGCGCGAGATCTCCAGCTCGGACTCGAAGGCCGCGCGGGCGTTGCCGAACGGGTCGGTCGCGGTGCCGGTGAACTCGGTCTCGAGCTCAACGGTCTGGGTCACACCGTTGATCGTCAGGTCGCCCACGATGACGAAGTCGCCGCCGTCGGCCTTGACGGACGTCGAGGTGAAGGTCCAGGTCGGGCGCTCCTCGGCGTGCCAGAAGTCCGCGCTCTTGAGGTGGCCGTCGCGGTTGGCGTCACCGGTGCTGACCGACGCGGCGTCGAGCTCGGCGGTGACCGACGACGACTCGAGGTCCTCGCCGACGGTCACGACGCCCGAGGTGATCGCGATCGTGCCGCGCACCTTGGCGATGCCCGCGTGGCGGACGGTGAACGAGGCGGTCGAGTGGGACGGGTCGATGGCGTAGGCGCCGGCGGTGAGGCCGGCGGGCAGCGGCGTGGCCATAGAGAACTCCAGACGGTCGTCGACCCGGGCGGGTCGGGGTTTTGCGGGTGCCGCCCCGCAGATAGTTGAATTCTCAACTATCATTGTGGGGCGAAGGCTCCAACCACGCGGTCGCGTAGCGTATTCCCATGGTGGACTGGCTCACTGACGAGCAACAGCGATCGTGGCGCTCATATCTCGAAGGCACTGCCCGGTTCGTCGACGCGCTCGCCCACGCGCACGACGCCGACAGCCCGCTCAGCCTCGGCGAGTACCACCTCATGGTCCAGCTCTCGGAGCAGCCCCATCGCACCCTGCGCATGTCGGCCCTCGCCGAGGGCCTCGCGCTGTCGCGCAGCCGCCTGACCCACACGGTCGACCGCATGGAGCGGCGCGGGCTCGTCGAGCGTCACGCCGTGCCCGGCGACCGGCGCGGGGTCAACTGCGTCATGACCGAGGCGGGCTGGGCGATGCTCGTTCGGGCGGCGCCCCACCACGTGGCCGCGGTGCGCCGCCTGATGATCGACGTCCTGACACCTGAGGAGCTCTCGGTGCTCGGCCGCGCGATGGCCAAGGTGGCTCAGGAGGCCAAGAGCGCGACCGCGTGACGGTCGTCTCAGTCGGGCCTCGGTGTGCCGAGAGCCCAGTGAGCGCCCATGGACGCGTGGGACACTGACGCCATGGTGACCACGACTGTCCACCTTCTGCGCCATGGCGAGGTGCACAACCCTGGTCGCGTGCTATACGGGCGACTGCCGGGCTACCACCTGTCCGAGCGCGGCCACGAGATGGCCCGCGTCGTCGCCCGCGCGCTGACCGACCAGGGGCGCGACGTCGTCGGACTGGTCGCCTCACCGCTGCAACGCGCACAGGAGACGGCCGCGCCCATCGCGCAGGCCTTCGGGCTGGTCACGGGCACCGACGAGCGGCTCATCGAGGCCGGCAACCGATTCGAGGGCACCAGCGTCGGATCGCAGCCTTGGCGGCTGCTCAACCCGCGGTGGTGGCCGGCGTTGCGCAACCCGCGGCTCCCGTCGTGGGGCGAGCCCTACCGCGAGCAGGCCGACCGCATGCAGGCCGCCGTCCAGGACGCGCGCATCGCGCACGCCGGCCACGAGGTCGTGCTCGTCAGCCACCAACTGCCCATCTGGGTCACGCGCCTGGCCTACGAGGGCGCGCGCCTGTGGCACGACCCGCGTCACCGCCAGTGCACGCTCGCGTCACTGACCAGCCTCCACTTCGCCGACGACGTGCTCGCCGGCATCGAGTACACCGAGCCCGCGCGGCGCCTGTCGGCCTCCCTGAGCAAGGGCGCGTGGTCGGTCAAGTGAGGCGCGCGCACAACCCGTCCCCGGCGGCCGCGGCCGCAGTCCTGGTCGCCCTGCTCGCACTGGCGGGGTGCGCGCAGTCCTCAGGGGCCGGCGACGTCGTCGGGCAGGGCTTCGTCTCAGGCGACGGGTCGGTGCGCCAGTGGGATGCCGACGACCGCGGCGACCCGGTGACCATCGAGGGCGCCGACTTCGACGGCCAGCCGGTCAGCACCACCGACTGGGCCGGCGACGTCGTCGTCGTCAACACCTGGTACGCCGGGTGCGCGCCGTGCCGCGCCGAGGCGCCCGGCCTCGTCGAGCTCGCGACCGAGCGCGCCGCCGACGGCGTGCGCGTGCTCGGCATCAACACGCAGGACGACGCCGGCGCCGCGCAGGCGTTCGAGCGCACCTTCGCGGTGCCCTACCCCTCCATCGCCGACGCCAGCGGGCAGGTCATCGCCCGGCTCTCGGGCGTCGTCGCGCTGCAGGCCGTGCCCACGACCGTAGTGCTCGACGCCGAGCACCGCGTCGCCGCGCGCGTCATCGGCAAGGCCGACCCCTCGACGCTCCAGGCGCTCGTCGACGACGTCCTGTCCGGCGCGGACGCTGTGGACGACTGATGGGCAACGCGTTCGCCACGACCGCGTTCTCCGGGTCGATGCTGCTGGCCGTCCCGGTCGCGATCCTCGCCGGGCTGGTGTCGTTCGCGTCGCCGTGCGTGCTGCCGCTCGTGCCCGGGTACGTGGGGTACGTCAGCGGCATGGCCGCGGCCGGCGCGGGCGCGGCAGGCGGTCGCACGACGCCGGAGCGCGGGCGCGTGCTCGCGGGCGTCGGGCTGTTCGTGGCGGGGTTCACCGCGGTCTTCGTCGCGCTCATGGCCGCCGCGGGCGCCGTCGGGGCGCACCTGGTGCGCTGGGAGGACACGCTGCAGCGGGTGCTGGGCGTCGTCGTCATCCTCATGGGGCTCGCGTTCCTCGGCGGCATCCCGTTCCTGCAGCGCGAGCGACGGCTGCGCCTGAGCCCGCGCGCCGGACTGTGGGGGGCGCCGCTGCTGGGCGTCGTCTTCGGCCTGGGGTGGACCCCCTGCATCGGGCCGACGCTCGGCGCGGTCCAGGCGCTCGCACTCGACCAGGCGTCGGCGTCGCGCGGCGTCGCGCTCGGCGTCGCCTACTGCCTGGGGCTGGGCGTGCCGTTCCTGCTGGTCGCGCTGGGGCTCCAGAGCTCGCAGCGCATGCTCGCCTTCCTGCGGCGGCGACGGCTGGCCATCATGCGCGTGGGCGGCGGCCTGCTGGTGCTCATCGGGCTCGCGCTCGTCACGGGTGTGTGGGGCGCGATCACACGCGCGCTGCAGGGCTGGGTCAGCGGCTGGGAGACGGTGGTCTAGTGAGCGAGCGCAAGGTGTACCGGCCCGAGGGCATCGCGGACGCGTTCGTCGAGGCCACACCGTCGGTCGAGGCCACACCGTCGGCCGGGCCCACACCGTCGGCCGGGCCCACACCGTCGGCCGGGCCCACACCGGGGGTCGAGCCTGTCGAGACCCCCGCGCCGGCCGAGACCCGCGCGCCCACGCTGCCCACCCTCGGCGTCGTCGGCTGGCTGCGCTGGACCTGGCGCCAGCTCACCTCGATGCGTGTGGCCCTGCTGCTGCTCATGCTGCTCGCCGTGGCCGCCGTGCCCGGCTCGATCCTGCCGCAACGCGGCCCCAACCCCGACAAGGTGCTGCAGTACCTGGGCGAGCACCCCACGAGCGGCCGCTGGCTCGACCGGCTCGGGCTCTTCGACGCCTACACCTCGCCGTGGTTCAGCGCGATCTACCTGCTGCTGTTCGTCTCGCTGGTCGGGTGCATCCTGCCGCGCGCCGCGCAGCACGCGCGCAATCTGCGCGGCCGCCCGCCGCGCACCCCCGCGCGCTTCACCCGGTTCCCGGCACAGGCCTCGGGCCTGACGACCGCCGCGCCCGACGACGTCGTCGCCGCCGTCGCGGCGCGGCTGCGGCGCGGGCGGACCTTCCGCGTCGACGTCGGCGCCGAGCCCGCCAACACGGCGCGGCCCGCGGCCCGCACGATCGCGGCCGAGCGCGGCTACCTGCGCGAGACCGGCAACCTCCTGTTCCACGTCGCGCTGCTGGGGCTGCTGGTCTCGATCGCGCTCGGACAGCTCTTCCACTACCGCGGCCAGGCGATCGTCACTGAGGGGCGCGGGTTCGCGAACGCCGTCGTCGACTACGACACGTTCTCGCAGGGCGCGTGGTTCCGCGCCAGCGAGCTGAGCCCGTTCTCGCTCACGCTCGACTCGTTCACCTCGCAGTTCGCCTCCGACACGGTCGCGTTCGCCCAGGCGCGCGACTTCACCGCCCACGTCACGGTCACCGGCGCCGACGGCTCCTCGACCGAGCGCACGACCATCAAGGTCAACCACCCGCTGACGATCGACGGCGCCAAGGTCTACCTGCAGGGCAACGGGTTCGCGCCCGAGGTCACCGTCAAGGACGCCACCGGCGCCGTCGCGTTCTCGGGCCGGGTGCCGTTCATCCCGCAGGACACCATGTACACCTCGCGCGGCGTCATCAAGGTGCCTGACGTCAGCGAGGGCCTCGACCAGATCGGCCTGACGGGCTACTTCCTGCCCACCGCCGTCGTCGACGACTCGGGCAACGCGCGCTCGGTGTTCCCGCAGCCGGAGAACCCGATGCTCGTGCTCCAGGTGTGGACCGGCGACCTGGGGCTCGACGGCGGCGTGCCGCAGAACGTCTACAAGCTCGACACCGCGTCGATGACCGCCGCGACCGACGCCGACGGGCAGCGCGCGCAGCTCATCGTCCAGCCCGGTCAGACCGTCGACCTGCCCGACGGGCTCGGCACCATCACGCTCGGCGCGCAGGTGCCGCGCTACGTCGCGCTCGACCTGCGCTACGACCCGTCGCTCGCGTGGGTGCTGGGCTTCGCGCTGCTGGCGCTCGCCGGGCTCGGGGTCTCGCTGTTCACCCCGCGCCGCCGGGTGTGGCTGCGCGCGTGGACCGTGCCCGACGCCGCCGGCCCGTCCGGCGGGCTCACACGCGTCGAGCTCGCGGGCCTGGCCCGAGGCGACGACTCGGGGCTGCAGGCCGAGGTCGAGCGCGCGCTGGCCGCGGCGCCGGGGCTGCTCGACGAGGTGCGCCACAATGAGAGCGCGGCCGACGGCGGGCGCGTCCGGCCGGGCCACGACCCGGGAGAGCCGGGAGCGCCGGGGCACGACCCGGGCGAGACGACGGAGCCCGACCGCGCGAGCGCGCACGCCACGAACGACCAGGAGGACCTGCGATGACCGCCGAGCAACTGGGGAGCCTGAGCGAGCTGCTCGTCTGGGCGGCGCTCGCGTCGCTGACGATCGCGCTCGTGTCGTTCGCCGTGGACCTCGCGCGGCGCACCGACCGGCGCGTCGAGCGGCGCGTGCGCGCGGGCGTTCCGGCGCTCGCGGGCACGGCGGCGCGCGGGGCCGCGGTGGGCCGGACGGCGTCGTCGGGCACCGCATCGTTGGGCACAGCGTCGTCGAACACTGCGGCGGGGACCGCGGCCGCCCCGGCCGGCGAGCATGGCCGGGCCGCGGGCATCGCCATGTCGACGACGGTGCTCGGCACGGCCCTGCTGGCCGCCGCGATCGTGACGCGCGGCCTGGCCGCGGGGCGCACGCCGTGGGCCAATATGTACGAGTTCACGCTGGTGGGGTCGTTCGTCGCGCTCGCCGTGTTCCTCGTCGTCAACACCCGCCGCGACGTGCGGTTCCTCGGGGCGTTCGTGACCGGGCTGGCGGCGGTGTTCCTGACGCTGGGGCTCAACGTCTTCTACGTCGCGGCCATGGGCGTGCAGCCCGCGCTGCAGTCGTACTGGCTGGTGCTGCACGTGGGGGTCGCGATCACGGCGACCGGGGTGTTCACGGTCGCGTTCGTCGCCTCGGCCCTGCAGCTCCTGCGCACGGCGCGCGACGGCGGGGCCCGCTGGGCCACCGGCTGGCGCTGGCTCGACCGGGTGCCCACGCCGACGTCGCTGGAGGCCCTGAGCTTCCGGCTCAACGCCATCGGGTTCGTGCTGTGGACGTTCACGATCATCGGCGGCGCCATCTGGGCGGAGCACGCCTGGGGCCGCTACTGGGGCTGGGACCCCAAGGAGGTCTGGTCGTTCGTCATCTGGGTCGTGTACGCGGGCTACCTGCACGCGCGCACCACGCGCGGGTGGTCGGGCTCACGCGCGGCCTGGTTCGTGGTGGTCGGCTACGCCTGCGTCCTGTTCAACTTCACGGGCGTCAACCTCATCTTCAACGGCCTCCACTCCTACTCCGGCCTCTAAACCCCCGCCGAAGTACCGGTCCTCGGTCGAAGTACCGGCATCCGGCGCCCGAGGACCGGTATCTCGACCGAGGACCGGTACCTCGCGGGGGGTTTAGGTGGGGTCTTGGTGGTGGTCGTTGCCGAGGCGGCGGAGGAAGTCGGGGTCGTCGTCGGGGGCGATCGGGCGGGCGCCGCGCCGTGGGGCGCGCGGCGTCGATCGGCGCATGACGATCCAGACGAGCGCGCCCAGGGCGGGCAGCGCGAGGATGACGACGGCCCACAACCACTTCGGCAGCCCGCCCGTCTCGTCACGGCGCGCGCCCGCCAGGTCGGCGAGCGCGTAGACGACCAAACCGACGACGGCCAGGGTGAGCACGACGCGAGGCATACGCCCAGCCTATGACCGTTCGGAGTGGGCAGCGCCCGCGCCTACCCTGGAGCGTGCCCTTTCTCCTGTACTCGCTCTACCGCGTCGTCGTGCTCCTGGCCGCGTTCGGGCTGCTGCTTCTGCTCGGCGCGCACCCGGTGGTCGCCGGCGTGCTCGCCATCCTGATCGCCTCGGCCGTCGCGTACCTGTTCCTTCGGCGCCAGCGCGACGCCGCGACGGCGTGGCTCGCCGCGCGCGCCCAGGCGCGCAAGGAGCGCCGCGCTCCGGGGCGTTTCGCCCGCGCCGTCGCCCAGGACGAGGCCGCCGAGGACGCCGCCGACGACGCGAGCTGAGGCACCCCGAGCCGGGTGGCTCAGCTCCCGAGGGCCAGGCCCAGCGCGAGCAGCACGCCGAACGCCAGCTCGTACATGCCCGTGCCGGCGAGCACCGGCACCAGGAGCTTGCCGCGTGCGCCGGCGAGCACCGGCAGCGACAGCAGCAGCGCTGGGCCGGCGAGCAGCACCACGATCAGCGCCCACGGCGTCCACAGCGCGCACGCCAGCCCGAGCAGGATCGGCAGCCAGATCCCCGCGACGTAGGCCTTCCGGGCGCGTGCGTCGCCCAGGCGGACGGCGAGGGTGCGCTTGCCGGAGAGCGCGTCGGTGGGGATGTCGCGCAGGTTGTTGACCATGAGCAGCGCACACGCCACGATCCCGACGCCGACGGCGCCCAGCACCGACGGCCCGGTGAGCCGATTGGCCTGTGTGAAGGTGGTGCCGAGTGTGGCCACGAGCCCGAAGAACACGAAGACGCCGACCTCGCCGAGTCCGGCGTACCCGTAGGGGCGCCGTCCGCCCGTGTAGTACCAGGCGGCCGCCACGCACGCGGCGCCGACGGCCAGCAGCCACCAGTGGCCCGAGAGCCAGGTGAGCGCCAGGCCGAGCGCGCTGGCGACGCCGAACGCCGCGAACGCGGCCGCCTTGACGTGCCCCGGCCGGGCCAGGCCCGAGGCCGTCAACCGCAGCGGTCCGACGCGGTCGACGTCGGTGCCGCGCACCCCGTCCGAGTAGTCGTTGGCGTAGTTGACGCCCACCTGGAGCGCGAGCGCGACGCCGAGCGCGAGCAGCGCCCGCCCGAACGAGAAGGCTCCGACCTGCCCGGCCGCCGCCGAGCCGATCAGCACGGGGGCCGTGGCTGCGGGAAGGGTGCGCGGTCGGGCGCCGGCGATCCACTCGGCGGGCGTGGCCATGTGGTGGTGCTCCTTGCGTCGGCACGCGCCGCGCGGCCGGGAGGCCGACGGCGGTGTGCGGGGTGGTGGCTAGTGGCCGGCGGCCTCGGCCGCGCGGGCCACGGCCCGGCGGTCGACCTTGCCGGGACCGCGCAACGGCAGGGCGCCGGTGACGTAGACCCGCCGGGGGGCCGACGGCGCACCCAGCCTAGCCGCGACGGCGGCGCGCACCCGCGCGAGCGCGTCGGCGTCGACGGCGACCAGGCGCTCGTCGCGGCCCGGCGCCGCGACGACGGCGACGAGCGCCTGCCCCCACTCGTCGTCGGGGACCCCGACGACACACGGCTCGACGGCGGGCAGCCCGAGCGCCGCCGGGGCGAGGTCCGCCAGCGCCGCCTCGACGGTCGCGGGCGCCACGTTGACGCCGCCGGTCACGACGACGTCGTCGGCGCGGCCGAGCACGGACAGCACGACGGCCTCGGTCGGGTCGCCGGCAGGGGAGCCGTCGCCGCCGCGCGCGCTCTCGTCGCGCGCGGCGCGGTCAGGCGTCGCGGTGGCGGCCAGGCTGCCCAGGTCGGAGGTGCGGAACCAGCGCGTTCCGGCCTCGGGTCCGCAGGCGTCGGCGCGGAACGCCTCGGCGGTCGCGTCGGGGTCGCCGAGGTACCCGAGGGCGAGCGTCGGCCCCGCGATCTCGACCACGCCGACCACGCCGACCGGGCTGACCGGGCTGACCGCGTCGGCGCCCACGTTGCCGAGCGCCCCGCCCGCGCCGACCGGCCTACCGAGGTTGTGCGCGGCGCCCGAGCCCGTGGGCGCGGTGAGCCGCAGCCGTACACCCGCCAGCGGCACGCCGTCGTACACGCACCCGCCCGCGGTCTCCGACATGCCGTAGGTGCGCACCACGGGCACCCCCGCGGCGCGCGAGCGCGCGAACAGGGCCGGGGCGGTCGCCGCCCCACCCACCAGCACCGACGCGCAGCGGGACAGGGCGTCGAGACCCGCGCCCGCGCCGTCGTCGGCCGCCGCGAGCACGCGGTGCAACTGCGTGGGCACGAGCGAGATGTGCACGCCGACGCCGTCGGCGAGCGCGGGGCGCAGCAGTGCGGCGAGCCCGTCGGGGGTGAAGTGCGCGCCCGGCTCGGCGGCGACCAACGGGTCGGGAACTCCCTCGTCGGCGGCCAGCGCGGCGCGCACGAGCACCTGCAGCCCCGCGATGTGGGTCGCCGGGAGCGTGAGGACCCACCGCCCCGGCCCGCCGAGCCGATCGTGCGTCGCCGTCGCCGACGCGCGCAGGGCCGCCGCGGTCAGCGCAACCTCGCGCGGGGCGCCCGTCGAGCCCGAGGTCCGCACGACCAGGGCCGTGCCCGCAGGCGGGGCGTCCGCGCGCAGGCGGGGCAGCGGGGAGACGGCGGGGCCGCCGTCGAGCGCCGCGCGCAGCCGCCGCGCGAGGCCGTCGACGTCGTCAGGGAGGGTGTGATCCACCCGGTCAGGGTAGGCGCCCGAGCGCCTGCCACGGTGACGGGCCGCCGCGCCCTAGGCTGGTTCGCGGACCGAGGAGGTACGTGATGAGGCGAGCTCTCGCCGCCGTAGGTGTGATGACGCTCTCGCTCGCGCTCGTGGCCTGCGGCGCGGACCAACCAGGCGAGGTGACGACGACGGTCTCGCCCGACGTCAGCGTGCCCAAGGGCGCCCCACCCGAGCCGGTCGTGCCGATCGTGTGGCCGCTCACCGGCGTGGCGACCGCCGAGGTCGCGCAGCGGCCGGCGCTCGCGATCAAGGTCGAGAACGCGCGAGAGGCCCGGCCGCTGACGGGCCTGGAGTACGCCGACACGGTCTGGGAGCAGACGGTCGAGGGCGGGATCACGCGGTTTGTCGCGGTGTTCCACTCGCAGATTCCCGACGTCGTCGAACCCGTGCGCTCGGTGCGGCCGATGGACGCGGGCATCGTGGCGCCGCTCGGCGGGATCCTGGCCTTCTCCGGCGGTCAGCAGGGCTTCATCGCCGAGGTGCGGGCTGCCGGGGTGCAGACGGTCATCATGGACTCGGGCGACGCCGGGTTCCGACGCGACAGGTCGCGCAGGGCGCCCCACAACGTCGTCGGGACGCCGCAGACCTTCCTCGACCAGGCGGCCGCGGATCGCGCCGCACCCCCGCCCGCGCAGTTCGCGTTCGCCCAGGAGGCCGGCGGGTCGAGCGTGGCCAAGGCGGGCTCGCCGGCCGCGCGGCTCGACGTCACGTTCTCCCGCGTGCAGCGCACCGTGTGGGACTGGGACGCCGAGTCCAGCACATGGCTGCGCAGCGACGGTGAGACGGCGGCGGTGTCGGCGGCCGGGGCTCGGCTCTCGGCGCGCAACGTCGTGACGCTCCAGGTGCGGCTCGTGGACACGGGCACGGTCGACCCGTCGGGGGCGCCGGTGCCCGAGACGCTCATGGTCGACTCGGGTGAGGGGCTGGTGGCGGGCGCCGGCAAGACGATCCCCGTGCGCTGGTCCAAGGAGTCGACCGCCGCGCCGCTGGTGCTGACCACCCCGGAGGGGAACCCGGTGACGCTGGAGCCGGGCACGACCTGGGTCGAGCTGGTGCCGGGGACGACCGGGAGCTGGAGCGTGTCCTGAGGGGTGGTTTCGACAGGCTCAACCACCGACAGGCTCAACCACCGACAGGCTCAACCACCGACAGGCTCAACCGCCAGTCAGAACGCGTACGGGTACTTCGACCAGTCCGGGTCGCGCTTGTCCAGGAACGCGTCGCGCCCCTCGACGGCCTCGTCGGTCAGGTAGGCGAGGCGGGTCGCCTCGCCGGCGAAGACCTGCTGGCCCGCCAGGCCGTCGTCGGCCAGGTTGAACGCGAACTTGAGCATGCGGATCGCCTGCGGGGACTTGGTCGCGATGACGCGCGCGTACTCGATCGCCAGGTCCTCGATGTCGTCGTGCGCGGCGACCTCATTGACCGCGCCCCAGCGTTCGGCGTCGTCGGCCGAGTACTCGCGGGCGAGGAAGAAGATCTCGCGGGCGCGCTTCTGGCCGACCTGCCGGGCCAGGTAGGCGCTGCCGTAGCCGCCGTCGAAGGAGCCGACGTTGGCGTCGGTCTGCTTGAAGCGCGCGTGCTGGCGGCACGCGATCGACAGGTCGGCGACCACGTGCAGCGAGTGCCCGCCGCCCGCGGCCCAGCCGTCGACGACGGCGATGACCACCTTGGGCATGGTGCGGATGAGGCGCTGCACCTCGAGGATGTGCAGGCGCCCGGCGCGGGCGGGGTCGACGGCGTCGCGGGTGGCGACCTCGCCGCCGCCGTCGGGCGCCGTCGTGTACTGGTAGCCGGACCGCCCGCGGATGCGCTGGTCGCCGCCCGAGCAGAACGCCCAGCCGCCGTCGCGTGGTGAGGGGCCGTTGCCCGTCAGCAGCACCGTGCCGACGTCGGAGGTCATGCGGGCGTGGTCGAGCGCGCGGAAGAGCTCGTCGACCGTGTGGGGGCGGAACGCGTTGCGCACCTCGGGGCGGTCGAACGCGATGCGGACCACGGGCAGGTCGCGCACGACGGCGCCCGCGGCGTCGCGCTCGACGCCCCGGTGGTAGGTGAGGTCGGTCAGGTCCTCGAACCCCGTGACGGCGCGCCAACGCGCCGGGTCGAAGGTCTGCGAGACGCGGGCGGGAAGGTCGTCGGGGTCGACCGGGGCGGTGCTGCTCACGGGCGCCAGCCTACGGTTCGGGCGCCCCACCGACTTTGTGACGACATTCACAAGTGCGCGGCGCGCCTTGTCGAACGATTTCTCACGACATGGCGAGACGATGTGTGCATGAGCGGCCTTCTCCTCCGCGAGGCGCTCGATCTCGATGTGATCGATCGTGACACCTCGCACGACCTGTACGCCTACGACGCCGCCGTCCGCGATCGCGATGCGTGCGGCATGACGCCCCCGTGCTCCCGGACGTTCGAGCACCTGCTCGACGACACCGAGTTCGTGGACTGAGCCCACGGATCGCGCTACCCCGAGCACCCCTCGGTGGCCTGCCGTTCGTGGCCTTCCCTGACGCCCGCCTACGCTGAACGCGTGCCCACCGGTCCTGCCCCCGCGCCTGTGCCGTCGCCCGTGACCCCCGGGGTGGCCCCGTCGACCCGTGTCGTGCCGTCGCGCCTCACCTCGCCGCAGGTCTGGTCGACGCCGCTGCGCACCCGGTTCCGCGGCCTGGACGTGCGTGACGGCGTGCTGCTGCGCGGTCAGGTGGGATGGGGCGAGCTGAGCCCGTTCTGGGACTACGACGACCCCGAGTCGGCCACATGGCTGCGCGCCGCGCGCGAGGCGGCCGACCAGGGCTGGCCCGCGCCCGTGCGCGCGAGAGTGCCGGTCAACGTCACGGTTCCCGCCGTCGGGCCCGACCGGGCGCGCGAGATCGTGCTGGCCTCGGGCGGGTGCCGGACGGCGAAGGTCAAGGTCGCACAGCGCGCGCCCGCTCCCTCGGGCGCCGCGAGGCCCGGGCCGCTGGAGCCCGTCGGGGCCGAGGTCGAGCGCGTCGACGCCGTGCGTGCGGCCTTCGACGAGCTGTACGGGCCCGGCGTGGGCCGCATCCGCGTGGACGCCAACGGCGGTTGGGATGTGGACGAGGCCGTGACCCACCTGCGCGCCATCGACGCCGCCGCGGGCGGCCTCGAATACGCCGAGCAGCCCTGCGCCACCGTGGAGGACCTCGCCGCGCTGCGCCGCGCCCTGATCCGCGCGGGCCTCGACGTGCCCGTCGCCGCCGACGAGTCGATCCGCCGCGCCGCCGACCCCCTGCGCGTGGTCGCGCTCGCCGCCGCCGACGTCGTCGTGCTCAAGGTCCAGCCGCTGGGCGGCGTGCGCGCATGCCTCGACCTGGCCGAGCGGGTGGGGCTGCCCGTCGTGGTGTCCTCGGCGCTCGAGTCGTCGGTCGGGCTCGCCGCGGGCGTCGCGCTCGCCGCCGCGCTGCCCGACCTGCCGTACGCGTGCGGGCTCGCCACGTCCCAGCTCTTCGCGCACGACGTCGTCGCCGCGCCGCTGCTGCCCGTCGACGGCGCGCTGCCCGTGCTCGCGGCCGGCGACCCGCGCTTGGAGCCCGACGCCGCGGCGCTCGCGGCCGCCGCGCCCAGCGCGGACGTGCGCGACGCGTGGCTCGCCCGTGCGGCACGCCTCGAGGCGTTGCTCGACGGCGAGGCCGCGGGGGGCGGGCGATGAGCGCGGACCGGTCCGGTGGGGTCGTCCCGACGCCGGGTGCTCTCGGTCCTGCTCCCGCGCTCGTGGCGGCGCGCGCGCTGGTCGCCGAGCTGGCCGCCTGCGGCGTGCGCGACGTCGTGCTCGCGCCCGGGTCGCGCTCGGCGCCCCTCGCGTACGCACTGGCCGCCGCCGACGCCGCCGGGGAGATCACGCTGCACGTGCGCGTCGACGAGCGGGCGGCGGGCTTCCTCGCGCTGGGCCTCGCGAAGGGATCGGCGATCGTCGACCGCGATCCCGTCGACCGCGATGCCGCCGGCCGCAATGCCGTAGTCCCGCCGCGCCCGGTCGTCGTCGTGACCACCTCGGGCACCGCCGTCGCGAACCTCCATCCTGCGGTGCTCGAGGCGCATCACGCGGATGTGCCCCTCGTGCTGGTGACCGCCGACCGGCCGCACGAGTTGCGTGGCACGGGGGCGTCGCAGACCACCGACCAAGTCGGCATCTTCGGCGCCGCCGTGCGGTACGCGCTCGACGTGCCGGCGCCCGACGGGCGCGACGGCGAGGTGCGCGACCTGCTCGCCGCCGCCGGGCGGGCGCTCGCCGCAGCGACCGGGCTGCGCGACCGCCACCCGGGTCCAGCGCACCTCAACCTCGCGTTCCGCGAGCCGCTGCAGCCCGCCCTCGACGCGGACGCCGATCCGGCGATACCAGCCGAGCCGGCCCTGCCGACCGTGGCGCCGTTCGGCGCTGCCCGCCGCACCGTGGTCGTGCCCGCGGCGCCCGGGCCGGGCGCCGACCCCGCCTTGCCCGGCGATCCGGCGCACACGCTCGTCGTGGCGGGCGACGGCGCGGGCCCCGACGCGCGCAGGCTCGCACAGGCGCAGGGCTGGCCCCTGCTCGCCGAGCCGTCCTCGGGCGCGTGCGGCGGACCCCACGCCGTCCAGGCGTACCGCGCGGCGCTCGGCGTCGAGGAGCTCGTGCGCGAGGTCGAGCACGTCGTCGTCTTCGGGCATCCCACACTGTCGCGGCCCGTGCAGCGGCTGCTGGGCAGGGCTGACGTCGCGGTGACCGTCGTGGCTCCGGGTGGGGGTCCGTGGCCCGACGCCGCGCGCAACGCGACGCGCGTGGTCGACGCACTCGACGAGCGATGGCTGCGACCGTCCGCGCCCGGACCGTCTGCGCCCGGACCGTCTGCGCCCGGACCGTCTGCGCCCGGGCCGGGTGCGCTCAGGCCCGATGTGCTCGGGCCCGATGCGCTCAGTCCCGCCGCCGTGGACGGGTCGGCGTTCCTCGCGCGATGGCGCGCGGCGTCGCGGGCCGCGGGAGCCGTCGTCGAGCGCGCGACCGCGGCGGTCGAAGCCGGCCCGCTCGCCCAGCAACCCGACGCGGCGCTCGCCGTCGCGCGCGCGGTCGCCGCCGCGACCGGCCCGGGGGACGTGCTCGTCGTCGGGTCGTCCAACCCGGTCCGCGACCTCGACCTGGTGCTGTGCCTCGACCGCGCCGTCGACGCCCCGACGCCCGACGTCGTGGCCAACCGTGGTCTCGCCGGCATCGACGGCACCGTCTCGACGGCGTCGGGCGTCGCGCTCGCCGCGGCCCGCGCCGGTCGGCGCACGCGCGCGCTGCTCGGTGATCTGACGTTCCTGCACGACGTCGGGGGGCTGCTGCGCGGCCCGCTCGAGCCCGCCGTGGACCTGCAGTTCGTCGTCGTCAACGACGACGGCGGATCGATCTTCGCGACGCTTGAGCACGGGGCGCTCGCAGACGCCTCCGACGCGGGGGCGGCCGTGTTCGAGCGCGTCTTCGCCACTCCGCATGGCGCGGACCTGGGCGCGCTGTGCGCGGGCTACGGCGTCGGGCACCGGGCGGTCGCCGACGTGGCGGGGTTGCGCGCCGCGCTGGCCGCGCCCGCGCGCGGCGTCGAGGTCGTCGAGGTGCGGGCGCCGCGCGCGGACCGGCTCGCGCGGTCGCGGGCGCTGCACGATCAGGTTGTCGGCGCGATCCGAGCGGTGCTCGCACAGGGCGATTCGGCGGCATATCAGACCGACGACGGCGACGCGGAGCCTGGTCAGCGCGGTGACCACAGAGAACTCTCAGGAACGGCCCAGAACGACGCCAGCCTGGTGGTGTTATCTCGGGTCAGGAGATCGAGGAGGCCAGGAACACCATGAGCATCGAGAACCACGACCAGCCCGCCGTCCCGGAGGGCTCCGACCCGGGCGCCACGCCCCAGGTCCCCGAGCAGACGCCAGCCGAGCAGACGTCGGCGCCGGAGCGCGGCGACGCGGCGCAGGGCGCCCCGGCCGCGCCCGCCCAGCCGACGCCGCACCCGCAGACTCAGCAGACCCAGGAGCTGCACCCGCAGCAGCACCCCACCACGCCGTACCCGCAGCAGGCGCCCGCGCGCCCGCAGCCGCAGTACGGCCAGTACGCCCCGGGTCACCAGTCGCCCGCGCCGCAGCCCCCGTACGGCGCGAACCCGTACGGCCAGGCGCCGTACCCGCAGGCGGCGCAGCACCAGCCGGCGCAGCCGCAGCGCCGCGCGCCGTATCCGCAGCAGCAGGGCACCCAGCAGCAGGGCCCCCAGCAGCAGGGCCCGCAGCAGCAGGGCACCCAGCCCGGCGCGAGCTTCTCGAACCCCTACCTCGCCACGCCGTCGTCGTCCGAGCCGTCGGCCCCCCAGCGTGAGCGCAAGCCGCGCGTGTGGGCGCCGGTCATCAGCGCGGCCGCCATCGCGGCCCTCCTGGCGAGCGGCGGCACGGCGGCGCTCATGCACGGGCTGTCGGACAACTCCACGCCGACGTCGATCGCCGAACTCGGCAACCCCGGTCGCGTCGACTCCGCGCCCGTCAAGGACTCCACGGCCACCAACCCCGACTGGCAGGCGGTCACGGCCGCGGTGTCGCCGTCGGTGGTCGCCATCCAGGTCGCCAGCACGCAGGGCGGCGCTGAGGGCTCGGGCCTCATCCTGGACGACGACGGCCACATCCTGACCAACAACCACGTCGTCTCGGGCGCCCAGAACAACATCGTCCAGGTCACGCTGTCCGACGGGCGCATCTTCCAGGCGAAGATCGTCGGCACCGACGCGACCACGGACCTCGCCGTCGTCGTGCTCCAGGACCCGCCGAGCAACCTGACTCCGGTCGCGCTCGGCGACTCCGACGCCGTCCAGGTCGGCGACCCGGTGCTCGCCGTCGGCAACCCGCTGGGGCTGGCCAACACCGCCACCACGGGCATCGTCTCCGCGCTCGACCGCCCCGTGACGGCGAGCGGTGAGGGCGCCGACACGCAGGTCGTGACCAACGCGATCCAGATCGACGCGGCCATCAACCCGGGCAACTCGGGTGGCCCGCTGTTCGACGCGACCGGGCGCGTCATCGGCATCACCTCGTCGATCGCGACACTGTCGAGCGGGTCGAGCCAGTCGGGCTCGATCGGCCTGGGCTTCGCCATCCCGGTCAACCTCGCCAAGAACATCAGCTCGCAGCTCATCGAGAACGGGTCGGCGCAGCACGCGTTCCTCGGCGTGTCGATGGTGGACGGCACCGCGACGGCCGACGGCGTCACACGCCGCGGCGCGCAGGTCCAGAACGTCACGTCGGGCTCGCCGGCGGCCACCGCGGGCATCCAGGCGGGCGACGTCATCGTGGCGATCGGCGATCAGCCGGTCGGCGGCGCCGAGTCGCTGACGGCGTTCGTGCGCGAGCGTCAGGCGGGCGACCAGGCCGTCTTGACCGTCGTGCGTGGCGGCAGCGCGCAGCAGATCACCGTGACGCTCGCCGTGCGCGACGAGTCGACGCAGAGCGGCTCGGGTCAGCAGGGCGACCAGGGTCAGGTGCCGCCCGGGTTCGGCGACGGCTCGGGCTCGGACGGTTCGGGCTCGGACGGTTCGGGCTCCGACGGTTCGGGCTCGGGCTCGGGCTCGGGCTCGGACGGCTCGAGCTCGGACGGCTCGTCCGAGGGCGGCAACCTCTGGGACTGGCTGTTCGGGGGCAACTGACCGTCCGCGAGGACCTCGGCCCGCGGGCCTGAGAACTCCGCAGTGGGGCCCGGCGCCAGCGGCGCCGGGCCCCACTCGTGCGCGCTGGGTCTGCTACCGCGCGGTGGCGGGCTGGGGGAGCGGGGGCGCCGTGGTCGACCGGATCGTGGCGAGGGCGCTGCGCTCCAGGAAGGCGACCAGGTCGGCGGCGGGGATCGACTCGTCGGTCGCGGCGTCCACCAGGGCCTGCTCGGCCAGCGAGATCCAGGCGCGCACCGCGACGGCGCGCAGCGGCGACGGCGTGACGCCCAGTTCGTCGAGCATCTCGGTGGTGTGCTGGGCCAGCACGTCGCGCGCGTGCTGGATGGTCTCGCGCACCTGGGGGTCGCCCGACGACGCCCCGCGCACGATCGAGTAGAACGTCGCGTCGTGCTCCTGGACGAACGCCACGAACCGTTCGAGCACGTCGCGCAGGCGCTGCGAGGCGGGCAGGGCCGGGTCGGGCTCGGTCGCGTGGAGCATGGCGTCACGCGCGGTGAGCACGATCTGCTGGTGCAGGCCCTGGCGGGTGCCGAAGTAGTAGAAGACCAAGCCTGGCGAGACTCCCGCGGCGCTGGCCAGGTCTTCGACCGAGATGGCCTCGAGCGGGCGGTCGGCGAGCCAGTCGACGCCGATGGCCAGGAGCTGCTGGCGTCGCTCTTCGGGGCTCAGCCGCGTGCGGCGGCTGCGACCGGAGGCTCCGTGCAGCGCTGGCATGCCTTGAGCATAGGGGGAGCGGCGCGCCGCAGACACTGTTGACTCACCATCAACAACTATTGACGACACGTCAGTAAGAGGTCTACCTTCGGCGACTGTCCGGCGACATGGAGGTCGCCCGTCGAAGGTGAGGGAACACATGAAGTTCAGCTCGCTCGCGCGTACGCGCACCCGTCGCGTCCTGCTCGCGACGGTTCCGACCGTCGCCGCCATCGCGCTCATCGGAGGCGGTGTGGCGCAAGGCGTCGTCCCCGTCTCCATGGCCGTGTCGGGGCAGCAGTTCAAGATCGCCGCCGACAAGCTCGAGGGCTCCGGCTTCTCCCAGTACGCCGGCGTCGCCGGTGAGGCCGACGGCACGGCGCACCCCGCCGCGATCGCCAACATCACCAACGCCAAGCTCTACAACCTGTGCCAGTCCATCAAGGTGACCGACCACATCAGCCTTCTGATCAGCGCGGGAACCAACCCGGACCGCCCGGTCGAGGCGAGCAGCCTGCAGATCGGCATGGACAACCTCTCGGGCGACGCCACGTTCAACTCGATCAAGATCGGCGTCGACGCCTCGACGGTCAGCACGGCGCAGAAGGGCAGCGCGAAGGACTTCGCGATGGACGCGGACTCCGTGACGATCGACAACCTTCAGCAGGTGTCGTGGAGCACGCAGGCCGCGGTCTTCAAGCTCACCGACCTCAAGCTCGGTGTGAACCTCCAGGGCGCCGAGTGCTTCGCAGGGTGAGATTCCGTCAGTGGCGTCAGGGGCGCCCCTTTTGGGGGGCGCTCCTGACTGTCCTGGCCGGCGTCGAGCTGTTCCTCTCGGGCCGGTTCGACCTCTCGGTGGGTGGGGTGGTGCTGCAGCTCGGGTTCGCCGGCATGCAGACGACGATCATCCCCATCGTCGTCGTGCTGGCCGGAGCGCTGGCGATGGCCCAGCCCGTGCACCACGTCTTCTACGGCGTGATCGCGCTGGTGCTGTCGGTGTACTCGCTCGTCGCCGTCAATGGCGGCGGGCTCGGTGTGGGGATGGCGCTGGGCGTCGTCGGGTCGATCGTCGTGGTGTCGTGGATGGCGCCGGTGGCGGCGTCCGAGCCGCCCACGGACACGGAGCCGGTCCACGCGCAGCCGGTCGCGGACGCGCCCGAGGACCCCGTGCTGCTGTTCGACGACGGACCGCGGCACGATCCGCAGGGGATGCGCTCGGCTGCGGCGGTGCTCGCCGTGGCCCTGGTCGCGGGCGGCCTGACCGGGGCGGCGCCGGCGGCGCCCGGCTCTGGGCTGTGCCTGTTCGGCTTCATCCTGTGCCGGTCGACGGACCAGGACCCGACGGCGGGCTCGTCGCAGGCTCCGTCCCCGACGCCGGACGCCTCCGGCCAGCCGGCGCCCTCGTCGTCCGAGCCGGGCGACGGCGGTGCGCTCGGCGGGGTGGTCGACGGCCTGGGCGACGCCGTCGACGACCTCGGTGACGCCGTCGGCGGTCTGCTCGGCGGCGCGTCCGACGGCGGCGCGTCCGACGACGCGGCCTCCGACGACGCGGCCTCCGACGACGTGACCTCCGACGACGCGGCCTCCCCGGACGCGGCGGCCGAGCCGCCGTCGGTCACCGTGGAGGTCCCGCCCTCGGCCCCGCTGCCGCCAGAGGAGGGCCTGCCGCTTGTGCTCGGCGGGAACGAGGACCCTGACGTGTTCGCGATCCCGGCCGACCTCAAGGCGTCGGACCTGCGGATCTCGGGGCTGCGGACCATCGCGCTGGTGTCGGTCCCGGTCGGGGCCGGCTCGGGGGAGCGCCGCGCGGCGATCAAGCTGGTCGCCGACCACGTCGAGGTCGTCGGCTTCTCGCTGACGACCTACACCGACGGTGGGGCGGCCGGGACGCGCACGACGGCGTCGTCGGTCAC
Organism: Xylanimonas ulmi; assembly: GCF_004216535.1. Classification (NCBI taxonomy): domain Bacteria; kingdom Bacillati; phylum Actinomycetota; class Actinomycetes; order Micrococcales; family Promicromonosporaceae; genus Xylanimonas; species Xylanimonas ulmi. The sequence continues at coordinate 3,719,388 of NZ_SGWX01000001.1, forward strand.
GATGGACGGCTCGGCGACCATGTACCTCACGTCGGTCAGCGCGAGCGGCCCCGACGGCGAGGCGATCCGGCTCCTGGCGGACGACCCGCCGCAGTCGGTGACGGCGCTGCTGCTGGCGCTCACGGACCCGACGATCGGACTGCTCGGGGCGACGTCGGACCGGCAGGTGTGGTCGGGGTTCCAGGAGAGCGTCTGGGCGGGGTGAGGCGCGCGCACGGCTCGGTGTGATCGTTGGCACATGGCTCGTCGTGATTGCCGGCGCGGCGTACGATGGTGGCGATCGAATCGATTTGACGGGCTGTTCGGACGGCCCGCAGACCAAGACGGGCCACCGTGCAGAACCTCACCGTCGGGCCGCCGACGCGCCTCATCCTCGCCTTCACCCTTCCCCTGCTGATCGGCAACGTCTTCCAGCAGGTCTACACATTCACCGACGCTGTCGTCGTCGGGCGAATGCTCGGGCTCGACGCGCTCGCCGCGGTCGGCGCCTCGGGCAGCCTCGTGTTCCTGCTCGTCGGCTTCTCGTGGGGCGCCAGCGCGGGCCTGGCCATCCCCATCGCCCGCGCGTTCGGCGCGGGCGATCTGGCGGGGGTGCGCCGGTACACCGCGGCCGGGGCCTACGTGTCGGCCGGCATCGCCGCGGTCATCACCACCGTGGGGGTCGTGTTCGCCCACGACCTGCTGCGGCTGCTCGACACCCCGCCCGAGATCATCGACCAGGCGGGGGTCTTCCTGACCGTGACGTTCGCGGGCGCGGGCGTGACGGTGGCCTTCAACTACCTCTCGGCGGCCATCCGCGCACTGGGCGACAGCCGCACGCCGCTGTACTTCCTCATCGCCTCGTCGCTGCTCAACGCGGGACTCGTGGCGCTGCTGGTCGGCGTCGCGCACTGGGGTGTGGCGGGCGCGGCCGCGGCGACGGTGCTGGCGCAGATCGCCTCGGTGGTCGCGTGCCTCGCGCTGATCGCGCGGCGCATGCCGCTGCTGCGCCTGAGCCGCGCGGACTGGGCGGCCGGTCGCGGCAGCCTGCGCGAGCCGCTGCGCATGGGCCTGCCCATGGGCTTTCAGATGTCGGTCATCGCGATCGGGGCCGTCGTGCTGCAGTTCGCGGTCAACGGCCTGGGCGCCGTCTCGGTGGCCGCGTTCACGGCGGCCATGCGCGTCGACCAGCTCGCGGTCGCGCCGCTCAACTCGTTCGGCGTCGCGATGGTCACCTACACCGCGCAGAACCGCGGGGCGCGCCAGTGGCGCCGCATCAGGGTCGGCGCACTGCGCACCAGCCTGGTGGCGGTCGGCGTCGCGGTGGTGCTCGGCGTTGTGCTGGTGACGTTCGCGCAGCCCATCGTGGGCCTGTTCGTCGGCCCCGGGCAGCCCGAGGTGCTCGCCATGGCCCGCACGTACTTCCTGGTCAACGGGGGTCTGTACGCGGTGCTGAGCCTGCTGTTCGTGCTGCGCAACGTGGTCCAGGGCATGGGCCTGTCGAGCGTCCCGACCCTCGCGGGCGCACTCGAACTGGTCATGCGCTCGGCGGCCGCCTTGGTGCTCGTGCGGCACTTCGGGTTCGTGGGCGTGGCCTGGGCCGCCCCGCTCGCCTGGGCCGGGGCGCTGACGCCGGTGGCCTTCGCCTGGTCGCGGCAGCGGCGCCTGCTCGCGGAGCGCGAGCGCGAGGACGCGACGGCGCACGAGCGACTGCCCGCGCCGCCGTCGCCCGCCGCCGCGCCGCCCGCCACAGGAGGCTTGGCGCGCGGCGGCGCTCAGTGCGCCGTGGCTCCCACCAGCTCGCCCTCACGCGCGGCGTCCTGATCGCCGTCAGCCTCACGGCCGCCGTTGGGCTCGCGGGCGCCGTCGGGCGTGTCGATGCGCATCGCCTCGACGAACTCGCCGTACAGCGCGTCGGTCGCGAGCAGGTGCGCGTGCGTGCCCGTGGCGCGCACGCGCCCGCCGTCCATGACGACGATGCGGTCGGCGTCGACGACGGTCGACAGCCGGTGCGCGACGGTCACGACGGCGCCGGTCGTGGCGGCCTCGGCGATGGCCGCGTGGATCGCGGCCTCGGTGCGCCCGTCGAGCTGGGACGTCGCCTCGTCGAGCAGCAGCACGTCGGCGTTCGCGAGCAGCGCGCGGGCCAACGCGATGCGCTGGCGCTGCCCGCCCGAGACCGAGGAGGACACGAGCGAGGTGTCGAGGCCCTCGGGCAGCGCGGCGACCTGCTCCGTGAGCTGGACGGTGTCGAGCACCGCGGCGACCTGCGCGTCGGTCGCCTCGGGGTGGGCGATGAGCAGGTTGTCGCGGATCGTGCCGGGGATCACCGGGGTGTCCTGCTCGACGAACGCGAACCGGGCGCGCGTCTGCGCGGGGGTCAGGTCGGCGTAGGGGACGCCGTCGACGCGGATCTGCCCGGACGTGGGGTCGAGGAACCGCAGCGCGAGCGAGAGCACCGACGTCTTGCCGGCGCCCGACGGCCCGACGAACGCGGTGTGGCCCGTGCGCGGGATCGCGATGGACAGGTCGCGCACGACGTCCTCGCCCTCCTCGCTGTAGCGCGCGGTCACGCCGTCGAACTCCAGGACCGGACGCTCGGGGTCGGCGGTGCGCCCAGCCGTGCCCGACGACGCCGCGGGCGCGGTCTGCGGCTCGGTGTCGATCTGCTCGACCTCGATGATGCGCGCGGACGCAGCGAGCCCGGACTGGAGCGAGGACAGCGCCTCGGCGAACTCCATCACCGGGCCGATGAAGTTGAAGATGTACATGAGGAACGCCACGAGCGCGGCGATCGACAGGTAGCCCGACGACACCCGCCAGGCGCCGAGCGCGATGATGACGACGATCGCGGTCTGGATGCCGCCGAAGGCGAACGTGTACGCCAGCGCCTCGGCCTTGACCGCCTTGACCCCGTGTCCGCGGGCGGCGCCGGCGTGGGTGAGGACGGCGTCGACCCGCCGGCGCTCGGCGCGCGCGACCTTGACGGTGCGCAGCGCCCGCACCGACCCCTCGAGCTCGCCGCCCATGTGGCCGATCGCCTCCTGGGCCTTGGCCCGGTGGCGGCCGACGGCGGGCATGAGCGCCGCCATGACCCCGCCGAAGACGACGACGGCCCCGAGGGTGATGCCGAGCAGGACGGGGTCGATGACGCCCATGAGCACGATGGTGCCGATGATGCCGGCGGCGCCGTTGACGATCGAGACGAACCCGGAGCTCACGGCCGCCGACAGGAGCTGGGAGTCGGAGGTTGTGCGTGAGACGAGCTCGCCCGCGGGTCGGGCGCCCACCTGCAGCACGCGGCCGCGCACGAACCGCTCGACCAGGGCGCGGCGCACGTCGAACACCACGGTCTCGGCCGTGCGCCCCAGGATGATCCAGCTCAGCCACGAGGCGAGGATGCCGACCACGGTCAGGGCGGCGAGCAGGGTCACGTAGCCCGCGACGGGCGTGCCGAGCATGACGGCGTCGATGACGTCCTGGACGACGCGCGGCGTCCACAGGAACGTGACCGTCGCGATCATGCCGATGACGGCGCCGAGCGTGATCGTGGGCCAGTGGGGCGCCAGGTGGCGCAGCAGCACCCGCAGGCGGGCGGGCTTGAGGAGGTCGCCGGCGGGCGCCTTCTCGGGCGAGGCGGTGGGGTCAGAGGTAGTGTCACTCACGATCGAAAATGAAACATGGCTGTCCTAAAAACAGCAAGCGAAGAATCGAAACGCGTCAGGAATACCGCTAGACTGTGCGCCCATGAGTGAGAGTGACCTGTCGCCGACGCAACAGCGCACGCGTGCCGCGCTAGTGCGCGCCGGACTGGACGTGCTCAGCCGGAACCCGGCGGCGCCCCTCGGCGAGGTGGCCGAGCGCGCGGGCGTCGCGCGCTCGACGCTGCACCGCTACTTCGCCGACAAGCAGGCGCTGAGCGCCGCCATCACCGAGTTCGTCGACGCCGCGCACGACGCCGCGATCACCCACGCGCGACTGGCCGAGGGCACCGGCCTTGAGGCCCTGCGGCGGCTGACGCTCGAACTCCTCGACCGCCTCGACGTGCTGTCATGGCTCATGGGACCGGCGCTCATGGCCGGCCCGCTGCCTGACGGCGGGTTCGACGAGTACGTGTCCGAGGACCCCGATCCGGCGGTGATCGACGCCGCCGCGCGCGGCATCGCCGACGGGAGCCTCGATGCCGCGCTCTCGCCGCAGTGGTGCGAGTCGATGCTGTGGGCCGTGCTGTTCTCGGCGAGCCACGCGCCCGCGGGAATGACGGCCACCGAGGCGCGTTCGCAGGCGCTGCGCGCCCTGCTCAAAGCGGTCGCGGCCGACCCGGGCGCGGTGCGCTAGGTCAGCGGCGCTCGCCGAGCGCCCAGCGCATCGGCACCAGCTTGGCCTCGGACTCGGCCAGCTCGGACGCCGGGTCGGAGGCCGCCACGACGCCGCAGCCCGCGAACAGGCGCACGCGGCGCGGGTCGGCGTCGTCCAGCCGCGCCGAGCGCAGCGCGATGCCCCACTCGCCGTCGCCGTCGGCGCCCATCCAGCCCACCGGGCCCGCGTAGCGCCCGCGGTCCATGCCCTCGATCTCGCGGATGAGGTCGCGCGCCCGCGTGGTCGGCGTGCCGCACACCGCCGCGGACGGGTGCAGCGCGGCGGCGAGGGCCAGCGACGACGGCGTCCGGCCGTCCGCGCCGCCCGCGCGGTCCAGCACGCCCGTGACGTCGCTCGCCAGGTGCATGACGTTGGGCAGGTGCAGCACGAACGGCTGCTCCGGCACGTTCATCGAGGTGCAGAACGGCTCGAGCGCGCGCGCCACCGAGACGACGGCGTGCTCGTGCTCCTCAAGGTCCTTCGACGAGCGCGCCAGCTGCGCCGCGCGCAGCAGCGCGTCGTCCTCGGTCATGCCGCGCTCGCGGCGGATCGTCCCGGCCAGCACGCGCGAGGCGACCAGGCCCTTCTCGGAGCGCACCAGCAGTTCGGGGGTGGCGCCGAGCATGCCGGCGACCGAGAACGTCCACGTCGCCTCGTAGGCGATCGCGAGCCGGCGCAGCACCCAGCGCGGGTCGAGCGGCGCCTGCGTGGTCGCGACGACGTCGCGCGCGAGCACCACCTTGTCGAGGTCGCCCGCCTGGATGCGCCCCACGGCGTCGGCGACGATGCCGGGCCAGTCGGCGGCGGCGATCGCGCCGTCGGCCTCGACGACCGCGCCGGGCGAGGTGATCGGCGTGCGGGCCGACGGGTCGAGCAGCGCCGTCGTCGGGGCGGCGTCGAGGCCCTGGGAGATCGTGGTGATCCACGCCTGGCCGCCCCGGCGCCCGACGACGACGCGCGGCGCCACGAGAACGCCGCCGTCCTGTGACGCGTCGTCGAAGGCGAAGGAGCCGAACGCGACCGGTCCCGTGCCGGGCAGGCGCACGTCGTCGCGCACGACCGCGCGTTCGAGCGCCGACTGCCAGGCGGCCGCGGCGTCCGCGAACCGGCGTCGCCCACGCACCGTGACGCGCAGCGCCTCGCCCCACCCGACGATGCCGTCGCCGCGGCGCACCCACGCCAGCGGGCGCGCGTCGGGCAACAGGCCCATCAGCGTCGCCAGGCCGTCGTCGGGCAGGTCGAGGGCGGCGGTCCTGACCACCAGCGGTCGGGCGTCGAGGCCCGGCGCGGTGGCGTCCGGCCGACCCGCGGGGTGGCCCGCAGGCTGGGGGAGTGCGGTTGCTGACATCGCCGTCCAGGGTAGCCCCGCGCGGAAGCGCTCCCGGCCCACGCCCGCGTGCGACGATGGGCGCCATGCCGCGCGCCAGTCTCGAGAAGCACCCCCGTGAGGTCGCGTCGATGTTCGACGGGATCGCCGAGCGCTACGACCTCGTCAACGACCTCGTCTCCCTCGGGCAGGACCGCCGCTGGCGTCGCCTGGTGCGCGCCGCCGTGGCCGCGCTGCCGGGGGAGAAGGTGCTCGACCTCGCCGCCGGCACCGGCACGTCGAGTGAGCCGTTCGAGCTCGACGGCGCCTGGGTGGTGCCCTCCGACATCTCGCTCGGCATGCTCACGGTCGGCAAGCGCCGCCGCCCGGACCTGCCGTTCGTCGCGGGCGACGCGACGGCCCTGCCCTTCGCCGACGGCGCCTTCGACGCCGTGACCATCAGCTTCGGCCTGCGCAACGTGGTCGACACCGCGGGCGCGCTGCGCGAGATGCTGCGCGTCGTGCGCCCCGGCGGGCGGCTGGTGGTGTGCGAGTTCTCCACACCGACCTGGGGTCCGTTCCGGACCGTGTACCTGGAGTACCTGATGCGCGCGCTGCCGGTGGTCGCGGGCGCAGTGACGCGCGACAAGGGGTCCTACGACTACCTCGCCGAGTCGATCCGCTCCTGGCCCGATCAGGCGGGTCTGGGGCGGCTCATGCTCGACGCCGGCTGGGAGCGCGTCGCCTACCGCAACCTCACGGGCGGGATCGTGGCGCTGCACCGGGCGAGCCGACCCGCCTGAGCCCGTCCCGCGACGCTCAGCGCGCGGCGGGCGTCGAGCGCGCGGCGACAGTTCAGGACCTTCGACCCCCGATCTCGGGCCCTGTGGCGTGCCCGGAATGTACGATCCAGCACGGCGCGCGGGCGAGGATTCTCCCAGGCCACTACGGGTGCGGTCCCGGCGTGGCGGTGTCCGCTATCCATGTGGGCGTCGAATGACTATGGTGGCCGAAAGGTTGTGACCCCGTTCACAAACACGTGTCGGCGTGCCACCGGCGCGTCGGGCGGGGCCCCACAGGCGATGATGCGGTCAGGAGGTGGAGCGGTGCGCGCAGGAGCGAACGACGACGCTGACGTGATCGTGGTCGGCGCCGGGCCCGCCGGGTCCTCGACGGCCCACTGGTGCGCCTGCGCCGGCCTCGACGTGCTGCTCCTGGAGAAGGCCGCCTTTCCGCGGGACAAGATCTGCGGCGACGGGCTGACGCCGCGCGCGGTCGCCGAACTGGTGCGCATGGGCGTCGACATCGACCCCGCCGACGGCTGGATCCGCAACGAGGGCCTGCGCGTCTTCGCCGGGCGGCGCTCGTGGGAGCTGCCCTGGCCCGAGGTCGCGGCCTTCCCCGGCTACGGCATGGCCCGCTCACGCATGACGTTCGACCACCTGCTCGCGCAGCACGCCCAGCGCAGCGGGGCCAAGCTGCTGGAGCGCACCAAGGTCACCGGCCCGCTCACCGACGAGCGCACCGGCCGCGTCGTGGGCGTGCGCGCCCAGGCCGCCGACCGGCGCGAGGTCGTCTACCGCGCCCCCGTCGTCGTCGCGGCCGACGGCGTCTCCTCCCGGTTCGCGACGTCGCTGGGCATCGCGCGCCGCGACGACCGCCCGCTCGGCACGGCCTACCGCACCTACTTCCGCACCGACGGCCCGAGCGGTCCGACGGCGCGGCATGCGGACTCCTGGATGGAGTCGCACCTTGAGCTGTGGTCGGGGCAGCCCGGCAAGAGCGACCTGCTGCCCGGCTACGGCTGGATCTTCGCGCTCGGCGACGGCACGGTGAACGTGGGGCTGGGCTCGGTGAGCTCGACCCCGCAGCGCCAGTCCGCCGTCGGGCACGACTACCGGGCGCTGCTGCAGCGGTGGGTCGAGGGCGCGCCCGAGGCCTGGGGCCTGAGCCCCGAGAGCCAGCTCGGCCCGATCCGCGGCGCCGCGCTGCCCATGGGCTTCAACCGTGCGCCGATGTACCGCGACGGGACGATCCTGGTCGGCGACGCCGCCGGAATGGTCAGCCCGTTCAACGGGGAGGGCATCGCCTACGCGCTCCAGGCGGGCCGAGTCGCGGCCGACGCGATCGCCCAGGCCCGCACCCGCACCAGCGACGCGGCCCGCGAGGCGGTGCTCGGGGGGTACGCCGAGCGCATGCGAGCGGACCTCGGCGGCTACTACACGTTGGGCCGGGCGTTCGTCCGGCTCATCGAGCACCCGGCGATCATGCGGTTCGGGACCCGGTACGCGTTGCCGGTCCCGGTCGTCATGCAGTTCGTCGTCAAGCTGCTGTCGGACTGTTACGAGCCGCGTGGAGGGGACTGGGTCGACCGGCTCATCTCCGCGCTGACCCGCGTGGTTCCGGCGGCCTAGGCCCGGCGACGGGCACGAGCACGATCTCAAGGAAGTGATCGAAGCGATGAGGCAGGAGCAGGGATGACCAACCCATATGTTCCGGTACTGGTGCTCATGGGCGTGGCCGCCGTGCTCGCGCTCGGCGGCGTGGCGGCCTCCGCGGTGATCGGCCCCAAGCGCTACAACCGGGCCAAGCTCGAGGCCTACGAGTGCGGCATCATGCCCACCCCGCACGCGGTCGGCGGAGGGCGCATGCCCATCAAGTACTACCTCGTGGCCATGACCTTCATCGTGTTCGACATCGAGGTCGTCTTCCTCTACCCGTGGGCCGTGAGCTTCGCGTGGCTGGCCGGCTTCGGGCTCGTCGCCATGCTCGTCTTCCTCGCGCTGATCACCGTGCCCTTCGTGTACGAGTGGCGGCGCGGCGGGTTCGACTGGGTCTGACGGGGGCGACGGAGAGGGACGGGCACATGGGACTGGAAGAGGCGCCGTCGGGCTTTCTCCTGACGACGATCGAGGACATCGCGGGGTATCTGCGCAAGGCCTCGCTGTGGCCGGTGACGTTCGGCCTGGCGTGCTGCGCCATCGAGATGATGGCGGCGGGCGCCTCGCGGTTCGACCTGTCGCGGTTCGGCATGGAGGTGTTCCGCGCGTCGCCGCGCCAGGCCGACCTGATGATCGTGGCCGGGCGCGTGAGCCAGAAGATGGCGCCCGTGGTGCGTCAGGTCTACGACCAGATGAGCGAGCCCAAGTGGGTGCTGTCGATGGGCGTGTGCGCCTCGTCGGGCGGCATGTTCAACAACTACGCGATCGTCCAGGGCGTCGACCACGTCGTGCCCGTGGACATCTACCTGCCGGGCTGCCCGCCGCGGCCCGAGATGCTCATCAACGCGATCCTCGCGCTGCACCAGCAGATCCAGGACACCCCGCTGGGCGTCAACCGGCGTGAGGCCGCGCAGGCCGCCGAGGCGGCGGCGCTGGAGGCCACGCCGACGTTCGAGATGAAGGGTCTGCTGCGGTGAGCGACGAGGTTTCGACAGGCTCGGTTGCGTCAGGCTCGGTTTCGACAGGCTCAACCTCCGGCGGTCGCCCGCAGGGCGAGGTCGTCGGCGCCCGCCACGGCTTGTTCGGCAGCGCCGGGTCGGGCGACACCTCGGGCTACGGCGGCACGGTGACGCCCATCCGGTTCCCGGGCGCGGCCGAGCGGCCGTACGGCGGCTGGTTCGACGAGGCGGTCGACGTGCTCGCCGAGGTGCTGTCCGCCGAGGGCATCGCGTTCGACGAGGCGATCGAGCGCGTCGTCGTCGACCGCCCCGGCCCGTACGCCGAGCTGACCCTGTGGGTCGCGCGCGAGCGCCTGCTGCCCGTGGCGCGCGCGCTGCGCGACGACCAGGACCTGCGGTTCGAGCTGAGCCTGGGCGTCAGCGGCGTGCACTACCCCGACGACGCCGGGCGCGAGCTGCACGCGGTCTACCACCTGACGTCGGTGACGCACGGGCGCCGGCTGCGCCTGGAGGTCGCGTGCCCCGACGCCGACCCGCACATCCCGTCGACGACGTCGGTCTACCCGACCAACGACTGGCACGAGCGCGAGACGTTCGACTTCTTCGGCGTCGTGTTCGACGGCCATCCCGGCCTGGCCCGCATCGAGATGCCCGACGACTGGCCCGGGCACCCGCAGCGTAAGGACTATCCGCTCGGCGGCATCCCCGTGGAGTACAAGGGCGCCACGGTGCCGCCGCCCGACACGCGCAGGAGCTACTCGTGACCGGCACGACCTTCCACGCCACCCGCGCCGCCGACGAGGACCTGCCCGAGGGCGCGACGCTGTACGAGGCCTCGGGCGGCGACTGGGACGAGATCGCTCGCGAGGTCGTGGGCGAGGAGCGCATCGTCGTCAACATGGGGCCCCAGCACCCCTCGACCCACGGCGTGCTGCGCCTCATGCTCGAGATCGACGGGGAGACGGTCACCGAGGCCCGCGCGGGCGTCGGCTACCTGCACACCGGCATCGAGAAGAACATGGAGTTCCGCACCTGGACGCAGGGCACCACGTTCTGCACCCGGATGGACTACCTGGCGCCGCTGTTCCAGGAGGCGGCGTTCTGCCTGGGCGTCGAGCGGCTGCTGGGCGTCACGGACGACGTGCCCGAGCGCGCGAGCGTCATCCGCGTGCTGATGATGGAGCTCAACCGCGTCGGCTCGCACCTGGTGTGCCTGGGCACCGCGGGCAACGAGATGGGCGCGACGACGGTCATGACCATCGCGTTCACCGCGCGTGAGGAGATCCTGCGGGTCTTCGAGGCGGTCACGGGCCTACGCATGAACCACGCGTACATCCGCCCGGGAGGCGTGGCGCAGGACGTGCCGGCGGACATCGGGGACCTGGTGCGCAAAGCGCTGCCCGAGGTGCGCAAGTACCTGGGCCAGCTCGGCGACCTCATGCTCGCCAACCCGATCTTCAAGGCGCGCCTGGTCGGCACAGGCTCGCTCGACCTGGCCGGGTGCATGGCCCTGGGCATCACGGGTCCTGTGCTGCGCTCGGCGGGCCTGCCGTACGACGTGCGCAAGGCGTTCCCCTACAGCGGGTACGAGACCTACGACTTCGACGTCCCCGTCTCGGACAACGCCGACTGCTACGACCGTGTCGTGCTGCGCCTGGAGGAGTGCTACCAGTCGCTCGCCATCGTCGAGCAGGCGCTCGCGCGCCTGGAGGCGACCGTGGGCGCGCCGACGATGGTCGCCGACAAGAAGATCGCCTGGCCCGCCCAGCTCGCCGTCGGCGGCGACGGGCAGGGCAACTCGCTCGAGCACATCCGGAAGATCATGGGCACGTCGATGGAGGCCCTGATCCACCACTTCAAACTCGTGACCGAGGGCTTCCGTGTCCCGGTCGGGCAGGCGTGGGCGACCGTGGAGCATCCGCGCGGCGAGCTCGGTGTGCACGTGGTGTCCGACGGCGGCACGCGCCCCTACCGGGCGCACTTCCGCGACCCGTCCTTCAACAACCTCCAGGCCGTGTCGGTCATGTGCGAGGGCGGCCAGGTGGCCGACGTCGTCGTGTCCGTCGCGTCGCTGGACCCCGTGCTGGGAGGTGTCGACCGATGACCTACGACGAGCAGACCCTGACGTCGCTGCGCGCCGACGCCGACGACGTCGTCGCCCGCTACCCCGACCCGCGCTCGGGGCTGCTGCCGCTGCTGCATCTGGTCCAGTCGGTCGACGGGTACGTCAGCAGCGACGGCATCCGGTTCTGCGCAGAGCGCCTGGGCCTGACCCCCGCCGAGGTCAGCGCGGTGGCGACCTTCTACTCGCAGTACAAGCGCCACCCCAACGGCGCCTACACCGTGGGCGTGTGCACCAACACGCTGTGCGCCGTCATGGGCGGCGACGCGATCTTCGACGAGCTCAGCGAGCACCTGGGCGTGGGGCACGACGAGACGACCGAGGACGGCGCCATCACGCTCGAGCGCGTCGAGTGCAACGCGGCGTGCGACTACGCGCCGGTCATGATGGTCAACTGGGAGTTCTTCGACAACCAGACGCCCGAGTCGGCCAAGGCCGTCGCCGACGACCTTCGTGCGGGCAGGCCCGTGGCGCCCACGCGCGGCGCCGCGCAGGTGTGCACGTTCAAGCAGATGAGCCGCGTGCTGGCCGGGTTCCCCGACGGGCGGGCGGACGAGGGCGGGATCGCGGGCGAGCCGACGCTCGCCGGCCTGCGCCTGGCGCGCGAGCGCGGCTGGACCGCGCCCCCACCCCCGCCTGTCGACCCCCCGCCGGTTGACCCCCCGCTGGTTGAGCCCGTCGAAACCCCGGCGGTCGAGCCTGTCGAGACCAAGGGGGACCCGAAGTGACCACCCTGACCCCCGTCCTGACCGACACCTGGGACGCCGAGCGCTCCTGGACGCTAGAGACCTACCTCGCCCACGACGGCTACGCCGCACTGCGCAAGGCGCTGACCATGACCCCGGCCGACCTGGTCCAGACGGTCAAGGACTCAGGCCTGCGCGGGCGCGGCGGCGCGGGATTCCCCACGGGGATGAAGTGGGGATTCCTGCCGCCCGACGACGGCAAGCCGCGCTATCTGGTCGTCAACGCCGACGAGTCCGAGCCGGGCACGTGCAAGGACATCCCGCTCATGATGGCCAGCCCCCAGCACCTGGTCGAGGGTGTGGCGATCACGAGCGTCGCGATCAACTGCCACCACGCGTTCATCTACGTGCGCGGCGAGGTGCTGCACGTCTACCGCCGGCTGCTGGCCGCGGTGCGCGAGGCGTACGACGCCGGATACCTGGGCAAGGACATCCTGGGCAGCGGCTTCGACCTCGACGTCACGGTGCACGCGGGCGCGGGCGCCTATATCTGCGGCGAGGAGACGGCGCTGCTCGACTCGCTCGAGGGTCGGCGTGGGCAGCCGCGCCTCAAGCCGCCGTTCCCGGCCGTCGAGGGCCTGTACGCGCGCCCCACGGTGGTCAACAACGTCGAGTCGATCGCGTCGGTGCCGGCGATCGTGCGCCTCGGCGCCGACTGGTTCGCCTCGATGGGCGTCGGGCGCTCCACGGGCCACGGGCTGTTCTCGCTGTCGGGGCACGTCACACGTCCGGGCCAGTACGAGGCGCCGCTGGGCGTCACGCTGCGCGAGCTGCTCGACATGGCGGGCGGCGTGCGGGCGGGGCACGAGCTGAAGTTCTGGACCCCGGGCGGCTCCTCGACGCCCATGTTCACCAGCGCCCACCTCGACGTGCCGCTCGACTACGAGTCGGTGGGCGCCGCCAAGTCGATGCTCGGCACGCGCGCGCTGCAGCTCTTCGACGAGACGACCTGCGTGGTGCGCGCGGTGAGCCGCTGGACCGACTTCTACGCGCACGAGTCGTGCGGCAAGTGCACCCCGTGCCGCGAGGGCACCTACTGGATGAAGCAGGTGCTGCGGCGCATCGAGGCGGGCGGGGGCGCCGACGGCGACATCGACCTGCTGCTCGACCTGTGCGACAACATCCTCGGCCGCGCGTTCTGCGCGCTGGGCGACGGCGCGACCTCGCCCGTGACCAGCTCGATCGAGCTGTTCCGCGACGAGTACCAGGCGCATATCGACGGCCATGGCTGCCCGTTCGACCCGGCCGCCTCGGCCCTGTTCGAGTACACCCCGAAGACCCCGAGCAACCAGCCCGGCGTGCTCGCCGGCGCAGGAGGTCACTGATGACCGCGACTGCGGACAAGACGGCGGCGGGTGGCGGCGTCGCCAGGGCCGACGGCGCGACGCCCGCCGAGCCGATCCCCGACGGCGTGACCGTCACGATCGACGACGTCCAGGTCACCGTGCCGAAGGGCACCTTGGTGATCCGGGCGGCCGAGCAGATCGGCGTCCAGATCCCGCGCTTCTGCGACCACCCGCTGCTCGAGCCCGTCGGCGCGTGCCGGCAGTGCCTGGTCGAGGTCGCCGTGCCCGACCGTGAGGGCAACGTGCGGCCCATGCCCAAGCCGCAGGCGTCGTGCACGCTCGAGGCCACGGCGGGCATGGTGGTGCGCACCGCGCACACCTCTCCGGTCGCGGACAAGGCGCAGGCCGGGGTCATGGAGCTGCTGCTCATGAACCACCCGCTCGACTGCCCCGTGTGCGACAAGGGCGGCGAGTGCCCGCTGCAGAACCAGGCGATGACCAACGGCGCGCCCGACACGCGGTTCGTCGACGTCAAGCGGGTGTTCCCCAAGCCGATCGGCGTCTCGACGCAGATCCTCCTGGACCGCGAGCGGTGCGTGCTGTGCCAGCGCTGCACGCGCTTCAGCGACGAGATCGCGGGCGACGCGTTCATCGCGCTGCAGGAGCGCGGCGCGCGCCAGCAGATCGGGGCGTTCGACGTCGACGTGCTGGGCTACGCGGCCTCGGGGGCGTCGCCCGACGGGGTGGTTTCGACAGGCTCAACCACCGGGGGGGTTTCGGCGGGCTCGACCACCGGGGACGCTCCCGTCGGGGGCGCGGCGCCCACGGAGGACGGGACCCCGTTCGCCTCGTACTTCTCGGGCAACACCATCCAGATCTGCCCGGTCGGCGCGCTGACCAGTGCGACCTATCGGTTCCGCGCCCGCCCGTTCGACCTGGTCTCGACGCCGGCCATCGCCGAGCACGACTCCAGCTGCGCCGCGATCCGCGTCGACCACCGCCGCGGCACGGTGATGCGCCGCCTGGCGGGCGACGACCCCGCGGTCAACGAGGAGTGGATCACCGACAAGGACCGCTTCGCGTTCGCGTGGCAGTCCGCGCCCGACCGCATCACCACGCCGCTGGTGCGCGACCGGGTCACGACCGCCGCGGGCGTCGAGCGAGGCGAGCTGCGCCCCGCGAGCTGGGTCGAGGCGCTTGAGCTCGCCGCCGAGGGGCTGGAGCGCGCACGGGCCGCGGGCGGCGTCGGGGTGCTGCCCGGCGGCCGGCTGACGGTGGAGGACGCGTTCGCGTGGTCGCGCTACGCGCGCACCGTGCTCGGCTCCGACGACGTCGACCAGCGCGCGCGGGCGCACTCGGCCGAGGAGACGGCCTTCCTCGCCCACGCCGTGGCCGGCACGGGCGTCGGCGTCACGTTCGGCGACCTGGAGAGGGCGCCTGTCGTGCTGCTCGCGGGCCTGGAGGCCGAGGAGGAGGGCGGCTACCTGTTCCTGCGGCTGCGCAAGGCCGTGCGCAAGCACGGGCTGCGCGTGCTGGGCCTGGCGCCCTTCGCCACACTCGGCCTGCGGCGACTGGACGGCGACCTGCTGCCCGCCGCGCCCGGCATGGAGGGCGAGTGGTTGGGCGCCGTGGCGGCGCAGGCCAGCGGCGTGGCGCTGCCCGCCGACCTCGCCCCCGCCGAGTCGGCGGCCATCACCGCGGCCGCGGCCGCGCTGGCCGAGCCCGGCGCCGTCGTCCTGGTGGGCGAGCGGCTGGCCGGGTCGCCGGGCGCGCTCGGCGCCGCGCTGCGGCTCGCCGAGGCCACCGGGGCGCGCCTGGCCTGGGTGCCGCGGCGCGTGGGCGAGCGCGGCGGCGTCGAGGCGGGCCTGCTGCCCGGCCTGCTGCCCGGCGGCCGGCCGATCACCGACCCCGCGGCCCGGGCCGAGGTCGCCCGCGCGTGGGGCGTCGCGGAGGCGGCGCTGCCGACGGCGCCGGGCCGCGACCTGAGCGGCGTCATCGCGGCGCTCGCGGACGGGACGCTCGGCGGAGCGCTGGTCGGCGGCGTCGAGCTCGCCGACCTGCCCGACCCGGCCGCCGCGCGTGCGGCGCTGGCGAGCGCGGGATTCGTCGTGAGCCTGGAGGTCCGCGCCAGCGAGGTGACCGCGCTGGCCGACGTCGTGCTTCCCGTCGCCCCGCCTGTCGAGCGCGCCGGATCGTATGTGAGCTGGGAGGGGCGGGTGCGCCCGTTCGGGCAGGCGCTCGAGTCCGCGGCGCTGCCCGACCACCGGGTGCTGCACGCCCTGGCCGCGCAGGCCGGCGTCAATCTGGGCGCCGACGACGTGCGCGCGGCCCACCGCGCGGTGGGCGCGCTGCCCGCCTGGACGGGAGAGCGCGTGCCCGCCCCCGCGCCGGTCGCCGTCGAGGCGCCGTCGGTGGACGCGGGCGCGGCGGTGCTCGCCTCGTGGCATCTGCTGCTCGACGACGGCGCGCTGCAGGACGGCGAGCCGCACCTGGCGGGCACGGCCAAGCGGCCCGTGGCCCGCCTGAGCGCGACCACGGCCGCCGCGGCCGGGGTGCGCGACGGCGAGCGGGTCACCGTGTCGACCGGCCGCGGGGCGATCACCCTGCCCGTGCGCGTCACGGAGATGGTCGACCACGTCGTGTGGCTGCCGCTGGCCAGCAAGGGGTCGCGCGTGCACGACGCGCTCGGCGCCTCACCCGGCGACGTCGTGAGCCTCGCACCCGCTCCTGTGGCCGCGCAGACCACCCCGAGCGGTGACGGAGGTGCCGCATGATCCCCGGAGTCGTCGCCGACTTCTCGCGCGACAACGGCTGGACGTTCCTGGTCAAGGCCGTGCTGATCCTCGTGTTCCTGCTGACCAGCGTGCTCATCGCGATCTGGTTCGAGCGCAAGGTCGTCGGCCGCATGCAGGTGCGCCCCGGCCCCAACGTGCACGGCCCCTTCGGCCTGCTCCAGTCGCTCTCAGACGCCATGAAGCTGCTGCTCAAGGAGGACGTCAGCGTCACCGCGGCCGATCGCGTCATCTACCTGCTGGCGCCGATGATCTCGGTGTTCTGCTCGCTGCTGGTCTTCGCCGTGGTGCCGTTCGGCCCCGAGGTGCGCCTGCCGTTCACCGACTGGTCGACGCCCGCGCAGCTGACCGACTTCCCCGTGGCGGTGCTCTACGTGCTGGCGTGCGCGTCGGTGGGCGTCTACGGCATCGTGCTGGGCGGCTGGTCGTCGGGCTCGACGTACCCGCTGCTGGGCTCGGTGCGCTCGACGGCGCAGGTCATCAGCTACGAGTTGGCGATGGGCCTGTCGCTGGTCAGCGTGTTCATCCTGTCGGGCTCGATGTCGACGTCGACGATCGTGGAGCAGCAGACCAGCCAGTGGTTCCTCATCCCGCTGCTGCCGGCGTTCATCGTCTACGTCATCTCGATGATCGGCGAGACCAACCGCCTGCCGTTCGACCTGCCCGAGGCCGAGGGTGAGCTCGTCTCGGGGTACATGACCGAGTACTCGTCGATGAAGTTCGCCTGGTTCTTCCTGGCCGAGTACATCAACATGCTCAACGTCTCCGCCGTGGCCACGACGCTGTTCCTCGGCGGCTGGCGCGCCCCGGCGCCGTTGTCGCTCATCGCGGACGGCGCCCTCAACACCGGATGGTGGCCGCTGCTGTGGTTCCTGGCCAAGGTGTGGATCCTCATGTTCGTGTTCGTCTGGGTGCGCGGCACGCTGCTGCGCCTGCGCTACGACCAGTTCATGGTGTTCGGCTGGAAGGTGCTCATCCCGGTCGCGCTCGGCTGGCTCGTGCTGCTGTCGGTCGTGCAGTGGGTGCGGCTCGACGGCCAGGTGCCGCGCGGCACGCTCGTCGCGGTGCTGGTCGGCATCGGCGTCATCGCGGTGGCGCTGCTGACCTTCTGGCCCGAGCGCCGCGAGCAGCCCCCCGCGCCCATAGCCCCGTTCGACGCGTTCGCGGGCGGCTACCCCGTGCCGCCGTTGCCCGGGCAGACGCTGCCACCGTCGCCGCGCGCGGCCCGCCGCCCCGTCACGGTCGACGCGACCCCCGCCTCCGGCGGGCCCGACGCCGAGGAGGACGCCCGATGAGCGAGTACCAGCCGCTGCGGCCCACCAAGGGTCCGGTCGGGCGCCTGTTCGCGCCCGTCGCGGGGTTCGGGGTGACGCTCGGGGCCATGTTCCGGCCCACCGTGACCGAGCAGTACCCGTTCGAGAAGGTCCCGCCCGCGCGCCGCTACCACGGCCGCCACCAGCTCAACCGCTACGCCGACGGGCTGGAGAAGTGCATCGGCTGCGAGCTGTGCGCGTGGGCGTGCCCGGCCGACGCCATCTACGTCGAGGGCGCCGACAACGCCGAGGTCGTGGCCGAGACCGGGGGCGGGCAGGTCAGCCCCGGCGAGCGCTACGGGCGCGTCTACCAGATCAACTACCTGCGGTGCGTCTTCTGCGGGCTGTGCGTCGAGGCGTGCCCCACCCGCGCGCTGACGATGTCCAACGACTACGAGCTCACCGGTCCCACGCGTGCGGGGATGATCTACGAGAAGCAGGACCTGCTGGCCCCACCCGCCGCGGGCGCGCTCGCCGGACCGCACCCGATGGTCGAGGGCACGACCGACACCGACTACTACCAGGGCAAGGTCACCGCCCCGACGGCCGAGCAGGTGGCGTGGGTGCGTGAGCACCGCCCCGACGACCCGACGCTCGCGGAAGCGGCCGACGTCGTCGACGGCCGGGCCGCGCCGCCGCAGCCGACGCAGCACACGCTGCGCCCGTCGGCCACCAAGGCCGACTACACCCGGGTCGCGGCCGAGGGCGGGCACGCGGGCGACCGCCGCGCAGGCGAGGCTCCCGAGGCGGCTGCGCTCGTGCCCGGCGCCGCCGCGCCCAGGAACGGAGGCGTGCGATGACGACGTCGGCAGGTGAGGCGGCCCTGTTCGGGATCCTCGCCCCGCTCATGGTCCTGGCCGCGCTCGGACTGCTGTTCGCCCGGCGCGCCGTGCACGCGGCCGTGTGCGTGGTCTTCGTGATGATCGCCCTGGCCGTGCTGTACGTGGCCAACGAGGCGCCGTTCCTGGGCGTCGTCCAGGTGGTCGTCTACACCGGCGCGGTCATGATGCTGTTCCTGTTCGTGCTCATGCTCGTGGGCGTCGACGCCGCGGACTCGCTCACCGAGACCATCCGCGGCCAGCGGTGGATCGGGGTCCTGTTCGGCGCCGGGCTGCTCGTCGTGCTGCTCGGTGTGCTCGGGCGCACCGACCTGCCGCCCGCGATCGGGCTCGACCTGGCCAACGCGCAGACCAACCCGACGGGCCTGGCCGCGATCCTGTTCGGCGACTACGTCCTGGCCATGGAGGTCATCGGCGTGCTGCTGGTGACCGCGGCGCTCGCGGGGCTCGTGCTCACCCACCGGCGCCGGCTCGGCGAGCGGCGCACCCAGCACACCCGGATGCGAGAGCGGGTGGCCGCGGTGGCCCAGGGCGCGCCGCTGACGCCGCTGCCCGCACCGGGCGTCTACGCGCAGAACAACGCCATGGACACTCCGGCGCTCGGCCCCGACGGGCAGCCGCTCGAGCACTCCGTGCCGCGCGTGCTGCGCATCCGCGGCCAGCAGCGCACGGCGGCCGACGTGCTCACGGCCGAGGAGACGCTGCGCGCCCGCCTCGGCCTGCCCGCGGCGGTCGATTCTCCGGTTGAGCCTGTCGAAACCACCACCCCGTCCACCCCCACCCCCACCGACGACGCGGAGGCGAGGAGCTGATGGCCGTCACCAACTACCTGGTGCTCGCCGTGATCCTGTTCTCGATCGGGGCCACCACGGTGCTGCTGCGCCGCAACGCCATCGTCGTGTTCATGGGCGTCGAGCTCATGCTCAACGCGACCAACCTCGCGTTCGTCACCTTCGCCCGCATCCACGGCGACCTCACGGGGCAGGTGCTCGCCTTCTTCGTCATGGTCGTGGCCGCCGCCGAGGTCGTCGTCGGGCTGGCGATCATCGTGACGATCTTCCGGACCCGCCGCTCGGCCTCGGTCGACGACGTCAACCTTCTCAACGGCTAGGGGGCCCTCGGATGGACACACTCGGCCTCGCGCCGTGGCTCGTCGGGTTCCCGCTGCTGGGCGCCGCGATCCTGCTGCTGGGCGGACGGCGCACCGACCGCTGGGGGCACTGGCTCGGCGTGCTGACCTCGACGGCGAGCTTCGCCGCCGGGCTCGCGCTGCTGCTCGACGTGCTCGCCCAGCCGGCCACCGACCGTGTGGGCATCGCCTCGCTCGGCACGTGGATCGACGCCGGGGCGCTGCACGTCGACGCGGCGCTGCGGATCGACCCGCTGTCGCTGACCTTCGTGCTGCTCGTGACGTTCGTCGGCACGCTCATCCACGTCTACTCCGTGGCCTACATGGAGCACGACGGCTCGCGGCGCCGGTTCTTCGGGTACCTCAACCTGTTCGTCGCCGCGATGCTGCTGCTGGTGCTCGCCGACTCCTACCTGCTGTTGTTCGTCGGCTGGGAGGGCGTGGGCCTGGCCTCGTTCCTGCTCATCGGGTTCTGGGACCACAAGGTCGAGAACGCGGTGGCGGGCAAGAAGGCCTTCGTGATGAACCGCGTGGGCGACATGGGCCTCATCGTCGCGATGATGATCATGGTCTGGCAGGTCGGGTCGGTGAGCTTCGACGACGTGCTGGGCGCCGCGGACGGCCTGGGCGCCGGCGTCGCCACCGCCATCGGGCTCATGCTGCTGCTGGCCGCGTGCGGCAAGTCGGCGCAGTTCCCGCTGCAGGCCTGGCTGGGCGACGCGATGGCGGGCCCGACGCCGGTCTCCGCGCTCATCCACGCGGCCACCATGGTCACCGCGGGGGTGTACCTGCTGGTGCGCAGCGCCCCGGTGCTGGAGGCCGCGCCGACCGCGCAGCTGGTGATCGTCATCGTCGGCGCCGTGACGCTGCTGTTCGGCGCCGTCGTCGGCTGTGCGAAGGACGACATCAAAAAGGCGCTCGCGGCCTCGACCATGTCGCAGATCGGCTACATGATGCTCGCGGCGGGCCTGGGGCCGATCGGCTACGCGTTCGCGATCTTCCACCTGGTCACGCACGGCTTCTTCAAGGCCGGGCTGTTCCTCGGCGCGGGCAGCGTCATGCACGCCATGGACGACAGCGTCGACATGCGGCGGTTCGGTGGGCTGTCTCGCGTGCTGCCCGTCACGGCGATCACGATGGGGCTGGGCTGGCTCGCGATCCTCGGCGTCCCGCCGTTCTCGGGCTTCTGGTCCAAGGACAAGATCATCGAGGCGGCGTTCGTCGGCGAAGGCTGGCGACCATGGGTCTTCGGCCTGGTCGCGCTGCTCGGCGCGGGCATCACGGCGTTCTACATGTCGCGCCTGTTCTTCATGACGTTCGCGGGCCGGCGGCGCTGGCCCCGCCACGGCGGGCAGGAGACGCACCCGCACGAGTCCCCGGCGCTCATGCGCTGGCCCATGATCGTGCTCGCGCTCGGCTCGGTGGCCCTCGGGTTCCTGCTGCAGCTCGGCGGCCGGTTCACCACGTGGCTGGAGCCGGTGACCGGGCACGCCGAGCACGGCGAGCCCGTCCTGCCGGTGTGGCTCATCATGACGGCGACGCTGCTGCTCGTGCTGGCGGGCGCGTGGCTCGCGTTCCGCCTGTACGCGATCGGGCCCGTGCCCGTCGAGGCGCCCACGTCGAACGTCCTGGTGCGCGCGGCCCGCCGCGACCTGTACCAAGACCCGCTCAACGAGACCGTCGTCATGCTGCCCGGCCAGGTGGTCACGCGCACGCTCGTGTACGCCGACCGCACCGCCGTCGACGCAGCGTTCCTGCAGCTCGCCTCGGGCGTGCGCAGATCGGGCGACGGGCTGCGGCGGCTCCAGAACGGCTACGTCCGGACCTATGCGGCCACGTCGCTCGGAGGCCTGCTCGTGGTCGCCGGCGTCGTGTGGGCCCTGGCCGGCTGAGGAAGGACACGAGACATGAGCTTCCCCTGGCTGACCGTCCTCATCGCGTGGCCGCTCGTGGCCGCGCTCGCGACCGCGCTCACCGGCCGTGGCCGGGGCCGCCCCGCCCCGGGCGGGGTGGCCTCCTACGGTCCGGGCTCGGGCGCGTTCGGCGCCCCGGCCGCGCGCTGGGTCGCGCTCGTCGGCTCGCTCGTCGAGGTGGCGCTGCTGGTCGGCGCGTTCCTCGCGTTCGACACCGCACGCGCCGCCGAGCACCAGCTCGTCGAGGCCCACTCGTGGATCCCGAGCATCGGGGCCAGCTACGCCGTCGGCGTCGATGGCGTCGGCCTGCTGCTGATCGCGCTCTCGGTGGGACTGGTGCCGCTGGTGATCCTCGCGGCGTGGCGGGAGCAGGGCGGCGACCACCCACGGCTGCGCTCCTACCTCGCCACGGTGCTGGTGCTCGAGGCGTTCATGGTCGCGGTGTTCGCGGCGCGCGACGTCTTCCTGTTCTACGTGCTGTTCGAGGCCATGCTGATCCCGGCCTACTTCCTCATCGGCGGGTTCGGGCAGGGCGCGCAGCGCCGCTACGCCGCGGTCAAGTTCCTGCTGTTCTCGCTCGCGGGCGGCCTGGTCATGCTCGTGGCGGTCATCGCGCTGTACCTGCAGGTGCCCGCGGCCGAGCGCGGACCCGAGACGTTCCTGACCGCGAACCTCGCGGCCACCGCGGGCGGCCTCGACACGACCGCCGGGCGCCTGATGTTCTGCGCGTTCTTCCTCGCGTTCGCCATCAAGGCGCCCATGGTCCCCGTGCACACCTGGCTGCCCGACGTCAGCGAGAACGCGACCCCGGGCACGTCGACGTTGCTGATCTGCGTGCTCGACAAGGTGGGCACCTTCGGGATGCTCACGCTGTGCCTGCCGCTCTTCCCCGAGGCCGCGCGCTGGGCGGCGCCCGTGATCGTGGCGCTCGCGGTCGTCTCGATCCTGTACGGCGCGATCCTCGCCATCGGGCAGAGCGACCTGCTCCGGCTGGTGGGCTACACCTCGGTGTCCCACTTCGGGTTCATCATCCTGG
Source organism: Xylanimonas ulmi (assembly GCF_004216535.1). Taxonomy (NCBI): domain Bacteria; kingdom Bacillati; phylum Actinomycetota; class Actinomycetes; order Micrococcales; family Promicromonosporaceae; genus Xylanimonas; species Xylanimonas ulmi. The sequence continues at coordinate 3,741,608 of NZ_SGWX01000001.1, forward strand.
GCATCTTCACCTTCACCGCTACCGGCACGGCCGGGGCGAGCCTCATGATGCTCAACCACGGCATCTCGACGGGCGCGCTGTTCCTCATCGCGGGCTTCGCGATCGCGCGGCACCCCCAGCGCAGCCAGCGCATCGCCGACTACGGCGGCCTGCGCACGGTCGCCCCCATCCTGGGCGGCAGCTTCCTCGTCGCGGGCCTGTCGGCGGCGGCGCTGCCGGGCCTGGCCACGTTCGTCTCCGAGATCCTGGTGTTCCTGGGGGCGTTCGCGGCCCACCACGCCGCGGCCCTGGTCGCGGCGCCCGCCGTGGTGCTCGCCGCGGTCTACGTGCTGCTGACCTATCAGCGCATGTTCACCGGGCAGGTCCCGGCCACGCTCACGGCCGACGGGCCGGTCCGCGACCTCGACGCGCGCGAGCGCACCGTCGCCGGCGTGTTCGTCGCGGCCCTGCTGGTGTTGGGGTTCATCCCCAGCCTCGGCCTGCGCTACGTCGACCCCCCGGCGGCGACGACCGTCGAGCAGGTCGGCGTGAGCGATCCCCTCAGCGTCCACACGGAGGTGGCGGCGTGAACGACTTCATCCCTCCGCTCATCGACTGGGCGGCCATCTCGCCGGTGCTCGTGGTGCTCGGCGCGGGCGTCGTCGGCGTGCTGGTCGAGGCGTTCGTGCCCGCGCGGGCGCGGCGCGCCGTCCAGCTGACGCTGACACTGGGCGCGCTCGCGGGCGCCGTCGTCGCCGTCGGGCTGCTGTGGGACAGCGTGCACGCCGGTCCGCGCCTGGCCGTCGGCGACAGCTACGACCTGACGCCGTTCGGCCTGGCCATCCAGGGCATCGTCGCGGTGCTCGCGTTCCTGGCCGTGCTGGTCATGGCCGATCGCAGCGGCGGGCAGGACGCCTTCGCGCCCACGGCCGCGGCCGTGCCGGGCAGCCGGTACGAGGAGGAGGCGCGCCGCGCGGGCCTGCAGCAGACCGAGGTGTACCCGCTCGCGCTGTTCTCCACGGGCGGCATGCTGCTGTTCGCCGCGACCGACGACCTCGTGGTGCTCTTCATCGCGCTCGAGGTGCTCAGCCTGCCGCTGTACGTGCTGTGCGCGACCGCGCGCCGCCGCCGACTGCTGAGCCAGGAGGCCGCGTTCAAGTACTTCCTGCTCGGCGCGTTCGCCTCGGCGCTGACGGTGTTCGGCATCGCGCTGCTGTACGGCTTCGCGGGCTCGGTGCACCTGCCGGCCATCGCCGACGCGCTCGCGGGCCGCGGCGACTCCCCGCTGCAGGGCCTGCACGTCCTGGCGGTCGCGGGCATCGTGCTCGTCGCGGGCGGCCTGCTGTTCAAGATCGGCGCGGCGCCGTTCCACACGTGGACGCCCGACGTGTACACCGGCGCTCCCACGCCGATCACCGGGTTCATGGCGGCGTGCACCAAGGCGGCCGCCGTCGGCGCGCTCGTGCGTGTGCTGTTCTACCTGGGCGAGGGATTCGACGCCGCCACCCGGCACGAGGTCCAGGTGCTGCTGTGGTCGGTGGCGATCGCGACCATGGCGATCGGCACCATCGTCGGCGTCGTGCAGACCGACATCAAGCGACTGCTGGCCTACTCCTCGATCGCGCACGCGGGCTTCATCCTGGTCGCGCTCGTCGGGTTCGGCGCCGCCGCCGCCAGCGCCGTGCTGTTCTACCTGTTGGCCTACGGTCTGGCGACGGTCGGCGCGTTCGCCGTCGTGACGCTGGTGCGCGAGCGCCTGACGACCGGCGGCGGCGACGAGCACGACGCCGTCATCCTCGGTGAGGCGACGCACCTGGCGCAGTGGGCGGGCCTGGGGCGCAAGGCCCCGTGGCTCACGGCGGCCTTCGCGGTGTTCCTGCTGTCGATGGCGGGCATCCCGCTCACGGCGGGCTTCGTGGCGAAGTTCGGGGTCTTCTCCGCGGCGGTCGACGCCGGGGCGTGGCCGCTCGCGCTCATCGGCGTGCTCGCCTCGGCCGTCTCGGTGTTCTTCTACGTGCGCGTCATCGTGCTCATGGTGCTGACGCCGGCGCCCGACGCCGGGCTCGGCGATGGCGCCGCGAGGCAGGCCGACTCGGGCGCCGCGACCAGCGCGCGGGCAGGTGAGGCAGGTGGGACGGGTGGTGCGGCGGGCGCGACGGCGACGCTCGCGCGCCCCGCGGCGCGCGCCGTCGTCACGGTCATGACCGGGTGGGGTCCCGCGGCCGTCGTGGTCGCGCTGTGCGCGATCGGCGTCGTCCTGCTGGGCGTGCTGCCCGCCTCGGTTCTCGATCTTGCCGCTGGGGCGGCTAAGTTCGTGCCGTGAGCCTGCCCCCCGAGCCCAGCGTCGCGCCCGACTCCCGCTCCCGTGAGCCCGCGCCGTACGACGCGGACGCCCTGGGGGCGAACGTGGCCACCGTCATCCCGATGTCCGACTCCGCGCTCGCGGCGCGCCTGACGGAGCGGATGGGCCTGGTCGAGCAGGCGCTGGCCGACGCCGTCGCGAGCGCCGACCGGCTCGCCGACGACGTCTCGCACCACCTTGTCGCCGCGGGGGGCAAGCGGCTGCGTCCCTTTCTGACCCTCCTGGCGGGCGAGCTCGGCGACGGGTCGCGCCGCGAGCTCGTCGACGCCGCCATCGTCGTCGAGCTCACGCACCTGGCCTCGCTGTATCACGACGACGTCATGGACTCGGCGCCGCTGCGACGGGGCGCGCCCAGCGTGCACTCGGTGTGGGGCAACTCGGTCGCGATCCTCGTCGGCGACCTGCTGTTCGCCCGGGCGTCGGCGCGCGTGGCGGGGCTCGGACCGCAGGCGGTGCGCATCCAGGCCGAGACGTTCGAGCGGCTGTGCCTGGGCCAGCTTCACGAGACCACCGGACCGTCCGCGGCCGAGGACCCGGTGGCGCACTACCTCCAGGTTCTCGCCGACAAGACGGCCTCGCTGCTGGCGACCTCCGCGCGGCTGGGGGCGATGTTCGGCGGGGCGCCGCAGCAGGCGGTCGAGATCGTCGCCGCGTACGGAGAGAAGGTCGGGGTCGCGTTCCAGCTCGCCGACGACGTGCTCGACCTGACGTCGTCGGGCGCCGAGTCGGGCAAGACGCCCGGCACCGACCTGCGCGAGGGCATTGCCACCATGCCGGTGCTGTTGCTGCGCCAACGCGCCGCGCGCGCGGGGGCTGCGGCGCAGGACGTGGCGCTGGTCGCGGACCTGGACGGGGACCTGGAGTCGGACGCCGCGCTGGCCGACGTCGTCGAGCGGCTGCGGGCCCACGACGTGCTGCGCGAGACGCGCGACCTGGCGGTGCGGTACGCGCGTGAGGCGGCCGCCGAGCTGGCGCCGCTGCCCTCCGGGCCTGTCAAGGAGGCACTGGAGGCCTTCGCCGAGGCGCTGGCGGATCGCGCCGCCTGAGACGCTCGGGCGGATCAGTCCCTCAACGGCCGTCCGGGGTCCGCAAGCGCGACCGTGAGCCTGGCCCGCGCCGCCCGACCACCCCTAGCCTCCTGGGAGCAGGCCCGTGGGCGCGCCTCGCGCTCGGGGCGGAGGCTTCGGCGGTGGGAGGAGCGTGCGACCACGGGGGCGTGCAGCCGTCGCTCGCCCTGCGCCGCTCGGGTGCTCCTTGCGGACGCTCAGCTCGGCTCGCGGTCCGGGGCGGTCTGAACCGCGGACCCGCGGGTCAGGTCCCACCGGGCGAAACTGCCGGCGGGGGCCTCGAGCACCGCGGCCGCGCCACGCCGTCCGCGCGGGGCGGACCAGGGCCGCAGGACGATGACGTCGAGCACGGCTCCCTCGGGGGTGAGGAAGGCGACGTCGAGCGGGACGCGCATGCCGACGCCGTGGACCGAGGCGCAGGGGCGCAGGAGGAGCGCCGCGGGCAGGGCGCGGCGCGCGAGCATCCCGCGGGCGCGTCGCGCCCACGTGTCGGCGATCTCGACCATGGCGGTCGTCCGACCGTCGATCACGAGGCGATGCCGGGAGGGTCGCGGCATGTGACCTCCTTCACTAAGGACCTGCTAGCCTGCTAATCGCCTGAGAGTAACGTCGATCTGACCTGAGAAACATCTGTGACTCATGGGACCGAGCAACGGAGGCGCACCTGTGGACGGAACCGTCGTCGCGATCGGTGCGCCCGAGACGCTGCCGCCGACGGTGCGGGCCGTGCCGTGCGAGCCCCGGGACGTCGTGGACGCCGTGCGGTCCGTCCACGATGACGTGCTGCTCGCGGTCCGGGACGCCAAGTCTCGTCGGGTCGCTCGGTCGGTGCGTCTCGCGCTCGGCGCCGAGCGGATCGGCATCCTCCACACGCCGACGCCCTACACCGCGTGGATCGCGACGGTGCTGATGCTGGGCTCCATGCCCGCCGACGTGGCGCTGTCGAGGTCGGCCGGGGTGGCGCGCGCGGTGTCCGAGGTGCTGCGCACGCGGGTCGTCCTCTCCAATGTCGCCGCGCTCGCCAACCCGTCCCCCACGTTGCGCCAGCACCTGGCAGGGACGTTCTGGCGCACGCGATTCCTCGTGGACCTGACCGCGGGGTCGGTCACGGCCCTGTCGGGCGCGCTGGACGCCACCTCCCCGCTCGTCGTGGTCGCCCGGTCGGCGAAGCCGGTCGTCAGGGACCTGGAGGTCGGCTGGCCGGACCGGCGTGTGGATGTCGGCGTCGTCGAGGCCGGGTGGAAGGCCTCGCGGTGGGTCGAGGTGACGACCCTCGACGAGGTTCGATGGAACGAGGTCAGCGGCCAGTTGCGCCAGGAGCGCGCGCCGCAGTGCGTCTCCTGTGACCGGCCGGGATCGAGGCCGGCCTGTCTGTTCTGCGACATCCCGCTTCCGTCAGCCTCCACGACGCAGCCGGCGGGAGCCCACGCGTGAACCCTCGCAAGCGCCGAGGCGTGCTGCTGCTGACCCTGACGGGAGTCTGTGCGATCGCGGTGTTCCTGGGTGTCATGTCGTATGTCGGCTCCGTCAGCTCGCAGGTCGGCCCCATGACGAGCGTGGTGAGGCTCGCGCGGGACGTCGAGGCGTACCAGCCGATCGAACCCGACATGCTTGAGGAGGTCGACGTGCCCGAGCGATGGGTCGCCGACGGGACGGTGTCCGACGTCGCGGCGACGGCGGGCCTGGTCGCCGCAGCCCCTTATCGCAAGGGCGCGACGGTCCAGGCCGGGATGCTCATACCCCGCCCCGGCGTGCAGCCGGGGTACCGCGAGGTCGCGATCATCGTCGACGCCGAGACGGGCGTCGCAGGCAAGGTCAGCCCCGGTGACCACGTCGACATCATCGCCACGGTCGCCGGCAGCCAGCAGGAGGAGCGGCCGCGCTCCGAGCTGTGGGTCTCCAACGCCCTGGTGCTGGAGGTCGGCCTCCCGACAGACACGGAGCGGGAGGGCCTCGACGGCACGTTCACCTCAACCCAGGGAGTGCCGGTGACCTTCGCGCTGACCACACAGGACGCGCTGCGCCTCGCCTACGGCGAGAGCTTCTCGGTCAAGCTCCGCCTCGCTCTGCGGGGGGCGGGCGACGACGAGCCCACGCCCGAGGGCGAACGGGTGTTCACGGTGGAGGGGACCTGACATGAGCGCGCAGATCATCCTGGTCTCCAGCGACGCGCGGGTGCGCGAGTCCCTGACGCATGTGCTCGCCGAGGTCCGCTCGTTCGAGATCGCGGCCACCGTCGCCGACGCCCAGGGCGCGCTCGACGCGCTGGAGCGCCTTCCCGCCGCCGCGCTGGTGGTGGTCGACGCGCAGGCCGACGGCGGTCAGGGCCGCTCCGTCGCGCGCCGCGTGAGCGCGGCGGTCCCGCTCGTCGGCATCGTCATGCTGGTGCAGGACGCCGGGTCGGCGGCGCTCGCCGCGGCGATGGAGGTCGGCGCGCGCGGGGTCGTGCAGCGCACCGCGAGCCTGGACGAGATCGTCTCCCGTTTCGAGTCCGTGGCGCAGTGGACGTCCGCGGCGCGCTCGGCGGTCGAGGTCGGCCGGTCGACGGGTCGTGGCGGTCGCGTGATCGCCGTCGCCGGCGCCAAGGGCGGCGTCGGCGCCTCGGTGGTCGCGCTCCTGCTCGCGGGCGCGCAGGCGCCTGGCTCCACCGTGACGCTCGTCGACTTCGACCTCACCGCGGGTGACCTGACGGCGTTCGCGGGGGTGCACACGCGGCGCTCGATCGTCGACCTGACGGCGGTGGCGGGGGAGATCACCACGCGCATGCTGCGCGAGACGTCCTACGACGTGCCGGGCGGCCTGCGGCTGCTGCCGGCGCCGGGCCACGGCGAGCGTGGGGAGGCGATGCCCCCGGAGGTGGCGCGCGCGATCGTGACCGCGCTGCGCTTCGAGTCCGACCTCGCGGTGATCGACGTCGGCGACCACCTCGACGAGGCGGCCGCGTCGGTGCTCGAAGTCGCCGACGCGGCGTTGCTCGTGACCACTCCTGACCTGCCCGCGCTGCGCGCGGCCCGCCGCACGCTGGAGCAGTGGGACCGGCTCGCGGTGCGACGGCCTGGCGCCGTGGACCTCGTGCTCAACCGGCGCAGCAAGCGTGACCAGGTCTCGGTCCAACTGGTCGAGCGCGTCGTGGAGCGGTCAGTCGCCTTCACCGTGCCGGAGGGCGGGGAGGCCTTCGACACCGCGCTCAACACGGCCACGCTGCTGGAGGTGAGCACGCCCGTGCACGCGGCGGTCGCCGACGTCGCCGAGTCCGTGGCACACCGCCCCCTCACGACGCCCGGTCTGGAGGTCCGAGCAGACGACGAGCAGGAGTTGGAGCAGCTCCTGGGGCGAGGCTTGCGGCGAGCGTCCCGCAAGGCGCGCACGCGACGCGAGCGCCGGGTGACCGAGCAGGCCGCGGAGGCGGGCCAGGCGACGGTCGAGATGCCGGTGATCCTGACCTTGGGGCTCCTGGTGCTCCTGGTGTGCGGGCAGGCCATCTGCTGGGCTTCCGGGCTGATGGTGGCGCGGTCCGCGGCGCAGGACGGGGCGCGCACCGCCGGGATCGCGGTCGTGTACGACGCGCGCGTCGAGGCCGACGTCCTGCGTGACACGCGCGACGCGTTGCCCTCGTTCTGGCGGGGCAGGTCCCGTGTGAGCGCGGGACCGCACGAGGTGAGCGTCGAGGTGTCCGCGCCCACCGTCCTGCCCGGCGTCAGCCTGACCGCCACCTCGACCGCGAACGTCTACCGGGAGGGACGATGAGGACGGCGATGAGGGACCGGTCGCGCATGAGACGGCGGCCCGGCCAGGCCGGCCAGGCCGTGATCGAGTTGGTGGGGTTCGTCTTCCTCGTCGTGCTCGCCACGCTGCTGTGCGTCCAGGGCGTCTTCGCGGCGCAGGCCGCCTCCGCGGCGCAGGAGGCCGCGCGCAACGGGGCGCGGGCGCTGAGCCTCGGCCAGGACTGGCGCGCGGTGGTGGATGAGACGTTGCCCGACTGGGCGCGGGCCGACGTCGTCGAGGGCGGCGCCGACCGCGCGACCGCACGGGTGCGCGTCGCCGTGCGTGTGCCGATCGGGCTGCGCCAGATCACCTCGGGCGACCTGCGGTTCGAGTCCAGCGCTCAGATGCCCGTCCGGGGACGCTGATGGCGCTGCGGGACCGGCTCGCGCAGCAGCCGGGCGCGCAGGCCGAGGACCGGGACCTCGTCACGGTCTACCGCGAGCGGCTGCTCGAAGAGGTGGACGTCGACGACCTGGCGCGGCTCGCACCGCCCCAACGCAGGGTGCGCCTGGAGCGGCTGCTGTCGCGCATCCTGTCGCTCGACGGCCCGATCCTGTCGGCGGCGGAACGCGGTCAGCTCGTCCAGCGCATCGTCGACGACGCGCTCGGGCTGGGCGTCCTCGAGCCGCTGCTGGCGGACGCGTCCGTCACCGAGATCATGGTCAACGGGCCGTACGACGTGTTCGTCGAGCGCCGTGGGCGTGTGGATCGGGTGGCGACACGGTTTGCGTCGACGGAGCAGCTCTACCAGACCATCGACCGCATCGTCTCGACGGTCAACCGCCGCGTCGACGAGTCCTCGCCGATGGTGGACGCACGCCTGCCCACGGGCGAGCGCGTGAACGTGATCATCCCGCCGCTCGCGCTCGACGGGCCGTCGCTGACGATCCGCCGGTTCCCGGCGCCGTACCGGCTCCCCGAGCTGGTCGCCAAGGGCAGCCTCGACCGGCGCACGGCCGCGCTGCTGGGCGCGTGCGTGCGCGCCCGCCTCAACATCGTCGTCTCCGGCGGGACCGGATCGGGCAAGACGACGTTCCTCAACGCGCTGTCGGGCCTCCTGCCCGAGCGCGAGCGCATCGTCACGATCGAGGACGCCGCCGAGCTTCAGCTCCAGCAGCCGCACGTCGTCCGCCTGGAGTCGCGGCCGGCCAACGTCGAGGGGCGTGGCGCCGTCACGATCCGCGACCTGGTGCGCAACAGCCTGCGCATGCGCCCCGACCGCATCGTCGTCGGCGAGGTCCGTGGCGGTGAGGCGCTCGACATGCTGCAGGCGATGAGCACGGGCCACGACGGCTCCCTGGCCACCGTGCACGCCAACAGCGCGTTCGACGCGCTCGGTCGCCTCGAGACGCTGGCGTCGATGAGCGACATCGAGCTGCCCGCGAGCACGCTGCGCGACCAGGTGAACTCGGCGATCGACGTCGTCGTCCACCTGGAGCGCGCGGCGGACGGCAGCAGGCGCGTCGTGGAGGTCGCGGCGCTCGTCTCGCGGCGCCGCAGCGACTACGAGCTGACGCCGCTGGTCGAGTTCGTGCCCGATCGGCTGGGTCCGGAGCGGGTGGTGACCGGCAGGTTCGAGGGCCACCCGCTGCCCTCGACGCTGCGCGATCGACTGACGCTCGCCGGCGAAGCCCTCGGTGGCGAGGCGGCGCCATGAGCGTCGGACTGATCGCGCTGCTGCTGCTCACCACGCTCGTGGCGTGCCTCCTCGCGGTCGCCGCGCTGCAGGAGAACGCGGCGTTCGACCGTCAGGTGATCGCCTCCGCGGACCCCCTCGGCACGGCGCGTCCGGCGCTCGTGGCGAGGCTCGACGAGGCGCTGGCGCGGACCGACGCCGGTCGTCGTCTGGTCGCCTTGCTGGCAGGCGCCGGCTTGACCCGATGGTCACCGGCCGTCGTGGTGCTCGGCACCGTGGGCGCGGCGTCGGCGGCTGCGGCCGCCAGCGTGCCCCTGCTGGGCCGGGCGGGCGCCGTCGTGGCGATGGCCGCCGTCGTCGCGAGCGTCAAGGGTTGGCTCGACCGACGTCGTCGGGCGCGGGTCGAGCGGTTCATCGCCCAACTGCCCGAGGTCGCCCGTCTGCTCGCCAACAGCGCGGACGCCGGCCTCGCCGTGCGCCGCGGGGTGGAGATCGCCGCGCGCGAGATGGCCGAGCCTGCGGCGTCGGAGCTCGGGCAGGTGGCCGCGGAGCTCTCGCTGGGCCGCACGCTGCGCGCGGCGCTCGCAGGGCTCAGCGAGCGGCTGCCGTCGCGCGAGCTGGCGGTGCTCGTCCAGACGCTCACCATCCAGGCCCGCGCCGGTGGCGCGCTCGTCACGGCGCTGGCGGGGATCGCGGCCACCCTGGAGGATCGGCGCCAACTGCGCCGCGAGATCCGCACGGCGATGGTCGGCGCGTCGTTCAGCGGCTACCTGGTGATCCTCATGGGCCTCGGCGCGGTGATCCTCATCAACGTCCTCAACCCCGGCGTGCTCGACGTGATGCTGACGAACCTCGTAGGCCAGGGCGTCGTGGGCGTGTCGGCGGCGCTCTTCCTGCTCGGCTACCTCATGATGCGCCGGTTGGGGCGGGTGGAGCCGTGATCGCGCTGGGCGTCGCCGCGGCCGCCGCACTCCTGCTCCTCGTCGCCGTGCAGGGCGTGCGCCTCATGACCAGCACCGGGTTGGAGACGGTCGAAGAGCAGTACCGGCCCGCCCCCACCAGCAGGCGGGCGAAAGGGTTCGTCGGCCTCATCGACGCGCTCGGCGAGCGCGCCGTGGGAACGGCGGTGCGCGCCTATGGGGCGCAGCGGCTGCGCCGCCTGGACGTGGCGATCCGGCGCGCCGGGCGCCCCGACGGGGTGACGGTGACGGTGTACGTGCGGCGACAGGCGGGGTTCGCCGTCCTCAGCGTGATCCTGCTCGCGCTGTTCGCGCTGCTGGGCCAGCCGCTCGTCGGCGTCCCGATCGCAGTCGTGCTCACCTCGTGGATGCCGCTGTGGCTCCACGCCACGGGACGCACGCGGCAACAGGAGATCGACCGCGAGCTGCCGGACTTCCTCGACGTGCTCGGCGTCACCGTGACCGCGGGGCTCGGGTTCCGCCAGGCGCTGGAGCGCGTGTGCGAGTTCCACGACGGCGCGCTCGCCGAGGAGATGCGACGGGCGCTGCAGGAGATGGCGGTGGGGGTCTCGCGGCGCGAGGCGCTGGTGGGGTTGCGTGAGCGGTCTCGGTCCGAGGCGATCGCGTCCCTCGTCACCGCGCTGCTGCAGGCCGAGGAGCTGGGTGTGCCGTTGGTCGAGGCGCTCGCGGCCATCGCCAAGGACGTGCGCCGCGAGCGCGCCGCGGCGGCGCGCCAAGCGGCGGCCCGGGCGGCGCCCAAAGTCTCGCTCGTCGTGACGTTGACGATCCTTCCCGGCGCCCTGCTGCTCATCGTCGCCTCGGTGCTGATCGCGAATGCGGAGGTGCTGGGTGGCATCTTCTGAGGCGACGACGTCGTACGCCGTGGGCGGCGTGGTGCGGGCGCTGTGCAGCATCAGGCTGCTCGTGCTGGCGCTCGCGGGCGTCGAGGCGCTCCTGACGCCGGGCGGAGCGGCGCTCGCGCTGGTCGCGCTGGGCGCCACGCCGTTCTCCTTCGTCCCGGCCCTCAACTGGCACACCCGCGGCCCGCGCTATTTTCGCCACGGAGTGCTCCTGTCTGCGGACTTGGCGGCCACCGTCGTCGTGCTCGCGAGCCTGGGCGTGGCGCCGCTGATGGCCGCCTACGGCGCCGCCTCCGTGGCGTTGTGGGCGGTGACCACGCCGACCCGCGTGGTGTCGGCCATGTCCGTGCCCGTGGCCGCGTTGCTCGTCCCGTGGCGGAGCCTGACCCAGGGGTGGGCCTCGGCGCTCAGCGCCGTCATCACGGTGGGCGCTGTGGTGGGGATGACGTGGTCGGGCAGGGCCGTGGGCGACAGCGTGCGTCGTCAGCAGAGATTGGCCTCCGACCTGGCGCGCCAGCGGGCGCGGCGCTGCGCCGCCGAGACGCGGCTGAGCATCGCCCGCGACCTGCACGACACGGTCGCGGGCGACCTCGCCGGCCTGCGTCTGTTGGCGGGCGGCCTGCGCGCGCGGGTCGAGGCCGACGGCTTCGACGGGGAGACCGCCGCGCTCGCGCGCCAACTCGAGTCCTGCGTGCAGGCGGCGCACGGACACACCCGGCGGGCGCTGGACGGGCTGCGCGCCGAGGCGGACCCGCGCGCGCAGGTCGCCTCGATCGTCGAGCGGTGGGCGTCGCTCACCGACGTCGCCGCACGCGTCCGCCTGTCAGGCGCGTTCGACGGCGTCGCGGGGCAGACCGCCAGCGACGCGTGCGCCGTGCTGCGTGAGTTGCTGGAGAACGTCCGCAAGCACGCCGCGGCCTCTCACGTGGGCGTCGAGGTGGCGGCGTCGGATGACGGCGGCATGGCGGTGCTGGTCGAGGACGACGGCGCCGGCATGGACCCGCTGGTGGAGCGACGGGGTCACTACGGGCTGCAGGGGATCCGCGAGCGCGCCGCGTCGTCGGGCGGTGACGCGGTCTGGGGCCAGTCTCCGCTCGGCGGGGTGCGCGCCCGGGTGACACTGCGCGGGCGCGCAGCGGACGAGTCGAGCGCCCCCCTCGACGGCGAGGTGGTCCGGTGAGAGTGCTCACGGTTGATGACAACGAGATCATCCGGATCGGCCTGCGCGCGGCGTTGGAGGGCCTCGACGGCGTCGACCGCGTCCTGGACACCGCCGACCCCGACGAGGCCAGACGGCTTGTCGAGGACGGCGCCGTGGACGTCGTCCTCCTCGACGTGCAGATGCCTCAGACGAGCGGCCTCGACCTGCTCCCTCGGCTCGCGGCGCGGGTGCCGGTGGTCATGCTGACGCACCGCGACGACGCCGAGACGCTCCGCATGGCGATGGGAGCGGGAGCGTCGGGATACCTGGTCCACGGCGCGCTGGGGCCCGCGCAGATGGCCGACGCGATCCGGGTGGCCGTGGGTGGCAGCGCCGTCGTCGCCGGAGCGGCGCCGCGGTGGGACGTGCGCCCGCACGAGGACACGGACGGGCGCGACGCCGTGTCCGCCGCGGCGGCGCACGCCGGGTTGAGCGAGCGGGAGACGAGCGTCATGGTCGCGATCGCCGAGGGGCTGGGAAACGCCGAGATCGCGGGCAGTCTGTTCCTCGCGCCCAAGACCGTGAAGAACAACGTGAACCGGATCTTCGCGAAGCTCGGCGTGCGCACGCGGCCCCAGGCGATCCTGCGGTGGCAGGACCTGCTGCGCGCGTCCGCCCCGACCTCACCGCCCTGCCAGGCCCCGCCCATACGGGGCCCGAGCCGGGGCCCGCAGGCCCTGGGGGCTGATCCGCGCCGTGGTTAGCGTCGGTGACAGCCGTGGGAGGGGTTCTCGCGGGCAAGACGGACAACCGGCGCAGACGCCGGGAGGGGCGGACACCATGAGCAAGATCGCACAACAGGCCACCGCGGCGAAGATCGCCATGACGGCGTATGTGGTCGGCGCGATCGACCGGATTCGGTCGGACGAGCGCGGGCAGGGCTCGGTGGAGTACGTCGGGATCATCGTGGTGGTGGCGGCGATCCTCGTCATCATCATCGGAGCCGCGTCAGGTATCGGCGAGACGCTCGTCGACAAGATCACCGAGCAGATTGACCTGCTGCATGACTGAGCGGCTGAGTGGGTGACGCCGGCCATGGGGCGCGGCCGCGGCGGAGGGCCTGGCTCTCCGCCGCGGTGGCGTGTCCGGACCCGGTTCGGTCTCGAGAGGGAGTGGTCGGGTGCGTAGGTCGTTGATCGGGTTCGTGGTGGCAGGTGCGCTTGTCACGGGTGGGAGCGCGTGTGATGGCTCCGAGCCCGATGGTGGGCCGTCGGGTGCGCCTTCGTCGGGGCCGTCGCTCGCAGGTCCGTCGGGTGGGGTCCCGTCGCCGGGGAGCACGTCCGCGGCGCAGGACGTAGTGGTGGAGCGCGCGTACTACGGGGTCGACCTGCGGGTGACGGTTCGCCCGGTCGAAGTGCGCGACGGGGTGGCCGCGGTCTGGATCGACTACGCGGTCCAGGGCGACGCGGACGTTGACCGGGGCCGTCGGCACCTGATCGGACTGGCGGTCAGTGGCGCGGAGGCGTCGTTCACCCACGCGGTGCGGTTGGTGGAGGAGGGTCGGGTGATGCCGGTCGCCTCGACGCGCGACGGACTGGCGAGCGCGGTCGACTCGGGTTCGTTCAGGTCGGGTGAGCCGCGCACGGGGGTCTCGTTGCACGCGGCGCCCTCGGGGGAGTCGGTGGGGGTGCTGATCCCGATCGTGGGGTTTGTGGCGGATGTGCCGGTGCGTGAGGCGGGTGAGGTGTTCGACGACGTGGTCGGGCAGGTCGGGGAGCCGGCAGACGCGTCGGCGTACGAGCTGCGGTCGTATGTGGTGGGGGAGCGGTCGGCGGCGTCGGTGGAGGGGGAGACCTCGACGGTGACGTTGCGTTCGGATGTGCTGTTCGGGTCGGATGAGTCGGCGTTGTCCGCGCAGGCGGACGCGGCGTTGGCGGAGGCCGCGGAGCGGATCAAGGCGGCGGCTGCCGGGGGCGAGGTGTCGGTGGTGGGTCACACCGACGATGTGGACACCGAGGAGTACAACCAGGGGCTCTCGCAGCGGCGCGCGGCGAGTGTGGCTGATCGTCTGGGTGGGCTGTTGGGCGGGCAGTACACGATCAGCGCTGAGGGTCGGGGCGAGAGCGAGCCGGTGGCCGAAGGGACTTCGCCCGAGGCGCGTGCGGCGAATCGGCGGGTCGAGGTGGCGTTCACGGGCCGGATCTCGGTGGAGTCGGGCGTGGAGGGTGAGCTGGTGCAGACCGCGGCGCCGACGTCGTCGGGGCTGGATCCGGTGACGTATGTCGCCCGGAGCGTGGGGACCTCCTACACGGCGCGGGTGGTCGAGGTCGTGCGCACCGACGTGGGCCTGGTGGGCACGCTGAGGATCGCCTCCGACCCCGGCGACAAGTTCCCGATCGACTCGATGGGCGGCCGGGGCAGCGGCCCGGCTCACGAGCGCGGGTTTCGCGCCGTCCCGCGCGTGACGGGCGCTCACAGTCTGTCGTTGCTGACTCCTGGTGAGCGGGTGATGCCGTGGGACTACGAGGTCCCCGACGGCGTGGGGCTGGCTCAGGGGCGCCGGCTCCTGGGCGACGAGGTGGAGCCGTTCGCGTCGGGGCCGGGGTTCCTGGCGACCGTGGTCTGGCCGGACACCGGTCAGGACACGGTCACGATCGACGTGCCCGACTGGTTCCGCATCACCGACGTCCCGGTCACCGAGCCTCGGTGAGCGCCGCCGCCAGAACGCGAGGCAGGCCGTGGTGACGCGGAGCATCCGGGTGATCGGACGAGCTGGGGGGCCCGGGTCAGGGTCCCCGGGCCCTGGGCGTCCCAGCCTGCGGCCCCGAGGGTGGAGCAGATGACGGCGAGGGAGTCACGCATGCTGCTTGCGCGAGGCCAGAGCGTCGCGAGATCGTCTCCGACCCCCGCGACGTCGGAGCGTGGGGCGATGTCCGTGGCCGCCGTGCCCGCAGTGGCAGGGCTCGTGGGTCTCGCGCTCGCGCTGATCCTCATGCTCGGGTCGGCGACCGCGGACAAGCGCGAGTCCGTGACCGCGGCCGACGCCGCGGCCCTGGCCGCCGCGCAGGAGTGGGATCGGCGCCTGCGGCTGGTGTTCGACCGGCACGTCGCACTGCCTGATCCCGCCGCGTGGTGGGCGCTGGCGGGCGGTCCCGCCCTGACCGGGGCGACCCACGAGGCGATGCGGCGCAGCGCGGCCGACTATGCGAGGCGCAATGGCGCGCAGCTCGTGGGGTTCGACGTCGACGCGGCCTCCCGCACCGTGTCCGTGCGGGTGCGCCACGAGGCGACCGTGCCGAGGACCGAGGCGCGGATGCGGGCGACCGCTTCCGCTCGTGTGACGTTGCGGGGAGGTCTGTGCGTCGCAGGAGGCCGGCTGGGCTACCTCATCGACGGCTCCTGCGTGACGCGGCCGGCCCCGGCGCCGGAGCCGGGCTCGCCACCGCTGGAGGACCAGGACGGGCCTGCGGCGGTGCGCGCCTACCGGTCGGACGTCACGCTCGTCGACTGACGCGTCGGGCCCGGGCCGGGGCCCGCGGGCCCTGGTTGGCCCGTCGAGGCCGCCCCTAGCGTGACGGCATCGTCCGCCCAGACGGGTGGACCGGGAGGGCGGACGCATGCGGGCGCGGGCGAAGGGGTGTGGCGGCGACGAGCGGGGCGCGGGAGCCCTGGAGTACGTGGGCGTGGTCGCGCTCGTCGTCGCCGTCTGCCTGGCCTTGTTGATGAGGTCGACGGCGATCGGGCAGACGCTCGCCGCGAAACTGTGCGAGGCCGTGGGCGGGTCGTGCGCGACAGCGGCGTCGCCGGTGCCGCCGGCGGAGCGAGCCACGCCGCCGTCGCACCCGTGCACCGTGAGCACTGCGGTGCGCAAGGCGCAAGGCTCTGTCTCCGTGTCGTTCGTCCGCCTCGGCGGAGGGGTGGGGATGACGATCGAGGAGCGCAGCGACGGGACGTTCGTGGTGACTCTCCACGGCGACGGCTCGCTGGGCGCGTCACTCTCCGCGGGCGAGGTGCGCGGCAAGCTGCGGATCCTCGGGCAGGGAGGCGCGGTGGGCGCCAACGCCTCGGTGGGCGTGGACGAGAGACTGGCGGTCGGCGCCGAGTACACGTTCGCGTCGTCGCAGGAGGCGGCGGACTTCCAGGAGTGGGCATACCGCCAGTTCGGGAAGGACGCCGCCAAGGGGGTCGGAGCGTTGACCGGCCCGCTGCTCTCGCCGTCGATCGGGTTCGCGGTCGAGGCCGGGGCGCTGGTGTACGACCGGCTCACCGGGTACGACTACCAGCCGCCCGCGCCGTCAGCGGTGTCGGTCAGCGGCGAGTTGAGCGGCCGTGGCGCGGTGCAGGCTGGAGGGGCCGAGGCGGGCGCCACACTGAGCAGCGCGCTCGGCGCGAGGCAGGACATGAGAACCGGCGAGACCACGTTCTACAACAAGGTGTCCCTGAGCGCCGAGGCGGCCGTCTCCCTGGGCCTCAATGTCGGGGGCCACAGCAAGGGCGCCGTGGCCCTTGTCATGGCCGTCACCCTCGACAAGGACAACGTCTTGACCTCCGTGGGGCTGAACGGCCTCGCGACCGCCGACGGAGCCTACGACCTGAGCGGGCTGGCGCCCGTGCCGCTCGAGGCGCTGAGGGGGTCGGGCGGCGCGGGGCTCAACCTGCGCGCGGAGTTTGACGTGACCGACGCCAACCGGGCGCAGACGTGGTCCACGCTCGCCGACCTCGGGCTCGTGGCGACGACCGGCCCGGCGGGACCGGGACTGGCGCAGGCCGCCGCGATGCAGTGGATCGTGCGGGAGGCACGTGCGGGCGGTGACATCACGGCGCAGACGCTCGACGTGTCGTCGCAGGACCTTCTCGACGCGGCGGTGGGTGTGAAGGCGCCGTTGGTCGGCGGGGTTGGGGTCGGTGTGGGCGGCGAGACGGCGTCGCGCACCAGCACGGGCGCGTGGTACCTCGGCGACCACGGGTGGAAGCGGTGGGAGGCGTGTCGGTGATGAGCGGTCGAGGGACGCGTGCGCCGTGGCGGGTGGTGGTGGCGGCCGTGGCAACGGTGGCGGCGTGGGGCTGTGGTGGGTGCGCGGCCGCTGACGGCGAGCCGCCGCTGGAGTTCGCCACACCCCCCGGCGAGGTGCTGACGATCGAGCCGCGCTCGCTCGCGGGCGCGGAGCGCCTGGAGTTCGGCGAGATCTCCATCCTCGTGCCCGACGGGTGGCAGGTCCGCGAGGGGGAGCGCGACGAGTACGAGGAGTTGGTGATCACCGACCCTCAGGACGAGCGGAACCCGGTCTACGTGACGCTCCCGAATGACGCGGACCGGGGCCGGGAGGATCGTCTGCGCGCCGAGGCGCTCTCCAAGCTCGCGATGGGCAACCTCCTGCTGGCGGCGACCGACGTCGAGGAGCACCCGGTGCGGTGGGAGGGCTGGGAGTTCGCCCTGGGTGTCACGGCGACGCTCGACCGTGGAGACGGCGACGTCGTCGACCTCCTCGTCGTGACCGCGCTGTCCCGGTCGGGTTCGGTGGTCAAGGTCACCGCCATGGCGTCGACCGGGTCGCTCACGGGCTCGCCGGCCGAGCAGGTGCTGTCCTCGATGCAGGACGTCTCATGACCCTGAAGGACGTCGACTGGCGGACCGTGGCGACGCTGGTCGTGCTCGACCTGGTGACGTACGTGGCCGTGTACTGGGTCGTCGTCCCCCCGATCCACGAGGCGGTGCTGTTCGGGCTGCCCGCGCCGACACAGCTCGCCGTGGCGCTGACGCTCTCCACCGTGCGCCTGGTGCTGGTCGGCTGCTTCGCCGCCCGGTCGTTGCGGGCGCGGCGTGGGTTGGCGCGACGTCGCGACGCTGTGCCGTCGATGGTCGCGGGCGTCGTTGTCGCGACGGTCGTGCAGGTCGTCGCCGGGTGTCTGTCGGCAGCGCTCACGGGTGCGCCCCTGGCGCCCATGGCGGTCGTGGTCGCCGTCGCCCAGTGGCTGGCCTTTCCGCTCGTCGGGCTCCTGTTCGTCGCGCCCGGGGAGGCGGACCGGCTCCACCGAGGCGCGCGCAAGGCCCTCAACTGGCGAGTCGGTGCAGGCTGAGCGCGAGGCCCGCCCCCAGCAGCATCCACGGGCCGAGCGCGATCGCCGAGTTGCGGCTCGCCCGCCGCGTGACCAGGAGCGTGAGGGCGGCGACGCCGCCCAGGAGGAACGGCAGCGCGCCCGCCCACCACACCGTGGTCCAGCCGCACCAGCCGGCGGGCAGGCCCAGCAGCGGCGCGAGCTTGACGTCGCCGAGGCCGAGGCCGCTCCTGTTGACCAGGTGCAGGAGCCCGTAGGCGGCGCCGAGGACGACGGCGCCCGCGATCGCTGCGCCCAGCCGTGGGCCGTCCGCGGTGGCCAGGGCGGCCAGGGCCAGCAGACCGAGCGTGAGGACGATTGCGGGGAGCGTGATGGCGTCGGGCAGTCGGTGGGTGCGGGCGTCGATGACGCCGTGGGCGGCGCCCGCGACGGCGACGACGACGAAGCCCGGTGTCGCCCACCCGGGGCCGCTGGCCCAGACCGCCCACACGGTCGCCGCGGCGGCGAGGGGGACGATGGCGCGCCCGTGCCCGGCGAGCTCACCCGGCAGGCGCGCCAGGATGCGCGGCGTGCCGCGTGGTGAGATGCCCCGACGTCGATGGCTGGGAGGCGGCTGAGTGTTCGCCATGGCCGCGAGGCTACCGGGGTCGGCCGCTCACGCGGCGGCGTGCCCCACAGGCGCACGGCCGCGGCGTTGGTGAGCGCTCGCTCCGGGCGCGCCCCGCGCTCTGCTACCGTGCTCGCGAGTCCACGGCTGGGAGTTGGCGCCGAGGCGCCTGTGATCTGGCGCGAGGCGACCGGTCCGGGTGGCGCCCGGGCGCTCAGAGAGAGTGCGACGGCGACGCGCGGGCGCTGACAGGCGTCTGAGTCACAGGGAGTCACGCCCCATGCGACGGCGACGCCGCGCGCTAGTCTGCGCCCGCTCGTCGCGCGACGGGAGCCAACGGGCTTGCGCCATCAGGACGGGTAAGCGAGGGAACACGTGAGCAGCAGATCGGGGCGCCGCGTCGGCCGCAGGTCGGTCGCGTCCGGGACCGCGCTCGCGGTCCTGGCGGCCGGCCTCGTGACGGTCGCGGTGCTCTACGACGGGCAGGCGCAGGCCGAGGTGGAGCTCAACGACTCGGGCGTGTGGGTCACCAACCGGTCGGCCGGGATGCTCGGCCGCTTCAACGCGAGCTCGCAGACGGTCGACGGAACCCTCCTGGCCGGGTCCTCGTCGTTCGACGTGCAGCAGGACGCGCAGCGCGTGCTGCTGACCGAGCCCAGCACCGCCTCGGCGTCGGCCGTCGACCCCGCGCACCTGGAGCTGGGGGCGGCGCTCGCCGCGCCGACTGGGTCGCTGATCGCCTCGGGTGGCGCCACGGCGGCGGTGCTCGACGTCAAGGGCGGGCGGCTGTGGGTGACGCCGTTCGAGTCGGCGGCGAGCCTCGACCCGGACAAGACGCGGCCCACGGCCCAGGTGCCGGGCGCCAAGGCCCTGACCGTCTCGCGCGACGGCACGGTGTTCGCCGTCGGCGCCACACAGGACGGCGGCTCGCTCTACCGCGTCCCCACCCTCTCGCGCGGCACACCGCAAGAGCCCGAGCGCTCGGACCTGGACCTCAACGCCCAGTCGGACGTGCAGGTCACCGCCGTGGGCGACGACGCCGTCGTCCTCGACCGCTCGGCGGGTGTGCTCGTGCTGCCGGGCGGAGGCACGGCGCGCGTCGACGACGCCAAGCAGGCGCGGCTGCAGCAGCCGTCGCCGTCGTCGGACCACGTGCTCGTGGCGACCACCTCTGGCCTGGTGTCGCAGCCGTTGCGCGGCGGCGACGGGCAGGTGCGCCGCGCGGGCGGCCTGCCTGCCGCGCCGGTGCAGGTGGGCGGATGCGACTACGGCGCCTGGTCGCTCAGCGCCCAGGTGCTGCGCGACTGCGCGGGCACGGACTTCGACGTGGACCGGGTGCTGGACGGCGTCGCGGCCGACTCACCGCTCGAGTACCGGGTCAACCGCGACGTCGTGGTGCTCAACGACCTCGCGGCGGGCACCGTGTGGATGGCGGCCGAGGACTTCCGCAAGGTGGACGACTGGGAGCAGTCGATGCCGCAGGACGCCGAGGGCGACCCGGCCGAGTCGCAGGAGTCGACCCCCGAGCAGGTCGACCAGGTCGTCGCCGACCGCAGCCTGGAGAACCGTCCTCCGGTCGCCCACGACGACGAGTTCGGCGCGCGCCCGGGCCGCACCACGGTGCTCGACGTGCTGGGCAACGACGTCGACCCCGACGGCGACGTCATCGTCGCGCACGTCGGGGACCAGCCCGAGGGCGCCGTGGTGACGCAGGTGATGGGCGGGCTGGCCCTCCAGATGACGGCGCCCGCCGACGCGACGGGTGATCGGACGTTCACCTACACCGTGAGCGACGGGCGCGGCGGCAGTGACACGGCGTCGGCGCTGGTGCGCCTGGTCGGCGACGACCAGAACACCGCGCCTGAGCAGACGGGCGAGCCTGTGCTCACGGTCGCGCGCGGCGGCGCCGGGTCGATCGACGTGCTGCCGTACTTCCGTGACCCCGAGGGCGACGACCTGGTGCTGTCGAGCGCGACGACGCAGTCGCCCGCCGACGAGGTGCGGTTCCGCCCCGACGGGCGCGTCGAGCTGCGCGACGGCGGCGAGTCGACGGGCCGCAAGATCGTCGCGCTGACGGTCAGCGACGAGCGCGGGATGACCGTCGAGGGGCGCCTGCTGGTCGATGTCGTCGCGGGGCAGTCCCCGCCCGTCGCCGTCAACGACCACGTGACCGTGCTGGCGGGACAGGCGGTGACCGTCCGGCCGCTGGCCAATGACTGGGACCCGGATGGCGACCCGCTGCGCCTGGTCAGCGTGAGCGAGCAGGCGCCCGCCACCATCACCCCCAACTACGCCACGGGCGACTTCCGCTTCACCAGCGCCGAGCCGGGCTCGTACGACCTCGCCTACCAGGTCAGCGACGGCCCGTCGGCCACGACCGGCCTCGTGCGCGTCGACGTGCTCGCGCCGCCGACCGATCCGGCCGACCCGATCGCGGTCGCGGACCGGGTGCTGCTGCCCGCGGGCGGCAGTGCGCTGGTCGACGTGCTGGCCAACGACTCCGACCCCGCGGGCGGCGTGCTGGTCGTGCAGCGCGTCGACGTTCCCGACGACGCCGGCATCACCGTCGCGGTGCTCGCGCACCAGGTGCTGCGCGTCACCGAGACCCGCCGGCTGCCCGGGCCGGTCGTGGTGACCTATACGGTCTCGAACGGCGAGCGCACCGCGCAGGGCCAGGTGCGGGTCATCCCCATCCCTGAGCCCGACCGCGTGCGCCCGCCCGACGCCACCGCCGACGAGGTCGTGGTGCACACCGGCGACGTCGTGACGATCCCGGTGCTCGCCAACGACTCCCACCCTGACGGCCTTGAGCTGACGCTCGTGCCGGACCTGGTCGAGGAGCCGGAGGCGGAGCTCGGCACGGCGTTCGTCGCGCAGAACACGGTGCGCTTCAAGGCCGGGGGCACGGCCGGAACCGCGCACCTGGTCTACGAGGTGCGCGACCCGCACGACCAGCGTGACTCGGCGCAGGTGACGATCCGCGTCGTGGACGTGCGGGAGAACGCGGCGCCGCAACTTCCCGACGTCGAGGCGCGCGTGCTCGCCGGCGGCACGGTCCGCATCGTGCCGCGCCTCGACGGCGTCGACCCCGACGGCGACCTGGTGACGATCGAGGCGATCGCCTCGCCGCCCGCCAAGGGCTCCGCGTCGGTCGTCGACGGCGCGATCGAGTACACCGCGGGGCGCACCGAGGTGGGGCTCGACGTGTTCACCTACCGCGTCCTCGACACGCGCGGCGCGAGCGCCGTCGGCACGGTCCGGGTGGGCATCGCCCGGCCCGCCGAGACCAACCAGCCGCCGGTCGCCGTCAACGACGAGGTGCGCGTGCGCCCCGGCCGCCTGGTCGCGATCGACGCCATCGACAACGACTCCGACCCCGACGGCGACCAGATCGGGCTCGTCCCGGGTGCGATCGAGGGCGGCGAGGCGCTCGACGCGCAGGTCGCCGAGGGCATGATCGTGGTGCGCACCCCCGACGAGCCCCGGGTGCACACCTTCTACTACGGCGTCGAGGACACGTACGCGGCGCGCGCCGTCGGAGCCGTGACCGTCGACGTCGACCCGCAGGCGGCGCTGCAGGCGCCCATCGCGCGCGACGACGTCGTGGCCCCGGCCGACGTGTCAGGCTCGACGGTCACCGTCCCGGTGCTCGCCAACGACTCCGACCCCGACGGGCGGGCCGAGGACCTGGTCGTCACGGTCGACGGCGCCGCGACGGCGGCGGGCGTCACCGTCGTCGACGGCTCCCTCGTGATCCCGCTGGCGCCGCGCCCGCAGGTCATCACGTACACCGCGACCGACGTCGACGGGCTGACGGCGCGCGCGTTCGTGCGCGTGCCCCGTGACGGGACGGGGCCGCGACTGCGCGACCCGCTGGACCTCACAGTCGAGCAGGGCGCGTCGCTGGACCTCGACCTGACGCAGCTCGTCGTCGTCCAGGCCGGGCGCACGCCGAGCCTGACCGCGGAGGACCAGGTCTCGGCGGTGCCGGGCGCCGTCGCCGTCCACAGCGCCACGCGCCTGGTCTACACGGCCCCCGCCGACTTCGTCGGACAGGCGTCGGTCACCCTCGAGGTCACCGACGGCGCGCGGCGCGACGACCCCGACGGCCGCACCGCCATGCTGACCGTGCCGGTGACGGTCACGGCGCCGCAGAACCTGCCGCCCCGGTTCGACGGCGCCCCCGCGCTCGACGTCGCCGCGGGCGAGGAGTCGGCGGTCGACGTCGCGCGCTTCGTCACCGACCCTGACGGCGACCCGATCACCGTCGCGATCGCGGGCGACGTCGACGGGCTGACGACGTCGGTCTCCGGCACGCGCGTCGTGGCCCAGGCCGCCGTGGACGTGCCCAAGGGCAGCGTGATCCAGGTCCCGGTGACGGTCTCCGACGGCGTCAACCCGCCCGTGGCCGGGCAGGTCGCCGTGACGGTCGTGGCCTCGACCCGCCCGCTCGCGGTCGCCAATGACGACGCCGTCGAGGACGCGCACCAGGGCGTGGCCGTCCCGGTCGAGGTGCTGCGCAACGACGGCAACCCGTTCCCCGGCCAGGACCTGACGGTTGTCGGCGCGCAGGTCGAGACAGGGCAGGGCGTCGCGCAGGTCGACGGCGACCGCGTCGTCGTGACGCCCGACGCCGACTTCGTGGGCCGCATGGTGGTGCGCTACCGCGTCCAGGACGCGACGGGCGACCCCGACCGCGAGGTCGAGGGACGCGTCTCGCTGGCGGTGCTGGGACGCCCCGAGACGCCCCGGGCGCCGTCGGTCGAGGAGGTGCGTTCGCGCACCGTCGTGCTGAGCTGGGAGCCGCCCGTCGACAACGGGTCGGCCATCACCGGCTACACCGTGACGGCGTCGGACGGCGCCACGACCTCCTGCCCGTCGACCACGTGCACCATCGACGGGCTCACCAACAACGTCGTGTACCGGTTCACGGTGCAGGCGACCAACGACGTCGGCACGTCGGACGCGTCGCCCGCCTCACCGGACGCGCGCCCCGACGAGAGCCCCGACCCGCCGGCGGCGCCGACGCTCGACTTCGGCGACGCGAGCCTCGCCGTGTCGTGGACCAACGCCGTCTACGCCGACCGCTCGCCCATCCAGTGCGTCGACCTGGAGATCTTCCCGGCGCCGACCTCGGGCGTCGTGGTGCGCGAGTGCGTCGACGGCACGTCCCTGCGCTGGACCGGGTTGGAGAACGGCACCTCGTACACCGTGCGGGCGCGCGCCCGCAACCAGGCGCCCGAGCCCTCGCAGTGGGGCGACTGGTCGGCGCCGATGGTTCCGGCGGCGCCGCCCGACGCCCCGACGGGGGTCACCGCGACGCACGTCGAGACGGCGCTCGGCGGCCAGGTGCGCGTCACCTGGACCGCCCCGGAGGACCACGGCGACGATGTGCGCTCCTACCACGTGACGGCGTACGAGGGCGGCACGCAGCGCGCCGCGGACGACGTCACCGGCACGAGCGCGATCATGCTCGGCCTGAGCGACTCGGCCGAGTACACGTTCACCGTCACCGCCACCAACAAGGCGGGCACGTCGCCCGCGTCGGCGGCCTCGAACTCGGTCACCCCCTACGGCGTGCCCGACACGGTCACGGGCGCGTCGGCGGCCAACGCCTCGGCCCCCTCGGGACAGGCCGTCATCTCGTGGACGAACCTCGCGACGTCGGCGTTCCACGGCACGGGCGGCTACTACCAGGTGCGGATCCAAGGTGACTCGGGAGCGCGCACGGCGCCGTCCTCGCCGTACACCTACACGGGTCTGAGCAACGGGACCGCCTACCGGTTCGAGGTGCGCGCCTGCAACGCGCACACGTGCCAGCCACAGTGGACGACGGCATCGGGGTCCGTCACCCCGTACACGACCCCCGGGGCGCCGAGCGCGACCTACGGGCGCACCGGGGCGACCACGGGCCGGTTCACGGTCAATGGACCCTCCGCAGACGGCGGCAACGCCGTCCAGGAGATCCAGTTCCAGGTCAGCGGGTCGCACTCGCTGACCGAGAGCCGCACGTCGTGGCCCTTCACGGTCGACGTCGGAAACGGCTACGGCCAGACGCACACCATCACGGTCCGCGCCCGCAACGCCGCCGGGTGGGGACCCTGGTCGAGCGCCGTCAGCGGCAGGACCGACCCGAACCCGGACTCGCTTCAGGTCTCGATCACGCGCGGTGGCAGCGCCGACACCCACCCGAACTGCGTCAGCCGGGGGACGGGCACCTGCTGGTGGGTCGACCTGCACGTGTCGAACGCGCCGCCCGACTCGCTCGTGTACTGGGGATGCTGGACCACCGAGCCGTGGTCGGACGGCAGGTCTCCGCGGCAGTACGACCCGGCGTGGTCGGGCTTCAACACCCACGACGTCAACGGCGGCGACATCAGGACCGACGCGAACGGCAACGCCGTCGGCACACCCTGCGCGCAACTGTCGGGTGGTGAGGACGTCTGGGTCGTGGTGCGCAAGTACGACGGAACGCAGAACTCCATCGCGTCCAACCACCTGCGATGGTGAGGAGAGGAACGCATGAGCACGATGACCCCTGAGCAGGCCGCCTGGTTCGCCCAGACCTTCGACCGGCTCGTCGGCAACGTCGGGCAGGCGCTGCTCGGCAAGGCCGACGTGGTGCGGCTGGCCTTCACGTGCATGCTCGCGGAAGGGCACCTGCTGCTGGAGGACGCGCCCGGCACGGGCAAGACGTCGCTCGCCCGCGCGATGGCGGCCAGCGTGCAGGGCACCAACAACCGCATCCAGTTCACGCCCGACCTGCTGCCCTCCGACGTCACCGGCGTGACGATCTACGACCAGAAGGCCGGCGCGTTCGAGTTCCACCAGGGGCCGGTGTTCGCGTCGATCGTGCTGGCGGACGAGATCAACCGGGCCTCGCCCAAGACGCAGTCGGCGCTGCTCGAGGTCATGGAGGAGGGGCACGTCACGGTCGACGGCGTCGGCCATTCGGTGGGCCGCCCGTTCATGGTCATCGCGACCCAGAACCCCATCGAGCAGGCCGGCACCTACCGCCTGCCCGAGGCGCAGCTCGACCGGTTCCTCATGAAGACGTCGGTGGGCTACCCCGATCGCGCGTCGACCGTCGAGATCCTGTCGGGCGCGGCCGTGCGCGACCGCAGCCAGGGGCTCACGCCCGTGGTCACGACGCAGGCGGTCGTCGAGATGGCCGAGCTCGCCGCGACCACCTACGTCGACCCCGCA
This sequence comes from Xylanimonas ulmi, assembly GCF_004216535.1. Taxonomy (NCBI): domain Bacteria; kingdom Bacillati; phylum Actinomycetota; class Actinomycetes; order Micrococcales; family Promicromonosporaceae; genus Xylanimonas; species Xylanimonas ulmi. The sequence goes on from NZ_SGWX01000001.1 coordinate 3,767,247, forward strand.
GTGCTGGAGTACGTGTCGCAGCTCGCCGAGGAGACGCGCGAGGCGCCGGAGACCCGCGTGGGCGTCTCGGTGCGTGGCGCGCTCGCGCTCGTGCGCTGCTGCAAGGTGTGGGCCGCCGCGCACGGACGCCACTACGTGCTGCCCGACGACGTCAAGGAGCTCGCGCACCCCGTCTGGGCGCACCGGTTCACGCTCGACGCCGAGGCCGAGTTCGCCGGCGCGACCGCCGACGCCGTCCTCGCGCGCGTCGTCTCGGCGGTGCCCGCGCCGCAGGAGAAGGCACGGATCGCGTGAGCCCGTCCGCGCTCGCGCCGACGCTCGCGCGCGTGGGCCGCGCGGCGGTCCGCGGCGCGGCGGCGGCGCGCGCCGTCGCGGCCCCGGTGACCGGCGCCGTGAGCGCGTACGGCCTCGCCGCGATCGCGGCCGCCGTCGTCGCCTGGGTGTGCGGGTTCGCCTACGCCTGGCAGGAGATGGCGGTCGTGGCCGTGCTGCTCACCATGACGCTGCTGGCCGCGGTGCTGTTCGTGCTCGGCCGCTTCCGCTACACGGTCGAGCTGGACCTCGCCCAGCGGCGCGTCACGGTCGGAGAGCGCGCGGTCGGGCGGCTCGACGTGCGCAACGGCTCGTCGCGCGCGCTGCTGCCCTCGGTCATGGAGGTGCCCGTGGGCCAGGGCGCCGCGGCCTTCCCGGTCCCGCGCCTGCGCCCCGGGGCGTCGCACGAGGAGATCTTCACCATCCCCACGCGCCGGCGCTCGGTCATCACAGTGGGCCCGGTGCGCTCCGTGCGCGCCGACCCGCTGGGCCTGCTGCGTCGCGAGGTGTCCTGGACGGCGCCGCAGGAGTTGTTCGTGCACCCCCAGGTGACCTCGCTCGCGGGGGCGTCCACGGGGTTCCTGCGCGACCTGGAGGGCCGGGCGACGCAGGACATCTCGGACTCGGACGTGTCGTTCCACGCCCTGCGTGACTACGTGCCGGGCGACGACCGCCGGCACATCCACTGGAAGACCACGGCGCGCACCGGCCAGCTCATGGTGCGCCAGTTCGAGGAGACGCGACGCTCCCAGCTCGCGGTCCTGCTGTCCACCCGCGCCGAGGACTACGCCTCGGACGACGAGTTCGAGCTCGCGGTGAGCGTGTGCGGGTCGCTCGGCCTGCAGGCCATCAAGGAGGACCGCGGCGTGACGGTGCTCGTCAGTGCGGGCACGCTGCGCGGGGACCACCGCACGCGGCTGCTCGACGACCTCGCGCGCGTCGAGCGCACGCCGACGCGCACGCGCCTGTCCGACGTCGCCCGCCTCGCCGGCGCCACCGTGACGAACGCGTCGGTGGTCGCGTTCGTCGTCGGCAGCGCTGTGCCCCCGGCCGACCTGCGCGCCGCGTCGGCCCGCCTGCCGCAGGACGTGCACGTCATGGCGCTGCAGTGCGCCCCGGGCGCGGCGATGAGCCGGCACACCGTCGCCGAGCTGACCGTGCTCACCCTGGGCGGCCTGGGTGAGCTGCCGCTCGCGATGCGCAGGCTGGCCGACGCATGAGCGCGCCCGAGGCAGAGCGCCCCACGTCGACGCGCACCCGCGCGGCGCGTGGCGTGCGCGGCGTGTGGGGGACGACGACGCGCGGGAGGGCGGCGCGCAGGACGGGGGATGCCCCGGCGACGGGCCCCGCCGAACGCCCACGCGCCCTGAGGCTCGCGGGGTTGGTCGACGGCGCCGTGCTGCTCGCGCTGCTCGGCGCGGTCGCCGTGGGCTTCGGCCCCGTGTGGGGCTCGACGGGCTACCTGCGCCCGGCGCTCGGCGGCGCCGTGCTCGGCCTCGCGGTCGCGTGGCTCGCCGCGGCGCAGCGCTGGTCGGCGCTGACGACGGCGGCCGCCGTCGTCGTCGCCTACCTCCTGGCGGGCGGCGCGCTCGCGCTGCCCGCCACGACGGCGGCGGGCGCCGTGCCCACCCCCGAGACGCTCGGCGGGCTGGCGCTCGGCGCGGCGCACGGCTGGAAGGAGTTCGTGACGACGGCGCCGCCGCTGCACTCGTTCCCCGGCCTGGCCGTCGTCCCGCTGCTGGTGCTCTACCTCGCGGGCGTGCTCGCGGGCGTCGTCGCCTGGCGGGCCCGCGTCGCGGCGTGGGCGCTGGTCCCCGTGGCGGCCGCGCTGGTCTCAACGATCCTGCTGGGCTCGGTCGAGGCAGCGTTCCCTGTGCCGCAGGGCCTGGTGATCGGCGTCGTCGGCCTCCTGTGGGGCGCGCTGCGGGTCATCGAGGGCCGCGTGGGGCGGCACACCGTCACGACCGAGGCCTCGCGCGAGGCGACCCGGCGCCTGCGCTGGTACCGGTTCCGCACGGGCGCCGCGATCCTGGGCGTCGGGGCCGTGGCCGCGGCGTTCGCCGCGCCCGCCATCGCGCCCGCACAGCCACGCACCGTGCTGCGCGAGATGATCGTGCCGCCGCTCGACCTGCACGAGTTCGTCAGCCCGCTGACCTCGTTCCGCAAGTACGCCAAGGACGAGCGCGAGACCGAGCTGCTCACGATCACGGGCCTGCCCGCCGGGCAGCGGGTGCGGCTCGCGACGCTCGACACCTACGACGGCGTGGTCTTCGACGCGTCGAGCGACCAACCCGGGTCGGGCACGTACACGCGGGCCGGCGACGAGATCACGACCGCCGACCCGGCGCCGCGCACAAGGCTCGACGTCCAGGTGCTCGACTACACCGGGCCGTGGATCCCGGACGCCGGGTCACTGACGGGCATCACGTGGACCGGCGCGCGGGCGCGCGCTCTGGCTGACGGCTCGTACTACGACTCCGTGACCCACACCGCGATCACGACGCAGGGCCTGGCGTCGGGCGACACCTACCGCCTCGACGCCCAGTTGGCGCCGCAGCCCACCGAGGGCGACCTGCGTGCGTCCACGATCGAGATGGACACGCCGCTGCCGACGCTCGACGCCTCGCTCGTGCCGGAGTCTGCCGCCGCGAAGGCGGCGCAGTTCATGGGCGAGGAGACCGACCCGGTCAAGCGCCTGTTCGCGCTGCGCGACGGACTGGTCGCCTCGGGCGTCTACTCCTCCGGGCTTGAGGATCAGGCGCCCTCGCGCTCGGGTCACTCGGCCGCCCGCATCGACGTGCTGCTCGCGGGCGACGAGATGATCGGCGACGACGAGCAGTTCGCGGTCGCGCTGGCCCTCATGGCGCGCGAGGCGGGCATCCCCGCCCGCGTCTCGATGGGCTTCTACGCCGACCCGAAGCAGGACACCCGCCAGGACGGCGAGCCGTACACCGTCGTCGGAGGCGACGTGCACGCCTGGGCCGAGGTGCCGTTCGCGGGTTACGGCTGGGTGGCGATCGACGCCGTGCCCGACGAGGACAACAAGATCCAGCCCGAGCCCCAGAGCGAGCAGGTGCCCAAGCCGCCCGTGCTGCAGGAGCCCGAGCCCCCCGAGGAGCCCGCCGACGACGTGCCCGGCGACGTCAGGGAGGACCGGCAGGAGGAGCGCGTCGAGGCGTTCGACTGGGCGTGGCTCGGCCTGGTCGCCGTCAGTGTGGGCGTGCCGCTGCTGGTGATCCTCGTCCCGCTCCTGCTCATCCTCGCGCTCAAGCGACGACGGCGGACCCACCGGCGCCGGGCCGAGCGCCCGTCGGACCGCGTCTCGGGCGGGTGGCGCGAGGTGCTCGACGTCGCCACCGACCTGGGCGTGGCCGTGCCGCGCCGCGGGACGCGGCGTGAGAGCGCGCACGCGCTCGCGGACGCGCTCGCGGCGCCTGCGACGCTGGGGCTGGCCTACCGCGCCGACGCGACGGTGTTCGCCGCCGGCGAGCCCACCGACGTCGAGGTCGACGCGTACTGGGCGGACGTCGACGCCTATGTCGACGGACTGCGCACGCGTCTGGGGCGTCGGCGGCGCCTGCGGGCCGCGGTGTCGCTGCGCTCGCTGCGCGGCGAGGCGGGGTGGGCTGCCCTGCGCGGGATGCTCCGGCGGCCGCCGACCGTCGCGCCCCGCGCGACCCGCCCGACCGCGCCGCTCGCGTCGCCGACAACCTCCCTTGATCCCGACGGAGAGCGCTCATGACGACCGCCTGCCCCGCGTGCGGCGCGCCGCAACCCGCTGAGGCCACCTACTGCCCGGTCTGTGGGCTGCCCCGCGCGCCCGAGCACGTCGCCGCCATCACGACCGAGCCCGAGCGACTTGGGCTCACCCGCGTCGACGACATGGCGGGCGAGGTGGGCGCCGCGGGCGCGGCGGGCGCGGTCGCCAGGCGCCGGTATGCCGGAGTCGGCCGCCGGATCGCGGCGCACGTGATCGACTCGGTCGCCCTGTCGGTGGTGGTCGGGCTGGTGTTGGCCGTGGGCGCGGTGCTGACGCTCAGAGACATCGACCTGGACGACAGGGAGGCGGTCCTCGCGGCGATGGGGGTCTGGGCCGTGGGCGCGGGCGCGGTGACCCTGGGGCTCGGGCTCGCGATGTCGTGGTGGGAGGGCGCGACCGGCGCCGCCCTTGGTGGGCGGGCGCTGGGCGTGCGCACGCTTGACGCGGGCACCGCGCGGCCCCTCGGCTTCGGGCGCGCGCTGCTGCGCAACGCCGTCATCGGGGTCGCCGGCGTCGTGCCGGTGGCCGGGACCCTCCTGATGCTGCTCAGTCCGCTGTTCGACGCGAGCGGGCGGGCGCAGGGCTGGCATGACAAGGCCGCGCGCGCCGTCGTGCTGCGAGCCGCGCGTGGAGCGGCGGCTGCGCCGACAACGGCCGACGCCTTCGGATCTGCGCAGGGCTCCGCGTCGGGCATCGTGCCGGGCGCCGCGGCGCCCGCGACCGTGGGGACCGCAGGCATGGCGCGCACGGCGACGACCGCGAGCGCCGTTCCCGATCCCTGGGCGTTCCCCATCCCGGCCGCGCCCCAGACTCCTGAAAGGGCGCGAGGCCTGTCGGGGGCGCAGGACCCGCGAGCCGATCAGGGCTCGTCTGGCGCTCCGGACCTGCCAGGCGCGCACGCCGCGCCGGAGGCTCTCGCGAGCGCGGCGCCGCCGTCCGGCGCGGCGCTCACACCCGCGCCGACCGGTGTCGTCACCGGCGTGCCACCGGCGCTGAGCCAGCCGCCCGCGCCCAACCTGCCGCAGACGCCGGGCCCGCCGCAGGCGCCCGACCAGCCGCACGTGCCCGACGCTCCCAGCGCCGCCACCCCGCCGCCCACTCCCGTGACCACCTCGGCTCCCGCGCCGGCGCTCACCCCCGTCTCCGACCCGGCCCCTGAGCCGCACCCGGAGCCTCCCGAGGACGGCTGGGACGAGACACGGCTGTCGACCGCCGACGTCGCCCGGCTCGCGGCGGCTCCCGCGCGGCAGTTTGAGCTCGTGCTGCCCGACGGCTCGACCGTGCTGGTGGCGGGCCCCACGCTGGTGGGCCGCGACCCGCAGTCCGCGGACGGCGCGTGGACGCTCGTTCCGGTCGCCGACCCGCAGCGGTCGGTGTCCAAGACGCACGCCGAGGTCGGCGTCGACATCGCAGGTCTGTGGGTCGCGGACCGGGGGTCGACCAACGGCACCGTCGTGTCGGAGCCGGGGCGCCCGCCCCGTGTGGTCGAGCCGGGCGCCCGCGCCCGCGTGCGGGTGGGCGGGGCGATCCATCTGGGACAGGTGCGCGTCGGGGTGCGGGAGGCGATCCGATGAGAGGCCAGGAGCACTGCGGCGTCGTGCTGCGGTGGGGTGTCATGACCGACACGGGGCGGCGCCGCGCGCTCAACGAGGACCACTTCGTCGCCTCGGCGCCGGTCTTCGCGGTCGCCGACGGCATGGGCGGCCAGGACGCGGGCGACCTGGCGAGCGCAGCCGCTGTCGCGGCCCTCGGCGCGCTCGGCGGGCTGACCGCGGTGTCGCAGGCCGACGTCGAGGACGTGCTCGGCCGGGCGCACGCCGCGGTGCGACGGATCGAGACCCAACCCGGCCGCGAGGCGGGGACGACGGTGACGGGCGCCGTCGTCGTGCCAGGGCCGATCGGGCCGCAGTGGTTGGTGGTCAACGTGGGCGACTCGCGCACCTATCTGCAGGCGCAGGGCAGGCTGGAACGGTTGACCGTGGACCACTCGGAGGTGCAGGAGATGGTCGACGCCGGCGTCATCACCCGCGCACAGGCGCGCACGCATCCGCGCCGCCACGTGATCACGCGCGCCCTCGGTGCGCCCGCCGCGCCGCGCGCCGACTTCTGGTGGCTTCCCGTCGAGGCGGACGACCGGCTGCTCGTGTGCTCGGACGGCTTGACGAGCGAGCTCGACGACGTCGAGATCGCCGACATCCTGAGGGCCGAGGCCGATCCTCAGGCGGCGGCGCGCGCGCTGGTCGCCGCCGCGTTGGCGGCCGGAGGGCGCGACAACATCACCGCCGTCGTCGTGGACGCCCTGGAGGTGGCGGGCGCGGTGGACGACTGCGACGACGACACGCGGCCCCGACCAGCGGGCGCCGTGTCGGGAGGTGGCCGGTGATGGCGAGACAAGCGCGCGAGACGGCGGTGCGGTACGCCCCCGGGGCGGGCTGTGCGGTGGTGCGTGGTGAGGTCGTCGTGGTGCTGCCGAGCGCCCCGGAGCCCGCGTCGATGGGCCGCCTGTGGGACGCGCTCGACCCCGCGGCCGATCCCGGCGTCCTGGAGGCGTTGGGGGTGCTGACGGCCGACGCCGACGCGCTGACCCGCGTGCCGCCATTCGCGATCGCGGTGTGGCGCGGGGGACAGGCGCACGTGCTGGCGCGCGGAGCGTGCGCGGTGGCCGCCGAGACCGCCGACGGCACGGTCGTGACGGTCGACGGCGCGGGCGTGGCGACCTGGGCGGAGCGCATCGTGCCCGACGTCGTCGGCCTGGCGGTGCGCGCCGGCGGCGGCGAGGGGCTGCGCGCGCCCGCGGACGCGTGGCCGCTGGGGTCGGGAGTGGTGGCCGCGGGCGCCGTGTGGCTGGGGCCCGGGCGCCTGGCCGAGCCCGCGGCGTCGGAGCCTGTCCCGGCCGTGCCGGAGCCTGTCCCGGCCGTGCCGGCGCCCGTTCGCGACGGCGCCCCGCCCGTTCGCGTCACCCCGCCCGTGGTCACTCACGTGCCGTCGCACGTCGCGGAGCCGCAGGTCGACGCCGGCGCGTCCCCGTCGCCACCGGAGGAGACGTACGGCCACCTGTGGGGGGAGACGGTCCTGCACAGCGTCGAGGCGGCTGCGGTGCGCGCCGACGACGACCTCGCCGAGGCAGGACTGCTCGGATCAGCGGACGACGTCGAGCCCGCGCGCCTTCCCGAGCACACGCTCCCGCCAGAGCACACGCGCCCGCCCGAGCAGACGCAGGCGCCGGACTGGACCCAGGCTCCGGGCGACCTCGACCACGACGGGCACACCGTGCTGTCCTCGGCGCTCGCGGGGCTGCGCGCCGCCCTACCCCCGCAGGTCCCCGACGTGGCTGCGGGCGCCGCGCCCCGGCCCAGCGCGCCGCAGATCCTCGCGCGCTCGTGCGCCTTGGGGCACGCGAACCCGCCGTCGCGTGACATCTGCCGCGTGTGCGGTCAGGCCCTGACCGCCGACGCCGCGCTCGCCGAGCGCCCGCTGCTGGGCCGGATGCGCGTCTCGACGGGTGAGGCCGTCGACCTTGACCGGGCCGTCGTCGTCGGGCGCCGCCCACGCGCGCCGCGCGCCTCGGACGGCGCCGACGCCCGCCTCGTCACGGTGCCCAGCCCGAGCCAGGACATCTCGCGCTCGCACGTCGAGGTGCGCCTCGACGGTTGGCACGTGCTGGTGTGCGACATGGCCACGACGAACGGCACGACGCTGCTGCGCGAGGGCCGCCCGCCGCACCGCCTGCACCCGAACGAGGGTGTGCTGGTCGTCGACGGCGACGTCGTCGACCTGGGCGACGGCGTCACCCTGACGTTCGAGGAGATCTGGTGAGCAAGCGCCCGCCCTCGCCGCCGCCCCGCATCGACGGGTTCGAGTACGTCGAGCACATCGGCTCGGGCGGGTTCTCCGACGTCTTCCTGTACGAGCAGCGCCGCCCGCGACGGCGCGTGGCGGTCAAGGTGCTGCTCGCCGAGCGGTCGTCGGCGCAGCGCGCGGCGTTCGACGCCGAGGCCGACCTCATGGCGGCGCTGTCGACGCACCCGTCGATCGTCACGATGTACGAGGCGGGCATCGCCGCGGGTGGCCGCCCCTACCTCGCGATGGAGTACTGCCCGCGGCCCAACCTCGGCGCGCGCTACCGCGCAGAGCGGCTGTCGGTCGCCGAGGCGCTGCGCATCTCGGTGCAGATCGCCGGCGCCGTCGAGACGGCTCACCGGGCCGGGATCCTGCACCGCGACATCAAGCCCGCCAACATCCTGGTCACCGAGTACGGGCACCCGGCGCTCACCGACTTCGGCATCTCGTCAGGTCTCGACGACGGGCGCACCCCCGAGGGCATGTCGATCCCGTGGTCGCCGTGCGAGTCGTTCGGCGACCCACCCGTCTCGGGCGTGGCGAGTGACGTGTGGGCGCTGGCCGCGACGACGTACACGCTGCTGGCGGGGCGCTCGCCGTTCGAGGTCCCCGGGGGGCCCAACGGCAGCGCTGACCTCATCGCGCGCATCGAGCACGCGCCGCTCGCGCCCACGGGCCGCGACGACGTCCCGCCGTCGCTCGAGCGCGTCCTCGCGACAGCGATGGCCAAGCGCCCGCAGTCACGCTATGCGTCGGTGCTGGCGTTCGCCCGCGCCCTGCAGCACGTGCAGAACGAGCTGCGGCTCGCGGTGACGCCCATCGACCTGCTCGACGAGCTCGTCGCGGCCGCGCCCCAGGAGGCCGACGACGACGAGGGCACGCGGCTGCGCTCCGTCGCGTCGATCGACCCGTCCGCCCCGCCCTCGCCGCAGGCGCTGGCGCCGTCCGTGGCCGGTCTGGAGGCGACGGTGCACCGTGCGCCCGCACGCCCGGCCCCGCCCGCGCTCGGCGCCGTCGTCGCGCCCGGTCCCGACGAGCGCACGACGCTGCGCGGCGACGTCGCCGCGCCCTCCGCGCCCGCCAGGAACGCCGGGCCCGCCCATCCCGCCCATCCCGCCCATCCCGACGCGCCCGACGCCCCCGCTGGGCCCCGGGGCCGCGCGGGCCGCAGCGACGCGCGCACGGGCCTGGGCGTCGTCGTCGGCGCGCTCGTGCTCACGCTCGCGGTCGCGGGCGGGCTGTGGGCGGCCCTGCGCGACCCGGGCGACGGCGCGGCGGACGGCGCGCGCGCCGACGGCTCGGGGCAGACGGCCGGAGGGGCGCCGACCGTCACCCTGCCGCAGGACAATCTCGGAGCGCTCGTGCCGCCCGTGCGCGACCTGGTCGGCGCCGTCCAGGGCGCCGAGGCGGTCTTCACCTGGGCGCCGCCGCGTGATCCGGTCGAGGGTGACCGGTACGCGTGGGCGCTGCTGACCCTGACCGGAGAGCCCGAGTTCAGGCTCATCGACGACCCGACGGTCACCGTGCCGCTCGCCGAGAGCGGGCCCACCTGCGTGCGGGTCGTCGTCGAGCGTGACGGCCGCTTCTCCGCCACCCCGCAGGAGGCGTGCACGCCATGACGACCACCTCGACGACCACACCGGACACCGCCGGGTCGGCCGGCCACCTCACGGTGGAGTTCTGCGGGGAGTGGCACCGCCTCGACCCTGACGGGCCACCGTTCGAGGTGGGCCGCGACGGCGACCTGGAGATCGACGACAACCCGTACCTGCACCGCCGGTTCCTCGTGTTCTCGCACGAGTCGGGCATCTGGTGGATGACGAATGTCGGCACACGGCTGTCGGCCACCGTCTCCGACGCCGCCGGTGGCGTGCAGTCCTGGGTGTCGCCGGGCAACCGCCTGCCGCTGGTCTTCCCGTCGACGTCCGTGGTGTTCACCGCCGGACCCACGACGTACGAGCTCAGGCTGGTCCTGGAGGGCGGTCCCTACCGCGACGTGCGGGCCGAGGCGCCCGACTGCGGCACGATGACGATCGGCGCGGTCCCGTTCACGGTGAGCCAGCGCCAGCTCATCGTGGCGCTCGCCGAGCCGCTGCTGCGGCGCGACGGCACAAGCCTGGCGGAGATCCCGGCGTCGGCCGCGGCGGCGGAGCGTCTGGGCTGGACCACCACGCGCTTCAACCGCAAGCTCGACAACGTGTGCGACAAGCTCGACCGCATCGGTGTGCGTGGGTTGCGCGGCGGCCCGGGCACCCTCGCCACCAACCGCCGCGCCCGGCTTGTCGAATACGCGGTCGCGTCGCGGCTCGTGACGGCCGACGACCTGCCGCTGCTCGACCTGCGCGACGTGGAGGAGGCGTGAGCGCCCGGCCAGGCGGGGTCTGGGCCGCCTGGGTGGTGGGGGCCGGCGCGGTGGCCTTGGTCGTCATGGTGGCGCTCGGCGTGCTGCCGCACACCGGAACCGGTCGCCCCCTCGACCCCTGGCACGCGCTGGTGGACGTCCTGGCGGCGCCGCGCACCTGGCTGGTGACGGGCGCCGCGGCGGCGGCGGGCGCCGTCGTCGGCGCCGCGCACGCGATCGTGATCCGGCGACGGGGCTGAGCGGCCCGGCCGCGCGAGACAGGGAGACGGGATGCACCTCAAGGCCACACTGCACCGGGCCGACGGCACGTGTGACGACATCGTCGTGACCGCCGACGCCGGCGCGACCATCGGGGAGATCGCCCAGACGCTCGCGCGCGTCGACCCCCGCGGCGGGCACGGCGACCCCGCGGCGCCGCGCACGCTCGAAGCGCGGCTGCCCGGCCAGGACGCGGCGGTGCGTCTGCCGCCCGAGGCGGCGCTGGGCGAGGCGTGGATCGGCTCGGGCGCCGACGTCGCCGTCGTCGACACGGCCCTGCCCGCGTTCTCCCGCGCCGGCGCGGGCGGCGCACGCGCGGTGCTGCGCGTCGAGGGCGGCGACGTCGTCGCACTGCCCGAGGGCAGCTATGTGGTGGGCCGCGCGCCCGAGTGCGACGTCGTGCTCACCGACCCGCTCGTGTCCAAGCGGCACCTGCGCGTCGACGTGGGCGACCAGGTCGACGTCGTCGACCTGGGCTCGGCGAACGGCACCCTGGTCGACGGAGTGCCGATGCCGCGCCTGCGCGTCGACCGCTCACAGCGCGTGCTGGTCGGTGACACGGTCCTGGTGGTCGAGCGGCGCGGGGACGGCGAGCGACTCAGCGGCGTCGCGCCCAAGGCCGGACCGGTCGCGTTCACCCGCTCGCCGCGCGTCGAGGAGCGGTACGCGGGCCAGGAGTTCGAGGCGCCCGAGGCGCCCGACGAGCCGGAGCCGCGCGAGTTCCCCGTGCTGCTGCTCATCGCGCCCATCCTGCTCGGCATCGCCATGTTCCTCGTCATGAAGCGGCCGACCGCGCTGCTCATGGTCGCCATGTCGCCCGTCATGATGGCGATGAACTACCTCACGCAGGGGCGCCAGGGGCGCAAGCGGGTCGAACGGCAGGTCAAACGGTTCGACGAGCGCCTGCGGTCACTGCGCGAGGCGCTCGCGGCCGAGCGTGAGGTCGAGCGCTCGGTGCGGCTGCGCGAGGCGCCCGCGACCCAGCATGTGTTCGTCGAAGCGATGCGCCACGGTCCGCTGCTGTGGACGCGCCGCCCCGAGCACTGGAGCTTCCTCAACGTCCGTTTCGGCCTGGGCGCCATGCCCACGCGCAACGTCGTCAAGACCACCGACAAGGGCCGGCTCCTGAAGGAGCATCAGGATCAGCTCGACGCCGTCACCACCGCCTACGGCTCCGTCGACGGCGTGCCCGTGGTCGAGAACCTGTACGACGCCGGCGCGTTGGGGTTCGCGGGGCCGCCCGCGCGGGTCGCGGGGGTCCTCAACGCGGTGCTCGTGCAGCTCACCGGCCTGCACGCGCCCAGCGAGCTCGTGGTCACCGCGGCCGTGAGCCCGGTGTGGACGCGCCCGCTGCAGTGGCTCACCTGGGTGCCGCACACCTCCTCGCCGCAAAGCCCCGTCGAGGGTCTGCACCTGGCCGACTCGGCGGGCGGCGCCAGCCGCCTGCTGGCCCAGCTCGAGGAGCTCGTGGCGCAGCGGCTCAAGGCGGGCGCGGCGCGTCGCCGCGGTGCCGTCGACGAGGCGGGCGCGGCGATCGAGCGCGGCGCCGGCGTCGGGTCGGGGGAGGAGTCGGGCACGCACTCCCAGGTGCCCGCGGTCGTCGTGGTCGTCAGCGACGACCTCGACGCCGATCGTGCGCGGCTGGTGCAGCTCGCGGAGCAGGGGCCCGACGCCGGGGTGTACCTGCTGTGGATCGCCTCCGACCCCGCGCGCCTGCCCGCCGCGTGCCGCACCTTCGTCGACGTCAGCGCCGCGCGCCCCCGCGTGGGCCTCGTGCGACTGGGCCGCTGGGCCGACGACCTCGCGCTGGAGGAGCTCGACGGCGCCGCCGCGCTCGACTTCGGGCGTCGTCTGGCGCCGGTGTTCGATGCGGGCGCGCTGGTCGACGACGCGACCGACCTGCCCCGCGCGGTGTCCCTGCCCACGCTGCTGGGGCACGAGCTGTTCGAGTCGGCCGACGCCGTGCTCGACCGGTGGCGGCAGAACCAGTCGGTGTACGACCGCACGGGCGCCGCCCCGGGCCGACGCCGGGCGGGATCGCTGCGCGCCGTCGTCGGCTCGGCCGGCGTCGACGCCCAGCACCTGGACCTGCGCGCGCAGGGCCCGCACGCGCTGGTCGGCGGCACGACCGGGTCGGGCAAGTCGGAGTTCTTGCAGGCGTGGGTGCTGGGCATGGCCGCCGAGTACAGCCCTGACCGTGTCACGTTCCTGTTCGTGGACTACAAGGGCGGGTCGGCCTTCGCCGACTGCGTCAGCCTGCCGCACTGCGTGGGCCTGGTCACCGACCTGTCGCCGCATCTGGTGCTGCGGGCCCTGACGTCGCTGCGCGCCGAGCTGCACCACCGTGAGCGGCTGCTGCACCGCAAGAAGGCCAAGGACCTGCTCGAGCTCGAGAAGCGCGGCGACCCCGAGACGCCGCCCGCGCTCGTCATCGTCATCGACGAGTTCGCGGCGCTGGCGGGCGATGTGCCCGAGTTCGTCGACGGCGTCGTCGACGTCGCGCAGCGGGGCCGCTCGCTCGGCATCCACCTCATCATGGCCACGCAGCGCCCGGCGGGCGTCATCAAGGACAACCTGCGGGCCAACACCAACCTGCGTGTGGCGCTGCGCATGGCCGACGCCTCCGACTCGACTGACGTCGTCGAGGTCCCCGACGCCGCGTTCGTGGACCCCGGCATCCCCGGCCGCGGCCTGGTCAAGACCGGCCCGGGCCGGGTGCAGGCCTTCCAGTCGGCGTACGCGGGCGGATGGAGCACGCGCGCGCCCGAGCGGGCGAAGGTGCTGGTGTCCCAGTTCGACTTCGGGCGCGAGACGCGCTGGGAGGAGCCCGCCGACGACGCGGCGTCCCACGCTCCCGAGGACCTGGGGCCCAACGACCAGCAGCGGCTCGTGGCGCGCGTGGTCGAGGCGTTCCGCCGCGGCGGCCTCGCGGCGCCGCGCCGCCCGTGGCTCGACTCGCTCGCCGACGTCTACGACCTGACGTTGCTGCGCCAGCGCACCGACGCCGAACTGCTGCTGGGCGTGGCCGACCTGCCCGAGCGCCAGGCGCAGCAGCCGGTGTACTTCCGCCCGGACCAGGACGGCAGCCTGGGCGTGTACGGCACGGGCGGCGCCGGGAAGTCGACGGCGCTGCGCACCCTCGCCACGGCGGCGGGCGTCACCCCGCGCGGCGGCCCGGCGCACGTGTACGGGCTCGACTTCGCGAGCGGCGCCCTGCGCATGCTCGAGTCGTTGCCGCACGTGGGGGCCGTGGTCAAGGGCGAGGACGCCGAACGGGTCGTCTCGCTGCTGCGGATGCTGCGGACCGAGCTTGACGCCCGCGGCGAGGCGTTCGCCGCCGTCAGCGCCGCGAGCATCACCGAGTACCGCCAGATCACCGGGCGCCACGACCTGCCACGCCTGCTGCTGCTCATCGACGGGTTCCCGGCGTTCCGCGACGACTGGGAGGTGGGCGCCGGTCGCGCCGAGTGGTTCGACACGGTCCGCGACGTGATGTCCGACGGCCGCGCGCTGGGCCTGCACGTCGCGTTCACGGCCGACCGCTCCGGCGCCGTGCCGACGTCGGTGCGCTCGCTGGTGCAGCGCAACGTGCTGCTGCGGATGAGCGACGAGGGCTACCTCGCGTTCAACGCCCCGCGCGACGTCATCACGCCGTCGTCGCCGCCGGGGCGCGCGCTGGTCGACGGGCTCGAGGTGCAGGTCGCCGTCGTCGGCGGCGCGACGACGGTGGCGGGGCAGGCTCAGGCGACCGAGCGGTTGGCCGAGTCGATGCGCCGGGCCGGGGTGACGCCCGCCGCCCCGGTGCGGGTGCTGCCGCAGGCGTACCGTGCCGCCGAGCTGCCGGCCACCGTCGGCGGGCGCCCGGTGCTCGGCCTCGACAACCTGGCGCTCGCACCCCTCGGGTTCGACCCGCGCGGCACGATCGTGGTCGCGGGCCCGCCCGGCTCCGGACGCAGCAACGCGCTGGCGGCGATGGCCCAGGCGGTGCTGCGGGCCGACCCCGCGGCCCGCTGCTACCTGATCGCGCAGACCCGCTCGCCGCTGGTCGGGCAACTGCCGTGGGCCGACGTGGCCGAGGGCGTCGAGAAGGTGATCGAGCTCGCCAAGGACCTGCTGGCCGCCGTCACCGACGAGGAGACCGAGCCGGGCGTCGTCGTCGTGGTCGAGGGCATCAACGAGTACCTGCAGACGCCGGCGGACAAGCCGATCCAGGAGCTGACGAAGGCCATCCGCAAGAGCGACCACCTGCTGATCGCGGAGGCGGAGTCCTCGGCGTGGGCCTCGACGTGGCCGCTGCTGGCGGAGGTCAAGGGCTCGCGGCGCGGTCTGCTGCTCCAACCGGAGGGCATCGACGGCGACTCGATCCTCAAGACGTCGCTGCCGCGCGCCGCGAAGGGCGAGTTCCCGGTGGGCCGCGGCGCGTGGGTCGAACGCGGCAGGCATGTGCGCGTGCAGCTGCCGCTGGTGCTGGGGCAGTGATGGGCACCCCTCCCCATCGACGGGCTCGCGTGACCTGACTTAGCCTCCTGGCGGAGAGGGCGGCCGCGGGGGCCGGCCACAACGAGCGAGAGGGACCACCGATGTCCAACCTGAACGTGACTTACGCCGAGCTCGACGCCACCGCCAACCAGCTGCAGCAGGGCCAGGGCGACCTCGAGCAGATCCTCGGGCACCTGCAGCAGCTCGTCGCCAACCTCGTGTCCTCGGGCTTCGTCACGGACGCGGCGTCGGGCGCGTTCCAGCAGTCGTACGACGACTTCACGACGGGCGCCAAGCAGACCGTCGCCGGCCTCGAGGGCATGGCGCAGTTCCTGAAGACCAGCGCCCAGACGCTGTCCGACGTCGACGCGCAGCTCGCCCAGGGCATCCGCGGCTGACGCCCACCACGCATGAGGCGGCCTCGGGCAGCGCCCGGGGCCGCCTCACCCACGTCGACGAGACCGCGCGAGCGCCAGGGGCCGGGCTTGTGCGGATGGTCCGCCGTCCGTGGAGGTTCCGTCCAGATCTTGGGACAGGTGATCCGTCCGGGCTCGGCGCCGCCGGCGCGCCGTAGAATCGTGTGTCGAAACGGGCAGCCGGCGTGTTCGCACTACGTGGCGCCTGGCACGTGCACCCCTGACTGGAAGGCCCCTTCCGCTGTGACCAGCATCCGTCCTCTCCGTGTCGCGATCGTCGGCGCCGGACCCGCCGGCATCTACGCGGCCGACATCCTGTCGAAGACAGACCTGGACGTCTCGATCGACCTGTTCGAGCGCCTGCCGGCCCCCTTCGGGCTGGTGCGCTACGGAGTCGCGCCGGACCACCCGCGGATCAAGCAGATCATCGTGGCGCTCCACAAGGTGCTCGCCCGCGGCGATGTGCGCCTGATCGCGAACGTCGACTACAGCGTCGACGTCAAGTTGGAGGACCTGCGTCAGTTCTACGACGCCGTCATCTTCTCGACGGGCTCGATCAAGGACGCCCCGCTGCCGCTGCCCGGGGTCGACCTGCCCGGCTCGTTCGGCGCCGCCGACTTCGTCTCCTGGTACGACGGGCACCCCGACGTGCCGCGCACCTGGCCGCTCGAGGCCAAGACCGTCGCGGTGCTGGGCGCCGGCAACGTCGCGCTCGACGTCGCGCGCATCCTGGCCAAGCACGCCGACGACCTGCTGCCCACCGACATCCCGGCCAACGTCTACGAGGGCCTCAAGGCGTCCCCCATCACAGACGTGCACGTGTTCGCGCGCCGTGGACCCGCGCAGGTCAAGTTCTCGCCGCTCGAGCTGCGCGAGCTGGGCCACGTGCCCGACGTCGACATCGTCGTCTACCCCGAGGACTACGACTTCGACGAGGGCTCGATGGCGGCCATCGAGTCGTCGAACCAGACCAAGCAGGTCGTCAAGACCCTCACCGACTGGACGCTGACCGACCCGGCGACGCAGACCGCCTCCCGCCGCATCCACCTGCACTTCCTGCACCAGCCCGACGCCATCCTCGGCGACGGCAAGGTCGAGGCGCTGCGCACGGAGCGCACCGCGCTGCAGGGCGACGGCACCGTGCGCGGCACGGGGGAGAAGCACGAGTGGCCCGTCGAGGCCGTGTACCGCGCGGTCGGCTACTTCGGCTCGCCCCTGCCCGAGGTCCCCTTCGACCAGGACCGCGGCGTCATCAGCAACCGCGAGGGCCGCGTCGTCGACCTGGTCGGCGACCACCTGCCCGGCGTCTACACGACCGGGTGGATCAAGCGCGGCCCGGTGGGGCTCATCGGCCACACCAAGTCCGACGCGTCCGAGACCATCCGCCACCTCGTCGAGGACGTCACCGGAGTGGGCGACGGCGGCGACGTGTCGACCGGCGACCTCGCCGGCGGCCGCACGGCCGCGCACGCCGACCCGCAGGCCGTGCTCGACTTCCTCGCCGAGCGGGGCGTCGAGTTCGTCGAGTGGCACGAGTTCGAGCTGCTCGACCAGCACGAGCGCACCCTGGGTGAGCCGCACGGACGTGAGCGCATCAAGGTCGTGCCGCGTGAGGAGATGGTCGACGTCGCCAAGGGGCGCGCCGGGCGCTGAGGTCGACAACGCCGGGGCCACTCGATGGGGAGTGGTCCCCATCGACGTCCGCTGAGTCGGTCAGTAGTTTCCTGAGGGCGACGACCGAGGAGGCGATCGAGTGGCGAGCGGGTACGACTTGGAGATCGACATGACGTCGCTGCGGGAGTTGGCGGACGACCTGCAGATGATCATGGAGGCGTTCGAGGACGCCGACGACAGCGCTGAGAGTGCCCGGCATGCGATCGGACACGACGAGTTGTCCGGTGTGGTCGAGGACTTCGCGGACAAGTGGCGGGTCAAGCGCGGGAAGATGACCGAGGCCGTCACGACGCTGCAGGGCGTTCTGCAGGGCGTCGTCGACAAGTTCACCGAGGTCGACGCCGAACTGGCCAAGGCGCTTGAGGACGCCTCCCGGAGCGTGGGCCGTGGCTGACGTCGAGTTCGAGCCGCTCCTCGGCGACCCGAGCCTCGTCGAGCGCAAGGGCGAGGAGTACAAGAACGTCGCCGACGCCATCCGGCGCTCGTTGGTGAACCTGGACCGCATCACCGAGGAGATCCGGACCAAGTCGCTCGCGATGGACGAGACGCGCAAGCTCGCCGGCGACGTGCGCGACGACATCGTCCGCGCGCTCGACCGCTACAGCGAGACCGGCGAGGCGCTCACCTCCTACGCCCATGGTCTGAGCACCGCCCAGGCCCAGGCCAACGCCGCGATCCTCCACCTGCGCCACGCGCAGAACGACCTGGAGGACGCGGCCTGGGCGGTCTGGGTGGCCAGGAACGACGCGGAGTCGCTCACGGTGGACGCGTCCGCGGCGCAGCGCCAGAGCGCGGACCGCGCCGTGGCTCGGGCGCAGCGCCGTGACGCGGAGGCCCTCGGCGAGGTCGCGCGCCGCGAGCAGGAGTGGCGCGAGGCTCGGGACGCCAAGGACGCCGCCGCGCGTGCCGCGCGGGACAGGATCCTCGACGTCGTCGAGGGCAGCCGCACGCACGGACTGCGCGACAGCGGCTGGGATATCGTGGGCGACTTCGCCGCGGGCGTCTACAAGGTCTTCAAGGCGATCTGTGAGATCGCGGCCATCCTCGCGCCGATCCTGTCCTGGGTGCCGGTCATTGGAACGGCCATCTTCGCGCTCGGGTTGATCGGGACGCTGATCGGGCTGGCCGAGGCGATCGTGACCTTGGTGCGGGAGCGGACGGAGGGCGCGCTCGGCGGGGTCGCGCTGGCCGCGCTCGGCCTGTTCGGCGCCAAGGCCGTCACCGCCCTCGGCAAGTTCGCCTCCGCGCGGCTGGTGGTGGCGACCGAGGCACAGATCCTGGCGACAGGAGCGAAGGCCGCGCCGCGGGTCGCGAGCGCACGTCTGGGCGCGGGGGCGATCCGCGACGCGAAGAGCTTCCTTGAGCCCGCCCAACTGAGGAAGACTGCGGCCGAGGTGTTCGACCCGCGCACCAGCCTGCGCAAGACTCCGGAGTGGGCCAAGGCGCTCAAGGAGGGCAAAGGGCTCCGCGAAGCGTTCGGCAAGGGGTTCCCGGACTCTCCTCACGCATGGCTGGGTGTCGACGACGACATCGCTCAGGCGTGGAAGTCCGTAGGCATGACGCTGCGCGACGGGCCCAACCCGCTGTTCGCCGCCAGCCTGGCCGACGACCCGCTCGCGGCAGCCGCGCTTCGCGTCGGAACCGCGCTCAACGGCGCGCAGATCGCAGTCCGGTTCGATGGCGTCAGGTCGGACGTCACGGCCGCGGTCGACGCGTTCAGCGACGGGAACATCGTCGACGGCGTCCTGAGCGTGGCCGACTCGGCCAACGGTGTGGCGGACAACGGCGTCGTCGCGGACGCTCTCGGCGTCGCGCACGGGATCAACGACGTGGCCAACGCGGTTGACGACCACGACCTGCTCCAGGGCGGCGAGATGCGTGACGTCATCGGCCCAGGTGGCAGACCGTGAGGCAGGCCGTCGTCACGGGATACACGCTTGCGTTCACCGACCGCTGGTTCCCGCTTCCCCCGCCGGCGACGGCCGACTGGGCGCGGGGGCTCGCGGGCGAGATCCTGGGCCGGGCGGACGACGAGGCGCGCGTCGCCGAGCTTGAGCGCGCGCTGCGTGAGGTCGAGGAGGCGGCTCGCACCGTCGACCTGCCCGCCCAGACCGCGGCGGTGCTCGCCCGCACGCCGGGCGCGCCCGTGCTCGACGCGACGCTCATCGTCGGCGTCCACCCGCACGCGACGCGCGAGCTGTTCGAGCTGCGGATGGCCGAGTGGCGCGACGGACGGTTCGCGGGCGGCGAGGTCATGTCCTTCACCGAGGTGACCTCGAGCACCCCCGCGGGCGCGATCGTCGGATGCCACCTGCTGGTGGGACGTCGCGACCCACACTCCGACGCCGGTGTCGCCTACCTCGAGGAGCGGGTCATGCTCGGGGTCGTCCCGGACGTCACACGAGGCGTCATCGAGGTCACCGCGGTCGCGGCCCACTTGGGGGCCTTCGCGGATATGGCGCAGGAGGTCCTCGACCTGGTCGCAGCATTGAGCGTCACGACGGAGAACGCATGAGCATCACCACCACGCAGCGGGGGCGGCTGCGCCGCATGGCCGGCGGCCTGACCATCGTTCTGCCGGGCTCGTGGATCAACGTGCCGCTCGCGGATCCCGAGGAGACGACGGCGTTCGTGCGCCGGGTGGTGCGCGAGCGCGTCGGGGTCGCCGATCGGCTCGCACGGATGCGACGCCTGACCGCCGACGATCTCGTCGCCAACGCCCGCGACGCGGCGAAGGTGGGTGTGCACACCTATCTCATGGCGCTTGAGCTCTACCCGGGCATCCCGTTCCCGGCCGCGCTGCTCCTGTTCGACGCGTCATGGCCGCAGGGATCGGCGCCGGCCCCCGACGCGACCGCGCAGGAGGTCGGCGCCGCGCTGGCCGCCGCGTTCCCCGACGGTGAGCTCGGCCACCTCTCGCACGGCGCGGTCTCCCGCACCGCCACGGTGACGAAGGAGCCGATCGCCGACACCGACAGCGTCCGGCTCACGATCGACTACCGCATTCCCTACCCGGACCGCACGCGGCTGCTCGTGGGCCGGGCCACGATTCCCGCCCTGCCGTCCGCGGAGCCGTTCGCCACCCTGATCGACGCGATCGTCGACTCCATCCAGTTCCCCGTGGCGAGCGCGGACGCGGTGAGGTGAGATGCGACTCAAGCTCGCGCCGTGGGACCCCAACCCGGCCAAGCCGCTGTGGCTGTCCGACCCGCACAGCGCCGACGGCGCACGCCCGTCGGCGCTCGCCGTCGCGCTGCGCCCCTTCGGGTACCTGCTGTACGCCGCGTTCTTCTGGCTGATCCTGCTGATCGTGATCGGGCTGGCGGTCGGTTTCGTCGTCTTCGCCGCCGTCGCGACACGCCCCGACGGCCCCCTGTCCGACGTGGCGTGGGACGGCGCCGTCTCAGGTGCGGTGGAGGGGTTTGGGCGCGTGGGGGCGGTGCTCGTGTGGCTCGTGGTCGCGGTTCTCGCCTCGATGTGCTTCGGAGCGGCGATGCTCGTCTACCTCCCGCTGTCGACCGCAGCCGCCGCGCTGGTCGCGAGTCTGGCGTTCGCGCGCTCGCTCCAGCACCGGTACCGCGAGGAGAAGATCACCGGCACGTCGTGGGCGCGTCCGGGGGACACGCTCGGGTTTCGGTGGCCCGGGCCGGACGGGCGAGGACTGGCGATCACGATCCCCGTGCGCCGCACGCCCTACTCCATCGCGGTGGTGAAACTCGTGCACGCGGGCTACTTCGTCAAGCGGTGGACGTTCCTGGCCGGATGGGCGATCGGCGTGAGTTACGTCGCGACGCTGGTGATCGTCTGGCACGACGTTCCGCCGACAGTCACGGTCGTCGCCGCCGTGGTGGGCGTCGTCGGTCTCGGTCTGTCCGTCCCCGCGTTCGTGCGCGCGCGCCGGGAGTACGTCGACCCGCGGTCGCGCTGACACCGCGCGCCCCGGGGGCGCGCGCGGCACGCCGGGCGCGCCCGCGGCGGGAACCGTGGCCGCTCCCGTCGCGTTCTTCCCGGCAGGGTCGCGCACGCTCGACGCGCGGACCGGGAGGGAATTTCACCATGGGTCAGCGCAACCACTTCAACGGCCTGAAGACCGCCGCACTGTTCGGCGTGATGTGGGCTGTCGTGCTCGGCGTCGGCTGGATCGCGGGCGGCGGCACGCCGCGCCTGCTGTGGCTGTTCACCATCGCGGGTCTGGTCATGACGTTCGTCGGGTACTGGAACTCCGACAAGATCGCCATCCGCGCCATGCACGCCTACCCGGTGACCGAGCTCGAGGCGCCGCAGATGCACCGCATCGTGCGCGAGCTGTCGACGGCGGCCCGCCAGCCGATGCCGCGCCTGTACATCTCGCCCACGCGCGCGCCCAACGCGTTCGCCACCGGCCGCAACCCCAAGAACGCGGCGGTGTGCTGCACCGAGGGCATCTTGCAGATGCTCGACGAGCGTGAGCTGCGCGGCGTGCTCGGCCACGAGCTCATGCACGTCTACAACCGCGACATCCTCACGGCGTCGGTCGCCTCGGCGCTCGCGGGCGTCATCACGTCGCTGGCGCAGTTCCTCATGTTCTTCGGCGGTGGCAACCGCCGCGAGGGCGGCAACCCGCTCGCGGCGCTCGCGATGGTGATCCTCGCGCCGATCGCCGCCACGCTCATCCAGCTCGCCATCTCGCGCACCCGCGAGTACGACGCCGACGAGGACGGCGCGAAGCTCACGGGCGACCCGTTGGCGCTCGCGAACGCGTTGCGCAAGCTTGAGCAGGGCACTGCCGCGGCGCCGCTGCCGCAGACGCGCGAGCTGGAGAACGTCAGCCACCTCATGCTGGCCAACCCGTTCCGCGGCGCGGGCCTGGCCCGGCTGTTCTCGACGCACCCGCCGATGGCCGAGCGCATCCGCCGCCTGGAGTCGATGGCGGGCGGGCACGGCTTCGGCCCGGGCGGCATCACCCGCTACTGAGCGGCGAGCGCGGCCTCAAGAGCCGCGGCGACGCCGTCGGCGTCATTGCTCGCGACGACGGCGTCGGCCGCGGCGAGCACGTCGGGGTGCGCGTTGCCGACGGCGACGCCGCGCCCGGCCCAGCGCAGCATCGGCAGGTCGTTGGGCATGTCGCCGAAGGCCCAGACGTCGGCGGCCGCGATGCCCTCACGGGCGCACCAGCGCGCGAGGGCCGCGTCCTTGGTGACGTGCGGGGCGAGCAGCTCGGCGAGCCCGCCCGCGCCCGAGTAGGCCAGATTGGCGCGGGGGCCGACGACGGCGCGCACGCGGCCGAAGAACTCCTCCTGCGCGGCGGTCGCCGCCACCGGCGCCGTGGCGGGCGTGCTCCACGCCTCGCCGTCGCCTGTGGACCCCGCCGTCGCCGCGTCGGCTTCGGAGTCCAGGTGCGCGTCGAGCGCCAGGATCTTGCCCACCGGCGCCGCGCCGCGCCCGAGCGCACTCTCGACCCCCGGGGTGATCCAGGCCGGGTCGAGCGCCTCGCCCGAGCGGAACGCGGCGTCGTACACAGGTCCGTCGACGCGCTCGAACGCGAGCGCGACGCCCGGCAGCGCGACCCGCAGATCGGCGACCAGCCCGCGGGCGGCGTCGTCGGCGAACCCGTCCACCTCCAGCGCCCGGCCGGCCGCCAGGTCCCAGACCGCCGCGCCGCCGAGGCACACCACGCGTCCGTGCCCGCCGACGACGTCGGCGAGGTGCCCGAGCCAGCGCGGCGGGCGGGCCGTGACGAACAGCACCTCGACGCCGGCGTCCTCGGCGGCCGCCAGGGCGTGGCGCGTGCGCGCCGACAGCGTGCCGTCGCCGCGCAGCAGCGTGCCGTCCAGGTCGGTCGCGACCAGGCGGGGCAGGGGCATCGCGAGGCTCAGCGGTAGTTGGTGAACTGCAGGGCGACGTCGAGGTCCGCGCCCTTGAGCAGTGCGATGACCGACTGCAGGTCGTCGCGCGACTTGCTCGTCACACGCACCTCCTCGCCGGTGATCTGCGTCTTGACGCCCTTGGGGCCCTCGTCGCGGATGAGCTTGGTGATCTTCTTCGCGGCCTCGCCGCTCAGGCCCTCCTTGATCGAGGCGGCCAGGCGGTACTCCTTGCCCGAGGGCTTGGGCTCCTTGTCGCCGGTGTCCAGGGCCTTGAGCGAGATCCCCCGCTTGATCAGCTTGGTCTCGAACACGTCAAGGATCGCCAAGACACGCTCGGCCGAGTTGGCGACCATGAGGATCGACTCGCCACTCCAGGTGATCGAGGCGCCGACGTTCTTGAAGTCGTAGCGCTGCGAGATCTCCTTGCTGGCCTGGTTGAGGGCGTTGTCGACCTCCTGGCGGTCGACCTTGGAGACGATGTCGAACGACGAGTCGGCCACGGCGGGCTCCTTGGGTGCTCGGGAACGGTCTGCTGACGCTCACCGTATCCGTCCGAGCGCCGCGATTTCACGACGAGGCCGATCGGGCGCTATCGTTGCTCCCGCCCTGCCACGGCGGGGTGCGCACCACACCTGGCAGGTTGCCCGAGCGGCCAAAGGGAGCTGACTGTAAATCAGCCGCGTCATGCTACGGGGGTTCGAATCCCTCACCTGCCACCAGCGCGAAGGGCTCGGTCTGCGACCGGGCCCTTCGTCGTGGGAGGGCTCGATAGGCGTCCGCGAGGCGCCCGTCACACCCGGCAGGCGCGGGACGGAGCCGATTTCGCAGCCCGCCGGATGCCGTGTAGAGTCTTCCCCGCTGCCCCGATAGCTCAGTCGGCAGAGCGTCTCCATGGTAAGGAGAAGGTCAAGGGTTCGATTCCCTTTCGGGGCTCTGTGATCACGGCGCGGGGCCGCCTCCGGAGACGGCAGGTGGCCTCGCGTTAAGTCACGTTTGTGGCGGGGTAGCTCAGCTGGTCAGAGCGCACGACTCATAATCGTGAGGTCGCGGGTTCGAGCCCCGCCCTCGCTACCACTTCGACCAGGGTCCTGATGGGCCCGGCGGCACGACGGCCGGCGTCGTCGCCGACTCCGATTTGCACGTAGCGCCTACCGGGGGCGCGAGAGGTGACTCACCATGGCTTCCAAGAGCGCGGACGTCCGCCCCAAGATCACGCTGGCCTGCGTGGACTGCAAGGAGCGGAACTACATCACCAAGAAGAACCGCCGCAACGACCCCGACCGTCTTGAGTTGGCGAAGTTCTGCCCGCGCTGCGGCAAGCACACGGCTCACCGCGAGACCCGCTGAGCCTGGTCGCCCCTCACCGAGAATGACCGACGCGCTGCCCGACCCCGCGTTCACGGGGCGCGAGTACCCGGCCACCGCGCCGTACTCCGTGGGGCGCGAGAGGCTCCGCGAGTTCGCGGCGGCGGTCGGCGCCCGGCACCCCGCCCACTTCGACATCGAAGCGGCGCGGGGTTTCGGCTATTCGGATCTGGTCGCGCCCGCGACCTTTGCGGTCGTCGTGGCACAGCGCGCTGAGGCGCAGTACATCCAGGACCCGGCGGCGCGGATCGACTTCTCCCGCGTGGTGCACGCCGACGAGCGCTTCACCCACCATCGCCCGATCGTCGCCGGTGACGACCTGGTCACGGTGCTGCACGTGGACGGCGTCACGCACCGGGCGGGCCTGGCGATGGTCACCACGCGCTGCGAGATCGCCGCGCTGCGTGACGGCGGCGCCGAGCCCGTCGCGACCGTCGTCTCGACGCTTGCCGTGCGGGGGGAGGACCAGTGACCGCTGAGCGTCCCGCGTTCGAGCCCCTCACCGTCGGCGACGTCGTCGGACAGCGCACGATCGAGCTCGACCGCCCGCGCCTGGTGCGCTACGCGGGGGCGAGCGGCGACTTCAACCGCATTCACTGGGACGAGGCGTTCGCCCAGGGTGTCGGCCTGCCGTCGGTGATCGCCCACGGCATGCTCACGATGGGCGCCGCCGTCGGCGTCGTCGAGGACTGGGCCGGCGATCCCGGGGCCGTGATCGACTACCAGACCCGCTTCACACGGCCCGTGCCCGTGCCCGCCGACGGCGTCGCCGCCGTCGAGGTCACCGCCACGGTCGGCGCGCTCGACGCCGCGGCGCGCACCGCTCGGATCGACCTGACGGTCACGTTCGAGGGCGCCCGCGTGCTGGGCAAGGCCCAGGCGCTCGTCCGCCTCTAGAGCACGGCTCCGGCGCCGGTCGACCCCGCTGCTGGTCGCCTCTGCCGGTCGAGCCTGTCGAGACCACCGCCCGCAGGGACGCCTACTGGTGCGGGGCCGGCCCCGTCGTCGTCCCCTGGACCAGCCGCACCGGCAGCGTCCGCACCTGCGGCTCGTCGCCCGCGAGCAGCCCGATGACGGCGGCGCCCAGGGCCGCGCCCTTCTCGCGCAGCGGCTGGTGCACGCTTGTGAGCACGTCGGGTGACAGCCACGGCAGGTCCAGCCCGTCGAACCCTGCGATCGACACGTCCTGCGGGACGCGCAGGCCGAGCTCGCGCGCGGCGATCACCGCGCCCGCGGCCAGCAGGTCGGAGTGCGCGAAGATCGCCGTCGGGCGCTGTGAGGCCGGAACCCACTGGCCGAGGATCTCGATCGCGGCGTCGCGGCCGTGCTCGACGAGCGAGGCGGGCGTCTCCCACGAGATCACGGGCTCGACGACGTCGCGCACCCCCGCCAGACGGTTGTGGGTGGGCGTGCGGTCGGCGCACGCCAGGCGTTCGGCGTCGACGGGGCCGGACCGCTCGCCGCGGCCGAACGGCAGGGTGATCTCGGCGATGCGCGTGTGCCCGAGGTCGACCAGGTGCCGGATCGCCTCGGCGGCCCCGCTGCGGTCCTCGATGCGCACGAGGGGAGCGTCCGGGACCTCGCGGCCCTCGCCGACGACGATGCGCACGCCCCGCCGCTGCAGCGCCAGGAGGTTCGGGTCGTCGCTCAGCACACCCCAGACGAGGATGGCGACGTCCATCGCGGCGGACTCGACCAGCGGGTCGACGGGCGCGACCTCGTCACTGGGCGTCGGGCCGGCCGGGGAGATCCCGGGCACGAGCAGCACGCCGAGTCCACGCTCGCCCAACACCTGCATGAGTCCGTCGAGCACCTGGACCGAGACCGGATCGCGGAACGCGCGTCCGGGCTTGTCGCCGATGACCACGCCCACGATGCCCGAGCGGCCCGAGCGCAGCTGACGGCCCAGCGGGTTGGGTCCGGAGTAGCCCAGCGCCGCGGCTGCGGTCAGCACGCGCTCGCGTGTCTCGGGTGTGATGGGCCCGGCGCCGGAGAACGCGAGCGAGGCCGTCGAGACCGACACCCCCGCGTGCTCGGCGACCCGGGCCAGTGTGGGGCGGCCGGTGGCGCTGCGGGCCATCACGTCTCCTGTCAGTGCGGCGTCAGTGCGGCTCGCGGCCGCTGTGGCCTCGGCCGGTCGGCGGGGCGAGTGGTCGCGGGCGTGGCGCGAGCCTACCGGGCGCCGACGCCATGGCGCTGCGAAACGATTTGACGAGACGCCCGGCGTCGGGGACCGTCGGGTGGTGAGCATGAGCCCCTCGCGTCCCGGCGACGACGCCGCCACCCGCCGAGCCGTGCGCGCCGCGTGGGCGGTGTTCCTGGTCTTCGCCGCGAACGGCGCGACGTTCGCCACGTGGGCCTCGCGCGTGCCCGCCGTGCGCGACGCCCTGGGATTCTCGGGCAGCCAGATGGGCCTGCTGCTGCTCACGGGCGCGGTCGGCTCGGTCGCGGCCCTGCCCCTGTCGGGTCTGATCACCTCGCGTCTCGGCGCTGCCCGCGCCGTGCTCACCTTCGCGCTCATCGCGGCCGCGGGATACACGCTGGTGTGCGTCGGCGTGGGCACGGTGAGCCCGCTCGCCGTGCGGATCGGCCTGGCCGTCGCCGGGGTCGGCTACGGGGTGTGGGATGCGGCGATGAACCTCGAGGGCGCCGTCGTCGAGCAGCGCTTGGGGCGCGCGATCATGCCGCGCTTCCACGCGGGCTTCTCACTCGGCACGGTGGTGGCCGCGGGCGTCGGCGCGCTGGTCGCACACGCGGGCGTGTCATTCGTCTGGCACATGGGCGCCGGCGTCGCGATCACGACGACGGCGGCGGCCGTCGGTGTGCGCGGCTTCCTGCCGACGCCGCACGCCGCCCCCGAGCCCGTGCTCGCGGCGTCGGGCGCCGACCCTGCGCAGGCCGCGCCCGCGCACGGCCTGCGCGACACGCTCGCCGCGTGGCGCGAGTCGCGCACCCTGTTGGTCGGTGTCGTCGTGCTCGCCGCGGCGCTGACCGAGGGCGCCGCGAACGACTGGACCGGCCTGGCGCTCGTCGACGGGTTCGGCGCCTCGCAGGCCACGGGCGCGTTCGGCCTCGCGCTGTTCCTGACGGCGATGACCCTCACCCGCTTGGCGGGGACCTCGCTCATCGACCGCTTCGGTCGGGTCGCGGTCCTGCGGGCCAGCTCGGCCGCGGCGCTCGTCGGGGTGGGTGCGTTCGCGTTCGCGCCCTGGCTGTGGCTTGCGCTCGCGGGCAGCCTCGTGTGGGGCGCGGCGGCCGCGTTGGGCTTCCCGCTCGGCATGTCGGCGGCGTCCGACGACCCGCGCCGCGCGGCGATGCGCGTCGCGGTCGTCTCGACCATCGGGTATGCGGCGTTCTTTGCCGGTCCGGCGCTCATCGGTTTCGCCGCGGACCACGTCGGCTACCGCCACGCGCTGGCCGTCATCGCGCTGCCGGTGGTGATCGGCCTGGCGTTCGCGGGCAGCGCCCGCCCGATCGCTCCGAGCGCCCCGACCTCGCACACGTAGGGTCCCCGCGGCGCCTGACCCCAGACACCGGGTTTCGCCGGGGTCGCCGCGCGATCCCTGGCCGCGCCGGAGCGCGGGACCGTCTACCGGAGCGAGGAGCGAGGAGCGAGGGGCGAGGGGCGAGGGGCGAGGGGCGAGGGGCGAGCGGCGAGGGGCGCCGGGATCGCTCACGAGGCAGGCACAGGCTCCTCGGGCTCCTGGGCTCCTGGGGAGGCTCGCTTGCTTGCGGTCGTGCTCATGCAGCCCATGCGGACGAGCCCCGCGTGGAGGTGCTTGCGGCTGTGGTCATGGAGCCCGTGTGGCGGACGAGCCCCGCGTGGTGGGACTTTGCGGCGTCCACCGCGGCGGCACCGGCCCGAGCAGGTCGTCGCAGCGTGATGGGCGCACCGTGGTGGGCGCACTCGTCGCGCGTCCCTCGGTCCTCCTTTCCGCGTGTCGCTTGCGACTCTCAGGCGCCTGCGAGCGAGTGTGCTGGTCAGAAGGGTGGGTCGCCGAGGTCGCCGAGGTCGCCGAGGTTGTCGGGGTCGTCGGGGTCGTCGGGGTCGCCGAAGTCGTCCGGGTCGTGGTGGCGAGGTGGCGAGGTGGCATGCCGGCGAGGTCGGGGTGGGGGTCGTCGAGGGCAGGTGGTGGCGGGTCGGGCTCGGGGTCGGGCGGGGGGAGGGCGGCGGGCTGCGGCCGTCTGTCGTGGATGGTGGTGGGCGCTGGCGCGGGGTGGGTGGTGTGCGTGTGCCCGGTCGGCGTGGTCCATGTCAGGGTGCCCTCGTCGTCGTCTTGACGGACGGCGAAGCGGGTTTGGTGCTTGAGGACGTGGTGGTGGCGGCACAAGTGGGCGAGGTTGTCGGGCGCGGTGGGGCCGCCGAGGGCGTGGGCGAGGGTGTGGTCCGTGTCGGCGGTGGCGGCGGGTCGGGTGCAACCGGGGAAGCGACATGTCGTGTCGCGAACCTTGACGTAGTGGCGTAGGTCGGCTGGGGGCCGGTAGGCCTCGACTCCGACTGCGAGGACCCTGCCGGTGTGGGGGTGGGTCAGCAGGCGCGTGAACGAGGTGGCCACACCGGCCAGCTCGCGTGCGGTCTGCGGGTCGATCGGGATGGTCCCGTCGAGCAGCGCGGGCTCGTCCGTCCGGCCCAACAAGGTCAGCACGGGGACGGTGACGTAGATCTTGGGCCGCACCGACCGAGCGATACGGGCCAGGTGGACGTCCGTGTCGCCGAACTCCACATCGCGTGTCGAGGCGCGAGCCGCGCTCGCGTGGTCGAGGGCGTGCCCGGTGTCCGGCCCGAGGGCGGGGTTGGCGACGGCGCCGGCGGCCGTGACGGCGCCGGCGGCCGTGACGGCGCCGGCGGCCGTGACGGCGCTGGCGGTGTTGACAGCGCTGGCGGCGGAGAGGTCGAGGGTGCCGTCGTCCAGCAGGAGGGCGCAGGCGACGTCGGAGCGCAACTGTGTCAGGGTGCGCCCATCGCCCTGGGCGCGGGCGGCGCGGGCGACGGTGGTCAGGCGGTCTTTGATCGCGCAGACGGCCGGCGCGGGTGCGAACAGGGTCAGATAGGCCATGCCGTCGCGCGCGGGGTCGGTCCACACCCCGCGTTTGGTCGCGGCCTCCTGGTGGCGGACCTCGGGCGGGGTGGGGCAGACGCGTTCGCGCGCGCGGCGCACCGTGCGGGCGAACGTGCGCGTGTTCTGGCGGGTGGCGGCGGGTGCGACGGCCTCGTCCAGGCGCGCCGCGGCTCGCTCGTTCAGTTCTGCGACCGTCTCGGCGACCTTGGAGGCGTTCGCCCACGCGGCCCGCCCCGACAGGGCCGCCGTCAGGGTGCGCGGTGCCCGGGCGGCCAGCGCCTGAGCCGCGCACATCCGTGCGCCGATGACCTGTTCGCCCTGGTGGGTGCCCAACGCGATCTCGGCGACCACTGCCCGCCGGGCCAGGTCGGCGCGCCGGGTCGTGCCCGCCGCGCGGAGCATCGGGCCGTGCTCCGCCAGCAGGTCCTCGGCACGCAGCGCCTGCCTGCGCGCCCGCTCCAGCAGCACTCCTTCGAGGGCCTCGAGCGCGTTGACCCGCGAGCGCACCTCGGCGATCGCCTCCACCGTCTCGTCCAGGTCGCTCATCCCGACCGCCCCGCGCACCTGGAGCAGGCTCCTCGCGTCCGACGGCAACGACGGGCAAGGCTCGGGCCAGCTCCGGGCGGCGGGGTCGAGGGGCGAACGGCCCAGCAGCGAGTTGACGAGGCCGGGACGGCCCGGCAGCCGTGACGCGAACGATCCGTCGTCCTCGATCGGCGCCGGCGCGAGCGCCGCCAGGCGCGCACGCACCTCGGCCCGAAGCGGCTCAGGGGTCGGCGCGCCGGTCGCGGCGACAGGGTTCGGACCGGAAGGCCGCGCGCCGAGCGCGGGAGAGTTGACGGCCTCGGGAGCGCCGAGGGGCGCAGGGGAGTTGCCCACCTCGGGCGTGTCGGTGCGGGCGTGGGATCGGCTCGCGCCCGCCACGTCTCCCGCCACGTCTCCCGCACCGTCCTCGACCATGAGGCCAGTCTATTCGAACACCTGTACGAATGACCAGGTCACCGCTCATCCCGCGACACCATTCATCCCGCCGTGATCCGCGCGCGAGCCCTCGGCGGCTCCCCGTGCCCCGGCGCCGGGACGCCCTGCCCCGATCCCGCAACGGGGGATCACCCGCGACCCGATCGCGCGCCCGTCGCTCGCGCAGGCCCGCCACACCGAACGGCCGCTCGCGCAATCTCCTAGTCTGGCTCGGTGAGCATCTCCACCGTCGCCCCCGCCCTGGCCGAGTTGACGACGCTGCGCGTGGGCGGTCCCGCCGACGCGTACGTCGAGGCGACGACCGAAGCCGAACTCATCGACACCGTCCTCGCCGCCGACGACGCCGGTCAGCCGCTGTTGGTCGTCGGCGGCGGCTCCAACCTGCTGGTGTCCGACGAGGGCTTCGGCGGCGTCGTCGTGCGCGACCTGCGCACCGGCTTCACGCTCGACTCCGCGGACACGTGCGGCGGCGCGAGCGTCTCGGCCGTCGGCGGGCAGGACTGGGACGACGTCGTCGCGGCGTCGGTCGAGCAGGGCTGGGTGGGCCTCGAAGCGCTGTCGGGCATCCCGGGCACCGTGGGCGCCGCGCCCGTGCAGAACATCGGCGCGTACGGCCAGGAGGTCGCGGGCGCGCTGTCGACAGTGCGGACCTGGGATCGGCTCAAGGGCCGCGTGCGCACCTTCGCGGTCGGCGAGCTGGGCTTCGGCTACCGCACCTCGGTGCTCAAGCGCTCGATGCGCGGCATGCCCTCGCAGGACGACCCGCAGGCGCCGTGGTTCCCGACGCCGCGCTACGTGGTTCTCGACGTGACGTTCCAGATGCGCCTGGGCACGCTCTCGGCGCCGATCGGGTACGGGGAGCTCGCCGCGCGGCTCGGTGTCGACGTCGGCGAGCGGGCCCCGTCGACGGCGGTGCGTGATGCGGTCCTGGAGCTGCGCGCGGGCAAGGGCATGCTGCAGGACGGCCGGTTCGGCTCGGCGCCCGGCGCCGACCACGACCGGTGGTCGGCCGGCTCGTTCTTCACCAACCCCGTCGTGCCCGCCGAGCAGGCGGACCTGCTGCCGCCCGACGCTCCGCGCTACCCGGTCCGCTCCGCCCGGCCCGCCGCGACCACGGGCCCGAGCCTCGGCGCCGTCGATGCGTCGCTGATCAAGACGAGCGCGGCCTGGCTCATCGCCCGCGCCGGGTTCGACAAGGGCTTCGGGGTGTCAGGTCCGGACAGCCGCGCGACGCTCTCGACCAAGCACACGCTCGCGCTGACCAATCGGGGTGGCGCCTCGGCCGACGACGTCGTCGCCCTCGCGCGCGTGCTGCGCGACGGCGTGCTCGACGCCTTCGGGATCGAGCTCGAGCCCGAGCCGGTGCTCGTGGGCGTCAGCCTCTGACGCGCGAGGCCGGTCAGTAGACCAGGACCGTCGTCCCGATCGGCATTCCCCACGAGTCCCACAGCCAGTTCATGGCCCCGTTCGACACGCGCACGCACCCGTGCGAGGCGGGATAGGGCGGGATCGACCCCGAGCCGTGCACCGCGATCCCGCCGGTGAAGTACTTGGGCCGCCACATGTCCCCGAGTTCGAGCGTCGAGGCGTGCATGCCGTCGTCCTGCATGTACACCTGGAACGTGCCGCGCGGGGTGCGGGCGACGTACTGGCGGCCGAGGGCCTCATACGGCTTGCCGTTGCCCGAGGATGCGTTGATGACCTTGGTGACGTGGCCGTCGTCCACGGCCAGGAGGATCTGACGGTCGATGTCGATCTCGACCACGTGGCCCGACGTCGAGCGCGGCGCCGGGCGGTGGCCCGCGTCGAGCGCCGCCTGCGTCTGCGGGCCGATCACGCCGTCGCGCGCCAGGCCGGCCGCCTTCTGGAACGCCCAGACCGCCTGAAGCGTGGCCGACCCGTACACGCCGTCGGGGTCGACGAAGCCGTAGCCGAGGTCGCGCAGGCGCTCCTGGAGCGCGAGCACCTCGGGGCCCGTCGAGCCGCGCCCGACGTACTCGGGCTCCGGCTCTGGCTCTGGCTCGGGCTCCGGCTCGGCGGTCGGCTCCGGGTCGCTGGTCTCGGCGCCCGGCTCGCCGCCCGCCTCGCCGCTCGGCGTGTCGGACGGCGTGTCCGAGGGGGACTGCGAGGGGTCGGGCTCGGCGGACGCCGACGCCGACGCGTCGGGCGTCGGTGGGGTGGCCGTGGTGGGGAGCGGGGTGGCGGACGACGAGCTCGGGGCCGGCGCGGCGCCGTGCGTCGCGCCCTCGCCCGGCCAGGCGCACGCCGCGAGGGCTGTGACGAGCCCCGCGGCGAGCGCCCGGCGCAGCCAGGCCTTCGCCTGGACCCGCGGGTCCGTGCGTGTTGTGCCGTGCCCGCGGTGACCCATCGAAGCGTGCTTCCTCTCGCCTGTCTCTCGGCCTTCCATCGTGTGCCCAGCGTGCCCGGACAGGCTCACGCCAGGCCCGGCCAGGCGTCGATCGTCACCGGTTCGTGACTTATGCGGGCGCCTCGTCGTCTCCGGGCGCGGGCTCGGCGAGCCAGGAGTCGACGCCCGCGAGCATCCGCCATTTGCTGCCCTCGGACGCCCGGCTCGCGCGGATCGAGGACCGGGCCAGGTCCGCGAGCGCCGCGTCGTCGAACCCGTGCGCGCTGCGCGCGGCCTCGTACTGCGCGACCAGGCGCGTGCCGAACAACAAAGGGTCGTCGGCCCCGAGCGCGACGATCGCTCCGGCGTCGACGAGCGTGCGCAACGGCACGTGGGCGGTGTCGGGGTAGACGCCCAGGCCCACGTTCGAGGCTGGGCAGACTTCGAGCGCGACGCCGCGCGCGACGACGTCGTCCAACGTCGCCGGGTCCTCGCTCGCCCGGACGCCGTGCCCCAGGCGGTCGGGCCGCAGCGTCGTGAGCACCGTGTCCACGTGCTCAGGTCCGAGCAGCTCGCCGCCGTGCGGCACCGAGGCGAGCCCCGCGTCACGCGCGATGCGGAAGGCGCGCGCGAACGCCTGCGTGTCCCCGGACCGCTCGTCGTTGCTCAGCCCGAACCCGACCACCTCGCCCGGGCCCTGTCCCGCGTACCGCGCGGCCAGCCGCGCGAGCGTGCGCGCGTCGAGCGGGTGGCGCGTGCGGCTGGCGGCGACGACGACGGCGACCTCGAGGCCGTGCGCGGCGCTCGCGGTCCGGGCGGCGTCGAGCACGATCTCGACCGCGGGCGTGATGCCGCCCACGAACGGCGCGTACGAGGTCGGGTCGACCTGGAGTTCGAGGCGGACCGAGCCCTCGGCGGCGTCGGCGGCCGCGGCCTCGTCGACGATGCGGCGCATATCGCCCTCGGACCGCACGCACGCGCGCGCCGCGTCGTACAGGCGCTGGAAGCGGAACCATCCGCGTTGGGTCGCCGGGACGCGCAGCGGGTCGCCGTCGAGCAGCGCGGGCGGCACGCGCACCCCGCGCGTCGCGGCGATCTCGCGCAGCGTGGGCACGCTCATCGACCCCGTGAAGTGCAGGTGCAGGTGGGCCTTGGGCAGCCGGGTGAGGTCGCGCACGCCCGCAGTCTCGCATCGGCGCGGTGAGCGCGCCTCGGGCGCGGGACCCGGCGCGCTGCGACCGGTCGGCCGCTGGCGGTTCGACCCAGGGTCCGCGGTCGCGTACAGTGGTCCCTCGGTGGTTGACGGCCGCCATGCTGGTCCGCGCCCTTCGGGGCGCGCGGCGGGGCACGCCGTCGGTCGCAAAGGGTAGTGGCGCAATTGGCAGCGCAGCGGTCTCCAAAACCGCAGGTTGCAGGTTCGAGTCCTGTCTACCCTGCCAGGGGTCCCCGCGGCCTCGGTACGCCAGGTGTCAGTGCCGTCCCGCGTCGCCGGCAGGCGGCGCGGACGCCGTCGGAAGTACGAGGTTGGACGAGTGAGCGAGTCGACCGGAGCCGTTCAGACCGGGGGAGCCGAGGCGCGCGACCGAGAGGGTCGCAAGGGCCTCTTCGCCCGCATCGTGCTGTTCGTGCGCCAGGTGGTCGCCGAGCTCAAGAAGGTCGTCTCCCCGACCCGCCAGGAGCTGCTGACCTACACGGGTGTCGTGCTCGTGTTCGTCGTGATCGTCATGGCCTTCGTGGGAGTGCTGGACTACCTCATCGGGCTGGGCGTCTTCGCCCTGCTCGGCTGAGCCTGCGCATCCCGGCAATACCCATCGAGAAGTCGAAAGCAGGTTCGTTCGTGTCCCAGGAGCCTCTGGACCAGGAGAACGTCGACGTCGCCGAGCCCGTCGAGGGCGTGGAGGCGGACATCGACGCGCCCGCGGACGCGCCCGAGCAGGTCGAGGAGGCCGAGACGGCGCTCGCCGCGGCTGACGAGGCCGACGCGGCAGACGACGACGCCGCGGCCGACGAGGCCGACGCCGAGACCGACGAGGATGCGGGCGAGGAGACCGGCGAGGACGAGTCCCCCGAGATCGCCGACCCCGCCGCGGAGTTCAAGCGCACGCTGCGCTCGCAGATGGGCGACTGGTACGTCATCCACTCCTACGCGGGCTACGAGAACCGCGTGAAGGCCAACCTGGAGAACCGCATCCAGAGCCTGAACATGGAGGACTACATCTTCCAGATCGAGGTCCCGATGGAGGAGGTGACCGAGATCAAGAACGCGCAGAAGAAGACCGTCCGCCGCGTGCGCATCCCCGGTTACGTCCTCGTCCGCATGGACCTCACCGACGAGTCGTGGGGCGCCGTGCGCCACACGCCGGGCGTGACGGGCTTCGTGGGCCACACGCACCAGCCGGTGCCGCTGACGCTCGACGAGGTGTTCTCGATGCTCGCCCCGACGATGCTCGAGGCTCCCGCCGCCACGGCGGGCAAGGCCTCCACGGCGGGCGCCAAGTCGCAGGCCACCGTCCTGGTCGACTTCGAGGTGGGCGAGTCGGTCACCGTCACCGACGGCCCGTTCGACACGCTGCCCGCCACGATCTCCGAGATCAACGTCGAGGCCCAGAAGCTCAAGGTCCTCGTCTCCATCTTCGGCCGGGAGACCCCGGTCGAGCTGTCGTTCAACCAGGTCGCCAAGATCTAGTCGCCCGACGGCGTCGACGGCCCGCGGAGCAGTCCGCGGGCTTCGGCATGCAACCGGTTCATCGCCCACGGCGTCGGACCACGAACAGGAAAGGGGAAGCACATGCCTCCCAAGAAGAAGGTCTCCGGCCTCATCAAGCTCCAGATCAACGCCGGTGCGGCCACGCCCGCCCCGCCGATCGGCCCCGCGCTCGGTCAGCACGGCGTGAACATCATGGAGTTCTGCAAGGCGTACAACGCGGCGACCGAGTCGCAGCGCGGCAACGTCGTGCCCGTCGAGATCACGGTGTACGAGGACCGCTCGTTCACCTTCATCACCAAGACGCCGCCGGCCGCCGAGCTCATCAAGAAGGCCGCGGGCGTCGCCAAGGGCTCCGCCACGCCGCACACCGTCAAGGTCGCCTCGCTCACCGCCGACCAGGTGCGTGAGATCGCGCAGACCAAGATGGAGGACCTCAACGCGAACGACATCGACGCCGCGATGAAGATCGTGGCCGGCACGGCGCGTTCGATGGGCATCACCACCGACCTCTGAGTCACCCCCACGGGTGGTCGAGAGACCACCCGCGAGACAACCCCTGTGGCAGGGCTTCGGCCCGCTACGACCACTCAAGGAGAAAGCCATCATGGCGAAGCACAGCAAGGCCTACCGGGCCGCCGCCGAGAAGATCGACGCCGACGCGCTCTACGCCCCGCTCGACGCGGTGCGTCTGGCCAAGGAGACGTCGACGACTAAGTACGACGCCACCGTCGAGGTCGCCTTCCGCCTCGGCGTCGACCCGCGCAAGGCGGACCAGATGGTCCGCGGCACGGTCAACCTGCCGCACGGCACGGGCAAGACCGCCCGCGTCCTGGTGTTCGCGAACGGCCCCAAGGCCGAGGAGGCCCTGGCCGCCGGCGCCGACATCGTGGGCGGCGACGACCTCATCGCGCGCGTCGCGGGCGGGTTCACGGACTTCGACTCGGCTGTGGCGACCCCGGACCTCATGGGCAAGGTCGGTCGTCTGGGCAAGGTGCTGGGCCCCCGCGGCCTGATGCCGAACCCCAAGACCGGCACGGTCACGATGGACGTCACCAAGGCCGTGACCGAGATCAAGGGCGGCAAGATCGAGTTCCGCGTCGACAAGCACGCGAACCTCCACTTCATCATCGGCAAGGTCTCGTTCGACGAGAAGCAGCTGGTGGAGAACTACGCCGCGGCGCTCGACGAGGTGCTGCGCCTCAAGCCGTCGACGTCGAAGGGCCGCTACCTGACCAAGGCGACCGTCTCGACCACGATGGGCCCGGGCATCCCGGTCGACCCGTCGCGCACGACGAGGCTCACCGAGGAGACCGCCGCCTGAGTCGGCGCCTCGGCACGTCCCACGAAGGGCCTGCGCCCGCCACCGCGACACGCTCGCGGCGGTGGGCGCAGGCCCTTCGATGTGCCCGTGGGGCATCTCACCCGCTCGGGCTCGCCGTGCGCTGTATCAGGAGGCGGCCCGGCGCCTCCTGACCCGTGACAGCAATGCCGCGAGGGCGGGAGGGGTGAAATGCCGTCAGACGGGCGGCTCGACGCCGTCGGCGACGCCTCACGGGCCCTAGGCTCGTCCCGTTCAGGAGGGAGCCTGAGGGCGCCGCCACGACCGCGCGAGGGCACGATGACCACCGACGACGCCGTCCCCGACGAGCCGCACGGCGAGGACGCCACCGCGGCCGACGACGCCGTCGCCCGCGCCGCGGGCACGCTGGGCGACCGCGGCGCGCACGCCCTGCTGGAGTACCGCCAGGGGCGCACGCAGGCGTTGACGGCCCTGGTGCACGAGGCCACTCCGCTGCTGTGGCACACGGTGCGCGCGCAGGGAGTCGACCGCGACACGGCCGACGACGTCGTGCAGTCGGTGTGGGCCGCGCTGGTGCGCAACGCGCACACGATCGCCGAGCCGCACGCGGTGCTCAAGTGGCTGCTGGTCACGGCGCGCCGGGCGGCCTGGGAGGCGGTGCGCCGCTCGCGCGAGGACCAGCGCCGTCGCGCCGACCTGCCCGACGACGCGCCCGACTCGCCGGTCACGCTGCGCGACCCGCAGCCCGGCCCGGACGCGCACGTGCTGACGGCGGAGCGCGACCGCGCGGTGTGGCGGGCGCTGGAGCGCCTGCCCGAGCGGTGCCAGGAGCTGCTGCGGCTCGTCTCACTCGCGGACCGGCCGGACTACCGGATGATCTCGACCGCCATCGGCATGCCCGTGGGCAGCATCGGAGCGACCCGGGGACGGTGCTTGGCCAAGCTGCGCACCGTCCTCGACGACATGGGGGAGGGCCCATGAGCCATCTGAGGTACAGCGAGGACGCCCTGCTCGACCGCGAGGACGTCGCGGTCCTTGACCGGGTGGCGCGCGCCACGAGGGCGCTCGACCCCGTGCCCGAGGGCCTGGCCGAGCGGTCGCTGTTCGCGATGACGCTCGCGGCCCTCGCCGCCGACGTCGAGACGATGTCGATGCGCGAGGTCCACCCGCTCGCCGGCGCCGTGCGCGGTGAGACCACACCCGTGGAGGCCCGCACCATCACCTTCACGCACGACTCACTGACCGTGATGGTCGCGCTGTCGGCGGCCGACGCCGGCCTGGTGCGCATCGACGGCTGGCTCGCCCCCGCGGCGGCGCTGACGGTGGAGCTGCGTCAGCCGGGCGGTGACCGCGTCACCCGCGCCGACGCCGACGGGCGGTTCTCGTTCGACGTGGTGGAGCGCGGGCCCGCAAGCCTGCTGGTGCGTCCCGAGGGCCAGGACGCGCCTGTGCTGACGCCGGTGGTCGAGCTGTGAGCGGCGCCCGGCGGCGCTGATCCCCGGGTGAACCCGTCGCCCGGCGTGATGGACCCCCTCCCGCCGGGGGCGGGCGCGGACGTACTCTCGGGCCGTGGTCGAGGCCCTGGAGCGTTCCTGGTGGGGGATCGCGCACGGCCACGGGGACGGCCGCGACCTGGCGGCCGCGCTCGCGGCGCTCGACGCGGACGAGCGGCGGTGCGCGCGTGAGGGCCGGTCCGACGAGTTGCAGGCGGTGCGCGGCCGGCGCGGCCTGCTCCTGCTGAGCGCGGGGCGGCTCGACGAGGCGCTGGCGGCACTGGGGGCCGTGGTCCCGCGACCTGGGGCGGACCCGAGCGTCGAGCTCGGGGTCGTGCTGCTGCACCGCGGGGCGCTGCGCGTCGAGCGAGGGCGCGTCGAGGCCGCCATCGGCGACCTCACGCTCGCCGTGTCCTACGGCCAGCGCCTGCGTCACGCGGGTCTGACGGCGCTGGCGCGGCACAGCCTGGGCTACGCGCTGTACCTGCAGGGTGACCTGCCGCGCGCGCTGCGCGAGATGTCGGCGGCCGCGGGCGGGCTCGACGAGGCCGTGACCCTGCTGGACCGCGCGCGGGTGCTGGCCGCGGCGGGTCTGGTCGGCGACGCCGTCGCCGTGCTGTCGAGCGCGGTGGCACGCGGCGAGTCGGAGGGGGCCGACGTCGCCCTGGTCGCCGAGACGCGGCTGGAGCTGGCCCGCTGCCTGCTCGACGCGCAGGAGCACGAGCGGGCGCGGGCCGCCGCGCACGCGGCCGCCGCGGCGTTCACGCGCGTCGGCAACGTCGCCTGGGCCCTGCGCGCCCAGGTCGTCGAGCTGGAGGCCCTGCTGGGGGCCGACCGGTGGACGCGCACCCGCGCGCCACGCGCGACGCTGCGCCGCCGGGCCGCGGCGGCGGCCCGGCTCGCGGCCGCGGGCGACACCGGCGTCGTCGGGCGCATGACCGTGACCTACCCCGCGCTGCTGGCGGCCGCCGAGTGGTCGACGCTCGCGGGCGACCTCGCCGGGGCGCGCCGCGACCTGGACGGTGTGCCCGCCGACCTGACGACCGCGCCGCTGGCGGTGCGCGTCGCGCGGGCGGCCGTGGTCGCGCGCCTCGCCTACGCCTCGGGTGAGCGCGGCGCGGGAGTGCGCGCCGTGCGCCAGGGCCAGCGTGTGCTGGCGGCCCACCGCGGCCTGGGGTCGGTCGAGGCCGTGGCCGCCAGCGGCGTCCTGGCCATGAGGCTCAACCTCGTCGACCTGGAGGCGGCGCGCGCCACGGGCGACGGCGCCGCGGTGTTCGACGCGCTGGAGCGCGGCCGCGCGACGGCGGCCGGCGCGGCGCGCGTCGTCCCGCCCGACGACCCCGAGCTGGCCGCGCTGCTCGGCCAGGCGCGCTCCGAGCAGCGCGCGGCCACCGCGCTGGGCACGAGCACGGCGCCCGAGGCCGCCCGCGCCCGCCGCCAGCACCTGGTGCAGGTGCGCCGCCTGCAGGCCGCGGCGCGCGAGCGATCCTGGCAGGTCGAGGGCCAGCGCCGCCTGGTCCAGCCGACGACGGCGCGGTCGCTGCGCGCGGCGCTGCGGCGCGCGGACGAGGAGGCCGGGGCGCCTGTCGTGGCCTCCTACGTCGCGATGGCCGGCAGCGTGTTCGTGGTCCGCCTCGACGCCCGCGGGCAGTCGCTGCGGCGCCTGGCCCCGCTGGACGAGGTGAGCGAGCTGGCGCAGCGCGCGCACGCCGACCTGACGGTCGTGGCCAACACCCTCATCCCCGCCGCGCTGCGCGACGTCGCCCACGCCTCGCTCGCGCGCACCCTCGCCCGGCTCGACGCGCTGCTGGTCGCGCCGTTGGAGGTGGAGGGGCGTCTGCACGTCGCGGCGCGCGGGCGGCTGCTGACGCTGCCCTGGTCGACGCTGCCGTCGCGGGTGGGCCGCTGCACGTGGGTGGGCGACCGCGTCGACGTGCGCTCGGGCGGGCGGGCGCGCCCAGGCGGCGTCGTCGTGCTGGCGGGGCCGGGCACCGACGGCGCGGTGGGCGAGGCCGCGGCGGTCGCCGCGCGCTGGCCCGGCGCGCGCCTGCTGCGTGGGGCGCAGGCGACGACGACGGCGGCGCTCGACGCGTTCGGGCGCGCCGCCGTCGTGCACCTGGCGGCGCACGGCGGTCACGTGCCCGACAACGCGATGTTCTCCTCGCTGCGCCTGGCCGACGGGCCCCTGTACGCCCACGAGCTCGACGGCGTGGACCTGACGGGCGCGGTCGTCGTGCTCTCGGCGTGCGAGCTCGGACGCTCGACCCTCGACGTCGGGGGAGAGGCGCTGGGCTTTGCGAGCGTGCTGCTGCGCCACGGCGCCAGCGCCGTGGTCGCGGCCGTCGCCCCGCTGCGCGACGAGGCCGCCGTGCGGGTCATGCCACGGCTGCACGCCGCACTGCGCGAGGGGCTGCGGCCCGCGGCGGCGCTCGCGGCGGCGACGGCGCCCGAGCCCGAGCCGGCGCCGTTGGTCTGCTTCGGGCCGTT
This sequence comes from Xylanimonas ulmi, assembly GCF_004216535.1. Lineage (NCBI taxonomy): Bacteria > Bacillati > Actinomycetota > Actinomycetes > Micrococcales > Promicromonosporaceae > Xylanimonas > Xylanimonas ulmi. Next base: position 3,807,934 of record NZ_SGWX01000001.1, read on the forward strand.
GGCGCTGTGAGGTACGTCGCCCGGGCGCGGTTTCCGGGTTCTGTCGCGGGTGCTGTACTGTGTCCAGGTAACCCAAGACCGCCGGTCGTCTCCGGCTGCCCTCCTGAGCTCAGGCTCTCCCGGTGGGTGGTCATTGACCGAAGCTCCGCAGACGCGGGGGCCCGCGCAGGTGACATCACGCTCTTCGAGCCCCGGTGCGCCTGTGCCGGGGCTCTTCTCGTCTCCCGGGGCTTCGCCATCCTGGAGCCGGTGGCACCACCATCGGAAGGATTGCCATGGCGAGGCCGGACAAGGCAGCCGCTGTCGCGGAGGTTGCGGACAAGTTCCGCGAGTCCAACGCGGCCGTGCTGACCGAGTACCGCGGGCTCACCGTCAAGCAGCTCAAGGAGCTGCGTCGGTCGCTCGGCGGCAACGCAACCTACGCCGTGGTGAAGAACACGCTCACCCAGATCGCGGCCAAGGAGGCGGGTGTCGAGGGTCTCGACGCCGACCTCAAGGGCCCGTCCGCCATCGCGTTCGTGACCGGTGACCCGGTCGAGGCCGCGAAGGGTCTGCGTGACTTCGCCAAGGCGAACCCTGCTCTGGTCATCAAGGGTGGTGTCCTCGACGGGCGCGCCCTGACCGCCGCAGAGGTCACCAAGCTCGCGGACCTCGAGTCCCGCGAGGTCCTGCTGGCCAAGGCGGCCGGCGCGATGAAGGCCAAGCTCTTCCAGGCTGCCTACGTCTTCACCGCGAACACCGCCCAGGCCGCACGCGTCATCGATGCCCTGCGTCAGAAGCAGGAGTCGGCCGCTGCCTGATCCGCTCCGCGGACCGCAGCGAACCCACCCAACCCCCTTTGCTTCTGACGGGCGTCACAGGCGCCAAGAAGCGTGAACGAAAGGAACGCCATCATGGCGAAGCTCAGCACCGAGGAGCTCATCGAGCAGTTCAAGGGTCTGACCCTCATCGAGCTGTCGGAGTTCGTCAAGGCCTTCGAGGAGACCTTCGAGGTCACCGCCGCCGCCCCCGCCGCCGTCGCGGTCGCCGCCCCCGCGGGTGGCGCCGGTGAGGCCGCCGCCGAGGAGGAGAAGGACGAGTTCGACGTCATCCTCACCGCCGCCGGTGACAAGAAGATCCAGGTCATCAAGGAGGTGCGTGCTCTGACGTCGCTCGGCCTGAAGGAGGCCAAGGACCTCGTCGACGGCGCCCCCAAGCCCGTCCTGGAGCACGTCAACAAGGAGACGGCCGAGAAGGCCAAGGCTCAGCTCGAGGGCGCCGGCGCCAGCGTCGAGCTCAAGTGACGCTCGCGGCACTGGCCGCGTGACCTCACGGACGAGGCCCCGTCCCCACCGCGGTGGGGACGGGGCCTCGTCGTCACCGGGGTAGAATCCCGGGAAACCTGTTTGACAGGAAGCATTGCTTGGGCGGCATATGGCGGCCACCGAGACAACGCCTCGTACCCTCCCGGTCTGCGAGTTCGGTCACACCGACCTCGCGCCGACAATGACCGGCCCGGCTTGGCGTCTGTAGGCGCGCCCTCGTGCCTTGGACAAAGCGGTCAGGGCCGACTATGCTAGCGCTTTGCGCTCGCGTGTGCCCTCCTCGCCTTCCTCGACCACCACCTGCCGCCGCCGCGCGCGGTGCGGAACTCTCCGCGCCGTCGCTCCCGACGCCCGGTGCCCGGAAGGATTCGTGCAGGGCTCACGAAGCGTACAGCGTGCCATCGAACTGCAGGGAAGGACCCCTCTTGGCTGCCTCGCGCACCCCTTCTGCTCCGTCCGCCGACGCTATCGCGAACCGCACCGCCTCCCGCCGCGTCTCCTTCGCCAAGATCTACGAGCCGCTCGAGGTTCCTGACCTCCTCGGCCTGCAGACCGAGAGCTTCGACTGGCTCCTCGGCAACGAGGCGTGGCGTGCCCGGGTGGCCGCCGCCTCGTCCGCGGTGCCGGCCACCTCGGGTCTGGAGGAGATCTTCGAGGAGATCTCGCCGATCGAGGACTTCGGTCAGTCGATGTCGCTCTCGTTCTCCAACCACCGCTTCGAGCCGCCGAAGTACACGGCCGAGGAGTGCAAGGAGAAGGACTTCACCTACGCGGCGCCGCTGTTCGTCACGGCCGAGTTCGTCAACTACACGACCGGCGAGATCAAGTCGCAGACGGTCTTCATGGGCGACTTCCCGCTCATGACCCCGCGCGGCACGTTCATCATCAACGGCACCGAGCGCGTCGTCGTCTCCCAGCTCGTCCGCTCGCCGGGCGTGTACTTCGAGCGCACCCCCGACAAGACGTCGGACAAGGACGTCTTCTCGGCCAAGATCATCCCCTCGCGCGGCGCCTGGCTCGAGTTCGAGATCGACAAGCGTGACGCCGTCGGCGTGCGCGTCGACCGCAAGCGCAAGCAGTCCGTCACGGTGCTGCTCAAGGCGCTCGGCATGACCGAGGCGGAGATCCGCGAGGAGTTCGCGCAGTTCCCGGCCGTGCTCGACACGCTCGAGAAGGACCACGTCCACACCGCGGACGAGGCCCTGGTCGACCTGTACCGCAAGATCCGCCCGGGCGAGCCGCCCACGGTCGAGGCCGGCCGCGCGCTGCTGGAGAACTTCTACTTCAACCCCAAGCGCTACGACCTGGCCAAGGTCGGCCGCTACAAGGTGTCGAAGAAGCTCGGCCTGGACGCGCCGCTGACGGACTCGACGCTCAAGCGCGAGGACATCGTCGCGACCATCAAGTACCTGGCCGCGCTGCACGCCGACGTCGTGAACCTGCCGGGCACGCGCAACGGTGAGGCCGTGGAGGTGCGCGTCGAGACCGACGACATCGACCACTTCGGCAACCGCCGCATCCGCGCCGTCGGCGAGCTCATCCAGAACCAGGTGCGCACGGGCCTGTCGCGCATGGAGCGCGTGGTGCGCGAGCGCATGACGACGCAGGACGTCGAGGCCATCACGCCGCAGACGCTGATCAACATCCGCCCCGTGGTGGCCTCGATCCGCGAGTTCTTCGGCACCTCGCAGCTGTCGCAGTTCATGGACCAGAACAACCCGCTCGCGGGTCTGACGCACAAGCGCCGCCTCAACGCGCTCGGCCCGGGCGGTCTGTCGCGTGACCGCGCCGGCATGGAGGTCCGTGACGTCCACCCGTCGCACTACGGGCGCATGTGCCCGATCGAGACCCCTGAGGGCCCGAACATCGGCCTGATCGGCTCGCTCGCGTCGTTCGGGCGCATCAACCCGTTCGGCTTCATCGAGACGCCGTACCGCAAGGTCGTCGACGGCCAGGTCACCGACCAGATCGACTACCTCACGGCCGACGACGAGGACCGCTACGTCATCGCGCAGGCCAACACCCCGCTGACCGCGGACGCCCATTTCCAGGAGTCGCGCGTCCTGGTGCGCGTCAAGGGCGGGGAGACCTCCGACGTCCCGGTGGGCGAGGTCGACTACATCGACGTCTCCCCGCGCCAGATGGTCTCGGTCGCCACCGCGCTGATCCCGTTCCTCGAGCACGACGACGCCAACCGCGCGCTCATGGGCGCCAACATGCAGCGCCAGGCGGTGCCGCTGGTGCGCTCCGACCAGCCGCGCGTCGGCACGGGCATGGAGCGCCGTGCGGCGATCGACGCGGGCGACGTCGTGGTGGCCACCAAGGCCGGCGTCGTCACCGAGGTCTCGGCCGACCTGGTGCTCGTGGCCAACGACGACGCGACGACGTCGTCGTACCGCATCGCGAAGTTCGTGCGCTCCAACCAGGGCACGAGCTACAACCAGCGCGTCATCGTCGACGAGGGCCAGCGCGTCAAGCCGGGCTCGGTCCTGGCCGACGGCCCCGCGACCGACGAGGGCGAGCTCGCGCTCGGGCGCAACCTGCTCGTGGCGTTCATGTCGTGGGAGGGCCACAACTACGAGGACGCCATCATCCTGTCGCAGCGCCTCATCGAGGACGACGTGCTGTCCTCGATCCACATCGAGGAGCACGAGGTCGACGCGCGCGACACCAAGCTCGGCCCGGAGGAGATCACGCGGGACATCCCGAACGTCTCCGAGGACGTCCTGGCCGACCTCGACGAGCGCGGCATCATCCGCATCGGCGCCGAGGTCGGGGCCGGCGACGTGCTGGTCGGCAAGGTCACCCCGAAGGGTGAGACCGAGCTGACCCCCGAGGAGCGCCTGCTGCGCGCCATCTTCGGCGAGAAGGCCCGCGAGGTGCGCGACACCTCGCTCAAGGTGCCCCACGGCGAGTCCGGCACGGTCATCGGCGTGCGCGAGTTCAACCGCGAGGACGGCGACGAGCTGCCCGCCGGCGTCAACCAGCTCGTGCGCGTGTACATCGCCCAGCGCCGCAAGATCACCGTGGGCGACAAGCTCGCGGGCCGTCACGGCAACAAGGGCGTCATCTCGAAGATCCTGCCGCAGGAGGACATGCCGTTCCTGCCTGACGGCACGCCGGTCGACGTCATCCTCAACCCGCTGGGCGTGCCCGGCCGTATGAACGTCGGCCAGGTGCTCGAGACCCACCTGGGGTGGGTCGCCTCGCGCGGCTGGGACATCACCCAGGCCGAGGAGCAGGGCGCCGAGTGGATCGACCACCTGCCCAAGGACGATGACGGCAAGGTTCTGGCGCACGTGCGTCAGGGCGCGCCGAACACCACCGTCGCCACGCCCGTCTTCGACGGTCTGGAGGAGGTCGCGCTGCAGGGTCTGCTCAAGTCGACCCTCCCCAACCGCGACGGCGACCGCATGGTCGGCGACGACGGCCCGCACGGACAGCCCGGCCAGCCCGGCAAGGCGTTCCTGTTCGACGGCCGCTCGGGTGAGCCGTTCCCGGACCCGGTCTCGGTCGGCTACATGTACATCCTCAAGCTGCACCACCTGGTCGACGACAAGATCCACGCGCGCTCGACCGGTCCGTACTCGATGATCACGCAGCAGCCGCTGGGCGGTAAGGCCCAGTTCGGCGGCCAGCGCTTCGGCGAGATGGAGGTGTGGGCCCTGGAGGCGTACGGCGCGGCCTACACGCTCCAGGAGCTGCTCACCATCAAGTCCGACGACGTCCCCGGCCGCGTCAAGGTCTACGAGGCGATCGTCAAGGGCGAGAACATCCCCGACTCGGGCATCCCGGAGTCCTTCAAGGTGCTCCTGAAGGAGATGCAGTCGCTCTGCCTGAACGTGGAGGTCCTGTCCTCGGACGGCTCCTCCATCGAGATGAAGGAGTCCGACGACGAGGTGTACCGCGCCGCGGAGGAGCTCGGCATCGACCTCTCCCGCCGGCCCAACGCCGCGTCCAGCATCGACGAGATCTAAAGCGACTTCGCCCGCCCGCCCACGGGCGGGCGGGCGCGAGCCGCACCTAGACGATCATCTGAGTTTCTGAGGAAGTAGGACACTTTGCTCGACGTCAACGTCTTCGACGAGCTGCGCATCGGCCTGGCCACCGCGGACGACATCCGCGCGTGGTCGCACGGTGAGGTCAAGAAGCCCGAGACCATCAACTACCGCACGCTCAAGCCCGAGAAGGACGGCTTGTTCTGCGAGAAGATCTTCGGCCCGACTCGCGACTGGGAGTGCTACTGCGGCAAGTACAAGCGCGTGCGCTTCAAGGGCATCGTCTGCGAGCGCTGCGGTGTCGAGGTCACGCGCTCGAAGGTCCGCCGTGAGCGCATGGGCCACATCGAGCTGGCCGCCCCCGTCACGCACATCTGGTTCTTCAAGGGTGTGCCCTCGCGCCTGGGCTACCTGCTCGACCTCGCGCCCAAGGACCTGGAGAAGGTCATCTACTTCGCGGCCTACATGATCACGTGGGTCGACGACGAGGGCCGTCACGAGGACCTGCCGCGTCTCCAGAACGAGATCGACCTGGAGAAGAAGGAGATCGCGGACCGCCGCGACAACGACATCAACGCCCGCGCCACCAAGCTTGAGCAGGACCTCGCCGAGCTCGAGGCCGAGGGCGCCAAGGCTGACGCGCGCCGCAAGGTGCGTGACGCGGCCGAGCGTGAGATGGCCAACCTGCGCAAGCGCGCGGACGCCGAGCTCGACCGCCTCGAGACCGTGTGGGACCGCTTCAAGAACCTCAAGGTCGCCGACCTCGAGGGCGACGAGATGCTCTACCGCTCGCTGCAGGACCGCTACGGCACCTACTTCGAGGGCTCGATGGGCGCCGCGGCGATCCAGAAGCGCCTGGAGAGCTTCGACCTGGACGCCGAGGCCGCCAACCTGCGCGAGATCATCCGCTCGGGCAAGGGGCAGCGCAAGACCCGCGCGCTCAAGCGCCTCAAGGTCGTCAACGCCTTCCTGACGACGACGAACTCGCCCACCGCGATGGTGCTCGACGCCGTCCCGGTCATCCCGCCGGACCTGCGCCCGATGGTGCAGCTCGACGGTGGCCGCTTCGCCACGAGCGACCTGAACGACCTGTACCGCCGCGTCATCAACCGCAACAACCGCCTCAAGCGTCTGCTCGACCTCGGCGCGCCCGAGATCATCGTGAACAACGAGAAGCGCATGCTGCAGGAGGCCGTGGACTCGCTGTTCGACAACGGCCGTCGCGGCCGTCCGGTGACCGGCCCGGGCAACCGCCCGCTCAAGTCGATCTCGGACATGCTCAAGGGCAAGCAGGGCCGGTTCCGCCAGAACCTGCTCGGCAAGCGCGTCGACTACTCGGGCCGTTCGGTCATCGTGGTCGGCCCGACCCTCAAGCTGCACCAGTGCGGTCTGCCCAAGCAGATGGCGCTCGAGCTGTTCAAGCCGTTCGTGATGAAGCGCCTCGTGGAGCTCAACCACGCGCAGAACATCAAGAGCGCCAAGCGCATGGTCGAGCGCACCCGCTCGGTCGTGTGGGACGTGCTCGAAGAGGTCATCACCGAGCACCCCGTGCTGCTCAACCGCGCCCCCACGCTGCACCGCCTGGGCATCCAGGCGTTCGAGCCGCAGCTCGTGGAGGGCAAGGCCATCCACCTGCACCCGCTCGTGTGCGCCGCGTTCAACGCGGACTTCGACGGCGACCAGATGGCCGTGCACCTGCCGCTGTCGGCCGAGGCCCAGGCCGAGGCGCGCATCCTCATGCTGTCGAGCAACAACATCCTCAAGCCGTCGGACGGGCGTCCGGTGACCATGCCCTCGCAGGACATGATCATCGGCCTGCACCACCTGACGTCCGACCGCCCGGGCGCCGTCGGCGAGGGCCACGTGTACTCCTCGCAGGCCGAGGCCATCATGGCGTTCGACCGTGGCGCGCTGGACCTCAACGCGAAGATCAAGATCCGCATGTCGGACGTGGTCTTCGAGCCGGGTGAGGAGCCCGAGGGCTGGGAGCCCGACGTCCCGATGCTGTTCGAGACGACCCTGGGGCGCACGGTCTTCAACGAGGCCCTGCCGGTCGACTACCCGTTCCAGAACGGCGTGGTCGGCAAGAAGGAGCTCTCGGCGATCGTCAACGACCTGGCCGAGTCGTACCCGAAGGTCGAGGTCGCCGCGGCGCTCGACGCGCTCAAGGACGCCGGCTACAAGTGGGCGACCCGCTCGGGCGTGACCATCGCCATCTCCGACGTCGCCATGCCGGCGGTCAAGAACGAGATCCTCGACGAGCACGAGCAGCGTGCCCTCAAGGTGCAGCAGCAGTTCGAGCGCGGTCTGATCACCGACGACGAGCGCCGTCAGGAGCTCATCGAGATCTGGACCCAGGCCACCGACACGGTCGCCAAGGTCATGCGCGAGAACCTCGAGTCGAACGCGCGCAACACGCTGTACCGCATGGTGTCCTCGGGCGCCCGTGGTAACTGGATGCAGGTCCGCCAGATCGCCGGTATGCGCGGCCTCGTGGCGAACCCGAAGGGCGAGATCATCCCGCGCCCGATCAAGTCCAACTACCGCGAGGGCCTGTCCGTCCTGGAGTACTTCATCGCCTCGCACGGCGCCCGTAAGGGTCTGGCCGACACGGCGCTGCGCACCGCGGACTCGGGCTACCTGACCCGTCGTCTCGTGGACGTCTCGCAGGACGTCATCATCCGCGAGGAGGACTGCGGCACCGAGCGCGGTCTGACCCTCCCGGTGGCCGAGCGCCTCGGCGACACCCTGGTGCCGCACTCTCGCGTGGAGACGTCGATCTACGCGCGCACGCTCGCCGTCGACGTCACCGACGCGGACGGCAACGTCATCGCGCGCGGTGGGCAGGACGCGGGCGACGCCGAGATCGAGGCGCTGCTGGCCGCGGGCGTCGAGACCGTCAAGGTGCGCTCGGTGCTCACCTGCGAGTCGCGCGTGGGCACGTGCGCCAAGTGCTACGGCCGGTCGCTGGCCACGGGCAAGCTCGTGGACATCGGCGAAGCCGTGGGCATCATCGCGGCGCAGTCGATCGGTGAGCCGGGCACGCAGCTGACGATGCGCACCTTCCACACCGGTGGTGTCGCCTCGGCCGAGGACATCACGCAGGGTCTGCCGCGCGTCACCGAGCTCTTCGAGGCCCGCACCCCCAAGGGTGAGGCGCCCATCGCGGAGTTCACCGGCCGCGTGGCCATCGAGGACGCCGAGCGCTCGCGCCAGCTCGTCCTGACGCCCGACGACGGCTCGGAGGAGATCCGCTACCAGGTCTCCAAGCGCGCCCGTCTGATGATCGAGGACGGCCAGCACGTGCAGGTCGGCACCCAGCTGGTCCAGGGCGCGCGCGACCCGAAGAAGGTCCTGCGCATCCTCGGCCCGCGCGCCGCGCAGAAGTTCCTGGTGGACGAGGTCCAGGAGACCTACCGCAGCCAGGGCGTGGACATCCACGACAAGCACATCGAGGTCATCGTGCGGCAGATGCTGCGCCGCGTGACCGTGCTCGACTCGGGTGACACGACGCTGCTGCCGGGCGAGCTGGCCGAGCGCACGCGCTTCGAGGACGCCAACCGCGCCGCCGTGGCGGAGGGTGGCCACCCGGCCTCGGGCCGTCCGGAGCTCATGGGCATCACCAAGGCCTCGCTCGCGACCGACTCGTGGCTGTCGGCCGCCTCCTTCCAGGAGACGACCCGCGTGCTCACCGAGGCGGCCATGAGCGGGCGTCGGGACCCGCTGCTGGGCCTGAAGGAGAACGTCATCCTCGGCAAGCTCATCCCCGCCGGCACGGGCCTGCCCCGCTACCGCAACGTGGAGATCGAGCCGACCGAGCAGGCCAAGGCCGAGCTGTACCCGAGCTTCGGCTACGACGAGATCGACTTCCCGACGCTCGGCATGGGCTCGGGCGAGGCGATCCCGCTGGAGGACCTGGACTTCGGCGACTTCCGTTGATCCGGCCCTCCGCCTGACCGACACCGAGGCGCCCCCCGTCCACGACGGGGGGCGCCTCGGCCGTTGGGGGACCTCGCCGCCAAGGCGGCCAACGTCACAGCGCTGCGCTTTTGCCCCTGCGCGGCGTGGCGGGTAGTCTTGACGACTGTGCCCGTGCCGTCGCGCGCCCGCTGACGACAGTTCGACCTTGGTCGACTGCCCTGGTGGGTGTGGCGATGTGAGTGCCCGGGCATCCCGCGATCCCGCTGCCGGCGTCCTGTGACAGCCGCGGCCGATCCGGGCCATCGAGCCGGTGGTAAGTGGCGCAGCGGTCCCTTCGTGAGGACTGCGTGCCGTCTGCTGTCGGCACGCACAGCCTGATACATCCGACGGGGACCGGCCGGTCTCCCGTAGCCGACAAGACGACGGAGACGTAGTGCCTACGATCCAGCAGCTCGTCCGCAAGGGCCGAGCCACGAAGCCGGGGAAGTCGAAGACCCCCGCGCTCAAGGGCTCCCCGCAGCGGCGCGGCGTGTGCACCCGCGTGTACACCACCACCCCCAAGAAGCCGAACTCCGCCCTGCGCAAGGTCGCCCGCGTCAAGCTGTCCTCGGGCATCGAGGTCACCGCGTACATCCCCGGCGTCGGCCACAACCTGCAGGAGCACTCGATCGTGCTCGTGCGCGGTGGTCGTGTGAAGGACCTGCCCGGTGTCCGATACAAGATCGTCCGCGGCGCCCTTGACACGCAGGGCGTGAAGAACCGCAAGCAGGCTCGCAGCCGCTACGGCGCCAAGAAGGAGAAGGCCTGATGCCTCGTAAGGGTCCGGCCCCCAAGCGGCCGCTCATCGCCGACCCGGTCTACGGGTCCCCCGTCGTCACCCAGCTGATCAACAAGGTCCTGCTGGACGGCAAGAAGTCCACGGCTGAGGCCATCGTCTACGGCGCCCTGGAGGGTGTCCGCACCAAGACGGACCAGGACCCGGTCGTCGTGCTCAAGCGCGCGCTGGAGAACGTCCGCCCGGCCCTTGAGGTGCGCTCTCGCCGCGTCGGTGGCGCGACCTACCAGGTCCCGGTCGAGGTGCGTCCGACGCGCTCGACGACGCTGGCCCTGCGCTGGCTGACCGACTTCTCGCGCGCCCGCCGCGAGAAGACGATGACCGAGCGCCTCATGAACGAGATCCTCGACGCCTCGAACGGCCTCGGCGCCGCGGTCAAGCGCCGCGAGGACATGCACAAGATGGCTGAGTCGAACCGCGCGTTCGCTCACTACCGCTGGTAGTCGTCCGTCGGCCCTGGGGGTGACCTGCCCCCAGGGCCGCAGGCGCATCACCTCCACCGACAAGGGGACCCCACCGTGGCACTTGACGTGCTGACCGACCTGAACAAGGTCCGGAACATCGGCATCATGGCGCACATCGATGCCGGCAAGACGACGACGACCGAGCGGATCCTGTACTACACGGGCGTCAACTACAAGATCGGTGAGACGCACGACGGCGCCTCGACGACCGACTGGATGGAGCAGGAGCAGGAGCGTGGCATCACGATCACGTCCGCTGCTGTGACCGCCTTCTGGAACAAGAACCAGATCAACATCATCGACACGCCCGGCCACGTCGACTTCACCGTCGAGGTCGAGCGCTCGCTGCGCGTCCTCGACGGCGCCGTCGCGGTGTTCGACGGCAAGGAGGGCGTCGAGCCCCAGTCGGAGACGGTGTGGCGCCAGGCCGACAAGTACGACGTGCCGCGCATCTGCTTCGTCAACAAGATGGACAAGCTGGGCGCCGACTTCTACTTCACGGTCGACACCATCATCAACCGCCTCAAGGCGAAGCCGCTGGTCATCCAGCTCCCGATCGGCGCTGAGAACGACTTCGAGGGCGTCGTCGACCTGGTCGAGATGCGCGCCATCGTCTGGCGCGGCGAGACCAAGCTGGGCGCCGAGTACACGGTCGAGGAGATCCCCGCCGACCTGCGCGACAAGGCCGACCAGTACCACTCGGAGCTCATCGAGGCCGTCGCCGAGACGGACGAGGAGCTGCTGGAGAAGTACCTGGGCGGCGAGGAGCTGACGGTCGCCGAGATCAAGGCCGGCATCCGCAAGCTCACCATCACCGGCGAGGCGTTCCCGGTCCTGTGCGGCTCGGCGTTCAAGAACAAGGGCGTCCAGCCCATGCTCGACGCCGTCGTCGACTACCTGCCCTCGCCCCTCGACGTCCCGGCCATCAAGGGCACCGACGTCAAGGACCACGAGAAGGTCATCGAGCGGCACCCCGACGCGACCGAGCCGTTCGCGGCCCTCGCGTTCAAGATCGCCGCGCACCCGTTCTTCGGCAAGCTCACCTTCATCCGCGTCTACTCGGGCAAGGTGGCGCAGGGCGCCCAGGTCGTCAACTCGACCAAGGGCAAGAAGGAGCGCATCGGGAAGATCTTCCAGATGCACGCCAACAAGGAGAACCCGGTCGACGAGGCGTCGGCGGGCCACATCTACGCGTTCATCGGCCTCAAGGACGTCACCACGGGTGACACCCTGTGCGATTCGAACGCGCAGGTCATCCTCGAGTCGATGACCTTCCCCGAGCCGGTCATCGACGTGGCCATCGAGCCCAAGACGAAGGCCGACCAGGAGAAGCTCTCCACGGCGATCCAGAAGCTCGCCGAGGAGGACCCGACCTTCCGCGTCAAGCTCGACGAGGAGACCGGCCAGACCGTCATCGGCGGCATGGGCGAGCTCCACCTCGACATCCTCGTCGACCGTATGCGCCGCGAGTTCAAGGTCGAGGCGAATGTCGGCAAGCCGCAGGTCGCCTACCGCGAGACCATCCGCCGCAAGGTCGAGAAGGTCGACTACACGCACAAGAAGCAGACCGGTGGCTCGGGCCAGTTCGCCAAGGTCCAGGTGACCTTCGAGCCGCTCGACACCTCCGAGGGCGAGCTCTACGAGTTCGAGAACTCGGTCACCGGTGGCCGCATCCCGCGCGAGTACATCCCGTCGGTTGACGCCGGCATCCAGTCCGCCTTGCAGCAGGGCGTGCTCGCGGGCTTCCCGCTCGTGGGCGTCAAGGCCACGCTGCTCGACGGCGCCTACCACGAGGTCGACTCCTCCGAGATGGCGTTCAAGATCGCCGGCTCGATGGTCCTCAAGGAGGGCGTCAAGCGCGCCGACCCGGCGCTCCTCGAGCCGATCATGGCAGTCGAGGTGCGCACGCCCGAGGAGTACATGGGTGACGTGATCGGCGACATCAACTCCCGCCGTGGCATGATCCAGTCCATGGAGGACGCGACCGGCGTCAAGGTCGTTCGCGCCCAGGTGCCGCTGAGCGAGATGTTCGGGTACATCGGTGACCTTCGGTCGAAGACCCAGGGCCGTGCGGTGTACTCGATGCAGTTCGACAGCTACGCCGAGGTTCCTCGCAACGTTGCTGACGAGATCATCAAGAAGACCCGGGGCGAGTGAGTCCCCACAGGTCGACCAGCTTCACCATCAACCTGTAGGCAAACCCCGTCGCCCCGCGGGAGGTAGGCTTTCCAGCCGAGTCTCGCAACGTTCGGGAACAACAACGAGTCCCAGGAGGACCCCAGTGGCTAAGGCCAAGTTCGAGCGGACCAAGCCGCACGTCAACATCGGCACGATCGGGCACGTCGACCACGGCAAGACGACGCTGACCGCCGCGATCTCGAAGGTGCTCGCCGACACCTACCCGGACCTGCCGGCTAACGTGCAGCGCAACTTCGACGAGATCGACGCCGCGCCGGAGGAGAAGCAGCGCGGCATCACGATCAACATCGCGCACATCGAGTACGAGACGCCTAAGCGTCACTACGCTCACGTCGACGCCCCTGGGCACGCCGACTACATCAAGAACATGATCACCGGCGCGGCCCAGATGGACGGCGCGATCCTCGTGGTCGCCGCCACCGACGGTCCGATGGCCCAGACGCGTGAGCACGTCCTGCTCGCCCGTCAGGTCGGCGTCCCCTACCTGCTCGTGGCGCTCAACAAGTCCGACATGGTCGACGACGAGGAGATCCTCGAGCTCGTCGAGATGGAGGTCCGCGAGCTGCTGTCGTCGCAGGGCTTCGACGGCGACGACGCTCCCGTCGTGCGCGTCTCGGGCCTCAAGGCGCTCGAGGGCGACCCCGAGTGGACCGCCAAGGTCATCGAGCTCATGGAGGCCGTGGACGAGAACGTCCCCGAGCCGGAGCGCGACCTCGACAAGCCGTTCCTCATGCCGATCGAGGACGTCTTCACGATCACCGGTCGTGGCACCGTCGTCACCGGCAAGGTCGAGCGTGGCACGCTCAACCTGAACTCCGAGGTCGAGATCGTCGGCATCCGCGCCGCCCAGAAGACCACGGTCACGGGCATCGAGACCTTCCACAAGTCGATGGACCAGGCCCAGGCTGGTGACAACACCGGTCTGCTGCTGCGCGGCATCAAGCGCGAGGACGTCGAGCGCGGCCAGGTCGTCGTCAAGCCGGGTTCGATCACCCCGCACACCGACTTCGAGGCTCAGGTCTACATCCTGGGCAAGGACGAGGGCGGCCGTCACAACCCGTTCTACTCGAACTACCGTCCGCAGTTCTACTTCCGCACGACGGACGTCACCGGCGTCATCACGCTGCCCGAGGGCACCGAGATGGTCATGCCCGGCGACAACACCGAGATGACGGTCCAGCTGATCCAGCCCATCGCCATGGAGGAGGGCCTCGGCTTCGCCATCCGTGAGGGTGGCCGCACCGTCGGCTCCGGCCGTGTCACCAAGATCATCAAGTGATCTTGCGCTGAGCTGAGCTCCATCGCCTCAGGCCCGGGCCCCCGTCGGGGGTCCGGGCCTCTGCGCGTGCGCGCCGCCGTCGGATGGCGCCGCACCGGCTGGCGCTGGGTGCAGCGTCACAGCCCTCCGGCTTGGGTTCCTCCGGGCCGTATGGCACACTAGGGAAGTTGCCTGTCACGGGCGCGTTCTTTCTCGTGTCGAACAGTGTGTTGCACCGCAGCCGCGCGGACCACAGCGGCCATGCTCCCCAGTGAGCCTGGCCGAGGGTCGAAGGCGCCGGCTGGATCGGGTCCCCCTCCAGGAGGGGTTCGCGGGGTCGCCGTCTGTTCATCACACCTGAGCGCCCCGATCTGACCCGGCCCCGGTGGGACGCACGTCCTCAGGGAGAGGGTTCGGCAGGCCAGACATTCGTCGTGGTCGGTCCCTGATCGATCACAATCAACGGTCCCCAGGACTTCGAGCGGGTCGCTAAGCGACACGCCCGAGCGCGGGGGTCGGACAGTAGCGGTTCGAGAGAGAGAGTCAGACGACGCCATGGCGGGACAGAAGATCCGCATCCGGCTCAAGTCCTATGACCACGAGGTCATTGACAGCTCCGCGCGCAAGATCGTCGACACGGTGACGCGCGCCGGTGCGACTGTGGTGGGCCCGGTGCCGCTCCCGACGGAGAAGAACGTCTTCGTCGTGATCCGGTCGCCTCACAAGTACAAGGACAGCCGCGAGCACTTCGAGATGCGCACGCACAAGCGGCTCATCGACATCATCGATCCCACGCCGAAGGCCGTCGACTCGCTCATGCGTATCGACCTGCCTGCCGACGTGAACATCGAGATCAAGCTCTGAGGCAGGGGAGCGAGAGATGAGCAACCTGCACAAGAACGTGACCGCGGTGCTGGGCAAGAAGCTCGGCATGACGCAGCTGTGGGACGAGGCCGGTCGCCTGGTGCCCGTCACGGTCGTCGCGGTCGACACCAACGTGGTGACCCAGGTCCGCACGACCGAGACCGACGGCTACAGCGCCGTCCAGCTGGCTGTCGGCCAGATCGACCCGCGCAAGGTCACCAAGCCGCTCAAGGGCCACTTCGAGAAGGCCGGCGTCACGCCGCGCCGTCACGTGGCCGAGATCCGCACCGCCGACGCGGCCACCTACACGGTCGGCCAGGAGATCACCGCCGCGGCCTTCGAGGCCGGCGCCGTGGTCGACGTCAGCGGTACGACCAAGGGCAAGGGCACGGCCGGTGTGATGAAGCGTCACGGCTTCTCCGGTGTGGGCGCCTCGCACGGCTCGCACCGCAACCACCGCAAGCCGGGCTCGATCGGTGGCGCGTCGACGCCGTCGCGCGTGTTCAAGGGCCTGCGCATGGCCGGCCGGATGGGCAACGCCCGTCAGACCACCCAGAACCTGACCGTCCACGCGGTCGACGCCGAGAAGGGTCTGCTGCTCGTCAAGGGCGCGGTTCCCGGCCCCAAGGGTGGCGTCGTCGTCGTCAAGACCGCCGCGAAGGGTGCGTGAACCGCATGACTTCCCTCACTGTTGACGTCCTGGACGCCGCGGGCAAGAAGGCCGGCACGGCCGAGCTGCCCGCCGAGGTGTTCGACGTCGTCACCAACGTCCCGCTGATCCACCAGGTCGTCGTCGCCCAGCGCGCCGCCGCGCGTCAGGGCACGCACGCGACCAAGACCCGCGGCGAGGTCCGCGGCGGTGGCAGGAAGCCGTACAAGCAGAAGGGCACCGGCCGCGCCCGTCAGGGCTCGACCCGCGCTCCGCAGTTCGCCGGCGGTGGCACCGTCCACGGCCCGCAGCCGCGCTCGTACGACCAGCGCACCCCCAAGAAGATGAAGGCCGCCGCGCTGCGTGGCGCCCTGTCCGACCGCGCCCGCGCCGGGCGCGTGCACGTCGTGGCCGGCTTCGGCGTCGACGGCACGCCGTCGACCAAGACCGCGCTCAAGACGCTCGCGACCCTGACCGAGCGCGAGCACGTGCTCGTGGTGATCGAGCGCTCGGACGAGGCGACGATCCTGTCGCTGCGCAACGTGCCGACGGTCCACCTGATCGCGGCCGACCAGCTCAACACGTATGACGTCCTCGTCTCCGACGACGTCGTCTTCACGCAGGACGCGCTCGCCGCGTTCCTCGAGGGCCCGGTCAAGGGCGCGAAGGCGACCGCCACCGAGTCCGAGGCCGCGGACGCCGCCGCCGACGAGGAGGCCACCAAGTGACCACCGTGCAGAAGGACCCGCGCGACATCCTGCTCGCGCCGGTCGTCTCCGAGAAGAGCTACGGCCTCCTCGACGAGGGCAAGTACACCTTCGTCGTGGACCCGCGGGCCAACAAGACCGAGATCAAGATCGCGGTCGAGAAGGTCTTCGGCGTCAAGGTCGACTCGGTGAACACGATCAACCGCAAGGGCAAGGCGCGTCGCACGCGTTTCGGCCTGGGCAAGCGCAAGGACACGAAGCGCGCGATCGTCACCCTCCGCGAGGGAACGATCGACATCTTCGGCGGTCCGGTCGGCTGACCCGGACAGAGCAGATCGAGGACTGAATCCCATGGGAATCCGTAAGTACAAGCCGACGACGCCTGGCCGCCGCGGCTCGAGCGTCGCCGACTTCGTCGAGGTCACGCGCTCGCAGCCGGAGAAGTCGCTGGTCCGTCCCCTGTCGAAGACGGGTGGCCGCAACAACTCCGGTCGCATCACGACCCGCCACAAGGGTGGTGGCCACAAGCGCCAGTACCGCGTGATCGACTTCCGTCGTCACGACAAGGACGGCGTGCCGGCGAAGGTCGCGCACATCGAGTACGACCCCAACCGCACCGCGCGCATCGCGCTGCTGCACTACGCGGACGGCGAGAAGCGCTACATCATCGCCCCGAACAAGCTGTCGCAGGGTGACGTGGTCGAGGCCGGCGCCGGCGCCGACATCAAGCCCGGCAACAACCTGCCGCTGCGCAACATCCCGACCGGTACGGTCATCCACGCCATCGAGCTGCGGCCCGGTGGCGGTGCGAAGATCGCCCGTTCGGCCGGCGCCTCGGTGCAGCTCGTCGCCAAGGACGGCCCCTACGCCCAGCTGCGTATGCCGTCGGGCGAGATCCGCAACGTCGACCTGCGCTGCCGCGCGACGGTCGGCGAGGTCGGCAACGCCGAGCAGTCGAACATCAACTGGGGCAAGGCCGGCCGCATGCGCTGGAAGGGCGTGCGCCCGACCGTGCGCGGTGTCGCCATGAACCCGATCGACCACCCGCACGGTGGTGGTGAGGGCAAGACCTCCGGTGGACGCCACCCGGTGAGCCCCTGGGGCCAGCCGGAGGGTCGCACCCGCCGTCCGAACAAGCCGAGCGACAAGCTGATCGTCCGCCGTCGCCGCACCGGCAAGAAGCGCTGATAAGGAGCCTGGAACATGCCTCGCAGCCTGAAGAAGGGCCCCTTCGTCGACGGCCACCTTCAGAAGAAGGTGGACGTGCAGAACGAGAAGGGGACCAAGAACGTCATCAAGACCTGGTCCCGTCGGTCGGTCATCACGCCCGACTTCCTCGGTCACACCTTCGCCGTGCACGACGGTCGCAAGCACACGCCGGTCTTCGTGACCGAGTCGATGGTCGGCCACAAGCTCGGTGAGTTCGCCCCCACGCGGACCTTCCGCGGCCACGTGAAGGACGACAAGAAGGGCCGTCGTCGCTGAGCCCCCGTGGCTCGCGACTGACAGCCCCGACTGTCTGAGAAAAGGAAGCAGGACAGCAATGGAAGCCAAGGCGCAGGCGCGGTTCGTCCGCGTGACGCCGATGAAGGCCCGGCGCGTCGTGGACCTCATCCGTGGCAAGCAGGCCGGCGAGGCCGTCGCGGTGCTGAAGTTCGCACCGCAGGCCGCCGCCGAGCCGGTGCGCAAGGTCGTGGAGTCCGCGATCGCGAACGCCCGGGTGAAGGCCGACCGTGCGAGCGAGCGCTTCGACGAGCAGGACCTCGTCGTCGCCGCTGCGTTCGTCGACGAGGGCCCGACCCTGAAGCGGTTCCGTCCGCGTGCTCAGGGCCGTGCGGCTCGTGTGCTCAAGCGCACCAGCCACATCACGGTCGTCGTCGCACCCAAGCAGACCGAGAAGAAGGAAGGGGCCCGATAGTGGGGCAGAAGGTTCACCCGCACGGGTACCGCCTCGGCATCACCACCGACCACCGGTCGCGCTGGTTCGCCGACAGCACCAAGCCCGGTCAGCGGTACCGCGACTACGTCCGTGAGGACGTCCAGATCCGCAAGCTCATGGGCACTGGCCTGGAGCGCGCCGGCATCTCCAAGGTCGAGATCGAGCGCACCCGCGACCGCGTCCGCGTGGACATCCACACGGCGCGTCCGGGCATCGTGATCGGCCGCCGGGGCGCCGAGGCCGACCGCATCCGCGGCGAGCTGGAGAAGCTCACCGGCAAGCAGGTGCAGCTCAACATCCTCGAGGTCAAGAACGCGGAGATCGACGCGCAGCTGGTCGCTCAGGGCATCGCCGAGCAGCTCGCCAGCCGCGTCTCCTTCCGCCGCGCCATGCGCAAGGGCATTCAGTCCGCGCAGCGCGCCGGCGCCAAGGGCATCCGCGTTCAGGTCTCGGGCCGCCTCGGCGGCGCCGAGATGAGCCGGTCGGAGTTCTACCGTGAGGGCCGTGTGCCGCTGCACACGCTCCGCGCGAACATCGACTTCGGCTTCTACGAGGCGCGCACCACCTTCGGCCGCATCGGCGTGAAGGTGTGGATCTACAAGGGCGACATCACCGAGAAGGAGTTCGCCGCCCAGCAGGCCGCAGCCGCCCCCCGTCAGGGCCGTGGTGGCCCTCGCGGTGAGCGTGGCGAGCGTGGCGACCGCCGTGGCGGGCGCCGCAACGAGCGACCGGCTGCCTCGGCCACCGAGACCCCGGCGGCCCCGGCCGCCGACTCGGCTCCCGAGGCGCCGGCTGAGACCGGAACGGAGGCCTGAGCATGCTGATTCCCCGCAGGCTCAAGCACCGCAAGCAGCACCACCCCGGCCGCTCCGGCGCGTCGAAGGGTGGCAACACGATCGCGTTCGGCGACTTCGGCATCCAGGCCCTCGAGCCCGCCTACGTCACCAACCGTCAGATCGAGGCTGCGCGTATCGCGATGACCCGCCACATCAAGCGTGGCGGCAAGGTCTGGATCAACATCTACCCGGACCGTCCCCTGACCAAGAAGCCCGCCGAGACCCGCATGGGCTCGGGTAAGGGCTCGCCCGAGTGGTGGGTCGCCAACGTCAAGCCCGGCCGCATCGTCTTCGAGCTGGCCGGCGTCCCGGAGCCCCTGGCTCGTGAGGCCATGCGTCGCGCGATCCACAAGCTCCCGATGAAGTGCCGTTTCGTGGTGCGCGAGGGTGGTGCGATCTGATGGCTATCGGTACCAAGGGCCTTGCCCCGACCGACCTGGACGGCTTCGACGACGAGAAGCTCGTCGCCGAGCTGAAGAAGGCCAAGGAGGAGCTCTTCAACCTCCGCTTCCAGTCGGCCACCGGCCAGCTGGAGTCGCACGGCCGCATCAAGGCCGTCAAGCGTGACATCGCGCGGATCTACACGATCCTGCGCGAGCGCGAGCTCGGCATCCGTACGGCTCCGAGCGCTGAGTGAGGCAGAACATGACGAACGAGACGACCCAGCCGGCGGCCGCGGCCGCCCCCGAGCGGGGCATCCGCAAGGTCCGCCGCGGCTACGTGGTCAGCGACAAGATGGACAAGACCATCGTGGTCGAGGTCGAGGACCGCGTGAAGCACGCGCTCTACGGCAAGGTCCTGCGTCGCACGACCAAGGTCAAGGCCCACGACGAGCAGAACAGCGCCGGCATCGGCGACCTGGTCGTCATCATGGAGACCCGCCCGCTGTCCGCGACCAAGCGGTGGCGCCTCGTGGAGATCCTCGAGAAGGCCAAGTGACCCACGCCAGGAAGTGATCTTCGCCGTCCGGGCCCCGAAAGGGGGCCGGACGGCGTAGACTCTTCGATCGGCCTGCCCGCGGCGTGACACACGTATGCGTGCGGGCGGCCACACCCCAACAATCCGTTCGGCCAGGCTCCTCGCCCGCCGCGTGTCCGCACGTGGGCGTGGAGAACCAGCTCGACGACAGGAGCATTTGAATGATCCAGCAGGAGTCGCGACTCCGGGTCGCCGACAACACGGGTGCGAAGGAGATTCTCTGCATCCGTGTTCTCGGTGGGTCGGGCCGTCGCTACGCCGGTATCGGTGACGTCATCGTCGCCACCGTCAAGGACGCGATCCCGGGCGGCAACGTGAAGAAGGGCGACGTCGTCAAGGCCGTCATCGTCCGGACCGCCAAGGAGCGCCGTCGTCCCGACGGTTCCTACATCAAGTTCGACGAGAACGCCGCCGTCATCCTCAAGAACGACGGCGAGCCTCGTGGTACCCGCATCTTCGGCCCGGTCGGTCGCGAGCTTCGCGACAAGCGGTTCATGAAGATCATCTCGCTCGCGCCGGAGGTGCTCTGACCATGGCCAAGATCAAGAAGGGCGACCAGGTCGTCGTCATCTCGGGTCGCGACAAGGGCAAGACCGGCCGCGTGCTCGAGGTCCTGGTGGACTCCGACCGCCTCGTGGTCGAGGGCGTCCAGCGTGTGACCAAGCACGTCAAGGCCGGCCAGACCGCCCGCGGTTCGCGCACCGGCGGCATCGAGACCGTCGAGGCCCCCATCCACGTCTCCAACGTCATGCTCGTGGACCCGGAGACCAAGAAGGGCACCCGCGTGGGCTTCCGCCTCGAGCAGGTCGAGCGCGACGGCAAGACCAAGACGGTTCGCGTGCGCGTCGCGAAGCGCTCGGGGAAGGACATCTGATGAGCGAGACCACTCTCGAGGCCCCGGCCTTGCCGCGCCTCAAGCAGAAGTACCGCGAGGAGATCCTGGCCGGGCTGCGCGAGGAGTTCGGCTACAAGAACGTCACCCTGGTTCCCGGTCTGACCAAGATCGTCGTGAACATGGGCGTCGGCGACGCCGCCAAGGACTCCAAGCTCATTGAGGGCGCGATCCGCGACCTGACCGCGATCACCGGTCAGAAGCCGCAGGTCACCAAGGCCCGCAAGTCCATCGCCCAGTTCAAGCTGCGCGAGGGCATGCCGATCGGCGCCCACGTGACGCTGCGCGGTGACCGCATGTGGGAGTTCCTCGACCGTCTGCTGTCGATCGCCCTGCCCCGCATCCGCGACTTCCGCGGTCTGTCGGCCAAGCAGTTCGACGGCCACGGCAACTACACGTTCGGCCTCACGGAGCAGTCGATGTTCCACGAGATCGACCAGGACAGGATCGACCGCGTCCGCGGTATGGACATCACGGTCGTGACCACGGCGAACACCGACGACGAGGGCCGTTCGCTGCTTCGCCGTCTCGGCTTCCCCTTCAAGGAGGAGAACTGACATGGCGAAGAAGGCCCTGATCAACAAGGCCGCCGCGAAGCCTAAGTTCGCGGTGCGCGCCTACACCCGGTGCCAGCGCTGCGGCCGACCGCACTCGGTCTACCGCAAGTTCGGCCTGTGCCGTATCTGCGTCCGGGAGATGGCCCACCGCGGCGAGCTCCCCGGCGTGACCAAGAGCTCCTGGTGAGCTCGCGCAGCTGGTAATCACCACAACGTCGTAGGTCCTCCGGGACCCGGGGACTGGTTCTCCGAGAGCCGGCCGGAAACCGCGACGAGGAAGGGCACGAGCCCAGATGACGATGACTGACCCGATCGCAGACATGCTCACGCGTCTGCGTAACGCGAACTCGGCGCACCACGACTCCGTGACGATGCCGTCCTCCAAGCTGAAGCTCCACATCGCGGAGATCCTTCAGAAGGAGGGCTACATCGCCGGCTTCGTCGTCGAGGACGCGAAGGTGGGCAAGAGCCTCACCATCACCCTGAAGTACGGCCCGAACCGCGAGCGCGCCCTGTCGGGCATCCGCCGCGTCTCGAAGCCGGGTCTTCGCAAGTACGCGAAGTCGACTGAGCTTCCCAAGGTCCTCGGTGGCCTCGGCGTCGCGATCCTGTCGACCTCGTCCGGCCTCCTCACCGACCGCCAGGCTCAGGCCAAGGGCGTCGGTGGCGAGGTCCTCGCCTACGTCTGGTAATCGGAAGGGAGATACAAGCCATGTCTCGAATCGGCAAGATCCCCGTCCCGGTGCCCGCCGGCGTGGACGTCACCATCTCGGGCGCACTCGTGACGATCAAGGGCCCCAAGGGCTCCCTTGAGCACCACGTGCCCGCCCCCATCACGGTCGCGCAGGAGGCCGCCACGCTCGTCGTGACGCGCCCGAACGACGAGCGCGACTCCCGTGCGCTGCACGGACTGACCCGCACGCTGCTGGCGAACATCGTCACCGGCGTCACGCAGGGCTACGAGAAGAAGCTTGAGATCGTCGGCACGGGTTACCGCGTCACGGCCAAGGGCTCCGACCTCGAGTTCGCCCTCGGCTTCAGCCACCCGGTGCTCGTGAAGGCCCCCGAGGGCATCACGTTCGCCGTCGAGAGCCCCACCAAGTTCTCGGTCTCCGGCATCGACAAGCAGCAGGTCGGCGAGGTCGCGGCGAACATCCGCAAGATCCGCAAGCCCGAGCCCTACAAGGGCAAGGGCGTGCGCTACGCCGGCGAGGTCGTCCGCCGCAAGGTCGGAAAGGCTGGTAAGTGATGGCTATCAAGATCCTGGGCAAGGGCAAGGCCGTCGCTCGTCAGCGCCGCCACCTGCGTCTGCGCAAGAAGATCACCGGTACGCCGGCTCGTCCCCGCCTCGTCGTGACGCGCTCGAACCGCCACATGGTGGCGCAGATCGTCGACGACACCGTGGGCAAGACCGTCGCGTCCGCCTCGACCCTCGAGGCCGACCTGCGGGCGTTCGACGGCGACAAGGTGGCCAAGGCCCGCAAGGTCGGCGAGCTCGTCGCCGCGCGCGCCAAGGCCGCTGGTGTCGAGTCCGTGGTCTTCGACCGCGGCGGCAACAAGTACCACGGCCGCGTCGCTGCTGTCGCAGACGGCGCCCGCGAGTCGGGACTGGCGCTGTGATGGCCCCGGCTCCGACGACCGACCGGAAGATGAGGAACCTCTGATGGCTGCAGGGCAGCGCACCGGCGCCCCCCAGGGCGCCAACGAGTCCACCAACGACGGACGTCGCAGCAACCGCCGCGACGACCGCCGCAACGACCGCCGCGAGGCGGAGAAGAGCGCCTTCGTCGAGCGCGTCGTGACGATCAACCGCGTCGCGAAGGTCGTCAAGGGTGGTCGCCGCTTCAGCTTCACCGCGCTGGTCGTGGTGGGCGACGGTGACGGCACCGTGGGCGTCGGCTACGGCAAGGCCAAGGAGGTGCCCGCGGCGATCGCCAAGGGTGTCGAGGAGGCGAAGAAGAACTTCTTCCGCGTCCCCCGCATCCAGGGCACCATTCCGCACCCCACCCAGGGTGAGGCCGCCGCCGGTGTCGTGTTCCTGCGTCCGGCCTCGCCGGGTACCGGTGTGATCGCCGGTGGTCCGGTGCGCGCCGTGCTGGAGTGCGCGGGCATCCACGACGTCCTGAGCAAGTCGCTCGGCTCGTCCAACTCGATCAACATCGTCCACGCGACGGTGCAGGCCCTCAAGCAGCTCGAGGAGCCGGCCGCTGTGGCCGCGCGCCGTGGGCTCGCCCTTGAGGACGTCGCCCCGGCCGCGCTGCTGCGCGCCCAGGCGGCGGGCTTCGCCGCCAAGAAGGACGCGGCTGGCTCCGACGCGAAGGTGGGTGCGTGATGGCTCGCCTGAAGGTTACCCAGACCAAGTCCGCCATCGGCGGCAAGAAGAACCAGCGTGAGACGCTGCGGACCCTGGGCCTCAAGCGGATCGGCGACACCGCCGTGAAGGAGGACCGCCCGGAGATCCGCGGCATGGTCAACACGGTCTCGCACCTGGTGACCGTCGAGGAGGTCGACTGACCATGGCCGAGAAGAAGACCACGGCGGAGGAGACCTCGGTCAAGCCGCTCAAGGTCCACCACCTGCGTCCGGCCCCCGGCGCCAAGACCGCCAAGACCCGCGTGGGTCGTGGTGAGGCGTCGAAGGGTAAGACGGCGGGTCGCGGCACCAAGGGCACCAAGGCCCGCTACCAGGTCCCGCAGCGCTTCGAGGGTGGGCAGATGCCTCTGCACATGCGCCTTCCGAAGCTGCGTGGGTTCAAGAACCCGTTCCGCGTCGAGTTCCAGGTCGTGAACCTGGACAAGCTCGGCGCGCTCTACCCCGAGGGTGGCGCTGTCACCGTCGAGGACCTTGTCGCCAAGGGCGCCGTCCGCAAGGGCCAGCCGGTGAAGGTGCTCGGCACGGGGGAGATCACCGTCAAGCTGGACGTCGCGGTCGACGCGCTGTCCGGCTCCGCCAAGGAGAAGATCCTGGCGGCTGGCGGCTCGGTCTCGGAGGACTGAGAGGCACCCACGGGGCCGGTGGCGCGACATGCGCCCCGGCCCCGTGTGCTGTCGCGGTTCGCTCTCTGTGGCGAAGTCGCCCGCGCTTCCACGTAGAATCCGTTGCGGTTCGGTCGTGCCTTCCGGTGTGACCTGCGCAGGGGTCGTCAGACTCCTGCCGGACCGCGTCCAATCGGCGCCATGTCGGCGGGGTCAGCCCGTCGGCGAGACGCCCACCCTCGCCGGCAGCCCCGGCGACACGAGAACCCGCCTCGGCGGGCCAGGAGGATAGGTGCTCAGCGCATTCGCCCGGGCTTTCCGGACGCCTGACCTGCGGCGCAAGCTGCTGTTCACGATCGCCATCATGGTGGTCTTCCGTATCGGGTCGTTCATCCCGGCGCCCGGTGTGAACTACACGAACGTCCGCCAGTGCGTCGACCTGGCGGCGAACGACACCTCGCTCCTGGGCCTCGTCAACGTCTTCAGCGGAGGCGCGCTGCTACAGCTGTCGGTCTTCGCGCTCGGCATCATGCCGTACATCACCGCGAGCATCATCATCCAGCTCCTGCGTGTGGTGATCCCCCGGTTCGAGGTCCTCCACAAGGAGGGGCAGGCCGGCCAGGCCAAGCTGACGCAGTACACGCGGTACCTGACGATCGCCCTGGCCATCCTGCAGTCCACGACGGTCATCACGACGGCGCGCCAGGGCGCGCTGTTCCCGAGCTGCAACCTCGACGTCATCGCCGACGGCAGCGTGGTCACCATCCTGCTCATGGTCATCACCATGACCGCCGGCACCGGCCTGATCATGTGGCTGGGCGAGCTCATCACCGAGCGCGGCGTCGGCAACGGCATGTCGCTGCTGATCTTCACCTCGATCGCCGCGAGCTTCCCGGCCGGCCTGTGGTCCGTGGCGGGCGGCAACAACGGCATCCGCAACATCATCATCCTGGTCGCGGTGATCGTCCTGGTCATCGGCCTGGTCGTCTACGTCGAGCAGTCGCAGCGTCGCGTGCCGGTCCAGTACGCCAAGCGCATGGTCGGTCGGCGCATGTACGGCGGCACCAGCACGTACATCCCGATCAAGATCAACATGGCGGGCGTGATCCCGGTCATCTTCGCCTCCTCGCTGCTGGCCATCCCGACGCTCATCGCCCAGTTCGGCGACCAGTCGGCCGGGTGGGTGCAGTGGATCGTCCAGTGGCTCGCGACCCCGAGCTCGCCGCTGCACATCGCGCTGTACGCGCTGCTGATCCTGTTCTTCTGCTTCTTCTACACGTCGATCACGTTCAACCCCGACGAGGTCGCCGACAACATGAAGAAGTACGGCGGCTTCATCCCTGGCATCCGCGCCGGCCGCCCGACCGCGGAGTACCTGGACTACGTGATCACCCGCATCACGTCGGCAGGCTCGCTGTACCTCGTGGTCATCGCACTCATCCCGACGCTGATCGTCGTGGCCCTGGGCCTGACTCACAACCTGCCGTTCGGCGGCACCTCGATCCTGATCATCGTGGGTGTCGGCCTGGAGACGGTCAAGCAGATCGACTCCCAGCTGCAGCAGCGTCACTACGAAGGGTTCCTCCGTTGACAGCCAGCTCCGTTCCCTCGCGTCACGACCTGCACCCGGCCCCCGGGCCGGAGAGCCGCGTGACCCGCCTGCTCATCATGGGCCCGCAGGGCTCCGGCAAGGGCACGCAGGCCGCGCGTCTGGCCGAGGTCTTCGGGATCCCGGCGATCTCGACCGGCGACATCTTCCGCGCCAACATCAAGGGCGGCACCGAGCTGGGCCGCCTCGCGCAGGAGTACACCAACAAGGGTGAGCTCGTGCCCGACGAGGTCACGGACAAGATGGTCCGCAGCCGCCTCGGTGAGGACGACGCCCAGGTGGGCTTCATCCTCGACGGCTACCCCCGCAACCGCAGCCAGGTCGAGGCGCTCGACGCCATCCTGGGGGACCTGGGCTGGCAGCTCGACGGCGTGGTGGAGCTCACCGCCGACCGCGCCGAGCTGCTCGCGCGCATCGCCAAGCGCGCGGAGCTTGAGGGCCGCGCGGACGACACCGAGGAGGCCATCGCCCGCCGCCTCGACATCTACGCCGAGCAGACCGCCCCGCTCACCGCGGCCTACGCCGAGCGCGGCCTGCTGGTCCAGGTCGACGGGATCGGCGAGGTCCCCGAGGTGACCGACCGCATCGTCGCAGGCCTCGCCGCGCAGCTCGGCTGACCTGAATGTCACTGCTGGGACGAGAGCGCGTCGAGCTCAAGACGCTCGAGCAGGTGCGCGTCATGCGGCGCGCCGGCCTCGTCGTGGCGGACATGCTCGCGGCCGTGCGCGCCGCCGCCCGCCCGGGCCGCACGACGTCGGACCTCGACGACGCCGCCCGGGCGGTGCTCGCGCATGCGGGCGCGACGTCCAACTTCCTCGGGTACCACGGGTTCCCGGCGACCGTGTGCGCGTCGGTCAATGACGAGGTGATCCATGGGATCCCCGGGCCTCGCGTGCTGGAGGCCGGTGACGTCGTCTCGATCGACGCCGGGGCCGTCGTCGACGGCTGGCATGGCGACTCGGCCATCACCTTTGTGCTCGGCGCCGACGGCGCGCTGCCGCTCGGCTCGCCCGAGGCGGACCCTGCGGTCGACGACCTGGTGCGCGCGACCGAGGCTGCCCTGTGGGCCGGCATCGCCGCGCTGGCCCCGCGCGGGCGCCTGGGCGACGTCGGGCGCGCGGTCGACACCGCGGTGGAGGTCGCGGCCGCCGCGACGGGCCGCGCCTTCGGCATCGTCGAGGAGTACGTGGGCCACGGCATCGGCACGGCGATGCACCAGCCGCCCGACGTGCTCAACTACGCGACGAGCTCGCGCGGCATCCCGCTCAAGGTCGGCATGTGCCTGGCGGTCGAGCCCATGGTGACGCTCGGCAGCGGCGAGACCCGCGAGCTGGCCGACGGCTGGACCGTCGTGACGCAGGACGGCTCCCTCGCCGCGCACTGGGAGCACACCGTCGCGATCCTCGACGACGGCATCAGCGTGCTCACCGCGCCCGACGGCGGAGCCGAGCGTCTCGCGGCGCTGGGCGTCGACGTCGTCCGCCTCGACTGACCGGCGCTGGACCAGCCGGCGCGAAGCGGATGGCGTCGCACTGGCGGCTGCGGCGTGAGCGACGGCACGCCCGTGCGACTTTCTGATCCTGGCGGTGTCCGGTAGGCTGGTACGTCGGGTGTAGTCCGTTCGCGCCCATCTTCGGTCGACGCCCCGGCGTCGGCGCAGATGACCGGACGGCGACACGCGACATCCCACGTCCCACCACCTGGTGCCACGCCGTCGGCCGTATGCCGCACGGTGCGGCCGGGCTCGCCCGGGGACGACGGGACGAAGTCAGGACGAGAGTTAGCGGAGGACATGGCAAAAAAGGACGGTGTCATCGAGATCGAGGGCAGCGTGGTCGAGGCCCTGCCGAACGCGATGTTCCGCGTGGAGCTGGCCAACGGCCACAAGGTGCTCGCTCACATCTCGGGCAAGATGCGTCAGCACTACATCCGCATCCTCCCCGAGGACCGGGTCGTGGTGGAGCTCAGCCCGTACGACCTGTCCCGCGGCCGGATCGTCTACCGCTACAAGTAGTCACCCGTCACGTCCGTCCGGGTCTCCGGGCGGATTCGCCCTCAACCACGCCGACTCCCACCGCCCGCGGTGGGGTCCTCGCACCGTGTGACGGCCGTGCGAGGCCGAGGCGGCGAAGGAAAGAACCATGAAGGTCAAGCCCAGCGTCAAGAAGATCTGCGACAAGTGCAAGGTGATCCGCCGGCACGGTCGCGTCATGGTGATCTGCGAGAACCTGCGCCACAAGCAGCGTCAGGGCTGAGCAGTCGCATGACCCCCGGCGGCTGAGCCTCCAGCGAGGCCGCCATCAGCGCACCACCACGAAGCCGCGTCCCGACGCGGTGGAACCCCCGGTCCGGAGGCCGGGGCCCGCAGTTCGCGGGAGGGCGGTGCGGAAGACCTCCGGGCGAAGTACAGGAGCCGTCAGGCACATGGCACGTCTTATCGGCGTCGACCTCCCCCGTGAGAAGCGGGTCGAGATCGCGCTCACCTACATCTACGGCGTCGGCCGTACCCGCGCGTCGCAGACGCTGACCGCCACGGGCATCAGCCCGGACGTCCGCGTCAAGGACCTCGACGACGCGCAGCTCGTCGCTCTCCGTGACTACCTCGAGGGCAACTACAAGCTCGAGGGTGACCTCCGCCGTGAGGTCGCCGCCGACATCCGCCGCAAGGTCGAGATCGGCACCTACCAGGGTCTGCGTCACCGTCGCGGGCTGCCGGTGCGCGGTCAGCGCACCAAGACCAACGCGCGTACCCGCAAGGGTCCCAAGCGCACCGTCGCGGGCAAGAAGAAGGCCCGCTGACGTCAGCAGTCCGAGCAGCGGGGCCTCGTGAGAGGCCCGCTCCGGTCCGACGACCTCAGTACTAGGAGAGAACGAGCAGATGCCTCCCAAGACCCGTGCCGCCGCAGGCACGCGCAAGCCGCGCCGCAAGGACAAGAAGAACGTCCCGCTCGGCCAGGCGCACATCAAGTCCACGTTCAACAACACGATCGTCTCGATCACGGACCCGACGGGCGCCGTGATCGCGTGGGCCTCGGCCGGCCATGTCGGCTTCAAGGGCTCGCGCAAGTCGACGCCGTTCGCCGCGCAGCTGGCCGCCGAGTCGGCCGCCCGCCGCGCCCAGGAGCACGGCGTGAAGAAGGTCGACGTCTTCGTCAAGGGCCCGGGCTCCGGTCGCGAGACCGCCATCCGCTCCCTGCAGGCGACCGGCCTTGAGGTCGGCTCGATCCAGGACGTGACGCCGCAGGCCCACAACGGCGTCCGCCCGCCCAAGCGCCGCCGCGTCTGACCCTCTCGGTTGGCCGGGCCCCTCGGGGTCCGGCTGACCGAACCCTGCCCGGACGGAGATCCCCCCGCCCGGTCGTGCGAGTGATCGCTGATCGTGCTGCGTCATATAGCGGACGCACACCGAAAGGACAACCACAGTGCTGATCGCACAGCGCCCCACCCTGACCGAAGAGGTCATCTCGGAGCACCGCACCCGTTTTGCCATCGAGCCGCTGGAGCCGGGCTTCGGCTACACGCTCGGCAACTCGCTGCGCCGCACCCTGCTGTCGTCCATCCCGGGCGCGGCCGTCACCTCCATCCGCATCGACGGTGTGCTCCACGAGTTCACCACCGTGCCGGGGGTGAAGGAGGACGTCACCGAGATCATCCTCAACATCAAGAACCTCGTCGTCTCCTCGGAGAACGACGAGCCGGTCGTCATGTACCTGCGCAAGCAGGGCTCCGGGGCCGTCACCGCCGCCGACATCGTGCCGCCGGCGGGCGTCGAGGTGCACAACCCCGACCTGCACATCGCCACGCTCAACGACAAGGGCAAGCTTGAGATCGAGCTGACCGTCGAGCGCGGCCGTGGCTACGTCTCCGCCGCCCAGAACAAGTCGGTGGACGCCGAGATCGGCCGCATCCCGGTCGACTCGATCTACTCGCCGGTCCTCAAGGTGACCTACAAGGTCGAGGCCACCCGTGTGGAGCAGCGCACGGACTTCGACAAGCTGATCGTCGACGTCGAGACGAAGCCGGCCATCACGCCGCGCGACGCTCTCGCCTCCGCCGGCAAGACGCTCGTCGAGCTGTTCGGCCTGGCCCGCGAGCTGAACGTCGAGGCCGAGGGCATCGAGATCGGCCCGTCGCCGACGGACTCCGCGCTGGCCGCGGACCTGGCGCTGCCGATCGAGGAGCTCAACCTCACGATCCGTTCGTACAACTGCCTCAAGCGCGAGGGCATCCACCAGGTGGGTGAGCTCGTGGCGCGCAGCGAGGCCGACCTGCTCGACATCCGCAACTTCGGCGCGAAGTCGATCAACGAGGTCAAGGAGAAGCTGGCCGAGCTCGGCCTCGCGCTCAAGGACTCGCCGATCGACTTCGACCCGTCCGCCACGTTCTACGACGGCGACGACGCGGGCTACGACGAGCAGCCGTACTGACGACTCTTTCTGCGCGAGCGGCCTCCGCTAGCGCAGGCCCGTCGGCGTGGCTGCGGCCCGCGACGGGATACCCCTCAAGGAGAACCCGAAAATGCCTACCCCCACCAAGGGTCCGCGGCTCGGCGGTGGCCCGGCTCACGAGCGCCTGATCCTCGCGAACCTCGCCACGGCCCTCTTCGAGCACGGCCGCATCACCACCACCGTGACCAAGGCGAAGCGCGTCCAGCCGCTGGCCGAGCGTCTGATCACGTTCGCCAAGCGCGGCGACCTGCACGCCCGCCGTCGCGTCCTGACCGTGGTGCGCGACAAGGGCGTGGTGCACACGCTGTTCACCGAGATCGCCCCGGCCGTGGCCGAGCGCAACGGTGGCTACACGCGCGTCACCAAGATCGGCAACCGCAAGGGCGACAACGCCCCCATGGCCGTCATCGAGCTCGTGACCGAGCCCGTCAGCCCGAAGCAGGCCGTCGTCGCGGAGGCCGAGAAGGCCGCCAAGAAGGCCGCCCCCGTCGAGGAGCCCGTGGTCGCCGAGACCGCCGAGGCCCCCGCCGAGGCCGCCGTTGAGGCGGCGGTCGAGGAGACCGAGGCCGTCGTCGAGGCGACCGAGGCCGCCGAGTCCACCGAGGAGACGAAGGAGGCCTGAGCCTCCCTCTCATCGCGCAGAGCCCCGCACCCGTCTGGGTGCGGGGCTCTGTCGCGTCCGCACCCCGTGGCGTGGCACAGTGGCCAGACACCTTCCCGGCACGGAGCACGACATGAGGGTTCTGAGCGACGACGGCCGCACGCCCGTCGTCCTGGCGCACGGCGCACGCACCTCACACACCATGTGGCGCCGCCAGGTTGACGCGCTCGCCGCGGCCGGGATCCGGGCGGTCGCCGTCGACCTGCCCGGACACGGCGCCCGGCAGGGCGAGCGGTTCACGCTCGACGGCGCAGTCGACGCCGTCGCCCGTGCCGTCGACGACGTCGGCGGGCGCGCGCTGGTGGTCGGACTGTCGCTGGGCGGGTACGTCGCCGTCGAGCATCGGGCGCGGCGGCCGGAGCAGTCGGCCGGCCTCGTCGCGGCGTCGTGCAGCACACCCCCGCAGTCGCGGCTGCGTGAGGCCTGGCTCGTGGCCGCGCGACTGCTCGAGGCCAGCCCGGACCGTGGCGAGCGCCTCAACGACCTGCTGGTGGGCCTGACGCTCGACGCCGAGGCGGCGCGCGACGTCGCCGCGGGCGGCTACGCGCTGACCGTCATGGCCGACGTGCTGCGCGAGGTCGTCGCGAGCGACACCCTGACAGCCCTGGCCCGCGGCGTCAGCCCCGTATGGATCGTCAACGGCCGCTGGGACCACTTCCGCTCCCGGGAGCGGGCGATGCTCGCCGCGGCCCGCTCCGGCGGAGCCGGCGCCCGGCTGATCGTCGTGCCCCGCGCACGACACACCGTGAGCCTCGACGCGCCCGTCGCGTTCTCGCGGGTGCTGCTCGAGGCGGTCGCGGCCGTCAGCCCCAGGTCTCCAGCGGCAGCTCCCACGCGCGGGCCCCGCCCACGAGAGCCGCTGAGTTCGGCACGATGACGACGTCGTCGCCCAGGCGAGCGAGGGCGGCGGGCGTGATGCGGCGTGAGTTGCCGCCGCCCACGTAGAGCCGGTCCCACCAGAAGACCGGGCGTAGGCCCTCGACGACCGCCACGACGCGCCGCGACCACAGCCCGTCGCCCAGGCGCCGTCGCTCGGGCTCGCCGATGAACTCGTCGTAGGTGGCGCCGCGGCGCACGGGCGCCCGCGACCACTCCAGGTGCGGCGCCAGCCGGCCACCGTCGAACGTGGCCGAGCCGAGGCCGGTGCCGAGCGTGAGCACCAACTCCAGCCCCGAGCCCGCGATGACGCCCGCGCCGTGAACCTCGGCGTCGTTGAGCACCCTGGTCGGCACGCGCAGGCGGTCGGCCACGGCCGCGCGCATATCGAAGCTCGACCACGCCGCCACCAGGTCCGGCTCGACGCGCGAGCGCGGCCCTGAGCGGGTGACGTAGTGGGGCGTGTGCACGACGACGCCGTGGCGGATCATGCCGGGCATGCCGACGGTGGCGCGGTGGGCGCGCGGCAGCGAGTCGGCGATGCCCGCGATGGTCTCGACCAGCAGCGTCGGCGGGAGCGGGTACGGCGTCGGGACGCGCACCGGGGCCGCGTGCGCGGTCCCGGCCTCGTCGAGCACGGCGGCCTTGATGCCGCCGCCGCCACAGTCGACGGCGAGGGTGAGTGTCTCGGGCACGGTGCCATCATCGCCCGTGCGGGCCGCGCCGTCCGGGAGAATGGGGCGGTGAACGTGGACAGTGTGCGCGTGCGGCTCGACCTGGCCTACGACGGCACGGACTTCGCAGGTTGGGCGCGGCAGCCGAGACTGCGCACTGTGCAGGGCGCGATCGAGGATGGCCTGGAGCGCGTGCTGCGCCTGGGGCCGCTGGGCCTGCCCGCACCGCGCCTGACCGTCGCGGGGCGCACCGACGCGGGCGTGCACGCGCGCGGCCAGGTCGCACACGTCGACGTGCCCCTCCCGCGGTGGGACGCGCTGCCCGGACGCTCGGACCGCGAGCCCGGCGACGCGCTCGTCGCGCGGCTGGCCGGGGTGCTGCCGCGCGACGTCGTCGTCCACCGCGCGCGGCTCGCCCCCGTCGGCTTCGACGCGCGCTTCTCGGCGCTGTACCGCCGCTACGCCTTCCGCATCGCCGACGACGCCGCGCTGCGCGACCCGCTGCGGCGCGCGAACGTGCTGTGGCACCGCCGGGCGCTGGACGTCGCCGCGATGCACGAGGCCGTCCAGCCGTTGCGCGGCGTGCGCGACTTCGCCGCCTTCTGCAAACCGCGCCCCGGGGCGACCACCATCCGTGAGCTCAAAGAGCTCGACTGGGAGCGGCCCACCGACGGGCCGGACGCCGGACTCGTCGTCGCGCGCGTCGTGGCGGACGCGTTCTGCCACAACATGGTGCGCTCGCTCGTGGGGGCGTCGATCGCCGTGGGGGAGGGGCACAAGCCCGTCACCTGGCCCGCGCAGGTGCTCGCCTCGCGGCGGCGTGAGCTCAACGCGGCCGTCGTCGCCGCGCACGGCCTCGTGCTGGAGGAGGTCGTCTACCCGCCCGACGCCGACCTGGCCCAGCGCGCCGAGCGCGTGCGGGCGCTACGGATGGAGGAGGACGTCTGGGACGGCAAGGGGTAGGGCGGTGCTGCGCTCCGGCTCAGGGCACGGGGCCCGGTGGTCGCCCTGAGCCTGCGCTCCGCTGCGGGCGGATGCCTCGTTCCTCGGCCTCCACCCTGCGCTGCGCTCCGGCTCAGGGCACGGGGCCCGGTGGTCGCCCTGAGCCTGCGCTCCGCTGCGGGCGGATGCCTCGTTCCTCGGCCTCCACCCTCCGCTGCGCTCCGGCTCAGGGCTCCTCGACCCAGTGGACGGCG
This sequence comes from Xylanimonas ulmi, assembly GCF_004216535.1. Taxonomy (NCBI): domain Bacteria; kingdom Bacillati; phylum Actinomycetota; class Actinomycetes; order Micrococcales; family Promicromonosporaceae; genus Xylanimonas; species Xylanimonas ulmi. Next base: position 3,841,774 of record NZ_SGWX01000001.1, read on the forward strand.
GCTTCTTCGGCGGAGGCGCCTGCGCCGTCGACGCCGGCGTCGGCGCCGTAGATGTCGTTGGAGCGTTGGCCGCCCGCGTCGTCGGGGTCGGCGTCGTCGTCCTCGACGAGGCGCCCGGCGCGGTTCGGGTCGGCGGGCGGGCGGCGCTCGTCGTCCCACCAGTCGGGCTCCTCGGCCGCGAGGCGCTGGTCGAGCGGCTCGGTGCGCGCCTGCTCCCACGCTGTCTCGCCCCAGTGGTTCGGCCGGTCGCGGTCAGGCGGCGAGACGCCCTCGTCGAGCGGGTCGTAGTCGCCGCGGTCGAACAGCGTGTCGCCGGCCGCGAGTTGGTCGCCGTCGCCCTCCGCCCCGGACTCGGGATTGGGGGCCGTCCCCGGAGTGTCGTCGCTCATGCGACCACGATGGTCCTCTCGCCGTGGCCGCGCAGCACGAGGGGCGCTTTTCGTGACCGTTCGGCCCACTCTGACTCTGGAAGAGCCGTGGTAAACGTTCCCGAGCGCACTGCGCGCCTCGGGGTTACCGTCGAATCAGGCGTGCCCTCCCGCGCACGCCCCGGACGACGGAGCCCCACGATGGCTGGACTGGACGACCTCCTCAAGGCACTGCCGCTCGACCAGCTCGCGGGCAGCCTCGGCGTCGACGCGGACACCGCGCAGTCGGCGGTCGGCGGACTGCTCCCCGCGATCTTCGGCGGACTGCAGGCGAATGCGGCCGACCCGGCGGGCGCCGCCTCGCTCGGCCAGGCCCTCGCCCAGCACAGCGGCGGGCTGGTCGACGGCGGCGTCAGCCTCGACGACGTCGACACCGACGACGGCGCGAAGATCGCCGCGCACATCTTCGGCTCGCAGCAGGACCAGGTGGTCGCGAAGGTCGCCGAGACGACCGGCGCCTCCAGCGGGCTGCTGCAAAAGCTCCTGCCCGCCCTGGCGCCCATCGCCATGTCGTTCCTGTCGAAGCAGTTGGCGTCCAAGGCGCAGGGATCGGCCGTGCCCGAGGCCACGGGGCAGGACGCCGGTGGGATCGGGGGCGTCCTGGGGTCGATCCTCGGCGGTGGCTCGGGCGGCTCGGGAGCCCAGGGCGGCGGGTTCGACATCGGCTCGATCCTCGGCGGGCTCGGCGGACTGCTGGGCGGCGGACGCCGCTGACCGCAGCATGGCCCCACGCGGGGCGCCTCCGCGTGCCACCGTGCGGGCCGTGACCGAACTCGCTTTGGCGATCGGTCGGGCGCCACGCTAGACTGGCCAGTCGTTGTGCTTAGTTCCGACGTCCCGCGAATCTCAGCGCGCCCACTCGCACCGAGTTCGCATGGCCTGGACGTCTTGTGCCGTTGACTCGGCAGGAGCCTCCCGCGCACAACGTGCTCTCATCGGGCGCCGCTTCTTGCCCGACGACTACCGAACACGAAAAGGTTACGAACCGTGCGTACGTACACCCCGAAGCCCGGCGAAGTTCAGCGCGACTGGTACGTCATCGACGCGACCGACGTCGTCCTGGGCCGCCTGGCGACTCATGTCGCCACTCTCCTGCGCGGGAAGCACAAGCCGACCTTCGCCCCGCACGTCGACGGCGGTGACTTCGTCATCGTCATCAACGCCGACAAGGTTGCCCTGTCCGGCAACAAGCGGGCCACGAAGCTGGCCTACCGCCACTCCGGTTACCCGGGTGGTCTGCGTTCCGTCGCCTACGGCGAGCTGCTGGAGAAGAACCCCGAGCGCGCCGTCGAGAAGGCCGTCCGCGGCATGCTGCCCAAGAGCTCGCTCGGCCGTCAGCAGCTCGGCAAGCTCAAGGTCTACCGCGGTGCGGAGCACCCGCACGCGGCCCAGCAGCCCCAGCCGTTCGAGATCACCCAGGTTTCGCAGCAGGCCTGAGCCGCTGCTGAAGACGACACCGAAGGAACCGCAAAGTGGCAGAGACCACCGTCGACACCATCGACACCGAGCTGGACGAGACGCCCAGCACCTACACGACCGAGACCGAGGCGCCCGTCGCCAACAGCGGTCAGTCCATCACCGCCCCGGGCCAGGCCCTGGGCCGCCGCAAGGAGGCCGTGGCGCGCGTGCGCCTCGTCCCCGGCACCGGCCAGTGGAAGATCAACGGCCGCACCCTGGAGGACTACTTCCCCAACAAGGTGCACCAGCAGCTGGTCAACTCCCCGCTGAAGCTGGTCGAGGTCGAGGGCCGTTTCGACGTCGTCGCCCGCATCACCGGCGGCGGCTCGTCGGGCCAGGCCGGCGCCCTGCGCCTGGGCATCGCCCGCGCGCTCAACGAGATCGACCGTGACGCCAACCGCGCCGCGCTGAAGAAGGCCGGGTTCCTGACTCGCGACGCCCGCGTCGTGGAGCGCAAGAAGGCCGGTCTCAAGAAGGCCCGCAAGGCCCCGCAGTACTCCAAGCGCTGATCCCACCCGATCGCGCTGCGCACGGCCCCGCCGGACACCGTCCGGCGGGGCCGTCGCCGTCTGGCCGCAGTTCGGCATACGGCCACCGCGCACAGCGGCCCGCCGCGGGTGTCTACCATCGTCAGGTCTGTCCGAGGAGGAAACACATGGCTCGTTTGTTCGGCACCGACGGGGTGCGAGGGCTCGCCAACCGCGACGTGACCGCGGAGCTCGCCCTCGCGCTCGGGAGCGCGGCCGCGCACGAGCTCGCGTCGGCGCCCCAAGCCCCCGGCCACCGCTCACGCGCCGTGCTGGGCCGCGACCCGCGCGCGTCGGGCGAGTTCCTGGGGGCGGGCGTCACCGCGGGGCTCGCGAGCGCGGGCGTCGACGTCATCGACCTGGGCGTGCTGCCGACGCCGGCGCTGGCGTACCTGGTCAGCGCGCTCGACTGCGACCTGGGCGTGATGATCTCGGCCTCGCACAACCCCATGCCGGACAACGGCATCAAGTTCTTCCAGCGCGGCGGCCTCAAGCTCGACGACGCGGTCGAGGACCGCATCGAGGCATGGATCACCGAGACGTGGGAGCTGCCCACGGGCGCCGGGGTGGGGCGCGTGCGCGTCGACAACGGCAGTGCCGTGGACCGCTACGTCGAGCACCTGGTCTCGAGCATCGGCACGACGGCGGACCACCGTCCGCTCGAGGGCCTGCGCATCGCCGTCGACGCCGCCAACGGCGCCGCGAGCGTCGTCGGGCCCGAGGCGCTGCGCCAGGCCGGCGCCGACGTCGTCGTGATGAACGCGAGCCCCGACGGGCGCAACATCAACGAGAAGGCCGGGTCCACGCACCCTGAGCAGCTGCAGGCCGTCGTCGTGGCCGCCGAGGCCGACTTCGGTGTGGCGTTCGACGGGGACGCCGACCGGTGCCTGGCCGTCGACCACGCCGGCGCGCTGGTGGACGGCGACCAGATCCTCGGCATCCTCGCGCGCGCCATGAAGGCCGAGCAGCGCCTGCCCAACGACACGCTCGTGGTGACCGTCATGAGCAACCTGGGCCTGCTGCTGGCCATGCGGGAGTCAGGCATCACCACGCTCCAGACGGGCGTCGGCGACCGGTACGTGCTGGAGGAGATGCGCGCCGGCGGGCACGGCATCGGCGGTGAGCAGTCGGGGCACATCATCCTCGCCGAGCACGCGACCACGGGCGACGGCGTCCTGACGGCGCTGCACCTGGCCGCCGAGGTCAAGCGCTCGGGCATGCGCCTGGCCGACCTCGCCGCGCTGATCCCGCGCCTGCCGCAGACCCTGGTCAACGTCAAGGGCGTCGACAAGGCGCGCGCGGCGAGCGACGAGGGCGTGCTGACCGCCGTGGCGGCCGCGGAGGCGCTGCTGGGCGAGACGGGGCGCGTGCTGCTGCGCCAGTCGGGCACCGAGCCGCTGGTGCGCGTCATGGTCGAGGCCGCGACGCAGCAGCAGGCCGACGGCGTCGCCGACTCGCTCGCGGCCGTCGTGCGTGAGCGGCTCGCGCTGTGAGCGCGGGCTTCACCGGGCCCGTCGACGTCACGCTGCGCGCGCACGTCGAGGGACTGCTCACCACGGCCGGCCCCGGCGGGGCGCTGCCCATCGTGCAGGCCGGCGAACCCGTGCTGCGCCAGCGTGCGGCAACCTACACGGGCCAGCTCGGCGACCTGCTCGTGCCGTTCGTCGAGGCCATGCGACGCACCATGTACGCGGCGCCCGGCGTCGGGTTGGCCGCGCCGCAGGTGGGCGTCGGCCTCGCCCTCGCCGTCGTCGAGGACCGCGGATCCGAGCAGGACCCGCGCGAGCGCACGCCGCTGCCGTTCCGTGTGCTGGTCAACCCCGACTACGCCCCCGCCGACGAGCCCGACGGCGGCGCCGCGCAGCGCGTGTCGTTCTTCGAGGGCTGTCTGTCGATCGACGGGTGGCACGCGCTCGTCCCGCGGCTGCGCCGCGTGCGCCTGACGGGGCAGGACGAGACGGGGGCGCCGATCGACGAGACGCTCGTCGGGTGGCCCGCGCGGATCATCCAGCACGAGACCGACCACCTGCGCGGCGAGCTGTACATCGACCACGCCGTGCCGCGCTCGTTCGCGAGCAACGCCAACCTGGTGCGCCTGTGGGGTGGGGCCGCCGACCCGGCGCCCGTCGCCGAGGCGCTGGGGTTCGAGATCCCCTGACCGTGGGGGTGGCGGCCGGGGTGAGGGCGGCGAGAACCAGGGTTCACCCAGGGGGATCCCCGGCGCGCAGCGGTCCGGCGCGCACCTAGGCTTGGCGCGGACGCCGCCCGAGACCCGGGCGGGCCGCCGAGGGAAGGGGACCCGCGCGTGGATCTCATGACGATCCTGAGCCAGGTCGAGGACTGGATCCTGGCGACATCCGGCGCCGGGTGGGTCTACCCGCTCATGTTCGCCCTCGCGCTCATCGACGGGTTCTTCCCACCTCTGCCGAGCGAGTCGGTCATCATCACGCTCGCCGTCGCCTCGGTCGCGACCGGATCGCCCTGGCTCGTGGGCGTGCTGGTCGCCGCGGTGCTCGGCGCCTGGTGCGGCGACCAGATCGCCTACCAGATCGGCCGGTCGATCGGCACCGAGCGCATCGCCATCCTGCGCACCCGCCGCGGCCGCTCCACCGTCGCGTGGGCGCGTCTGGCCCTGGCGCGCCGCGGCGCCGCGTTCATCATCGCCGCGCGGTACGTGCCGATCGGCCGCGTCGCCGTCAACATGACGGCGGGCGCCGTCGGGTACTCCCGACGGCGGTTCCTGGGCTACTCGGGCATCGCCGCCGTCGTATGGGGCGTGTACTCCGTCGCCGTGGGCCTGACCGCCGGCGCCTGGCTCCAGCACAACCCCCTGCTCGCCATGGCGGTCGGGATCGTCGCGGGCGTCCTGGTCGGCGTCCTGCTCGACCGGGTCGTGCGCGCCGTGCTACGCCGCCGCGGTGAGGCGGTCGACGAGATGGTCGGTGAGATGGTCGAGGGGAGCGACGACCAGCCCGCCGCCGTCACAGCTTGCGCAGCCGCACCCGCTGGAGCGAGTGGTCGCCGCCCTTGGTGAGCACCAGGGTGGCCCGCCCGCGCGTGGGCAGGATGTTCTGCTCCAGGTTGGGGGCGTTGATCGCCTCCCAGATCGACAGCGCGCGCGTCGTGGCCTGCTCGTCGGTGAGGTCGGCGTAGCGGCGAAAGTAGCTCTCCGGGCGCGAGAACGCCGTGCGGCGCAGGCGCAGGAACCGGTCCACGTACCACTGGCGGATGTTGCGCGTGCGCGCGTCGACGAAGATCGAGAAGTCGAAGAAGTCGCTCACCGCGACCGTGGAGTCCTCCGCGGCGCCGGGCCGGGCCGGCTGCAGCACGTTGAGCCCCTCGACGATCAGCACGTCGGGGCGGCGCACCACGACCTCCTCGCCCGGCACGATGTCGTAGGTGACGTGCGAGTAGACGGGCGCGCGCACCTCGTCCTGGCCGGCCTTGACGCGTGAGACGAACCGCACCAGGGCGCGGCGGTCGTACGACTCGGGAAAGCCCTTGCGCTCCATGAGGCCACGGCGGCGCAGCTCGGCGTTGGGGTAGAGGAAGCCGTCGGTCGTCACGAGCTCGACGCGAGGCGTCTCGGGCCAGCGCGCCATCATCTCGCGCAGGATGCGCGCCACGGTCGACTTGCCGACGGCGACCGAGCCCGCGACCCCGATGACGTAGGGCGTGCGGGGGGTGGCCTCGCGCAGGAACGTCGAGGTCGCCTGGTGCAGGCCCGCGGTCGCCGTCACGTACAGGTTGAGCAGACGCGACAGCGGGCGGTAGACCGCGTCGACCTCGGCCAGGTCGATCGGGTCGCCCAGCCCGCGCAGGCGGTGCACGTCGGCGTCCGTCAGGGGCAACGGCGTCGACTCGGACAGGCGGCCCCACGCCGCGCGGTCCAGGTCGACATACGGCGACGACGTCCGGCCGCCCAGCGGGAGCGGGAGGGCCGACGGCTCGGCGCGCGCGAGGGCGCCGTCGTCGGCGCGGTCGAACAGAACAGCCACGCCACGATTGTGCCGCACGCCCGGCGGCGTCCGAGGCGTGCGTCCGCCGATAGACTCGTGCGCATGTGTGGAATCGTCGGTTACGCGGGTCTGGGCCTGTCCGAGGGTGGGGCGGCCGGCTCCCCGGCCGCGACGCGGCACCCGCTCGAAGTGGCCCTGGAGGGCCTGCGCCGCCTGGAGTACCGCGGCTACGACTCGGCGGGCGTCGCCCTCGCCGGGCCGGGGCAGGCGCGCATCGCGTTCGCCAAGAAGTCGGGCAAGCTCGGCAACCTGGTCAGCGAGCTCGACGCGCACCCGCTGCCCGACGCGACCGCCGCCATCGGCCACACGCGCTGGGCCACCCACGGCGGCCCGACCGACGTCAACGCCCACCCGCACCTGGCCGACGGCGACAAGCTCGCCGTCATCCACAACGGCATCATCGAGAACTTCGCCCAGCTCAAGGCCGACCTGCTGCGTGACGGAGTCTTCTTCCGCAGCGAGACCGACACCGAGGTCGCCGCCGCGCTGCTCGCGCGCGAGTACGCCGCGACCGGCGACCTGACCGCCGCCATGGCCGCCACCGCGCGGCAGCTCGAGGGCACGTTCACCCTGCTGGCCGTGCACGCCGACGACCCGCTCACGGTGGTCGGCGCGCGCCACGACTCGCCGCTCGTCGTCGGGCTCGGCGACGGCGAGAACTTCCTCGGCTCCGACGTCGCCGCGTTCATCGCCTTCACCAAGGAGGCGCTCGAGCTCGGGCAGGACCAGATCGTCACGATCACCCCCACGTCGGTCGACGTGAGCGACTTCCACGGCAAGCCCGCCGAGGCCAAGCGGTTCACCGTCGACTGGGACGCCGCCGCGGCCGAGAAGAGCGGCTACGACTCCTTCATGGACAAGGAGATCCACGACCAGCCGCAGGCCGTGGCCGACACGCTGCTGGGCCGCACCGACCTGGACGGCAAGCTCACGCTCGACGAGATCCGCATCGACGAGGCGGTGCTGCGCTCGATCGACAAGATCATCGTCATCGCGTGCGGCACCGCGGCGTACGCGGGCCACGTGGCCAAGTACGCCGTCGAGCACTGGTGCCGCATCCCCGTCGAGGTCGAGCTCGCGCACGAGTTCCGCTACCGCGACCCCATCGTCAACGAGAAGACGCTCGTCGTGGCGATCTCGCAGTCGGGCGAGACCATGGACACGCTCATGGCCGTGCGCCACGCGCGCGAGCAGGGCGCCAAGGTGCTCTCGATCGTCAACACGCAGGGCTCGACCATCCCGCGCGAGTCCGACGCCGTGCTCTACACGCACGCCGGACCCGAGATCGCCGTCGCCTCGACCAAGGCGTTCCTCTCGCAGATCACCGCGGCCTACCTGCTGGGGCTCTACCTCGCGCAGCTGCGCGGCAACAAGTTCCCCGACGAGATCGCGGCCATGCTGGGCGAGCTGCGCGGGCTGCCCGCCAAGGTGCAGACCGTCATCGAGCGCGGCGAGTACGTGCGCGCCACCGCCCGGTCGATGAAGGACGCCACCTCGGTGCTGTTCCTCGGGCGCCACGTGGGCTTCCCGGTCGCCCTGGAGGGCGCGCTCAAGCTCAAGGAGCTCGCCTACATCCACGCCGAGGGCTTCGCCGCGGGTGAGCTCAAGCACGGCCCGATCGCGCTCATCGACGAGGGTCAGCCGGTGTTCGTCGTCGTGCCCTCGCCGCGCTCGCGTGACGGGCTGCACTCCAAGGTCGTCTCCAACATCCAGGAGATCCGCGCGCGCGGGGCGCGCACGCTCGTGATCGCCGAGGACGGCGACGACGAGGTGCGCAAGTACGCCGACGAGATCTTCTGGATCCCCGCCGTGCCGACGCTGCTGCAGCCGCTGCTCGCGGTGGTGCCGCTGCAGATCTTCGCGATGGCGCTCGCGACCGCCAAGGGGCTCGACGTCGACCAGCCGCGCAACCTGGCCAAGTCCGTCACGGTCGAGTGAGCCGGGCGGGCGCGTGATCGTGGGCGTGGGCGTCGACGTCGTCGACGTCGCGCGGTTCGTCGCGACGCTCGAACGCGCGCCGCGCCTGCGCGAGCGGTTGTTCACGCCCGCCGAGCGGGACCTGCCGCCGAACTCCTTGGCCGCGCGGTTCGCGGCCAAGGAGGCGATCGCCAAGGCGCTGGGGGCGCCCGGCGACCTGCGCTGGCAGGACTGCACCGTGCGCCGCACGGTGGGCGGCCCACCGCAGGTCGAGCTGCGCGGGACCGTCCTGGCCCGCGCTCAGGCCCTGGGCGTGACCCGCTGGCACGTCTCGATCAGCCACGACGCGGGCATCGCCTCGGCACTGGCCATCGCGGAGTCCTGACCGGCGCGCAGCCCTGACCGGCCCCGCCCCCCGCCCCGGGGAGGCGGGGCGCCGGGTCAGCGCAGGGTGGGGATGACCTCGTCGGCGAAGAGCGCGAGCTGGTCGCGGTCGCCCGCGGCGTTCGGGAAGTACGTGATCGCGTACTCCAGACCGGCCGCACGGAACGCGGTGAGCCGCTCGGCGACCTGCTCGGCGGTCCCGCGCAGCGGTGTCGTGCGCCAGCTGTCCAGCTCGGCGTCGGCCTTCTCGGGTGTGTGCGTGCGGTAGACCGACTCGAGCCACGCCTCCTTGTCGGCGATCTCCTGCGGGCTGCCGATGAGCACGTTGAAGTTGGCCGATCGGGTGATCTCGCCGAAGTCGCGCCCGATGTCGCGGCAGTGCGCCTCCAGCACGCGTGACTTGTGCTCGAAGGTCTCCAGGTCGCCGCCGAAGTTGGTGTACTGCGCGTACTTGGCCGCCGTCAGCAGCGTCTTGCGCTCGCCGCCGCCCGCGATCCACAGCGGGATCGAGGGCACGTCCAGCCCGTCGACGCGCACGGACTGCAGCGGCTGCGGGTGGCACAGCGCGCCGTCGACCCGGTAGCGCTGGCCTGCGAAGGCGCCCGAGGAGCCCGTGCGCCACATCCGCGCCATGATCTGCACGCCCTCGTCGAGCGCCGCGAGCCGCTCACCCGCGCGCGGGAAGCCGTACCCGTACGCGCGCCACTCGTGCTCGTACCAGCCCGCGCCGATGCCCATCTCGGTGCGCCCGCCCGAGATGGCGTCGACCGTGGCGGCGACCTTCGCGAGGTACGTCGGCTCGCGGTAGGCCATGCACGTGCACATCTGGCCGAGGCGTACGCGCTCCGACGACGCCGCGAAAGCCGCCATGAGCGTCCAGGCCTCGTGCGTGGCCTGGTCGGTGGGCGCCGGAACCGTGTGGAAGTGGTCGTACACCCACACTGAGGTCCACGCGTGCTCGCCGTCGGAGGCGGTCGCCGTGTCCGCGTGACGGACCAGGGAGCGCATGGTGTCCCAGTGGTCGGCGGGCGCCACCTCGGTCAGGTCGTGACGCCAGCCCTGGGGGATGAAGAGGCCGAATCGCATAGCGCCACGGTACTCGCCGGGTCGAATCGATGCGGCGCCCCGACCCGCGCCGTCGTTCGGGGCCAGGTGGGGCGCGGGCGCGCCGACCCCCTGCCGCCGCGGCGCGCGCCGTCCATGATGGGGTGCATGATCCAGGCCTGGTCCGCCGACGACGTCCGTGCCGCCGAGGAGCCGCTGCTGACCGCAGGGGTCGCGCTCATGCGCCAGGCCGCATTCGCGCTGGCCGTGATCGTGCGCCGGGACCTGGCCCGACGGCGGGCCGTGGCCGGGCCCGATGGCGAGCTGCGCGACGGTTCGGTCCGCGGCGCGCGGGTCGCGCTGCTCGTGGGCGCCGGCAACAACGGCGGCGACGCGCTGCACGCGGGGGCGTTCCTCGCCCGTCGCGGGCTCGCCGTGACCGCGTACCTCGCCGCGCCGCGCGTGCACGAGGGCGGGCTCGCGGCGCTGCTCGCCGCAGGAGGGCGCGCGGTGACCGTCGACGCCACCCCCACGGCTGGACCCGCAGGCGACTCGGCGACGAGCGTCCCCGAGGCCGCCACGGCGGCGGCCGGCGCGGACGTGATCGTCGACGGCCTGCTCGGGATCGGGGCGCGCGGTCCGATGCGCGGCACGGGCGCGACGCTGGTCGAGGCGTTGGCCGCCGCGCTGGCCGATGCGCCGAGCGACGGGTCGAACGACGGTCGGAACGACGGGCCGCACGCCGTGGAGGCGCCGCCGCGCCGCGCGCACGCGAGCGCGTCGGCCGCCGCGACCCGGCCGTGGGTCGTCGCGGTCGACGCACCCTCGGGCATCGGGATCGACGACGGGACGCTGCCCGGGCCCGTGCTGCCCGCCGACCGCACCGTCACGTTCGGCGCCGCCAAGCCCGGCCTGCTGCTGCCGCCCGCGACCCACGTGACCGGCGCGGGCGCCGTCATCGACATCGGCCTTGAGCTGCCGCCCCCCGGCCGTCCGGGGCAGGCCCCCGCCGTCGTGCGCCTCCAGGACGCCGACGTCGTCTGGCCCGTGCCCGGCCCCCACGACCACAAGTACACGCGCGGCGTCGTCGGCGTCGTGGCCGGCACCGCGACCTACCCGGGCGCGGCCCTGCTCACCGCGAGCGCCGCGGTCCAGGCCGGCGCCGGCATGGTGCGCTATCAGGGCCCCGCCGACGTGGGGCGCGCCGTCGTGGCGGCCCGACCCGAGGTGGTCACCGCGGGCGGTCGCGTGCAGGCGTGGGTGCTCGGCTCTGGCCTACCGGCGACGGGCGGCGACGACGGCCAGCGCGGGCGGGCACGCGCGGCGCTCGCGGCGGCGTCGGGCAGGCTCGCCGGCGCCCAGGAGCCCGTGCCCGCGGTGGTCGACGCCGGCGCCCTCGGGCTGCTCGACCACACGTGCCCGGCGTGGGTCGTGCTCACGCCGCACGCCGGTGAGCTCGCGGCGCTGCTCGTCGCGCGCGGCGAGGCGGTCGATCGGGCCCACGTCGAGGCCGAGCCGCTGCGCTGGGCGCGGCGCGCGCACGAGGCCACCGGCGCGACGGTGCTGCTCAAGGGCGGCGCGAGCGTCGTCGTCGGCCCGGGGGTCGTCTACGCGCAGGCGGACGCGCCCGGGTGGCTGGCGACGGCGGGCGCGGGCGACGTGCTCGCGGGGCTGTTGGGCGCGATGCTCGCCGCGCGCGCGCCCGAGATCGTGACCCACCCCGAGCGCGCGGCGCAGGTGGCGGCGGCCGCGGCGCTCGTGCACGGGCGGGCGGCCGAGCGCGCGAACCCGGGTGGTCCGATCACGGCGCTCGCGGTGGCCGACGCGATCCCGGGCGCCGTCGCGGCCCTGCTCGCGCAGCGATAGACCCTGCTCAGGCCGCCACGCGCACCTCGCCGGCGGCCGCCACCGCAGCCGTGGCGCCGTCCGTGGCCGCGCGACGGCGGAACAGCAGTCCGGTGAGCACGGCGCCCGCGGCGAAGATGAGCGCGGAGGCGCGGAACGCCGTCGTGTAGCTGTCGATCGCGGCCTGCGCGAGCACGCCGGGGGCGGGCGGGCTCGTGGTCGCGTGGGCGGCGACGAACGCGCTGGCGGCCGAGGTCGCGATGGTGTTGAGCACCGCGGTGCCCACGGCGCCGCCCACCTGCTGGCTCGTCGAGACGACGGCCGAGGCCACGCCCGCGTGCTCGCGGTCGACGCCGAGCGTCGCGGTCTGGATCGCGGCGGGCATCACCGTGCCCATGCCCGCGCCCATGATCATCAGGCCGGGCAGCACGTCGGCCGCGAACGTCGAGTCGAGGTCGATGCGGGTGAGCATGGCCAGCCCGACGGCGGCCAGGCCGAGGCCGATCGGCACCATGACCTTGGGCCCGAAGCGCGGCAGGAAGATGTTGGTGCACAGTTGCGCGCACGTGGCCAGCACGAGGATCTGCGGCAGGAACGCCAGGCCGGTCTGCCACGGGCTGTAGCCCAGTTGCGTCTGCATGTAGAAGGTGCCGAACAGGAACGCGCCGAACATGCCCGCCCCGGCCACGAGGATCGCGAGGAAGGCCGCGCCGCGGTTGCGGTCGAGCACGACGGGCAGCGGCAGCAGGGCGCGTGACCCGGCCTGACGCTGGCGCACGACGAAGGCGATCAGCAGGAGGCCCGAGGCGACCAGCGGCGCCCACGTCCACGGCGAGTCCCAGCCCTTCGGCTCGGCGCGCGAGAAGCCGTAGACCAGCGCGAACAGGCCCGCGCCTGCGAGCACGGCGCCGACGATGTCGAGCCGCTGCGCGCGCCCGCGCGTGGCGTGCAGGAACGTCAGCCCCCCGGCGACGGCGAGCGCGGCGAACACGAGGTTGATGTAGAGGGTCCAGCGCCAGTCGAGGTGTTCCGTGAGGAACCCGCCCAGCAGCAGTCCGATGGCGCCGCCGGCGCCCGCGAGCCCGCCGAAGACGCCGAAGGCGCGCGAGCGCTCCTTGGGGTCGACGAACGTGGTGGTCAGCACGGACAGCGCGGCGGGCGCGAGCACGGCGCCGAACGCGCCCTGGAGCGTCCGGGCGCCCACGAGCATGCCGAATGACTGTGACGCGCCGCCGAGCGCGGAGGCGCCCGCGAAGCCGACGAGCCCGATGATGAAGGTGGTGCGCCGCCCGATCAGGTCGGACAGGCGTCCGCCGAGCAGCAGCAGCGAGCCGAACGCGAGCGCGTAGGCCGTGACGACCCACTGGCGGTCGTTGTCGGAGAAGACGAGCTCGGCCTGCGCCGAGGGCATCGCGATGTTCACGACGGTGGCGTCGAGCACCACCATGAGCTGGGCGATCGCGACGGTGGCGAGGATCCACCAGCGCCGCGGGTCGTGGGCGGAGGCCACGGCCGGGGAGGCGGCGTCGGGCGCCGCGGGGGAGGGGGAGGGCATGGGGGACTCCTGCGGGGGCGGGCGGCGTCGTGGCGGCGTCGCTGAGCGCCACGGTAGGCGCCGCCGCGCCGATTACGGAACCCTTTAGTTCCGTAACCAGGACCCTGATCGCTCAGGGCAGAATGGACGGTGTCGGCGCCGCGTGGCGCCGCCCACGCGCGAGGAGGCGACGATGGCGAGCTCGGTGGCGGGAACCCCCCGGCGTCCCCGGGCCGCCCGCGCGGGCCGACCCCGTGACCTGACGCGCGACGCGGACATCCTCGAGGCCGCGCGCGCCGAGCTCGCCGCGCACGGGTACGAGCGCATGACCATGGCGGGCGTGGCCACGCGCGCCGGCGCCGGCAAAGCCACCGTCTACCGGCGCTGGCCGTCCAAGGCCGAGCTCGTCATCGACACCATCGCCTGCACCGCGCGCGCCGCACTGCGGCTTGAGGACGTGCCCGACACGGGATCGCTGCGCGGGGACCTCGACGCGCTGCGCGCGCTCAAGCACAAGGACGAGGGCGTCTGGGAGGCGCTGGCGGGCATCGCCGCCGAGCTGCAGCACTCGCCCGAGCTGGCCGCCGTCGCCAAGGAGCGCCTGGTGCGCCCGCGCGTGGCGGTGGTGCGCGGGCTGCTCGCGCGGGCGCAGGAGCGCGGCGAGCTCGCAGCGGGCCTCGACCTCGACCTGCTGGCACTGGTGCCGACCGCGATGCTCGCCTACCAACTGGTCATGGACCGCCAGGGCCTCGACGACGCGTTCCTGCGCTCGCTCACCGACGGCCTGCTGGTGCCCCTCGCCACGGGCGGGCGGGGGCGCTGAGCCGCCGTCAGCGCGGCAGGTGCTCCTCGATGACGCTCACGATCGACGGATCGTCGGGCACGGTCTTGGGCTCGAAGCGCCGCACCTGCCCGCCCGGCAGCACCAGGAACTTCTCGAAGTTCCACCGGACGCGCCCGTCGTGGCCGCCCGGGTCGGGAGTGCGCTTGAGCGTCTCGTACAGCGGCGCCGTGCGACGGCCGTTGACCCGGATGCGGTCCATGACGGGGAACGTCACGCCGTACGTCGTCGAGCAGAACTCGGCGATGGCCTCGTTCGAGCCGAGCTCCTGCAGGAACTGGTTCGACGGGAAGCCGACCACGGTGAACCCGCGCTCCGCGTACCGCTTGTGCAGATCCTCGAGCGCCGCGTACTGCGGCGTCAGGCCGCAGCGCGAGGCCACGTTGACCACCAGGACCACCTGGTCGCGATCGCCGTCCAGCACCTGAGCCAGCGACGTCGACGACCCGTCCATCCGTTTGAACGGGATGTCGTAGATGTCTGTCCCCATAGGTCCATCCTGCACCCGCGATGGGACGATGGGGCAGTGCCCCGTCCGCCGCTGCCCGTCCGTGACGGACTCAACCCCACCCGCCTCGTGCTCCCGCACGACGCCGCGTCGGTGGCGCGGTGGGGCACCGCCCTGGCCTACCTGCTCGACCGCTTCCCCCACGACGCCGCCCGCCTGCGCGAGAAGGTCGCCGCGGGCGAGGTGGTCACCGGCCGCGGCGCCGCCGTCGACCAGGCGACGGCCTACGAGCCGCGCGGACTGCTCTACCTGTACCGCGACCCGCCCGCCGACGAGCCGCGCGTGCCCGCGCTCGACGAGCTCGTGGTGCTGCACCGCGACGAGAGCCTGCTGGTGGTCGACAAGCCCCACCTGGTCGCGACCATGCCGCGCGGGCGCTGGGTCACCCAGACCGTGCTCGTCCACCTGCGCCGCACGCTCGACCTGCCCGAGCTCGCCCTGGCCCACCGCCTCGACCGGCCGACGGCGGGCGTGCTCGTGCTCACCGTGCGCGCGTCGGCGCGCGGCGCCTACCAGGGGCTCTTCCAGGAGCGGCGCGTGCGCAAGGTCTATGAGGCCGTCGCCCCGCTGCCCCCGGACGGCGTGACGCTCCCGACGACGGTGCGCTCGCGGATCGTCAAGCGCCGTGGCGTCGCGCCCGCGCAGGAGGAGCCGGGGAAGCCCAACGCGGAGTCGCGCGTCGAGCTGGTCGCGCGCGATGAGGCCCGTGGGCTCGGCCTGTACCGGCTGGAGCCGCACACCGGCAAGACCCACCAGCTCCGGCTGCACCTGGCGAGCCTCGGGATCCCGATCCTGAACGACCCGTTCTGGCCCGTGCTGCTGCCCGACGGCCAAGAGGACCCGGCCCGCCCGCTCCAGCTGCTGGCACGGTCGCTGCGCTTCGACGACCCGCTGACCGGTCAGCCGCGCGAGTTCGTCTCGCGGAGACGGCTCGCGCAGTGGCCGCGGTGAGAGGATGACGGGCGTGACCTCCGCCCCGGCCTTCCCCGCCGACTTCCCGGCCCGCGCCGTCGTCGACCTGGAGGCGGTGCGCGACAACGTGCGCGCGCTGCGCGACCACGCGCCGTCGTCGGCGCTCATGGCCGTGGTCAAGGCCGACGCCTACGGGCACGGCCTCGTGCCGTCCGCATGGGCGGCGCTCGCGGGCGGCGCCACCTGGCTCGGAGTCGCGCAGGCGTCGGAGGCGCTCGCGCTGCGCGCCGCGGGCGTCGGCCCCGACGACGCGCGCATCCTGACCTGGCTGGCGGCCCCGGGAGTGGACTTCGCCGCCCTCGTGGAGGCCGACGTCGACGTCTCGGTCGCCGCGGCCTGGGCGCTCGACGGCGTCGCCGCGGCCGCGCGCGCGACCGGCCGCACCGCGCGGGTGCATCTCAAGGTCGACACCGGTCTGGGCCGCAACGGCGTCATGCCCGCCGACCTGCCCGCCGCCGTCGCGCGCGCCGCCGCGCTGCAGGCCGAGGGGGTCGTGCGCGTCGTCGGGGTGTGGACGCACCTGGCCTACGCCGACGCGCCTGGGCACCCGACCATCGCCGCGCAGCGCGTCGTGCTCGACGAGGCCGTGCGCACCGTCGAGGCCGCCGGGATCGACGTCGAGGTGCGGCACGCCGCCAACTCGGCCGCGACGCTGACCGCGCCCGCGCTGCACTACGACCTGGTGCGCCCGGGCATCTCCGTCTACGGCCTCTCGCCCGTGCCGCAGGTCGCGGCGGCGTCGTCGTTCGGGCTGCGGCCCGCGATGACGCTCCAGGCGCGGCTCGCGACGGTCAAGGACGTGCCCGCCGGGCACGGCGTGTCCTACGCCCACCTGTACACGACGCCGCAGGCCACTCGGCTGGGCGTGGTGCCGCTCGGGTACAGCGACGGCATCCCGCGGCACGCCTCGGGCGGGTCCGCGGGCGTCGGCGGCCCGATGTACGTGGGCGGCCCCCCGACGGCGGGCGTCGGGCCGGGCGCGCGCGGCGCGGACGCCGACGGCGGGCGCGTGCTGCGCGTCGCCGGGCGCGTGTGCATGGACCAGGTGGTGCTCGACCTTGGGCCCTACGCGAGTGAGCGGGCCGGTGACGTGGTCACGCTGTTCGGCTCGACCGACGGGCTCGCGCACGCCGCGGCCGTGCCCAGCGCCGAGGACTGGGCCCAGGCCGCCGACACCATCTCCTACGAGATCGTCACGCGGCTCGGGGCGCGCGTGCCACGCGTGTACGTGGGCCAGGACGTGCTCGGCGAGCGGGCGCGGGCCGCGCTCGGCCGCGGCGGCGCCGGCCTGCGCGCGGAGCAGACCCCGGAGGCGGCCCGGTGGTCGTGACCCAGGCGCGCGTCGACCTCCCCTCGGCCGAGGCGACGCGCGCGCTCGGCGCGGCGCTCGCGGACGTGCTGGCGGCGGGTGACCTGGTGATCCTCACGGGCGACCTCGGCGCGGGCAAGACCACGTTCACCCAAGGGCTCGGCGCGGCCCTGGGCGTGCGCGGCCAGGTCGCCTCACCCACCTTCATCGTCGCGCGCGAGCACCCGCCGGGGCCGCGCCGCGACGGGTCGCTCGGCCCCGGGCTCGTGCACGTCGACGCCTACCGGCTCGGCGGGCTCGGCGAGCTCGACGCACTCGACCTCGACGCCTCGCTCGAGGAGTCCGTGACCGTCGTCGAGTGGGGCCGCGGGCTGGCCGAGGCGTTGGCCGACGATCGGCTCGAGATCGAGCTCGTGCGCCCGCGTGGGGGAGACGTCGACCTGGAGCACCCCGAGGCGGGAGTGCGGCACGCGACGCTGCGCGGCGTCGGGGACCGGTGGGCGGGCGTGGACCTGCAGGCGCTCGCGGACGCGGTGGCCGGGGGCGCCGAGCGGGGCTGAGGGCGCCGACGCGACATCGCTCGCCGTCTGCGCTCCGGGACGCGGTCCGCGCGCCCTAGGCTGACCGTGTGGCAGTCCTCTCGATCGACACGTCCGCCGCGGTCGCCGTCGCGCTCGTCTCCGACGACGGGGCGCGTCTGGCCTCCCGCGCCGTCGACGAGCGCCGGCGGCACGCCGAGCGGCTCGCCCCGATGATCGCCCAGGCGCTCGACGACGCCGGGCTCGACCGCGGCGACCTGACCGCCGTCGTCGCCGGGACCGGGCCCGCGCCGTTCACCGGCCTGCGCGTCGGGCTCGTCACGGCGCGCACGCTCGCCCTCGCGCTCGGCGTGCCCGTGCTCGGCGTGCCCAGCCTCGACGCGCTCGCGGTCCAGGCCGTCGCCGACCTCGGCCTGGCGCCCGACGACGAGGCGCTCGTCGTGACCGACGCGCGCCGCCGCGAGGTCTACTGGGCGCGCTACCGCGTCGTCGCGCACGAGGGGCCGCGCGGTGTGCCCGTGGTCGAGACCGTGGCGGGGCCCGATGTCGGCAAGGCCGCCGACGTCGCGGCTGCGCTCGGCATGACGGTGGGTGGCATGACGGTGGGCGGCGTGACGGTGGGCGGCGGTGTCGGCGCGCCGGGCGCGCGGCTCGCCGTCGTCGGCGAGGGCGCGGCGCTCTACCCCGACGCGCTCGTGGCCGACGAGGACGCGCCGACGCTCCCGGACCCCGTGGTGCTCGCGCGCGTCGCGCTGCAACGCCGTGCCGCCGGGGTCGCGCTACCGACCGAGCCGCTCTACCTGCGCCGCCCCGACGTGCACGAGCCCGCACGCGCCGTGCCCGCGCTGGCGCCCGCGGCCGTGGGGGCTGGCGGGGTCGACGGCGCCGCCCGCGCCGCAGGAGGCGCGTGATGGCGGCGGGTCCCGCGGTGCGGCTGCGCGAGCTGCGCCACGACGACTTCGACCGCGTGCTCGAACTGGAGCGCGTGCTGTTCGGCGCGGGCGCGTGGACGTACGGGATGCTCGCCGAGGAGCTCTCGGGCTGGGGGCGCTGGTACGTCGTCGCCGAGCCGGACGAGCCCGACGTCGTCGGACGGGACGGCGCGGGGCGACTGGCCGCGCGGACCACGCGCCGGGCGGTCGGTTACGCGGGCCTGTGGTTCGACGGTGACGTCACCCAGGTCATGACGGTGGGCGTCGACCCCGCCTGGCAGCGCCACGGCGTCGGGCGCGCGCTCATGGACGCCCTGATCGCGCGCTCGGTCGACCTCGGGGCCGGCGCGATGCTGCTGGAGGTGCGGGTCGACAACGAGCCCGCGCTCGCGCTCTACGCCGACCTGGGCTTCGAGCGGATCGGGCTGCGCAAGCGCTACTACCAGCCTGAGGACAAGGACGCCTACACCATGCGGCTGGCCCTGCCCGGCCGCGGGCAGGGCGCTACGGAGGGGGAGGGACCATGACCGAGGCCGAGACGCGTGCCGCCGTGCTGGTGACCGTCGACGAGCTGGCCGCCGACCTCGGGCTGGGCGGTGACGACCCGGCTCCGGGGCCGCCCGTGCTGCTCGATGTGCGCTGGGCGCTGGCGCCGGCCGGGCAGACGTTCGACGGCCTGGCGCACTACCGGGCAGGCCACCTGCCGGGCGCGGTCTTCGCCGACCTGGAGTCCGAGCTCGCCGCGGAGCCGTCGGCCGCGCAGGGGCGCCACCCGCTGCCCAGCGCCGCCCAGGTCCAGGCGGCCGCACGCCGCTGGGGTGTGCGGCAGGACTCGCGGGTGGTGGTGTACGACGCCGCAGGCGCCCTGGCCGCCGCGCGCGCCTGGTGGGTGCTGCGCCACTTCGGGCTGCGTGACGTGCGCATCCTCGACGGCGGGCTGGCGGCGTGGGAGCGCGCGGGCCGGCCCGTGGAGTCGGGCGACGTTTCGGCGCCGGAGGGCAACGTCGTGCTGGCGCCGGGCCGCTTGCCGACGCTCACCGCGACCGACGCCGCCGCGCTCGGGCAGGGTGAGGGGGTGCTGCTCGACGCGCGCGCCACGGAGCGCTACCGCGGAGAGTCCGAGCCGATCGACCCGCGCGCGGGGCACATCCCCGGGGCGCTCAGCGCGCCGACGTCGGACAACCTGACGGCCGACGGCGCATTCCTCTCAGCGGCGCAGTTGGCCGAGCGCTTCGCGGCGCTCGGGGTGCGGCCGGGCGGGCCGCGCGTGGGCGTCTACTGCGGCAGCGGCGTGACGGCCGCGCACGAGATCGCGGCGCTGGCGACGCTCGGCGTCGAGGCGGCGCTGTACCCGGGCTCGTGGAGCCAGTGGTCGGCCGATCAGTCGCGCCCGGCGGCCACCGGACCCCGTCCGGCCTGACATCTCCCGGCGCGACGTCGCCCCGCCCTCCACGAAAGGAGGGCGGGGCGAGGCGGGGTACTCAGAGCGTCTTCGTGACCTCGTCGAGGTCGAAGCGGGGCAGACGCGGGTACTCGGTGCCCGCGCCCTCGGCGTGGCCGACGTTCACCACGAGGAACGACTTGAAGCCCGACCCGGCGAAGAGCTCGGCGTCGACGGCGTCGTAGTCGGCGGCGTGCATCGGCCCGGCCGCCAGGCCCGCGGCGCGCAGGCCGACGATCAGGTAGCCCGTCTGGAGCAGGGCGTTGGTCCGCGCCATGGTGTCGCGCATCTCGACGGCGGGGGCGAACTGCTCCCTCACACCCGGGGCGTGCGGGAACAGGGTGTCCATGTGCTCGTGGAAGTTGGGGTCGTACGCGAGCACGAGCGTCGCCGGGGCCGCCTCGACCTTGGCCTTGTTGCCGTCGGGCATGAGCTCCAGGAGGCGGGCCTTGGCCTCGGGCGAGCGGACGATCGCGAAGCGCAGCGGCAGCGAGTTCATCGCGGTGGGGCCGAACTTGGCGAGGCTCCAGGCGGCCTCGATCTCGTCGTCGGTGACCTGGTCGGGCGTCCACTGCATCGCGGTGCGAGCGTTGCGGAACAGCAGGTCGGCGGCCGTCTCGTCGATGGCGAGGGCGGTCGGGGAGGTCAGGGTCTCGGTCATGCCTGCGTGAACAACGGTGGCCCGAGCTAATCATCCAACTTTCAACAGTGAGATGCGGCACAGCGGGCGCCCCCTGGTCGGCGTCACGCGGCGCCGACCGGCGCCCACGGGTGCGAGGATGGGCGCCATGGCATCAGGCGACCCCCTCGTGCTCGGGATCGAGACGTCGTGCGACGAGACGGGTGTCGCGCTCGTGCGCGGCGACGAGCTGCTCGTCGACGCCACCGCGAGCTCGATGGACGAGCACGCGCGCTACGGCGGGATCATCCCCGAGGTCGCCAGCCGCGCCCACCTCGAGGCGATGATCCCCACGATCCAGCAGGCCGTCGGCGAGGCCGACGTCGACCTGTCGCAGGTCGACGCCATCGCCGTCACCGCGGGGCCGGGGCTCGTCGGGCCGCTCACCATCGGCGCCGCGGCCGCCAAGGCCCTGTCGATCGGTCTGGGCAAGCCGCTGTACGGCGTCAACCACGTCATCGGGCACGCGTGCGTGGACCAGCTCGTCGACGGGCCGTTCCCGGGCCGTGTCATGGCGCTGGTCGTCTCGGGCGGCCACAGCTCGCTGCTGTTGGTCGACGACGTCGCCACCGCCGTCACCGAGCTCGGCTCCACGCTCGACGACGCCGCGGGCGAGGCGTTCGACAAGGTCGGCCGCCTGCTCGGGCTGCCCTACCCGGGCGGGCCGCATATCGACCGTCTGGCGCGTGCGGGCGACCCGAACGCGATCCGGTTCCCGCGCGGCCTGACCGCCGCCAAGGACCAGGACAAGCACGCGTACGACTTCTCGTTCTCCGGCCTCAAGACGGCGGTCGCCCGTTGGGTCGAGGCCGAGCAGGACGCCGGGCGCGCCATCCCCGTGGCGGATGTGGCCGCCTCGTTCGCCGAGGCCGTCGTGGACGTGCTCACGGCCAAGACCATCGCGGCGTGCCGGCGGCACGACGTCGACACGCTCGTGGTCGGCGGCGGGTTCAGCGCCAACAGCCAGTTGCGCGAGAAGGCCGCGCAGCGCTGCGCCGAGGCGGGCGTCGACCTGCGCATCCCGCCGATCCGCTACTGCACCGACAACGGCGCGATGATCGCGGCGTTGGGCTCCGCCGTCGTGCGCGCCGGGGTGGCGCCGTCGACGCTCGACATCGGCGTCGACTCGTCGATGTCGCTGACCACGGTCTCGGTCTGACCCGCGCCGCTACGTCGACGCGGCGGCGGCGCTCTCGGAGCGTTTGACGTAGTCGATCGCCAGGACGATGCCCAGGACCACCAGCTCGTCCTCGGGGCGCTCGATCTCGACGGCGTAGGTGTCGCGGATCGACATCCACCTCTTGTCGACCCGCCCGATGGGCGCCCCGCCGCGCAGCAGCTCGAAGCTCATGTCCCACAGGTTCCCGGTGACGGTGATGCCCGGGCCGTCGATCGTGTAGCGCGGGCGCAGGAAGGTCAGCTCCTTGCGGATGGTCGCGACCGGGGCGCCCTCGACCTCGACGAAGAACCGCGGCAGCCATGACAGCGGCTTCTTCCACACCCGGGCGCGCTCACGGCCGGCGACGTCGCGGATCGTGAACTGCTTCGGGATCTGGAACAGGCTGCCCTCGACCTGATAGACCGGCCCGCCCATCTCGTCGTTGACCGTGAACCGCTCACGCACCGACAGCAGCTTCTGGTCGACGATCAGGCGGCGCATCGGGCTCCTCGGGGTCGGGGTGGGTGGTGGTTTCGACAGGCTCAACCACCGGGCGGGCTCAGCCGCCGGGACTGAGTGGGTGGCCTGCGCGCAGCTCGGCGACCAGGTGCGCGACGACGGCCTCCAAGCCCTCGTGGCCGGGGCCGTGAGCGGCGGCGACGGCGCGCTGCCGCTGGTAGGAGGCGCCCTGCTCGACGATGTCGAGCACGCCGGCGAGCTCGGCCACGCAGCCCAACCGCTCGGCGGCGGGCTCGAGCTCGGCCACGAGCTGGCGGGTGGCGTGCGCGACGTGCTCCTCCTTGCCGGCGTCGTCGAGGATGATGATCGCGTCCATGCCGTAGCGGGCGGCACGCCACTTGTTCTCCTGCACGAACCACTGCGGCATGGACGGCAGGGGGCGCCCGTCGTCGATCCGCGTCGAGAGGTGCTCGACCAGGCAGTGCGTCAGCGCGGACAGCGCGAGCAGCTCGGTGAGGTTGGAGACGCCGTCGCACACGCGCACCTCGATGGTGCCGAACCGCGGGGCGGGCCGCACGTCCCAACGCACGTCGTTGAACTCGTCGATCACGCCGGTGCGCAGCATGTCCTCGACGTAGTGCTCCAACTGGCCCCAGGTCTCGAACTGGTACGGCAGCCCCGCCGTCGGCAGCTGTTGGAACAGCAGCGCGCGCATGGACGCGTACCCGGTGTCGCGCCCGTCGAAGAACGGCGACGACGCCGACAGCGCCTGCAGGTGCGGGTAGTAGACGAGCAGCGAGCGGATGATCGGCAGCACCTTGGCGCGGTCCTCGACGCCCACGTGCACGTGGACGCCGTAGATGAGCATCTGCCGGCCCCACATCTGCGCCCGGTCGACGACGGTGTGGTAGCGCTCCTTGTCGGTGACCTTCTGGGTCGACCAGTGTGAGAACGGGTGCGTCCCGGCGCTGACGAGCTCGACGCGCATGGGGTCGGTGACGGCGCGCACCTCGGCGAGGGTGCGCATCAGGTCGGCGCCCGCGGCGCCCACGGTCCGCGCGACGCCCGAGACCAGCTCGACCGTGTTGCGCAGGAACTCCGGGTGCACGTGGGGGTGCGGGCGCACGCCGTCGGGCGAGAGGGCGGCGACGACGGAGGGCCCCGCCTGCCGCATGTCTCCCGAGTCGGCGTCGACGAGCGCGAGCTCCCACTCAAGCCCGACGGTCGAGCGCGCCGAGCGCGCGAACTCCAACCCCATGCGGCCCATGCTCGCACGCGGCGTCCCAGGTGGCCCGACGGCGTCCACCATGGTCACGCCGCCATCGTCAGGTCACCGCGGTCCGCCGCCGCGGGGCTCGGTGTGCGTGATCGGCTCGACGACCAGCACCTTCTGCGCGTCGGCCACGCGCGTGAGGATGAGCGTCGCCTCGCGCGGCCCGTGCAGCGACAGTTGGGCGCGCAGTGCCTCGGGCGTCACCGCTGTGCCGCGCTTCTTGATCGTCACCCGGCCCACGTCGCGCTCGCGCAGGTAGGACTTGAGGCGCTTGACCCCGAACGGCATGACGTCCAGCACCCGAAAGCCCGTGGCGAGCGGCGCCTGGCCCGAGGCCGGGTCGACCGCGTCTGCCGGGGCCGGCTGGTCGGTGGTGACGTAGGCGATGGTCGCGTCGAGCAGGCGGCCGCCGAGGTCGTGGGCGGCCTGCCCGACCAGGCCCGCGCGGATCACCGCGCCGTCGGGCTCATAGACGTAGCCGCCGACCGGACCGACGGGGGGCGCCTGGTCGTAGGCGGGTCCGGCGGCGTGCGCCCCGACGGGGACGGGGCTGCGCAGCGTGCGCGTGAGCGTCCCGGCGCCGCGGGTGTGCAGCAGCAGCGCCGAGCGGCCAGGCCCCTGGGGCGCGAGCGGACCGAACCACAGCCCCGCCTCGACGACGTCGCCGTCGACCGAGACCCACTGCGTCTCGGCGTCCGCGGGCAGCCCCTGGTGGGCGATGCCCGGACCGACCTTGATCCCGACGGCGGGCGCCTGCGCGCGCAGCGCCCAGACGGCGTCGAGCGGCGGGGCGTAGTCCTTCGGGTCGAAGACCCGCTTGCCGCCGCGGGTGCGGCGGGCGGGGTCGGCGTACACGCCGTCGACGCCCTCGGCGGCGAGGTCGAGGCTCAGGCCGTCGGTGTGCCGCACCTCGGCCTCGGGGAAGTGCCGCAGGTTCATGGTGGCCATCGCGGCGGTGACCTCGTCGATCTCGGCCGCGAGCACGCGCAGGCCCACACCCGCGAAGGCGAGCGCGTCGGCGCCGACGCCGCACGTCAGGTCGGCGACCTTGGTGACTCCCGCGGCGAGGTAGCGGCGCGCGTGCAGCGCCGCGACGATGAGCCGCGTGGCCTGCTCGACGCCGTCGGGGGTGAACAGCATGCCGTCGGCGAAGTCGCCGAGCTTGGCGCGGGCCTTGGCGCGCAGCCGACTCTGGGTCAGCGCCGCGGCCGCGAGGTCGGGGTCGACGCCCTGGTCGCGCAGGCGCATCGACAGCGCCATGGCCTGCTTCTCGTCGTAGGGCGGCAGCGCCGCGAGCAGCGCCCACCCGTCGGGGCTGAGCAGCTTGCTGAGTGTCGCCGGATCCACTCCGTCATGGTGTCAGACCGGGCGACCCGAGCGCGCCGCGGCGCCGCCTGGGGCCCGGTGACGGGTCCGGACAGGTGACCGGCGCGGTCAGGCGGCGAGCGTCGTCAGCAACTCGGCGGCGGTGTGCGGCGCGGTCGAGAAGACGGCGAGGTGTGTCGCGGCGTGCTGCGTGATGGCGGCGCGCACCGCGGCGACGCCCGCGGGGGCGTCGGCGTCCGTCGACGGCGGGGTGGCGCCGGCGGCGGGTGCGGCGACGAGTTCGGCGGCGCCGAGCTTGCGCCAGATCGCGCTCAGGCCGACGTGCGGGGCGAGCGCGTCCGCGACCGCGACGGTGGGGGCGGGCTCGGGCTCCATGCCCTTGAGCGTCGCCACGAGCCCCTCGGCCTCGCCCCAGGCGACGTACTCGGTCAGGAACTCGACGGCGTCGTCGGCGGCCTCACGCGCCGAGGGCCGCGCCAGCATGCGCTTGGCCCCCGCGACGGCGTCGATGTCGGCCAGCGCCTCGGGCACGTCGCGCTCCAACTGGCGCACGGCGTCGGCGTCCTGCGCGCTGACGGGGGCGAGCGTGACCGCTGCGGAGATGGCGCGCAGCCGGTCGGCGTCCGCGGCGCCCAGCGCCAGCACCTGCCACGCCGTCTCGGCGCCGAGGCGCACGGGCGTCAGGCGGGCCTTGAGCGCGTCGAGCGCGCGCTCGGCGTCGAGGCGCACCAGGGAGCGCTGCGCCTGCACCTGCGCGTAGTAGTCCGCCCAGAGCCGGGCGCGGTCGACGATCTGCTGCGTTTCCATCGGGCGACATGGTGCCTGGTCGAGCCGGGTCGGCGCCAGTGGGTGTCCGCGAGCGGGGGCGAGGGGTGTCCGGCGAAATCGACGCCGACGCCGTGACCTGCGGCGACGTGATCGAGTGCGACAGACTTTGGCACTCGACTTGTCAGAGTGCTAACGGCGCTCCTAGATTGGGCGCAGCGCGACCTGCTGCGCCGGCACCCGCGACGACGGCCAGCTCGGTGGCGCACACCAGTCCATCACGCATCACAGCGAAAGAGGAGGTCCGACGTGTCGGTCCCCATCAAGCCGCTCGAGGACCGGATCGTCGTCAAGGCCATTGAGGCCGAGACCACGACGGCTTCCGGCCTGGTCATCCCGGACACCGCCAAGGAGAAGCCCCAGGAGGGCGAGGTCCTGGCGGTCGGCGACGGCCGTTTCGACGACAACGGCAAGCGCATCCCCGTGGATGTCAAGGTCGGCGACAAGGTCATCTACAGCAAGTACGGCGGCACCGAGGTCAAGTACGCGGGCGAGGAGTACCTGGTGCTCTCGGCTCGCGACGTCCTCGCCGTCGTCGTCAGCTGACGACAGTCTGACGACAGGCGGGCGCACCGCCCGCCTCGCACGCCAGCACGACGAAGCCTCCGCACCATCGCTGGTGCGGAGGCTTCGTCGCGTTCTGGCTGGGTGCGGCTGGGGTTCGACCAGGTCGCACGGGGGCGAGGGGTCAGCCCGTCCGCTTGGCGAGGATCGCGGCGCGCTCGTCCTCGGAGAGCCCGCCCCAGACGCCGTAGGGCTCGCGCACGCGCAGCGACTGCTCGCGGCACTGCATCATCACAGGGCACGTGTTGCAGATGGCCTTGGCGGCCTCTGCGCGTCGGCGGCGGGTCGAGCCCCGCTCACCTTCGGGGTGGAAGAACAGGGTGTCGTCCGCGTCGCGGCACGCGCCCTGATACTGCCACTCCCACAGCTCCATTACCGGACCTGGCAGCCTCGAGATCTCCGTCATGCGCACAACCTACAAGTTGTGCAGAAGTTGTTCAAGGCCCGGTCTGCTCGGTGGGACCTGGACCGACCTCGGGCAACTTCGTGCGCTGTTGACCGGGTGTGCGCCTCGGTTTGACGAGATCGATCATGTCGAATCGCGCCACCGGTCGTGGCGCGGTGGCACGGCCGTAGGGCCATCGGCACAATCGAGCCATGACGCCCTCACGGCCCGCCTCTTCGGGCAGGCCCAGCACGCCGAGCCCTGGGCTCGCCGTCGCGGCAGTCGCCCGTCGTCTGGGGGTCGCTCCTGCGACGCTTCGCACCTGGGACCGCCGTTATGGACTTGGACCGTCCGGCCGCACCGCCGGGTCCCACCGCCGCTACACCCCGGAGGATGTGGCCCGGCTCCTGGTGATGCGCCGCCTGACCGTCGAGGGCGTCGCGCCCGTCGACGCGGCCCGCGCAGCCCTGGAGACCGAGGTCGACGACCTCGACATCGCGGTGCGCGGCCCCGGCGCCAGGGCGGGCGCCGAGGGCGACAACGGCGGCGCCGCGCGCGGCCACCTGCGCGCCCTGCCCGGCGGGGGCGAGGGCGCCCGCGGCGCGGGGGCGACGTCGCTGCCCGGGGCCGCGCCGTCGACCGTCTCCGCGCGGGTCGCGGCCGTCATCGACGCCGCGCTCGCCTACGACCAGGCCGCGTGCGACGCCCTGCTGCGCATCGGCGCCCAGGGCGATCCGGCCGCGTGGTGGACCCAGCTCGTCGAGCCGGCGTGGCTGCGCATCGCGCAGCGCACCGTGCTCGGCACGCCGGGCGAGGCGCCCGAGCTCGTGCTCGCGACGGCGGCGCTGCGCGCGCTGCGCGAGTTCACGCAGGCGTTCGAGCAGGCCCTGGTCGCCGCGGGCAACCCGCCCGCGAACCACCCGAGCCGGATGCGCAAGATCGTGCTGATCTTCGCCGCGCCCGACGAGGTCGTGCCGCTGGCCGCACACGCCCTGGCGGCCGCGCTCGTCGCGCAGGGCGCCACGGCCCGCATCGTGACCGGTCCGGCGAGCACGCACCGCGCGGTCGAGCTCGTCACCATGGTGCGCCCCGCGGCGCTGGTCCTCGCGACCACGCTCGCGCGCCCCGACCTGGGCGTCGTCCACTCGGTCCACGACGCCTTCGCGAGCCTGCCGATCTTCGTCGGCCTGCGGCGCGACGACTCCGTCAGCGAGGTGCCGCTCGCGGCCACCGTCCAGCGTGTGCGCTCGTTCACCGGCCTGCTGCACGAGGTGCTCGCCGTCGTCGCGTGAGCCGACGACGGCGTCCGCGTGGCGGTGGTCGCGGCGCGCGCGGGGCCTCGCGCACGGCGTTCGGCCGCCGTCGCACGTCTGCCGGAAACGTAGACTCTGGCTATGACGGACTCGACCCCGCACGACCCCTTCGCGAACCTGGGACTCACGTATGACGACGTGCTGCTCCTGCCGGGCTACTCCGATCTGGCGCCCTCGGACATCGACACCACCACGCGCCTGACGCGCGAGATCTCGCTGCGGGTGCCGCTCATCTCGGCCGCGATGGACACCGTCACCGAGGCGCGCATGGCGATCGCGATGGCGCGCCAGGGCGGCATCGGCGTGCTGCACCGCAACCTGTCGATCGAGGACCAGGCCCGTCAGGTCGACCTCGTCAAGCGCACCCAGACCGGCATCATCGACAACCCGGTGACCATCGGCCCGGACAAGACGCTGGAGGAGCTCGACAAGCTCGCGGGCGAGTACCGCATCTCGGGCTTCCCCGTGGTCGACGGCGAGGGTCACCTCATCGGCATCGTCACCAACCGCGACCTGCGCTTCACCCCGGTCGCCGAGTGGGCCACGACCAAGGTCGAGGAGGTCATGACCCCGGCGCCGCTCATCACCGGGCCGTCGACCATCGGGCGTGAGGAGGCCACGCTCCTGCTGCGCCGCCACAAGCTCGAGCGCCTGCCGCTCGTCGACGCCGAGGGCCGGCTCACGGGTCTGATCACCGTCAAGGACTTCGTCAAGTCCGAGCAGTTCCCGCACGCCTCCAAGGACGGCCAGGGCCGTCTGCTGGTCGCCGCCGCGATCGGCTACTACGGCGACGCGTGGACGCGCGCGACGACGCTCATCGACGCGGGCGTCGACGTGCTCGTGGCCGACACCGCGCACGGCAACGTGCGCATGCTCATCGAGATGGTCGAGCGGCTCAAGAAGGACCCGGCGACGCGCGACGTGCAGGTCATCGGCGGCAACGTCGCCACGCGCCAGGGAGCCCAGTCGTTTGTCGACGCCGGCGCCGACGCGATCAAGGTGGGTGTGGGCCCGGGCTCGATCTGCACCACGCGCATCATCACCGGCGTGGGCGTGCCGCAGATCACCGCGGTCTACGAGTCGGCGCTCGCCGCCCGCCCCGCGGGGGTCCCCGTGATCGCCGACGGCGGCATGCGCCACTCGGGCGAGATCGGCAAGGCCATCGTGGCCGGCGCCGAGACCGTGATGCTCGGCTCGATGCTCGCCGGGACCGCGGAGGCCCCGGGCGAGACGATCCTGGTCAACGGCAAGCAGTTCAAGGCCTACCGCGGCATGGGGTCGATCGGCGCGATGTCCTCGCGGGGCAAGAAGTCCTACTCCAAGGACCGCTATTTCCAGGCCGAGGTCGCCGACGACTCGCTCATCGTGCCCGAGGGCGTCGAGGGCCAGGTGCCGTTCAAGGGCTCGCTCAGCACCGTGACGCACCAGCTCGTCGGCGGGCTGCACCAGACGATGTTCTACGTCGGGGCGCAGTCCATCCCGGAGCTGCAGGCCAAGGGGCGCTTCGTGCGCATCACGGCGGCCTCGCTCAAGGAGAGCCACCCGCACGACGTGCAGATGACGGTCGAGGCGCCGAACTACACCGGGTTCTGACCCGGATCGGCGCTTGAGCCCGTCGAGACCGCCGGCCGGCGCCCCGCGGGCTCGACGGGCCACGCCGTCGAGGCGCCCGGCCCGGGCAGCCCCTGGTCCGCGCGCCACTCGTTGAAGTTGCGCGCCCACGCGTGGTGGGCGCCCACCTGCGCCTCGTGGAGGTCGTCGAGCGTCAGCTCGCTCAGTCGGGGGAAGTGGCGCACCAGCGCGTCGAGCACGTCGAGGGTGGCCAGCACGTCGACGTCGGCCGCGTGCAGGTCGTCGGCCGCGTGCACCCCGTAGTGCGCGACGAGGTCGCCGAGGCGGCGCTTGCCGCGCCGGTAGCGGTCCTGCCAGCGGTCGATGACGAGCGGGTCGAGCACGGGTGCGACCGGGCGGCCGAGCCGCTCGGGCAGGGTCGCCAGGCCGTGACGGGCGAGTTCCGCGTCGAGCAGCGACAGGTCGAACGCCGCGTTGTACGCGACCAGCGGGACGCCCTCCCGCAGGTGCGCGGTCAGCTCGGCGGCGATCTCCTCCAGCGCGGCGGCGGGCGACTGACCGTGGGCGCGCGCGTGCTGCGTGCTCACCCCGTGGATCGCGGCGGCCTCGGCCGGAATCTCGACGCCCGGGTCGATCAGCCACGTGCGCACGGTGGTGCTCACGCCGGGGACGCGCAGCACCACTGCGGCCGTCACGATGCGGTCGGCGGCGACGTCGACCCCGGTCGTCTCCGTGTCGAAGCCCACCAGCGGGCCGCGCGCCCATCCGGCGTCGTATGCCTCGTATGGCTGCTCACCCATCGACCGCTCCTTGTCGTGCTGCCTCATGCCCGCTGCCGTGCCTGCCCTGCGCGTGCGTCTCCTGATGCCGCAGACCCTGCCACCCGGCACTGACACGGCCGCCCGCGCGCCCTCCCGCGCCTGTCCGCACCCGCGCCGCAACCGCTTGCGGACACCATCCGGTCGCCGTGGCGCACCGCCGGTAGGCTGGCCCGGTGAGCAACGAGATCGAGATCGGCCGCGGCAAGCGCGGGCGCCGCGCGTACTCCTTCGACGACATCGCCGTCGTCCCCTCCCGCCGCACGCGGGACCCGGAGGACGTCTCGGTCGGCTGGCAGATCGACGCCTACCACTTCGACCTGCCGATCATGGCCGCGCCCATGGACTCGGTCATGAGCCCCGGCACCGCCGTCGAGCTCGGCCGGCTCGGCGGACTCGGCGTGCTCGACCTCGAGGGCCTGTGGACGCGGTACGAGTCGCCCGAGGCGCTGCTCGCCGAGATCGCGCAGCTGCCCGAGGACGAGGCGACGCGCCGCATGCAGGAGATCTACGCCGAGCCCATCAAGCCCGAGCTCATCACGCAGCGCCTGAAGGAGGTGCGCGCCGCGGGTGTCACCGTCGCGGGCGCCCTGAGCCCGCAGCGCACGCAGGAGCACTACAAGACGGTGGTCGACGCCGGCGTCGACCTGTTCGTCATCCGCGGCACCACGGTCTCGGCCGAGCACGTCAGCGGCAACGCCGAGCCGCTCAACCTCAAGCGCTTCATCTACGAGCTCGACGTGCCCGTCGTCGTCGGCGGCGCCTCGACGTACACCGCGGCGCTGCACCTCATGCGCACGGGCGCCGCGGGCGTCCTGGTCGGCTTCGGCGGCGGGGCCGCGCACACCACGCGCGTCAGCCTCGGCATCCACGCGCCCATGGCCACCGCGGTGTCCGACGTCGCCGCGGCCCGCCGCGACTACCTCGACGAGTCGGGCGGCCGCTACGTGCACGTCATCGCCGACGGCGGCGTGGGCCGCTCGGGCGACATCGTCAAGGCCGTGGCGTGCGGCGCCGACGCCGTCATGCTGGGCGCGGCCCTCGCGCGCTCGTCGCAGGCGCCGGGACGCGGCTGGCACTGGGGCCCCGAGGCGCACCACTCGGTGCTGCCGCGCGGCGAGCGCGTCGAGGTCGGCACCGCGGGCACGCTCCAGGAGATCCTGTTCGGACCGGGACGCCAGGCCGACGGGACGCTCAACCTGGTGGGCGCGCTCAAGCGGGCGATGGCCACGACGGGCTATTCGGACCTCAAGGAGTTCCAGCGCGTCGAGGTGGTCGTCTCGCCGTACACCCCGCACTGAGGCGCGCTCCGGGATGGGCCTGGGGCGTGTGGGCGCCCGTGTGTAGGGTGACCGCATGGCCACCGCGAACGAGGGCGACGACGCCCTTCCGGACGCCCTGAACGACGCGGTCGCCGGTGCGCTGCGCGGCGTCGTCGACCCCGATCTTCCGGGCGGCACCTACGCGCTGGAGCCCGACGTCGTCGCGCCGCTGCTCGCCCGCGTCGTGACCTCGCATCGGGCCGGTGAGCACCGCGCGTTCCTGCCGTTCACGGGCGCGCCGCTCGTCTCGCTCCCGCTGTCCTCGCCCGCGGACGTCGCGGGCGCCGTCGCGCGGGCGCGCGCCGCCCAGCCGGCGTGGGCCGCGACGGCGCCCCGTGAGCGCGCGCGGGTGCTGCTGCGCGTGGCCCGCGCGGTGCTCGACCGGCAGTCCGAGGTGCTCGACCTGGTGCAGATGGAGGGCGGCAAGGCGCGCGCGCACGCGTTCGAGGAGGTCGCCTACGCCTCACAGCTCGCGCGGCACTACGCCGTGGCCGGACCCGGCTACCTGGCGCCGCGGCGGGTGCGGGGCATGATCCCGCTGCTGACCGCCACGACGCGGCTGCTGCACCCGGTGGGCGTGGTCGGCGTCATCGCCCCGTGGAACTACCCGCTGGCGATGGTGGTCTCCGAGGCGCTGCCCGCGCTGCTGGCGGGCAACGCGGTCGTCGTCAAGCCCGACCCGCAGACCTCGCTCACGGCGCTGTGGGTCGCCGAGCTGCTCGAGTCGTGCGGGCTGCCGGCCGACCTGTTCGGTGTGGTCGCGGGCGCGGCCGAGGCCGGCACGGCCCTGATCGACGCCGTCGATCACATCGCGTTCACGGGTTCGACGGCGACGGGGCGCCTGGTGGCCGCGCACGCGGGACGGCGGCTCATCGGCGCGACGCTTGAGCTCGGCGGCAAGAACGGCATGTACGTCGCCGCGGACGCCGACGTCGACGCCGCCGTGCGGGGCGGGCTGCGGGCGTGCTTCGCGAACGCGGGGCAGCTGTGCGTCTCGGTCGAGCGACTGGTGGTCCACGAGGCGGTCGCCGAGGAGTTCGTGGGCGGCTTCGTCGCGGGCGCGCGCACGCTGCGGCTGGGCGGCGGCCTCGACTACCGCGCCGACGTCGGCTCGCTCGTCTCCGCCGATCAGCTCGCGCGCGTCGTCGCGCACGTCGACGACGCGCTCGCGCGGGGCGCGCGCGCCCTGGCCGGGGCGGTGCACCGCGCCGACGTGGGGCCGTTCTTCTACGCGCCCACGGTGCTCGACGGCGTGCCCGACGACGCCCTGTGCGCGCGCGAGGAGACGTTTGGTCCGGTCGTCTCGATCCGGCGCGTGGCGTCGGACGACGAGGCGGTCGCGGTCATCAACGACTCCGAGTACGGGCTGAGCGCGTCGGTGTGGTCGCGCGACGTGCGGCGCGCCCGCCAGATCGCGGCCCGGCTGCGCGCGGGCGCGGTCAACGTCAACGACGGGTACATGGCGGCGTTCGGGTCGGTCGCGGCGCCCATGGGCGGGTTCGGCGCGTCCGGGCTGGGGCGGCGCCACGGGCGCGAGATCGTCGAGGCCCTGAGCGAGCCGCAGACGGTCGCGACGCAGCGCGCGGTGAGCCTGGGGCTGTCGATGGACCGCCTGTACGCCCTGGGCGGCGAGCGTGCGGCGGCCGCCCTGACGGCGGGTATGCGCGCGCTGCGGGCGGTGCGCGCGCGCTGACGCCCGCGCTGCCCGCCCCGCTGGCAAGCCCGCCCCGCTGGGGGACCCTCAGAGCCCGAGGAGCTCGCGCACGCCCGCCCGCCACGAGGCCGGCGCCTCGCGCGCGTGCCACCACAGCCACCGCAGCGGGTTCGACGACTCGGCCGAGGCGCCGACCCCGACGGCGTCGACGCCGGCCCGCGCGCAGCCGAACAGCGCCCGCGGCAGGTGGTAGTCCTGTGTGACGACGACGGCGGCGCGCACCCCGTAGACCTCGTGCGCGCGGCGGCAGGTGGCTGTGGTCTCGAAGCCCTCGCGGTCGAGCACCAGCGCGCCCGCAGGGACGCCGAGGCCCACGATCCAGTCGCGCATGGACCCCGGCTCGTCGTAGGCCGTGCCGTCGGGACGCTCGTGCGCGTCGCCCGACAGGATCACGCGCGGCGCCACACCGCGCCGGTACAGGTCGGCGGCGACCGCGAGCCGCCGCCGCAGGAAGGGCGACGGCGTGCCGTCCGCACGCAGCCCCGCGCCGAGCACGATGACCGCGTCCGCGGGCCCCGCGTCGTCGGGCTCGCGCACGTGGGCGTGCCCGACGGCCTGGACCCACACGACGGGCGCCGCGACCGCCAGGACGAGCAGTCCGGCCCCCCACAGGACGCGCCGGCGCCGTCTCCCGGCGCGCGGGCGTCTCATCGCGGGCAGTGTCACGGGCGGGCCGCCGGGAGCGCCGGAGGCGATCGGCGATGTCACGCGGGCCTCGCGCTGAGCCTCACGCCGGGCGGGCCCGCAGCGCGGCGAGCTCGGCGCGCAGATTGGCGCCGGCGCGCGGCGCCCAGACGGCCCGGGCGGCGTCGGTGCGAAAGAGCGTCGGCAATCCGAGGAGTTGGTCGAGCACCGCGGCCCGGCCCTCGCGGAACTGCGCCTCGGGCACGTCGGCGTACTCGGCGCGCACCTGCTGGGTGTAGCGGGTGTAGCGGTCGGGCGCGGCGGCCAGGATCGCGAGGTCGGCGTCGCTCACGAGCGCGCCGAGCGTGTCGCCGGGCGCGGGGTCGTGCGCCGCGGTGAGCAGGACGAGCCGCGCGACGTCGTCGTGCTCGGCGGGCGTGAGGCGACCGGCCTCGACCCCGGGCGCCAGGAGCCGGCGCGCGAGGTCGGCCGAGCGCTCCTCGTCGCGGCCCGCGACGCCGTCGTGCACCGCGTCGTGGAACCACAGTGCGAGCCGGGCGGTGCGCGCCTGCGCCGGGCCGACGCCTCGGGCGGCGTGCGCGGAGGCGAGCAGGGCGTCGAGCGCGTCGAGGGTCGCCGCGAGGTGCAGGCGGCCGTGGTAGACGCGATGCGGCTGCGCCCACCGCTCGATGAGGTCGTGCGCGGCGGCGTCGAACGGGTCCGAGGACGCCGACGCCTCGCCCCGCTCCGGCGCGTCGGCCCACAGGCTCCGCCAGCGCCGGTGGAGCGCGTCGCGCTTGGCCGGGGCGCGCTCATGGCCCGCGACCCGCAGTCCCGAGGCGGTCAGCCGCCGCGCGAGCGTGCGCCCGTCGACGGCGGTGGCGCCCGCCGCGCGCAGCTCGGCGTGCCGCTCGGCGGGGACGTCGTAGTGGTCGAGGTCGAACCCGCGGTCGGGCACCCCCGCGGCGCGGGCGAACGCCCGCAGCTCCCACAGCGAGGTGTCCGAGACGAGGTGCGACCACACGCGCCCGTGCGCGGCCCACACGGGCGGGTCGAGGAGGATCACGCCCCGACCCTAAGCCCGCACCCGCGCCCCGACGCGAACGACCCCCGCGAGGCCACCGGTCCGGGCGGCCTGGCGGGGGTCGGGTTCGGGGTCAGGCGATGGCGGCGACGGACAGGCGGGCGATCGCCAGCTCCTCGTTGGTCGGGACCACCATGACCAGCGGGCCCTCGTGGCCGTCGGGGCTGATGACGCGCGGCTCCTTGGAGCGCACGGCGTTCTTGGCCGGGTCGATGGCCAGGCCCAGGAACGCCAGCGCCTCGACGACCTCCTCGCGCAGCGGCGCCGAGTTCTCGCCGACGCCGGCCGTGAAGGTCAGCACGTCGACGCCGCCCAGCACGGCGGCGTAGGCGCCCACGTACTTGACGAGCCGGTGGCGGTAGACGGCCAGCGCAAGGAGCGCGGCCGGGTCGCCGGCCTCGGCGGCCGAGCGCACCTCGCGCATGTCGTTGCGCCCCGCG
Source organism: Xylanimonas ulmi (assembly GCF_004216535.1). Classification (NCBI taxonomy): domain Bacteria; kingdom Bacillati; phylum Actinomycetota; class Actinomycetes; order Micrococcales; family Promicromonosporaceae; genus Xylanimonas; species Xylanimonas ulmi. The sequence continues at coordinate 3,877,029 of NZ_SGWX01000001.1, forward strand.
ATGCCCTTGAGCCCCGACCGCTTGTTGAGCAGGTTGTCGATCTCGTCGACGTCGAGCCCGGCCACGCGGCGCAGGTGGAACACGATCGCCGGGTCAAGGTCGCCCGAGCGGGTGCCCATGACCAGGCCCTCCAGCGGCGTCAGGCCCATCGAGGTGTCCACGGCGACCCCGGACGCGACGGCCGACGCCGAGGCGCCGTTGCCGAGGTGCAGCACGATCTGCTTGAGGTCGTCGCGGCCCAGCACCTGTGCGACGCGCTGCGAGACGTACTCGTGCGACGTGCCGTGGAACCCGTACCGGCGGATCTGGTGCTCCTTGGCCACCGCGGCGTCGATCGCGTAGGTGTAGGCGGACTCGGGCAGCGACGCGAAGAACGCCGTGTCGAACACGGCGACGTGCGGCACGTCGAGCAGCTCGCGCGCGACCTTGATGCCGGTCACGTTGGCCGGGTTGTGCAGCGGAGCGAGCGGGATGAGCGCCTCGATGCCCGCCACGACGTCGTCGTCGACGACGGTGGGGTGGGAGTAGGCGGTGCCGCCGTGCACCACGCGGTGCCCGACGGCGACGACGCCCGCCGCATCGAGCGACGGGCCGACCTCGTCGAACAGGCCCAGCACGAGGCGCAGCGCCTCGCCGTGGTCGGGGATCGGCAGCTCGCGCATCGTCTCCGCCTCGCCCACCTCGTGCGTGAGCACGCCCAGCGGCTCGCCGATCTTCTCGACGAGGCCGACGGCGAGCGCCTCACCCGTGTCCGGGTTGACGAGCTGGTACTTGAGCGACGAGGAGCCGCTGTTCAGGACGAGGACGGTGCTCACTGCGTGAACCCTTCGACGGCGGGAGTCTGGCGGGAGGATCCTGTCATGCCGAGGCCCCCTGGGCCTGGATGGCGGTGATCGCGACGGTGTTGACGATGTCCTGCACGAGCGCGCCGCGCGACAGGTCGTTGACCGGCTTGTTGAGGCCCTGGAGCACCGGGCCGACGGCGACGGCGCCGGCCGAGCGCTGCACGGCCTTGTAGGTGTTGTTGCCGGTGTTGAGGTCGGGGAAGACGAACACGGTGGCGCGCCCGGCGACGTCGGAGCCGGGCAGCTTGGAGGCGGCGACCGCGGCGTCGACCGCGGCGTCGTACTGGATCGGGCCCTCGACCGACAGGTCGGGGCGGCGCTCCTTGACCAGGGCCGTCGCGGCGCGGACCTTGTCGACGTCGGCTCCCGAGCCGGACTCGCCGGTCGAGTACGACAGCATCGCCACGCGCGGCTCGACGCCGAACTGGGCGGCCGTGGCGGCCGAGGCGATCGCGACGTCGGCGAGCTGCTCCGTCGTCGGGTCGGGGATGACGGCGCAGTCGCCGTAGACCAGCACGCGGTCCTCGAGGCACATGAGGAACACGCCCGACACGGACGAGATGCCCGGGGCCGTCTTGATGATCTCGAACGAGGGGCGGATGGTGTGCGCCGTGGTGTGCGCGGCGCCCGAGACCATGCCGTGCGCGTCGCCCAGGTGGACCATCATCGTGCCGAAGTAGGAGACGTCGGTGACGATCTCGCGGGCGCGCTCGACCGTCATGCCCTTGTGGGCGCGCAGGCGCGTGTACTCGGCGGCGTACCGCTCGACGTGGTCGGGGTCGGTGGGGGACAGCACCGTGGCGTTCGAGATGTCGAGGCCGAGCTCGGTGGCGCGGGCGCGCACGCTGGTCTCGTCGCCCAGGATCGTCAGGTCGGCGATGCCGCGCGCGAGCACGGTCGAGGCGGCGCGCAGGATGCGGTCGTCGTTGCCCTCGGGCAGCACGACGCGGCGGCGGTTGGCGCGGGCGCGCTCGATGAGCTCGTACTCGAACATGAGCGGGGTGACGACCTCGGGCCGCGGCACGGCCAGCTTGGCGAGCAGCTCCGCGGTGTCGACGTGGGCCTCGAACAGCGAGCGGGCGACGTCGATCTTGCGCGTCGAGCCCACGGTCACGCGGCCGACGGTGCGGCCTGCGGCGCGCGCGACCGGGAAGGTGTCCTGCTTGGTGACGATGACCGGGACGTGCGGGTTCATCGCGCGCACCAGGTCGCCGATGCGGCCCCCGGGCGTCATGCCGCCGGTCAGGATGATGGCGGCGAGCGACGGGAAGCTCGCGGCGGACTGCGCGGCCAAGAGGCTGAGGATGACGTCGGTGCGGTCGCCGGGGGTGATGACGACGGCGCCGTCGGACAGGTGGTCGAGCAGGTGCTCGACCGACATCGCGCCGACCAGCACGTTGAGGGCCTCGCGGGGCAGCAGGTCGGGGTCGCCCAACCACAGCTCGCCGTCCGAGGCCTCCATGAGCTGGGCGACGGTCGGGGCGTGCAGGAACCGCTCCTCGGGCAGCGCCCAGATGGGCAGCGTCGGGTCCGCGGTCAGCGGGGAGAGGTCGGCGGGCACCGCGCCGTCGTAGCGGTTGATGACGACGCCGATGGGCTGGGCGTGGTTGGCGCGCAGTTCGCCGAGGCCGATGCCCGACAGCGCCTTGACGTCCTCGTCGCTGCGGCCGCGGCCCGAGACGACCAGCAGCACGGGGGCGCCGAGGTTGGCGGCGATCTTGGCGTTGAACGCGAGCTCGGTGGGGCCCGACACGTCGGTGTAGTCGGTGCCGAGCACCACGACCGAGTCGCACTTGGAGGCGACCTCGTGGTAGCGGGCGACGATGCGGCTCATGGCCGCGTCGAGGTCGGCGTGGACGTCGTCGTAGGTGATGCCGACGGACTCGTCGTAGGTCAGGTCGACGCCGTCGTGCTGGAGCAGCATCTCCAGCACGTGGTCGCGCTCGCCGTCGGGGCCCTCGCTGGCCGAGACGCGCGAGACTGGCCGGAACACGCCGACACGCTGTCCCTGTCGCACCAGCACGTCGATGACGCCCAGGGCGACCGTGGACTTTCCGGAGTCTCCCTCAGGGGAGGCGATGAGGATGCTGCGCGTGGCCGGCATGGGTTAGCTGCTCCTTGTTCAGATCAGGTTGGTCCGCCTGGGGGCAAGCGGGCGTGAGCCCGGCCGGGGGCGGCGCCCCGGCCGGGCTCACCGGATGGTCATTCGTTGTCGCCGCCCGTGCTCAAGGTCGCAGTGACCTCGGCGTTGGCGGCGAGCTCACGCGCGTCCGGCCACACCCAGTCGCGAACCTCGGGGAGGTCGTCCCCGTGCTCGCGAGTGTAGGCGCGGGCGAGGATGCGGGCGTCCTGCATGCGCTGGCGCAGGCCGGCGTAGCGCTGGCTCATGCCCGGGACCCGGTCGATGACATCGATGACCAGGTGGTAGCGGTCCATGTCGTTGAGCATCACCATGTCGAACGGCGTCGTGGTGGTGCCCTCCTCCTTGTAGCCGCGGGCGTGGATGTTGTCGTGCCCGTTGCGGCGGTAGGTGAGGCGGTGGATCAGCCACGGGTAGCCGTGGTAGGCGAAGATGATCGGCTTGTCGGTCGTGAACAAGCCGTCGAACTCCTTGTCCGACAGGCCGTGCGGGTGCTCCTTGGGGTCCTGAAGCTTCATCAGGTCGACGACGTTGATGACGCGGACCTTGAGCTGTGGGGCCTCCTGGCGCAGGATGTCGGCCGCCGCCAGGATCTCCAGCGTGGGCACGTCGCCCGCGGCCGCCAGCACGACGTCGGGCTCCTCGCCGTCCTTCTCGGTGCCGGCCCACTCCCAGATGCCCAGGCCGCGCGTGCAGTGCTCGACGGCCTGCTCCATGGTCAGCCAGTTGGGCGCCGGCTGCTTGCCCGAGACGACGACGTTGACCAGCTGGCGCGAGCGCAGGCAGTGGTCGTAGGTCGACAGGAGGGTGTTGGCGTCGGCCGGCAGGTACACCCGGACGATCTCAGCCTTCTTGTTGACCACGTGGTCGATGAACCCGGGGTCCTGGTGGCTGAAGCCGTTGTGGTCCTGGCGCCACACGTGGCTCGACAGCAGGTAGTTGAGCGACGCGATCGGCCGCCGCCACGGGATGTCGTTGGTGACCTTGAGCCACTTGGCGTGCTGGTTGAACATCGAGTTGACGATGTGGATGAACGCCTCGTACGAGCTCATCATGCCGTGGCGGCCCGTGAGCAGGTAGCCCTCGAGCCAGCCCTGCACCTGGTGCTCGGACAGCATCTCGACGACACGGCCCGCGCGGGCCATGTGCTCGTCGACGTCGGGGCCGAAGAACTCGGCGTTCCACTGCTTGTCGGTGACCTCGTACACGGCCTGCAGGCGGTTCGACGCCGTCTCGTCCGGGCCGAAGATCCGGAAGTTGTCCGGGTTGCGGCGGATGATCTCGGTGAAGAACTTGCCGAGCTCACGCGGCGCCTCGGACATCGACCCACCGGGCGTCGGGACGTCGACGGCGAAGTCGCGGAAGTCGGGCAGGCGCAGGTCGCGCAGGAGCAGACCGCCGTTGGCGTGCGGGTTGTCGCTCATACGCAGCCTGCCCGCGGGGGCCAGGGCGGCGATCTCGGGCAACACCGACCCGTCGGCGTCGAACAACTCCTCAGGCCGGTACGACTGGAGCCACGCCTGAAGGTCGTGCAGGTGCTCGTCGGTGTCGCGCGCGCTGGCCAGCGGCACCTGGTGGGCGCGCCACGAGCCCGTGGTCTTCTTGCCGTCGATCGTCTCGGGGCCGGTCCACCCCTTGGGGGTGCGGAACACGATCATGGGCCAGGCCGGGCGAGACAGGTCGCCCGCCGCGGCGCGCGCCTTGATCTCGGCGATCTCGTCGAGCACCTCGTCGAGCACCGCGGCGAACCGGCGGTGGATGTCGACGTGGGACTCGGTCGAGCCGTCGGCGACCTCGAAGAAGTGCGGCTTGTGGCCGTAGCCCTCCATGAGCGCCTGAAGCTCGTCCTGGGGGATGCGCGCCAGCACGGTCGGGTTGGCGATCTTGTACCCGTTCAGGTGCAGGATCGGCAGCACGACGCCGTCCTTGGCGGGGTTGACGAACTTGTTGGAGTGCCAGGAGGTGGCCAGCGGGCCGGTCTCGGCCTCGCCGTCGCCGACGACGGCCGCGATCAGCAGGTCGGGGTTGTCGAACGCGGCGCCGTAGGCGTGCGAGAGCGCATAGCCGAGCTCGCCGCCCTCGTGGATCGAGCCCGGGGTCTCGGGCGCGACGTGCGAGGGGATGCCGCCCGGGAACGAGAACTGCTTGAACAGGCGGCGCACGCCCTCGGCGTCCTTGGTGATGTCCGAGTACACCTCGGAGTAGGTGCCGTCGAGGTAGGCGGCCGCCACCAGGCCGGGACCGCCATGGCCCGGGCCGGTGATGTACACCGTCGACTGCTCCCGCTCCTTGATGGCGCGGTTGAGGTGCGCGTACAGGAACGTCAGTCCCGGGGTCGTGCCCCAGTGGCCCAGCAGTCGCGGCTTCACATGGTCGCGGTGCAGGGGCTCGCGGAGCAGAGGGTTGTCGAGCAGGTAGATCTGGCCGACCGACAGGTAGTTGGCTGCTCGCCACCACTTGTCGATCAGTTCGAGCGTCTCCTCCGGCAGGTCCGCCACGCCGGTGGACCGCCACGTGGTTGCGGCGGTGGTCGTCAGTGTCATCACACGCTCCCGTTCTTCAAGGGCTCGCAGGTGCCCGACGCTCATTCCACCGCAGAACCCCCCGGTCCGCAGGGGAGACCGGGGTGACTTGGCGCGCGGATGTCGCCGGGAGGTCGGCTCGATGCGGCCGCCTGTGGACAGACCTCATCGCTCCCCGCATCCTGCCACCCCACGCGGCGCCGTCCGGCCGCCGTGACGCGCACCGGGACGTGAGCCGCGGCACATCTGGCGCTCGGGGTTCGTGGCGCGCCCGCCAGCGTCGATACCGTGGGCGCGTGCCCGAGCCGCTGACCGTGCGCCCGTCGACCTGGCGCGCGCTGTTGCGCCCCCGCATGCTCCTCCTCCTGGTGATCGCGCTGACGGCCGCCGCGCTGTGCGCCCGGCTCGGCCTGTGGCAGTGGCACCGCGCGCTCGAACGCTCGGCCGCCGCGGAGCGGCACGCCGTGGCCGAGGTGGCCGCCGCCGGGCCGGTGGGGCTCGGCTCGCTCGTCGCGCCGCAGTCGCCCATGCCCGGCGACGACGTCGGCCGGACGGTGTGGGCGCGGGGGACCTACGAGGCCTCGGGTCAGCGCCTGGTCCGCGGGCGCGCGCTCGACGGCGAGGTCGGCTACCTGGTCCTGACGCCGCTGCGAGTCGCCGACGACGGCACGGGCGGCGACTCGTGGGCGGACTTGTCCGGGCAGCCCGTGCTGGCCGTGGTGCGCGGATGGGTCGCCGCTCCGTCCGACGCGCCGGGCCTGGCCGTCCCCGCGGGCGAGGTCCAGGTGACGGGTTGGCTGCAGTCCGCCGAGGCCACCTCGGGGCAGGTCGCGCCCGACAACCCGGGCGGGCCGCCCCTGACCGACGCGATCGCCCCGTCGGCGCTCGTCAACGACTGGGGTGGACCCATCTGGGACGGCTACCTGGTGCTGACGGCGTCCGATCCCGCGCAGGTGGCCGCCTCCGACGGCGGCCCGGCCGCGCTGCCGCGCCCCGTGATCGAGGGCGGGTCGGGGCTCAACCTGCAGAGCCTCTTCTACGCGATCGAGTGGGCCGTGTTCGCGCTGTTCGCGCTCGCCTTCTACGTGCGCCTCGCGCGCGACGAGCTCGCCGTCGAGCGCGGGGCGCCGGCGCCGCCGGGGTCGGGCGGCCCGCCCGTCGTGCGCCCGCCCCGCGGGCAGGACGCCGGCATCGCGGGTCTGCCCGGCTGAGCGCCGGACGCTGTCAGCCCGGCTGAGCGCCGGACGCTGTCAGCTCGTCGTCGTGGGCCCCGGCTGCCCGGCGCCTGGCTGCGGCGCCGTCAGGCCCGCGCGCCGAGCGCGTCCGTCACCCTAGACAGCAGCGTCCGCAAGACGGGCCGCGGGGTGGCGAGCGTGAGGCGGACGTGCCCGGCGCCGGCGCGGCCGCAGTCCTCGCCGTCGGTGAGCGCGACCCGGGCGTGCTCGCGCAGCCAGCGGGCGGGCTGGTCCAGTCCGAGCGGGCGCAGGTCGAGCCAGGCCAGGTAGGTGCCCTCGGGCGGTGTGTGCCCGACGGCCGGGGCATGCCGTGCGAGGTGCTCGGCGGTCAGGCGGCGGTTGCCGTCGAGATACGCGAGCACCTGCGCGAGCCAGCCCTCGCCGTCGTCGTACGCGGCGGTGTGCGCCAGGACGCCGACCGTCGAGGTCAGGTGCTCGGTCCACACGCCCGCGCGCCGCCACACCTGGGCGGCGTCGTCGTCGGTCAGGATGAGCTGCGCGGCCTTGAGGCCAGGGATGTTCCACGCCTTGGACGCCGACGTCGCGGTCACGGCGTGCCCGGCCGCCACCGCGGACACCGACGCGTAGGGCACGTGCGCGCGGCCCGCGTAGACGAGCGGCGCGTGGATCTCGTCGGCGAAGACCCGCCCGCCATGTCGCTCGACGACGGCGGCGACCGCCTCCAACTCGTCGCGCTCGAACACGCGGCCGGTCGGGTTGTGCGGGTTGACCAGCACGAGCAGCCGCGCGCCCGCCGCAAAGGCGGCGTCGATCCCGTCGAGGTCGTGCGTGAGCGGGCCGCCGTCACGCGCCAGGGGGACCTCGATGACCTCGCGGCCCAGGTCGCGCAGCAGCGGGGCGAACGGCATATAGGCCGGCGTCGGCAGGATGACCGGCGAGCCGTCGGGCGTCAGGTGCCGCACGACCGCCTCGAACGCCGCGAGCACGTCGGGCACGGGCCGCACCCGCTCGGGGTCGGGCGACCAGCCGAAGCGCCGCTTCGCGAACCCGGTGTACGCGCGCTGCAGGTCGGCGGTCGCGTGGTCGGGCAGATAGCCGAGCAGCCCGCGGTCGACGGCCTCGTGCGCCGCGCGGGTCACCGCCGGCGCCGTGCCGAAGTCCATCTCGGCGACGAACGCGCCGATCGCCTCGCCGAAGGCCGTCCACTTGACGCTGCCGGAGGCGCGCAACTGGTCGAGGGTGATCGCGTCGAGCTCGCTCGCAGTGGGCATGGGCCCATCCTGCCGCGCCTGACCCGTCGGGTCAGGTCACTCGTGTTGCCAGGAGTGCCACAGGGCGGCGTAGGAGCCGCCTGCGGCCACCAGGTCGTCGTGGGAGCCCAGCTCGGTGATGCGGCCGTCCTCGACGACGGCGACCCGGTCGGCGTCGTGCGCGGTGTGCAGGCGGTGGGCGATGGCCACGACCGTGCGCCCGCGCAGCACGGCGGCCAGCGACCGCTCCAGATGCCGGGCCGCGCGCGGGTCGAGCAGCGAGGTCGCCTCGTCGAGCACCAGCACGTCGGGGTCGAGCAGCACCAGCCGCGCGAGCGCGACCTGCTGCGCCTGCGCCGGGGTCAGGGCGGCGCCGCCCGAGCCCACCTCGGTCGCCAACCCGTCGGGCAGGGCGTCGACCCAGTCGAGCGCGTCAACCGCAGCCAGCGCCTCGCGCAGCCGCGCGTCGTCGGCCGCGGCGTCGGCCAGCCGCAGGTTGTCGGCGATCGTGCCGACGAAGACGTGGTGCTCCTGCGTCACGAGCGCGACCCGGCGGCGCAGCTCGTCCAGGGGCAGGTCGACCAGCGGCACGCCGCCCACCGTGACCGACCCGCCGGTGGGCGGGTGGATGCCGGCGAGCATGCGCCCCAGCGTCGACTTGCCGGCGCCCGACGGCCCGACGATCGCGAGCCGCTCCCCGGGGCGCAGGTCGAGGTCGATCCCGTGCAGCACGTCGTGGCCCTCGCGGTAGGCGTACCGCACGCCGCGCGCCTCCAGGTCGCCCGACGACGGCGTGGCCGTGCCCGTGGCGCGGTCCGGGGGCACGAGCCGCACACCGATGATGCGCGCGAGCGACACCGCCGAGACCGAGATCTCGTCGAGCCAGTACACGAGGTTCCACACCGGTCCCGTGAGCTGGAACGTGAACATGACGACGGCGGTCACGGCGCCCATGGTCACCGCGCCCTGCGCGACGAGGAACGCGCCCCACACCAGCACGGCCACGGGCGCGATCACGAACGTCACGTCGACGCCCGGGAAGAGCACGGTGCGCAGCCGCAGCGTGCGCATCTCCGCCTCATAGGCCGCAGCCAGGTCGGCGTCGGACCGGTTGTCGCGGCGCAGGCCCAGGTCGAGCGCGTCGACGGTGCGCACCCCCTCGACCGACTCGGTGACCGTGCCGTTGAGCTCGGCATAGGTGGCCGACTCGCGTTGATAGGCGGCGGGCGCCCGGCGCAGGTACCAGCGCATGACCGTGATCAGCAGGGGCGCGCCCACGAACATCGCGACCGCGACGAGCGGGGACAGCACCAGGCACGCGGCGACGGTCAGCGTGATCGTCACGACCGAGACCACGAGCTGCGGGAGCCCGAACCGCACGGCGTTCTGGATCTTCGACACGTCGTTGGTCGTGCGAGCCACGAGGTCGCCCGTCCCGGCGCGCTCGACGGTCGAGAGGGGAAGCGCCGTGACGGTGGCGAGGAACTCCTCGCGCATCGACGCGAACACCGTCTCGCCGAACACCATCGAGCGCTGCTGCGCGACCTTCTGCACGGCGGCGCGCGCGAGGATCGCGACGACGGCGATGAGCACGAGGTCGCGCACATGCCCCGCCGTCGTGCCCGCGCGCACGTCGTCGACCAGTCGGCCCAGCAGCCAGGGGCCGACGAGCCCGGCCAGCGCCGCGAGCACGTGCAGCGCGGCGATCGCCGACAGCTCGCGCCGGTTCGCGCGCAGCAGGCCCGCGGTGTAGCGCCAGGTGGTGCGGGCGTCCGCGATGGGGAGCCTCATGAGCGCGCCTCCGCGGTCTCGTCGTGCCTGGTCTCGTTCTGCCTGGCCCCGTTCTGCCCGTTCTCGTCCCGCAGGGTGCGCCCGACGACGGCGCGGTAGCGCGCCGCGGCCTGCCCGCCCTCGGCGGCGCCCGCGTGGTTGAGCAGGTCGCGGTGGGCGCCGCGCACGGCGACGCGCCCGCCGTCGAGGAACAGGACCTCGTCGACGTGGTCGAGCACGAGCGGGCTCGCGGTGACGATGAGCGTCGTGCGGCCGCGGCGCGCGTCGGCCAGGCGCGCGGCGATGCGGGCCTCGGTGTGGGCGTCGACCGCGCTGGTTGGCTCGACCAGCACGAGGATCTCGGGGTCGGTCAGCAGGGCGCGCGCGAGCGCGACGCGCTGGCGCTGCCCGCCCGACAGCGAGCGGCCCTTCTCGGGCAGGTCGCCGGCGAGTCCGTCGGGCACCGAGTCGAGCACGTCGTGGGCGTCGGCGACGTGCACGGCCCGCTCCAGGTCCGCCAGCCCCGCGCGCGAGCGCGCGTCGAGCTCGGCGCCCAGGCGCCCGGAGAAGATGGTCGGCGTCGCCTCGGCGACCACGATCCGCTGGCGCAGGTGCTCCTTGGGCAGCGAGGCCAGCGGCGTCCCGCCGAGCGTCACGGGCGTGCCGGCCTCGGCGGCGTCGTCGAACCGGCCCAGGCGCACCGCGACCGCGGCGGCCTCGTCGGGGTCGGCCGCGACCAGCGCGAGCACGCGGCCCGGGGTGAGCTCGACGCCGGTCGTCTCGTCGCGCAGCACGGCGCCGGGGGCGGGCGGGGTCGCCGTCGCGGGGGCCGCGCCCGTGGCGGGCACGACCCGCAGCACCTTGACGACCTTGGCCGCCGAGACGTGCGCGTTGGTGGCGATCTTGAGGTACTGGGTCGCGAGCTGCACCGGCCAGCCGAGGAACGCCGCATACCCATAGAACGACACGAGCTGGCCGGCGGTGATGTGGCCGTCGACGGCGGCGAGCGCGCCGAGGTAGACCACCACCACGACGAACAGCCCCGGCAGCAGCACCTGCAGGGCGTCGAGCCACGACTGCGTTCCGGCCACGCGCACGCCCGCGGCGCGCACGGCCTGCGACTGGGCGCGGTAGCGCGCGGCGAACACGCCCTCGCCGCCGATGCCGCGCAGGATGCGCAGGCCCGAGACGGTGTCGGCGCCCAGCGTGGTCAGGCGTCCCGTGGCCTCACGCTGCGCCGCCTGGCGGCGGGAGAGCGGCTTGACGAGGAAGGCGAGCACGATCGCGACGACGGGCAGGCCCGCCGCGACGACCAGGCCGAGGCGCACCGACGCCGAGAGCATGAGCGCGGTGGTGACCGCGTAGGCCACCAGCGAGCCGAGGAACTGCGCCGACATCGCGAACAGCTCGCCGATGCGGAACGTGTCGTTGGCGACGGCTGCGACCACCTCACCCGTCGGCAGCTCGGCCGACACCGCGTGCCCCGAGCGCGACACGGTGCGCGAGACGAGCTGCGAGGAGCGGAACGCCGCGTGCATCCAGTTGCGGATGTCGAAGCGGTGCCCCACGACCGACACCGCGGCCATCGCGACGCCGACCGCGAGCAGCGCCCCGGCCCAGCGCCAGGTCGCCGCGTCGAGCCCGCCGTCGAGCGCCGAGTCCACGACGCGCCCCAGCAGGAACGGCTGCACCGCCTGCGCGCCGAACGTGATGACCCCGCAGGTCAGCGCGGCGGCGAGCGTCGCGGCCTGGCGCCGCGCGAGCCAGCCGAGGAACGACCACGGACCGCGCAGCGGGGGCGCGCCCGGGTCGGACAGGGGGAGGGGTCGCACGAGGAGTCACGCTAAGCCGGGGGACCGACACCCGTCGACGCCTTATCCAGGGTGTGGGGGGCGCGGGTGTGCGTCAGGCATGGAGTGTTCGAGCGCTTCGTGCGGTGTTCGAGCGCACGGGCGCTCGAACACGCCCCCTACCGCTCGAACGCGCCGCAGATGCTCGAACACCCGTGCCCTCCGGGATCCGGCCCGGGCGGTCAGCCTGCCGTGCGGTGGGTCAGGACCAGGCGGCTGCGGGTGACCAGCCAGGCGGCGGTGACCGCCAGGAGCGGCAGGCCGACGACGAGTCCGGCCAGCACGGGCCAGGGGACCACGACGGACCAGGTGGGATCGGGTCCCCCGAAGCCGCGCGCGTCGCGGTAGCGCTCGAACAGGACGAACGCCGCCCCGAGCGCGACGCCCGAGGCCGCCCCGACGAGGGCGCCGATCCCCGCGATCGTGCCGGCCTGGGCCGCGACCAGCCGTTTGCGGGTGCTGGGTTTGGCGCCGACGGCGGCCAGCGTCGCGAGGTCGGGCCGGGACTCCGTGGCGGCGAGCGCCGTCGCGATCCAGGCTGCGGCGAGCGCGAGCAGGCCCGCGCTCCCGGCGATGATCAGGGTGCTGAGCCACTGCGGCGCGCCGAGCTCCCGGGGCGGCCCGCCGACGCCGACGCCGACGGGCGGCCAGCCCTCCGGGGTCGTGCCGAGCTCGTCGCCGATGAGGTCGTCCAGGGTGCGCTGCTCGGCGTTGCTGAACCGGTGCGGAGTCCGGGCCAGGACGCCGCCGGTGACGACCTCGCCCCCGAGGCGCTGCGCGACCGCGGCGGGCAGGACCGGAAGGGCGGCGTTGCTCGGCCCGACGGCGTCGCCGACGCCGAGGGCGGGCGCCTCGACGACGTCCTCGCGCAGCGGTGCGCCGGTGTCGACCGCCCAGTGCTGGACGCGCAGCCGCGCGACGCCGTCGGTCTCGTCGCCCGCCAGGACGACGGCCTTGCCCGCCTCCAGGGCGGCGCGGGCCGCAGCGGCGTCGGGCAGGCCCAGCAGGTCGACGAGTCCGCCGTCGTCGACGACCGGGCCGGTGATGGCGTTGCCGACCTGGACCCACCCGCGCTCGACGTCGGGCGATCCGGTCAGCACCGACGACCCGACGCCGTCGACATCCGGCATCCGCAGCACGGGCACAGGGTGGACGTCGACGGGCGCCGCGGCGACCTGCGCGATGGCGTCCCTGACGGCGTCGACCTGCTCGGACGTGAGCCCCTCGGCGGCGCTCGCGCTGACGAGCAGCACGTCTGGCGCCGCAGTGACGAGCTGGCTGCGGATGTCGTGCTGCGACTGCGCGTAGCTGTAGACCAGGCCCGCCGAGGCTCCGGCGCATGCCACGAGCACGGCCGCGATGGCCGGGGAGGTGCGCGACCGGTTCCGGGCGGCGTCGCGCAGCGCGAACCGCCAGGCGAGCGGGAGGCGCCCGGCGAGGCGTCCGAGCAGGGCGATGATGCCCCCGCACGCCATGACCAGGCCGATCTCACCGATGATGACGCCGGCGGCGAGCGCGAGCGGCTGGCGGGCGACGCCCGCGCCGATGGCGGCGCCGAATCCCGCCACGGCCAGGACGCCGCCCGCGATGGCCGGCCAACGGCGGTGGGACGTCTCGCCGCGCCGTCCCGCGAGGACCGCGACGACGTCGGCCTTCGAGGCGCCGCGGGCCGGGAGCCAGGCCGCGACCGTGGCCAGGCCGACGCCCACGAGGCCGATGCCGAGCACGGGCGCCGTGGGAACAGCGAAGTGCCGCAGGCTCTCCGCCCCGTCCATGCGTGCGACGAGCACGGCCGCTGCGGCGATCCCGAGCAGGACGCCGGCGCTCGCGGCGGCGGCGCCGATCACGACGCCGGCGCCCAGCACCATCGCCCGGACGGTGCGCGCCGTCCCGCCGTTCGCGGCGACCACGGCCAGCGCGCGCGCCGAGCGGCGCGCGCCCACGGCGAAGGCCGGGCCGATGAGCAGCACCGCCTCGAGCAGTGCGATGGCGATGACCGCGACGACGGGCCCCCACTGCGCGATGCGGTCGAAGACCGGGCGCTCCGGTTGGCTCTGGAAGTAGGGGACCGCCGCGCGGTCGGGTGGGTTGAGCAGCACGTCGCGGCTGACCGCGACCACGCCGACGTCGTTGAGACCGAGCACGTCGCCCCAGGTGACCGGGGTGGCGCCGCTGACGAACCAGCCGACCGCCGCGAACGCGCTCGACAGGTCCACCACGTCCGGCGTCGTGAGCACGCCGGACGGGGGCAGGAGGAGGTCCGCGCCCTGCGGTTGGTCGGCGAGGAGCAGGCCCGAGACGGTCGCGTCGCGGCGCTGCGCATCGGCGTCGTCCTGCGAGGTCGTCACGGTGTCGCCGACGCCGACGCCGAGCTCGTCCGCCACGATCGCCGCGATCGCCACCTCGCCGTCGCCCGGCAGGTGGCCCTCGGCCAGCGGGAACGCGGCCGCGACGGCCGGTGAGGTCGGATCGGTCTGGAGGGCGGTCGCGTAGGTGTGCAGGCGCGGGCCGTCGACCCGCAGGGCGTCCGCGGCGAACGGGACGAGGCTGTCGGCGGTGGGCAGCGCGGCGGCGACGGCGGCCTCGACGTCGGCGACCGCGGTCGTTGTCGGCGCCAGCCCGTCGGGGGCGGCGGCCGCGCCGTCGTTGGCGGAGTCCGTGGCGGGGCTCGTACCGAAGCCGATGCCGCGCGGGTCCTGGACCACGATGTCGCCGACGTACCGCAGGCTCGCCTGGAGGTCGGGGCCGAGCTCGGTGGCGACCTGCCGTTCGGGCGTGTCGCGCGCCGTCCACAGGGTGACCGACGCGAACGTCCCGAGTGCGACGGGAAGCGTCACCATGACCGCGACCAGTGCGGTGCGGCCCTTATGACGGCGTGCGTCCCGGGCTCCGTAGCGCAGGGCCACCCGCCAGCGGCCGCGCAGGCGGGCGCCGGGGCGGCCGGGGCGCGTGCCCTCCGGGCGGGCGGCCGACCGCGAGGGCCGGTCGAGCGTCGCGGTCATGGCCGCGCCGCCTCGGACAGGAGCTGGTCGGGGCCGCCCGCGGCCCCGGTGTCGTCGACGACGAGCCCGTCGCGCAGGAAGACGATCCGGTCCGCCCAGGCGGCGTGCCGGGCGTCGTGGGTCACCAGCAGCCCGGACGCCCCGGCGTCGACCCGCGCGCGCAGGACGCGCATGACGGCCTCGCCGGTCACGGAGTCGAGCGCCCCGGTCGGCTCGTCGGCGAGCAGGAGCCGCCGGGGACCGACGAGCGCGCGGGCGATGGCGACGCGCTGGGCCTGGCCGCCCGACATGTCGTCGGGGAACCGGTCGGCGAGGTCGTCCAGGCCCACCTCGGCCAGCGCGGCCGTCCCGGTGGCGCGCGCCCTGCGGGCGGGCACGCCGTCGAGTTCGAGCGGCAGTGTGACGTTCTCCAGCGCGGTCAGCGCCGGAACCAGGTTGAGGTCCTGGAACACGTAGCCGACGTGCCGGCGCCGCAGGCGGGCCCGGCCCTGGGCGTCGAGGGCGCCGACGTCGTCGCGGCCCACCCGCACCGAGCCCGACGTCGGGGAGTCCAGGCCCCCGGCCAGGTGCAGCAGCGTGGACTTGCCGGAGCCGGAGGGGCCCATGACGGCGACGAGCTCGCCCATGGCGACGGTGAGGTCGACGCCGCGCAGCGCGTGCACCTCGGCCGCGCCGTGGCCGTGGACGCGGGTGACGCCGCGCATGGTGAGCATGACGGGGGAGGGCATCAGCGGCCTGCCTTCGGGCTCGGTGCGGGGGTGGTGGCCGCGGTGTTGGTCGGGGTCGGCTCGGCCGGCGCCGTCTCATGCGCGGGCCGGCGGGTGTGCGCGGCGCGCAGCACCGACGTCTCGACGTGGTCGAGCCACCGGACCTCGGCCTCGGCCGCGAAGATCAGCGAGTCGAGCACGAGGGACCAGGCGAGCCCGGGCCCGTCGGCGGCGGCCTCCCGCTTGAGCCGCGTGTAGTCGCGCAGCGCCCGCAGGGTCTCGGTGCGCTGCCGCTGGACGACGGACCCGACGTCAACGCCCTGGACGGTGACGGCCAGCGCGAGCTTGATGGCGAGTTCGTCGCGGGCGGGGGCGTTGCGCTCGACGGGTCGGCCCCACCAGGCCGTCGCCTCGGCGCGCCCGGCGTCGGTGAGCCGGTAGCGCTCGGCGCTCGGTCCGCCCTTCGGCGGCCGCGGAGCCTCGATCGGCGCGTGGTCATCGGGCACGGGCTCGACGAGTCCGTCGCGCTGCAGGCGCGCGAGCGTCGTGTACGCCTGCCCGATGTTGAGCGGCCACGTGCCGCCGGTGCGGGCCTCGAACTCCTGGCGAAGTTGGTAGCCGCCCATGGGCTGCTCGGTGAGGAGGGCGAGGAAGCCTTGCCTGATCGACATCGGGGTCTCCCTGCTTACTGGGTAAGGACGGTGCGCTGGACCCGATACTTACCGAGTAAGGGCGTGACGTCAAGGGCGGCGCGGCGAGTCCGCGCAGTCTGGGACGGCGGCGATCGCCACGCGCCGCGCTGGCTATGGTGTTCCCGTGACCGAGGTATCCACCGCGCAGGCCGCCACCGCCATCCGCAAGGCCCGGGGCGCGCTCTCCCGCTACCGCTTCATGGCGATCCTGACCGGCGTGATGCTGCTGCTGCTCACCGCCTGGTGTGTGGTCAAGTACGTCTTCGGCGACTGGTGGGGCCTCGACGTCGACGCCGTCGTCGACGCGACCTGGATCGTGGCGCCCGTGCACGGCTGGGTCTACGTCGTCTACCTCGCCACGGTGCTGCACGCGTGGTCGACCATGCGCTGGGGCTGGGGCCGGCTGGCCACGATGGTGCTGGCCGGCGTCGTGCCCGTGATGTCGTTCGTCGTCGAGCGGCGTGTGCACGCCGACGGGCAGGACAAGCTCGACGCGCTCGCCCAGCGCTACGCGGTGGCAGGCGCCTGAGCGCCACGAACTACGATTGGCGGGTGACGACGCCCCCCGCTCCCGCCGTCTCGACCCCCCGCCCCGTGCTGGTGGTCGACTTCGGCGCCCAGTACGCCCAGCTCATCGCGCGCCGCGTGCGCGAGGCCAAGGTGTACTCCGAGATCGTGCCCCACAGCATGTCCGTCGCGGACATGCTCGCCAAGGACCCGGCGGCGATCGTGCTGTCGGGCGGCCCGTCGTCGGTCTACGCCGACGGCGCCCCGTCCGTCGACCCCGCGCTGTTCGAGGCGGGCGTGCCCGTCATGGGCATCTGCTACGGCTTCCAGGTCATGGCTCAGGCGCTCGGCGGCGACGTCGCGCGCACCGGCCTGAGCGAGTTCGGCGGCACCGCCGTCGAGGTGTGCGCCACGGGCGTCCTGCTCGACGGCACCCCCGCCCACCAGAGCGCGTGGATGAGCCATGGCGACGCCGTGCGCCGCGCCCCCGAGGGCTTCGACGTGCTCGCGACGACGGCGGGCGCCCCCGTCGCGGCGTTCGAGGACCGCGAGCGGCGGCTGTTCGGCGTGCAGTGGCACCCCGAGGTGCGCCACTCCGAGTTCGGCCAGAGCGTGCTCGAGCACTTCCTGTACGACGGCGCAGGGCTGGCGCCCGACTGGACGCCCGGCAACGTCATCGCCGACCAGGTCGCCGCCATCAAGGCGCAGGTGGGCGACGCGCGCGTCATCTGCGCGCTGTCGGGCGGCGTCGACTCCGCGGTCGCCGCCGCGCTCGTGCAGCGCGCCGTCGGCGACCAGCTCACGTGCGTGCACGTCGACCACGGCCTCATGCGCGAGGGCGAGGTCGAGCAGATCGAGCGCGACTTCGTCGCCGCCACGGGCGTCAACCTCGTCGTGCGCGACGAGAGGGAGCGGTTCCTGTCGGCGCTCGCGGGCGTCACCGACCCCGAGACCAAGCGCAAGATCATCGGCCGCGAGTTCATCCGCGTGTTCGAGGACGCCCAGCGTGACATCGTCGCGCAGGCGGGCGCGCACGGCGAGGAGGTCAAGTTCCTGGTGCAGGGCACGCTGTACCCCGACGTCGTCGAGTCCGGCGGCGGCGAGGGCGCGGCCAACATCAAGTCGCACCACAACGTCGGCGGCCTGCCCGACGATCTGACGTTCGAGCTCGTCGAGCCGCTGCGGGCGCTGTTCAAGGACGAGGTGCGCGCGGTGGGCCGCGAGCTCGGTGTGCCCGAGGAGATCGTCTCGCGTCAGCCGTTCCCCGGGCCGGGCCTGGGCATCCGCATCATCGGCGAGGTCACCGCGCACAACCTCGACATCCTGCGCCGGGCCGACGCCATCGCACGCGAGGAGCTCACCGCGGCGGGGCTCGACGGCGAGATCTGGCAGTGCCCGGTGGTGCTGCTGGCCGACGTGCGCAGCGTGGGCGTCCAGGGAGACGGGCGCACCTACGGCCACCCCGTGGTGCTGCGTCCCGTCTCGTCCGAGGACGCGATGACCGCCGACTGGACGCGCCTGCCCTACGACGTGCTCGCCACGATCTCGACGCGCATCACCAACGAGGTGCGCGAGATCAACCGCGTCGTGCTCGACGTGACGAGCAAGCCGCCGGCGACCATCGAATGGGAGTGATAGGGGTCACAAACCGCGCGTGACCTGGCTCTCACTGGGCGCGACATCCTCCTGGCCGATAGCGTGACTTAGGCCACTCCCAGTCAGGAGGAAGAGATGTCAAGCACGGTCACCGTTCGTCCGACCCGCAGTGTTCGGGGCATCGGCCTGGTCGCGGTCGTCGCAGGGGTTGTCATGATCGTCGCGGGGATCCTGGTGTGGGCTCTGGTCGCCTCGCAGTTGGCCGACGAGAAGATCACCGTCTCCGGCGACGCGTCATTCATGGGCGGGATCTTCCAGGGCGACCGTGTCGTGGGCCCGCTGAGCGCGTTCGCCCAGGCCGACGTCATCAACCACCACGCGCTCAACGCGACCGACGGCCAGACCTACGCCGAGCTCGGCTCGGACGACCCGCGGCGCGAGGTCGTCATGACCGCGTCGTTCCTGCGCGCCTCGCTGTTCACCTCGGTCGTGTCGTTCGGCATCTGCGCGCTCGTCATCGCACTCGGCGTGCTGTTCCTGCTGGTGGGCCTGGCGCTGCGCCGACTCGCCACCGGCCCCGAGGTCGCCATCAGCGGCGTCGGCGCGCAGGCGCTGGCGTCGGACGCCGAGGCGTACGGCCGCCACTCCGGCTCGACCGCCCCGACCACGCCGCCGTCGGCCGGCGGGGCTCCGCCCGGGGACGTGAGCGATCCCGGGCCCGTGTAAGCCGCCCGATCGAGCACAGGCCCCGGCCGCCGCACGGCGACCGGGGCCTGCTCGTGAGCCGGGCGTGTCTCACACGCTGGGCCGCGGCTCCGTCCGCGACCGGCGCCGAGCGGCGCCCACGACCGACGCGACGACGAGCACGGCGCCCGCGGCGGCCAGCAGGTAGATCATCGCGAGGCCGACGTCGAGGCGGGCGCCCGCGGCGACCGACAGCGCGCCCACGCCGATCGCGACGATCACAAAGCCCCACACGATCGTGCCCGTGCGCGGTGTGGTGCGAACCAACGGCGCGGGCGGGGGAGTCCATGCGGGCGCCGTGTAGCCGGGCGCGGGGTCTGCGGTCGCGTACGACGGCGTCGCGTAGGTCGGCGTCGCGTACGACGGTGTCTCATAGGACGGTGTCTCATAGGACGGTGTCTCATAGGACGGTGTCTCATAGGACGGCGTCTCGTAGGACGGCGTCGGCGCGGTGGGCTGCGACGGTGGCACGTCGAAGACCGACAGCGGGTCGTCGGCGCGGGCCGGCTCGGCGGGGAACACCTGGGTGTCGCCGGCCGGGGCCTCGACGGGGGCCCCGATCACCTCGGTCTGGCCCTCGGGGTCGGCGCCGGGCTCGATGACGGCGGGCTCGATGACGGCGGTCTCGTCCACGGCGGTCTCGTCGTGCTCGACGGCGTCGTCGGGACGCTCGTCCTGGGGGTTCTGGCTCATCATCAGTCCTTCTCGGTGACGGTGACGTTTCCGGCTCCGGCCGAGACGAGCAGGCGCAGGGTGGCGCCGTCATCGCTGGCCTCGTCGGAGGTGAGGTAGGCGGTCGTGGAGCCGACCCGGCTCAGGGTGCGGGTCTCGTCGTCGACGTCCCAGACGATCTGCCCGGCCAGCAGCCGGACGTCGGCCTCGATGGCTGAGTCGGGCGGCACGACGACGGTCAGGTCGCCGGCCGTGAGCTGGATGGGCACCTCGACCGGGTCGTCGGTGGTCGCCTCGGACAGGTCCAGGCTCGACAGGTCGATGGTCGCGTCGCCGAACTGCACCCGGAACCCGCGCTCGGCCTCGCTGACCGAACGGGGCGTGAAGGTGCCCTCGCCGACGGCGACGCCGCGGCCCTCCACCCCTCGCCAGTTGCCGTGCACGTCGCGCGAGATGTGGGACAGCGGGAAGGTGTCGCCGCTCGTCCCGATGCTCCACGGGACCGCGACCACCAGGCCGACGATCGCCAGGAAGCCGAGCCAGCCGCTCGAGCGCCCACGCACGCCGCTGACCACGATCGCCGCGCCGACGATCACGAGCGCCGCGCCCACCCACGCCAGGATGGGCTCGAACCCGCCGTTGAACGGCCAGGGCAGCGTCAGCCCTGAGCGCTGCTGCGCGAGCAGGAGCGCCCCGGTCAGGAGCAGCAGGCCGAACACCACGCCGACCGTCCCCGCCCCCGCGCTGCGGGTCACGGGCTTCGAGGCGCGCTGCGCGGCGCGCTCCTGGGCGCGCTGCCGCTGGATCTCGGCGCGCGCGTGCGCCTCCTCGCGTGCGGCTCGGGCACGGGACTGCGCGGCCTGGGTCCGGGCGTTGGCGGCCTCGACGCGTGCTGCGGAGCGGGCGCGCTCGGCCTCGGCGCGCGACCAGGCGGCCTGCGCGCGGGGGTCGGCCGACGCCATGGGCGGCACGGGCGGCTGCGAGGGCAGGGGACCCGAGGGGAGCGGACCCGACGGCGGGGTGGCGGGCGCGGTGACGCCGTCGGCAGGAGCCGTGAACGCCGCGGCGCTGGTCGGCCCGAGGGGGCCGGTCGGGCCTGCGTACGAGCCCGCGTGCGGCCCGGCCTGCGCCTTGTGCCGACGGTCGCGCACGAGCCAGATCACCAGCCACACCACGCCCACCCAGAAGGCGACCCAGAACAGCCCGACGACCCAGCCCCAGCCGTCCCACCAGAAGCCGGCGTCCCTGCTCCAGCCGATGCCGACGACGAACGCGGCGGCGGCGCCCAGCAGCGCGACGTCGAAGTCGCCGCGGATCGCCTGCTGCAGGTGGATGCGCCCGTCGCGGCGCTCGGGCAGCAACGCCCAGGCGAGCGCGTAGGCGACCAGTCCGACGCCCGTCAGGAAGAAGCTGATGAAGACGATGCCGCGCACCAGCAGCGGGTCCCAGCCGAGGCGGTGGGCGACGCCGGCGCACACGCCGCCCACCCAGCGGTCCTCGGACCGGGCCAGGCCGGAGCGACGGATCGAGTCGAAGAAGCGGTCACCGCCCGAGGGGGGCGGCCCGGGGTAGGGCTCGTACGGCGGGCTGCCGGGAGGGACGGGCGTCCCCGCCGACGCCGCGTCCGGGCCAGTGCCCGGCTGCGGGGGGAACGGATTGGTGCTCATGACATCGATCCTTGCGGCCGGGGCCCTGCCGGGGCTATGGGGTGGCGCCCTGAGGCGACCCTGAACCGTCCCCTGGGGGTGGCGGCGGGACCCTGATTCTCGGCCCCGGAGGCGTGATGGGGCCGCGCGTCGTGTCACGATCGGGTGGTGAGCTCGCCCACCGCCCCTGCCGGCGTCCGTCCGCGCCTGCCGCTGCGCCGCCCCGAGGCGGGCCGGTGGGTGGCCGGGGTGTGCGCGGGGCTCGCGGCCCACCTGGGCGTGCCCGTCGTCGTCGTGCGCGTCGCGATCGCGTTGCTGACCCCCGTGGGCGGCGCGGGGCTCGCCGTGTACATCTTCTGGTGGGTCACCATCCCCGCGGGCGACCCGCGCGCCGCCGCCGACGCCGCCGCCGACGCCGCCGCGCCCGCGGCGCTGCGCCGTATCGCGCCACGGCTGCGGCTGTCCGGGCCGGTCGCGCGCATGCAGCGGCGCGACATCGTCGTCGGCCTCGTGCTGCTGACGGTCGCCGCCCTGCTGGTCTCGGCGCGCGCGGGCTGGCAGTGGCGGCAGTCGTGGGTGGTCCCGGCCCTGCTCGCGCTGGGCGGCCTCGCGCTCGCCTGGAGCCAGGTCGACGCCGCCCAGCGCGGCGCGTCGGTCGACGGCGCGCGGGGCTGGCCGGCGATCGTGCGCCCCGCGGGCGGGCTGGTCCTGGTCGTGGCGGGCGCGCTGCTGCTGGTGGGGCAGGACACCCCCGGCTGGGCCGTGCTGCAGTCCGCGACCGCGGCCCTGGTGGTGCTGGTCGGCTTCGCGCTCGTGGCGGCCCCGTGGTGGCTGCGGCTGGTGCGCGAGCTCGGCGACGAGCGGGCGGCGCGCGCCCGCGAGGCCGAGCGCGCCGACATCGCCGCGCACCTGCACGACTCCGTGCTCCAGACGCTCGCGCTCATCCGCTCGCGCGCCGACGACGCCGACTCCGTGGCCCGCATGGCGCGCGCCCAGGAGCGCGAGCTGCGCGAATGGCTCTACGACGACCGCCAGGCGCCCGGCACGTCGCTCGCCGCCGAACTGCGCACGCTGGTCGCGCAGGTCGAGGACGGCACCGTCGGCAAACCGGTCGACGGCGCCGCCCCGGCGGGCAGGCCCGTCGCGGTCGACGTCGTCGTCGTCGGGGACTGCCCGCCCACCGACGCCACCACCGCGCTGCTGCAGGCCACGCGCGAGGCGCTGGTCAACGCCGTCGCGCACGGCAAACCGCCGGTGACGGTCTACCTGGAGGTGACCGAGCGCGAGGCGTCGGTGTTCGTGCGCGACCGCGGGGACGGGTTCACCATGGACGACGTGGCGCCCGACCGGTTCGGCGTGCGCGAGTCGATCCTCGGCCGCGTGCGGCGCCGCGGTGGGACGGCCGAGGTCACCAGCCGTGCGGGCTGGGGCACCGAGGTCCGTCTGAGGATGCCGCGGGCCGCGGTGGCCGCAGGAGCGGCGAACGGGACCGCGCCGAACGGGACCACACCGACCCAGAGCGCGCCCCAGGCCGCCGCCGACGAAGGAGCCCATCCGTGAGCACCCCCGCCCCCCAGGTCACCCTGCCGGTGCCCGTCGTGCTGGTCGACGACCACCACATGTTCCGCACCGGCGTGCGCGCCTCGCTCGACGAGCGGGTCACCGTCGTGGGGGAGGCCGCCGACGTCGACGAGGCGGTCGCCGTGATCCACGCCCAGCGCCCGCCCGTGGTGCTGCTCGACGTACACCTGCCGGGCGGCACGGGCGGGGGCGGCGCCGAGGTCGTGCGCCTGTGCGCCGACCTGGTCGGCGCCCAGGTCACGCGGTTCCTCGCGCTGTCGGTGTCCGACGCCGCCGAGGACGTGGTGGCCGTCATCCGCGCGGGCGCCCGCGGGTACGTCACCAAGAACATCTCGGCCCACGAGCTGTCCGGGGCCGTGGTGCAGGTCGCGGGCGGCGACGCCGTCTTCTCCCCGCGCCTGGCCGGGTTCGTGCTCGACGCGTTCGGCACGGCCGCGGGCGAGGTCTCGGTCGCCGACGACGAGCTCGACCGCCTCTCGCGCCGCGAGCAGGAGGTCATGCGGCTCATCGCGCGCGGCTACTCCTACCGGGAGGTGGCCAGCGAGCTGTTCATCTCGATCAAGACGGTCGAGACGCACGTGTCGGCCGTGCTGCGCAAGCTGCAGCTCTCCAGTCGTTACGAGCTCACGCGCTGGGCGGCCGCGCGCCACATCCTCTGACCGCCGGCGACCTCGCCGACCCAGTCGGGCGCGAGCGTCACGACGTCGCCCACGACGACGACGGCGGGGTTGCGCACCCCGGCCTCGGCCGCCGCTTGGGCCAGCGTGCCGAGCGTCGCGAGCGTGGTGCGCTGGCGTGGCCCGAACCCGTCCTCGACGATCGCCGCGGGCGTGTCGATCGGCCGGCCGCCCGCGACCAGCGCCCACGCCGTGTGCGCGAGCCCGGCCACGGCCATGAGCAGCACGAGCGTGTGCCCAGGCCCGCCGGGCGTCCCGCCCAGCAGGGCGCTGACGTCGTCGTGCCCCGACAGCACGGTGAAGCCGCGCGCGACGCCGCGGTGCGTCAACGGGATGCCCGCCGCCGACGGCACCGCGACCGCGCTGGTCACCCCCGGCACCACCTCGACCGGCACGCCCGCCGCGACGCACGCGGCGACCTCCTCGCCGCCGCGGCCCAGCACGTAGGGGTCGCCGCCCTTGAGCCGCACGACGTCGCGCCCGGCGAGCGCGTGCTCGACGATCAGCGCGTCGATCTGCGACTGCCGCACCGGATGGTGGCCGGGGTGCTTGCCGACGTCGACCACCAGCGTCTGCCCCGCCAGGACCCGGGGCAGGTCGTCGAGCAGCGCGCGCGGCGCGAGGCGGTCGACGACGATCACATCGGCGCCCCGCAGCAGGCGCAGGCCCTTGACCGTGATGAGGTCGGGGTCGCCGGGACCGCCGCCCACGAGCCAGACCCGGCCGCGCCTGGGCGCGCGGGCCTCGACGGGCCCGGCCCCGGTCGGCGCGCCTGCGCTCACCGCAGCGCCTCCTCGTCGGCGCGGTGGGCCCACTGGGCGAACGTCTCGCCGTCGGCGTGATCCGCGTCGAAGCGCCGCACGACCCGCTCGACGTACCCGGCGACGTCGTCGGCCGCGACCTTGAGGCCGCGCACCGTGCGCCCCAGCCCGCCGCCCGCGGTGCCCTCACCCGCGAGGCCGCCGCCCAGGTGCACCTGGAAGCCGGGCGCCTGCCGTCCGGCGTCGTCGGTGATGATCTGGCCCTTGAGGCCGATGTCGGCCGTCTGGATGCGCGCGCACGAGTTGGGGCAGCCGTTGACGTGCAGCGACAGCGGCGTCAGGCGGTCCAGGTCGCCCAAGCGCTCCTCCAGCGTGGCGATCGCCGTCGCCGCGGTGCGCTTGGTCTCGACGATCGCGAGCTTGCAGTACTCGATCCCGGTGCACGCGATGGCGCGGCGCTGCCACGCCCCGGGCTCGGCGGCCAGGCCGATCTTCGCCATCGCGGTGATCAGGCCGCGCGCCCGGCGCGGCGGGACGTCGAGCACCAGGAGCTTCTGGTGCGGCGTCAGGCGCACGCGGTGCGAGCCGCGCGCCTCGGCCAGATCGGCGACCTGCCGCAGCTGCGGCCCCGACACACGACCGACCACGGGCGAGAACCCGATGTAGTACTGACCGTCCTTCTGGCGGTGGACGCCCAGGTGGTCGCCCGGCGTCGGCGGGACGGGCGCGGCGGGGCCGTCGGGCAGCGCGTAGCCGAGGTACTCCTGCTCCAAGACGGTGCGGAAGCGCTCGACGCCCCAGTCGGCCAGCAGGAACTTCAGGCGGGCCTTGTTGCGCAGGCGCCGGTAGCCGTAGTCGCGGAAGATCCGCACGACCCCGTGCCACACGTCGGCCGCCCGCTCGGGTGCGACGAACGCGCCCAACCGCTCGCCCAGGCGCGGCGCCGTCGACAGCGCGCCGCCCACCCACAGGTCGTAGCCGACGCCCAGGTCTGGGTGGCGCACGGCCACGAACGCGATGTCGTTGATCTCGTGCACGACGTCGAGGCTCGGGTGGCCGGTGATGGCCGACTTGAACTTGCGGGGCAGGTTCGCCAGCGACGGGTCGCCGACGAACCGCGACTGGATCTCCTCGATGACGGGCGTCGGGTCGATGAGCTCGTCGCGCGCGACGCCCGCGACCGGGCTGCCGAGGATGACGCGGGGCACGTCACCGCACGCCTCCGTCGTCGACAGGCCCACGGCCTCCAGGCGCCGCCAGATCTCGGGGACGTCCTCGACGCGGACCCAGTGGAGCTGGATGTTCTGGCGGTCGGTGAGGTCCGCGGTGCCGCGTGCGAAGTCCTCGCTGACTCCGGCGATGGTCCGCAGCTGCCGCGTGGTCAGCGCCCCGCCGTCGATGCGCACGCGCAGCATGAAGTAGCGGTCCTCGAGCTCGTGGGGCTCGAGTGTGGCGGTGCGCCCGCCGTCGATGCCCGGCTTGCGCTGCGTGTACAGGCCCCACCAGCGCAACCGGCCGCGCAGGTCATCGCTCGGGATCGAGTCGAAGCCCTCGCGGGCGTAGACCCGCTCGATGCGCTCGCGCACCGCGAGCGGGTCGGACTCGGCCTTGAACACCTCGTTGGCGTTGAGCGGCTCGGGGCCGTCGACCTTCCACTGGCCGTTGGAGCGGCCCGCGCGCGGAGGGCGGACGGCGGCCCGGGGGGAGGGCGTGTGGGCGGTGGCGGACATAGGGCACAGGGTCCGGCGCTCGCCGGGAGCGGGCAAGAGAACGGCCCGACTGCTCGCATGCTGGACAGCCCGCGCCGCCCGCTCCGCCCGCGCGGCCCGCTCCGCCAGTCGGCAGTTTGTCGTCGACTCGTGCGCCCGGGCGCGCGAGTCGACGACAAACTGCCGATCGGAGGGTTGTGGGACGGGTGCTAGACCGTCACGTGGGCGAACAGCAGGCTCGCGAGCGCCAGCCCCACGACCAGGTTGAACACCGCCGCCGAGGCGAACAGGACGAGCGGGCGCCAGCCCGCCTCGCGCACGCCGGACAGCCGGAACTCCAGCCCAATCGAGACGAACGCGATGATGAAGAAGATCGTGCTCAGCGCCTTGAGCACCGCGATGTTGGGGGCCGAGGCGTCGGCGCCGACATTGCTGACGTACAGCGTCGCCACGAGCGAGGCGAGGACGAACCCGAGCACGAACTTCGGGAACCGCGTCCACAGCTCGGAGGCCGGGGGAGCCACGGCGCCGGCCTTGCGCTCGACCTTGAAGGCGAAGTACAGGGTCAGCAGGAACGCCACCACGCCGATGAGCACGTTCTGCGAGCTCTTGACGATCGCGGCGACCTGGAGCACGTCGTCGCCCGCGATGGCCGCCGACGCCGTCACGGCCGCCGTCGTGTCGATGTTGCCGCCGATCCAGGCGCCGGCCACGGCCGGGGTGAGGTGGAGCACGTCGACCAGCGCGGGCAGCACGAAGATCGACGGCAGCGCGAACAGGATCACGAGGCTCGCGGCGTAGGCGAGCTGCTCCTTCTTGGCCTGGACCGCGCCTGCGGCGCTGATGGCGGCGCTGACGCCGCAGATCGACACGGCCGAGGACAGCAGCGCACGCAACTTGTCGTCGACGCCCAGGCGTCCGCCGAGCCACCACGTGAACCCGAACACCAGCGTGATGAGCAGGACGGCCTGGAGGATGCCCGGGCCGCCGGCCTTGGCGATGGTGGCGAAGTTGATCGTCGCGCCCAGGACCACGAGGCCGAGCTTGATGAACAACTCGGTGCGGAACGCCGCGGCGAGCCGGTCGCGCACCCCGGCGAGCGAGAGCGCGAGGTTGCCCAGCAGGCCGAGCGCGATGGCGTAGACCGGGTACTCGATCGCCGAGGCGACGCCGTGCAGCGGGGTGTCGGCGAACCAGACCGGCACGTTGTCCGACAGGAATCGGGCCAGCCAGGCCAATCCGAGCAGCACGACGAGGCCGATGACGGCGTAGAGCGGGCCCGGACGGGACTCGGTCTGGACGACGGACTCGTCAAGCGAGGCGGGGCGGCGGGTCCGGGCGGCCTCGGCCGTCGTCGCGGGGGTCTGAGCGCTCATCAGCCCACCAGCCCCTCGGGCAGCAGGGACAGCAAGCCGAGCGCGACGAGCGCGAGCCCGATGATGGTCGCCGCCCAGTCCTCGGACAGGTGGATGCGGCGGGCGGTGGCGACGGTGGCGCCGGGGGCGGGTGTGGTGGCGGACGCGGCGGCGGCGCCGTCGTCGGTGGGGTGGGCGTTGCTGGACATGGGGAGCCTCTTCGTGGGGAGAGCGGACGAGCGGCGAGGCGGGCGACGGCCGACAGGCGCCCCGGGCGGGGTGCGCGCGGGTGCCGCCCTAGGGACAGGTCGCCCGGGTGGAGCGAGGGCGGGTGCGTGACATGGCGCACAAGGTGCAGCGCGATCGCCGCCGACGCCAGAGAAGGGCCGGGTTGTCCACATGGTGGACGGCCCGGCGGGTGGCGATCCGGGCGCCCGGGGTGCGCACCGCCACATGCCCCACGTCAAGGGACCTTCGGCCCCGCCTGTAGCCTGCGAACGTGGATTTCCTTTTCGACGTGTTCGCGTTCCTGCACTTTGTCGGCTGGGCCATCGTGCTCGGCGGCTACCTCGCCTCGATGCGGACCCCCGGTCTGTACCGCGGCGTGTTCCACGGTGCGGCGACGGCGTTCGTGTCGGGCGTCGTGATGATGGGCCTCATCGAGGGTGACTCGGTCACCTCGTACTTCCACCGCGGCACGCTCATCGCCAAACTGCTGATCGCGCTGGTCATCACGGTGCTCGCGTTCGTCGCGCGGCGCCAGGGCGCCAAGGGCGACAACGGGACGGGCGCCGTCGTGCCGTGGGTCAAGCACGCGATCGGCGCCCTGACCATCGTCAACATCGTGCTCGCGGTGTTCGTGCACTGACGTCTGCGACCACCCGGCTGAGGGGAGGACCCGCGCGTGAGCGCGCTCGGTGAGGTGCTCGTCGGCCTCGCGATCCTCGTGGGCCTGGCGGGGACCGTGGTCCAGGTGCTGCCCGGCAACGTGCTCGTGCTCGGCGCGATCCTCGTGTGGGCCTGGGTGACCGGCGGCGCGGCCTGGTGGGTCTTCGCGGTGGCGGCCGTCGTCGTCGCGGTGGCCGAGACCGGGCAGTGGCTCTGGGCGGGCCGTCACCTGCGCCGGGCCGACGTGCCCTGGTCGACGCTCGCCTGGGGTGGGGCCGCGGGCGTCGTCGGGTTCTTCGTGCTGCCCGTGGTCGGTCTGCCGCTGTTCTTCGCCGGCGCGGTGTTCCTCGCGGAGCTGGCACGACGGCGTGACCGCGCGGTGGCCTGGCGGGCGACCGTCGCGGCGCTGCGCGCGGTCGGGGTCACGATCCTGGTCCAGCTCGCGGGCGGGCTGCTGGCGGCGGTGGCGTGGCTCGTGGGCCTGCTCGTCACGTAGACGCGCACGCCCGACGTCCGGGCAGACCCCGCCCGCGCCCGGGGACCGTGTCCTGGTGGCACGTGTCCTGGTGGCAGGAGGGGTCTGCGCGCAGGTCAGTACGCGACGCTGATGTGTGCGCGGTGGTAGTCGGCCTCGTCGATGCGGTCGACGATCGCGCGCGCGAAGTCGGCCCCGCTGATCGCGGAGCGCCCGTTCTCGTCGACCAGGGCGACGTCCCCGCCGATGCGGTAGCGGCCGAGGTCCTCGCCGGGGACGTAGGCGCCGAACGCCTCCGCGGGGGAGACGAACACCCAGTCCAGGCCCTCGGGCTCGGTCTTCAGGTGGTTGAGGATCGCGTGCATCTGCAGGGCCTCGCTGCGGTACTCGGCCGGGATCTGCCCGCCCTCGGCGCCGGTCGGCTCGCCCTCGGCCGGACGCAGCGAGTTGAACCCGCCCACCACGAACAGGCGTGCGCCGTTTCGCCGCGCCAGGTCGGCGAGCGCGCGGTCGACGTCGCCGATCTTGCCGTCGAGCTCACCCCGCGGTGACAGCGTGGAGACGATGACCTCGGCGCCGGCCACCGCCTCGGCGAGGAACGCCGGCGCGGTGACGTTGCCCGTCACGTACGCCACCCCGGGCACGGGGTCCTTCGGAGCGTTTCGGCTCACCGAGGTGACGTCGTGCCCGCGGCTTGCGGCGTCACGGACGACGGCGCCGCCGGCGTACCCGGTTCCGCCGACGACAAGGATCTTCGACATTTCTCTCCTTCAGTCTGAGACGTCGGGCGCTCGGCGCGGCCGACCGCCCGGCGGGTGCAACGCGGAATGGCCGACACTGCTTCCCGTCTCCCGCGGCCGCCGCGCCCCGCAGTGTCCGGGGCGCCGCCTACGCTTGCTCTCGCGATGACCTCTCTCTTCGATCACTTGCCCCTGCCCGGGTTCGGCGCGTCCGCCTCGGGTGACATCTCGCGCCTGCCGTCGACCGCGCCCCGCTGGGACGCCTGGGAGGACGGCGACACCGCCGGCGCCCCCGACTGGGTGCGTGACGCCGCCGCGTCCGCCGACCACGGCGCGCGGGACGACGAGCGTCGCGGCCCGTACGCGCACCTCGACCCCGAGGCGCTGCTCGAAGGGCTCAACCCGCAGCAGCGCGCCGCCGTCGTCCACCACGGGGCGCCACTGCTCATCGTCGCGGGCGCCGGGTCGGGCAAGACCCGCGTGCTGACGCACCGCATCGCGTACCTGCTCGCGACCGGGCGGGCGCGTGCGGGGGAGATCCTCGCGATCACGTTCACCAACAAGGCCGCCGCCGAGATGCGCGAGCGTGTCGCGCACCTGGTGGGGCCCGCGGCGTCGCGCATGTGGGTCTCGACGTTCCACTCGGCGTGCGTGCGCATCCTGCGGCGCGAGTACAAGGTGCTGGGGCTGCGGTCGAGCTTCTCGATCTACGACGCGGCCGACTCGCAGCGCCTGGTCACGCTGGTGACACGCGAGCTCAACCTGGACCCGAAGAAGTACCCGGCCCGCGGCCTGGCCCATCGGATCAGCGACCTGAAGAACGAGCTGATCACGCCGGACGACTACGCCGGGCGCGAGGACAAGGACCCGATCCTCGCCGACGTCTACACCCGCTACCAGGCCCGCCTCCAGCAGGCCAGCGCGCTCGACTTCGACGACATCATCATGACGACGGTGCATCTGCTCCAGGCGTTCCCCGCCGTCGCCGAGCACTACCGCCGCCGGTTCCGGCACATCCTGGTCGACGAGTACCAGGACACCAACCATGCCCAGTACGTCCTGGTGCGTGAGCTGACGGGCGCCGCGCCGGCAGCGCCCGGGGACGCGACGGGCTCGCCCGCCGAGGAGTTCGCGCTGGAGCCGGGCGAGCTCACCGTCGTCGGCGACGCCGACCAGTCCATCTACGCGTTCCGCGGCGCGACGATCCGCAACATCCAAGAGTTCGAGCAGGACTACCCAGACGCGACCACCATCCTGCTGGAGCAGAACTACCGCTCGACGCAGAACATCCTCAGCGCGGCCAACGCCGTCATCTCGCGCAACCTCGACCGCAAGCCCAAGCGCCTGTGGACGGCGTCGGGCGCGGGCGCGCGCATCGTCGGGTACGCCGCCGACGACGAGCACCAGGAGGCCCGGTTCGTCGCCGAGGAGATCGACCGCCTCGGTGACTCGGACGGCGTGCGCCCGGGCGACGTCGCCGTGTTCTACCGCACCAACGCCCAGTCGCGTGCCCTGGAGGAGGTGCTGGTCCGCGTCGGGCTGCCGTACAAGGTGGTGGGCGGCACACGCTTCTACGAGCGCCGCGAGATCAAGGACGCCATCGCCTACCTGCGGGCGCTGGCCAACCCCGACGACGACGTCAACCTGCGCCGCGTGCTCAACGTCCCCAAGCGCGGGCTGGGCGACAAGGCCGAGTCGCTGCTGGCGGCGTTCGCCGAGCGTGAGCGCGTCTCGTTCGGCGCGGCGATCGAACGGGCCGAGGACGTGCCGGGCATGTCCACGCGCACGCTCAACCCGCTGCGCGGCTTCCGCGACCTCATGGCGGGGCTGCGCGCCATGGTCGAGGCGGGCGAGCCGCCCGCGGCGATCCTCGGCGCGGTGCTCGACCGCACCGGGTACCTGGCCGAGCTGCGCGCGTCCGACGACCCGCAGGACGCCTCCCGCGTCGAGAACCTGGCGGAGCTGCACGCCGTGGCCACCGAGTTCTCGCAGACCGACCCCGAGGGCACGCTCGTCGACTTCCTGGAGCGCGTCTCGCTGGTCGCCGACGCCGACCAGATCCCCGACGAGGACGTGGCCGATGGCGAGGCCGAGCATGCGCCCAAGGCCGACCAGGGCGTCGTCACGCTCATGACGCTGCACACGGCCAAGGGTCTGGAGTTCCCCGTCGTGTTCCTCACGGGCATGGAGGACGGCACGTTCCCGCACATGCGCTCGCTGCACGACGACGCCGAGCTCGCCGAGGAGCGCCGGCTCGCGTACGTCGGGCTCACGCGGGCGCGCGAGCGCCTGTACGTCTCGCGCGCCGGCATGCGCTCGGCGTGGGGCATGGCCAACGAGATGCCGCCCTCGCGGTTCCTCGGCGACATCCCGGAGGAGCTGTGGGACTGGCGCCGCCGCGAGTCCGCGACGCAGTACCTGCGCGGCGGCGGCTCGGCGTGGGGAGCGCGCGGGGGCGCGCAGGGGGCGTCGTGGGGCGAGCGGCGGGCCGCGTCGTCGGCTGGCTCGGCGGGCTCGGGCGGTTCGGGTGGATCGGGCGGTTCGGGCGCGGGCTTCGGGCCGTCGCGTCTGGGCAAGCCCAAGGGCGCCGCGTCCTCGCCGTCGACCGGCGCGCGCTTCGGCAGCGCCACGCCGCGCGCCGAGACGGACATCCCGAGCCTGGCCGCCGGCGACCGCGTGACGCACGACGCCTATGGCCTGGGCCGAGTGGTCTCGGTCGAGGGCGTCGGGCCGAACGCGGTGGCCAAGATCGACTTCGGCTCGGACGGCACCAAGCGGCTGCTGCTGCGCTACTCGCCGGTCACCAAGCTCTGACGCGCTGGGGCGCACCCGCGGTGGTTGAGCCTGTCGAAACCACCCGCCCACGTCCGATGGTTGAGCCTGTCGAAACCACCCGCCCACATCCGATGGTTGAGCCTGTCGAAACCAGGGGTGGGCTCAGTGGGGTGGTTTCGACAGGCTCAACCACCGGTGGGGGCTGAGCGGGGTGGTTTCGACAGGCTCAACCACCGGTGGGGGCTCAACGACCGCCGGGGCGGGCTGGCGGGGTCAGGCGGCGTCGCGGCGGCGTTCGACGGCGGCGCGCAGCGCGGCGTCGTCGGAGCCGGCCTGGGCGAGGGCGGCGCGCAGCGCCGAGGCGGCGGGCGAGCCGCCGCGCAGGATCCCGAGCAGCAGGTGCCCCCCGTCGATGCCGGCCGACCCGAGGCGTATCGCCTCGCGCAGCGCCAGCTCGAGCGCCTTCTTCGCGTCCGCGGTGAACGGGATGTGCTTGCGGTCGCGCCGGAGGAGTCCGCCGCCGTCGAGCGAGCCCTCGCCGAAGGTGGCGTCGGTCGCGCGGCGCACCGCGTCCAGGTCGACGCCGATGGCGGCCAGGGCCTCGCCGTCGAGCCCCGCGCCGCCGAGCTCGTCTCGCAGCGCGCGGGCGAGTGCCGCCGCGTCGAGGCCCACGGCGTCGAGCGCGTCGCAGGCCGGGCCGGCGCCCGGCTCGACCAGCGCGACGAGCACGTGCCGTGCGTCGATGGTGCGCGAGTGGGTCGAGCGTGCGACGACCTGGGCGTCGACCACGGCCTCACGGGCGTCCTTGGTGAACCTCTCGAACATCGGATCCTCCTTCGTCGGTCGTCCGGGCCGGGTCTCAGACCCGTCGGCCGAATTTCTTGTGGACGGCCTGCTTGCTCACGCCGAGCACGTCGGCGATCTCCTGCCATGACCACCCGAGGCTCCGGGCGCGTTCGACCTGGAGCGTCTCGAGGCGGTCGGCGAGCTCGCGCAGCGAGCGCACGGCGCGCAGGCCCTGGTGGGGGTCGTCGCTCGCGGCCGAGGCTGCGAGCGTCTGGTGACTGGCCATGCGTCAACCGTAGTTGACGCCGAGTCGAAACGTCAACCTAGATTGACGCGACTTGCGCCGACGCAGAGCCGGCGCGCGTGGCGTGCGTCACGTTCTCGCACCGGGACCGGGGTTCAACCGCCCTGCGGGCCGGGCTACTCTTGGCGAGATGTCTTGACGTCGAGACATCGCAGGCAGCCCCTGCCGGACCACGGGCACAGGGGCTCAACTGAGGGAAGGACGCAGCAGGGTGGACCTGTTCGAATACCAGGCGCGCGACATCTTCGAGAAGCACGGCGTGCCCGTGCTCGGGGGGATCGTGGCGACGACGCCGCAGGAGGCCCGTGCCGCGGCCGAGACTCTGACGAGCGGGGCCGACAGCTCCGTCGTCGTCATCAAGGCCCAGGTCAAGACCGGTGGGCGCGGCAAGGCCGGTGGCGTCAAGCTCGCCTTCTCGCCCGACGAGGCCGCCGAGAAGGCCGGCGAGATCCTCGGCATGGACATCAAGGGCCACACGGTCCACCGGGTGATGGTCGCGCAGGGCGCCAAGATCGCCCAGGAGTTCTACTTCTCGGTGCTGCTCGACCGCGCGAACCGCAACTACCTGGCCATGTGCTCGGTCGAGGGCGGCATGGAGATCGAGCAGCTCGCCGTCGAGCGCCCCGACGCCCTCGCCCGCGTCGCGATCGACCCGATCGTCGGCATCGACGAGGACAAGGCCGCCGAGATCGTCGAGGCCGCGCGCTTCCCGCAGGAGCTGCGCGCCGACGTCGCGCAGGTGATCCGCCAACTGTGGACCGTCTTCAAGGCCGAGGACGCCACGCTCGTCGAGGTCAACCCGCTGGTGCGCACCGAGGACGGGCGCATCGTCGCCCTCGACGGCAAGGTCACGCTCGACGACAACGCCTCCGAGGTCCGCCACCCGGACCACGAGGCGCTCGAGGACAAGGCCACCTCCGACCCGCTGGAGGCGAAGGCCAAGGCGAACGGCCTCAACTACGTCAAGCTCGACGGCGAGGTCGGCGTCATCGGCAACGGCGCGGGCCTGGTCATGAGCACGCTCGACGTCGTCGCCTACGCGGGCGAGGACCACGGCGGCGTCAAGCCCGCCAACTTCCTCGACATCGGCGGCGGCGCCAACGCCGAGATCATGGCCAACGGCCTCGACGTCATCCTGAACGACCCGCAGGTCAAGTCGGTCTTCGTCAACGTCTTCGGCGGCATCACCGCGTGCGACGAGGTCGCCAAGGGCATCGTCGGCGCCCTCGACATCCTCGGCGACGAGGCCTCCAAGCCGCTGGTCGTGCGCCTCGACGGCAACAACGTGGACCTCGGACGCGCGATCCTGCGCGAGGCGAACCACCCGCTCGTCACGCTCGCCGAGACCATGGACGGCGGCGCGCAGAAGGCGGCCGAGCTGGCCGCGGCCGCCGCCTGAGACCGCCCGCACGAGACCTGAGAGAAGCAGGAAAATGTCGATCTACCTGAACAAGGACTCGAAGATCATCGTCCAGGGCATCACGGGCGGGATGGGCGCCAAGCACACCGCCCTCATGCTCGACTCGGGCGCGCAGATCGTGGGCGGCGTCAACGCCCGCAAGGCCGGCACGACGGTCCAGCACAAGGACCACGAGGGCAACGACGTCACGCTGCCCGTGTTCGGCGCCGTCAAGGAGGCCATGGCCGAGACCGGCGCCAACGTGTCGGTGCTGTTCGTTCCGCCGGCGTTCACCAAGGACGCGGCGATCGAGGCCATCGACGCCGACATGCCGCTCATCGTCGTCATCACCGAGGGCGTCCCGGTGCAGGACACCGCCGAGGTCTGGGCCTACCTGCAGGGCAAGTCCACGCGCATGATCGGCCCGAACTGCCCCGGCATCATCACCCCCGGCGAGTCGCTGGCCGGCATCACCCCGCACACCATCACCGGCAAGGGCCCCATCGGCCTGGTGTCGAAGTCGGGCACGCTGACCTACCAGATGATGTACGAGCTGCGCGACCTCGGCTTCTCGACCGCCATCGGCATCGGCGGCGACCCGATCGTCGGCACCACGCACATCGACGCGCTCGAGGCCTTCGAGAACGACCCGGAGACCAAGGCCATCGTCATGATCGGCGAGATCGGCGGCGACGCCGAGGAGCGCGCCGCGGCCTACATCAAGGAGCACGTCACCAAGCCGGTCGTCGGCTACGTCGCGGGCTTCACCGCCCCCGAGGGCAAGACCATGGGCCACGCCGGCGCCATCGTCTCGGGCTCCGCGGGCACCGCGGCCGCCAAGAAGGCGGCCCTGGAGGCCGTCGGCGTCAAGGTCGGCAAGACGCCGTCCGAGACCGCCGCGCTCATGCGGGAGATCCTCGCCGCGGGCTGACGTCCCGCACGACGACGGCGCCCGCACCCCGGTGCGGGCGCCGTCGTCGTGCGGTGTGGCGCCCGCGCGCCGGGCCCCGCGCGGGCGACGATGGGTCCGTGAGCCCCTCCCGCACCAGCCCGCGCACCACCGCGCGCCCGACGCCCGGCGCCGTCGACGCGCGCGCCTTAGGCCCCGCGCGCACGGCGCCCGCGCTCTCGGGCGTCTGGTCCGTCGCTCAGGGCATGGTGCTGAGTTTCACCGTGGTGCTGCTGCTCGCCGTCGTGACCCTGCTCGCCGCGCCCGACGCCGGCGCCGCCCGCGTGCCCTGGGCGACGGCGTCGCGCGTGGCCCAGGGATTGTGGCTGCTCGGCCACGGCGTGCCCGTCGGCGTCGGCGACGCGACCGTGACGATCGTGCCGCTCGGGAT
Organism: Xylanimonas ulmi; assembly: GCF_004216535.1. Lineage (NCBI taxonomy): Bacteria > Bacillati > Actinomycetota > Actinomycetes > Micrococcales > Promicromonosporaceae > Xylanimonas > Xylanimonas ulmi. The sequence continues at coordinate 3,912,958 of NZ_SGWX01000001.1, forward strand.
CGGGGCGCTCGCCCTGTTTACCACCTACGTCTCGGCCAAGCGGTCGGCGATCGGGTCCCTGTCGGCCGTGGTCACCGGGGCCCTCGCCTACCTGGCGGTGGTGCTCGTGGCGGCGGCCGGCGCCGGAGCGCGCGACGGCGCCCTGGCCCTCGCGGCGGTGGGCGCTCTGGTCGTCGGCGGTGGCGGCATGGCGATGGGCGTGCTGACGCAGCCCGAGGCGCCGCGCGTCGCCGACGTGACCGAGCGGCTGTTCGGTGTGCTGCCGCCCGTGGCGCGGCTCGGTGTGCGCGCGGGGTTCGTGGCGCTCGCGCTGCTGGTCGCCCTGAGCGCGGCGATCGCCGCGGTCTGGATGCTGGCGGGGCGGGGAGCGGTCAACGATATGGTCGGCGCGCTCGCCCCGGGGTGGATCGGTGGCGTGGTGCTCGCCGTCTCCCAGGTCGCGCTCGTGCCCAACCTCGTGGCCTGGGCGGCAGCCTGGACCGCCGGGCCGGGCTTCGCCGTCGGCGTCGACACGGCGTTCTCCCCGCGCGAGGTCATCGACGGACCGCTGCCCGCGATGCCGCTGCTCGCCGCGCTGCCGCGGCCCGACTGGACGGGGGCGCACGCACTGTGGGCGCCGGCGCTCGTCGTGCTGTGCGGGGCGCTGGCCGGTTGGTTCGCCTGGCGGCGCCTGGAGCCGTCGCGTGTGGGCTGGGCCGACCTCGCCTGGGTGCTCGGCGGGATGGCGCTGACCGCCGGCCTGGGCATGGCGGTGCTGCAACTGTGGGCCGGAGGAGCCGCGGGCGCGGGGCGGCTCGCCGTCGTCGGGGCCGACCCGCTGGTCGCGGGCGGGTTCGTCGCCGTCGAGGTGCTGCTGGGCGGCGCCCTCGTGCTCCTGACCGCGCATGAGCGACCGTGGCGGCATGTGACCTCGCGCTGACCGCGCGCCGGCGCGCGCCCGCGCGCGGTTACGCTGCGTGCGTGCAGACCCCCTCCGGCCACACCGTCGACTCGACCCCCGCCACGCGCCTCGTCGTCCTCGCCTCGGGCGCCGGCTCCAACCTCGCCGCGCTCCTCGCGGCCCACGACGCCCCCGCCTACGGGGCGCGCGTCGTCGGGCTGGTGACCGACAAGCCCGCCGCCGGCGCCCTCGACCTCGCGCGTGACGCGGGTGTCGCCTCGGCTGTCGTCGCGCCCGCCGACTTCGAGGACCGCGCCGCCTGGGACCGCGGGATCACCGAGGCGGTCGCGGTGTTCCGTCCCGACGTCGTGGTGCTGGCCGGGTTCATGCGCATCCTCGCGCCGGGCTTCCTCGACCGGTTCCCGGGCCGGGTGGTCAACACCCACCCCGCGCTGCTGCCGTCGTTCCCGGGTGCGCACGCGGTGCGCGACGCGCTCGCGCACGGTGTGCGCGTCACCGGGTGCACGGTGCACGTGGTCGACGCGGGCGTCGACACGGGCCCGATCCTCGCCCAGGCGGCCGTGCCGGTGCTCGACGGCGACGACGAGGCCACGCTGCACGAGCGCATCAAGGTCGCCGAGCGCGCCCTGCTGGTCGAGACGGTGGGTCGCATCGCGCGCGAGGGCCTGACGGTGCGCGACGGCCGCGCCACCATCGGCGCCTGACCCCACACCCCACCACCCACCCGGTGGTTGAGCCCGTCGAAACCACGCCCCCAGACTCAGACCTCGACCTCAACGGCCCCCCGGCGCCCGATCCTCGCCGTCCTCCCGGACGTTTGGCGCAAGGTCCGTCGGACCGACGGCCACCACGACGTTGTAGATCTCCAGCGGCTCACCGTCGTCGCCGCCGGTGGTCGTCTCCTCCCGCGCCCAGCGATCCACGACCTCCTGGAGCTGGCTCGCCAGCTCCCGCGCCTGCGTCGCGCTGAGCGCGGACTGCGCGACGCGGATCGTGAGCGGGCGCCCGTCCTCGGAGGGCGTGATGGTCAGCGCGCGGCGGAACCAGGAGGCGTACCCGCGGGTGAGCAGCTCCATGCCGGGCGTGCCGGGCGAGACGGCGTACGACTCGGCGGCGTTGCGCCAGACGCGGTCGCGACGGTCGCGCGCGAGCTCGGGGGCCTCGACGACGAGGCCCGCCCTCGCGAGTGTGCGCAGGTGAAAGGAGACGGAGTTCGGCGGCTCACCGAGCGCTTTGGCGACGTCGGACGCGCGCCCGTGCCCGTCCCTCTCCAACTGGAGCAGAATCTTGACGCGCAGGGGATGCGCGAGGGCGCGCAGCGCCTCAGGGGTCGTCACCCGCATCGTGTCGGCCACGCCGCCACGCTACCGGGTTGTGCGCCGATTCGTGCGCAAGCACGCGTGAGCACGATTCATTGCGCACTGATTATTGCGCAAGAGAAGTTGCGAGAGTACGTTCCGTCGCATGACCACGGTGAGCCGCGCCACTCAACCCACCCCTGACGCCGAACCCAGCATGCCGCCACTGCGCCACAACCGCCCGTACCTGCTGCTGATGTCGGGCCGCACGGCCCAGCTGGTCGGCGCCGGTGTCGGCGCGTTCGCGGTGCCGCTGCTCGCGTTCGAGGTGACCGGCTCGGTCGCCCGGGCGGGTCTGGTCGCGGGGATCGGGCAGGTCGGCGCGCTGCTCGCCGCGCTGCCGGCCGGCGTTGTGGCCGACCGGGTCGACCGCCGTCGGCTCATCCTGGGGGCAGCGGTCGCAGGTGCGTTGCTGTGGGCGAGCGTGGCCGTGGCGGGCGCGGCCGGACGGCTCACCGGAGCGCATCTGGCCGCCGTGCTGTTCGGCTCGGCGCTCGTGACCGCGCTGGAGGGGCCGGCCGAGTCGGGCGCGATCCGGGCCGTGGTGGACGGCGAGCAGCTGCCGCGAGCCCTGGCGGCCGTGCAGGGTCGCGGGGCGGTGGCGACCTTGGCCTCAGGACCCCTGGGCGGTCTGCTCTACGGCCTCGCGCACGCGCTGCCCGTCGCCGCCTCCGCCGTCGCGCACCTCGCGGTGGTCGTGTGCACCTGGTTCGTCCGCGTCCCGCTCGGCGACGACGCCGCGGCGCGCGGCACGCGGGGCGAGGATGGCCCCGGGACCGGACCCGTCGCGGCGCTGCGCGAGGGGCTGCGGTTCGTGTGGTCGCGCAGGCTGTTCCGGGTGGCACTTGTCGTGTTCCCGATCATCAACCTCGCCGTCAACGGCGTGCTGGTCGCGGTGAACCTCGACCTGATCCGCCAGGGAGTCGCCCCCGTGCGGATCGCGCTCATCGACACCGCCGCGGGCGCGGCGATGCTCGCGGGCGCCGCCGTCGCCGGCCGCGTGCTGGACCGGGTGCGCGCCGGGGCGCTCATGCTCGCGACGCTCGGCTGGATCGCGCTGTGCTTCATCGCGATGGCGGCGCTGCACACCTACCTGGCGTTCCTCCTGCTCACCGCGGCCGCGGTGCTGCCCTTGGCGCCTTCCAACGCGGGCATTCAGGGCTACGTCACGGCCATCACGCCGCAGCGGCTGCAGGGCCGGCTCGCCTCGGTGCTCGGTCTGTCGTTCCTGCTCACCGCCCCGCTCACACCCGCTTTGGCGGGCGCCCTGCTCGCCGCCGTGGGGCTGCGCCCGACGCTGTGGGCGTTCGCGGGCCTGCTCGTGGTCGCCGTCGGCGCGCTCGCGTTCGCCCGGTCGCTGCGCGCCATCGGCACGCCCGACACCTGGCACACCGCGGTCGAGCAGTAGGCGGGGTGGGGGTCAGGTGCCGCCGCGCAGCGCCGCCACCGGCTCGATCGAGGCCGCCTTGATCGCCGGGTACGCCCCGGCCAGCAGCCCGACGACGGCGCCCAGCAACGCCGAGCCCAGGGCCATACGCACGTCGAGGATCGGCGTCCAGTCGCGCGCGGCCGAGACGCCGACGACGACGAGCACGCCGAAGGCCGCGCCCATGAGACCGCCCAGCAGCCCCGTGGTGACCGACTCGACGACGAACTGCCCGGCGATCGCCCGCCGCGAGGCGCCCAGCGCCCGGCGCAGCCCGATCTCCCCGACCCGCTCCAGCACCGACAGCAGCGTCACGTTGGCGATGCCCAGCCCTCCGACCACGAGCGCGACGCCGCCCAGCGCGAGGAACAGCGCGCTGACGTCGGCCTGCACGCTCTCGCGGACACCCGACTCGGTCGAGGGCGCCTGGACCTTATAGGCCTCGGGCGAGTTCGGGTCGAGCGCGATGGGCGCCTGACGGGCCACGACAGGTCCCGCGCCGGTCGCGATGCGGATCTGCAGCTCGTCGGGCGGGCCGGCGTCGAGGTCGCGCTGGGCGGTCCCCGCAGGCAGGATGACGGCGTCCTTGAGCTCGGGCACGCGGCTCATGCCGTCGACCACGCCGATGACCGTGTAGGCCACGTCCCCGATGAACACCGCGGGCTGCCGGTCCACGCGGTGCACGCCGAGGCGCTGCGCCGCCAGGGCGCCCAGCACGACGACGCGGTCGGCCCGCGCGTCGTGGCCCTGGTCGAAGAATCGCCCCGTGACGACATGCCCGCGCACCGCGTCGAGCAGCCCGGCGCTCGCCGCCATCACCTTGGGCGCCGCCTGGGCCGCGCTCGACGGGTCGTTGACGGGCACGGCGGTCACGGTCGCGCGCCCGACGTTGAGCGTCGCGACCGACCCGGCCGCCTCGACCCCCGCGACCTGGCGCACGCGATCCTCGCCGTCCCACGGCAGGCTCGCCAGCGCGCGCTCCTCGCCCTTGATCCGCCCGGTGTCGGGCTTGACGACCACCTGCGTGGCCGCGACGGCGTCGAACTGCTTGTTGATCTGTCCCGCGGCGGTCTGTGCGAGGCCCACGGTCACCACCACGGCGCCGATGCCGAGCACCGTGCCCAGGATCGTCAGGAACAGACGTGTGGGCCTGGTCCCGATGCCGTGCAGGGCCTCGGTCCACAGGTCACGGGGGCTCATGCGATCTCCTCCAGTCGCCCGTCCTCGATGCGCACACGCCGTGCGGCGCGCGCCGAGACGGCGAGGTCGTGCGTGATGACGGCGAGCGTGACGCCGTCGGCGTGCAGCTCGTCGAACAGCGTCATGACCTGGTCCGAGCTGGCCGAGTCGAGGTTGCCCGTCGGCTCGTCGGCCAGCAGCAGGTGCGGCTCGGTGACCAGGGCGCGCGCCACCGCCACGCGCTGACGCTCGCCGCCCGAGAGGGTCGTGGGGGAAAAGTCGACGCGATGGGCGAGCCCGACGCGGTCGAGCGCGGCGCGAGCACGCTGCGAGCGATGGGTGCGCGGCACCCCGCTGTACAACGTGGCGAGCACGACGTTGTCGAGCACCGAGCGCTGCGGCAGCAGGTGGAAGGCCTGGAACACGAACCCGATGCGGCGTGCGCGCAGCCGGGCGCGCTCGCGCTCGGAGGCGGAGCCCGCGGGGCGCCCGTCGAGCAGGTACTCGCCCGACGTCGGACGGTCGAGCAGCCCGAGGATGTTGAGCAGCGAGGACTTGCCCGAGCCGGACGGCCCGACGATCGAGACGTAGTCGCCGCGCTCGACGCGCAGGTCGACCGACCGCAGCGCGTCGACCACCGGCGGACCGGGGAAGCGCCGCGAGACCTGCCGCAGGTCGACGACGGGCGCCTCGGGCTGCGCGCCGTCGGGCGCCCCGGGGGAGTCGTCGGCGTCGGTGTCGTCAGTGTCCGGTCCGTCGAACAGACCGGCCGTCACGTGCCGACCACCACCTGGTCGCCGACGTCGAGGGCGCCGTCGGCGGACACGATCTCCACGAAGCCGGCGGCGGCGAGTCCGGTGGTCACGGTGATCAGCTCGGTCTCGGCGCCCGGCTTGCGGCGCACCTCGACGCGCGACTCGCCGCCCGGCCCGGCCGTGAGCGCCGCGATCGGCACCGCGAGCACCTCGCCCTGCGTGGCGCCGACCGAGACCGTCACGCGCACGTTCTGGTCGCGCAGCGCGTCCACCTGTTCGGGTGTCAGGTCCTGGGGCTCGAGCGTCACCGCGGTGCGTCCGCCCGACGACGAGTCGTCGGACCCGCCGCCGTCCGCGGGGGCGTCGCCGCCCTCGTCCGGCGCGTCGTCGCCCGAGCGCGTGGCCTGGCCGATCGACACGACGGTGGCGTGCGCCGTGGCGCCGTCGGGCAGCTCGAACTCGCCCACGGCGCCCTCGGTCAGCAGCGCGGCGTTGGAGCCGGAGACGCGCGCCTCCAGGCGCAGGGCCGCGCCCGAGACGGCCGCGACCGGCCCGTTGACCAGGCCGCCGCGCTCGACGTAGACCGCGTCGACGCGGCGTGGCAGGCCCGCGACGTAGACGACCTCCGAGGCGGGCAGAGCGGTGAGCGTCGCGGTGGTCGCCTCGGCGAGCTCCTCCTGCGCGTCGGCGAGCGCGCGGCGCGCGGCCTCGACCTGGGCGCGCTCGGCGCTCGTGTCGGCGGGCTGGTCGAGCGCCGCTCGCTGGATCCGGGCGAGGGTGAGCGCGTCCTCGGCGCCGGCGACGTCGATCGGCTCGACGGGCTCGCCCGGCTCGACCGGGGCCGCGTCCTGGGCCTGCTGCGCCGCCTGCGCCTGCGCGAGCGCGCGCTCGGCCGCGCGCACGGCGTTGTCGGCCTCGGTCCGCTCGACGTCGCCCGGGCCCCGCTGGGCGGCGACGACGGCCGCCTCCGCGTCACGGATGGCGGACTCGGCGGCCCGCACCGACTCGCGCGCGCCCTTGAGCGTCGCGTCCGCATCCTCACCGGGGCCGGGGCGCGGGTAGCCCACGGCGGCGTAGAGCGCGTCGACGCCGGCCGCGGTCGCGGCGTCGTACACGTCCGATCCCGCGTCGCCCACGCCGATGCCGAGGGCCGCGAGCGCGGCCTTGAGCTGCAGCACGTCGGGGCCCGACGTTCCCACGCGCAGCGTGCGGTAGACCGGCAGGTCGCCCGGCAGCACGATGACGGGGCGCCCGGCCACCTCGATCAGCACGCTCGCCGCGTCGAGCTGGGCGCCGACGTCGGGCACCTGGCCCGTGACGACGGCGGGCCCGGAGACGTCTCCGGCCTCGATCCGCACGTCGACGGCGTCGGCGTACGCGGCGTCGGCGCGCAGCACGACGTCGTTGCTGATCGTCCGCCGCTCGACGGCGGCCGTGATCGGCCCGGCCTCGGGCGGGGCCGCGTCGGCGGCGGCCTGCGCGGGGGAGATCACGAACCTGCCCGCGAGCAGCCCGGCGACGAGGCTCACCACGGCGGCCCCGGCGACCACGAGCACCAGGCGCGGCCCGCGCAGCCCGCGTGAGCCAGCGGGCTGCTCGGCGTGGGCGGGGCCGGCCTCGGACGGGGTCACCAGCCCGCCTTCTGGAAGGCGTCCTTGACGGCGGCCAGCTCAGCCTGGTGCGTGTCGACGTACTCCTTCTCGTGCTCGAACCGGACCGTGCGCTCCGTGGCCTCGTACTTGACCTTCTCCTTGCAGTCGAAGTCCGCCAGGGCGGTGTCGCGCTCAGCCTTCTTGTCCGCCTCAGACGGCGTCGGGGCCTCAGTCGACTCCGGGTCGACGTTCTCCCACAGGGCGTTCGAGCGCTCGAAGAAGTCGTCCATCGCGTCCTGCGGAGTGGCGTAGCCGCCGAACCCGGCGTCGGCCATGCACGAGGCCCACGCGGCGTTGACGTCGGAGACGCGGGGGTCGTTCTCGATGGTCGACTGAAGCACGTCCATGTCGTCCGAGAACGCCTGGATCTCCTCGCTCTCGAACACCTCCTCCTGCTCTGCGCCGTGGACCTCGAGCTGCGCGGCGCCGTAGCAGCCCTGGTCGGCCAGCGTCGGCTCCTCGTCCACCTCGAACTCCGAGCCGCCGTAGAGCGCCTCGAAGTAGGCGGTCTGCTCGGACTCCGACAGCGACGCGATGTACTCGCCATTGGGGTCGACGAGGTTGTCCTCCTCCGGGGCCTCGAACGAGGCGTCGTCCTGGTTGAGGATGCCGTAGCCGTGCTGCTCGGTGTACTCGCGCGAGGTGAAGTCGATCTCAGCGGCCTCAATGCTGCCCGTCGTGCTGTAGTCGACGGGCGTGTACTCGAAGCCCTCGGCCGTCATGCAGCGGGCCACGGCCTCCTCGACCTTGAGCTGCTTGGCGTTCTGCTCAGCCTCGTCCCACCCGCCGTAGACGTCGGAGAAGAAGGCCTCCAACGGGCTCTCGGCCTGGTCGTCCTTGCCGCCCTTGTCGCTGGTGCAGGCGCCAAGCAGGGCGACGCAGGCGGCGATCCCCGCCGTGCCGGCGAGGCGGAGCGCGTTCGATCGGGTGGTCACGGGCCTCATGCGGCTCTCCTTGTGCGGTCATTGCTGACCGAGTCGTTGCGGACGGATCAGTGCGGACGGATCAGTGCGGGTGGGTCAGTGCGGGTGGGTCAGCGCGTGCGACAGACGCACATGTTCTGTGATCGCACAGCACTGGCACAGCGTGAACAGATCATCTGTCTACAGAGTGTCCATCATCCTCCCAGTTTCGCCGCGTACCCAAAAGGTGTCGTCATGGGTGTCACGCAAGCCCGCGTCCTAGTAGCGCGAGTGCGCGTGTGAGGCGCAATCACCACGAACACAACGGGCCCGAAACGATCAGCCCGAGGCGTGCCAGCGGCCGCACGCCGTGCCGTGGCCCGCCGGTAGAATCGAGGCAGGCCGTGACTGGCGAGGGTGGGTCACCACCGGGGAGCGGCCGGGGCGCCCGCGCGCGAGCGAGGGACGCCGCCCCGTTCGCGCGCCGCCCGCCTGGGCGCCGGGGTCCTTCGACCGCAACCGCCCGAACGACCCTTCGAGGAGCACTCGATGTCCGTGACCGACAGCGCACTGTCGCCCCGAGTCCACGCCACCACGCCCGACGTCCAGCTCGCCGACGACTCGCGGCGCCCCGTCAAGCGCGCGCTGCTGAGCGTGTTCGACAAGACCGGCCTGGTCGAGCTCGCCACCGCGCTGCACGCCGCGGGCGTCGAGCTCGTCTCTACCGGCTCGACGGCCTCGACCGTCGCCGACGCGGGCCTGCCGGTCACGCGCGTCGAGGACCTGACCGGGTTCCCCGAGTGCCTGGAGGGGCGCGTCAAGACGCTGCACCCGCGCGTGCACGCCGGCATCCTGGCCGACGCGCGCAAGGCCGACCACCTGCGCCAGCTCGACGAGCTGGGCATCGCGCCGTTCGAGCTCGTCGTGGTCAACCTCTACCCGTTCGCCGCGACCCTGGCCGCGTTCGAGAAGGCGGGCAGCGCCGACGAGCACACCATGGTCGAGCAGATCGACATCGGCGGGCCGTCCATGGTGCGCGCCGCCGCCAAGAACCACCCGTCGGTCGCCGTCGTCGTCGACCCGGCGCGCTACGACGACGTCGTGGCGGCCGTGCGTGCGGGCGGGTTCACCTACGCGCAGCGCAAGGCGCTCGCGGCCGCCGCGTTCGTCCACACCGCGACCTATGACGTCGCCGTCGCCTCGTGGATGACGACGGCGGTGGCGCCCACCGACGTCGTCGACGGCCTCTCCTCAGGCTTCCCCGTGTGGACGGGCGCCACGTGGCAGCGGGCCGCCGTGCTGCGCTACGGCGAGAACCCGCACCAGGCCGCGGCGCTGTACACCAACGGCGACGGCACGCGCGGCCTCGCCCAGGGCGAGCAACTGCACGGCAAGGAGATGAGCTACAACAACTACCAGGACGCCGACGCCGCCTGGCGCGCCGCCTGGGACTTCGACGAGCCCGCGGTCGCCGTCATCAAGCACGCCAACCCGTGCGGCATCGCGGTCGGGCAGGACATCGCGCAGGCCCACCGCCGCGCGCACGCGACCGACCCGGTCAGCGCCTACGGCGGCGTCATCGCAGCCAACCGCGTCATCACGCGCGAGGCGGCCGAGCAGATCGCCCCGATCTTCACCGAGGTGGTCGTGGCGCCGGGCTTCGAGCCCGGCGCGCTCGACGTGCTGCGGGCCAAGAAGAACCTGCGCCTGCTGGTGGTCGACGCCCCGCCGCGCGCCGCGCTCGAGACCAAGCCGATCAGCGGGGGCCTGCTGGTCCAGACGGCGGACCGCTTCCAGGCCGAGGGCGACGACCCCGCGTCGTGGACCCTCGCGGCGGGCGAGGCCGCCGACGAGGCGACGCTCGCCGAGCTCGCCTTCGCGTGGAAGGCCGTGCGCGCGGCCAAGTCGAACGCCATCCTGCTGGCCCGCGACGGCGCCGCCGTCGGCATCGGCATGGGTCAGGTCAACCGCGTCGACTCGTGCCGCCTGGCCGTCGAGCGCGCCAACACGCTCGCGGGCGACCAGGAGCGGGCGCGCGGCGCCGTCGCCGCGTCGGACGCGTTCTTCCCGTTCGCCGACGGCCTGCAGGTGCTGCTCGACGCGGGCGTGCGCGCCGTCGTCCAGCCCGGCGGCTCGATCCGTGACGCCGAGGTCATCGAGGCGGCGAACGCCGCCGGCGTGACGATGTACTTGACGGGCGCCCGCCACTTCGCCCACTGAGCCGGTCGGTGGTTGAGCCTGTCGAAACCACTCCATTGCGACGTGGGGTGGTTTCGACAGGCTCAACCACCGCGGGGCTCAACCAGCGACGGCCGCGTCGCGTAGCCGCACCGCCGGGTCGACGGCGCGGGTCAGATCGACACGCAGCGGCGTGGGCCCGTTCATGAGCCGTCGCGCCGCGCCGACCTCGCGCGGGGAGTCGACCAGGAGCACCGCCCGGACCGTCGCGACCGGGTGCCCCTGCGGGGTCACCTGCGGATGGCGGTCGAGCGCGCGCTCCAGGTAGAGCGCGGCCCACGGACCCACGGCGGACGGATCGCCGCGCAGCACGACGTCGTCGGCCTCCGACGGCAGCCCGAGCAGCGCGAGGTCGTGCCCGAGCTGGCGGGAGAACACATATGGCGCGTGGCGCGGCACGGGAGCCAGCCCGAGTCGCGCGCGCAGGTCCTCGGGGTCCGACGGCGACGGGTCGAGCCCGAGCATGGCCCGCACGGTCACCTCGGGGTCGTGCAGCGCCGCCGACCAGTGGCCGCCCGGAACGGGCCCGAACACCGGGTGCTGGCGCACGGCGACGTCGCCGACCGCCCACACCCGCGCCAGCGCCGCGGGCGCGAGCCGGCCCGCCGGGTCGGTCGGTCCCGCATGGCCCATCAGGCGTCCCGAGGCGTCGACGTGGAGGCGGCCGTGCGCGTCGAGCGGGAGCGTCCCGGCCAGCCAGCCCGTCGCGGGCCGTGCGCCGACCGCGGCGAGGACCACGTCGGCGGACACGATGTCGGCGGGCGCGGTGTCGGCGGTCGCGCTCGCGAGGGTGACGCCGTCGGGCCGCACCGCCGCGACGCGCGACCCGGTCAGCAGCCGTACGCCCGCCGCCTCGAACCAGGGCGCCAGGCGCGCCCCGACCCCCGCGCCGAGCTGGCGCGCGAGCGGCGCCGCGGCGGCCTCGACGACCGTGACCTCGGCCCCCTGACCGGCGGCGACGCCCGCGATCTCCGCGCCGATCCATCCCGCCCCCACCACGACCAGCCGCAGTCCGGGCCGCAGCGCGGCGCGCAGGCGGGCGGCGTCGTCGGCGGTGTGGAGCGTCCACGCGGACTCCCATCCGCCCGGACGCATCGGCTCCGAGCCCATCGCGAGCACGACGGCGTCGGCGTGGATGCGGTCGCCTGACGCCGTGTGCGCCGTGACGCCGTCGGGCGAGACCGTCAGACGGCGGGCGGGGTCGGCGAGCCGCACCTCGTCGGCGAACTTCTCGACGTCGACGCCGAGGTCGTCGCTCAACCACACGGGATCGGGCCGCGTGAACAGCTCCTTGGACAGCGGCGGGCGGTCATACGGGGCGACGCCCTCGGCGCCCAGCATCGTGACGCGGCCGTCGAAGCCGTGCTGACGCAGCGCCGCGACCGTTTGGGCGCCGGCGAGGCCCGCGCCGACGACGACCACGCTGCGCACAGGCTCCGCGGGCGGGTGGGGCAGGGTCGGGAAGCGTCGCGGTGCGGGGCGGGGAGGCACGTCCACCACGCTATCGGGCCGGGCGCGGCCCAGTGCGCCGGTAGTCTCTCCGGGTGGAATCCCGCCCCCTGCTCCCCGGGCCGGACGCGCCCGGGACGCCCGCACCGCCGCGCCGCGGGCCCAACCCGGCGCGCTCGCTCGTGCTCGCGATGACCGGCGTGGTGACGGCGGGACTGCTCGGCGCGCTCGTCAGCGCGCAACTGGGCGCGTTGACGGTCGCCGCGACGCTCGCGGTGGCCGGGGTGTGGCGGGCGGTCGCGCCGCGCACGGTCAGCGCCGCGGGGATCGCGGTGCGCAGCAAGGCGCTCGACGTGCTCCTCTACCTCGGGGCGGCCGTCGCGATCGCGGTGCTCGCGCTGACGGTGCCCTACCTAGGCTGACCGCCCCGGGCCGGGCGCGCCGGAATGGGGCGTGCGCGCCGGGATGGGGCGTGCGCGCCGGGATGCGCCGTGCGCGCAGTGCTGGGCCATGAGACCTGCGCTGGGCAGAGGGCCCCGGGGCTGGGTGACCGCCGCGCCGGCCACCGCGGTCGCCGCCCACGACACACAGCGGCCCCGTCGTCGTCCGGGGACGACCACGGGGCCGCTGCGTGTGCGTCAGAAGGTCAGGCCTTCGGGTCCTTCGGGTCCTGAGCCTCGGGCGCCTCAGCCGCAGCCTCGGCCTCGACCGCGCTCTCGTCGGTGGCCTCGACCTCCGGCTCGACCTCAAGGGCGAGCTCGTCGGCGGGCGCCGCCTCGTCCTCGACGGGCGCGACGTCGTAGGTCTCCTCAAGCTCGTCGAGGGCCTCGCCGCTCACCAGCGCCGGCACCGGCTGGAACGCGCGGTACAGGAGCGCCGCCAGCGCGCCACCGACCAGCGGGGCGACGATGAACAGCCAGTACTGGCCCCAGACGGCGCCGTCACCCGAGAACACGACCGACGCGAACGAGCGGGCCGGGTTGAACGAGGTGTTGGTCACGGGCCACGAGATGATGTGCAGCGCGCCGAGCGTGAGGCCGATGACGACCGCGGGGAACGTGATCTTCGAGCGCTTCGACGTCACGGCGAGCACCACGCCGACAAACACCGCGGCGATGACGACCTCGACCACCAGGGCGTGGGCGAGCGAGAACTCCGACTGACCCTGCGTGAGCACCGACAGCGGCGAGTGGTCGCCCCAGCCGTTGGCCGTGCGGGCCAGGACGTCGCCGCGCGCGGTCAGGCCCAGCAGGGGGCCGAAGGTCGTGGGCACGAGGAACCACAGCACCAGGGCCGAGACCGTCGCGCCGACGAACTGTGCGAGCCAGTACGGCAGCACGTCCTTCCACGACAGGCGCCCCGCGATGGCGGCGCCGAAGGTCACGGCGGGGTTGAAGTGGCCGCCCGAGACGTGCCCGACCGCGGCGATGCCGGCGATCAGCATGATGCCGCCGCCGAGCGCGACCGTCACGATGGTGTTCTGGTTGAGGGCGTTGAACGTGCCCGTGCCGACGATGCCGAGCACGAGGATGAACGTGCCGAAGGCCTCGGCCGCCATTTTGGTGAAGAGTGTGTAGGGAGCCTCGGCGCGCGTCTCGACGGCGTCGGCCGGGGCGGTGACGCCGGTGGGAGCGGCGTAATCCTGGGACATGAGATTCCTTGAGTCTTCGTCCTGAGCTGTCCGGGGCACCGTACAGGCCTTCACTGGACAACCGCTCGGTATAGCGGACGACACGCGCGCACGTCGGCCACGCGCCGCCCATCGAGGCGCGCGTCGGACCGAGCAGGGCTCGACCGACTATGGTCAAGCCTGGATTCCCGTCCCCGAGTACGCAAGAGTGAAGGCATGACTACACCCGTCACCGTCACCGTCACCGGAGCCGCCGGGATGATCGGGTACTCATTGCTGTTCCGCACCGGCGCGGGCCAGCTTCTGGGCGCCGACACACCGATCCGCCTCCGCCTCCTCGAGGTTCCGCAGGCCGTGCGCGTCGCTGAGGGCGTCGCCATGGAGCTCGACGACTGTGCGTTCCCGCTGCTGGTCGACGTGGAGATCACCGACGATCCCAAGGTCGCCTTCGACGGCGCGAACCTCGCCGTGCTGGTCGGCGCCCGGCCGCGCAGCAAGGGCATGGAGCGATCCGACCTGCTCGGCGCCAACGGCGCGATCTTCGGCCCGCAGGGCCGTGCCATCAACGACCGCGCGGCCGACGACGTGCGCGTGCTCGTCGTCGGCAACCCCGCCAACACCAATGCGCTCATCGCCGCCTCGCACGCTCCGGACGTGCCCAAGGAGCGCTTCAGCGCCATGACCCGGCTCGACCACAACCGGGCCATGGCGCAGCTCGCCCGGCACGTGGGTGTGCGCTCGTCGCAGGTGCGGCGCATGTCGATCTGGGGCAACCACTCGGGCACGCAGTACCCCGACGTCTTCCACACCGTGGTGGACGGGCGTCCGGGCGCCGAGTTGGCCGGCGACACGCAGTGGCTCACCGACGAGTTCATCCCGACCGTCGCGCAGCGCGGCGCGGCCATCATCGAGGCGCGCGGCGCGTCGTCGCAGGCCTCGGCCGCGGACGCGGCGATCTCTCATGTGCGCGACTGGTTCCGCGGCACCCCCGACGGCGACTGGACGAGCGCGGGCGTGTGGTCGACGGGGCACTACGGCGTGCCCGACGGCCTCATGTGCTCATTCCCCGTCACGAGCGACGGCAAGGGTTGGACGGTCGTCGACGATCTGGAGCACGGCGAGTTCTCGCGGGGGCGCATCGACGCGTCGATCGCCGAGCTGGTCGAGGAGCGCGAGGCGGTGCGGGCGCTCGGCCTCATCTGAGCGAGGCCCGATCTGAGCGAGGCCCGAGTCGGGCGCGTGACGGGCGCCGTGACGAAAATCCCTGTGCCCGGGGCGGGTGTCCCACCGTAGGGTCGAGCCGATGTCCACCACGACCCTTGACCCAGGCGCCGGTCTGCCCACGAAGGCTCCGGCGCGCCCGCACGCCGTCGACGACCCGTCGCGCCGCCTCGACTGGCGCCGGCTGCACGGCGCCACCGCGGTGCTCGCCCTCGTGGGCCTCGTCGTGGGCGCCGTCGCGCAGACGCTCGGCACCGTCGTCGCCGGCCAGATGGCCCAGGACCCGGCGATGGCCACGCTGCTGGCGCTCGCCGCGTGCCTGGTGGGCGGGGCGCTGCTGGACAGCGCCGGACTCGTGACCTGGGCGGGCGTCGTCGACCGCGCCGAGGGCCGCCTGCGCGGCGACCTGCTGACCGCCGCGCTGCGCCAGCCGCTCGCCGCGCTGGGCGAACAGGCGGCCGGGGAGATCCTCGACCGCGTCGACGACGACACGCACGCCGTCGGCGCGCTCGTGCGCCGACAGCTGTGGGCCGCGGGGCGCACCGTCGCGGGCGTCGTGCCGATGTGGGCGGTGGCCGGCGTGACGTGGTGGCCCGGCTGGTTCGTGTTCCCCGCGCTCGGCGCCGCCGTGTGGTGGCTCGCGCGGCCGCGGCTGGGTGAGATCGCGCGGCGCAAGGTCGAGGAGGAGAAGGCGTGGACCGACCACGCCGCCGCCTTCGAGGAGGCCGTGGCCGCGCGCGACGACCTGCGCACGAGCCTGGGGCGGCCGTTCGCGCTGCGCCGCGTGGCCGAGCTGTCGGCGGTGGCGCACCGCCGCTTCAAGGCCGTGCTCGACGTCGAGTTCCGGCTCGTGCGCACCTCGGGCCTGCTGCTGCACGGCATGCTCGCCGCGGTCGCCGTCGTCGGGGTCGCGATCGCCGCCACCGATGGCATGTCGGTCGCCGCGCTGGTCACGCTGTTCCTCGTCACCGCGCGGTTCGTGGGCCAGGTCGACAACCTGGTGCACCACCTGCCCGACATCCAGGAGGGCCTGGGCGCCGTCACCCGCCTGCGGCAGATGCTCGACGTCGAGCCCGAGCCCACGGGCGGCGACGACGTGCCCGACGGGCCGCTCGACGTCGAGTTCCGCGGGTTGGACTTCGCCTACCCGGCGCAGGACGGCGAACCGTCGTTCGCGCTGCGTGACGTCAACCTGTCGGTGCCCGCGGGCCACACGGTCGCGCTCGTCGGCCGGACCGGCTCCGGCAAGTCGACGCTCGCCTCGGTGCTCTCCCGCGCCGTCGAACCGCCCCGCGGCACGGTGCTGCTGGGCGGCGCCGACGTGCGCGACCTCGACCTGCAACGGCTGCGCGCCGCCGTCGGCGTCGTCACCCAGCGCACCGAACTGCTCGCCGGCACGCTGGGCGAGAACATCACGCTGTTCGCCGACGTCGCCCCCGGCGTCGTCGAGGCGGCCGTGCGCGACCTGGGCCTGGCGGACTGGGTCGCCGGGCTGCCCGACGGGCTGGACACGCTGCTCGGCCCGGGCGGCACGCGTCTGTCGGCGGGCGAGGAGCAACTCGTCGCGTTCGCGCGCCTGCTGGTGCGCGACGTGCAGGTCGTGGTGCTCGACGAGGCGACCGCGCGCATGGACCCGCTGACCGAGGCGCGCGTCGTCGCCGCCTCCGAGCGGCTGCTGCGCGGGCGCACGGGCGTGCTCGTGGCGCACCGCCTGTCGACCATCGAGCGCGCCGAGCTCGTCGCGGTGCTGGACCACGGCCGTGTCGTGCAGCAGGGGCCGCGCGCCGAGCTCGCCGCGCAGCCGGGCCGCTTCCGCTCGCTGCTGGAGGCCGGGGCGTCCGGGTTGCTCGACGGCGAACCCGAGGACGGCGACCCGCGCGCCGACGACGTGGAGCTCGACTCCCGCGACGCCGCGAGCGCCGCGCAGGGCGTGGACGCCGTCGAGGCCGCGGCGGACGCGGTCGTGGCCGCGGGCTCGACGGTGGCCGCCGGCGCCGCCGGACCGGCCGCAGGGGTGGCCGGCCCCGCGACGGGCGCGGCGAGCCCCCCGGGGCCCGACGGGCACACACCGGGCGCCGGCGTCGGCGCCCGCCGCCGGACCGGGCCGCCGCCCGCGCTGCGCCAGCCCGGCGACGGGCTCGGCCTGGGCCGCGCCGTGCTGCGCCAGCTCGCCGTCACCCCGCGCTGGGGCCTGCTCGGCGCCGTGCTGTTCCTGGTCGCGAGCCTCATCTCGGCCCAGGGCGCCGCCGTCGGGTTCCTGTGGGGACACACCGTCGACGCCCTGCGCGACGGCGGCGGCCTCACCTGGCCGCTGGTCGCGATGTCGGCGCTGCTCGTCGCGGCGCCGCTGAGCCTGGCGTGGGCCATCTACGTCTACCCGCGCTGGTGGATCGAGGTGCTGCTGCGGGTGCGCATGGCCGTGCTCGCCGGGCAGACCCAGCAGCACCGGCTGCCCGCGACCCCTCCCGGCGAGATCGTGGCGCGCGCCATGGACGCCGACCGGTTCGTGCGGTACGCCGACCGGTGGGTCGACTTCGTCAACGGCCTGACGATCGTGGTCGTCACGGCGCTGCTGGGCTGGTCGTGGCAGGCGGGCGCCGTGCTGCTCGCGGTCATGGTGGTCCCCGCCGCGGCGTCGGCGCTGGGCCGCCCGATCGCGGGCCGTTCGGCCGCGCGCTCCTCGGCCGCCCGCGCGCGGTTCGGGCGGTCGCTGGTCTCGGCGCTCGACGCCGCGCGCACCGTCAAGCTCGCCGCGCGCACGCCCCAGGTGCACGCGCACCTGAGCGGCGTCGACGCCGGACGCGTCAAGGCGGCCATCTTCGAGCACCGCGTGCAGGCCGTGCTCGACGGCGTCCCGACCGTGATGATCCAGGTCGGCGTCGTCGCGGCCTGGTACGCGCTGCTGCACGGCTCGTGGAACCTCGCCACCGCGCTGCTGGTCGCCAACGCCGTGACGGGCTTCGGCTGGTTCGGCACGGTCGCCGGCGCCGTCGTCACCGAGGCGCCCGGCACGCGCGCCTGGCTGCGCGCCACCAGCCGGTTCGCCGACGGCGCCGACCTGTGCGCGCTGCCCGAGGACGTCGACCTGGTCTCCGGCGCCGCGCCCGCCCCCGCCCCGGGGGCGCGCGACCCGCTCGACCGCCTGGAGCTGCGAGGCCTGACGGCCGTGCACGACGACGGCACGATCGGCGTCGCGGACGTCGACCTGGCCGTGCGGCGCGGCGAGCTCGTGCTGCTGCTCGGCCGTGTCGGCTCAGGTAAGTCGAGCCTCCTGGCCGCGCTCGCGGGGCTCGTGTCCCACACCGGCTCGGTCCGGTGGAACGGCGCCGAGGTGCCCGACGCGCAGACGTTCCTGCGCCCCGGACGCGTCGCCTACGTCGCGCAGGTGCCACGCGTGCTCTCGGGCACCTTCGCCGACAACGTGCGGCTCGACCACGCGCGCGACGTCGTCGGGCCGCTCGAGGCGGCGCGCATGACGGGCGATGTCGCCGAGGCGGGTGGGCCCGGCGCGCTGGTGGGGCACCGCGGGGTGCGCCTGTCGGGCGGGCAGGTGCAGCGGCTCGCGCTCGCGCGGGCGCTCGCGGCCGACGCCGAGGTGCTGCTGGCCGACGACGTCTCCTCGGCGCTCGACGCGACGACCGAGATCGAGCTGTGGGACTCGCTGCGCTCGCGTGGCGTGACGGTGCTCGGCTCGACGTCCAAGCACGCCGCGCTGGCCCGCGCCGACCGCGTGGTGGTGCTGGTCGACGGCAGCGTCGCGGCCGTAGGCCCGTGGCGCGCCCTCGCCCCGGCCTGGTCCCACCTCGCCGGCTGACCCCACCCCGCCGGTTGAGCCCACCCCGCCGGTTGAGCCTGTCGAAACCCCCCGGCGGTTGGGCCCACCCGGTGGTTGAGCCTGTCGAAACCCCCCCCGAGCGCCCCGCGCCCTCGGCCGGCTCCCCGCCGCGGCTCACCTCACCGGAACACGACCGTCCGGTGCCCGTTGAGCAGCACGCGATGCTCGGCGTGCCACCGCACGGCGCGCGCGAGCGTGCGCCGCTCGACGTCCTCGCCGATCGCGACGAGGTCGGACACCGCACGCGAGTGGTCCACACGCTCGACGTCCTGCTCGATGATCGGCCCCTCGTCGAGGTCGCCCGTCACGTAGTGCGAGGTGGCGCCGATGAGCTTGACGCCGCGATCGTGCGCCTGCGCGTACGGCCGCGCACCCTTGAACGACGGCAGGAACGAGTGGTGGATGTTGATGACCTGGCCGGCCAGGTCGCGGCACAGCTCGTCCGAGAGGATCTGCATGTAGCGCGCGAGCACCACGAGCTCGACGTCGAGCTCCGCCACGAGCGCGCGCAGCCGGTCCTCGGCCTGCGCCTTGGTGTCTTTGGTGACGGGCACGTGGTGGAACGGCTTGCCGTAGAACGCCGCGATGTCCGCCAGGTCTGGGTGGTTGCCGACGACGCCGACGACGTCGATGGGCATGCCCTGCGACCGCTCGCGGTAGAGCAGGTCGACGAGGCAGTGCGCGGCCTTGCTCACGAGCAGCAGCGTGCGCACGCGCCGGCCGACGACGTCGAGCTGCCACGTCATGCCGAACGCCTCGAACGCGGGCGTCAGCGCGGCGACGAGCTCGTCGCGTGTGGCCGACGAGACGACCTGCAGGCGCAAGAAGAACAAGCCGGACGTCGGGTCGCCGAACTGCTGCGACTCGGTGATGTTGTCCCCGCGGGCGGCGAGCGTGCCGGTCACGGCGGCCACGATGCCGGGCCCGTCGGGGCACGAGACGGTCAGGACCCACTCGGCGCACTCGGCGCCGCCGGCGGCAGGGGCGCCGCTCAGCGCGGTGCTCGGCGCGGCGGCGGGTGAGTCGGTGCTGACGCTGGTGGGAACGGTGGTGGACGCGGCGGTGGGCGCGGTCTCGGAGGTCGGGTTCACGACGGCATCACGGGACTACGGTACGGCCACAGCGCGCACGCGAGCGCCGTCGTCTGGTTCGATGCGTATATGAACGACGCCACGCAGGCCACCCGCATCGCTCTGGTCGAGGACGCCCACGCGGGGGAGCTGCTCACGTTGCGCCGCGCCGCGTTCGTCACCGAGGCGCAGCAGTACGGCGATCCCCACATCCCGGCGCTCACGCAGACGCTGACCGAGCTGCGCCAGGATCTCGCGCGCGAGGACGTCGTGACGATCGGCGCGTGGGAGGGCGCGCGCCTGGTCGGCTCGATCCGCATCGAGCTCGAGGACAACAAGGCCACCCTCGGGCGCCTCGCCGTCGCGCCCGACATGCAGGGCCGAGGCATCGGCACGAGCCTGCTGTTCGCGATCATCCCGCACCTGCCCGAGCAGGTCACCGAAGTCTGGGCGTTCACCGGCAAGGACTCCAAGGAGAGCCTGTCGATGTACGCCAAGCACGGCTTCGAGGAGCACCACGACGACGCCGCCGGCGCCCTGACCTACACCTACCTGCGCCGCGTCCTGCACGAGGTCGACGCCCGCAACACCCCCTGACCCGCCCCAACCCCACGCCCGCGCCCGCGCCGCCCCCTCTGCCCGCCCCGCCCGCCCCGCCCGGCGCGCTCCGCCCGCCCCGCGAGTTCGAGCGAATGCGGGAAGTTCGAGCGGTTGGGGGGAAGTTCGAGCGCCCGGGCGCTCGAACATGCCGCCGATTGCTCGAACACGCGGTTCAACCCGCCAGGCGGACCGGAAGCAGCAGCGGGTGGGGGCGGGCCCTGTCGCGGATCGCGCGGGGGAAGCGCGCGAGCAGGCGCGCGGCGGTCGCCTCCGGGTCGTCGCGAGCCGTGGCGCGGAAGGGGACGACGCCCGTCGCCTCGACGATGGCGTCGGTGCGCCGCTTCTCTGCGAACAGCGCGGCCGCGCCGTCGTACCCGTCGCCGAACGCGCCGTCGGTGTACTTGACCCGGCCGTCGAACTCCGCGAGGACGCGGTGCTCGAGCCACGCGAGGTCGGCGCGATAGTCGCCCAGCCGTGTGCGGACGACGGCCTGCGTCACCGGGCGGGGGAGGCCCACGCGCAACGCCACGTAGCGCAGCCATGTCTCCCACGGCGACTCGGCTCCGGCGTCGGCCAGGGTGAGCACACATCGTGCTCGGCGGGTCCCGCGCACGGCGCCGAGGGAAGCGACACGTGCGAGCACCGCGTCGCGGTCGACGCCGTCGGCCAGCGCCGCGTCGGCGACCACGAGGGCGCGCAACGGATGCGCGGTGCGCGCGATGTCGATGACGGTGCGCTCGCGCGAGGTCACCAGCAGACCCTCGCGCTCGACGACGTCGCCCTCGGGCAGGCGCGAGAAGTGCCGGGCGATGTCGGCGCTCGCCGTGCCCGCGCGGCGCGATCTTTGGGTCACATGGGTGCGTGGCGGCGTCGTCCACGTGGGCCAGCCCCAGCAGAGCGCGGCCGACTCATGGCTGAAGACCGGCGTGCGCAGTTGAGACGCGACGGCGAGCATG
This sequence comes from Xylanimonas ulmi, assembly GCF_004216535.1. NCBI lineage: Bacteria > Bacillati > Actinomycetota > Actinomycetes > Micrococcales > Promicromonosporaceae > Xylanimonas > Xylanimonas ulmi. The sequence goes on from NZ_SGWX01000001.1 coordinate 3,934,130, forward strand.
GTCAGGCGCGTCCACGCGGGCTCATCACGCCTGACGGCGTCGAGCGGTGACGCGGCGCGCGAGGAGGCTTGCGCGCGCCCAGCCGCCGCCGGTCGAGGGTCGGAGGGCGTCGGCCGCGAGCCACGTCGCGCGTCGACGGCGCGCAGGTCGTCGACGCGAAGGTAGGCGCCGCGGCGCACCCTCGCGACGTCGCCGCGCGCCAGGTCGCGTCGCAGCAGGTCACGGTCGGCGTCGCGGGCGAGGAGAATCGGCGCGGGCTCGGTCATGGCGTCACGATCGCGGACCTGCGACCGTCGCGGCCCCCGCCGCTCGCCGCCTGTGGGCGACCAGGGAGGCCCGGGGTGTGTGGACACGCTCCCCGCCCGCGCCCATGGGAGCACGCCCAGCCATGCTTCGATCCACACACGCCCGGCGTCGCCGCCCAGTCACCGCCCGGACTCCGCGCCCAGGCTCCGCGCTCGGACTTCGCCCCCAGGTTCCGCGCCCGGGCTTCGCTCCCGGTGTGTCCGAGCCCGCGTTCGAGCATTCGCGCGGCGTTCGAGTATTCGGGCTGAGTTCGAGTCCCCGAGCGCTCGAACTGCGCGCCGATTGCTCGAACTCAGCCCAAATGCTCGAACACCCCGAGAGCCGCCGGGTACCGCGGTCGGCCGGCGGGGCGGGGGAGTCGTCAGGCGTGGAGGAGGGAGGTGGCGCCGGTGATCGCGGCGACGATGAGCTCGTAGGTCGCATTGCGGGCTGCGAAGGTGCCGTTGTTGCGGCCGTGGCGCAGCACCTCGATGCGGTCGGCGACGGCCCGCACGTCGTTGAGGTTGTGGCTGATCAGCACGACGGCGTGGCCCAGGTCGCGCAATCGCTCGATGTGGGTGAGCACCTCGGCGGTGTGGGCGACCGACAGGGACGCCGTCGGCTCGTCGAGCACCACCAGGCGCGGGTTGCCCAGCAGGGTGCGTGCGATGGCGACGGTCTGCCGCTGACCGGCGGAGAGTTGGGCGAGCGGCGTGCGCACCGACGGGATGTGCGAGGTGAGCGCGGTGAGGATCTCGCGCGCCTGCCCCTCCATCAGGGCGTCGTCGAGCGGCGCCCCCGCGCGGTTCGATCCGTGCCGTCTTCCGTCGCGCCCCGTCCTGGTCTTGCGCACCTCGCGGCCGAGGAACAGGTTCTGCACCACGTCGAGGTTGTCGCACAGGGCGAGCTCTTGGAACACGGTCGCGATCCCGAGCGTGTGCGCGACGGCCGCCGACGGGACGGTCACCGGCTCGCCGTCGAGCTCGATGATGCCGGCGTCGGGCTGGAGCACGCCCGAGATGATCTTGGCGAGCGTCGACTTGCCCGCGGCGTTGTCGCCGACGAGCGCCACGACCTCGTGCGCGTGCACGTCCAGGTCGACGTCGGTGAGCGCCTCGACGTGTCCGAACGCTTTGTGGATCCCACGCACGGACAGCACCGGCGGTGTAGATGGTGCGGTCACCGGGCCACTCCTTCGACGTCGGTCTCCTTGCGCGCCAGCTCCAGCGCGCCCAGCAACTCGGCCCGCGGACCGAGCTCACCTGCGACGACGTCGACGGGGGCGAACCGGTGCGGGAGCGCGTGCCGGTGGACCGATTCTCGCAGAGCCTCGACGACCCCCGGACCGGCCTGCGCCAACTCGCCCCCTACGACGACGCGCTGTGGATCAAGGACGGTCACGACGCCGGCCACGACCTGTCCGGCGCGGCGTGCGGCGTCGGTCAGCACGCGCGTGCATCCGGGGTCACCCTGCTGCGCCCGGCGTACGACGTCGCGCAGGGTCACCTCGCCGAGCGCGGGCCGCACGATCTCGAGCAGCGCGGACTCGCCCACCTCGGTGTCGAGGCAGCCCCGGTTGCCGCACAGGCACACTGGCCCGGCGGGCGAGACCTGCACATGGCCGATCTCTCCGGCCGCGCCCGAGCCGCCCCGGTGCAGCCGCCCGCCGAGGATGACGCCGGCGGACGTTCCGTACGAGAGTCGTACGTAGAGGATGTCTTGGACATCTCGCCCAGCACCGAGGCCGTGTTCGGCGACGGCGCCCAGCCCGGCGTCGGAGTCGACGTGCACCGGGCGGGCGAGGCGCTTGGTGAGCACTTGGGCGACGGGCACGTCCGCCCAGGAGCGCAGCGGGCCGCGCACGGCGATGAGCCCGGTGCCGGGCTCGACGGGCGCGGCCATGGCGACGCCGACGCTCAGGAGCCCGTCGAGGTCGACGCCGACGCGCTCGAGCAGGTCGACGATGAGCAGCGCCACGCGGTCGAGGGTCGTGTCGGCGCGGTGGTCGGCGGGCAGCGGGAGGGATTGCTCGACGACGACCTCGTGCGCCAGGTCACCGAGCGCCACGGCCATCGCGCGCGGTCCGATGTGGACGCCTGCGACGAGGCCCGCCTGTCTGGCGATCGTGACGCGCAGCGCCCGACGGCCTGAGCGGGACGTCGTCTGCGTCTCGACGACGCCGGCGCTCGCGAGCTCTTTGACGATGGTGGAGACCGTGGCGGTCGACAGCCCGGTCGCCGCGGCGAGCTCGACCTGTGTGAGCCCTCCGAACCGTTTGACCGCGGCCACGATGCGGCTCCGGTTCGCCTCGCGGAGCGAGCTCTGCGAACCGGGAGACGGCGACGTGTCCCTGGGCACGGGTACGAGGGTAGCGCCGCTCTGGCGTTGAGTTCGACTCTTGAACACAATTTGATCTCGATCCACCGAATCCTGCCTCTCTGGCGTTGAATGTCGAACGCAGGACGGTTACGTTCACGGTGGTCCCACGGTCGGTGCCGCGGTCACACGACGCAGTGCCGGACCTACGACATGGCGGGCTCGCTGCCCGCTCTCCTTAACTCGACGACGAAGAAGGACGGACGATGAGGTCTTGGCGCAAGCTTGTGGCGATTGCCACAGTCACGCTCACGCTCGGCGCCCTGGGCGCCTGCTCCGCAGAGCGGAGCGACGACGCCGGTGGTGATGGGAGCGCCGCTCCCGGGGACACCCTGATCGGCATCGCGATGCCGACGCGCTCGCTGGAGCGCTGGAACAACGACGGCGCACACCTGGAGGGCCTGCTGCAGGACGCCGGGTTCCAGACGTCGCTGCAGTTCGCCGACAACCAGGTGAACCAGCAGATCTCCCAGATTCAGAACATGATCAACGACGGCGCGGACGTGCTGGTCATCGCGTCGATCGACGGCACCGCGCTCGGCCCGGTCCTCCAGCAGGCCGCCGACGCCGGCATCCCGGTGCTCGCCTACGACCGCCTGATCAACGAGACCGAGAACGTCGACTACTACGCGACGTTCGACAACGAGCTCGTCGGCCAGCTCCAGGGCGAGTTCATCGTCGACCAGCTCGGCCTGAAGGACGGCGCCGGTCCGTTCAACATCGAGCTGTTCGCCGGCTCTCCTGACGATAACAACGCCCGCTTCTTCTTCAAGGGCGCGTTCGACGTCCTCCAGCCCTTCCTCGAGAACGGCCAGCTCGTCTCGCCCTCGGGCAAGGTTCCCGCGAACCTCGACGGCTGGACCCAGATCGGCATCCAGGGCTGGTCGTCGGCCACCGCGCAGTCCGAGATGGAGAACCGCCTCAACTCGTTCTACACCGACGGCAAGCGCGTCGACGTCGTCCTCTCGCCGAACGACTCGCTCGCCCTGGGCATCACCCAGGCCCTGCTCGGCGCCGGCTACACCGCCGGCGACTTCCCGATCCTGACCGGTCAGGACGGCGACGTCGCCAACGTCCAGTCGATCATCGACGGCACCCAGTCGATGACCGTCTGGAAGGACACCCGCACCCTCGGCACCCAGGTCGCCCGCATGGTCGAGCAGATCGTCAACGGTGAGGAGGTCGAGGTCAACGACACCGAGAGCTACGACAACGGCGTCAAGATCGTCCCGGCGTTCCTGCTGCGCCCCGAGGTCGTGGTCCGCGACCAGATCCAGGAGAAGCTGATCGACTCCGGCTTCCTCGCGCCCGACGCCGTCACCGGCCTCTAGCGCACGCGCGGCGGGTCCGGGGCCACGCGCCCCGGACCCGCCCGCCCGGCAACAAGTCGATTGCTTCGACGAGGAAGACAGGTCATGAGCACGAACACGACGGCGGACCCCGAGCAGCCGCGCTCGGGAACAGACGCCGATCTCATCCTTGAGATGCGCAACATCGTCAAGGAGTTCCCGGGCGTCAAGGCGCTCTCTGACGTCACCTTCACGGTGCGCCGGGGCGAAGTGCACGCCATCTGCGGCGAGAACGGGGCGGGCAAGTCCACCCTGATGAAGGTGCTCTCGGGGGTCTACCCCTACGGCACCTATGAGGGCGACATCATCTACAACGGCGAGGAGGTGCGGTTCAAGGGGATCCGCGACTCCGAGGCCGCGCGCATCGTGATCATCCACCAGGAGCTCGCGCTGGTGCCGCGCCTGTCCTTGGCCGAGAACATCTTCCTCGGCAACGAGCAGGGGCCCACGGGCCTGGTCGACTGGCACCTGACACGTTCGCGTGCGGCCGAGCTCCTGCGGCGCGTCGGACTCTCCGAGAACCCTGACCTGACCCCGCTGGACATCGGCGTCGGCAAGCAGCAGCTCGTCGAGATCGCCAAGGCGCTGTCCAAGAACGTCGACCTGCTCATCCTCGACGAGCCGACGGCGGCGCTCAACGACGAGGACTCGGCGCACCTGCTGAGCCTGATCGACGAGTTCCGCAAGCAGGGCATGACGTCGATCATCATCAGCCACAAGCTGAACGAGATCGCCGCCATCGCCGACCGCGTGACCGTGATCCGCGATGGCGAGACGATCGAGACGCTCGACTTCCACGGCGACGAGCCGGTCACCGAGGACCGCATCATCCGCGGCATGGTGGGACGCTCGCTCGACCACCGCTTCCCCGAGCACACGCCGCAGATCGGCGAGGAGCTCCTGCGGCTCGAGGACTGGACCGTCTACCACCCGATCGACACCGAGCGGCTCGTCGTCGACGACGTGAGCATCAACGTGCGCGCGGGCGAGATCGTCGGCCTCGCGGGCCTCATGGGCGCCGGGCGCACCGAGCTGGCCATGAGCCTGTTCGGGCGCACCTACGGGTCCAACATCAGCGGCAAGGTGTACAAGCGCGGCGAGGAGATCCAGATCCGCAACGTGCGCGACGCGATCCGGCACGGCATCGCCTACACCACCGAGGACCGCAAGGCGCTCGGACTCAACCTCATCCAGACCATCCGCGAGAACATCTCCGCCTCGGCGCTCGGCAAGGTGTCCAGCAGGCTCGGCGTCATGCGCCAGGGTGGCGAGGAGGTCGTCGCCGAGCAGTTCCGCCAGGAGTTCCGGATCAAGGCGCCCAATGTCGAGGCGCTCGTCGGCAAGCTCTCCGGCGGAAACCAGCAGAAGGTCGTCCTGTCCAAGTGGGTCAACACCGACCCGGACGTCCTGATCCTCGACGAGCCGACGCGTGGCATCGACGTCGGCGCCAAGTACGAGATCTACGGGATCATGAACGCCCTCGCCGACGCCGGCAAGGCAGTGATCGTGATCTCCTCCGAGCTGCCCGAGCTGATCGGCGTGTGCGACCGCATCTACGCCGTCTCCGAGGGGCGCATCACCGGAGAGGTGCCGCGCGCGAGAGCCACCCAGGAAGAGCTCATGCGCTATATGACGATGGAGAAGGCCGCCGCCCACGTGGGCGTGTCCCCGGAAGGAAACCACTCATGAACGTCCTGAGGGATTACCTCGGCCGTAACGTCCGTCAGTACGGCATCGTCGGGGCGCTGCTCGTCATCGTGCTGCTGTTCCAGATCCTGACCGACGGCCGCCTCCTCATGCCGAACAACATGGCCGCGCTGGTCATGCAGAACGCCTACGTCATGATCCTGGCGATCGGCATGGTGGCGGTCATCGTCGCCGGGCACATCGACCTGTCGGTCGGCTCCGTGGTCGCGTTCATCGGCGGTCTGACGGCGATCATGATGGCGCACTGGAACTGGCCCGTTCCGCTCGCGATCCTCGCGGCGCTCGCGGTCGGCGCCCTCGTGGGGTGCTGGCAGGGGTTCTGGGTCGCCTATATGGGGATCCCCGCGTTCATCGTGACCCTCGCGGGCATGCTCACGTTCCGCGGTCTGGCCATCGTGCTCGTCGGCCAGACGGTCTCGCCGTTGCCGCGCCCGTTCAACCAGATCGGCAACGGGTCGCTGCCCAACTTCCTGGGCTTCGCGGGCCAGTTGGACGTGTTGACGCTCGTGATCGGCGCCATCGCGATCGTCGGCCTCGGCGTCGCGCAGTACCGCGCCCGCCGGTCGATGATCACCCACAACCTGCACACCGAGGCGTTCGGCGTGTTCGTCGCGAAGCTCGCCGTCATGGCGGTGCTCATCGGCCTGGTCGCCTGGCGCCTGTCCCTGTCGACCGGCGGCACCCCGATCATCCTCTTGATCGTGGGTGTGCTGATCCTCGGCTTCACGTTCGTGCTGGGCCGCACGCGGTTCGGCCGGCACGTGTACGCCGTCGGCGGCAACCGCAACGCGGCGATCCTCTCGGGCGTCAACACCCGGCGCACCGACTTCCAGATCTTCGTCAACATGGGCATGCTCGCCGCGGTCGCCGCCATCGCGACGACGGCGCGTGCCGGTGCCGGTGTGGCCGCAGCGGGTCAGAACTTCGAGCTTGACGCCATCGCCGCGTGCTTCATCGGTGGCACCGCGGTCACCGGCGGTGTCGGCAAGATCTCGGGCGCCATGATCGGTGCGCTCATCATGGGCGTGCTCAACATGGGTCTGTCGATCCTCGCAGTCGACGCCGCCTGGCAGCAGGCCATCAAGGGTCTGGTGCTGCTGGCCGCGGTCGCACTCGACATCGTCTCGAAGCGTCGCGGCGCCCTGGGCTGACCCTGACGACCCCCCGGCGGCCGGACCCGCCGAGAGCCTGCGTCACCCGATGGCCGAGCCCGTCTCGGCCGTCGCGGCGCGGCCCTCGGCGGGCCCGGCCGCCGGCGTTCGTGGGCCGCCCGCTCCGGGACGGGCGTCAGTCTCGTGGGATACCCTGGTCGGCGTCGTGACTGGCGCAGTCCCGGTCCGCCCCTCGCGGCGGAGACGGGCAGGTGGATGACCACCAGGGAGCGGCACCGCTGTAACGACGACGGGTCGTTCGCCTGGGCCCCGTGTCATGACCACGTGTCACGTCCATCGTCCGTCGCGGCGGCACACGTCGTCGCGGCCCGCAGCCAGGGAGAGGCCGCCATGAGCGCACACACCCCCGACCCCCTTTTGACCGGCGGCATCGCCGACGTCGACCCCGAGATCGCCGCCGTGCTCGACGGCGAGCTCGCCCGCCAGCGCGAGACGCTCGAGATGATCGCGTCCGAGAACTTCGTGCCGAACGCCGTCCTGCAGGCGCAGGGCTCCGTGCTGACCAACAAGTACGCCGAGGGCTACCCCGGCAAGCGCTACTACGGCGGCTGCGAGCAGGTCGACATCGCCGAGAGCCTCGCGATCGCCCGCGCCAAGGCGCTGTTCGGCGCCGAGCACGCCAACGTCCAGCCCCACTCCGGCGCCCAGGCCAACGCGGCCGTGCTGCACGCGCTGGCCTCGGCCGGCGACCGCATCCTCGGCCTTGAGCTGGCCCACGGCGGCCACCTCACGCACGGCATGAAGATCAACTTCTCGGGCCGCCTGTACGACGTCGGCTCCTACGGCGTCGACCCGCAGACCTACCGCGTCGAGATGGACGAGGTCCGCAAGAAGGCCATCGAGCACCAGCCCGAGGTCATCATCGCCGGCTGGTCGGCCTACCCGCGCCACCTCGACTTCGCCGCGTTCCGGCAGATCGCCGACGAGGTCGGCGCCAAGCTCTGGGTCGACATGGCCCACTTCGCCGGCCTGGTGGCCGCGGGCCTGCACCCGAGCCCCGTGCCGCACGCCGACGTCGTCTCCTCCACGGTGCACAAGACGATCGGCGGCCCGCGCTCGGGCTTCATCCTGGCCAAGGAGCAGTGGGCCAAGAAGATCGACTCCGCGGTGTTCCCGGGCCAGCAGGGCGGCCCGCTCATGCATGTCATCGCGGCCAAGGCCGTGGCGTTCAAGGTTGCCGCGTCCGAGTCGTTCGTCGACCGCCAGGAGCGCACGCTGCGCGGAGCGCAGATCATCGCCGCGCGCCTGAGCGAGCCGGACGTCGCCGGTCAGGGCGTGTCGGTGCTCACGGGCGGCACCGACGTCCACCTGGTGCTGGTCGACCTGCGCCACTCGGCGCTCGACGGCCAGCAGGCCGAGGACCTGCTGCACGACGCCGGCATCACCGTCAACCGCAACGCCGTGCCGTTCGACCCGCGCCCCCCGCGCGTCACCTCGGGTCTGCGCATCGGCACGCCCGCGCTGGCCACCCGCGGCTTCGGCGACGCCGAGTTCACCGAGGTCGCCGACATCATCGCCGTCGCGCTGCGCGACGGCGCGGGCGCCGACGTCGACGCGCTGCGCGCCCGCGTGCGCGCGCTCACCGCGGACTTCCCGCTCTACCCGGGCCTGGCGCAGTACTGATGGCCGCCCAGCAACAGCCGTCGGCGCAGCCGCTGGACGGCAAGGCCACCGCGGCGGCGATCAAGGCCGAGCTCAAGACCCGCGTCGCGGCGCTCGCCGAGCGGGGCGTCGTTCCCGGACTCGGGACGCTGCTCGTGGGCGACGACCCGGGCTCGCAGTGGTACGTCGCGGGCAAGCACCGCGACTGCGCCGAGGTGGGCATCGCCTCGATCCGCGAGGACCTGCCGGGCACGGCGACGCCGGAGGAGATCGAGGCGGCCGTGCATCGGCTCAACGAGGACCCGGCCTGCACCGGGTTCATCGTGCAGCTCCCGCTGCCGAAGGGCATCGACACCAACCGTGTGCTCGAGCTCGTCGACCCGGCCAAGGACGCCGACGGGCTGCACCCGACCAACCTCGGGCGCCTCGTGCTGCGCGTCAACGAGGAGGTCACCTCGCCGCTGCCGTGCACGCCGCGCGGCATCGTCGAGCTGATCGAGCGGCACGGGGTGTCGCTGGCGGGCAAGCATGTCGTGGTCCTGGGCCGCGGCGTCACCGTGGGCCGGCCCATCGGGCTGCTGCTGACGCGCCGGGCCGTCAACGCGACTGTGACGCTCACGCACACGGGCACGGCGAACCTCGACGAGCTGGTGCGCCAGGCCGACGTCGTCGTCGCGGCGGCGGGGGTGCGCGGCATCGTGCGCCCCGACATGGTCAAGCCGGGCGCCGTGCTGATCGACGTGGGCGTCTCGCGCGAGACCGATCCGGCCACGGGCAAGTCCCGCGTGGTGGGCGACGTCGACCCCGCCGCGCTGGAGCGGGCGTCGTGGTACAGCCCCAACCCGGGCGGTGTGGGCCCGATGACCCGCGCGATGCTCCTGGCCAACGTCGTCGACACGGCCGAGCGCGCCCTGGCCATTCCCGCCTGACCACCCCCGTCCGCCCACGAGGCGGACCCGGCCCGCGGGGCGGAGCGCTCGTGCGTCGAGCCCTTCGCCCCGTGGGCCGCGTTGCGTGAGCGGTTCGCTTCGCAGGGGCCGCCTCGCTCGTTGGTCTGCTTCGCTCGGTGGGCCGCCTCGCGTGCGCCCTGTGGGGCCGGGCGATGAGTTCCGGAGCCAGCGGGCGTCAGAACGTGCGGCAGACACATCGACGACGGAGGGTGGAGCGATGGGGATCGTCAAGCCGCACTTGTGGTTCGCGAGCGGCGCCGAGCAGGCTGCGGAGTTCTACGCGAGCGTCATCCCGAACTCCCGGGTGACCCACATCGAGACCGCGCCCGCCGGGGTGCCCGACGTCGAGGAGGGGGCGCCGTTCGTCGTCGACCTCGACCTCGACGGGATGCCCGTCCAACTCCTCAACGCCGGGCCCGCGTTCACGCTCGACGAGGCGTTCAGCTTCGTCGTCGAGTGCGAGGACCAGGCTCAGGTGGACCGCTACTGGGACGCGCTGACCGCCGACGGCGGCACGCCGGGCCAGTGCGGCTGGCTCACTGACCGGTTCGGGGTGTCCTGGCAGGTGGTGCCCCAGCAGTTGAGCGCGCTCATGAGCGGCGCCTCTCCTGAGGCGACCCAGCGCACGCTGGCGGCGATGTTCGCGATGGGCAAACTCGACATCGCGGCGCTCGAAGCGGCCGCCCGCGGCGACACCTGACCCCGCCCGCACGGCCCCGCCCCGCTGCTGCCGCCGCGCCGCACCCACTGCCGCCGCACCCACCCCGCCCACGGCGGCCCGCCGCCCCGTCGCGGTGTTCGAGCATTCGTCGCGGTGTTCGAGCGCCCGAGCGCTCGAACACCGCGACGAATGCTCGAACACTCGGTTGGTTGGTGGCGGTCAGCGCGGCGGTGGGGCTTGGCCGGGGGTGTCGGGGGTGGGTGGCAGAATCCCGCGGGTGAGCCAACTCGTCGTCGCCACCGCCAACGTCAACGGAATCCGCGCAGCGCTACGCCGAGGGATCGGCCAGTGGCTCGACGGGCGGGCGCCCGACATCCTGCTGATGCAGGAGGTCCGCGCCCCGGACAATGTGCTGAACGAGGCGTTCGAGGGGTGGCACGTCGCCCATCAGGCGAGCGACATCAAGGGTCGCGCGGGCGTCGCCGTCGCCTCACGGCTCCCGGTGCGCTCCGTGCGCGTCGGACTCGCGGCGCACGGGCCGCAGGGGGAGCCCGAGCCCGCGGTCGACACCGGCCGCTGGGTCGAGGCCGACGTCGAGCTGCCCGACGGCGGTCTGCTGACCGTTGTGAGCGCGTACATCCACTCCGGGTCGACCTGGCCCGAGGACAACCCGGTCAAGATGATCGAGAAGTACGCCTACCTCGACAAGGTCACCAGCCGGCTCGCGCAACTCGGGGCCGCGCCCACACCGGCGCTCGTCGCGGGGGACCTCAACATCGCCCACCACAACGTCGACATCGCGAACTGGAAGGGCAACCTCAAGTCCGCGGGGTTCCTTCCGCAGGAGCGGGCGTACCTGGACAGGTGGTTCGACGAGCTCGGGTGGAGTGACCTCGGGCGCGCGCACGGTGGCGAGGGCCCGGGGCCGTACACCTGGTGGTCGTGGCGTGGGCAGGCGTTCGTCAACGACAAGGGCTGGCGGATCGACTACCAGCTCGCCAACCCGACGCTCGCGCCACACGCGGTCAAGGTCGAGGTCGACCGGGCCGCGTCCTACGAGGAGCGCTGGAGCGACCACGCGCCGGTGATCGCGACCTACGATCTGTGAGGACGCGGGCGGCGCGGCGGCGCTGCGGTGGTTTCGACGGGCTCAACCAGCGGGGGTTGGGTTTCGACGGGCTCAACCAGCGGGGGTGTGGGCGCTCAGACGTCGCGGCCTGCGGCGGCTGACGGCGGTGCTGCCAGGAACGCCGGAGCCGTGAGGCCCGCGTCGGCGAACGCCGCAGCGACCGCGGCCGCCACCTGCTCGACCTCGTCGGCGCGGACCAGTGCGATGGTCGAGCCGCCGAAGCCGCCGCCCGTCATGCGCGCGCCGATCGCTCCGGCCGCGCGCGAGGCCTCGACGGCGAGGTCGGTCTCGCGCACCGTGACCTCGTAGTCGTCGCGCAGCGAGGCGTGCGAGGCGTCCATGAGCCGCCCGGCGCCGGCTGCGGCCGCCTCGTCGGGCGTCCCGCCGGAGCCCAGGCCGCCGCGCACCAGGTCGGCGAACGCGCCGGTGCGGGCGATCTCGGTGATCACGTGCCGCACCCGACGGCGCAGCGAGTCCTCGACGTCGAACGGCGCGAGCCGCTCCAGGGTCGCGTCGAGGTCGGCGGGCGCGACCTCGCGCAGGGCGCGCACACCGAGGTAGTTGGCGGCGGTCTCGCACGAGGCGCGGCGGTCGGCGTACTGCCCGTCGACGAGCTGGTGTGGCGCGCGGGTGTCGATCACCAGGAGGTTCAGACCCGCCGCGGCCAGGTCGAACGGCACGTGCTGGGCGAAGCCGGCGGCGTCGAGTCCGGGGCGGAAGTCGAGCAGCAGCGCCTGACCCTGCGCGCACAGCAGCGCGGCCGACTGGTCGAGGCCCCCCGTGGGCGCCCCGGCGATCTCGTTCTCGGCGCGGCGGGCGGCGGCGACCAGGTGAGCCCGCCCGGCGTCGTCGGCGCCCAGGCCCAGGCCGAACACGTCGTCGAGCGCGACGGCGAACGCGCATTCGATGGCGGCCGAGCTCGACAGCGACGCGCCGAATGGCACGCACGAGTCGATCACGGCGTCGAACCCGCGCACGTTGTGACCGGCATCGCGCAGCGCCCACGCCACGCCGGCGACGTACGAGCCCCACCCGTGCACGGCGCCCGGGTGGACGTCGGCCAGGCGCACGGTCCAGGGCTCGTCGGTCTGCGCCGAGGCGATGCGCACGACGTCGTCCTCGCGGCGGCGCAGCGCGACATAGGTGCGGTGCGGCAACGCCGTGGGCAGGCACAGGCCCGCGTTGTAGTCGGTGTGCTCGCCGATGAGGTTGACCCGCCCGGGCGCCGACCAGACGCCGTCGGGCGTGCCCGGGACCGGGCCGTCCGCGCCGTCGTCGGCGAAGGTCTGGGCGAACAGCGCGCGGACGCGCTCGGCGCCTTCGGCGCGCGTCCAAGCGGGCAGCCACTGGGGTGTGGACATGCGGGGGCTCCTCAAGGGTCGTCGGCGGTGATGAGGCGTGGGGAGTCGAAGGGGTCGGCCCATTGTTCCAGGCTTCGCGTCGCGGGGCCGGTGAATGGCCGATCTGGCGCGCGCTCAGACCTCGCCTGCGTCATGCGTCACGATCGCGATCTGCACACGGTTGTCGACGCCGAGCTTGGCGAGCACGCGTGAGACGTGGGTCTTGACGGTCGCCAGGCCCATGTACAGCTCGGCGGCGATCTCCGCGTTCGTGAGCCCGCGGGCCACGGCCAGGGCGACCTCGCGCTCGCGCGCGGTCAGCGCGTCCAGGAGCCGCAGGGCCGAGGCGCGCCGCCCACCGGGGTCCGCCGCCAGCGTCGCGATGAGTGAGGCCGTGACGGACGGGGACAGGGTCGGCTCGCCCGAGGCGGCGGCGCGCACCGAGGCGACCAGTCGCTCGGGTGGCGTGTCCTTGAGCAGAAACCCCGCCGCCCCGGCGCGCAGCGCGTCGAGCACCATGGCGTCGGCGTCGAAGGTGGTCAGCACGATGACGTGCGTCGCTGGGGCCTCCTCCACGAGCAGGCGCGTCGCCTCGAGGCCGTCCATGCGCGGCATGCGGATGTCCATGAGCACGACGTCGGGGCGTACGCGCCGCACCAGGTCGACGCCGCAGCGCCCGTCGCCCGCCTCGCCGACGATCTCGATCCCGGGGTCCCCGCCCAGCAGGAGCCGCAGGCCCGCGCGCACGAGGGGGTCGTCGTCGACCAGGACGACTCGGGTGACGGGTCGGAGGGGGCCTGCGCTCATGTCGTCCACGGCAGCCACGCTCTGACCAGAAACCGTCCGGCGCGCTCGCCGAAGCTCAGCGACCCGCCGGCGAGCTCGGCCCGCTCGACCAGCCCGGCGAGGCCGAGCCCGGAGGCCGGCAGTGCCGGCGCGACCGCGGCGCTCGCCCGCGCGCCGTGGCCCGCCGACGCCCCCGCGGACGACGCGACCGGCGCGGGGTTGCTGATCAGGAGGCTCAGCCCGTCGGCCTCGTCGCCGCTGACCTCGACGCGCACGGGCGCGCCCGGGGCGTGCTTGCGCGCGTTGGTCAGGGCCTCCTGCAGGATGCGGAAGGCGCTGCGGGAGACGCCGCTCGCGAGCGCGGTGACGTCGGGGAGGTCCACGGGCAGCCGCACGTCGCATCCGGCCGCGCGGGCCTCGGCCACCAGGTCGTCCAGGTCCGCGAGAGTCGGCTGCGGGCGGCTCGGCCTGGCGGCGCCCTCCTCGCGCAGCACGCCGAGCACGTCGCGCAGCTCGTCGAGGGCCTGGTGCGCGCTGTCACGGATGACCGACGCGGCCTCGCGCACCTGTTGCGGCGACAGGCCCTCGCGGTAGGTGAGCGCGCCGGCGTGCATGGCGACGAGCGACATGCGGTGGGCGAGGACGTCGTGCATCTCGCGGGCGATGCGCGCCCGCTCGCCCGCGCGCGCCTGCTCGGTGCGGCGCGCCTGTTCGAGCTCGGCGGCCGCGGCGCGCTCGCGCAACGAGCGCACCAGGTCGCGGCGCGCGCCGATGTAGGCGCCGATCGCCACCAGCAGGGCCGTCAGGACGGCGGCCGTGATCAGCTCTCTCACGAGCGCGTCGATCCTGTCGCCGCCCTCGGGCATGACGGCGAGCGGGCTGAGCAACCGGTGGCCGACGGTCGCCGCGAGCGCGGGGACCATCGCGACGGCGATGCGCCGCCACCGCCGGTGCGTCGCCAGCGAGACGACGGCGATCGTCCAGGCGCCCGCCGGCGCGCCGCCGAGGGTTGTGAACGCGGCCAGCACACAGGCGATGGTCAGCGGCGCCCGCCGACGCAGCAGGAGCAAGCCCAGTGAGGCGACGCCGAGTGCGGCGTCGAGCAGCAGGAAGCCGGGATCAGGGGCGATGTACTCCACGGGGACCTCGGCGAGCGCTGCCGTGCGCTCGCTCTCCGCACCGGGGAGGGCGAACCCGGCGACCCCCACCAGCCCGGCGACGACCACACGCCACGCCTCGCCCCACACGTGGCGGGCACGCGATTGGAGCGGGGAGCCGGGCGCTGGGGTCGGCGAGGCCATCACTGGCACCCTAGCGAGGCGTGCCCGTCGACCGCATCCATCGCATGACCCGCGGGGTCCCCCGTTCGGCGGACCTCGGCGAGGCGGAGGGTCCAGCAGGCGCATCCTCCCGGGCGACGCGGTCGCGGCCTCGTTCGCGCCACCGTGGGGGCATGATCACCGTCGAGCGCCTCGTGTGTCGATACGGGGACGTGCTGGCCGTCGACGACGTCTCGTTCACCGCTGAGCCGGGACGCGTCACGGGGTTCCTCGGGCCCAACGGCGCCGGCAAGTCCACCACGCTGCGCGCCGTCATCGGGCTCACGCGCCCGGCGTCTGGCGCGACCCGCGTCAACGGCGTGCCGTACGCGGCCCTCGCCAGCCCGGGCAGGCACGTGGGCGTCCTGCTCGACGCCGCCGCCCAGCACGTGGGCCGGTCCGGCCGCGAGACGCTGGTGCTCGCGGCGATCCTGCTCGGCGTGGGCAGGGCGCGCGTCGACGCCGTGCTCGAGACCGTCGGCCTGACCGAGCGGGAGGCGGCCCGGCGCGTCGGCACGTACTCGCTCGGCATGCGTCAGCGGCTCGGCCTCGCGGTGGCGCTCCTCGGCGAGCCCGAGATCCTCGTGCTCGACGAGCCGGC
This sequence comes from Xylanimonas ulmi, assembly GCF_004216535.1. Taxonomy (NCBI): domain Bacteria; kingdom Bacillati; phylum Actinomycetota; class Actinomycetes; order Micrococcales; family Promicromonosporaceae; genus Xylanimonas; species Xylanimonas ulmi. Next base: position 3,949,407 of record NZ_SGWX01000001.1, read on the forward strand.
CAACGGGCTCGACCCCGCCGGCATCCGGTGGATGCGGGACCTGCTGGCCCGGTTCGCCGCCGACGGCGGCACGGTGCTGCTCTCGTCGCACCAGCTCGCCGAGGTCCAACGGGTCGCCGACGACCTCGTGGTCATCGGCGGCGGCCGGATCGTCGCTCAGGGCGCCAAGGACGACCTGCTCGCGGGGTCCCAGGACCTGGAGGAGCTGTTCCTCCAGCTCACCGCGCCGGACTCGCGCGACGGGATCGTCGCGTGAGCGCCGCGGTGATCGAGCGCGGCGCGGAGCGCGACGCGCGCGCCATCGGGCCCACCCCCTTCGCGCGGCTCCTGCGGATGGAGTGGCGCAAGCAGGTCGACACGCGGGCGAGTCGGTGGCTGCTCGCGCTCACCGCGTGCGCGGTGCTCGTGGTGCTGGTCGTGCTCGGCTTCGTCGACGGCGGCCGGCACTCGTTCGAGCAGCTGGCCCAGGGGGCGTTGCAGCCACTGGGCATCCTGGCGCCGGTCATCGCCATCCTCTCGGTCACCGCCGAGTGGTCGCAGCGCACCGCCCTCGTGACGTTCGCGCTCGAGCCGCGACGCGCGCGCGTCATCGTCGCGAAGACGCTCGCGGCGCTCGGGGTCGCGGCGCTCGCCGTGGCGGGCGCCGTCGCGCTGGCGGCGGTCGAACACCTGGCGCTCATCGGCCTGCGCGACGTCGAGCCGCGGTGGTCGGTCGACCTGGGTGCCCTGGGCGGGACCGCGCTCGCCGTGCTGGTGCTGGGCGTGCTGTGCGGGGTGGGCTTCGGCCTGCTGCTGCTCAACACGCCGGGGGCGATCGTCGCCTACTTCGTGGCCCCGATCGTGATCGCCCTGCTCGGGACATTCGTCCCCGCGCTCAAGGACGCCCAGCCGTGGTTCGACATGGCCACGGCGTCGACGCCGCTCGTCGTCGGAGCGATGACGGGGCAGGCGTGGCTGCACCTGGCGAGCACGACGGCGATCTGGGTGGTGGCCCCGTTCGTCGTCGGCCTGGTGCGCGTCCTGCGCTCCGAGATCCGCTCGGCCTGAGGCGCCCGGCGCACCTCAGCGGCCGACCGGCGACCGTCAGCCGCGAGTCGGCGTGACGTCGAGCCGCATGCCCGCCAGGCCGCGCTTGCGGCTGGCGAGCGTGCGGGCGACGTCGCGCAGCACCTGGGCGCCCGGGGTCGCGGGGTCGGCGATCACGGCGGGTGTGCCGTCGTCGCCGGCCTCGCGCACGGCGGGGTCGAGCGGCACCTGGCCCAGCAGCGGCACCGGCGTCCCGAGCGCCTCGGAGAGCGACGCCGCGACGCGCTCGCCGCCGCCCGAGCCGAAGACCTCCAGGCGCGAGCCGTCGGGCTGTTCGAGCCAGGACATGTTCTCGATGACGCCGACCACGCCCTGGTGGGTCTGCGTCGCGATCGAGCCGGCGCGCGCGGCGACCTCGGCGGCGGCGGCCTGCGGTGTGGTCACCACGACGATCTCGGAGCCGGGCAGCAACTGCGCGACCGAGATGGCGATGTCGCCCGTGCCGGGCGGCAGGTCGAGCAGCAGCACGTCGAGGTCGCCCCAGTAGACGTCGGCGAGGAACTGTTCGAGCGCGCGGTGCAGCATGGGCCCACGCCACACGACGGGCTGGCCGGGCGGGACGAACATGCCGATCGACACGACCTTGACGCCGTGCGCGATGGGCGGCAGCAGCATCGAGTCGACACGCGTGGGCGGGCGGCTGACACCCAGCATGCGGGGGATCGAGAAGCCGTAGATGTCGGCGTCGACGACGCCCACGCTGAGCCCCTCGGCCGCGAGCGCGACCGCGAGGTTGGCGGTCACGGAGGATTTGCCGACGCCGCCCTTGCCGGAGGCGATCGCGTACACCTTGGTCAGCGAGCCGGGCTGGGAGAACGGGATGACGGGCTCCCCGTCGCCGCCGCGCAGCCGTGAGCGCAGCGACGCGCGCTGCTCGGGCGTCATGACGCCGAGGTCGACGTCGACCGACGCGACGCCGTCGAGCGCGCCGACCGCGGCGGTGACGTCGCGCACGATGGTCGACTGCAGTGGGCAGCCCGCGACCGTGAGGTCGACGCCCACCCGAACCCGAGCCCCGGCGCCGGCGGCGCCCGCCCTGGCGGCGCCCGACTCGGCGACGTCCACCGAGCGCACCATGTCGAGGTCGGTGATGGGCCGGCGGATCTCCGGGTCGACGACGGTGGCGAGTGCGGCGCGGACCCGGTCGGCGAGCGTGGTCATACCGCGATCCTACGGGGGCCGGTCGCGGCGCAGGGGCGCGCGGCGGTCAGGCCGACTCGCGCGGGCGGGACTCGTCCGCCTCGGCGTCCGCGGCGCGCTGCTCCTCCAGCCCTTCGAGCAGGGCGCGCAGCTCGGAGCGCACGAAGTCGCGCGTGGCGACCTCGGACAGCGCCAGGCGCAGCGCCGCCATCTCCCGCGCCAGGTACTCGGTGTCGGCGAGGTTGCGCTCGGCGCGCTGGCGGTCCTGCTCGGCCGTGACGCGGTCGCGGTCGTCCTGGCGGTTCTGGGCGAGCAGGATCAGGGGGGCGGCGTAGCTGGCCTGGAGCGAGAGCATGAGCGTGAGCGCGGTGAACCCGTTCTCGGCCTTGTCGAACCGCAGGTCGACCGGGCCCCACGAGTTCCAGGCGAGCCAGATCGCGCAGAACACTGTCAGCCAGATGAGGAACCGGGGCGTGCCGAGGAACCGTGCGATGCCCTCGGTCGCCCGCCCGACGGCGTCCTGGTCGCGATGCGCGCGCGGCAGCAGCGTGCGGCGCGCCTCCTTCGGGGTGTCGAGCCGGTCAGCCACGTCGCACCACATCCTCGGGCGCCCCGCGGTCGGCGGTGGCCTGCGTGAGCCGCTCGTCGTGCGACTCACGCCAGTCGTCCGGCAGCAGGTGGTCGAGCACGTCGTCGACGGAGACGGCGCCGAGCAGCCGTTTGCCGTCGTCGAGCACGGGCAGCGCGAGCAGGTCGTAGGCGGCGAGCAGGCGCGTGACGCGGCCCAGCGGCGCGTCCGGGGTCAGCCATGCGGAGTCGGTGTCGAGCACGGAGCCGACGGCGGCGTGCGGGGGCTCGCGCAGCAGCCGCTGGAAGTGTGCGACGCCGAGGAACCGGCCCGTCGGGGTCTCCAGCGGCGGGCGGGCCACGAACACCACGGAGGCGAGCGCGGGCGGCAGGTCCTGCTTGCGGATCTGCGCGAGCGCCGAGGCGATCGTCATCTCGGGGCCGAGGATGACCGGCTCGCTCGTCATCATGCCGCCCGCGGTGTCCTCGTCGTAGGCGAGCAGACGGCGCACGTCCTCGGCCTCGTCGGGCTCCATGAGGTCGAGCAGGCGGGTGGCCTGCGCGTCGGGCAGCTCGTGCAGCAGGTCGGCGGCGTCGTCGGGCTCCATGGCCTCCAGCACGTCGGCGGCGCGCCCGGTCTCCAGGCCCGAGAGGATCGCCACCTGGTCGTCCTCGGGCAGCTCCTCCAGGACGTCGGCGAGGCGGTCGTTGTCGAGCGCCGCGGCGACCTCGAGGCGGCGCGTGCCGCCGAGCTCGTGCAGCACGTCGGCGAGGTCGGCGGGCCGCAGGCCCTCGTACGCCTCGAGCAGCGCGGCCGCGCCCTGGCCCGGCGCCCCGACCGCGAGCGTCGAGACGGCGTCGATCGGCACGACGAGAGTCGCGCCGCGCCGCCGCAGCCCCAACGTCGATCGGCCGGGCTCGCGACGGCGCACGAACAGCTGGTCCACCAGCCAGTCGCCGTTGCGCTGGCGCGCGATCGAGACGTCCTCGATGCCGACGTCGCCCGAGCCGTCGCGCATCGTCACGGTGCGGTCGAGCAGTTCGCCCAGCACGAGCGACTCCATGGCGCGCTGCTCGAAGCGGCGCAGGTTGACCAGGCCGGTCGACAGCACCTGGCCCGCGTCGATGCTGGTCACCCGGGTCATGGGCAGGAACACGCGACGCCGCCCGGGAACCTCGACCACGAGTCCGACGACGCGGGGCGCGCCCTTGGCGCGGACCAGGACGACGACGTCGCGCACGCGGCCCACCTGGTCTCCGATGGGGTCGAAGACCGAGGTCCCGGCGAGGCGCGCGACGAACACGCGGGTGCTGGCGCTCACGCAGGTCAGCCTACGTCGACGCCGCTCGACCCCGCCCGTGCGGGACGGGGAACGGCATGTTCACGCGCACTGGAGGCAACGTGGTGGTCAGGGTCAGGCGATTGGGACACACTGAGCCAATGAGCTTCGCCCGACCCCAGCCTGTGCCCCGCGTGCCTACGCCACCCCAGGGAGACGAGGTCGCCGCCTTCTCGACCTACCTCGAGGCGCAGCAGGCCGTCGACTACCTCTCCGACCAGAAGTTCCCGGTCCAGGCGGTGACCATCGTGGGCACCGACCTCAAGATGGTCGAGCGTGTGACCGGACGCCTGAGCTATCGGCGGGTCGCGATCGCCGGCGCCGGGTCGGGCGCCTGGTTCGGCCTCTTCGTTGGCCTGTTGCTGTCGCTGTGGGGCGGTGGCCGCGCCGCCAACGGTGTCGTGTTCATCGGCATCGCGCTCGGCGCCGGCTTCGGCCTGCTGTTCTCCGTGCTGTCCTACGCGCTGACGGGCGGGCGGCGCGACTTCACCTCGCAGTCGCAGATCGTCGCGACGACGTACGCGATCCTGTGCGCGGCCGAGTCGGCGGGCGAGGCCCGGTCGCTGCTGCGTCAGTCGCCCAACGGGCTCGGCAAGGCGCGCGCCGCGGCGCCCGCCGCCCCGAGCGCGCCGACCGGGCCCTACGGTGCCCCCGCGCCGACCCCGACCCCGACGAGGGCCCCCGACCCGCGCTGGACCACGCCGACGGGCGAGCCGCGTTACGGCGCGATGCTTCCGACGCCGCAGGATCCCGCGCCGACCGCGCCGACGCCGCCTGCGCAGCCGCCCGCCCCGCAGGCTCCGCCGACGCCGCCCACGTCGGGCGACCAGCCGTCGGTCACCCCGCCGCAGGACCCCTACGCCCCGCCGCAGGACCCGCGCCAGCAGCGCTGACGCGCGCGCCCGGCGCCAGGGCGATGAGGTGAGACACGACGGGCCGCCGCAGCACTCGCTGCGGCGGCCCGTCGGCGTCGTGCCCGTGGCGCTTCGGCCGTCCCGGCCTGCGCGCGCGGCCTGCGCCCGGTTCGAGCTCAGCCCCGCAGGGACCGCATCCACTCCTCGACGGCGCCCGGCTCACGCGGCAGCGCGGCCGACAGGTTCTCGTTGCCGTCGCCCGTCACGAGCACGTCGTCCTCGATGCGCACGCCGATGCCGCGGTACTCCGGCGGGACGGCCAGGTCGTCGGCCTTGAAGTACAGGCCCGGCTCGATCGTGAACACCATGCCCGGCTCGAGCACGCCGTCCTGGTACAGCTCGCGGCGCGCCTGCGCGCAGTCGTGCACGTCAAGGCCCAGGTGGTGCGAGGTGCCGTGCACCATCCACCGGCGGTGCTGCTGGCCCTCGGGCGTCAACGCGACCTCGGCCGTGACGCCGTCGGGCAGCAGCCCCCACTCCTCAAGGCGCGCGGCGATGACGCGCATCGCGGCCTCGTGCACGTCGAGGAACCGGGCGCCCGGGCGCGCGACGGCGAACGCGGCGTCGGCGGCGTCGAGCACCGCCTGGTAGACGCGGCGCTGCACCTGGCTGAACGTGCCGCTGACCGGCAGGGTGCGCGTGACGTCGGCCGTGTACAGCGAGTCGACCTCGACACCGGCGTCGAGCAGCACGAGGTCGCCCTCGCGCACCTGGCCGTCGTTGGAGATCCAGTGCAGCGTGGTGGCGTGCTCGCCCGCCGCCGCGATGGTCTCGTAGCCGACGGCGTTGCCCTCAAGCCGGGCGTGCGCGTCGAACGTCGTCTCGATGACGCGCTCGCCGCGGCGGTGCGCGACGGCGCGCGGCAGGGCGCGGACCACCTCGACGAAGCCCTCGATGGTGCGGTCCACGGCCTCGCGCAGCTGCTCGACCTCCAGGGCGTCCTTGACCAGGCGCAGCTCGCTCGTGGCGCGCACCAGGGCCTCGTCGGTGAGCTCGCGCCCCTCGACAGCGGCCTCACCCGCGCTCGCGTCCTCGGTCACGTCCTGGCCGGCCTCGGCGCGCAGGGACTCGACCAGCGTCTCGATGGTCTCGTCGGCGCCGGTCACCACGAGCAGCGTGACGCCCGCGCCGATGTCCTTGGCGAGCGCGTCGCGCAGCTCGTCGACGTGCCGCGCCTCGACGCCCGTGAGCGTCGTGACGTCCTCGAGCGAGGGGCGCGCGCCCACCCAGAACTCGCCGTATCGCGAGTCGGCGTAGAACTCCTCGGTGTCGCGCGCGGCGAGCGGGCGCACGTACAGCACCGCGTGGTGGCCCGTGGGCCCGTCGGGGCCGACGTCGCCCTCGCCGTCGCGCGCCGGGTGCAGCACCAGGACGGCGTCGGGCTCCTGATCGGCGCCCAGGCCAGTCAGGTGCGCGAACGCCGAGTGCGGCCGGAAGCGGTAGTCGGTGTCGTTCGAGCGCACCTTGAGCGGCCCGGCGGGGATCACCAGGCGCGCGCCCGGGAACTGCCCGCTCAGGCGGGCGCGGCGGGCGGAGGTGAAGGGCGCGGCCGCCGACGCCGTCACGCCCAGGTCGGCGCGCGGCGCCCACTGCGAGGTGATGAAGTCGACGAAGGCCCGCGAGCGCGGCCGGTTGCGGTGGTCGCTGGGCTTTGTCTCGCCGGTCGGGGCCTCGGCGCCGGCGGCGTCGGCCGGGCCGTTCGTGGGGTGAGTGTCGCTCATGCGCCCAGTCTCGCATCGGCGGCCGGGCGCTGGGGAGGGTTTGCCGCCCTGGGGGGCTGCGCCGTCTCGCGGGCGACGGTGGACCGGGCGCGGCTACGCGCGGTCAGGGGCGGCGGAAGTCGCGCAGCGCGCGCGTGAGCACACGGTTGAACGCGTCGGGGGCGTCCGTGTTGACGTCGTGGCCGGCGCCCGGCACCACGACGAGCGCGCCCTGGTAGGCGGCGGCCAGGTGCCGCTGCTCCTGTAGCCGCAGGTGGTCGCGTGAGCCGTTGACCAGCCACACCGGCACGCGCGCGGCGCGCACGTCGGCGACCGAGGAGTGCCCGGCCAGATGCGTCAGCGCGTCCGTCACCACATCCCAGCCGGGCCGGAAGGGGCCGACGGCCACGGTGCCGCCCAGCAGCGCCGCGACGTCGGAGCCGCCGGCGCGCGAGCCCTGGCCGCGCAGCGCGGCCCGCCAGCGCGCCGACGCCGCGCGGGCCTGCCGCCGGGCCGCGGACGCCCCCGCGACCGTGACGTGCGCGACGTCGCGGAAGAGCGCGACGGGCTTGCCCTTGGGGTCCGAGCAGCACGCCGCGGCCACCACACCGGCCAGCCGCGTCGGCTCGCGGGTCGCGCCCGCCTGGTGCAGCGCGGCGTCGCGCGCGGCGTAGGCGAGGGTCGTGTACCCGCCGAGGCTCAGGCCGACGAGGGCGATGGGGCGGTCGGCGGCGAACGTGGCGACGGCGTCGTCGATGACGTCGAACGCGCCCGGCAGCGTGAACCGCTCGTCGCGGCGCTCCCCGTGCGCCGGCAGGTCGACCGCCACGGCGTCGTACCCGGCGTCGCGCACGTGCTCAAGCTGCCGGTCCCAGATGGCCGACGACGTACGCATGCCGTGCACGAAGACGACGGCCGGCTCAATCCCCATACCACGATAGTGCCGGGTGAGGTGGTCGGACGCGCGGGACGGGCACTGGCCGACTGGTGAAGGCCGGTGAAAAGGCTGTGACGGCTACTGTGGCTCCGTGATCGACCTGCACACCCACTCCACGGCGTCGGACGGCACCGACGCACCGGGCAGGGTCGTCGAGGCTGCGGCCGCCGCCGGGCTCACCGTCGTCGCGCTCACCGACCATGACACGGCCGCGGGCTGGGCCGAGGCGGAGCGGGCCGCCGCGCGCACCGGCGTCGCGCTGGTGCGCGGCGCCGAGATCTCCACGGTCAGCGACCGGGTCAGCGTCCACCTGTTGGCCTACCTGCACGACCCCGAGCATCCCGCGCTGCTCGCCGAGCTGGAGCGCACGCGCGCCTCGCGCCTGACGCGCCTGGAGACGATGGCCGCGCTGCTGGGCGAGGACTACCCGATCACCTGGGACGACGTGCGCGCCCAGACGGGCGAGGGCGCCACCGTGGGCCGCCCGCACCTGGCCGACGCGCTGGTCGCCGCGGGCGTCGTCGACTCGCGCGACGAGGCGTTCGCCACCATGCTGCGGCCCGGCACCCGGTACTACGTGCCGCACGCGGCGCCCGACACCCTGGACGCGGTGCGCGCCGTGCGCGCCGCGGGTGGCGTGCCCGTTCTCGCGCACCCGGGCGCGTCGCAGCGCGGACGCGTGGTGTCCGAGGAGCGGATCGAGGAGCTCGCCGCCTCGGGGCTCGCGGGCCTGGAGGCCGATCACCGCGACCACGACGCCGCCACACGGGCGCGGATGCGCGACGTCGCGCGCGCGCTCGGGCTGGTGGTGACGGGGTCAAGCGACTACCACGGGGCGGGCAAACCGAACCGCCTCGGCGAGAACACGACGTCGGCGCACGCGCTGGCGCAGATCGAGGAGCAAGGGGCGATGGACGTGCTGTGGCCGGAGCGGGCGCGATGAGCGCGATCCTCGACGTCACGTTGTTCACCGAGGTGTTCGTGACGCTGTTCGTCATCATGGACCCGCCAGGCACGGTGCCGGTGTTCCTCGCGCTGACCTCGCGCATGACGCCCAAGCAGCGCAACCGGGCCTCGCGCCAGGCGATCCTCGTGGCGTTCGGCGTCGTCGTGGTGTTCGGCGCGCTGGGCCAGCAGGTGCTGCAGTACATGGGCATCTCACTGCCCGCGCTGCAGGCCTCGGGCGGGCTGCTGCTGCTGTTCGTCGCGATGGAGCTGCTGACGGGCAAGGCCGAGAACCCCGAGCCGGCCAAGGGCGGGTCGGTCAACGTCGCGCTCGTGCCGCTGGGCACGCCGCTGCTGGCGGGGCCCGGCGTCATCGTCGCGACCATGGTGTTCGTCCAGCAGAAGACCGACGCGGCCGATTCGATGGCCGCGCACTGGACGGCGATCGTGCTGGGCGTCATCGCGGTGCACGTGTGCACCTACCTCGCGATGCGGTTCGCCAACGTGATCCAGCGGGTGCTGCGCGAGTCGGGGGTCACACTCATCACGCGCATCGCGGGTCTGCTGCTCGCCGCGATCGCGATCCAGATGATCGCGGACGCCGTCACGGCGTTCGTCCGGGCGGCGTAGGGCGCGCTCGGGGCCGCCGCCGCGGCCAGCGTGGGCCTACCGTACCGGGACGAGGACGACGTCGACGCTCGCGCCGTCGGCGACGTTCTCGGCGGCCCGCACGGACTTCTTGACCGGCAGGATGTAGCCGCGGCGCGCGTCGCTCGGGAACACCGACGTCGACCAGGTGGTCGCCCCGATCGTGGCGGTCACCTTGATCGACCCGAACCCGCGCGGCGGCAGCGGCAGCTCCGCGAGCTCGTCGGACACCTCGGGCGGCACGGTCACGAACCACCAGGACACGCTGCGCCCCTGCGACTGCCACAACGCCGCCGTAAACCGGTACTCCATGCGGGCAGCGTAGTTCCCGCGCCCCCACGGGGAGTTCGAGCATTCGTCGCGGTGTTCGAGCGCCCGAGGGCTCGAACTTCCGCCAAACGCTCGAACTCCCCGTGGGCGGGGCGTCGGGCCGCGGGTGTGTCAGGCGTCGGCGGGGGGCGTGGGTGACGTCGCGTCGGCGGGGCGGCCGCCGCGGGTGCGACGGCGGGTGCGCGAGCGGCGGCGCTCGGCGTCGCCCGCCTCGCCGGCCGTGCTCGACGGCGCGCCCGACGTGGCGCCTGACGCGCTCGCCGCGGCGTCCGACGACGTCGCGTCACCGTCGCGCGCGCCCGAGCGCGAGCGGCCGCGGCCGGCGTCACGCCCACCGGCGCCGCGCGAGCCGCCCGAACGCGGGGCGCCCGAGCGTGAGCCACCCGAGCGTGCCCCGTCCCGCGAGCCGCCCGACGAACGCTTGCCCGTCTCACCCAGGTCCTCAAGCCGCTCGGCGTCGAGGCCGGCGAGCGTGCGCCGCTCGCGGGGCAGGCGTCCCTTGGTGCCCTCGGGGATGGACAGGTCGGAGAACAGGTGCGGCGACGTCGAGTACGTCTCGACGGGCTCCGGGTGGCCCGTCTCCAGCGCCTTGTCGATGAGCGACCAGCGCGGCATGTCGTCCCAGTCGACGAACGTGACCGCGGTGCCCTTGTTGCCCGCGCGGCCCGTGCGGCCCACGCGGTGCAGGTAGGTGCGCTCGTCCTCGGGGCACTGGTAGTTGACGACGTGCGTGACGTCGTCGACGTCGATGCCGCGAGCCGCGACGTCGGTGGCGACCAGCACGTCGATGTTTCCGTGGCGCAGCGCGCGCAGCGCCTGCTCCCGCGCGCCCTGGCCCAGGTCGCCGTGGATCGCCCCGGCGGCGAAGCCGCGGTCGCGCAGCTCGTCGCTCACCTTGGCGGCCGTGCGCTTGGTGCGCGCGAACACGATGGTGCGCCCGCGGCCCTCGGCCTGCAGCAGCCGCGCCAGCACCTCGACCTTGTCGAGCGCGTGCGCGCGGTAGACGAACTGGGTGATGTTCTTGACGGTCGCGCCCTCGTCGTCGGGGTCGGCCGCACGGATGTGCGTGGGCTGCGACATGTAGCGGCGCGCCATCGACACGACGGCGCCGGGCATCGTCGCGGAGAACAGCATGGTGTGCCGCTTGGCGGGCAGGCGCGACAGGATCTTCTCGACGTCGGGCAGGAAGCCCAGGTCGAGCATCTCGTCGGCCTCGTCGAGCACCACGGTCGCGGCGCGCAGCAGCGACAGGTGGCCCTGGTTGAGCAGGTCGACCATGCGCCCGGGGGTGCCGACGACGACCTCGGCGCCCGCCTTGAGCTGCTCGATCTGCGGCTCGTAGGCGCGCCCGCCGTAGATCTGCACGACACGCAGGCTGGGGCGCTTGGCGCTCGCGGTGGCCAGGTCGCCGGCCACCTGCACGGCGAGCTCGCGCGTGGGGGCGACGACGACGGCCTGCGGCTTGCCGGGCGCGACCAGGTCGTCCCAGCCGTCCTCGCCCGGCGCGACGACGCGGTTGAGCAGCGGCACGCCGAAGCCCAGCGTCTTGCCGGTGCCGGTCTTGGCCTGCCCGATGATGTCGTGGCCCTGCATGGCCACGGGCAGCGTCATCGCCTGGATGGGGAACGGGTGGGTGATGCCGATGGCGGCGAGCGCGTCGACGATCTCGGACTTGACGCCGAAGTCGGCGAACGAGACGTCCTGCCGTTGGATGGAGGAGGCCGCGTGGTGGGCCTTGGTGGAGTTGGGTGAGGCGAGCGCCGTCGCGGCGCCCGAGGTCTGCTCTGTGGTCACAAGTGCCTTCGGTCAGTTCGTCGGCGCGGCACGCTCAAATCGGACGCGGCGCCGGATGGACGGCAGCCGATCGCGAAAGGACGTCGCGACACCGGCGGAGACAGTCCGCCAGGCGTCGCGGAAGATCTGTGCGGGACGACCGGGCAACCGTGGTACAGGGCCAGTCTACGCGACGCCGTGTTACCGGCCCGTATCCTGGTCGCATGAGCGAGCAGCCCACGGTGGCCCACGACGTCGTGCGCCGCGCGGGAGACGGCCCGTTCCTGGAGGTCACAGGCCTGGCGGCCTACGTGCGGCTGGGTCTTTTCGGCCTCATCGGCGCGCACACCTGGGATGCCCCCGACCTGGCCTCGGCGCAGCGCATGGTGACGATCGGTCTGCGGGTCGGCGAGCAGCAGCGCGCGCTGCTGGCCATCGGCGCGGCCCACGGCGTCGAGCCGGTCGCGCTCATGGCGCCGTTCGCCGGGGTGCTCGACTCCTTCGAGGCGCGCACGGCCGAGTCGACCTGGTGGGAGGGCCTGCTCAAGGGCGTCGTGGGGCACGGTGTGGCCAGCGACCTGTGCCGGCTGCTCGCCCGCGGGCTGCCGTCGGGCCTGGCCGCCGAGGTCGGCGCCGCGATGGCGTACCACGACGACGACGAGCGCTCGACGGCGATCATCCGCGCCGGCGTCGACGCCGACGAGCGGCTCGCCTCGCGCTTGGCCCTGTGGGGCCGGCGCGTCGTCGGCGAGTCGCTCTCGCTGTCGCAGACGCTGCTGGTGACGCGGCCATCGTTCGGCGTGCTGGCTCAGGCCGTGACGCCGTCGGACGCGGACACGGACGACGGCGACGCCGCACCCGCAGGCGCTGTGGCCTGGGTGCTGTCGGAGCTCACGGCCGAGCACACGCGGCGCATGGACCGCATGGGGCTCGCCGCGTAGCTGGTCCCGGTGCCCCGTCGGCCGCCGCCGCGCGGGGCGGCGCTGACAGCGGCCGACGTGGCCGGTGTGATCAGGGGGCGGTCACAGTGAGCCGAACCCGACGCGGCGCGTCTCCTCCGGCCCCACCTCGATGTAGCCGATGGTCGCCGTCGGCACGATGACGCGACGCCCGCGTGTGTCGGTGAGCTCGAGCACGCCGCCGTCGGCGAGCGCCTTCTTCAGCGTCTCGGCGACCTCGTCGGCGGTCAGGTCGGTCTCCAGGGTCAGCTCGCGCGGCAGGTTCTGCACACCGATCGTGACTTCCACGTTCTCTCCTTCGCAGGCGCGCTGGCGCGCGGGGCTTGCCGGTGTTCCGGCGGGCCGGGGCCCGCACCGATCGTAGCCAGCGGCGTCGTCGGCGCGGGCGCGTGGACGGCGGGTTTCGCCCAGGGCCGATCCCCGCGCGCTCGGCGCCGTACCGCGCTGGGTGTGTCGGTGGCTCGTGGTCGGATGGGCGCCATGTCGACCACCGCACCCCGGCTCGTGCCTCCCGCACCCGTCACGGGGCCGCAGGTGGCGCTCGACCCGACCCAGCAGGCCGCGCTCGACGCGGCGCGGACGTCGCACGCGCTGCTGGTCGTGGGCACGCCCGGGACGGGCCGCACCACCCTCGCCGCGGCGAGCGCCGTCGAGGCCGTGACGACGTGGGGCCTGGACCCCTCCCGGGTGCTGGTGCTCGCGGCGTCGCGCCGGGCCGCGGCGCGACTGCGCGACCAGGTCGCGGCGGCGTCGGGCCGCACGCTCGGCGCGCCGATGGTGCGCACCGCGGCGTCGGCGGCGTTCGCGGTGCTGCGCACGCGCGCCAGCGCGCTGGGCGAGCCGGCGCCGACGCTCGTCTCGGGGCCCGAACAGGACCTGGTGCTGGCCGACCTGCTGGCGGGCCACGTCGAGGGGGAGGGCGCCGATCTGCTGCTGCCCGACGGGCTGCCCCAGGACGCGCTAGGACTGCGCGGCCTGCGACAGGAGTTGCGCGACCTGCTCATGCGCGCGGCCGAGCGCGGCGTCGGGCCCGCCGAGCTCGCCGACCTGGGGCGCGCGCACGGCCGACCCGAGTGGCGCATGGCCGCACAGCTCTACGAGGAGTACCTCGATGTGTCGGCGCTGCGGCTGGGCACGCCCGACTCGGGTGAGCGTTACGACCCGGCTGTCGTCGTCGACCTGGCCGCGCGCTCGCTCGCGGCGTGGGAGGACGAGGCGCCCCACGTCGCGCGCCCGTCGTGGGATCTGGTGATCGTCGACGACTATCAGGAGGCGACCGTCGCCACGGCGCGCCTGCTGCACGCGCTGCACGACCCGGCAGGCTTGGCGATGGCGGGCACGAGGTCGCTGGGCCGCGCTGCGGCCACCCCGACGGGCGGTGGGATGGGGGGTGGGGCGCGGCTTGTGCTGCTCGCCGACCCCGACTCGGCCGTCCAGGGCTTCCGCGGCGCGACGCCGGGGCTGGTCGGGCGGGCCTCCGCGCCGCCGCGGTCGCTCGGCGCGTTCGGCGCCGACGTCGTGGTGCTCGGCACGGCGTGGCGGCAGACCGAGGAGCTGCGCGAGGTCACTCGGGCCGTGACCTCGCGGGTTCCGACGGTCGGCGGTCCGCTCCAGCGCGGCGCGGTCGCCCGCGAGCCGGGTGCGGTGGGGGAGGGTGAGCCGTCCGCGCCGGCCGGCGTCGCGGTCGCCGTGCTCGCGGGCGCCGCCCAGGAGGCCGCCTACATCGCCCGCGAACTGCGCGCCGAGCACCTGCTGCACGGCACCGGGTGGGAGCGCATGGCGGTCATCGCGCGCTCGGGCGACCGGCTCGCTGGGCTGCGCCGCGACCTCATCGCCGCCTCGGTGCCCGTGGCGCTGCTCGGCTCCGATGTGCCGTTGCGCGAGGAGCCCGCGGTCGCGCCGCTGCTCGCCGCGCTGCGGGTGAGCGCCGCCGCCGCTCCGGGCAGTCTGGACGCTCTGCTGGAGCAGCTCACGGGCGATCGCGTGGACGCGACGCCGGTCGACGGCGGTGCGTCCGACGCCGGTGCGTCCGCCGCCGCCGCTGAGGCGGAGGCCGAGTCCGTCCACCCGGGGGAGCCGTATCCGCTGCTCGACGCGCCCACGGCGGCGCTGCTCCTGACGTCCCCGATCGGCGGGCTCGACGCCGTCGCGCTGCGTCGCCTGCGCCGGGCGCTGCGCGCCGAGGAGCTCGCCGGGGGCGGCGGGCGCTCGTCCGACGCGCTGCTCGTCGAGGTGTTGGGCGACCCGGCGCGCGCGGCGACTGTCCCGGGCGCGGTGCGTCGCGGCCCGGTGGCGGTCGCGCGCGTGCTCGCCGCGGGGCGTGACGCTGCCCGTGAGCCGGGCGCGACAGCACAGACCGTCCTGTGGGCCGTGTGGGCGGCGACCGGGCTGGCCGAGCGATGGCGCGACGCGGCGCTCGCGGGCGGCCCGGCCGGGGTGCGTGCGGACCGCGACCTGGACGCCGTGCTCGCGCTCTTCCGCGCGGCGGAGACCTACGTGGACCGTCTGCCTGGCGCGCCCGTGGCGGCGTTCGTCGACTACCTCGCCTCGCAGGACCTCCCGGCCGACTCGCTCGCCGCGGCGGCGACGGGCGCGCACGCCGTCGAGGCGCTCACGCCCGCGGGCGCGGCCGGGCGTGAGTGGGAGGTTGTCGTGGTCGCGGGGGTGCAGGACGGCGTGTGGCCCGACCTGCGGCTGCGCGACTCGCTGCTGGGCTCGCAGGCGCTTGTCGAACTGCTGGCGGGACGGTCGCAGGACGCGAGCGGACTGGGCCCCGAGGCGCGCCGTCAGGTGCTCGCCGACGAGCTGCGGGCGTTCGCCGTCGCGACCTCACGCGCGCGCCGGCGGCTGCTGGTCACGGCGGTCGAGGACGTGCAGGAGGCGCCAAGCGTGTTCTGTGACCTCGTCGAGCCCCCCGGGCCGGACGAGGAGCGCGACTCGCGCCGCGTCGACGTCGGCGCCCCGCTCGACCTGCGCGGCGTCGTCGCCATGGCCCGCGCGGCGCTGATCCGCACCGCGCCGGACGAGACGGTCGACGCCACCCCAACCCCCGCCGACCCGGTGGTTGAGCCTGTTGAAACCACCCCGAACGCGATGTCGACCCCGGCCGCGGCCGCGGCCCTCCTCGCCGACCTCGCCGTCGCCGGCGTGCCCGAGGCCGACCCGCGCACCTGGTACGGCGTGGCGCCGGCGTCGAGCGACGACCCGCTGTGGGCGGACGACGCCATCGTCCCGGTCTCTCCGTCGAAGGTCGAGACCGTCACGACGTGCGCGCTGCGCTGGGCCTTCGAGGCGGCTGGCGGCACCGCCGCCGACGACACGAGCCAGACGCTCGGCACGCTCGTGCACGCGAT